>CAUPRM010000017.1:0-19796 GCA_963513725.1 uncultured Limnohabitans sp. | reverse complement strand
TCTCCGATGAGGTCTTCAGGTTTTTTGTAATCCGCCAGAAGGCGGTCTATGAGTTCGTTGCTTACGGTCATTTCTCTTCCTTTGAAGATGAAGGCAGTTTCCTGCCATTAGACCGTTTACACAAAATCTAGGACACGCCCTGTTTGAGTGAGATTCAATTTTCAGACTGCAGGCACTTGCGCCCAATCTGAGGTGTAGTCAGGCGATTTACGCTCTTGTCGCATACCCCACTTCTCTCGCAAGTCGCCTCCACTCAACTTAATTGTTCCTCGACCAAAGCGAGAATTCAAACCATCAATAGCTTTCATTAGACGGGTATCGCTCGTCATGACAGGTTCGAGCCAGTCCCCCTGAACCATAGTCACGGGTGAGATATCGCCCAACATGATTCCAGCCTTTTTGTACTTATAGCCATCACGCCAAAGCAACTCAGCCAACACAGTGAGCTTACTTCGTCAGCGTAAATTAACTTACTCTAAAAAATCAAATATATCTCAATCTTTACAGATGGTCGCACTCGAACACCGAACACCGAACATATGACCCTAGCAGTCCTGACGCCACAATGATTCAATCAATCTCCTTCCTCTTCCCGTTTCATCAACCTCTGACTGACGTGAATGCGACGATTTGTGAAAAAAATTGTTGTTGTATCTATTTTTTTTTGACTGTTGGTTAGTCCGGTGACGTCAGCTTTCACATCTAGCTCCAATAAGCTAGAAACAGGCCCATCGAAAATCAATTTGTATTTATCACCATACCCCGCAGTTTCAAGTAAAAAAATTAATGCGTGATCAGCGGGTTGATCTAAGTTCTCCGGTAATGTCAAAGTTTCATCTTCCTCACCTGGCTTTCTACCTGCCTTGAGCACAGTTGCATAAACAAATACTCTCTTACCATCATTACGCAAGCCCACAGCACCTACAGGCGTGAACTCTGTTGAGATTGGAACAAGAAAGCGAGCTTCAGAAAATTTGCGCACTGCTTCAGGCCACTCGGCAAACATTGATTTCTTCTCTGCCAACCTCCCAAGATATGTTTTACGGATCAATCTTCTTGAGAAATTAGGCCCCTTTTGTATTGCACCGGATTCAAGCAACCAATTGTTGAACTGCTTTTTTAACCAGTCGACTAGATCTTTATCTTTACCTTTACCTTTTTTGACAGGAACTAGCTTTAAAAAATCTGCCCATTCATCATTGACTACGACAGTTGAAATCGAATTGAAATGAGAGATCGTTGGGGTCTCCACTTCCAGTATAGGTAAAGCCGGATTCCCAAGGATCTCCATTAATCGCAGCCATCTTTCGGTGGCCATACGCATAACGGAAATTCGTCCACCTGCTTTGTTTTTAAAGTAAATGGCAACGTATTTTTGGAGACTTGACCCTCCCCTAATTTCCTTGGATGTTTTGATCTGCGCTAGATAAGTCAGCTCAAATCCTAGCTTTTTTATAGCCTCAAGATCTTGGAGATCTCTACACAAATTCGCTTGAATTTGTGTCGACTCAAAACCTTCCGCATTTAGACCGAGAGCTTTGCCAAGTTCCACCGCATCATCATCTGGCAAATCTCTTCGCTTGTTGAGTACTCGTGCGTAGAACTCACGGTCTATCCCTACAGATTCCGCAATTGGCCTTGCCCCGATCGCAGCGAGCTTTGACCAAGCAATCACGCTCTCTTTAAAGTTTTCCACGGTCATCTCCTAATTTTCTCGACACAACATTTGACTTTCGATTATGATCCATAAAAACCTGATTTTTTATTTCTGTGGGTTTGTGTTCTAACCAGGAGGAATCATGAGCAACAACTTTTCACTTTCAGAAGAACAACTCGCGAATCTGCGCAAAGAGCTTTCAGGGCCACCACCACGTTCGTCCATGTCCACATGGGCAATTGTTCGGTCCATGCATGACTCGCTCAAAGTGGCTCGGGAACAAGGCAAAACGCTGGAGCAAATGCATGCCGACGTGGTGCGATGTGGGATTGACATCAAGCTCGGCACCTTCAGGAAATACGTGTCCGATCTACTTTCTGATGATTCGAAGCCCAAATTTAAAGCGGCTCCACCCACGGTCACGAAACAACCCGAAAGCCCCAGTCTGCGCAGCTTGCGCACGACCAAAGGTCCAGGCCTCTGACCGCAGCTTCGCGTTCTCACCAACTATTTCGAAATAGGTCTTTTATGCCATCAAACAAAACTACATCTCAACTCGACATCCCTAATGACGCACCCCTCCTCGTCTGGATTTTTGGCAAAGGAGGGGTAGGAAAAACTATGACTGCCCAGATTGCTCGAATCGCAATTCAGGGCCTGGACCGCAACGTACTGGCAATAGATGCAGATGCCTCAAATAGCAGTTTTAAGCGCCAAGTTTCTGATGCATTGCTTGTTGCGGGCGTTAATGCAGCGGAAATGATCGAAAACATTGAGCTTGAAATTGTTGAACAAGCATTGACTAAAGGCCATTCAATGGTCATTGATACCGGGAACGGCACAGATCGCTTGTCGCGTGAATGGTTTTCAAGTGAAGGCATGGACAAGCTCCTGCTTGAGCGCGGCGTGAAAGTTGTAGCAATCACAGTCGTTGACAGCTCACTCGATAGCGCTTCACACGCCATGGAGACGATTGACGCGCTCCCTGTAGCGAAACACATCTTGGTCAAAAACCATGGTCACACCCCTGGAGGCCTAGGAGAAAAAGCATTCGTACCGCTTTTTGAGAACGCGGAATTTAAGCAATACGCAGAACAAGTTGAAGTTATTGAACTTCCGAGGCTATCAGACGCGGTTGCCTTAGATGGACTCGGAGCGCGACTGCATGAAATTGCAAACAACTCATGCCATGTGCAACTGAACCCTTTTGTTGAGGCTCGCACGCGTTCATGGTTGTCACTTGTCACAGCTCAATTTCAAGATGCTTTGACAAAGTGAAATTTCAGAAATCTCGCAAAGACATCACCAAGATGTCCGTGCGGGCTCTCTGAAATATTCAATAGACCTTGATGCGCAAATGTTCAGTTCAGTTGTTTTAAGTGCAGCCGAGATCCGGTCATTAACTGGATACACATCTGCGACCAAGCAACTTCAAGTTCTTCATGAACGAGGATTCATCAGGGCTTTTCGCGCACGAGATGGCCAGATCATCTTAGAACGTAGGCATTTTGAAAGTGTTTGCGAAGGGGCCTTTTCAAAAGAGACGCGCAATGAAAGCAACACGAAACAAGCTCCAAATCTTGCGATTTTTAAAACCAATTCTCTATGAACAATCGTCGAATAAAAAACACTGGCCTTCCATATCGTCTTTATGAGCGTTACGGAAAACGGGTCTTCAGCATCGGGTTTAAGAGTTCAAACGGTAAGTGGGCGTTTCGTTATTCTTGTCCGGTAACAGACAAAGCATCTATTGACAGCTTAAGGTCTAAGGCGATTATTGAATCTTGCCAGCTTAAAAACAATGTCGCACCACTAGGAGCCACTTCTGAATTGATAGAGGCTTGGTTCAAGTGGCAACACTCTTTACCGTCAAGTGACTTAACAAAGCGAGCCAAATCAACTATTGCTGAAAACAAGCGCGAAGCAGTTAATTTGACAAAAGCATTTGGTCATATGTCGCCTAATTCGATTGAGCAAACGCATTTATACAGCTATCTTATGGCTTGTGTAGGTGCCAATAGGCCATCAAAGGGTAACAAAGAGATATCTCTTCTTCAGGCAATTTTTGAACACGGGACTAGGATGGGCATCGTTAAAACCGATCCATTTACTGGTCTGACAAAAAACAAAACAC
Organism: uncultured Limnohabitans sp.; assembly: GCA_963513725.1. Classification (GTDB taxonomy): domain Bacteria; phylum Pseudomonadota; class Gammaproteobacteria; order Burkholderiales; family Burkholderiaceae_C; genus Limnohabitans. Next base: position 16,005 of record CAUPRM010000017.1, on the reverse strand, counting down.
TTGTTTCTAGGCGCTATGTCACTGACGCTGAAATTGACTTAGCTGTGGAGATGGGGCGCAAAGCTGGTGGTGCTCGTCACATTGTTGCGCTTGCTCTTAAAACTGCATGGCTTTGCGTGCGCAGATCAGTCGAGATTCGAAGCGTTGAGCGCTCTGCAGTTACTGAAACTGGGATCATTTGGTACGACGGCAAAAGCAAAATTAAGGCACCGATTTTGATGAAGTGGACCCCTGAACTCAAAGAAACGATTGATGAGGTACTTGCAATCAAACGCAACAATGATTCAGGAACACTCTTCTTATTTGGTAACTTGCGAGGCAATCAGTACACAAAAGGGGGATGGAAATCTATCTTGGTCGACTTGATGAACGATTGTGAATCAGAGGCCGCTAAGCGAAAAATCCCGTTTGAAAAATTCAGTCTTCAGGATTGCCGCCCCAAGGGCGTGAGTGACAAGCTTGAGGCCGGTCAAACAGACACGCAGGATGCAACTGGCCATACAAGCGATCGCTTGCTTCGAAGGGTTTACGACCGTCGCTTACTCAAAAAAGCGACGCCTGTTAAATAAGTGGAATTCCAAAGTTTGGAATTTGATCCACAGAAAACCAAAAAGGGCTACAAGCCGAAGCTTATAACCCTTTGATTTCATTACGAAATTTTGGCGGAGTGGACGGGACTCGAACCCGCGACCCCCGGCGTGACAGGCCGGTATTCTAACCAACTGAACTACCACTCCTGGTAGCTGTAACTTTTGCTCTGCTGCTTTCGCAACCTAGCCAAGTGCTACAAAACTTGGCGACCCTACGGGGATTCGAACCCCGGTACTCACCGTGAAAGGGTGATGTCCTAGGCCTCTAGACGATAGGGTCATAACCTGTGGACTTAACCAACTCGACATCTCTCTGGTGGAGGTAAGCGGGATCGAACCGCTGACCTCTTGCATGCCATGCAAGCGCTCTCCCAGCTGAGCTATACCCCCGATGTCTGTCGAGAACGTTAGTATATCGCAGTTTTTAGCGTTTGGTCAAACGGCCCAAAACTTTTTCTCTTTCGCACAAAGAAAGTACGGCATCCAGCGATGGCGTCTGGGGCGTGCCCATGACCAACACGCGCACCGGCATGGCGAGTTGGGGCATTTTCAGACCCGTCGCGGCCAAGACTTCTTTGATCGCGGCACTCACCGCCTCTTTGGTCCAAGCGGATGACGTCAGCTTCTCAGCCAACATCGCCAATGCAGGCTCAACAGCCGCAGTCACGTGTTGTGCCAAGTCTTCGGCTTTGGGCGTCACGTCGCCGTAGAACGCCGCGGCCCAATCCGCCAAGACCACCGTGGTGTCGCAGCGGTCTTTGAACAAACCACAAATGGCGGGCAAGCGCTCATCCGTGACCACGCCACGTTTGGCCAACTGCGCTTGCACCAACGGCGCCAAAGCGTCGTCGGCCATGGCCTTCATGTGCTGGGCGTTGACCCACTTGAGCTTGGTTTCGTCAAACTGCGCGGCGCTGCGGCCGAGGTGGTCGAGGTTGAACCACGCTAAGAACTGTGCGCGGCTGAAAATCTCGTCATCGCCGTGGCTCCAGCCCAAGCGTGCGAGGTAGTTCACCATCGCGTCGGGCAAATAGCCTTCGTCGCGGTATTGCGTGACAGCCTTCGCGCCGTTGCGCTTGCTCATCTTCTCGCCTTGCTCATTGAGAACGGTGGGCAAGTGCGCGTAGACCGGCGTGTCTTTGCCCAGTGCTTTGAAGATGTTGATTTGGCGCGGTGTGTTGTTCACATGGTCGTCACCACGGATGACGTGGGTGATGGCCATGTCGATGTCGTCCACCACCACGCAGAAGTTGTAGGTGGGCGTGCCGTCGGGACGCGCAATGACCAAATCGTCCAACTCGTCGTTGCTGATTTCGATGCGGCCTTTGACTTTGTCTTCCCACACGACCGAGCCGCCTTGTGGGTTCTTAAAGCGCAACACGGGCTTCACGCCTTCGGGAATCGCAGGCAAGGTCTTGCCTGGCTCGGGGCGCCATGTGCCGTTGTAGCGTGGCTTTTCTTTGTTGGCCATTTGCTGTTCGCGCAGGGCATCGAGCTCTTCCATGCTCATGTAGCAGGGGTACACATGGCCACCGGCTTTGAGCTCTTCCAGTACGGCCTTGTAGCGGTCCATCCGCTGCATTTGGTAGAACGGGCCTTCGTCGTGGTCGAGGCCCAACCACTTCATGCCTTCGATGATGACGTCCACCGAGGCTTGGTTCGAACGCTCAAGGTCGGTGTCTTCAATGCGCAAAATAAAGTCGCCCCCCGTGGCGCGTGCAAACGCCCAAGGGTACAAGGCCGAACGAATGTTGCCGAGGTGGATAAAGCCAGTCGGTGATGGCGCGAAACGGGTGCGAATTTTGGTCATGCGGAAAGAAAAATCAAAGGGTGTCGAGGCCGCGCAATAGATCGGCCTTCATGTCGTCTAAATGCTCAAGACCAGCAGCCAAGCGAATCATGCCTTGGCCAATGCCTGCGGCTTGGCGTTGGTCTTCCGACAGCTTGCCGTGTGACGTGCTAGCGGGGTGTGTGAGCAAAGTTTTGGTGTCGCCCAAGTTGGTGCAAAGGGACAGAACGCGCAGGCTATCGAGCACATGGAACGCGCGCGTGCGCGCTTGCTGCGGGTCAGCCGCCTTCACATCGAACGACAACACCGCACCGCCCATGCCAGACATTTGCTTCATGGCCAAGTCGTGCTGCGGATGGCTGACTAAACCTGGGTAATAAACGCGCGAAACCGCAGGATGCTGCTCCAGCCACTGGGCCAGCGCGTGGGCCTGTGCGCTTTGCGCGCGCATGCGAATATCGAGTGTCTCCAAACCTTTGAGCACGACCCATGCGTTGAAGGGTGACAGCACCATGCCGCTGTTTTTCATGACAGGCAGCAATTTTTCTTTGATGAGCTTTTCGCTGGCACACAAAGCGCCCGCCATCACACGGCCTTGGCCATCCAAATACTTGGTTCCCGAGTGCATGACGATGTCTGCCCCCATGCCCATGGGGCGCTGCAACACAGGGGTGGCGAAACAGTTGTCGACCGCCAGCAAAGCGCCGGCGTTGTGCGCCATGTCGGCCAAGGCGGCGATGTCGCACACTTCGGTCAAGGGGTTGGTCGGCGTCTCGGCAAACAAGATTTTGGTGTTGGGGCGAATGGCCGCTTTCCAAGCGGCCAAATCGGTTTGCGGCACCACAGTCGACTCCACGCCAAAGCGTGCGAATTCAGAGCCAATCAGCTTCAAAGTCGAGCCAAACATGGACTGCGAATACACCACATGGTCACCCGCTTTGAGCAAGCTGAACAACATCAACATCACCGCCGACATGCCGGACGACGTGGCCAAGCAAGCCTCGCTGCCTTCCAAGGCAGCCAAGCGCATTTCAAAGCTGCTCACCGTGGGGTTACCCGAACGGCCGTAGGTGTAACCGTCTTCTTCGCCTGCAAAGCGGCGGGCCGAGGCTTCGGCCGAGGGCTGAACATAGCCGCTGGTCAGGTACAGGGCTTCTGAGTTTTCACCGTACTGGCTGCGGTCAGCAGCCAAACGCACGGCCAAAGTTTCCAAATGCAGATCGTCGGGCAAAGGGTGTTGGCTCATACCTGGGTCACTCCGATGGGTTGGGTAAGGCGAGGCGCGAGTTGTCTTCGGCGCCCTCTTCTGTGCCCACACGTTTTTCATTCAGACGCACGATGTCGCCCGCAGACACATCGCCGGTCACGTACACACCGTCAAAGCACGACGCATCAAAGCCGTCGAGCTGAGGTGCATCGCCAGCCGTCGCGGCGCGCACGGCTTGCTTCATGGCGTCGACGTCTTGGTAAATCAAGGCGTCGCAGCCAATGAGTTGACGCACTTCGTCGATGGTGCGGTTATGCGCCACCAGCTCTTCGGGCGTGGGCATGTCGATGCCATACACGTTCGGAAAGCGAACAGGCGGCGCGGCGCTGGCCATGTAGACCTTGCGCGCCCCCGCGTCGCGGGCCATTTGCACAATCTCTTTGCTGGTGGTGCCGCGCACGATGGAGTCGTCCACCAACAGCACGTTGCGGCCTTTGAATTCGCTGGCAATCACGTTGAGCTTTTGGCGCACAGACTTTTTACGCACGCCCTGACCAGGCATGATGAAGGTACGGCCCACGTAACGGTTTTTCACAAACCCTTCGCGGTAAGGCACGCCCAACAAATGCGCCAGCTGTGTGGCGCTGGGGCGGCTGGACTCAGGAATCGGAATGATCACATCAATGTCTGTCGGCGGCACCACCGACACCACGCGCTTGGCCAAGGTTTCACCCAAGTTCAAACGGGCTTGGTAGACCGAAATACCGTCCATCGTCGAGTCAGGGCGCGCCAAATACACGTATTCAAAAATGCAAGGCTTGAGCTGCGGCGCATCGGCACACTGCATAAAGTGGGCTTGACCAGCCAAGTCAATGAACACGGCCTCACCCGGCGCAATGTCGCGCTCAAACACATGGCCCGTGCCTTCCAAAGCCACCGACTCGCTGGCCACCATGTAAGTGCCATCGGCACCGCGGCCAATGCACAAAGGGCGAATGCCAAAGGGGTCGCGGAAAGCCAACAAGCCGTGGCCTGCAATCATCGAGATCACAGCGTAAGAGCCTTTGATGCGGCGGTGCACACGACGCACAGCATCAAACACATCAGCAGGCTTCAAAGGCAAACCGCGTGTGGCTTTGTCAATCTCGTGAGCCAACACGTTGAGCAGCACTTCAGAGTCGCTCTCGGTGTTGATGTGGCGGTGGTCTTCGGAGAACAACTCGGCCTTCAGCGCATGCGCGTTGGTCAAGTTGCCGTTGTGCACCAACACCAAACCAAACGGCGCGTTCACGTAAAAAGGCTGGGCCTCTTCTTCGCTGAACGCGTTGCCTGCTGTGGGGTAACGCACTTGGCCCAAGCCGTTGTTGCCGGGCAAGGCGCGCATGTTGCGGGTGCGAAACACATCACGCACCATGCCTTTGGCTTTGTGCATGAAGAATTTACGGTCCAGCTGGGTGACGATGCCTGCGGCATCTTGGCCTCGGTGCTGCAAGAGCAACAAGGCGTCATAAATCAACTGGTTCACAGGTGCGTTGCTTGCAACGCCGACGATGCCACACATTAGGGGAGGTACTTTCCAAAATCAGCCGGTAACACCGGCTTCAACACATGCAAAAACTGTTGCAACCACGGCGCGCCCTGCGCCTGCTGCCAAGCCTGCGACGCATGCAGGGGCGTCATGCCCACCACCACCGTCGCCGCCAGCAAAATCACCCATCCGCGCAGCAGGCCAAACACGGCGCCCAGCAAACGGTCTAAAGGCCCTAGCCCCACCGCGGACACCATTTTTCGAATGAGCCAGCTCAGAAAAACAGTCGCCACCAGCACGGCCACAAACACCGTCACAAACCCAGCGGCGTAACGCAACATTTGACTGCTGCCCTCCATGGGCAACCACGCTGCGGCTTGAGGGGCATACATCTGAGACACAAAAAATGCCACCACCCAACCGGCCAACGACAACACCTCGTGCACCAAACCGCGCCAAATACCCAACAAGAAAGACAGGCCCAAGACGGCCAGCAGAATCCAATCTACCGCCGTGAGGTTCAACATCACAGAGCCAATACAGCGGGCTGCAACTGCAGCTGCTTGATTTTGTGAGCCACTTTGTCGGCTTCGTCACGGCTGGTGAAAGGCCCAACACGCACACGCGTGCGCGGCCCTTCTTTGGTCGTGGCCACATGGGTGTAAGTTTTGTAACCCGCTTTTTCTAGCTTGGCACGCACCTCACGGGCTTTGGAATCTTCAGAAAAAGAACCGACTTGCACAATGAATCGGGGCGCGTTGTCTTTGCTGTCAGAAGCGGCAGATTTGTCGTCTGCGGGCTTCACATCAGTTTTGGCAACCTCTGTTTTAGCAGGGTCCGCTTTAGGCTTCACGTCAGCTTTAGGCTCGACTTTGGGTTCGGCCTTGGCTTCAACCTTAGGTTCAGATTTGGGGGCTGATTTACCAGAAACCATCACCTCTTCTTTGGGGTCCAAACCGGCCCCCGTCGCCAAGGGTTTGGTGGCCGACGAGGCCGAGACCAAAGGTTTGCTGTTGGCACGATCTGGAATGTCAACCGCAATGTCCACCGACACGGGCCGCGGCTGGGTGTCAAACACCAGCGGAAAGCCCACCACGCCCAAAACGACCAACACCGAGGCGCCAATCAAACGATGACGGGCGCGACGACGCAAAACCTCGACGCTTTCGGTCGGTGAATTGCTGAAATTACCTGGGTGCTCACCAGCGGCGCGACCGGGCAATCGAAACTTAAAAAAGGCCATGAATGGGGTCTCAGGAGCTCAAATGTGGGGCATCTAAACGGGGGACACCCTCCGCCAATACACCCCCGACCGTGAAGAACGATCCGAAGACCACAATTCTATCAGTGGGGTCCGCGGCCGCCACCGCCGCTTGCAGTGCCGCTTGCGGGTTGGCGTGGGTACTGGCCTGCACGTCTTTGCGGGTTTGGGTGGCTTGCCACTGCGCCTGCAATTGCTCGGCACTGGCGGCACGCGGGGTGGGTAAATCGCAGAAATACCAACGGTCGACCAAGGGGCCTAAGCGCGCCAGCATGGGCGCCAAGTCTTTGTCAGCCATGGCCCCAAACACGGCGTGGGTGGTGGGGTAAAACCCCATCGCATCCAAATTGGCCGTCAAAGCAGCCACCGCATGGGGGTTGTGCGCCACATCCAGCACCAAGGCGGGTTGACCCGGCACGATCTGGAAGCGCCCTGGCAACTCGACCATGGCCAATCCGTTGCGAATGGCCTGCGCCGTCACAGGAATGCGCGTGCGCAAGGCCTCCAAAGCGGCCAACACCCCGCTGGCATTCACCAATTGGTTGGCACCGCGCAGCGCTGGGTAAGCCAACCCGCTGTAGCGACGGCCCCGCCCTGCCCAACCCCACTGCTGCTTGTCGCCGGTGAAGTTGAAATCTTTGCCAAATTGCCACAGATCAGCGCCAATTTCTAAAGCGTGGTCCAACACGCTTTGGGGCGGCACAGGATCGCTCACGATCACGGGGCAACCGGTGCGCATGATGCCCGCCTTCTCGCGACCAATCGTTTCGCGGTCGTTGCCCAAAAACTCAATGTGATCGAGGTCAATGCTGGTGATCACCGCGCAATCGGCATCGATGACGTTGACGGCGTCCAACCGACCACCAAGACCGACTTCCAAAATTGCCACCTCTAACTGAGACGAGGCCATCAAACTCAAAATGGCCAAGGTCGTGAACTCGAAGTAAGTGAGCGACACCTCATCACCGTCTTGCACCCGCGCTGCCTCGACACGCGCGAAGTGCGGCAACAACTCGTCGGGCTGCACGGTTTCGCCGTGAATGCGGCAGCGCTCTTGAAAATGCACCAAATGCGGCGAGGTGTACACCCCCGTGCGATAGCCCGCCTGCAACAAACACGCCTCCAACATCGCGCAGGTCGAGCCCTTGCCGTTGGTGCCCGCCACCGTGATGACGGGGCCGTCAAAGTGCAAATTCAGGCGCTCGACCACCACGCGCACACGGTCCAAGCCCATGTCGATGTTTTTGGGATGCAAACGCTCGCAGTGCGCGAGCCAACTGTCTAATGAATTCATGGTCTGGATTGTCGCCCACCTGCCGTCTTGCGGCATGATGTCGCCCCATGAACACAGCATCCATCACCGTTTACGGCATTCCCAACTGCGACAGCGTCAAAAAAGCACGCGTCTGGCTCAGCGAGCACGGCATCGATTACAACTTTCACGACTTCAAAAAACAAGGCGTGCCCGCCGAAGCGGTCGATCTTTGGCTGTCACAGGTGAGCTGGGAGGTCTTGGTCAACCGCCAAGGCACCACTTGGCGCAAGCTCGACCCCGTCCTGCAAGCCAGCGTGACCGACGCCGCCAGCGCACGCGCCTTGATGTTGGAACACGCCAGCATGATCAAGCGCCCCGTGGTGGTTAAAGGCCAAGCAGTCATCGTCGGCGTCAACCCTGAAGCTTGGCAGCGCGTTGTTGGCTAAGGTCTAAGTGCAGTTTTACCCCTGCTTTACAGACGCGAAGTCATACACAAATCACGCGAAGACTACACTTAGTCCAAGTCCAGAAAAGGTAAGTACCATGAAAAAAATCATCCCTCACAGCACCATTGCCGTCGCCCTTTTGGCCGGCTTGTCGGGTGTGAGCCTCGTCGCACAAGCCCAAGAAGTGGGTCGCGTCATCTCCAGCACGCCCATCATTCAACAAGTGGCCGTGCCGCGTCAGGTGTGCAACAACGAACAAGTCGTGAGCCAAGGCTCGAAGTCAGGCGCGGGTGCCGCTATGGGTGCCATTGCGGGTGGCGCCATTGGAAACAGCATGGGCCAAGGCTCTGGCCGTGCTGCAGCCACCATGCTCGGTCTGTTCGGCGGCGCGATCTTGGGAGACAAGGTCGAAGGCCCCGGAACACCCGAAGTGCGCAACGTGCAAAACTGCACCCAGCAGATGTTCTACGAGAACCGCACCATGTCTTACAACGTGGTGTACGAATTCGCAGGCAAGCAATACACCGTGCAAATGCCGCAAGACCCAGGCCCCACCGTGCGCTTGCAAATCACGCCCATGGCCAACCCACCCAGCCAAAACTACAACTCGGGCTACCCCGTACCCCCTGCAGGCTCAGCTCCCCGCTACTGACACGCTGCGACGGACACGCTGCTTCGAAAATAGCCAGCTTTGCCAGCAAAAGCCGCCTTGTGCGGCTTTTGTCGTTTTCGGTCCCCTAAAATCTAGGGTTTTGCAAACCAACCCCTTTTCGCACCATGACCACAGAAAAAATTGACGGCGCCAGTGTCACCACCCAAGCCAATGTGTACTTTGACGGCAAATGTGTGAGCCACGGCCTGACTTTGGCTGACGGCACCAAGCTGTCGGTGGGCGTCATCCTGCCCGCCACCCTGACCTTTAACACGGGCGCTCCTGAGATCATGGAATGTGTGGGCGGCTTTTGTGAATACAAACTCGACGGCAGCCAAGACTGGGTCAAGTCCAGCGCAGGCGAAAAGTTCAACGTGCCCGGCAACTCGAAGTTCGACATTCGCGTGACCGAGCCCTACCACTACATCTGCCACTTCGGTTAATCCACGGCTGACACACCACACCATGAGCACCATCCTCCAACACCTCCCCAAAGGCCAAAAAGTCGGCATCGCCTTCTCCGGCGGCCTCGACACCTCTGCGGCCCTCTTGTGGATGAAGCAAAAGGGCGCAGTGCCCTACGCCTACACCGCCAACCTCGGCCAGCCCGACGAGTCGGACTACAACGAAATTCCACGCAAAGCGATGGAATATGGCGCTGAAAAAGCCCGCCTCATCGACTGCCGCAAACAACTCGCCCACGAAGGCATTGCCGCCATTCAGTGCGGTGCGTTCCACATCAGCACCGGTGGCATCACCTACTTCAACACCACGCCCTTGGGCCGTGCCGTCACCGGCACCATGCTCGTGGCCGCGATGAAGGAAGACGACGTCAATATCTGGGGCGACGGCTCAACCTTCAAAGGCAACGACATCGAGCGCTTTTACCGCTACGGCTTGTTGACCAACCCCAGCTTGAAAATCTACAAGCCTTGGCTGGACCAACTGTTCATCGACGAACTCGGTGGCCGCGCTGAAATGTCAGCCTTCATGACCGCCAACGGTTTTGGCTACAAGATGAGCGCCGAAAAAGCCTACAGCACCGACAGCAACATGTTGGGCGCGACACACGAAGCCAAAGACCTCGAGAGCTTGGCCAGCGGCATGAAAATCGTCAACCCCATCATGGGCGTGCCCTTCTGGCGCGAAGACTGCGTGGTGAAAGCTGAAGAAATCAGCATCCGTTTTGAAGAAGGCCAACCCGTCGCCTTGAACGGTGTGGAATACGCTGACCCGGTCGAGTTGTTCCTCAAGGCCAACGAAATCGGTGGCCGCCACGGTTTGGGCATGAGCGACCAGATCGAAAACCGCATCATTGAAGCCAAGAGCCGCGGCATCTACGAAGCCCCGGGCATGGCGCTGTTGCACATCGCTTACGAGCGCTTGGTCACCGGCATCCACAACGAAGACACCATCGAGCAGTACCGCATCAACGGCCTGCGCTTGGGCCGCTTGTTGTATCAAGGCCGCTGGTTCGACCCACAGTCCATCATGTTGCGCGAAACCGCCCAACGCTGGGTGGCACGCGCCGTGACCGGCACCGTGACGCTAGAGCTGCGCCGTGGCAATGACTACTCGATCCTCAACACCGAGTCGCCCAATCTGACTTATGCACCAGAGCGCCTGAGCATGGAAAAGGTGGAAGACGCCCCATTCAGCCCACTCGACCGCATTGGCCAATTGACCATGCGCAACTTGGACATCGTGGACACACGCGCCAAGCTGGGCATCTACGCACACACCGGCTTGCTGTCGTTGGGCGAAGGTGCTGACATGATCAAGTTGGATGGCGGGTCTAAGAAGTAAGCGACTTCTTTCTTCCATTGAAAAAGCGACCTTTTGAGGTCGCTTTTTTTATGGCAAGTTGTTCGCGGAAGCCGCATGGCGATGTGCGCTGCGACGCGAATGTCCTCCGGCTTCGGCCTAGGGCCGTTAGCCTCCCCCTTGACTTCGCTTTGCAGCGCACATCGCCATGCGGCTTCTGAATGTGGTTTGTAGGCGAAGGGGTGCGGGCAGATTTGTGCGAGTTTTTAAAGCAGTTTTTAAGGTACTGCTCGTCTTAAACAACCACCGGCTCCGGCTCCAACCGAATACCAAACCGCTCATACACGCTGGTTTGAATGGCTTTGGCCAAGGTCATCACTTCGCCGCCAGTGCATGGGTTGTCGCGGCCGCCTTTGTTGACCAAGACCAAGGCTTGTTTTTCGTAGACGCCGGCATTGCCCACGGTTTTGCCTTTCCAGCCGCAGGCGTCAATCAACCAACCGGCGGCGAGTTTGATGCGGCCATCGTCCAACACGTAGTGCACCACTTTCGGGTCGCGGGCGATGATGTCGTCGCATTGGTCTTGGGTGACGGTGGGGTTTTTGAAGAAGCTACCAGCGTTACCAATGACTGCGGGGTCCGGCAACTTGGCTTTGCGAATGGCGCAGACCCATTCAAAAATTTGCATGGCTGTGGGTTGGCTGATGCCGGTCTCGGCCATTTTGCGTTCGAGGTCGAGGTAGCCCAGCACGGGTTTCCAGTCTTTGCGCAGCAAGAACCGCACGCGGGTGATGAGCGCTTTGCCTGCCAAGCCCAACCCATTCGGGCCACTGCTTTCGTGCTTGAACACCGAGTCGCGGTAGCCGAAGGCGCATTGCGCCGAATTGAGGCTGAAGGTTTGGCCCGTGGTCAGGTCGATGGCGTCTAAGGACTCAAACCGGTCTTGCAACTCCACGCCATACGCGCCAATGTTTTGCACGGGCGAGGCACCCACACTCCCTGGAATGAGCGCCATGTTCTCTAGGCCCGGCCAGCCGTTGTCCAAGGTCCAGCGCACCAAGTCGTGCCAGCTTTCACCGGCGGCGGCCTCGACCACCCATGCTTTGTCGGTCTCTTGCACCAAGCGCATGCCTTTGAGTTCGACCTTGAGCACCAAGGGCTTCACGTCGCCCGTCAGCACCATGTTGCTGCCACCGCCCAGCACCAGCTTCGGGCTATCGCGCAACGCAGGATCGGCAATGACTGCCTGCACATCGGCTTCAGACTGCACGCGCACCAACTGAAACGCCTTGGCGACGATGCCAAAACTGTTGTGTGCTTGAAGGGGGTAATTGGGCTCAACTAACATAGGACAATTGTCTCACTCTGATTTTGAAAGCTGACTGATATGCCCTCTTTTGACACCGTACTTGAGCCTAATTTGGTGGAAGTTAAAAATGCCGTCGAAAACACGGCCAAAGAAATCGCCACCCGTTTCGACTTCAAAGGCACCTCAGCGGCCGTCGAACTCAAGGACAAAGAAATCACCATGTTCGGCGATGCCGACTTTCAGCTGGTGCAAGTCGAAGACGTGCTGCGCAACAAGCTGACCAAGCGCGAAGTGGACGTGCGCTTTCTCGACAAAGGCGATGTGCAAAAAGTCGGCGGTGACAAGGTCAAACAAGTCATCAAAATCCGCAACGGCATTGAAACCGAAGTGTCGAAAAAGATTCAACGCCACATCAAAGACAGCAAGATCAAAGTGCAAGCTGCCATCCAAGGCGACGCTGTGCGCGTGAGCGGCACCAAGCGCGATGACCTGCAAGCGGCCATGGCCCTGATTCGCAAAGAGATGACAGACTTGCCCCTGTCGTTCAACAACTTCCGCGATTAAACCCAACGGGACACACTCCAGGGGCCACAGGGGCCAGAGCCCCATTCCTAAAGAGCGCCTCTCAATGCCATCTCAACTCAGACACCTCGTATTGATCTTGGGGGACCAGCTCGACGAAGACGCTTCGGCCCTGAGCGACTTCGATCCCCAACAAGACGCCATTTGGATGGCCGAGGTTACTGAAGAGTCCACGCACATCACGTCGGCCAAACAACGCACCACCGTTTTTCTAAGTGCCATGCGTCACTTCGCGGCCAGGCTGGAAGCACGCGGCTGGACCGTGCTCTACACCCCGTTGGATGCGCCTGACAACTCGGGCACCTTGGCGGGCGAATTGGACAAAGCCATTCTTCGCACCCAGCCCCAGAAGTTGGTGATGACGGCGCCAGGCGAATGGCGCGTGCTGCAAAGCCTGCGATCGGTCGCAAGCACACATGCCTTGTCCCTTGAAATTCGGGACGATACGCACTTTTTCAGCACCGTGCGTGATTTCGCCGAACATGCCCGAGGCCGCAAGCAACTGCGCCTAGAGTATTTCTACCGTGAGCTGCGCCAAAAGACCGGCATCTTGATGGACGGCAAAAAGCCCGTGGGCGACCAATGGAACTTCGACGCAGACAACCGAGGCAGCTTTGGCAAACAAGGCCCTGGGCTGTTGCCCAAACCCAGCCGGTTTGAACCCGATGCCATCACCCAAGACGTCATTCAATTGGTGAACCAACGCTTCGCGCATCACCCTGGCTCGGTGGCGAGCTTTGGCTGGCCCGTCACGCGCGAGCAAGCGCTGTCGGCCTTGGCGGACTTCATCGCGCACCGACTGCCCAGCTTTGGCCTTTACCAAGATGCGATGTGGGAAGGCGACGTTTGGCTCTACCACTCGCACTTGTCATGCGCCCTGAATTTGAAACTACTCAACCCACGCGAAGTGGTCGCAGCGGCAGAGCATGCGTTTCGCCAAGGCCACGCGCCCCTAGAAGCCGTGGAAGGCTTTGTGCGCCAAATCTTGGGCTGGCGTGAATACGTGCGCGGCATTTACTGGACGCACATGCCAGACTATGTGGAACGCAATGCCATGCAGGCCCACGCGCCACTGCCCGAGTTTTACTGGACCGGTGAAACCGAAATGGCCTGCCTGCGCGACGCCATTCAACAAACCTTGACGCATGGCTACGCTCACCACATTCAACGCCTGATGGTGACCGGCCTCTACGCCTTGCTGCTGGGCGTCGAGCCCAAAGCGGTGCACCAGTGGTACTTGGGTGTGTATGTCGACGCCGTGGAATGGGTAGAGCTGCCCAACACCTTGGGCATGAGCCAATTTGCCGACGGTGGCCTCATGGCCAGCAAGCCCTACGTGGCCAGCGGCAAATACATAGACCGCATGAGCAACCACTGCAAAGGCTGCCGCTTCAACCCCGCCCAATCCACAGGCGAGACGGCCTGCCCCTTCACCACCCTGTATTGGGATTACCTCATTCAACATGCGGACGTACTGGCCAAAAATCCGCGCATGCTCATGCAGCTTAAAAATGCAAATCGCCTCACGTCCGAAGAGCGTGAGGCGATTGCTTTGCAAGCGCAGTCACATCGACACATCGGCCACCCAGTGGCCTAAGCGTCTTTTAACCGCAGCGCTGTGACGCTCACTTTTTCTTATTCACGGCCGTCTTAAACACGGCACCCGCAGAAAACTTAGGCACCGTGGCCGCCGCAATTTTCAGGGGCTCGCCGGTGCGAGGGTTCTTGCCCGTGCGCGCTGCACGCTTGGCCGCTTTGAAAGTGCCAAAGCCAATCAACTGCACATCTTGCTTTTTGGCCACCGTTTTGACGATGGTGTCGATCACGGCATTGAGCGCGCGCGAAGCATCGGCCTTGGACAGCTCGGTCTCCTTCACGATGGCTTCAATCAATTCAGACTTATTCAATGGTTTCTCCTTAGTCATAAAAATACTTCATCAACGGCGATCAACGCCCTGCGCTGCAAGCACCGGTTACCGTTGGGTCGCAAGTCACCGTCACACCGCCCTGAGGCGCTGCAACCGAGGCCTTGACCTGCGTGACCACCGCCATTTGCTCTGGCGACAGGGCCTGCAGCTGAACCGGTGTCAGAGCGCCCATCTGTTCGGTCGTCAAACCGCCCAGGTGAGCCGTCGTCAAACTGGCAATCTGCTTAGGCTCCATCACCGACAACTGTAACGGCGTGATGCCCTGCACCTGCGAAGCACTCAGCCCCGTCACTTGCGCGGGCGTCAGGCTGGCCGACTGGCTGGGCGCCAACACCGTCACCACAGCAGCCACTGAGGGCGCCACAGGCACCACGTTAGGTTGGGCTGCAGGACTCACGGCAGACGTGAAGCTACCGCCTTGGGTGTTGGCGTTACCGCCAGCAGCGCTCTTGAGCGACAACAGCGCTTGCTGGCTGACCGACAAGTTGCTCAACTGTGCCTGCGTCAACGCCGCCACCTGTGCGGCCCCCATGCCACCGAGCTGATTCAGGCTCAACGCGCCCAACTGCGTAGCCGACAAAGCAGCAACCGCCGATGCGGGCAAGGCCGCCACTTGCGAAGGCGCAAAGCCGCCGAGTTGCTCGCGGGTCAAGGCCGTCAATTGCGTTGGCGTCAAAGCGGCCACATCCGCATTCGACAGCGCTTGAATCTGCGCTGGCGTTGTCGAGGTGCTCACAGTTGCAGTCGGGTTGCTTGTGCTACCTGTGCTGCTTGAAGTGCTGGTGTTGCTTGAGCTACCTGTACCACCTGCGCTGGTTGAACTGCCTGTGGTGCTGGTGCTACCTGTGCTGCTTGAACCACTTCCAATAACCGTTTGAATGGTTGACTGTTGTGCCGATGTCACGGGTGGTTTTGTGCCTGACGTGTATGTGATTGACCTGAATCTTCCCGACGAAGACGGCCTGAGCCTCACACGGCGCCTGCGTGCGTCGCACCCCAATGTGGGCATCGTGATCACCACCGCACGCTCACAAATTGGTGACAAGGTGGTGGGTTACGAAAGTGGCGCCGACCTGTACCTGACCAAACCCGTGCACCCGCAAGAGCTGATGGCAGGTGTGGCTGCTTTGGGTAAGCGCATGAGAAATGCCACCTCATTGAGCCATACGCTGGTGCTGCAGCTCTCGCGTCTGTCGCTCAGAGGCCCCGACCGGATGGTGACCCTGACGACGAGCGATGTGCAGATTTTGTGCGCACTCGCGCGGGCACCCGGCCAAAGCTTAGAGCGCTGGCAACTGGCAGAGATCATTGGTGCGAGCAATGACAACGCCCCGACACCGGCCTCGATGGAAATGCGCATCGCGCGTCTGAGGAAAAAACTGGCGAATGCGGGAGCGCCCCAACCCAGCATCAAGGCCATGCACAAAATTGGCTATACCTTGTGTTGTGCTGTGGTGTTGCAGTAAGTGGGTTGGTCAACAAACACACTGATTGACGCGCATGAACCAATTGCGTGACGCAACTCGGTTGATATTTTTCCAGATAAAAAGATGCGGGCGTGTCCTAGATTTTGTGTAAACGGTCTAATGGCAGGAAACTGCCTTCATCTTCAAAGGAAGAGAAATGACCGTAAGCAACGAACTCATAGACCGCCTTCTGGCGGATTACAAAAAACCTGAAGACCTCATCGGAGA
>CAUPRM010000016.1:0-23616 GCA_963513725.1 uncultured Limnohabitans sp. | reverse complement strand
ACCTCAAAAGTGGGAGGCCACCATACCCGTTTACAAAGCGAACAGGAAAGTCAATGAAATCAACGGTCTACCCAGACCACCCCCGCGCCAGTGCTAGCTTTGCGTACCGTCACTTATTGCACTGAAAACGAGGAGACCCCGCTATGACGCTGGCGATTGTTGGTTGGGTCGGCCAGGCTTTCTTCACCAGCACTGAGCCGGGGATGAATCTTTTCACTGCTTTTTGGGAAACCACAGCAAGCTGGGAATTAGCGGCTTTGCCGTTGTTCATCTGGATGGGTGAAATTCTGTATCGCACGCGTTTGTCTGAGCAAATGTTTGATGGCTTGGCACCATGGTTGAACCGCGTGCCAGGCCGCTTGATGCACACCACCATTTTGGGGTGTGGCATTTTTGGCTCTGTCTCTGGTTCTTCTGCAGCAACCTGCGCCACGATCGCCAAAGTTGCATTGCCCGAATTGGAGCGACGTGGCTATGACAAAGGACTAGCACTTGGGTCACTCTCAGCAGCAGGTGGCCTTGGAATTTTGATCCCGCCATCCATCACGATGGTTGTTTATGCCGTGGCTGCTGATGCCAGTGTGATCCGGCTGTTCTTAGCCGGTTTCTTGCCAGGTTTCCTGCTGATGGGATTGTTCTCGGGTTACATCGCATGGTGGAGTATTCGAAATCCCGATCGCGTTCCTCCTCCTGAAGCTCCCACGACATTTTCCGAAAAACTACGCCGCTCAGGTAGTCTGATTCCCTGTGGCTTGCTGATCGTGTTTATCGTTTGGGTGCTTGTGAGTGGATTAGCGACTGCGACTGAATGTGCCGCTTGGGGTGTCGTCGGATCACTGGCCATTGCCGCTGCTGGACGAAGCTTGACCTTGGAAAACTTCTGGGCTGGTCTTGCAGGTGCCACACGCATCAGCTGCATGATCATGTTCATCTTGGCGGGCGCGGCGTTTCTCACGAAGACCATGGCCTTCACAGGTATACCGCGTGAGTTGGCCGAGTTTGTGCAAAGCCTTGACCTTTCACCCTTCGGTTTGATTGCCGTGTTGGTGGTGATTTATCTTGTGCTGGGCACAGCCTTGGACGGCATCTCGATGATTGTTCTGACCAGTGCTGTTGTGTTACCCATGATTCAAAAAGCTGGTTTTGATCTGGTGTGGTTTGGCATCTTCATCATCATGTTGATTGAAATCGCAGAGATCACGCCACCGGTTGGTTTTAACCTGTTCGTGTTGCAAAACATGACAGGGATCGATAGCAATCGCATTGCGCGTATGACCCTGCCATTTTTTGGTTGCATGATCTTGGCCATTGTTCTCATCACGATTTTTCCGGAGATCGTTACCAGCGTGCCTAACTGGGTCATGGGCCAAGAGGTTTAAGTCAAATCGATGCGCGTCAAGATTCAAATTGAAATCTTGGCGCGTTTCTTATCTTCTAGCCAACTGCATCGCCAGCTGGTTATGCCTCTCAATCAACGGCCCCATATCCACCGTTGCAATCTCTCCCTTGCGCACCACCACGCGGCCATTCACGATGGTGTAGTCCGCGTTGTCGCTGGCGCACAGCAGCAGCGCACCCACGGGGTCGTGCACTGCGCCACCGGCCATGCTGAGTGTGTCGGTGCGAAACATCGCAATGTCGGCGCAATAGCCCTCTTTGATTTGCCCCAGCTCGTGCGCGCGGCCCAGCACTTCTGCCCCGCCGCGTGTGGCTAGGCGCAGGGCGTCGCGGGGTGTCATTTCGGCGGGGCCAAGATCGCAGCCAAAAACCGTGCGTCCGTTGTCAACACGCGGTGCATCCAGCGCTCTGCCCACGCGCGCCAGCAGCATGGCTTGGCGGGCTTCGTTCAGCAGATGCGCACCGTCGTTGCTGGCGCTGCCGTCTACGCCCAAACCAATGGGCACACCGGCATCTAGCATTTTGCGCAGGGGCAAGATGCCGCTGGCTAATCGCATGTTGCTGCACGGGCAGTGGGCAATGCCGGTGCGCGTGCGTGCAAACAAATACGTGCCTTCGTCGTCCAGCTTCACGCAGTGGGCGTGCCACACATCGTGGCCCACCCAGCCTAAGTCTTCGGCGTATTGCGCGGGCGTGCAGTTGAATTTCTCTTTGGTGTACGCAATGTCGTGGTCGTTCTCGGCCAAGTGCGTGTGCAGGCGCACCTTGTGCGCGCGGGCCAGTTTGGCGGATTCGCGCATGAGGTCTTGGCTCACGCTAAAGGGCGAGCAGGGGGCCACGGCCACATGCGTCATCGCGCCATAGCTGGCATCGTGATAGGTCTCAATCAGGCGTTGGGTTTCTTTGAGGATGAAGGCTTCTTTTTCCACCACGCGGTCGGGTGGCAGACCGCCCTGGCTTTCGCCCACGCTCATGCTGCCGCGTGTGGCCGTAAAGCGCATGCCAATGGTGTGCGCGGCTTCAATGCTGTCGTCCAGTCGCACGCCGTTGGGGTAGATGTACAGGTGGTCGCTGCTGGTGGTGCAGCCGCTCAGCAGCAGCTCGGCCATCGCCACTTGGTTAGACACCAGCACCATCTCGGGCGTAAGGCCCGCCCAAATCGGGTACAGCCCTTTGAGCCAGCTGAACAGCTCGGCGTTTTGCACTTGCGGCACGGCACGCGTGAGACTTTGCACCATGTGGTGGTGCGTGTTGATCAGGCCAGGCACCACCACATGGCGGCGGGCGTCAATCACTTCGTCGACTTGCGTTAGAAGCTCATCGATGTTTTCTCCGGCGGGAATGATGCGTTCAATCTTGCCATCGCGTAACAGCAGCGAGGCGTCATTGAGTTCGGTGTTGGCATCGTCTTGCGTAGCGATGCAGCGGGCGCGGTGGATGAGCAAGGTGGTCATGGTGAAGACTTTAACGCCTCAGCAACAAAGGCCACAAAAGCTTGCACGCGTGCCGCCGTTTGGTGGCGGGGTGGATAGACGGCGTAAATATCGGCCGCCGGTGTGGGGTAGTTTTCAAGCACTTGCTGCAAGCGTCCGCTGCGCAGGTATTTGGCAATGTCCCATTCGGCGCGCATCAGCACGCCGTGGCCCGCCAAGGCCCAGCTGACAGCAATTTCACCGTCGTTGGTGCTCAGCGTGCCGCGCACTTTGACGGTTTCTGTTTTTTTGCCATTCACAAAGTGCCAAATGCCATAAGCCTCATCGCCTTGGCGAATGCCAATGCAGCTGTGCTGCGCCAAATCAGCAGGCACCTTGGGTGTGCCGTGCTTGGCCAAGTAGGTGGGCGACGCACACATCAAACGGCGGTTCGATGCGATGCGCTTCGCCATCACGCGTGCGTCGGGCGGTTCGCCAAAGCGGATGCACACATCAAACGCGTCTTCGTTCAGCGGCGGCGGATTGACGGTGAGTTGCAACTGCACCTCTACCTCAGGGTAGCGCTTGGCAAATTGCGAGATCAAGGGCGCGATGTGGCTGCGCCCAAACCCCAGCGTGGCGTTGACGCGCAGCAAACCTTTGGGCGCGGCGAGGGCGCTGCTGACTTGGCGCTCCATGTCGTCAATGTCAGCCAAGATGCGGCGGGCGTGGGCCAAATACAACTCACCCTCGGGCGTCAGGCCCATGCGTCGCGTGGTGCGGTGCATGAGTTGCACACCCAAACGCGCCTCCATTTGCGACAGCCGTTTGCTGACAGCGGGCGTGGTGACGTTGAGTTCGCGTGCCGTGGCCGACAAACTGCCGGTGCGCACCAGCAGGCTGAAAAACGCCATTTCGGAGGGGGCAGAGCTGGGTGTGGTCATTGTTGAATCATATTCAACAGTGGGTTCAATTTGCGCTCGTTCATGAATCGATGTGTCGCCTAAGGTTGGGGCTTGTTTCAACCTCGACACACAGTTCCTATTTATGAAGACCTACAAAATCGCATGCATTCCCGGTGACGGCATTGGCAAAGAGGTGGTGCCGGCCGGTCAGCAAGTGCTGCAAGCATTGGCTGCGGCCCGCCAAGATTTCAACTTCGAGTTCACCAGCTTTGGCTGGGGCGGCGACTGGTACCGCGCCCATGGCGAGATGATGCCCAAAGACGGCCTCGATGCCCTGCGCCCCATGGATGCCATTTTGTTTGGCTCGGCAGGTGACCCGCACATTCCCGACCACATCACCCTGTGGGGTTTGCGCCTGAAAATTTGCCAAGGCTTTGACCAATACGCCAACGTGCGCCCCACGCGCATCTTGCCCGGCATTGACGCGCCGCTGAAGCGCTGCACAGCCAAAGACCTCGACTGGGTCATCGTGCGCGAAAACTCCGAGGGCGAGTACTCTGGCGTGGGCGGTCGTGCCCACCAAGGCCATCCGATTGAAGTGGCCACCGACGTGTCGATGATGACCCGCGCTGGCGTGGAGCGCATCATGCGTTACGCCTTCAAGCTGGCGCAATCGCGCCCCCGCAAGTTGTTGACCGTGGTCACCAAGTCCAACGCGCAACGCCATGCCATGGTGATGTGGGATGAAATTGCCGTGCAAATCAGCCAAGAGTTTCCCGACGTCAAATGGGACAAAGAACTGGTCGACGCGGCCACGGCCCGCATGGTCAACCGTCCTGCCACGCTGGACACCCTCGTGGCCACCAACTTGCACGCGGACATCTTGAGCGACTTGGCCGCTGCGTTGGCAGGCAGCTTAGGCATCGCCCCAACCGGCAACATTGATCCCGAGCGCCGTTACCCCAGCATGTTCGAGCCCATCCACGGCTCGGCCTTCGACATCATGGGCAAAGGGCTGGCAAACCCTGTAGGCACTTTCTGGAGTTGCGTCATGCTGTTGGAGCATTTGGGCGAGTTCGAGGCTGCGCAAAAACTGATGCATGCCATCGAGCAAGTCACGGCCAACCCTGCTTTGCACACGGGCGACTTGGGCGGCAAGGCCACCACCGAGCAGGTGACACAGGCCGTTTGTGCTTTGATGATTTAACCCTAAAAACTGGAGACAACACCATGCGTTTCAATCTGTCTTTCAAAGTTCTTGCTGCAGCGTCCGCGCTGCTTACCGCGGCTGCGTTTGCTCAGCCTTGCCCCGATAAAAACGTGCAGTACTGGCAGGCCTTCCCACCTGGCGGCGAGTCCGATTTGTCGGCGCGCCACCAGCAAGCAGTGCTGAAAAAGAAGTGCGCAGCCATTGATACCGTGGTGCAGTACAAGGCCGGTGCGGGTGGCGCTTTGATGTGGACACAGATGAACAGCCTGCCTGCCGATGGCGTGAACGTGGTGGGCATCAACTTGCCGCACATCGTGTTTCAGCCCATCGAGGGTCAAGTGCAATACAAGACGGCCGATGTCACGCCTGTGTATTGGTTCCACTACACGCCTGACATCTTGGTGGTGCCTGTCGCCAGCCCCATCAAAACCTTTGCCGAGTTTTTGGCTGCGGTCAAAAAAGAGCCCGGCAAGTTGTCGTTGGGTGGCTCAGGTTTGAACTCGGCCAACCACGCCGCGCATGAGCGTTTGAATGCAGCTTTCAACGTCAAAACCATTTACATCCCTTTCAAAGGCACGGGCGACATGACCACCGCCGTGTTGGGCAGCCAAGTGGATGGCGCCATCACTTACACGCCGTTTGCCATCAACAACAAAACGCGTGTGCGCGCCCTGGCTGTGGCGATGGAGCAGCGTCACCCGCTGATGCCCGATGTGCCCACCTTCAAAGAGTTGGGTGTCAACTGGGTGGACGGGGCCTACCGCGGCATTGGCGTGCCAAAATCAGCCACGCCCGAGCAGCGCAAGCGTTTGTCTGAGCTGTGGGCCAACCTCAACAACGACCCCGAAATGAAAGAACTCGCAGCCAAAAACGGCTTTGAATTGGTCAACATCGGTGTGGACCAAATGGATGCCTTCATGAAAGAACGCACCCAGCTCTACACCGAAGGTGCTGCGCGTTTGGGTCTTGGCAAAAAGTGAGCATCCTCTGACTTCTTCGACCCCTTCTGTTTTTCAGTCGCCTGCAGCTGTGTGCGCACAGCCGCAGGTTTTTTTACGTCAGCTCTACGATGCCGCCGTGCTGCGCGCCTTGCCGCTGCACAACACCGCTGCCTATTTGCCCAAGCCGCCTAAAGGTCGCACCGTGGTGCTGGGTGCGGGCAAAGCGGGTGGTGCCATGGCGCAGGCGGTGGAGGCTTTGTGGCCCGCTGACAAACCGCTGTCGGGTTTGGTGGTCACGCGTTATCACCACATTCCGCCACGTCCTGAAGGTTTGCCTGAGCGCATTGAGGTGGTCGAAGCCTCGCACCCCGTGCCGGATGCGGCAGGCTTAGCGGCTGCCGAACGTATTTTGGAATTGACCCAAGGCTTGACCAAAGACGACTTGGTGTTGTGCTTGATTTCAGGCGGAGGCTCGGCCTTGCTGACCTTGCCCGCCGAGGGCTTGACGCTGGAAGACAAGCAACGCATCAACCGCGACTTGCTCAACAGCGGGGCCAACATTGGCGAAATGAATTGCGTGCGCAAGCATTTGTCGCGCATCAAAGGCGGTCGTTTGGCGGCAGCTTGTGCGCCCGCGCAAGTGGTGACGCTGACCATCAGCGATGTGCCGGGCGACGACCCCTCGGTCATCGCCAGTGGCCCCACCGTGGCCGACCGCACGACCTGCGCAGATGCGTGGGCGATTTTGCAGCGCTACAAAATTGCGGTGCCTGCCGCGATTGAAGCCGCGTTGAAAGCCGGGACTTTAGAAACGCCCAAGCCCAGCCCGCAGTGGGATGAGCAACCGGTTCACCTGATTGCCACGCCCCAGCAGTCGCTCGATGCAGCCGCTGAGCTGGCCCGTGCCGCGGGTTTGAATGCGTATGTTTTGAGCGATGAACTCGAAGGTGAGTCCCGCGAAGTGGGCAAGGTGCATGCCGCTTTGGCCCGCGCTGCGGCGCAGGGCAAAGGCCCGTTTCAAAAGCCCTGTGTCATTTTGAGTGGTGGCGAAACCACGGTCACCATTCGCAAACAGCCAGAGGGAACTCCCAAGGGCCGAGGCGGCCGTGCCGGCGAGTTTTGTTTGGGACTGGCTGTCGCCCTACAAGCGCAAGCGGGGGTGTGGGCCATCGCGGCGGACACCGATGGCATTGACGGCATTGAAGACAACGCCGGTGCCGCCGTGTCACCCGACACCTTGGCGCGCGCAGAGGCGCAAGGCGTGAAACCTGCCAACTGCTTAGACCGTAACGATGCCTACGGTTTTTTCAGCGCGGTGGGCGACTTGGTCATCACCGGCCCCACGCACACCAACGTCAACGACTTTCGGGCGATGCTGGTGCTTTAATCGCACAGGCTGCGAATCGATGGCGGAATGGCCACCGCACGGATGCCAGGCTGCGAGGCGTTGGCACCTTCGCGGTGTGCGGCAAAGATGCGCACCTCGTCGCACGCCATGATCAAGTCTTCGCCACGACGAATTTCGTAGTGCATCACGAAGCTCTTTTCGCGCCATTCGGTGATGCTGGTGTGAATCTCCAGCAAATCGCCATAGCTGGCAGTTTTGACAAAGCGCGCATGGGTGTCGACCAGCGGCGTGCCGATCACGCCCAAGGTTTGCTCGGTCTCGTGCCAAGACGGCACGCCGCATTGCACAAAGAAGTGGCGCGAGGCCGCGTCAATCCAGCGAAAGAAGTTGGGAAACCAGACGATGCGGGCCGGATCGCAGTCGCCAAATTCGACTTTTTGTGGGTAAACAATGGTTTTGCTCATGCTCAGATTGTCTGGCATTTAAGGGGTTTGTCTGGGGCTGGGTGTCGCGGGCACGGCCCTTGCGTGCTGTTAACCTCATGTGCTTCACGAGTTTCGATGTTTTGTCATGTCTAGTCCCCGTTTGTCTCTCGCTCACATCACCAAGCGTTACCCCGCCGTGGTGGCTAACGATGCCGTCAGTTTGACCGTGCAACCCGGCGAAATTCACGCCGTGTTGGGCGAGAACGGTGCGGGTAAGTCGACCTTGATGAAGATCATTTACGGCGCGGTGAAACCCGATGCGGGCGAGATGCGCTTCAACGGCGAGGTGGTGCACATTCGCAACCCGCAAGAGGCGCGTCGTTTGGGCATCAGCATGGTGTTTCAACACTTCAGTTTGTTTGACACGCTCAGCGTGGCTGAGAACGTGTGGCTAGGGTTGGACAAGCATTTCAGTTTGGCCGAGGTCACCCAGCGCATCACCGACACCGCGTCGCAATACGGCTTGGACATTGACCCACAGCGCCTAGTGCACACCTTGAGCGTGGGCGAGATGCAGCGGGTTGAAATCATCCGTGCGTTGTTGACCAACCCCCAGCTCTTGATCTTGGACGAACCCACCTCGGTGTTGACGCCGCAGGCGGTCGAGAAACTGTTTGTGGTGCTGCGCCAACTGGCGTCTGAAGGCCGCAGCATTTTGTACATCAGCCACAAGCTCCACGAAATTCGTGCCTTGTGCACCGCGTGCACGGTGATGCGTGCAGGCCGCGTGACGGGCGTGTGTGACCCGCGCCAAGAAACCAATGCCTCGCTGAGTCAGCTCATGATTGGCAGCTTGCCCCCTGAACTGAATGTGCGCACACACCAGCCCGGCGCAGAGGTGTTGACCGTGCGCGATTTGCGTTTGACGGCGGACGATCCTTTTGGCGTGGACCTCAAAGGCGTCGACTTGCAAGTGCGTGCCGGCGAGGTGGTGGGCATTGCCGGTGTGTCGGGCAATGGTCAGCGCGAGTTGTTGTTTGCCTTGTCGGGGGAAGATCGGCGTGCCCCGCACGACAGCATTGCCTTGGCCGGCCAATCGGTCGGACGATGGAGCCCTGACCAACGCCGAGCCCACGGCCTGCACTTTGTGCCTGAAGAGCGCTTGGGGCGTGGCGCTGTGCCCAGCCTGAGCTTGGCGCAAAACCTGTTGCTCACCCGTCACGAAGCGGTGGCCAGTACGGGTTGGCTCAAAGTCCTGGGTTGGTTGAATTTAAAAACTTTGCAGGCGCAGGCCGAGGCCATCATGGCGCGCTACCAAGTCAAAGCGGGTGGTCCAGATGCGGCGGCGCGTTCGCTCTCGGGTGGTAATTTGCAAAAGTTTTTGATGGGACGCGAGATCGAGGCGGCTCCGAAGCTGTTGATCGTCTCGCAACCCACGTGGGGCGTGGACGTTGGGGCTTCGGCGCAAATTCGCGCCGCATTGCTGGCCTTGCGTGATGCCGGCTGCGCCGTGCTGGTGGTGAGTGAGGAGTTGGACGAATTGTTAGAACTGTCAGACCGTTTGCACGTCATCGCGCATGGCGAGTTGTCGCCCGCGCTGAGTCGTGAAGAAGCCAGCGTGTCACGCATTGGTGCTTGGATGAGTGGCTTGTGGAAAACACCTGCGGCTGCACAACAGGAGGTGGCCCATGTTGCGTCTTGAGCCCCGTGCCCAGCCGTCCACGCTTTGGCGCTACGCCTCACCCGTGTTGGCCTTGGCCATCACCGTGATCTTGGGCATCGGACTCTTCATGGCCTTGGGCAAAGACCCCGTGCGCGGTTTGGGGGTGTTCTTTTGGGAGCCCATCAAGAGCGTGTATGCCTTGTCTGAACTGATGGTCAAAGCCACGCCCTTGCTGTTGATTGCCTTGGGGCTCGCTGTGTGCTTTCGCTCCAACGTGTGGAACATTGGCGCCGAAGGGCAGTTTGTGATGGGCGCGGTGTTTGCCTCTGGGGTTGCCCTGATGGCCGATGCCAACACGGGGCCAGGCTTTTGGGTGTTGATTTTGTTGGCAGGCGTTGTGGGTGGCATGGCGTGGGCCAGCCTCACCGCGGTGTTGCGTGACCGTTTCAATGCCAGCGAGATTTTGGTCAGCCTGATGCTGGTGTACGTGGCTGTGATGGCGCTGAACTACATGGTCTACGGCCCTTGGAAAGACCCTTTGGGCTATAACTTTCCACAAACCAAAACCTTTGATGCCATCACCCAAATTCCCAAACTCATCACGGGCACGCGCGTGAACATTGGTGTGCTGTTGGCGTTGGCCGGGGCTGCTGGCTTGTGGGTGTTTTTGTTTCGCACGCACGCCGGTTTTGCGCAGCAAGTGGGCGGCTTGGCACCCGATGCGGCGCGCTATGCAGGCTTTTCATCGCGCAAGGCGCTGTGGTTGGCGCTGCTGACATCGGGTGCGGCAGCTGGTTTGGCGGGTGGCTTGGAAGTGGCGGGGCCGCTGCGTCAACTCACGCCGTTTGTGCCTGCAGGCTATGGCTTTGCCGCCATCATCGTGGCGTTTGTGGGGCGCTTGCATCCGGTGGGCATGGTCTTGTCGGCGGTGTTGATGAGCATGTTCTACATCGGGGGTGAGCTGGCGCAATCGCGGTTGGGCTTGCCACGTTCGTTGACGGGTGTGTTTCAAGGTTTGTTGCTGTTCACCCTGTTGGCGTGTGACACCTTGATGCAATACCGCGTGCGCTGGGTGTCTCGTGCGTCGCGTTCACGTTCAGAGGGAGCACTGTGATGGAAACCTACGCACTGTTGTGGGCCGCCACCATGAATGCAGGCACTGTTTTGGCGCTGGCATCGTTGGGCTTGTTGATCAATGAAAAAGCAGGCATCGTTAATTTAGGCGCCGAGGGCATGATGCTGTGCGCCGCCATTGCGGGCTTTGCAACGGTGGCCACCACGGGCAGCGACGTGCTGGGCCTCTTGGCTGGCATGGGCGCAGGCGCTTTGATGGCTGCGCTGTTTGGCGTGTTGGTGATTTGGATGAACACCAACCAATACGCCACGGGCTTGGCTTTGAGCTTGTTTGGGGGCGGTTTCTCTGCCTTTGTGGGCGTAAGCTTTGTGCAGGCCAAACTGCCAGAGCGCATGCAGTTTGAGGTGCCCGTGTTGGCCGATCTGCCGTTTGTGGGCCCCGCCTTGTTCAAACACCATCCGCTGGTGTATGGCGCAATTGCGCTGACCTTCGCCTTGATTTATTTCCTCTACCGCACCCGTGCGGGCTTGGTGTTGCGTGCGGTGGGTGAGTCGCCAGAGTCGGCGCACGCCTTAGGTTACCCCGTGCGTCGCATCCGTTTGTTGGCGGTTGTGGCCGGCGGCGCCCTATGCGGTTTGGCAGGGGCTTATATCTCCATCATTTACACACCGCTGTGGGTGGAAGGCATGATCGCGGGCAAAGGCTGGATCGCTTTGGCCCTCACCACCTTCGCCACTTGGCGCCCGGCACGCGTGTTGCTTGGTGCTTATCTGTTTGGTGGTGTGACCATGTTGCAGTTTCATTTGCAGGCGTCGGGCGTGGATGTGCCCAGCCAGTTCTTGAGCATGCTGCCCTACCTCGCCACCATCGTGGTGTTGGCCTTGATCTCGCGCAACCCGCGTTGGTTGCGGGTGAACATGCCCGCCTCGATCGGCAAACCGTTTTTCCCTGGCTCATAATTCGTTCGCTTTTTTCAATGCTTTTTTCAAAGGAAATTTCATGACAGACATGTTCAAACGTCGTTGGATGCACGTTGCAGCTTTGAGCGCTGTGGCAGCTGCTGTGTTGGTCGGCTGTGGCAAAAAAGAAGAAGCTAAACCTGCGGAAGCACCCGCTGCCGCGGCCAAGCCTGAGCCTTTGAAGATTGCATTTGCCTACGTCGGCCCCGTGGGCGACGGCGGTTGGACCTTTGCGCACGACAACGCACGCAAGGCCTTGGAGAAAGAATTCGGCGACAAAATTCAAACCTCGTTCGTTGAGAACGTGCCCGAGTCGGCTGACGCAGAACGCGTGATTCGCGACATGGTTGGCCAAGGCAACAAGCTGGTGTTTGGCACCACCTTTGGCTACATGGAGCCCATGCTCAAAGTGGCGGCTGACACCCCCGACGTGAAGTTCGAACACGCCACAGGCTACAAGCAAGCGACCAACATGCGCACTTACGACAGCCGCACCTACGAAGGCGCGTACATGGCTGGCGTGATCGCGGGCAAGATGACCAAGACCAACACCTTGGGTGTGGTGGCTTCTATCGCGATTCCTGAAGTCATTCGCAACATCAACAGCTTCACCTTGGGCGCTCAGTCCAGCAACCCCAAAGTCAAAACCAAAGTCGTGTGGGTCAACGAGTGGTTCAACCCACCGAAAGAAACAGAAGCTGCCACATCGCTCATCAACGGCGGTGCTGACATCTTGTTCCAAAACACGGACTCTCCTGCTGTGTTGAAAACAGCCCAAGACAAAGGTAAGCGCGCCTTCGGTTGGGACTCCGACATGACCGCCTACGGTCCCAAGGCCCACTTGGCTTCTGCCGTGATCAACTGGACGCCTTACTACATCAACGCCACCCGCGCCGCCTTGGAAGGCAAGTGGACAGGCGGCGGCCACACCTGGTCTGGCGTGAAAGACGGCGCGATTGATATCGTGTCCATCGCTGAAGACGTGCCAGCCGAGACCAAAGCCAAAGTGGAGACCGTCAAAGCTGGTTTGAAAGATGGCAGCTTCGTTATCTGGAAAGGCCCATTGCTCGACAACACAGGCAAAGAAGTGCTGAAGAAAGACGAAGTCGCTGACGACAAGTTCTTGAGCGGTGTTGGCTTCTACGTCAAAGGCGTCGAAGGCAAAGTGCCGGGCGCTAAATAAAACTGTGTAAACAGTTTTCGAAAAAACCACCTTCGGGTGGTTTTTTTTGTTTCTGGCTCGGGTTTTGCTAATTCATTCTTTTAACCGAGAAGGAAGCTAAATCATGCACCACAAACTTGCACTTATCGTTTTTGCAGCCATAGCCGCAACCTCAGCCCAAGCTGCGGATTGGAGCGACACGTCGCTGAGCTTTCGCCACGGCTCTAAATATGCGGAGCCCTTTGGCAGCACCGAGATCACCAAAAATATTTATGGCCTCACGCACGCAAGTGGTTACAAGTACGGCTCTAACTTCTTCAACGTCGATTTGTTGTTGTCCAACAAAAACGACCCTTCCAGTGCAGGTTCCACCGACGGTGCACGCGAGGTGTACGTGGTGTATCGCAATACCTTAGATTTGGAAAAGGTCACGGGCAAGTCATTCAAATCAGGCGTTGTCCGTGGTTTGGGCGTGACGGCTGGTTTTGACTTCAACACCAAAACCGACGCGGGCTACAACTCGAAGAAGGAAATGCTGGTGGTGGGCCCAACCTTGATGCTGGATGTGCCTGGCTTTTTGAACGTGAGTTTGTTGGCATTGGCTGAAAGCAATGCGCCTTACAGCACCTTCACCAGCACTGCGACACCACGTTACAGCTATGACACCCATCCCATGATCGGTTTGTCATGGGGTATTCCATTCAGCGTGGCCTCTGTTACTTTGTCGTTTGAAGGTTTTGCAAACTTTATTGCGGCCAAAGGTAAGAACGAGTTTGGTGGCGATACCGCTGCTGAAACCAACATCGACATGCAAGTGATGTACGACATGAGCGCCGCTGTGAACGCCAGCAAGAACACACTCAAAGTAGGCGTGGAATACCAATACTGGAAAAACAAATTTGGTAACCCTACGACTGCAGCGATTGGTGCTGGTCAAGCGGGTCCAGGCGCAACGGCTAAAACTCCGATGCTGCGTGCTGAATACCACTTCTAATCCAAGTGCGATTCAACAAAAAGGCCACCTTCGGGTGGCCTTTTTTTCGTCTTTAAAGAAAGTAAATCACTTCACCCAAGGCGTGATGGCCGGAACCGCACACGGCCCTTCCACAGAGATGGACTCAAAGTCTGCAGGCCCCACGATTTCCAAGTACTCCATATCGGGCGAGTAGTCGAACAGGTAGTGCACGATGCCCGGGCGCTGGTGCACGCAGTCGCCGGCAGACACCAGCGTGGGTGTCTCGCCATACATAAAGCGCGCCCAGCCTTTGAGCATGATGACGATTTGAAATTCGGCCACGTGGTAGTGCCAGCCTGTGCCGTTGTCGGGCGGCATGTTGGCTTTGGCGATGTGGGCAATCACCTTGCCGCGTGTGGCTTTGGCAACGCCCAAATCACGGTACACAAAGAAGTCGCGCAAGCCACCGGGTAAGAACTGGGTGTCTTCGGGTTTGACGTGCGAGAAATCGGTGTTGCTCTCGTAGGCAATGGTTTTAGAAACGGCGGTAGGCATGGTTAAAACTCCACTTCAAGTTCTTCAATATCGTCAGGCTCTGCAGTTGCGGCTGCCATCCACTCCTTCATCTCGGGCATCGACAAAATGGTTTTGCAGTACGCCTCGCACACAGGGTCGAGGGCAATGCCATAGGTGATGAAGCGCGTCACCACAGGCGCGAACATGCAGTCTGCAAGCGTGGGTTTCTTGCCAAATAAAAACGGGCCTTTGTAGGTGGTGAGGCAGTCGCGCCAGATGAAGAGCACGCGATCAATGTCGAGTTGTGCTTTGGACCACACCTTGAATTTGTTGAAACGACCTTTGATGTTCATGGGCAACGAGGCACGCAGGGCTGAAAACCCCGAATGCATCTCGCCACAAATGGACCGGCAATGTGCGCGGTGCACCGCGTTGGTGGGCAGCAGCGCTGCTTTTGGTGCGATCTCGTTGAGGTACTCGCCGATGGCTAGGGTGTCCCACACCTTCGCTTTGCCGTGTTCTAAGCAAGGCACAAGGATGGAAGGCGAGAGCAATAAAAGTTCTGCGCGTGCATCGACGTTGTCGGTTGCCACAGGTACTTCCTCGAAGGACAGCCCTGCGAGCTTGACCATCAGCCAGCCTCGCAGTGACCAAGAGGAGTAGTTCTTGCTGCTGAGGGTGAGCGTCGTCTTGGCCATGGTGTTTGATCTTTGTGCTGTGAGGTGTGACTCAAACCTTGCAAAAGATATGCCATGCGTGGCACGGCTCTTGCACCACGGTTGTGAGATACACAGCACCTGCGGGTGATGAAAGAGGCCGTGATGATTTATCAGAACTACCAAGTGGTGGCAGACCTGTCGGACCCCATCCGAAAATTTGCAGAGCACGCACGCGACATCAGCCTGACGTGGTTCGATGGCCAGCGCATCACACCCTTGCAGCGCATGGCGGCCTATTACGAGCAGATCGCGCTGCTGGGTTTCACGCATGTGCGCCCTGAATTCAACATCGCCCCCGTGATGAACGCGAGAGGTGTGGCCGTGCCTGTGCGCGAGAGCCGGGTGTACGGCACACCGTTTTGCGACCTCATGTGTTTCAAACGCGAAGACGCGGTGGATTTGCCCAAGGTCTTGTTGGTCGCCCCCATGTCAGGCCACTTTGCCACTTTGCTGCGCGGCACGGTACAGACCTTGGTGCAAGACCACGAGGTGTACCTGACCGATTGGCGCAACATCCGCGACATTCCCATGAGCGAAGGTGTTTTTGGTTTGGATGAATACATCGAGCACATCATTTGGTTCATGCAGCACTTGGGGCCGAACACGCATTTGATGGGTGTGTGTCAACCCACGGTGGCCTGCTTGGCTGCAACCGCGGTGATGGCCGAAGACCGCAGCGACTGCCAGCCTGCTTCCCTGACGTTGATGGCAGGCCCGATTGATACGCGCGTCAACCCGACGCAAGTCAATGCGTTGGCGATGACCAAGCCGATTGAATGGTTTGAGCAAAAACTCGTAGGTATGGTGCCCTTGCATTTCAAAGGCGTGGGGCGGCGTGTGTACCCCGGCTTCATGCAGCTGATGGCGTTTTT
Organism: uncultured Limnohabitans sp.; assembly: GCA_963513725.1. Taxonomy (GTDB): domain Bacteria; phylum Pseudomonadota; class Gammaproteobacteria; order Burkholderiales; family Burkholderiaceae_C; genus Limnohabitans. The sequence goes on along the minus strand of CAUPRM010000016.1, from coordinate 8,056 downwards.
GAATATGAACCTAGACCGTCATCGCCAGTCGTTCAAGACGCTGTATGAACACCGCGTGAACGGTGAAGACGAAAAAGCCGATTTGATCCGCGACTTCTACAAAGAGTATTTCGCCATCATGGATCTGTCGGGGCCGTTCTATTTAGAGACCGTGAAGAACGTGTTTCAAGAACACTTGCTGCCCAAGGGCTTGCTGACTTACAAGGGTCGACCTTTGAACATGAAGGCCATTCGCAAAACGTTTTTGCTGACCGTCGAGGGCGAGCGTGATGACATTTGCGGCATGGGCCAAACGCTGGCAGCACAAGACCTGTGCAGCGTCTTGCCGGCTTATCGAAAAACGCACCACCTGCAAGCAGGGGTGGGCCACTATGGGGTGTTCAATGGCCGTCGTTGGGAGGCTCAGATTTATCCTGTGGTGCGCAACATGATTCGCTCTGCCAACTAAAAACGGGATTTTCTTGAGTAGCATGATGACCTTGTCTGGAGGTTCTTATGTTCAAAGTCCACGCCGTTGCCACCGTCAATTTGCCCAAGCTCTTGCGCGAAATGCCCAAGGCTGAGCTGCACATTCACATCGAGGGCTCGCTAGAGCCTGAACTCATCTTTGCGCTGGCCGAACGCAATGGCGTGAAGCTGCCCTATGCCAACGTCGAGGCGCTGCGTGCGGCGTATGCCTTTACCAACCTGCAAAGCTTCCTCGACATTTATTACGCAGGTGCGAGCGTGCTGCTGCACGAACAAGATTTTTACGACATGGCGTGGGCCTATCTGCAGCGCGCAGCCGCTGACCATGTGGTGCATGCTGAAATCTTTTTTGATCCTCAAACCCACACCGAGCGTGGCGTGCCCATGGCCACCGTCATCAACGGCTTGCACCGCGCGTGTGTGGACGCGCAAGCGCAGTTGGGTGTCAGCGCGCAACTCATCTTGTGTTTCCTGCGTCACCTGAGCGAAGAGGCCGCACTGCAAACCTTCCAAGACGCGTTGCCCTTCAAAGACAAATTCATTGGCGTGGGCTTGGACTCCAGCGAAGTGGGGCACCCGCCTGAAAAATTCAAAAACGTCTTTGCCTTGGCCCACGCCCATGGCTTGCATTTGGTGGCCCATGCGGGTGAAGAGGGGCCGCCCGCCTATATGTGGAGCGCTTTGGATGTGCTGCGTGTCGAGCGCATCGACCACGGCGTGCAAGCCGTGCACGATGCGGCGTTGATGGCGCGCTTGGTCAAGGACCGTGTGCCATTGACGGTATGCCCGCTGTCTAACCAAAAATTGTGTGTGTTCCCCGATTTGAAAGACCACAACATCGGTCAATTGCTGGATGCCGGTCTGTGCGTCACCATCAACTCGGACGATCCCGCCTACTTTGGCGGCTACATCAACGACAACTTTGTACAAACCTTTGCGGCCACTGACATGACGGCGCAGCAGGCCTACGCACTGGCTCGCAATAGCTTTGAAGCCAGCTTTGCGTCTGAGGTGCAGCGCCAGAAGTGGCTGCATGATCTCAAGCTGTGTTTTGAGCGTTTCGCCGAAGGCGACAACTGAACAAGGACGAGGGCCTTTGACGAGGCCCTAAAATTAACCCATGAGCATCAAATCAGACAAATGGATTCGCCGCATGGCTGAGCAACACGGCATGATCGAGCCGTTCGAGCCAGGCCAGATTCGTCAAAACGCCGCTGGCGAAAAAATCGTCAGCTACGGCACCAGCAGCTACGGTTACGACATCCGTTGTGCGCCCGAGTTCAAGGTGTTCACCAATATCTACAGCACCGTGGTGGACCCGAAGAACTTTGATCCCAAGAGCTTTGTGGACATTGAGTCCGATGTCTGCATCATCCCGCCCAACAGCTTTGCGCTGGCCCGCACCATGGAGTACTTCCGTATTCCTCGCAACGTGTTGACCGTGTGTTTGGGCAAGAGCACCTACGCCCGCTGCGGCATCATCGTCAACGTCACACCGTTCGAGCCCGAATGGGAAGGCTATGTGACTTTGGAGTTTTCTAACACCACGCCACTGCCCGCCAAAATTTACGCAGGCGAGGGCTGTGCCCAAGTGTTGTTCTTTGAAAGCGACAAAGACGATGTGTGCGAAACCAGCTACAAAGACCGTGGCGGCAAGTACCAAGGCCAAGTCGGCGTCACGCTGCCCAAGACTTAAAACCGCTGGCTAGAGGCCTGTTCAGGGGCCAAAACGCCTGTTTTGGGCTGAGCCGCCCACAATGCGACAATATGCCCCAGACATGACGACCTCTTTTTCCAATTTGCAGCTGGCCCCCGCGCTGGCACGCGCCGTAGCCGAGATGGGCTACGAATCCATGACCCCCATTCAAGCCCAGGCCATTCCGGTGGTTTTGACGGGCCAAGATGTGATGGGTGCAGCCCAAACCGGTACCGGTAAAACAGCGGCGTTCTCGCTGCCGTTGCTGCAACGTTTGCTCAAACACGAAAACAGCTCCACCTCGCCCGCCCGTCATCCGGTGCGTGCCTTGGTGCTGTTGCCCACCCGTGAGTTGGCCGACCAAGTGGCCCAGCAAATCAAACAGTACGCCGTGCACACCAACCTGCGCAGCATGGTGGTGTTTGGCGGCATGGACATGAAGCCCCAAACCATCGAGCTGAAAAAAGGCGTCGAGGTGTTGGTGGCCACGCCCGGTCGTTTGCTCGATCACATCGAAGCCAAAAACGTGGTGTTGAACCAAGTCGAATATGTGGTGCTCGACGAAGCCGACCGCATGTTGGACATCGGCTTCCTGCCAGACCTGCAACGCATCTTGAGCCACTTGCCCAAGACGCGCACCACGCTGTTGTTCTCGGCCACGTTCTCGACCGAGATCAAACGCTTGGCGGGCAGCTATTTGCAAAACCCCGTCACCATCGAAGTGGCGCGTCCGAATGAGACCGCAGCCACCATCACGCAGCAGTTCTACAGCGTGAGCGTGGACGACAAATACAACGCGTTGCGCCAGTTGATCAAAGCCAACGGCATGAAACAAGCCTTTGTGTTTTGCAACAGCAAACTCGGCTGCGCCCGTTTGGCCCGCTCGCTCGAGCGCGATGGTTTCCGTACCAGCGCCTTGCACGGCGACAAGAGCCAAGACGAACGCTTGAAAGCTCTCGAAGGCTTCAAAAAAGGCGAGGTCGATTTGTTGGTCTGTACCGATGTGGCCGCGCGCGGCTTGGACATCAAAGATGTGCCAGCCGTGTTCAACTTTGACATCCCGTTCAACGCCGAAGACTATGTGCACCGCATTGGCCGCACAGGCCGCGCTGGCGCCTTGGGCCACGCCATCAGCTTTGTGTCGAGCAGCGACCAGCGCTTGGTGGGCGACATTGAAAAATTGCTCAAAACCAAGATCACCTTGGAATCCGTGAGCGTTGAGCAAGACCGTTCGCGTGAGCGTCGTGAACCTCGCAGTGATTCGCGCGAACCGCGCGCAGAGTTCTCTCGTGGCGAGCTACGCGGTGAGCGTTCAGAGTTTTCAAGCCGTCCCCGTGAAGGCTACGCATCTCGCGATGCACGCCCTCGCGAGCAAGACAGCCGCCGCAGCCGCGAAGTGGGCTACACGCCTGCACCACGCGTGAAGAACGATCCGTTCTTTGACAAGCCCTACGAAGCGCCCGTACGCAGCGCCGAAGCAGCGCCTGTGGCACCCGATCCTTTGCGCAAATCGTCCAACATCAAGCCCAAGCGGGTGATGGCGGCTTTGTTCAAGTCGACTACTTAAAAGAAAACGCGCCAAGGGCGCGTTTTTCACGTCATCCAGCCTTCTAGCTTCAAGCCTGGCACCCGCTTGAAGTGACGTGTGTTGTGGGTCACCAAGGGAAGGCCTAGAGCCAATGCATGCGCTGCGATTTGAGTGTCCATGCGACACCGCGCACGATACGATTTTCATTCCATTCAAATCATATATTGATATGATTAAGTCATGAAATCATATCAACGTTGGATTTGGCAGCTGCCAGAGTGGCCAGCATTGGCGTTCGACGCGCAGCGAATTCAGGCGCCATTGGCGGCCGCAAGAACATCCCAAGGATTTCTACTTGGCAAAGCGGAGGCGATTGGCCTGGAAGGGCTGCAGCCCCACATCCGCGACTCGCTGACACAAGAGGCATTGACCACCTCTGCGATTGAAGGCGAAAAGCTGGACCCTGAAAGTGTTCGCTCCTCCGTGGCCCGGCGCTTGGGCCTGGACACCTCTGGGGCCCCCGTGCGCGAAGGCAGGCGCAACATCGAGGGACTGATCGACGTGTTGCAAGACGCCACCCTCAACACTGACGCACCCTTGACGCTGGAGAGGCTGTGCAGTTGGCACGGGGCGCTTTTCCCCACGGGTTTTTCGGGTATGCAGCGCATCGATGTGGGCGCTCTGCGTTCTGTGCCCATGGAGATCGTCAGTGGGGCCGTGGGCCACAGCAAGGTGCATTACGCCGCGCCACCCGCTGAGGGCCTGGCTGAACAGGTGGACGCTTTTTTAAAGTGGTTCAACCAAACCCAGCCTAAAGTCGGGCCGCAGCCCATGGACGGCTTGGTGCGTGCCGCTGTTTCGCATCTGTGGTTCGAGACGCTGCACCCGTTTGACGATGGCAACGGGCGCCTAGGCCGGGCCATCTTGCAACTGGCACTGGGCCAAGACATGGGCCAGCCTGGGCGCATCGTGACGCTCTCGCGGCAAATCGAGTCCTGCAAAGATCGGTATTACAGCGAGCTGGAGCAGGCGCAGCGTTCCAAAAGCATGGACGTGACGGCATGGGTCCAATGGATGCTGGCGCAAGTCACGCTGGCCAGCGAGTTCGCCAACCGCACCATCGATTCGTCCATTCAACGCATCCGGTTTCAGGCCCAAATGTCATCGGTCTCGCTCAACGAGCGTCAGCAAAAAACGATGAAGAAGCTGCTGGACGCTGGCCCCAAGGGTTTTGAGGGCGGCATGACAACGCGCAAACACGAACGCATCGCACAAACTTCCACGCCCACGGCAGCCCGTGACCTGATTGAGCTGGAACGGCTTGGGCTGCTCACCCGGTATGGTGACGGCCGCTCAACAAGGTATTACCCAGCCATTGAAGGCTGGGCCGAGGACGATGCCAAGCTGGGCAAAGCCAGCGGGAAAGCTGATGGTGCGGCTGATTGAACAATCAATACCCAACCCCCACCGCCCCAAGCCCTGTTCAAGATGCTGTCCAAAGTGAGTTGCGCCATGTGCGTGCCCTCATGCACCTTGAGCAACAGGAAGACCAGGCGCAGTTCAAGCTCAAAAACGCCAGTGCCAGCATCAAAGAGCGCCGTCGGCGCGGTTTGACTTGGTACCCCGTCACCATCACCCAAGAAGACATTGGTTTTGGTGGCAAGGTGGTGTTGGAGCTAGAGCGCCCTGCGCATCGGCAAGACCTGCATTTGTTTCAGGTGGGTAAGAACGCTTCGCTGTTCAGCAATGCAGCAGGTCACAAGGAATCTGACAGGCCCACGCTAAGCGGCGTTGTCACCAGCGTGCGGCGCAACAAGCTGGTGCTGACCACCACCAAAGAAGAGCTGCCCGATTGGGTAATGAATGGCAGCACCCTCAACGGCAGTACGTTAGGCATTGACCTCACCTTTGACGAGGTCAGCTACCGCGAGATGAACCAAGCCATGAGCGCGGTCATGGCCGCACACGGCAACCGCTTGGCCGAACTGCGCGACGTGCTGCTGGGCGTCAGGCAAGCCAGCTATCGCGAGCCCCAAGCCGACGACCTGTTTTATCCCAGTGCGCTCAACGACTCGCAGCTGGTGGCAGTGCGCCATGTGATCTCGGCGCAAGACGTGGCCATCATCCACGGCCCGCCCGGCACGGGCAAAACCACCACGCTGGTGCAAGCCATTTTGGAAACCATCCGGCGTGAGCGGCGCGTGCTGGTGTGCGCCCCCTCCAACACCGCTGTGGACCTGCTGACCGAAAAGCTGGCCGAGCGCGGTGTGAACGTGATCCGCATGGGCAACCCCAGCCGCGTGTCGGAGCTGCTGCTAAAGCACACCCTCGATGCCGGTGTGATGGCCCACCCCAGCTACGCCAAGATGCACGCGATGCGCCAAACCGCTGAGCAGCACCGAGACACTGCCAACGAGCATGTGCGCCACTTTGGTTTTGAGGAGCGACAGCACCGCCAATGGCTGCGCGAAGAAGCGCGCACCCTGCGCCAAGCCGCCGACGACTTAGAGCGTTTCATGACCGAAGACGTGCTCGAATCGGTGCAGGTCATCACTTGCACGCTGGTGGGTGCCAGCCACCGCCACATGCGCCATCTGAGCTTTGAGACCGTCTTCATTGACGAAGCCGCCCAGGCCTTAGAGCCGGGTTGCTGGATACCCATTGCCAAGGGCCAGCGCATTGTGTTGGCGGGCGACCACCACCAACTGCCGCCCACGGTCAAAAGCGAACAAGCCGCCCGTGAAGGCCTGCGCGAAACCCTGTTTGAAAAGTGCATCCAGCGCCAACCCAACACGGCCCGCATGCTCACCACGCAATACCGCATGCACGAGCACATCATGGGCTTCAGCTCTGAGAAGTTTTATGGCGGCCAACTGGTGCCGCACGCCAGCGTGCGCCACGCTGGCCTAGAGGCGTATGACCTGCGTTTTGCACCCGACCTGCCTGTGGAATTCATCGACACGGCGGGCTGTGGTTATCAAGAAGTGGCCATTCCCGAAAGCCGTTCAACCGCCAACCCCGAAGAAGCCCACTTGCTGCTGGAGCGACTGGCGCAACTGCTGGCGCCCTACGACGCAGCCGAACACGACGAACACCAACACACCCCGCTGAGCATCGGCGTGATTGCACCGTACCGCGCCCAAATCAACTATTTAAAAGACGCCATCGAAGACAGCGAAGTGCTGAATGGTTTGCTGCTGCAACGCAGGCTCAGCGTGGGCACCGTCGATTCGTTTCAGGGCCAAGAGCGCGACATCATTGCCATCACGTTGACACGCAGCAACCCTCAAGGCGAGATTGGCTTTCTGTCTGACATCCGCCGCATGAACGTGGGCATGACCCGCGCACGGCGCAAGCTATTGCTGGTGGGCGATTCGTCCACGCTTTGTAGGCATCCGTTTTTTGTGGAGTTGTTGGCGTATGTGAAGGGGGTGGGGGGTTACCGAACAGATCATGAGATGGTCAAACAGAGCTGAATCTGTGATGTGCATCGCTCGATAGTGTGCCGATGTTCCCTTAGCGCTATATTAGGCTGGCTATCTCTTGCGTTACTCAGCTGTCAAAAACGTACCGGCGTCAGAAGTCCCCGTCGCGGGAGGGCCATCAATCCAGAGAAGCTATCAACAGGGTGTCCTTGGGCGACGGCTTTGCGTTTAGCTCCTGCAGCACTTGGTTGAACTGGTGCCGCTGGCGCTCGAAAAACTCTGCTGGTCCCATCAGCGTCGCAACGTTGGAGAACCCCTTCAACATCGACTTGAGCGTCATTCGCAAGTAGAACTCAAGGTTGGCGCAAAGCAGGCTCGCCGTAATGACTTGCCGTCCCGCATGCACGATGTCGCAGCGGGTTCGATAGATGCGCTCGATCTGCCATCGGATGCGTTGATCGTGCGCCTTGATCAAGTCTGCAGTGCTGGCGGGCGTATTTATCCCATCGACGAAGGCTGACAGGTGTTTCCATAGATATGGTTGGGAAGTGCAGCTGGCAAGAACGGCGGCGCTTTGCACCGGATCCTTGAGCACCTTATAGAACTGGGCGTTGGAACAGTGCTTGATGCTCATGCTTGCGCCAGAGATTGGCACTTCGATGTTCAGCACTGCCAGGGCACTGCGAAATGCCACCAGATGCTTTGGCAGGTAGGTGAGCGCAAGCGTCGGGGCGAGCGAATTTTTGACTGTCTCTCCGATGTCTCGTCCGCTCTTCCCCCCACTGGTCAGATACTCCATGAATCGCCCCGCATTTCGAGGAGGCCAGGTGGTTTAAGTTAACGCGTCGGCATTGACCTTCTCAGCGAGTTGCCGGTAGTGGTTGGCCTCTGCCTCGGCAGGTGGAATATACCCAATCGGCTCCAACAGTCGGTGGTGGT
>CAUPRM010000015.1:0-34745 GCA_963513725.1 uncultured Limnohabitans sp. | reverse complement strand
GGTTGGCGACGGGTTCGTTCTTGCCGTGCCCGAGGTGCTCAGCCATCTCGGCTTGGAGGGCTCGCTCGACCAAGCGTTTGGTCAATTGTTTGAGAAGCCCGTTTTCTCCGATGAGGTCTTCAGGTTTTTTGTAATCCGCCAACAGGCGGTCTATGAGTTCGTTGCTTACGGTCATTTCTCTTCCTTTGAAGATGAAGGCAGTTTCCTGCCATTAGACCGTTTACACAAAATCTAGGACACGCCCTCGTGCGTTGTTGAGAAATAGAGCTAAATCAGCTCAGCACTCATCCGTCCCATGCCCACGCTAGCCTTTGATGGCGTAGGTGATGAAGCGTTCGCCGTTGTTGATGTGTCAGATGTGGACTTGTTCGTTCTCACAAATGTGGGCGGCGTCCAGCAGGTTTTCGTCGATGGCGCACGAGCCCTCGCACTGGATTTGACGCTAATTCTTTAACTTGCTGCGACCCTGCCATGACTGCATCAGCAAAGCTCCTTGATAGACATGCCGGCTTCTGCTTGCTTGAGGAAAACGATGATTTACTCATCGGTAAATCGTGTGGTCTTCATATCCGAAATTCTCCAAAATTTGCGGACTTACTGCCATTGCCTTGGTACGGCTGACAGAGGTCAGGTCATTTTGAACATCTGCACACAAACAAAAACAGGGGTCATTACAAGAAGGAATTGTTTTTGACGGAAAATTGTCAAAAGCAATAACTTATGCCAAACCTACCCAAGCTGCTGCCGTCTGACCTCGCCATGGTGTGCGTGGCATTTTTGATGTTTGTGGGTTCGTTTCAGCTGAACCAGCACTTGGACAGCTACATGCTGTATGCGCCAGGTGTTAGCTTGATCTTCATACCCGCGGGCTTCAAATTGTTGGCGATTTTGGTGGGGCGCTTGCCCGCCATCGTGGGCTTGTTCATCGCCAGCATTTACACATCAATAGGTTTGTGGACGGAGCTGCAAACTGTATCGCTGTACTTCTTTGCCATCGCTAGCGTGCTCAGTTACGCCACGGCCTCCTATTGCGTGATGAAGTTGCTGGGCATTCACAGTGATCTGTACAACTTGCGCTATTGGCATATCGTGATGTTGTCATTGGTTGCCAGTGTGCTGAACGGTATCGTGCACAACGTGGCCTACTTGATGGAGGGCGTGACAGCCATTGATGCGCAGTGGGGCAACAGTGCAGCCATGGCCTTGGGTGATTTTCTTGGCTGCTTTGTTGTGGTGTCGCTGTTTCATACGGCCACCTTGATGTTGAGCAAGAAACCGCAAGGGTGAGGCGCGATAAGAAACGTTACCGCAGTAACGCTCAGTTTTAACCCCGCACAAAGCCTTAAGTTAAGGTTTATGAGCGTAGATTAAATCGACACTCGCCCAATGCGCCAAACAAAAATAGTTTGGAAACTAGCTTTTTACATCGCCCACAAAAAACGCACGATGGGTTAGACCGTGCGCATCGACATCGCCATCGAAGCCGTGGCTCAGTAACTATTTTGTGGCACAGTGCATGTCTTCATTTAGGAGATGTGCATGACGTTGGAATCATTGGCCATAGTCTTGGCCATCCATGCGGTGGCCTTGATTTCACCCGGCCCTGACTTTGCTGTGGTCACGCGTATGTCGTTGGTTTCAGGTCGACGCGCGGGTTTGTGGGCGGCAGCGGGTGTGGCTGCTTCAATTGGCATTTACGTGCTGGTGTGCGCATTTGGTTTGTCACTCGTCATCACGGCGTTGCCTCATTTGTCGCACGTGCTGACCTATGTGGGTGCCGCATATTTAGCGTGGCTGGGTATCCAATGCTTACGTTCGACGGGCGCACTGCCAGAAGCGACGCAAACAGCGCCCAGTGCGAAATCGTTCGTCACAGGTTTGCTCACCAACTTGCTCAATCCTAAAGCCATGCTGTATTTCAGCTCGGTGTTGTCACAAGTGCTCACGCCAGAGCTCAGCACCACAGACACAGCCACCATTTGGCTGCTGCTGGTGTGCGAATCTTTGCTGTGGTTTGGCTTGGTGGCGCTGGTGTTTTCATCCACCCATGTGCTGGCATGGATCAAGGGCAAGCTGGTGTGGCTAGACCGCGCGGTGGGCGTGGTGCTGATGGCGTTAGCGGCTAAGTTGGCTTGGGGTGCCACGCGTTGAAAATTATTTAGGCACCAAGACTATTTACCCCCACAAAGCAAAACGCACGATGTTGAGATCGTGCGTTTTGCTTTGTGGGGAGAGGGTTAATTCAGCTCAACACTCATCCGTCCCATGCCCCGGCGCAGCCTGAGTCGGCACATGGTGGCGCAAACCCACTTGCTGGTTGTGTTCATCCACAAACACCAGTTGCGGCTCATGCTTGGCCACTTGGTCTTCATGCACCTGTGCGAATGAGGCAATGATCAACAAGTCACCCACACTGGCACGGCGTGCGGCAGAGCCGTTGACCGAAATCATGCCCGAGCCACGTTCGCCTTTGATGGCATAGGTGATGAAGCGTTCGCCGTTGTTGATGTTCCAGATGTGGACTTGTTCGTTCTCACAAATGTTGGCGGCGTCCAGCAGGTTTTCGTCGATGGCGCAGGAGCCCTCATAGTGCAATTCGCACTGGGTGGTGGCTACGCGGTGAATTTTAGATTTGAGCAGGGTACGAAACATGGCAAAAACAGTTTGAAACTAAGCAATACCGCCATCATAGTGCGCCCTCGGGGGTGACGCGCTGGTTCAGACGTGACAGCCAAAGGCCGGTCTGCCCTCTACGATGTGCGAATCATCCACAGGTTCAAATGTTCATGACCCCACACGACGCCATCACCGATCTCTCTGCGGACGCACTCTCGCAAGCCATTCATGCGCGACAGGTGTTGTGTCGCGAGGTGATGCAGGCGTATTTGCAGCGCATCCACCGGCTCAACCCCATTTACAACGCCATCGTCAACATGGCGCCTGATGAGGCGTTGTTGGCGCAGGCCGATGCGTGCGATGCAGAGTTGGCAGCGGGCCACTCACGCGGCTGGATGCACGGTATGCCCCAAGCCATCAAAGACACGGGCGCGACGCAGGGCTTTCCGACCACTTTGGGTAGTCCATTGTTGAAAGGGGCGGTGGCGCAAAAAGACAGTGTGATGTCCGCTCGCATGAAGGCTGCCGGTTGCATCGTGGTGGGTAAAACCAATATTCCCGAATTGGCTTTGGGCTCGCACACCTTCAACACTTTGTTTGGCGCAACCCCCAACGCGTGGGACCGCCAAGTGAGCGCGGGTGGCAGCAGCGGCGGTGCCGCCGTGGCTTTGGCGCAGCGCATGTTGCCCGTGGCCGATGGCTCAGACTTCATGGGCTCGCTGCGCAACCCCGCCGGTTGGAACCACATTTTTGGCATGCGTCCCAGCCAAGGCCGCGTGCCGTTTGGCCCCAGCGCCGATGTGTGGTTGGACCAACTCGGCACCGAAGGTCCGATGGCCCGTACCGTCACCGACTTGGCCAAGCTGCTGCAAGTGCAAGCGGGCCATGACACACGGCTGCCGTTGTCGCTGTCGTCGCCATTCAGTGCCGACGGGTTGGTGTGCGACGCGTCGCGCATGAAAGGCGTGCGCATTGGTTGGCTGGGTGATTTGAATGGCTATTTGGCGACGGAGCCCGGCATTTTGGCGGTGTGCGAGCAAGCCTTGCAGCGCATGCAAGCCCAAGGTGCCATCGTCACGCCGCTGTCGTTGGGGTTTGACACGGACCGTTTGTGGCAATGCTGGCTGGCGTGGCGACGCGCCTTGGTGGGGCCGCGTGTGGGCGCGCTGATGGCCTTGCCCAATGCGCGTGCGCACATCAAGCCCGAGGCCTTGTGGGAGTACGACCACTCGCTGACCTTGAGCTACACCGATTTCTCTAAAGCCAGCCAAACCCGCACCAGCTTCTACCACCACCTGCTCAGCTTGTTTGACAACGTGGACGTGATCGCTTTACCCGTCGCTCAGGTATGGCCGTTTGCGCTGGCACAGCGTTGGCCTCAACAGATTGGTGAGCGCACGATGGACACCTACCACCGCTGGATGGAGTCCACCATTTACGCCACCTTGGGCGGCTTGCCGGCCATCAGCGTGCCGGCCGGTTTTCATGCCACACAGCCTTGGCCTATGGGCTTGCAACTGATGGGCCGTCCGCAAGGCGATGCGGCGTTGCTGCAAGTGGCTGCCGCTTACGAAGCGGTGAATGCAGAGTTGCTGGCTAAACGGCCTACTTAAAGCGGGTCTAAGCCTCCGGTGCTGAGCGTTTGAGGCGCGGTTCTAGCGCGCTTTCACCCCGCTTATTTCGACAAAAACGCGCTCGCGCCTTGACCTGCCAAGCGGCCGCTGGCCAAACAGGCGGTGAGCAAGTAGCCCCCTGTGGGCGCTTCCCAGTCCAGCATTTCACCGGCCACAAATACGCCGGGTAGGGCGGTACTCATCAGCGTGTCGTTTAAGGCTTCCAAGCGCACACCGCCTGCGCTGCTGATGGCCTCGTCGATCGGGCGTGCCGCGGTCAAGGTGATGGGCAGGTGTTTGATGGCCGCTGCGAGTTGGGCAGGGTCGTTCATCGCGTCTTTGCTCAGCACTTCGTGAAGCAATGCCAAATGCAAGGCCGTGAGGTTGAGGCGGCTTTTCAAATGGCTGCTGAGTGAGCGTGAACCGCGTGGGTGCTTCACCTCGGTCAACAGACGCTCTGGCGTGAAGTCGGGCTTGAGGTCGAGGTGCAGCGTGGCGTGGCCGTGGCGCTCAATCTCGTCGCGCATTAAAGCCGATGCGGCGTAAACCAAGTTGCCTTCAATGCCCGTGGCCGTCACCACAAACTCGCCTTTGCGTTCGAAGCTGCGGCCTTGCGTGTCGGTGAACGACAGCGCCACCGACTTCAAGGGCGTGCCTGCAAATTGGCTGGCTAAGTGCTGGCTCCAGCCTGTGGTGGCACTGCCATCTGCGCTGGCGCGACCTTGCACGTCAAAGCCACAGTTGGCGGGGCGCAGCGGAGCCACATCGACGCCAGCATCTTTGAGCCACGGTTGCCAGGCGCCGTCAGAACCCAGCTTGGCCCAGCTGCCGCCACCCAGCGCCAATACCACGGCGTGGGCTTGTGTGGTTTGCGGGCCATTGGGGGTGTCAAAGCTCAGCTGAAATGCACTGGCTGACGTGGCGGTGTCTGTTGTCGTTTGGGTCAACGCGCCATTCCAGCGGTGGCGCATATGAAACGTGACGGGCGTGCCCTGGGTCGGGTGGCGCAAACGGTGCAGCCAAGCGCGCAGTAGGGGAGCGGCTTTCATGTCGGTGGGGAACACGCGTTGCGAGCTGCCGACAAAGGTGTCTAGCCCCAAGCCTTTGACCCAATCGCGCACAGCTTGTGGGCCGAAGCTGTTGAGCCACGCGGCACAAGCTTCACTGCGTTCGGCGTAGCGCTGCACAAAGTAGTCCAGCGGCTCGGCGTGGGTGAGGTTCAAGCCCCCCAAACCGGCTAGCAAAAACTTGCGTCCGACAGAGGGCATGGCGTCATACACATGCACGTTGGCGCCTGCAGCGCTTAAAACTTCAGCAGCCATGAGGCCGGCTGGGCCTGCGCCAATGATGGCGACTTGGGGTGGTTTGGAGGCAGTCATTGCAGCGATTGTCGCTGCAGCCATCACATCAAACCGTTGTACTGGATGGTGATGGGCGCGTGGTCGGAGAACTTTTCGTCTTTGTAGATGTGCTCGGCAAGCGCCTTGGCCGCCACGGCGGGTGTGGCCAAGTGGTAGTCCAAACGCCAACCCACGTTGTTGGCATAGGCTTGGCCGCGGTTGCTCCACCAGGTGTAGCAAGCGTCGGTGGTGTCGGGTTGCAGCTGGCGGTACACGTCGACGATGCCGCCTTCTGTGGTGAGCTGCGTCATCCACGCGCGCTCTTCGGGCAAGAAGCCGCTGTTCTTTTTGTTGCCTTTCCAGTTCTTCAAATCGGCCTCGTTGTGCGCGATGTTGATGTCACCGCACAGCACAAACTCGCGCGCTTGCTTCAAGGCATTGAGGTGCGGGTACATGGCGGCCAAGAACCGAAACTTCGCGTCTTGGCGCTCAGGGCCGGACGAGCCGCTGGGAAAGTAGCTGCTGATGATTGACAGCTTTTGGGTCGGCGTGTCAAAACGCAGCTCGACGTAGCGGCCTTCGGCATCGAACTCGTCGCCATCAAAGCCCACGATCACGTCGCTGGGCTCATGCTTGGTGTACACGCCCACGCCGGAGTAGCCTTTTTTCTCGGCGTAATGAAAGTGGCCTTTCAAGCCCGCCAAGGTGTCGAAGACGCCTTCGACATCGGGCGCTTGGGCTTTGATTTCTTGCACGCAAATACAATCAGGGCTGGCTTTTTCGAGCCAAGCTTCCACGCCCTTGCGGGCGGCCGAACGAATGCCGTTGAGGTTGAGGCTGGTTAGTTTGAACAAGGAATTTCCCCATGAGTAAGAGTGCCGCAGCCAACGACGCGTTGGCGCAAGAGTTTGTGCAATTTTCGCTGGATTGCGGCGTGTTGAAATTTGGCGAGTTCAAAACCAAAGCGGGCCGCATGAGCCCTTACTTTTTCAACGCCGGTTTGTTCGACGATGGCGCTAAGCTGGGCAAGCTCGCTAGCTTTTACGCACAGCGCTTGATGCAAAGCGGCATCGAGTTCGACATGATTTTTGGCCCCGCCTACAAAGGCATTCCCTTGGGCGCAGCCGTGGCGATTGAGTTGGCCCGTTTAGGCAAAAACGTGCCCTTTGCCTACAACCGCAAAGAAGCCAAAGACCATGGCGAAGGCGGCAGCTTGGTGGGCGCGCCGCTCAAAGGCCGCGTCTTGATCGTCGACGATGTGATGAGCGCAGGCACCGCTGCCCGTGAATCCATCGCCCTCATCAAAGCCGCAGGCGCTACGCCCCATGCCGTGGCGATCGCCCTCGACCGCCAAGAAATGGCCACCGAAAAACAAGCCGATGGCACCACCCAAGATGTGCCCTACAGCGCCGTGCAATACGTGCGCGAGCAAGTGGGCTTGCAGGTGTGCGCGATTGCAGAGCTGAGCGATTTGCTGACCTATCTCAACGCGCAAGACGGCAACGCCATGGGCGAGCACTTGGCGCGCACGCAGGCTTATCGCGAGCGGTATGGGGTGAAGTAACGCAAACGGCTGGGGCGAGAACGTCCCCGTGTGTGGCCGTTAGGACAGCCAACTCAAAAAACGAGCCGTCACCGCCTCTGGCTTTTCCATCATCATCATGTGCCCCGCGCCCGCCACCACATCCACGGTGGGGCGCGCTGGCACCAACTCTGCGATCTGTTGGTGTTGTTGTGGGCTGGCCCATGCGTCGAACTCACCGGCCATCACCAGCGTGGGCACTTGCGTTTGTGCCAGCACATCGCTGGCATCGGGGCGTTCTAGCAGGGCTTTGATTTGGCGTTTGAAAACGTCTTCCGACTTGCGTTCGAACATTTGCACGATGTCTTCAATCAAGGCCGTATCGTTCAAGCGCGAAGGAGCGACCATGTTTTGTACCCAAGTCAGTGCCATTTGACGAATGCCTTGATGGTGCGCGATGTCCAGCAGAGCTTGGCGTTTTTTGACTTCTTCTTCGCCCGCTGCACCCGCTTCTTTGGGGCGAAAGCCCGTGCCCAGCAAACCCAAACGCAACACGCGCTCTGGGGCCAAACGCAGCACTTCCAAGGCTACGCGTCCGCCCATCGAGTGACCCGCTAGGTTGAATTGAGCAGGGGCGGTTTCTAAGATGTGCTGCGCCATTGCGACCAGCGAGTCGGCGTTGCCGTGCGACACCACGTGGCAAGGCATGTGGGCCGACAAGGCGGGAAGCACAGCGCCCCATGAGGTGTCGTCGCACATCAGGCCGGGCACAAGGATCAAGGTGGTTTGAGTCATGGTTTGCTTCTAGTTGAAAGGCCGAAAGAGGGCGACGGCGAATGCATTTGGCAGTTCAAAGGTGGAGTGTCTACGAAGTCCATGTGTAGCAAGTCACCCAGCTGGCCGTGACCGTGGCGAGATGCGCAAGGACATAATTTGCGCTTCACAAATGGAGCGTAAATCCATAAAATACGCTTCATGTACATCTGGCAATCCCCCCAATGGCCCGAATTTCAATTTGATCTGGCCGCGCTGCAACCGGTCTTGGCCGCCGCACGCTATGCACAAGGGCGAGCCATGGGCTTGGCCAGCCATCTGCAATTGATGGACTTCGGGGATTTGCAATTGCAAGGATGGGCCGACGAGGCCATGGCCACTGCCCAGATTGAGGGGGAGATCCTGCAAATCAACTCGGTGCGTGCCTCAGCCGCTCGGCGGCTGGGGCTGGCCGATGCGAAGGCCATGGAGCGCGATGCGCGCACTGAAGCCACGCTCGATGTGCTGCAAGCCGCCATTGCGCAAAGTCACCAGCCTTTGTGTCACGAAACCCTGCATGGCTGGCAAGCCGCCTTGTTTCCTAATGGGCGCAGCGGCATTCAAAAAATACGCACGGGCGCCTATCGCGATCATGCCGAGCCCATGCAGATCGTCACGCTGCGCTTGGGCAAGCCCGACACCGTGCACTATCAGGCGCCAGATTCAGTCGATGTGCATGCGCAGATGACACGGTTGATTGACTGGTTCAACAGCAGCCTAGGCAAAACCGATGGTTTGGTGCGTGCTGCGTTGGCACACCTGTGGCTGGAGGCCATTCACCCGTTTGAAGATGGCAATGGTCGCGTAGGGCGGGCGCTGGTCGAAATGGCCTTGGCCCAAGACCTGAAAACTGACAAACGTTTGTGGAGTTTGTCGCAGCAGATGTGGTTGGACAGGGTGGGCTACTACGCCCAACTGCAAGCGGCCACGGGTCAAGCGAACATGGATGTCACGCACTGGGTGCAATGGTTCGCAGGATGCATACACAAAGCTGCCGATGCCACTTGGGCGCACATGCAAACGGCTATGCAGAAAACCCGCTTTTGGGCCGAACTGCGCGAGCAACACCCGCAACTCACGCCCACGCAAACCAAGGCGATCAACAAGCTGTATGACGTTGGACCTGAAGGGTTTGTCAACGGCATCAGCACAGAGAAATACGTGAACCTTTGCCGCGTGTCGCGTGCTACGGCCTACCGCGAACTCACGGCGCTGTGCGAGATGGGGGTGCTGGTGCAGACGGGGACGGGGCGAGGGACGCGGTACAAGCTTGAACCGTTGTCGTAGATCTGAGAGGTAGGGATGGCGAGGCGCTTTGTGGCTTCCTACCATCGCCACCAGTCGTCGGTGGTGTTTAAACCCCGTAGTAACGGTCGGTGCGGTGGTTGACGCCAATCACCACGTTCAAGGCCACGGCGCCAAGCAGCGAGAGCAGCGCTTTTTGAACATCAGAGACGGCAAAGGCCGCGAGCAAAATCACAAAGTCGACGGCCATTTGCACGTTGCCTGCACGCCAGCCGCGCGTCTTTTGAAAGTAGATGGCCAGGATGGTCACGCCGCCAAGGCTAGCGCCGTGACGAATCAAAATCAAAATGCCCGTGCCTGCCAGCAAGCCCGCCATCACGGCGGCAAAGAGGGGGTTGAGGTGCTCAAACCCTATCCACTTCGGCAGCAATTCCACATAGGCAGACAGCAGGCCTACAGCTGCAAATGTTTTGAACGTGAAGACGTGGCCGAGCTTGCGCCAACCGAACACATAAAACGGCAGGTTGATGACAAACAACACCGCACCCAACGAGTAGCCCAGCAGGTAGTGCGCCAAAAACGCCAAGCCGGTGGTGCCGCCCGTGAACAGCCCCGCTTCGCGGAACATGCACACGCCCAGCGCGACAAACAGGCAGCCGGTGAGCAGGCCCTGGATGTCTTCCAGCAGGCTGTGCGGGGCGGGTGCTGGGGTGGGCGTGAGCAGTTCGTCGGAGATGGGTTACCCCAGTTTTTTCATCAACAGCGCGTTGACTTGGGCGGGGTTGGCCTTGCCCTTGCTGGCCTTCATGATCGGACCCACCAAACCGTTCAGCGCCTTGGTGTTACCCGCCTTGAACTCTTCCACGTTCTTGGGGTTGGCAGCCAAGACGTCGTCGATGATCTTTTCCAGCTCACCGGTGTCGTTCATCTGCTTGAGGCCTTTGGCTTCGATGATGGCGTCGACTTCGCCCTCTCGGTTCCATAGACCTTCAAACACCTGACGCGCCGCGTTGTTGCTGATGGTGTTGTCGCTGATGCGGCCGATCAGGGCGGCTAGTTGGGCGGCGCTGACGGGGGTTTGTTCGATGCTCATTTCGCTGGCATTCAAGCGGCGAGATACCTCACCCATGATCCAGTTGCTGGCCAGTTTGGCTTGGCCGCAGGCTTTGGCCGTGGCCTCAAAGTAGGCGGCCACCGCCTTGCTTTGCGTCAGCTGCGTGGCGTCGTATTCGGGCAGTGCGTAGTCGCGCACAAAGCGCTCGGCCATGACGCGTGGCAGCTCGGCCATTTCGCTTTTGACGCGCTCGACCCAGTCGCGACCAATCACCAGCGGCGGCAGGTCGGGGTCGGGGAAGTAGCGGTAGTCGGCAGCGTCTTCCTTGGTGCGCATGGCACGGGTTTCGCCGGTGTCTGGGTCGAACAGCACGGTGGCTTGTTGGATGGCGTGGCCGTCTTCGATTTGGTCGATTTGCCAGCGCACTTCGTAGTCGATGGCTTGTTGCATGAACTTGAAGCTGTTCAAGTTCTTAATCTCGCGGCGTGTGCCCAAAGGGGCGCCGGGTTTGCGCACCGACACGTTGGCATCGCAGCGGAACGAACCTTCTTGCATGTTGCCGTCGCAAATGCCAATCCACGTCACGATTTTGTGCAGCTCTTTGGCATAGGCCACGGCTTCTTCGCTGCTGCGCATGTCGGGTTGCGTGACGATTTCGAGCAGCGGTGTGCCAGCTCGGTTCAAGTCGATGCCACTCTGACCAATGAAATCTTCATGCAGCGATTTGCCCGCATCTTCTTCGAGGTGGGCACGCTCCAAGCGTACGGTTTTGTGTACGGTTTCTTTGCCAACTTCCAAGAAGAACGACACCTCGCCGCCTTGCACCACCGGAATTTCAAATTGGCTGATTTGGTAGCCTTTGGGCAGGTCGGGGTAGAAGTAGTTTTTGCGCGCAAAGATGCTGCGCTCGGCGATGTGCGCGTTGACGCCCAAGCCAAACTCAATGGCGCGTTCCACCGCGCCGATGTTCATCACGGGCAAGGTGCCGGGCAGGGCCATGTCCACCGCGCAGGCTTGCGTGTTGGGCTCGGCACCAAACGCCACTGAGGCGCGGCTGAAAATTTTGCTCTTCGTCGAGAGCTGGGCGTGTGTCTCGAAGCCGATGACGACTTCGTAGCCTTGTACTAACTTAGGTGCAGTCATTTAAACGCCCTCCGGCTTGGCGTTATGGAAATCGGTGTTCAGTTGGTACTGGTGCGCCACGTTGAGCAAACGTGCTTCTTGCAAATAGTTGCCGATGAGCTGCAGGCCCACGGGCATTTGGTCAGCGCCAAAGCCCACAGGCACGCTCATGCCAGGCAAGCCAGCCAGCGAAGCGGGCAGGGTGAAGATGTCGGCCAAGTAGTCCGCCAACGGATCGCTGGCGTTGTTGCCCAGCTTCCACGCGACGGTGGGGGCGACGGGGCCGGCGATCACGTCGCACTCGGCAAACGCGCGTTGGAAGTCGTCCGCAATCATGCGACGAATTTTCTGGGCTTGCAGGTAGTACGCGTCGTAGTAGCCGTGGCTCAGCACATACGCGCCGGTCATGATGCGGCGTTTCACCTCTTCGCCAAAGCCTTCGGCGCGGGTCTTTTTGTACATGCTCACGAGGTCGGTGTAGTCCTTGGCTCGGTGGCCAAACTTCACGCCATCAAAGCGGCTCAGGTTGGAGCTGGCTTCGGCGGGCGCAATGATGTAGTACACCGGAATGGCCAACTCGGTGCGGGGCAGCGTGATGGGCACGAGCTTGGCGCCTTGGGCTTCAAGCGTTTTGAGTGCGGCATCAATCGCAGCGCGCACATCAGCGGCGAGGCCGTCGCCAAAAAACTCTTTGGGGATACCGATGCGCAGGCCAGCCAAGCTGTCGCCCAGCTTGGCAGAGAAGTTCTCAGCAGGCACATCGAGCGAGGTGGAATCGCGGTCAAGGTCGGGGCCGCACATGGCAGACAGCAGCAACGCACAGTCTTCGGCGCTGCGGGCCATGGGGCCGGCTTGGTCGAGGCTGGAGGCGTAAGCAATCATGCCGTAACGCGAGGCGCGGCCATAGGTCGGCTTGATGCCGGTGATGCCGCAAAAGCTGGCGGGTTGGCGAATCGAGCCACCGGTGTCGGTGCCGGTCGCCGCAGGCGCCAAACGGGCGGCTACAGCCGCAGCACTGCCGCCCGATGAGCCGCCGGGAATGCGCGAGGTGTCCCACGGGTTGGTGACCGCGCCGTAGGCTGAGTTTTCATTGGCAGAGCCCATCGCGAACTCGTCGCAATTGACCTTGCCCAAAGTGACCATGCCCGCGCCGCCCAATTCGGAAGCGCCGAGTTTTTGCACGACGGTGGCGTCAAAGGGCGAGCGGTAGCCGCTCAAAATTTTGGAGCCAGCGGTGGTGGCGAAATCGCGGGTGACGAATACGTCTTTGTGCGCAATCGGCACGCCTTCCAGCGCGCCTGCGGTGCCAGCGGCAATGCGGGCATCGCTCGCTTGGGCTTGGGCCAGCGTGATTTCGCTGTCGATGTCCAAAAACGCGTTGTGCGGGTTGCCGCCGGTGCGCGCCAAAAAGGCGGTGGCCACTTCGACCGCACTCACTTGTTTGGTTTGGAGGGCTTGGGCCAGTTGGGCCACGCTCATGTCATGCAAAGTTGTCATGCGAAAGGCCTCACTCAATCACTTTGGGAACCAAGAACAAACCACGCTCCACGGCGGGGGCGCTGCGCTGGTTCAGGTCGCGTTGGTTGGGCTCGCTGGCCACGTCGGGGCGCAGGCGCAACTCGATGTGCGCGCCTTGCATGGCGTCTACAGGATGGGCCATGGGCACGATGCCTGTGGTGTCGACAGCGCGGATCTGTTCGACGATGCCAAAAAAGTCATTAATTTTGCTCAGCATGCGGGCTTGTTCGTCAGGCTGCAGCTCAAGCCGGGCCAAATTGGCGATGCGGCTGATGTCTTGGTCGTTCAGGGACATAGGTGGTGGGGCGGTAACTTAAGCAAAAAACCCGTGATTTACGGGCGATGCGGTATTATCCCGCCTTTGTGCTCGCGCTCGCGACCACCCCGCAATATGGTGCTTTGGCGATTCCGCCAGGGCCAGAGAGGACAGTGATGTTTGGATCTTTTCGTCGGTATTTCTCCACCGACTTGGCGATTGACTTAGGTACCGCCAACACCCTGATTTACGTGCGCGACAAAGGCATCGTGTTGGACGAGCCTTCTGTGGTGTCGATTCGCCACGAAGGTGGCCCCCAAGGCAAAAAAACCATCCAAGCTGTGGGCCACGAAGCCAAGGCCATGTTGGGCAAAGTGCCCGGCAACATTGAAGCCATTCGCCCGATGAAAGACGGCGTGATTGCCGACTTCACCGTGACTGAGCAAATGCTCAAGCAGTTCATCAAGATGGTGCACCCCCGCTCGGTGTTGAAGCCCAGCCCCCGCATCATCATTTGCGTGCCTTGCGGCTCAACCCAAGTGGAGCGTCGCGCGATTCGCGAGTCGGCTTTGGGCGCTGGTGCCTCGGAAGTGTTTTTGATCGAAGAGCCCATGGCCGCGGCGATCGGTGCGGGCTTGCCCGTGTCGGAAGCGTCCGGCTCGATGGTGGTCGACATCGGTGGCGGTACCACCGAAGTGGGCGTCATCTCTTTGGGCGGCATGGTCTACAAAGGCAGCGTGCGCGTGGGTGGCGACAAGTTTGACGAAGCCATCATCAACTACATCCGTCGCAACTACGGCATGTTGATCGGCGAGCCTACCGCTGAAGCCATCAAGAAAAAAATTGGTTCCGCGTTCCCTGGCTCTGAAGTCAAGGAAATGGAAGTCAAGGGCCGCAACCTTTCCGAAGGTGTGCCACGCTCGTTCACGATCTCGTCCAACGAAATCTTGGAAGCCTTGACCGACCCGCTGAACAACATCGTCTCCGCCGTGAAAAACGCGTTGGAGCAAACGCCTCCCGAGTTGGGCGCAGACATTGCCGAGCGCGGCATGATGCTCACCGGCGGTGGCGCCTTGTTGCGTGACCTCGACCGCTTGTTGGCCGAAGAAACCGGCTTGCCTGTTTTGGTGGCCGAAGACCCGCTGACGTGCGTCGTGCGCGGTTGCGGTCTGGCGCTTGAGCGCATGGAGCGCTTAGGCTCCATCTTCACAAGCGAGTAAGTCCGTGCCACTTGGCACTCTGGGCAGCCCGCCTCCCGCCTTTTTCAAACAGGGGCCCTCTGCGGTCTCTAAATTGCTGTTGTTCAGCGCTTTGTCGGTGCTGTTGATGGTGGCTGATGTGCGCTTTGGTGTGACGCAGCCCTTGCGGGCGGCGTTGTCTGTCGTGCTGTACCCCGTGCAATGGTTGGCGTTGCGTCCACAAGCGATGGCCGAGTACGGCAGCAGCTACTTTGAGGCGCGCGACGCGGCACAGGCCGCCGAGCGCGATCTGCGCCAGCAGTTGTTGGTGCAAGCGCAGCGCTCGGGGCAGGTGGATCAACTCACCCTTGAAAACAACCAGTTGCGCCAGCTTTTGGCCTTGCGCGAGCGGTTCACCACCACCGGCGTTGCCGCCGAGGTGTTGTACGACGCCGCCGACCCCTACACCCGCAAACTCATCATTGACCGTGGCCTGACCCACGGCATCAAAATCGGCTCGCCGGTGATGGATGCGCACGGCATCTTGGGCCAAGTGACCCGTGTGTTGCCACTGGTGAGCGAGGTGACCTTGGTGATTGACCGCGAACATTCCATTCCCGTGCTCAACACGCGCACGGGTGCGCGGGGTGTGGCGTATGGCGAAACCGGCGGTGCGCCTTTGTTGGAGTTGCGCTTTATGGCGACCAACGCCGACATTGAAGTGGGCGATATGTTGTCAACCAGTGGTGTGGACGGCATTTATCCTGCTGGCGTGATGGTGGCCAAAGTGACCAAGGTGGAGCGCCGTGCGGAAACCACTTTTGCCCGCATCTTGTGCGAGCCTGTCGGGCGTGTGCAGGGCGCGCGTCATGTGATGGTGTTGGAGCCCTTGAACACGCAAATGCCGGCGCGTCCACAGATTGATAAACCTCAGCCCATTGTGAATCCCAAAGGGGGCCGCCGATGATCATGCCGCGTGGCCACCAGCTGCTGCTGCCTGCCAATCCCTTGTTCATTTTGTTCACCCTGTTGATGGCGCTGTTGGTCAACATGTTGGTGCACATGAGTTTGATCAGCCATGCCGCTTGGATGCCTGATTTCTTAGCCTTGGTTTTGGTGTTTTGGTGCGTGCATCAGCCGCGCATGGTGGGTGTGGGTGTGGCCTTTTTCTTTGGTGTGGCAACCGATGTGCATCAGTCGGCTTTGCTCGGTCAACATGCGCTGACCTACACCGCCTTGAGCTTTATGGCGACCTTGATTCATCGCCGTTTGCTGTGGTTCACGGTGCCCTCGCAAGCCATGCAGGTGCTGCCGATCTTCGCTGCTGCGCATGCGATGGAGTTGGTCGTGCGCATGATGTCGGGCGCTTTGTTTCCGGGCTGGACCATTTTCTTGGCCCCCTTCCTAGAAGCTGTGATGTGGCCCGTGGTGAGCGTGATGTTGCTCGCCCCGCAACGGCGCGCGCCAAACCCTGACGCCAACCGTCCGCTATGAGGGTGATTCGTAACATCGAGTTCGACCTGCAGCGCTTCAGGTCGCGGGTGATGGTGGTTTCTGGCTTTATCTTGCTGGCGTTTTTGTTGCTGGCGATTCGCTTGTTTTATCTGCAGGTCATTCGTTACGAGGACTTGAACGAGCAAGCCGAAAACAACCGCACAGCCATCGTGCCTATCGTGCCCAACCGTGGCGTCATCATGGACCGCAACGGCGTTGTGTTGGCCACCAACTACTCGGCCTACACCTTAGAGATCACCCCGTCCAAAGTGGTCGCGCCTTTGGAAGAAGTGATCGAGCAGCTTGCCAGTGTGATCGACATTCAGAGCCGCGACAAACGGCGTTTCAAAAAGCTCATGACCGAGTCCAAGAGCTTTGAGTCGGTGCCGATCCGCACCCGACTGAGCGACGAAGAGGTGGCGCGTTTTGCCGCTCAACGGTTCCGCTTTCCGGGCGTTGAAATTCGTGCGCGTTTGTTTCGCAACTACCCCTACAACCAATTGGCCAGCCATGTGATTGGTTACATCGGGCGTATCAACACGGCTGAAAAAGCCAAGATTGAAGAGTCCGAAGATGCGGGCAATTACCGCGGCACCGACTACATCGGCAAACTCGGGATCGAGCAAAGTTACGAAGTGCAATTGCACGGCACCACAGGCGTGCAAGAGATGGAAACCTCGGCGGGCGGACGTGCGGTGCGCCGCCTCAACAGCAGCCAAGCTGTGCCCGGCAACAGTGTGGTCTTGTCCATTGACATCAAGTTGCAAAAGCTGGTGGAAGACTTGTACGGCAAGCGCCGTGGCGCCTTGGTGGCGCTTGATCCGAAGACCGGCGAAATTTTGGCGTTTGTCAGCAAGCCCACGTTCGACCCCAACTTGTTTGTCGACGGCATCGACTTTGAAAACTGGCAAGCGCTCAACGAGTCCATCGACAAGCCCTTGCTCAACCGTGCCTTGCGCGGCACCTACCCGCCAGGGTCGACCTACAAACCGTTCATGGCGCTGGCCGCGTTGCAAACGGGCAAGCGCTCAGAAAAAACACTCATTCCTGACCCCGGCTATTTCATGTTCGGCAACCACCGTTTCCGCGATGACAAAGAAGGCGGGCACGGCATGGTGGACATGTACAAATCCATCGTCGAGTCCTGTGATACCTACTACTACACACTCGCTCGCGATATGGGCGTGGACTTGATGTACGAGCAGATGAAACCCTTGGGTTTTGGACAACTCACGGGCATTGACATTTTGGGTGAATCGCGTGGTGTCTTGCCTTCAACGGAGTGGAAGCGCACGACCTACAAGCGCGCTGATCAACAGCGTTGGTACGCGGGCGAGACCATTTCACTGGGCATTGGCCAGGGCTACAACAGCTTCACCATGTTGCAAATTGCGCACGCCATGGGCACTGTCGCCAACAATGGCTTAAAAATGAAGCCGCATCTGGTGCGTGAGGTGTTGGATGTCGAGACGAGGACCGCCACCCCTGTGGCCAAAGAGCCGGTCGGGCAATTGTCGTTTTCGCCTGAGAATCTTGAGATCATCAAGCGCGGCATGATTGGCGTGAATATTGAGGGGACGTCTGCGACCAGCTTTGTGGGTGCCTCTTATGTGAGTGCGGGCAAGACCGGCACGGCACAGGTTTACACCGTGAAGCAAAACGAAAAATACAACGCTGCCACCATTGATGAACGCATGCGCGACCATGCGCTGTTTGTGGCGTTTGCACCCGCGGATAACCCCAAGGTCGCGCTGGCGATGGTGGTGGAAAACGCGGGCTTTGGCGCTCAAAATGCAGCCCCCATCGCGCGACGTGTCTTTGACTTTGTGTTGATGGGCCAATACCCCTCGCAAGAAGACATTGAGGCGGTGCAAAAAGGTCAAGCCACACGCCCGATTGGCAAAGCGCGTCCTGTGGCCAGTGTGCCGTGGCCACCCAAGAGTTCAGACACGTCAGAGCAAGAAGCCGCCGCCGATGCCAAAGCGTCGGCCAAAGCCGATGCAAAAGTAGACGCCAAGATCGACGCCAAAGCCGAAGCTAAGAATCGGCGCTGACCGGCGCTGACCGGCGCTGAAAGCGCTCATGGCGTTATGCGGCTTAGCCCCGCCATCGCTTGATACATGGCTTCAACGCAAAAACGCGTCCCAGCTGGTTTTGCAAATCAGCGCGCTGACCACCACGATGAACATCACGCGCACAAAGCCAGCGCCATGTTTGAGCGCCATGCGTGTGCCCAACAAGCTGCCCGCCACATTGGCGACCGCCATGGGCAAAGCCAAATGCCACCACACATGACCTTTGAGGGCGAACAACACCAAGGCCGCGGCGTTGCTGGACAAGTTGAGCAGCTTGGCGGCCACCGACGCGTTCAAGAAGTCGTAGCCCAACCAGCGCACCAATAAAAACACAAAGAAACTGCCCGTGCCTGGCCCAAAGAACCCATCGTAAAAACCAATGCCCACGCCCACCGTGCAAGCCGCCAGCAACTCCGCGCGGCCTTGAAAGCGTGGCGCGTGGTGCTGCCCCATGTCCTTGCGGACCAAGGTGTAGCCCAGCACGGCCAGCAACACAAAAGGCAAGAGCTGGCGCAAAAACTCAGGCGACACACGCGTGACCAGCCAAGCCCCTGCGAACGAGCCCGCCATCGCCAATGCGGCCGCTGGCAGCATGACGCGCCAAGGCATCTGCACGCGGCGGCTGTATTGCCAAGCTGCAAAGCTGGTGCCCCAGACCGAGGCGCTTTTGTTGGTGCCTAGCAGCGTGGCAGGCACGCCCGAGGGGTAGACCGCAAACAAGGCGGGCAACAAGATCAAACCACCACCGCCCACGATGGCGTCTACAAACCCAGCCAAAGCAGAAGCGAAGGTGACGAAAAGGAGTTCCATGCGGGGGATTGTGGTTTGAAAGAAGGCGTGAGCTGACCCCACAAAGCAAAAGGCACCGGTGTTTGCCGGTGCCTTCTCTAAAACGACCCTTTGAAGGGTCTGTTGTCTGTCTCCTCGAGCCCTCGTTGAGCTGCGCGTTGGCGGCTCCGAGTGCCACTACTGTAAGCGCCATGCGCACTCGAATTCCCTAGGAGTTTCCCTTGCGGAATAACCCGATTTCAGAGGGAAAGCGTCAGCCTAAGTTCAGGTTGATGGCAAGGCGTCGTGGGCCAGCCATTGCGCCGCTTTTTCGGCCAGCATCAGGGTGGGGCTGTTGGTGTTGCCGCTGGTGATGGTGGGCATCACGCTGGCGTCAACCACGCGCAGACCGCGCACCACACCGCCGCGTCCGTCACGCACGCGCAACTCGGGGTCGACCACGGCCATCACGTCGTCCAAGCGGCCCATGCGGGCGGTGCCCACGGGGTGGAAGATGGTGGTGGCGATGTCGCCTGCCAAACGCGCCAAGTCGTCGTCGCTTTGGTATTGCACGCCGGGTTTGAACTCTTCGGGCGTGTACTTGGCGAGCGCGGGCTGGGCCGCGATGCGGCGGGTCACGCGCAGCGAATCGGCGGCCACTTTGCGGTCTTCAGGCGTGCTCAAGTAGTTGGGCGCAATCTTGGGCGCGTCTGCGAAGTTGGCGCTGGTGATGTTCACCGTACCGCGACTGGTCGGGTTCAGGTTGCACACGCTGGCCGTGAACGCGGGGAAGCTGTGCAGCGGCTCGCCAAACGCATCCAAGCTCAGCGGTTGAACGTGGTACTCGATATTGGGATAGGGCTGGTCAGGGCTGCTGCGGGTGAATGCGCCGAGCTGCGAGGGCGCCATACTCATGGGGCCGCTGCGCTTGAACGCGTATTCCATGCCAATCATGGCTTTGCCCCACCAGCTGTTGGCCAAGGTGTTGAGCGTTTTCACGCCTTGCACCTTGAACACAGAGCGAATTTGCAAGTGGTCTTGCAAGTTCGCGCCCACGCCGGGCAGGTCGATGACGGGCTCAATGCCGTGTTGTAGGAGCAAGTCTGCAGGGCCTAGACCTGAGAGCTGCAAGATTTGCGGCGTGCCAATCGCGCCTGCGCTCAGCACCACCGATTCTTTGGCGGTGACGGTCACATATTCTTGGCCGGTCCACACCTTGGCGCCGGTGCAGCGCTGGGTGCCGTCGGCTTCGGTGGTCATCAACAACTGGGCCACTTGGGCGCTGGTCCACAACTCGAAGTTGGGGCGGGCGTAGCACATGGGGCGCAAAAAGGCTTTGGCGGTGTTCCAACGCCAACCGCTTTTTTGGTTGACCTCAAAGTAGCCCACCCCTTCGTTGCTGCCACGGTTGAAGTCGTCGGTGGCGGGAATGCCGGCTTGCACGGCTGCTTGGGCAAACGCGTCGAGCACGTCCCAGCGCAAGCGTTGTTTCTCTACGCGCCATTCGCCACCCGCAATGTGGTGGCGCAAGGTTTCGCCGTAGACCGTGGTGTCGCCCACCAAGATGTCGCTGCGTGCCCCTTTGGCGCCGTGCAGGGCGTTGGCGCCGGCGTGGTGGTCTTCGTGCAGTTTGAAATAGGGCAGGCTGTTGTCCCAGCGCCAGCGGGCGTCGCCGGTGATGTCGGCCCATTGGTCGTAGTCACGCGCTTGGCCACGCATGTAAATCATGCCGTTGATGCTGGAGCAGCCGCCCAACACCTTGCCGCGCGGGTAGCGCAAGCTGCGGCCGTTCAAGCCCGCGTCGGGGGCGGTGTTGAACAGCCAGTCGGTGCGTGGGTTGCCGATGCAATACAAGTAACCGACGGGAATGTGAATCCAGTGGTAATCGTCTTTGCGGCCGGCTTCAATGAGCAACACGCGTTTGCTGGCGTTGGCGCTGAGGCGGTTGGCCAAGAGGCAGCCGGCGGTGCCGGCGCCAACGATGATGTAGTCAAACTGGGAATCACTCATGCCGATGTCTCACGTCTTTGTTGTTGTGTGCGCGGATGGTAACTTGCACACGCAACCGCGCCAAACCCAAAGAGCAAGAAGTTACTTCGATGTAGGCATCACAAACTCAGCGCCCTTGCCAATGCTCTCAGGCCAACGCTGCATGACGCTCTTTTGCTTCGTATAGAAACGCACGCCTTCTTCGCCGTAGGCGTGCATGTCGCCAAACAAACTCTTCTTCCAACCGCCAAAGCCGTGCCACGCCATGGGCACTGGGATTGGCACGTTGATGCCCACCATGCCCACTTGGATGTGGCGCGAGAACTCGCGGGCCACGTTGCCGTCGCGGGTGAAGCAGCTCACGCCGTTGCCGAACTCGTGCGCGTTGATCAGGTCCACGGCTTGGGCCAAGTCGGCCACTTGCACGCAGCTCAACACGGGGCCAAAGATTTCTTCTTTGTAGATGCGCATGTCGGGGGTGACGTTGTCAAACAGCGTGCCACCCATCCAGAAGCCGTCTTTGCAGCCTTCGCCAGCGCTTGCGCCGTCAAAGTTGCGGCCGTCGACCAACAAGCGTGCGCCTTCTTTCACGCCTTGCTCGATGTAGCCGGTGATGCGCTTGTGCGCCACGTCGGTCACGATGGGGCCCATCTCGGCGGCGAGGTTGGTGCCGTTCAAGACCTTCAAGGTTTTGGTGCGCTCAATGAGTTTGGGCATCAGGCGCTCAGCCACATCACCCACCAACACGGCCACGCTGATGGCCATGCAACGCTCGCCAGCGGAGCCGTAGGCGGCACCAATCAAGGCGTCCACCGCTTGGTCGATGTCGGCATCGGGCATGACAACCATGTGGTTCTTCGCGCCGCCCAAGGCTTGTACGCGCTTGCCGTGGTGTGCGCCGGTTTCGTAGATGTAGTTGGCAATGGGGGTGGAGCCCACAAAGCTGACCGCCTTGACATCGGGATGAACCAAGAGCGCGTCGACCGCTTCTTTGTCGCCTTGCACCACGTTGAACACGCCGTCAGGCAAGCCCGCTTTCTTCAGCAAATCGGCGATGAACAGGGCGGCTGTTGGGTCGATCGGGCTTGGCTTTAACACAAAGGTGTTGCCTGCGGCGATGGCCACGGGGAACATCCAAGCGGGCACCATGACGGGGAAGTTGAAGGGCGTGATGCCCGCCACCACGCCGAGGGGCTGGCGCATGGTCCAGTTGTCGATGCCGGTGGAGACTTGTTCGGTGAAGTCGCCCTTGAGCAACTGGGGAATGCCAGTGGCGAACTCGACGATGTCGATGCCGCGGCTCACTTCGCCTTGCGCGTCGGTGAACACCTTGCCGTGCTCCGCGGTGATGATGCGGGCCAAGTCGTCTTTGTGAAGGTTCAACAACTCCAAGAACTTGAACATCACGCGGGCGCGGCGCAGGGGCGGGGTGTCGGCCCAGGCGGGGAAGGCTTTTTGCGCAGCAGCGACGGCGGCGTTGACATCGGCCACATTCGCCAAGCTCACGTGGCCTGTGACGGCACCCGTGGCGGGGTTGTACACGGGCTGCGTGCGGGTGCTGCTGCCGTTGGCAACGGCGCCGTTGATGTAATGCGCGATGTGAGTAGGTTGGGTCATGAGATGTCTCTAAAAATAGAAAAGATGGGGCAGTGTAGGCAGGCTTGTTCACGCGAACAAGCGCAAAAACTTGAATTGATTGTTCAATATGGTGAACAATCTACGCATGAATGAGCAAAAAATCAACGAGCTTTGGAGCCATCTGCACTGGCTGAGCGTGCTGGCCCAGCAAGGCAGCTTCACCGCCGCCGCCGAGCGCTTAGGCGTGAGCAAGGCGGCCATGAGCCAACGCATTGCCGAGCTGGAACGCGCCGCCCGCGTGACGCTGGTGCAGCGCACCACCCGCAGCGTGCGCCTGACCGAGGCGGGGCAACGGCTGGTGGACGACACCCGCGCCTCGTTTGCGCAAATTGCCCAAAGCTTTGCGCAAGTGCAAGATTTGGCCGATCAACCTAGTGGCTTGTTGCGTGTCACCGCGCCCGTGGCCTTTGCCCGACAGCAGCTGGTGCCGCTGTTGGCCGACTTTTTGAAAAGCCACCCCGATGTGCGCTTGGAATTGGATCTGTCGGACCGGCTCACCACCTTGGCCACCGAAGGCTTTGATTTGGCCATTCGCCACACCGCCCGCCCACCCGATACGCATGTGGCGTGGGCCTTATGCCGTACCGAAACGGTATTGGTCGCCACGCGTGCCTATTTGCGTCGACGCGGTGAGCCGCAAATTCCCACTGATTTGCACGCGCACAACTGCCTGCATTACCCCCGATCGCAAGACACGCCAGCTTGGACGTTTGAGCCACGCGAGCCGCACGACGGTCAAGCGCATTTGGCGCAAGAGCGCGTCACCGTGCCAGTGTCAGGCAACTTCGCGGCCAACAACAGCGAAGCCCTGCGCGAAGCCGCGCTGACCGGTGCAGGCATCGCCCTCATGCCCGACTTCAGCGCGCAAGAGGCGCTGCGCCAAGGCAAGCTGGTGCCCGTGCTGCCCGCGTGGCGCTCGGTGGGGGCGTTTGCTGAAGAGATTTACGCCATTCGCCCGTATGCACCGCATGTGCCTAGGGCGGTGGCGGCGTTGGTGGCGCATTTGCGGGCGGGGTTGGTGGAGGGGTTTGTTACTTAGCGCGGCGTGCTGTCGCAGAGCAACATTTGGCTGGCATAAGCCAAAAAGTCGTCCAGATGCGACTGGATGATGTTGACTGTGATGGGCAATTGCAGCGTCTGGTATTCGTGCACCGCAATGTTTCTGAAACCGACCATGCGCTTCATGGGGTCGGCCACTTCGGGCGTTAGCCAATGCGCATCAGCCAGCAGGGTGAAGACATCGCGTGAGCTTTGGGGTAACCCTAAATTTTCTCTGCGAATGATGTGATGGCCCATGTCCAGTGCAGCTTCGCAGGCACGTTGGATGTTCAGAATCGCGGCATCTTGCCGTGTGAAGTTGGTTGCAAACGTGGCTGGGTCGCAGGCATATTCCTCCCGCGCTCGGGCCACGCAACGCTCGATGGCTGCCGCTTTATTGAGCAAGACATCATCGGCCATACACACGGCCTCGTGAGGTGACGTCTTGAATGAGTTCTGCACGGGCTTCGTTGAGCATCATTTTTTCGCTCAGCATGGCGGCTTCAAACAAACCAGCCCGCACATCTTTGCGCCACCACGCGGTGCCGCCGGTCAAGATTTGGTCTTGCATGACGGTGGATGCTGCGCGCAT
Source organism: uncultured Limnohabitans sp. (assembly GCA_963513725.1). Lineage (GTDB taxonomy): Bacteria > Pseudomonadota > Gammaproteobacteria > Burkholderiales > Burkholderiaceae_C > Limnohabitans. The sequence goes on along the minus strand of CAUPRM010000015.1, from coordinate 10,874 downwards.
GTCCAAGAGATCAACTGGGCAGCCGGTGATGTCTGCCAGCTCGCCCGAGAGGTCAAAAAGCGCCACGGGGTCAGCATAGCCCTCAACCAGTACAGCCAGGTCTAAATCACTGTCGTACCGAGCGCCTTTGCCCTGATCTTGAATGCGACTGCCGAACGCATAGATGGCTAGCAGCGAGGGCAGGCGTTGTTTGAGCAGGGCAATGAGGGCGTCAATTGGCATGCCGCTATTGTGCCTTTGCGCACCTCAAGCTGTCGCCGGCGTTCGCCGCCTGAACATGCCCCAACCTTCCATGTTCAGCACTTTGTCACCGTTTTGGTTGAACATTTCCCAGCGGTTGCGTGTCATGCCAACGTCGGGTCGTTTGCCCATGGGCTTGGTTTCTAGCACGGTGGTTTGCAGGCGCAGCGTATCGCCTGGAAAGACAGGTTTGAGCCACTGAATGCCTTCGAGCCCGGGCGAGCCGAGGCTGGAGGTTTCGTGCAAAAAGTTGGTCACCATCAAACGCATGGCCATGGCGCATGTGTGCCAGCCGCTGGCGCACAGGCCCCCGAAGACCGAGGCTTTGGCCGCTTCGTCATCGAGGTGAAAGGGCTGTGGGTCGAACTGGCTGGCGAAGGTGATGATTTCTTCGCGGGAGGGGGAGATGGTGCCCAAGTCGCGCACTTGGCCGACGGCGAAGTCTTCCCAGTAGTGTTTGATGGTTTTCGACATCAGCGACCTCCGGAGACGTCTAAAAAGCTCATGGTGGTGTATTCGGCCGCGTCAGAGAGCAACCAAACAATGGCTTGTGCCACTTCTTCGGCGGTGCCGCCGCGTTTGGCGGGGACCAAGTGCTGCAAGTCTTTCACGCGGTTGGGTAGGCCGCCCGAGGCGTGGATGTCGGTGTCAATCAAGCCGGGGCGCACGGCGTTGACGCGAATGCCTTCGCCTGCCACTTCTTTGGCCAAGCCGATGGTGAAGGCGTCAATCGCGCCTTTGGCCGCCGCGTAGTCCACGTATTGGCTGGGTGCGCCCAAGCGCGAGGCGGCGCTGGAGACATTGACGATGCTGCCGCCTGTGCCGCCGTGGACGGTGCTCATGCGGCGCACGGCTTCGCGGGCGCAGGCGATGGAGCCGAGCACGTTGATGCGCATCATGCGCTCCAGCCGGTCCCAGCTCATTTCGTCGACGCGTGCGGTGGCGTCGACCACGCCGGCGTTGTTGACCAAGCCGGAGAGGCGGCCCATCTTGGCGTCGATTTGCGCAAACATGCGCAAGATTTGTGCTTCGTCGCCCACATCGGCTTGCACGCTCATGGCGTTGCCGCCCGCTTGGCGGATTTGGCGAACCACTTCGTCAGCCGCCAAGGCATTGGCGGTGTAGTTGACGGCCACCGACCAGCCGTTTTTCGCGGCCAAGAGCGCGGTGGCGGCACCAATGCCTCGGCTGGCGCCAGTGATCAAAAGAACGGGGCTCATGTTGTGTCTCCTAAGTGCTGGAATGGAAAGGCTTACTTTCACACCATAGCAGTCACGCACCACAGAGCGAGTAACCTCGTGGACACCTGTTTCATTTCATTTTCAGAGAGCTCATTCATGAACGTTTCATTGACAGCCGCCGACGGCTTTGAATTTCCCGCCTACGTGGCCACGCCGACAGGTCAACCCAAAGGCGCTGTCGTGGTGGTGCAAGAGATTTTTGGCGTGAATGCGCACATCCGCGAAGTGGCCGATGGCTATGCGGCGGCCGGTTACTTGGCGGTGGCCCCCGCGACGTTTCATCGCGCCAAAACGGGCGTGGAACTGGGCTACACCGCAGACGACATGCAAGCGGGCATGGCGCTCAAGGCCGCCGTTGAAGCGCTGCCAGAGCCCGGTGTGTTGGCCGACATTCAAGCGGCGGTCGATTACGCCGCCAAAACGTCAGGCGGCAAAGTCGGCATCGTGGGCTATTGCTGGGGCGGTTTGCTGACGTGGCGTGCGGCCGCGCAAGTCAAAGGCTTGAGCGCGGCGGTGCCCTACTACGGTGGCGGCTCGACCTCTGAGGCGGAGCGCGTGCGTCAACCGCATTGTCCAGTGCTGGCGCATTTCGCCGAGCAAGACGGTTGGATTCCGATGGACACGGTGCAGGCCTTCATCCAAGCTCAGCCGAAGGTGGAAGTGCACACCTACAACGCGCACCACGGTTTCAATTGCAACCACCGCGATGCGTACCAAGAGGCGTCAGCCAAGCTGGCGCTGGCGCGCACCTTGGCGTTTTTTGAGAAGCACTTGGCGGCTTGATGGGTGTTGGCGAGGTCTAGACGCAAGACCTCGCCACAAAATTTCGCTGGGCGAGCGCCCAGCGATCAGCCTTGGCGAATTTTCTTGGCTGCGTCGATCGCGAAGTAGGTCAACACGCCATCTGCACCTGCCCGCTTGAATGCCAGCAAGCTTTCCATCATCACCGCGTCGTGGTCGAGCCAGCCGTTTTGCGCGGCAGCTTTCAGCATGGCGTATTCGCCGCTCACTTGGTAGGCGAAGGTGGGCACTTTGAATTCGTCTTTCACGCGGCGCACCACGTCGAGGTAGGGCATGCCCGGTTTGACCATCACCATGTCGGCGCCTTCAGCGATGTCCAGTGCCACTTCGCGCAGGGCTTCGTCGGTGTTGCCGGGGTCCATTTGGTAGGACTTCTTGTCGCTCTTGCCCAAGTTGGCGGCTGAGCCGACCGCATCGCGGAAGGGGCCGTAAAACGCGCTGGCGTATTTGGCGCTGTAGGCCATGATGCGGGTGTGAATGTGGCCCTTCGCTTCGAGGGCTTGGCGAATGGCCGCGATGCGGCCATCCATCATGTCGCTGGGTGCCACGATGTCCACGCCTGCGTCGGCTTGGGTCATGGCTTGTTTGACCAGCATCTCGGTGGTGACGTCGTTCAAGATGTAGCCTGTCTCGTCCAGCAAGCCGTCTTGGCCGTGGCTGGTGAAGGGGTCCAGCGCCACGTCGGTCATCACGCCGAGTTCGGGGAAGCGCTTTTTGAGCTCGCGCACCACATGCGGCACCAAACCGTCGGGGTTGGTGGCCTCAATGCCATCGGGTGTTTTGAGGTGACCGCTGATGACGGGGAACAAGGCCATCACGGGGATGCCCAGCTTCACACATTCTTCGGCCACAGGCAGCAGCAAGTCCAAGCTCAGGCGCTCGACGCCGGGCATGGAGCCCACGGCCTCACGGCGCTTTTCGCCTTCGAGCACGAAGACGGGGTAGATCAAGTCGTTCACGCTCAACGCGTGTTCGCGCACCAAGCGGCGGGTGAAGTCGTCACGGCGCAGACGACGAGGGCGATTGGCGGGGAATGAGGCGAATGGGTGTTGCATGCCCAAAATTGTGCCTTAAGCCTTGGCGTATCGCTGTCGTCTGTGAGCACGGCTAAACTGCCGTCATGCTTTGGATCAAAACCTTTCACATCGTTTTCGTGGCCAGCTGGTTCGCCGGTTTGTTTTATTTGCCCCGAATTTTTGTCAATTTGGCGCAAGTGCCTGTCGAGTCGGTGGCCGAAGAGGCGCGCTTGATGCTGATGGCGCGTAAGTTGATGCGCTTCACCACCTTGTTGATGGTGCCTGCGGTGGGCTTGGGCCTCGTGCTTTGGTTGGGCTATGGCATTGGCAAAGGGCCTGGCAACGGTTGGATGCACGCCAAGTTGACGGTGGTGTTGCTGGCGCTGGGCTACCACCACGGCTGCGGGCTGTTGTTGCGTAAATTTGAGGCGCATGCCAACACGCGCGGTCACGTTTGGTACCGCTGGTTCAACGAGGTCCCCGTGGTGCTGTTGACCGTGGCGGTGATCTTGGTGGTGGTCAAACCCTTCTAAAGGGAAAGCGGGCCCATGCGTAAGACTTCGGCATGGCCTTTGTCGCAGCTGTGCGTGGCGTTGATCGTCTACGCCAGTCTGTATCCGTTTGACCAGTGGCGCGACCAAGGCATTGCGCCTTGGGCATTTCTGGGGGCGCCGTGGCCGAAATACTGGACCTGGTTTGATGTGGCCTCTAACGTGTTGGGCTACGCGCCTTTAGGCTTTTTCTTGACTCTGAGCGGCATGCGCATGCGCATGGGATGGCGTGGTGCCGTGGTGTGGCCCGCGACCTTGGCGGCGGCTTTGTTGTCTTTGACGATGGAGGGGCTGCAGAGCTATTTGCCTGCGCGCGTGCCCTCACAAGTGGATTTGCTGCTCAACATAGCGGGCGGCTGGATGGGGGCGGTGTTGGCGAGTGGGCTGGAGCAGATGGGGCTGTTGCACCGTTGGAGCCAATTTCGCTCGCGCTGGTTTGTGCGCGATGCCCACATGGCCTTGGTGCTGATGGCCATGTGGCCGGTGGCGTTGCTCTTTCCTGTCGCTGTGCCTTTGGGACTGGGCCAAGTGTGGGAGCGGGTGGAAGATGCGCTGACCAGTGCGTTTGATGCCACACCGTTTGCCGACTGGATTCCCCTGCGTGCCTTCGAGTTGGAGCCTTTGCTGCCCGGCGCTGAGTTGCTGTGCGTGATGCTGGGCTTGCTGATTCCTTGTTTGCTGGGGTTCGGTGTGATTCGTCACGCTGGGCAACGGATCGTCTACGCCATGTGGGTGGTCGTGGTGGGCTTGGTCATGAGTGCTTTGTCCGCTGCCTTGACGTATGGCCCCGTGAACGCTTGGATGTGGCTGAGCTTGCCGGTGGTGCTGGGCTGGGGCTTGGGGTTTGTGCTGGCGCTGGTGTTTGCCACTTTGCCTGCCCGCACCTGCGCGGCCTTTTTGTTGCTGATCTTGGTGGTGCAGCAAAGTGTGCTGAACCAATCGCCTGAAAGCGCTTACTTTGCGCAGGTTTTACACACGTGGGAGTTAGGGCGTTTCATCCGGTTTCATGGCTTGGTGCAGTGGTTTGGTTGGTTGTGGCCTTATGCGGTTTTGGTGTGGGCATTGGCGCGCGTCAGCCGAGAGCGTCATGGGGAAATCTAGAATCACGGCATGACACAAGCCTCTTATTACAAGCATCACATTTTTTTCTGTCTGAACCAACGCGAGAACGGTGAGTCTTGCTGTGGTCAGCAAGGCGCACAAGCCGCGTTTGAGCAATGCAAATCGGAAGTCAAAGCCGCTGGTTTGGCGGGGCCCGGCGGCGTCCGCGTGAACAAAGCGGGCTGTTTGGACCGCTGCGCGGGCGGCCCTGTCGCGGTGGTTTACCCCGAGGGCGTTTGGTACAGCTTTGTGGACAAAACCGATGTGGCCGAGATCGTGGAAAGCCACCTGAAGAACGGCCAAGTGGTGGAGCGCTTGTTGGTGCCTGCCAACGTGGGCCGCTGAGATCGCGCTATGAACGCTCAAACACAAAAAATCACGCTAGACGGCGAAGCTGGGGCGATCGAGGCTTTGCGTGACGAGCCCGCGGGTGTGTCGCGCGGCGTTGCCATCGTGGCGCATCCGCACCCTTTGTTCGGCGGCACCATGGACAACAAGGTGGTGCAAACCTTGGCGCGTGCGTTTGTGCAATGCGGCTGGACCGTGGTGCGCTTTAACTTTCGAGGCGTAGGTGCTTCCGCCGGTGAGCACGATGCAGGCGCTGGCGAAGCGCGTGACATGTTGCGCGTGGTGGCCCAAGTGGCACCCGAGGGGCCGTTGGCGATCGCAGGGTTTTCGTTCGGCTCGTTTGTGGCCAGCCATGCCTTGGCGGCGTTATGTGCCCATCGCACGATCGACAAGGTGGTGTTGGTTGGCACGGCGGCTCAGCGTTTCACGGTGGCGCCTGTGCATCCTGATTTGCACGACAAAACCTTGGTGGTGCACGGCGAGTTAGACGACACCGTGTCTTTGGCTTCGGTGATGGATTGGGCCCGTCCGCAGAGTTTGCCCGTCACGGTGGTGCCCGGCGGTGGTCATTTCTTTCATGGACAATTGCCGCTTCTCAAGAATTTGGTCGTTCGCCACTTGCAGGCTTGAGCGCGTCAAGCGCATTTGATGACCTGAACAAGCGCCAAGTTGCCTTGATTTGGCGCCCAATACAGACTTTCTCATTGCTGCAAACTGGTGTGTTGCGGCCTCAATCAACTCGGAATTTCCATGACACGCACTTTGCGCACCTTCTTTTTTGTCTGTTTGATCGGCTTTGGGGCCGTTTTCAGCGCGCAGGCTCAAGTGCTTCAGCCGCCTGAAATTGCTGCCCGCTCTTATTTGTTGATCGACGTCACCGCGCAGCAAGTGCTGGCCGAGTTGGATGCCGACAAGCCGATTGAGCAAGCGTCGTTGACCAAATTGATGAGCGCTTATTTGGTGTTTGATGCGTTGAAATCCAAAAAGATCAACCTGCAACAAACCATGCCCGTGAGCGAGCGCGCTTGGAAGATGCCAGGTTCGCGCATGTTCATTGACCCCAAGATGAAAGTGCCCGTTGAAGATTTGATCAAAGGCATGATTGTTCAGTCGGGCAATGACGCCACGATGGCATTGGCCGAAGGTGTCGGCGGCACGGCGGAGCATTTTGTGCAAATGATGAATGCACAAGCCAAAGCGTTGGGTATGAACGCCACGGGTTACAAAAATCCCGAAGGGTTGACCGAGCCCGGCCACACCACCACGGCGCGTGATTTGGGCGTGTTGGCCAGTCGTCTGATGCAAGACTTCCCCGAGTACGTGGGCTATTACGCCATCAAAAAATACCGTTATGCCGGGACGCCCGCGTCGAACGAAAGCAACCGCAATTTGTTGTTGTTCCGTGATCCGAGCGTGGACGGACTGAAAACCGGCCACACCGATGCGGCAGGTTTTTGCTTGATCGCCACGGCCAAGCGTGATGCGCCCGGTGTTGGGCCGCGTCGTTTGTTGTCGATTGTGTTGGGTGCGTCTAGCGAGAACGCGCGTGCCACGGAATCGCAAAAGCTGCTGAACTGGGGTTACACCGCGTTTGATGCTGTGAAATTGTTTGAGGGCGGCCAAGCGGTGGTGACGCCTGCGGTCTGGAAGGGGCGTGGTAGTTCGCTCAAGCTGGGCCGTTTCTCGCCCATCGTTGTGGCGGTGCCTGCGGGTGCCGGTGGGCGACTGCAAACCCAAGTGGCTCGCCCCGAGCCTCTGCTGGCGCCTTTCAATCGCGGCCAAGTGGTGGGCAGCCTCAAAGTCACGCTCGATCAGAAGCCTTTGGTCGATGTGCCTTTGGTTGCGTTGGAGGCTGTCGAGCAGGCTGGATTCGTCGGCCGCGCCTGGGATTCGGTACGACTTTGGGTGAAATAACCCGTCTCGTCGGATGCTGATACACTAGAAGGCTTTTCGGAATTTCCGAAGGGATTCACGTTTTCTTTTTTAATTCAAACGTTTAGGGACGTTTTTCAATGCCAACCATCAATCAACTGGTGCGTCAGGGGCGCGAAGTCGAAACGACTAAGTCCAAAAGCCCTGCGATGCAAAACTCGCCGCAACGCCGCGGCGTCTGTACCCGTGTCTACACAACGACACCTAAAAAGCCTAACTCTGCGCTGCGTAAAGTTGCTAAAGTTCGCTTGACCAACGGTTTCGAAGTCATTTCGTACATCGGCGGTGAAGGCCACAACTTGCAAGAACATAGCGTTGTGCTCGTGCGCGGTGGTCGTGTGAAAGACTTGCCAGGTGTGCGTTACCACATCGTGCGCGGTTCGCTCGACTTGCAAGGCGTGAAAGATCGCAAGCAATCGCGTTCTAAGTACGGCGCTAAAAAGCCTAAGGCTAAGTAAGCAACCGGTCTTTTGACTAAACAGGTGCTGTTTCCCGCGTGGCGCGGTGAATCGGCGTAGTGACCCGCTGTGGGTCGAGTAAGTGAAAACCAAAATGGTTTTTGCGGTGTCTTAAGAAGATGCCAACTGAAGCAAATAAGAGGTGAAATATGCCACGTCGTCGCGAAGTCCCTAAACGTGAAATTCTGCCGGATCCAAAGTACGGCAATGTCGAGCTGTCTAAATTCATGAACGTGATCATGGAAGGCGGCAAAAAAGCGGTTGCTGAGCGCATCATTTATGGTGCTCTGGAGCAAATCGAACAAAAGTCGGGCAAAGACCCTGTCGAGTTGTTCTCCGTTGCTATCAACAACGTCAAGCCTATGGTGGAAGTTAAGTCCCGCCGTGTGGGTGGCGCTAACTACCAAGTGCCTGTTGAGGTGCGTCCTGTGCGTCGCTTGGCTTTGTCCATGCGTTGGCTCAAAGAAGCCGCTCGCAAGCGTGGCGAAAAGTCCATGGCTTTGCGCTTGGCTAACGAGTTGCTGGAAGCCTCTGAAGGCCGTGGCGGTGCTATGAAAAAGCGTGACGAAGTTCACCGCATGGCCGAAGCCAACAAGGCGTTTAGCCACTTCCGCTTCTAAATTCAAAGGTAAAAAATGGCTCGCAATACCCCCATTGAGCGCTATCGCAATATTGGTATTTCAGCGCACATTGACGCTGGTAAGACCACCACGACAGAGCGTATTCTTTTTTACACCGGTGTGAACCACAAGATCGGTGAAGTGCATGATGGCGCTGCCACCATGGACTGGATGGAGCAAGAGCAAGAGCGTGGCATCACGATCACTTCTGCTGCCACCACTTGTTTCTGGAAGGGCATGGATGGCTCTTTCGCTGACCACCGCATCAACATCATTGACACCCCTGGCCACGTTGACTTCACGATTGAAGTCGAGCGTTCCATGCGCGTGCTCGACGGTGCTTGCATGGTTTACTGTGCGGTGGGTGGCGTTCAGCCCCAATCCGAAACCGTGTGGCGTCAAGCTAACAAGTACAAAGTGCCACGTTTGGCCTTTGTGAACAAGATGGACCGTACGGGTGCCAACTTCTTCAAAGTTGTTGAGCAAATGAAATTGCGCCTGAAGGCCAATCCAGTGCCAATCGTGATCCCAATCGGCGCTGAAGAAAACTTCACCGGCGTGGTTGACCTCCGCAAAATGAAAGCCATCATTTGGGACGAAGCGTCTCAAGGTATGAAGTTCACTTTCGAAGAGATTCCCGCTGACTTGGTGGAATTGGCTAAAGAGTGGCGCGAAAAGATGGTGGAAGCTGCGGCTGAAGCCTCTGAAGAGTTGATGAACAAGTACCTCGAAGAGGGTGACTTGACCGAAGAAGAGATCACACACGGTCTGCGCGTTCGTACCATCAACAGCGAAATTCAGCCCATGTTGTGCGGTACAGCGTTCAAGAACAAAGGCGTTCAACGTATGTTGGATGCAGTGCTTGAATTGATGCCTTCTCCGTTGGACGTGAAAGCTATCAAGGGCTTTGACGAAGACGAAAAAGAAGTGATCCGTAAAGCGGATGACAACGAGAAGTTCTCCGCCTTGGCATTCAAATTGATGACCGATCCATTTGTGGGTCAGTTGACATTCGTGCGCGTTTACTCGGGCGTCCTGAAAAAGGGCGACACCGTCTACAACCCTGTGCGTGGCAAGAAAGAGCGTATCGGTCGTATCGTGCAGATGCACGCCAACAACCGTGAAGAAGTCGACGAAATCCGTGCCGGCGACATCGCTGCTTGCGTGGGTTTGAAAGACGTGACCACGGGTGAGACTTTGTGCGATCCAGCAGCCGTGATCACCTTGGAGCGCATGGTGTTCCCTGACTCCGTGATTCGCCAAGCTGTTGAGCCAAAGACAAAAGCTGACCAAGAAAAAATGGGCATGGCTTTGTCGCGTTTGGCTGCAGAAGATCCTTCTTTCCGCGTGCAAACCGACGAAGAATCTGGCCAGACCATCATTGGTGGTCAGGGCGAATTGCACTTGGAAATTATTGTCGACCGCATGAAGCGCGAATTCGGCGTGGAAGCCAACGTGGGCAAGCCTCAAGTGGCTTACCGCGAGACCATCCGCAAGACCGTTGAAGATGCTGAAGGCAAGTTCGTGCGTCAGTCTGGCGGTAAAGGCCAGTATGGTCACGTGGTGCTCAAGGTTGAGCCTCAAGAAGCTGGCAAAGGCTTCGAGTTCGTTGACGCGATCAAGGGTGGTGTGGTTCCTCGCGAATACATCCCTGCGGTTGAAAAAGGCGTGATCGAAGCGTTGGGTCAAGGCGTGTTGGCTGGCTACCCAGTCGTTGACGTCAAGGTCACCTTGCACTTCGGTTCGTACCACGATGTGGACTCGAACGAAATGGCTTTCAAAATGGCTGCCATCTTTGGTTTCAAAGAAGGTTGCCGTAAAGCTGGCCCCGTGATTCTGGAGCCCATGATGGCTGTGGAAGTTGAGACACCTGAAGACTACGCTGGTAGCGTGATGGGCGACTTGTCCTCACGTCGCGGCATGGTGCAAGGTATGGACGACATGGTCGGTGGCGGTAAAGCAATTAAAGCTGAAGTGCCATTGTCTGAAATGTTCGGCTACTCAACCACGCTGCGTTCGATGTCGCAAGGCCGTGCAACTTACACGATGGAATTCAAGCACTACGCTGAAGCGCCTCGTAACGTTGCTGAAGCCATTGTTGCGGCACGTGCCAAGTAAATAAACCCCATGGGGCTGCGTCAAGCGGCCCCTGTCTGCGACGATGCGCCGCCCTGTCACCCGTGCGGGGCGAATCAGCAGCATCGTGCAGACATAAAACCTGTACACGGGCACTGCTCTTTGGAGAAAAGAAATGGCAAAAGGAAAATTTGAACGTACCAAGCCGCACGTGAACGTCGGCACGATTGGCCACGTTGACCACGGCAAAACAACCTTGACTGCAGCGATCACCACGATCCTGTCGGCCAAGTTTGGCGGCGAAGCGAAGGCTTACGACCAAATTGACGCGGCTCCCGAAGAAAAAGCTCGCGGTATCACGATCAACACTGCCCACGTTGAGTACGAGACAGAAGCTCGTCACTACGCACACGTGGACTGTCCTGGTCACGCCGACTATGTGAAAAACATGATCACTGGCGCTGCTCAAATGGACGGCGCTATTTTGGTG
>CAUPRM010000014.1:0-44265 GCA_963513725.1 uncultured Limnohabitans sp. | reverse complement strand
GGAGTTTGAGGGTAAGAGCTACAGGCTCAAGGAGGCGGCGGCACGCTTGGCCATCCAGCCTGAAACGTCATAATCTAGCTGCGCTGCCTGGGGGAATTTGGGGTGGCCACGGGTGGGGGAATTTGGACTGGCCATCAGGGGCACAAGCTAAAACACTCACCCCAGCAGAACTAGACCAAGTTCTTGCCCACATCACAACACGTAAATTTGCACTTCGCAATCGCGTCATGCTGCTAACTGGCTACTGGTCGGGCATGCGGGTTGGTGAAATTGCCAGTTTGAAAGTCAGTGACGTAATGAATGCGGATGGCACTGTTAAAGCCGAAATTAGACTGAGTGCTGAACAGACCAAAGGTCGTCATCCCCGCACCGTGTTCATTTCGCAAAAGCTCCAAGATGAACTGCAGAGCTATCTTGCCCTGCGTATGCCAACCAATGCAAAAGAGCCGTTGTTTGTGACTGCTGGACGCAAAGGCTTTAGTGCGAATGTACTGACGCAGCATTTTTTCTGGCTGTTTAAGCAAGCTGGCATTTCAGGCGCCAGCAGCCACACCATGCGCCGAAGCTTCATAACTAACCTAGCCAGCAAAGGAATTGGCGTTCGTGTGCTGGCATCACTTGCAGGTCATCGCAGCATCGCTGTCACTCAAAAATACATTGACGTGAACGACGATATGAAACGTAACGCTGTCGAGTTGATTTGATACACGTTGTGGTTTGTTTAAAACTAAGCCTTCAATTTTGGTAAGGCAAATTATGTTTTTCTGCGTATCGTTGTGCAAAAGTCATCCCGTGTGCAAACAATCTCATTTCTGCTTCAAGTACGCTTAGAGCAAGCCCCCTTTCGACAAATGCATTGAGCAAGTCCATGTAGTCAAAGTAACCTAAGTACGTAGGTTGCTTACCAGCGTAATGCCCTGCGACATGATTTTTGATATTACTGAACAAGCCAGATAGTTTTGTAGAGCTTGGCGGAGGCATATAAAAACGGTACTTGTAGCTTGTATTGTCCAAAATTGCATTCAGCGACATTGCTACACGAGCATCGTAGATTGCGTAATTGCTACTGTCTGCAAATCCCAGCACCTTGCTCCAAGATGCAATGCGATTTTGGTAATTTGCACTGATGAAATCATTGATCACATCTGGTTCAAACCTCTTTAGCTGCTCAGGCCATTTTTCGTGCTTTTCACTTTTCCCACGAACATGTCCCCAATCGTAGACCACCCACTCAATAGCTAAAAGTCGAGCCTGATTATCATTACTCATTAAGTGTGGGCTCAGTGCCTCACGTAACTGCACATTACATTCGGCGCTGCTCTTTATCGCATACAGCCTATCCGATTCTGCTTTACCAATAAGCGATTCCAATGATTCGGGGTTTTGCGGAAGTTCCCACTCTTCACCGCTGTACTCATCGATTTCAGCCCATATTATTTCTGGCAAGTTTGGGATTGCATCTAACCTAAAGCGAACAATCGTCTGTTTTTTGATGCTCATATTGTTTCGTACAAAGGAGTTGAATTGGTTTGAAAACCTTAAATTAAGGTTTTTGTTTCACGGCGCAACACGGTCAAGCAGTGCCTTGTTGACATCAAGCACACTGCGCCAGTCTCTCGCCGAAAACGCATCTTCAATCACGTCAATGACTTGTGCGTAATCGGGTGGCAAGTTTTTTCTACCGCCACCAAACGCCAATTTGTTTGCCCTTCGCCCAGCATCCAAATAGACCCACGTGTTGCTGTTAGCCAGCAACATGTTGGAAAGCAAATCAATTCGTCGTCCAGCAAACTCGCTGTCATTAACTACTATGTGATGCATGTACAACTGCCTGCCAAGAGGTGAGTGCACAGGAAATGGGATTTTGTTTGTAGGTTCTGCATAGCTCTTTGTAGCTTTAATGGATTCGTACCGAACAGTCCAATCGCTTTCATTCGGGCCAAGTGCAGGGGGAATTGCATACTCATCCCTTGCACCAGCACTTGAAAACGGCGAGGCACTATCGCAGCTAATTTGCAGCTTCGGATTTCGCTTACGCAACCCGTTTTGAATTGCGGTCAAAAAAACATCCCATTTAGGTTGCGAGACACCCAACACATGCAACCAATTCAAATCACGTTCAAACGCATCGTCATCACGCATTGTGAAAATGATGGTCAACATGTTGAACAGTCCACCTCTCCAACCCGCTGTTCCTGCTAACGCCCATCCACCAAACCTGTATTGTTTAACGCCATTCCACCAAGCCAATGTGTTTTCTGGGGTTGTGCCCTGCACCACGTTGAGCCATTTGGTGCGCCCTTGCTTCTCTTTGTCAATCAACGCCAAGTTATCCAGCGTCATTGCCAACAGTTGCTCATCGGTACAGTTGTGAAATGGGGATTTGGTGTTGCTCGGCAAACTTGCCCATAGCGGCATATCCAGTGTCATCGCATACGTGCAGTATTGCTCTAGCCAATCAATGATCCAAATCTTCGTGTCGTAGTTGTCCTTCCAACCCGCAACAGCTTGCTCACCCGTTATGCCTTCGTGCAAATTGATCAAACCATTCAAGCTGCCTTTGCCAATTTGGAATCCACCACTGTCGCCCACCATGCAAAAGTCATCAGCTTTCTTGCTGAACAGCGAGCCACGTGTATCAGTGCCAACTTTGTAACCACCAATCGAGTGCAGCAAGAATTTGTGATTCCACAACTTGCTATTGCCAGTCCAAAACTCTAAGTCACTGATATCAAAATTTGGTGGCAGTAGACGATTGGCTGTCACAGTTGTGTTGACCACATCCGCATATTCGGGATTTACAGCAGGCAAGTAAATCGCATAGTCATGGGGCCCAGCCAAAACAAAGTTATCGGGCTGTTTCATCGCTTGGCCTTCTTCTTGTCTTTTTGCTTTTTAAGTTTGACTCTCGCAATGTTTGCCCTGATCAATTCCATTTCTTCTGCCGTGGGCTCGGGCACGTCGTCTTCGGGGTCAATGTGTATTTTGAAAGTGTCGCTCTGCACAACCTCGTATGCATTGAAATGCACGCTGCTGCGTTCACCTTTTTCATTGCAAGCAGGAATCCAGCACTCATAGCTGCTTGCTGTCGTTTCAAACTTCAACACCAAAGCATCGCTATCAGCAATCAGTTCAATATCGCCTACTACGTTCAAATCTGCAATTTGCCGAACGACAAATGCAAAGTCCGCAGATCGCATCAATAACTCAACGACTCCTTTTGCCGACTTGTTGGGCAGTGCAATTCGCTTTAGATTGTCAAACCCAAACTCATCATCAAACTCGTACGCAATGGTGATTGCACTCGAAGCTAGAGCTAGGCCAAGTGTTTTGTTAACTGGGCGAGTGGACTTCTTGCCATACTCAACAATCCACTTGTCAAAAAACTCTGTGCTCGCAAATCGCAGCCAATCCAAATCAACCGTTGCTTGCCATTCTGGTTTTATGCGTTTGGTCTTGTTAATCGCCTGCACTCTCGCATCGCCAAACGCTTTGTGAAAAGGCATGAATGAGAGTGGTGGATGTTGAAGGTTTGTTGTGTGCTGCTTGATGTCTGCCTCAGTCACGCCCTCCGCCGATTCAATATCCAGCTTGGTCTCCAAGTCCACATAACAGCCAGCAAGAAAACCTGCTGGTACGTTTTTGAATTTTTGCTCAGCAGACGGCTTGAACAGATTGAATGCGCCTTGGTGCAGCAAACGAACTTCAACAGACTGTCTCGTGCTGTTGTTCAAAAACAAGTCACCATGTTTGCGAGTGATGACTTCGCTTTTGGGTTTTGCTTTGACAACAACGCCTGCATCCACTTGCATGTTGCTTAACAAAAACTGCCGCTGGTCAGCTACATACGTTAATCGCTTGTAGGCTTTTTCTTTGCGTCGCTTCGGGTCCCATGCATCAATCAAGTTACTTGCCTCGATCAACTTGTCTGTGCTGCTTGCCAGAGTTTTAGGGACATTCAAAATGTGCAGCGGCTCCAGTACAACACGCATGGTGATTGGCAACGCTTCAAAATCACTTTGATATGTTGCGACCAATGCCTTATCGATTAACTTTATGTCATTCGCTGTGCCAACCAATGCGTAGCCATTGCCTTGCTTTTTAACAATAACAACGCTGTACCCATCTTCTGTTGTTTGCAATGCTGGCAATGCAATGGATGCTTGAGGTTTTGCATCAAAGTGCTTCCGCGCCGCTTGTTGCAGTGCTGGTAAAAACTCGGTTTCGTGCAGCGTATAAAGTCCAACGTCTGCTAGCGCCAAATCCTCCTCATCACCTGCTTCGAAGTGATAACCAGCCAACCCAGTCTTACCGCCTTTTTGCTTGATGAAGTGACACAAGCTGCCAATTGGGTCATGGGCGTAATGTCGAGGGTGTGCTTCAAAGTCTTTGTGCAGCACCTTCAACGCTTTTGACCATGTGGTTAGGTCGTTGCTTGAAATATTGCCTGATGTGCACAGCTTGAGCAATGGATTGAAATTCAAACCATCTCGCGTTTTGTTGTGTGTGATGTTGTGCTGCTTGTAGCACTCATCCAAGTACCCATCTACTTGTCGTGCATCGCGCCACCACATGTATACATTCGCCATGACCAAACGCTCTTGCTCGTTTGTTAGCTTTTGGAGCACGTCATAGTGCCCCATGTCCGTGACCAACTGCACCAGTTGAGCATCAAGCGTTTTTTTGTTGGCCATCTAGAAATCCTTAAATTAAGGTTTTTCTAATTTTGCCAATTTTTCTAGTCAAAACAGAAAACCTTAAATTAGGGTTTTCGTACAGGCGATAAAAAACCCCACCACTCTTGCGAGTGATGGGGTTTTAGACTTTTTAAATCCTTAACTGGCTAAGCCAGCGTAGGGATTAGAAAGCAACGCGAAGACCAGCAGCTGTACGTGTACGAGTCACGTTGCCGGTAGCTGCTGTGAAGCCTGTGATAGCAACAACGGCTGCGTCGTCTTTGATCGACTCAGAACGAACGTACAAAGCAGTTGTTTTGCTCAAGTTGTAGTCAACGCCCAAACCTGTGATGTTCGACTTCTTATCTGTCAACTTGTTCTTCAAAGAACCAGTTTGAGCCATGAACACGTAGTTACCCATTGTGTATGTTGCAGACACAGTTGTGTAAGCAGTGTTCACGCTGTTGGTGTCAGTTTTGTTGGTTTGGTTCAACAAGAAGAACTTAGCGGCACCCATGGTGTAGTTAGCACCCAAAGTGTTCAAAGTGTTCACTGTTGTACCAGCAGTAGTAGAGGCTGTCACACCAACGTTGTCTTGCTTCAGAGTGCTGTAAGAAGCGGCGATTGGGCCGTTAGCGTAGTTCACGCCAAATTCTTTCGAGCCAGCCAAATCGGAACGACCGAGTGTAGAACTGAAGTTGTCTGTCGCGTTAGCGCCTTTAGTTTGCTTGTTAGCTTGGTAAACAGTCACGTTCAAGCCAGCCATGGTCGGCGATGTGTATTTGAAAGAGTTGTCAGAACGAACCAAAGAACCGTCTTGGTTGACACGTGCAATGGAGCCGTAGCCGCCACCGATGGCTGTACTGAAAGGTTGGCCTGTCAGGTATGTTGTCAAACCGTTGAAGTTAACAACACCCATATCAACGCGACCGAAGTTACCACCAATACCAGCACGGATTTCGCCGTTGCCGAATGTGCCAGCGGCAGCGTTAGTGCCGTTAGCGTCAACGTTAGCAGCGCCAGAGTTGGCACGGTTAAAGCCCATGTTCCAGTCTGTCTCGACGCGGAAGTCAGCTTTGATACCACCGCCGACGTCAGAAACGCCACGGAAGTTGATTTGTGAAGTGCTAGAACCGTTACCAGCGATGCCGTTAACTTTATTGCCTTTGTAATCGATGGCTTGGTAGCCAGCGTCAACACCACCGTCGATGGTGACAGAAGATTGAGCTTGTGCGCCGAAAGCGGCCAAAGCGGCGATAGCAACGAGGGTTTTTTTCATTTCAAGGTTCTCCAAGGTTTGAACAGGGGCTCCAGACTTTCCAGAGCCAACCTCCGTTTTCGGGAAGTTGGCGCTATTGAACCAGACAGCTCGGCAAGATTCCACGACAAAGTCTAAAAATAGGGTTTCCATGTTGCTTTGATGCAACAAAGCGGGTCTCTCTACATGGCAAACCCTAGGAAATACGCCACAAATACAGAAACCCTTAAACAACGTCATTAGGTATTGACGGATTTAAACTCAATAACATGGACGCTCTTCTAATTGCCGCTGACAGTGCTCTGCGCACCGTGTTTGCCCACCATCACGCTAAACGTGCAAACCCAAGCCACGCAACAGGCTCACCCTTGAGCGGCGCCATGGCCCCGCTCATGTCTGAAGCCGAAAAGCGCGAAGCTGCCGCCTTGATGCGGGTCAACCATGTCGGCGAGGTCTGTGCCCAAGCCTTGTATACAGCCCAAGCACTGGCCACACGCGATGGCGCGTTGCGCCAGCACCTCACCGAGGCTTGTGATGAAGAAACCGACCATTTGGCATGGACCGAAGAGCGCCTGAAGGAGCTAGGCGGGCGCACCAGCTGGCTGAACCCGCTTTGGTATTTGGGTGCATTCGGTATTGGCTATGCGGCAGCCAAGCTGGGCGGCGATCGCATTAGCCTTGGTTTTGTGGTCGAAACCGAGCGCCAAGTCGAAGCGCATTTGCAAAGCCATCTGCACCGATTGCCCGAGAAAGACAGCGCCTCACGCGCCATCGTGGCCACCATGAAGGCCGATGAAGCGCGTCACGCACAAGAAGCGCTGGCGGCAGGCGCTGCCGAATTACCCGCCCCCGTCAAAGGCCTGATGAAGTTGGCCGCCAAAGTGATGACGGGCGTGGCACATCGGGTTTAAAGTAGTGGCATGCGACTCAATAGCGATCAAGTCCAAGCCATCAAACAAGCAGCGCAACAGGTGTTGGGTGAGGATGCGCGCGTCACCCTGTTTGGCTCACGCACCAACGACGCACTACGTGGCGGTGACATTGACTTGCTGTTTGAAACATCACGTCAACTTGACAGCCGCGTGACCGCCATAGGAAGCCTTTACGTCGCACTGATTCGCCGTTTAGGGGACCGCAAAATTGATGTGATACTGAAAGATGGCGCAACGCCAGACGCACCCGTGATGCGCGTTGCACGCGAGACTGGCGTGGTGCTATGAGCTTGTTGTATCTGCCTGAGCACGCCCAAGCAATGAAGAGGGCTTCGCAACGCGCTGGTGCACGAGTACATGCACGACGCGCATATTTTTTTAGAAAACCTGCTGGCCGCCAACCCAGCTTGCGAGTTGTTCTTCAACACCATTGAGCTGATGGACAAAGAACTTCGCCGTCTGGGTTTACTTTCTTCTTAGACCTCCACCACCTCAAAACTGGTGGTGATCTCGGCTGTTTTGCCCAACATGATGCTGGCGGAGCAGTATTTGTCATGGCTCATGGCGATGGCGCGCTCCACAGCCAAAGCGGGAATGGCTTTGCCAGTCACGGTGAAGTGCATGTTGATCTGGGTGAACACCTTGGGGTCCACGTCAGCGCGCTCGCTGCTGATCTTCACGCTGCAGCCACGCACGTCGTGGCGACCGCGCTTCAAAATCAGCACCACGTCGTAAGCGGTACAGCCGCCTGTGCCAGCCAACAACATCTCCATGGGGCGCGGTGCCAAGTTTTGGCCACCGTTTTCGGGCTTCGCCGCATCGGGCGCGCCATCCATCGCCACAACGTGGCCGCTGCCAGTTTCTGCCACAAAACCCATGCCTGAGCGGGTGCCTGAGTTGCCGGTCCAGCTGACGGTGCATTCCATGTTTTTCTCCTAAAAATTGATGCGCAATTGTCTGACAAATGTTGCACTGCAACAGAAAATGTATACACTAGAGGCTTGTCTCCTCCACCCTCAAAAGTGGATTCAGCCCCGAGTTGTAAAACTCGGGGTTTTTTTTCGCCTGCGTGCATTCGCAAGCCTGATTTTTTCATAAGAGACAATTAGGGCATGTCTACCCGCACCCCAAAGCCCCGCGCCCTGCAGCCCGCCGATTACCTGAAAAAAATCTTGACCGCCCGCGTGTACGACGTGGCCGTTGAGTCAGCGCTGGAAGTGGCGAAAAACCTCAGTCGCCGTTTGCACAACACCGTGCTCCTCAAGCGCGAAGACCAGCAACCTGTGCACAGCTTCAAGCTGCGCGGCGCCTACAACAAGATGGCGCACCTCACGCCCGCCCAGCTGAAGAAAGGCGTCATTTGCGCCTCAGCGGGCAACCACGCCCAAGGCGTGGCGTTGGGGGCCAGCCGCTTGGGCACCAAGGCCGTGATCGTCATGCCCACCACCACGCCCAGCGTGAAGATTGAAGCCGTTAAGGCTTTGGGTGGCGAGGTGGTGTTGGCGGGCGAGAGCTATTCCGACGCCTACCAACACGCGGCCATGTTGGAAAAGAAAAACGGCATGACCTTTGTGCACCCCTTTGACGACCCCGATGTCATCGCCGGCCAAGGCACGATTGCCATGGAAATGCTGCGCCAGCTGCAAGGCTTGAACATTCACAACCTAGATGCCGTGTTTGTCGCCATCGGCGGCGGCGGCCTGATTGCGGGCGTGGCCAACTACATCAAGGCCGTGCGCCCCGAAATCAAAGTGATTGGCGTGCAAATGGACGACTCGTCGGCCATGATGCAGTCGGTGGCCAAAGGCAAGCGCGTCACGCTCAACGACGTGGGCTTGTTCTCCGACGGCACTGCCGTGAAGTTGGTCGGCGAAGAGACGTTCCGCGTGTCCAAAAACTTGGTCGACAGCTACATCACGGTGGACACCGACGCCGTGTGCGCCGCCATCAAAGACGTGTTTGTGGACACCCGCAGCATCGTCGAGCCGGCAGGCGCGTTGGCCGTCGCCGCGATCAAACAATACGTGGCCGAGCACAAGACCAAGGGCGAAACCTACGCCGCCATTTTGTGCGGCGCGAACATGAACTTCGACCGCCTGCGCTTTGTGGCCGAGCGCGCCGAAGTGGGTGAAGAACGCGAAGCCTTGTTTGCCGTGACCATTCCCGAGCAACCTGGCAGCCTGCGCCGCTTTTGCGAGCTGATTGGCAAGCTGCCCAGCTTTGGCGGCAGCAAATCGCCCCGCAATGTGACCGAGTTCAATTACCGTATGAGCGACCAAGCGAAAGCCCATGTGTTTGTGGGTTTGACGACGGGCGTGAAAGGCGAAAGCAGCAAGATTGCGGGCCATTTCACCAAAAGCGGGTTCGATTCGATTGACCTCACGCACGACGAACTGGCCAAAGAGCACATCCGCCACATGGTGGGCGGCCACTCGTCGCTCGCGCACGAAGAACGCATCTTGCGTTTTGAGTTCCCCGAGCGTCCCGGCGCGTTGATGAAGTTCTTGCTGGCCATGCGCCCGGGCTGGAACATCAGCCTCTTCCATTACCGCAACCAAGGCGCGGACTACGGCCGCATCTTGATGGGCTTGCAAGTGCCCAAAGCGGACAACAAGGTATTCACCAAGTTCTTGGACGAATTGGGCTACCCCTTCGTCGAAGAAACCCTCAACCCCGCTTATCGCTTGTTTTTACAGCGCTGATGTGCGCGTTAGCTGCAGCACCTAATCTGCAGCAGACATGAAAAAGGCGCTGACAGCGCCTTTTTACTTCTTAGCTGGCAAATTCAGCGTCAACGCAGACGATCCATCGATCCCTGCACCCAAGCTAACGCGCTTGGCTTCGGTGCGTTGCAACACCAAGCCATCGGCCACCGCAGCCCCCACACGAAAGGGTTTGGCAGGTTTACCGTCGACCGCGATGAGGGCAGCGCCTGCGTTAGGTCCGCCATCCAAAACGCCGAGCAACTGAAAACGACTCGCTAAGCTGGGCGCTGCCGCTGCTTGCACAGACACAGCGCCTAAGCTGCGCGCGGCTGCCGTGGTGTCCACCTCAGGCAAAGCTTGCGGGGCGGCCATGGCGGAGCTGTGCACTTGCCCGCCCGCTGACCAGCGCAAGCCCCAGCTCACTGCGCTGAACGCCACACCAGCCCACACGGCGACGGTCAAGGCCTTCAACAGCCAAGCATTGGACAAACCACGCCCGAATGAGAGCGAGGACACAGCAGCAAAGGAGAGGCGTTGGCGAAGCATGCGCGGATTATGATTCATGCTTGACAGCGAACTTGTGAGCCACTTGATGACCATCCTCCCCAACACCATCCAAACCACCCCCACCCAACACCCACGTCAAAGCCAACGCGGCTTCACGCTGATTGAGTTGATGGTGGTGCTCGCCATCATTGGCGTGCTCGCCGCGCTCGTGGTGCCCAACGTGCTCAACCGCGCAGACGACGCCCGCGTGACCGCCGCCAAAACCGACGTGGGCAACCTGATGCAAGCCCTCAAGCTCTACCGCTTGGACAACCAGCGCTACCCCGCCCCTGAACAAGGCCTGCAAGCCTTGGTGGTACAGCCCACCACCGGCCCCGCGCCACTGAACTGGAAGCCTTACATCGACAAGCTGCCCAATGACCCTTGGGGCCGTCCTTACCAATACATGAACCCAGGCGTGAAAGGCGAGATCGACGTGCTCTCCTTGGGTGCCGATGGCCAACCCGGCGGCGAAGGCAAAAACGCCGACATCGGCAGCTGGCAATAAAGCACGCGGCCCAGTCCGTCATGCAACGCCAACGCGGCCTGACCCTGTTGGAGCTGTTGGTGGTGCTGGCCATCATCGGTTTCGCCATGGCGGGCGTGAGTTTGGCCATGCGCGACAGCGTCCAAACCCAACTCGAACGTGAAGCGCAACGCCTCACCGCCCAGCTCGAAGCCGCCCGCGCCCAATCGCGCACCAGCGGCGTGGCGCTGATTTGGCGCACCACCGCCGAGGGCTACGACATCACCAGCGCCGTCGCCAGCAGCGGCTTGACCACCCGCCAAGAAACGTGGCTCAGCCCCACCACCCAAGCGCACGTCAACACCAGCGCGTCAAACCTCACGGCCGCAGCAACCGCCGCCCCTCTGGTCGTGCTCGGGCCTGAGCCCATCATCGCGCCTGCGAGCATCACGCTGTCGGTGCTCGCCGAACCTGGCAACACGGCCAAGGCGCAGCAATTACGAATCGCCACCGACGGGCTACGCCCCTTTCAGGTGATGCCATGACGCCAAGCAGTGCCACGCGCCATCGACAACGCAAACAACCACAGCACCAAGGTAAAAATTACCCACCCCATCAAGGCCAGAAAGCTCAGAAAAAGCAGCAAGGCTTCACCTTGATTGAGGTTTTGGTCGCCCTCGCCATCGTCGCACTCGCACTGATGACGGGCACCAAAGTCAGCGGCGCGCTAACACTGAATGCACAACGCCAAACCGATGTGTTGCTGGGGCAAATCTGCGCGGACAACGCCATTCAACAACTGCGCTTGGCCCAACAAATGCCGGGGGTGGGCGACACGCGTGTGCCCTGCGTGCAAGCCGAACGCAACTTCGACGTGGCACTGACCGTGCGCACCACGCCCAACCCCGCCTTTCGCCGCGTGGACGCCCAAGTGTTCAGCAACAACTCACCCATCCTTCGGGTCACCACCGTGTTGGGGCGCTACTGATGGCGCGCAACCACCGAACACCTTGCATGGCGCCTGACCGCCCGTTTGGCTCGCAGCGCCACAACACCAACACACAACGCGGCTTCACGCTGATTGAGTTGCTCATCGCCATCACCTTGATGGCCATCATGGCCGGCATGAGTTGGCGCGGGTTGGATGGGCTTGTGCGCACCCGCAACACCACCCAAACCCATGTGGACCAAATCGCCGTGGTGCAAACCGTGCTGGCCCAATGGCAAGCCGACCTCGACGCCTTGCAGCCTGTGCCCAACCTGAATGAAGCAGGCGTCACTTGGGACGGCCAAACCCTGCGCCTGACCCGCCGTGCCAGCACTTGGCGCGCCGACGGCAGCGACGCAGGCCTGTGGGTGGTCGCTTGGACGCGCCGCGACACCCCACAAGCAGGCACCAACCAAGGCGTGTGGATGCGCTGGCAATCGCCCGCCTTACAAACCCGTGCCAGCATGCAACAAGCGTGGACCCAAGCCGAACGCTGGGGCCAAAACCCCAGCAGCGAAGACCAAGCCTTTGAAACCACCTTGTTCCCCTTGAACCTCTGGCAAATCAGCTATTTCAGGGGCAATGCATGGAGCAACCCACTGTCCAGCGGCGACGGTGGCAGCGCATCCACAACCGGCGCTTCGTCCAACGGCGGTGCTTTGCCCAACACCAGTGCGACGCCCGTCACCCCAGACGCCATTCGGCTCATGTTGGAACTGCCCGCCCAAACCGGCCTGCGCGGGCGCCTCACCCTCGACTGGGTGCGCCCCAACTTCAGCAACACCAAAACATGATGCGCACCGTCGGTCAACCCCTTGCTCCTCAGCGCGGCGCCGCCTTGTTAGCCGCCATGCTCACCGTCGCCTTGGTCGCCACCTTGGCGGCAGGCGCCATGTGGCAACAGTGGCGGGCCATCGAAGTGGAAAGCGCGGAACGCCAGCGCTCGCAAGCGCGCTGGTTGCTCACAGGCGCACTCGATTGGGCCCGCGTCATCCTGCGCGAAGATGCCCGCGCCGACAACCCCAACACGCCCACCGACAGCTTGGCCGAGCCGTGGGCGGTGCCACTGCAAGAAGCGCGTTTGTCCAGCTTTTTGGCAGCCCTGCCCGACGGCAGCGTGACCACCGGCAACAGCGGCGAAGACGACAACCTCGCCCAAAACGTGTTCTTGTCCGGCCAAATCAGCGACTTGCAAGGCCGCCTCAACATCACCAACTTGATGAAGGGCGATCAACCCGACCCAACCGCCCTCGCGGCCTTTGGGCGCTTGTTTGACGCCTTGGGCGTGCCGCCCAGCCAGCTCAGCCTGTTGGTGCAAGGCCTGCAAGCCGCGCAACGCAAGTCGTCTGACAGCGGCAACACCAGCACGCCCCTCATGCCGCAGCGCGTGGCACAACTGACATGGTTAGGTCTCTCGCCCGCATCCTTGAAAACCTTGGCACCTCACCTCACGCTGCTGCCCACACCCACCACGGTCAACGTCAACACCGCCAGCCAACAGGTGCTGTACGCCAGCGTGCCCGGCTTGGGCATGAGCGACGCGCAGCGCTTGGTACAACAACGCGAACGCACGCCGTGGTCCACGTTGGATGACTTTGTCAAAGCCTTAGGACGCCCCGCCGACTTGCAAAACAGCCACAACGTGAACACACAGTTTTTTGAAGTCTTAGGTCGCTTGCGCATGTCGCAAACCACGCTGCAAGAACGCTCGTTGGTCAAGCGCGAGCAGCGTAACTTAACTGTCATATGGCGTGAGTCTGGCTCTCTACAATGACCGTTCTCATGTTGATCATTGCCCTGCCTCACACCTCTGCCCACGCCGCCACCGGTTATGCCCATGTGCACTCCGACGGTCACAGCGTGACGCGCAGTGCCACAGGCGCAGCCGCCACCCTATCGGCCCATGCTGGCGAGGTGGTGGCCGTGGTGCCCCACAGCCGACTGTCTTGGCTCAGCGTCCAACTGCCCCCTGCCAGCCACGGCCCCCGTTTGACAAGTGTGCTGCACGGTTTGCTGGAAGACCGTTTGCTGGACGATCCGCAACAACTGCACCTTGTGCTGCCGCACGACAGCCAAGCCTTGGCCCGCACGGGCGGCACCACTTGGGTGGCGGTGTGCGACAAAACCTGGCTGCGCGACGCACTGGCGCCGCTGCAAGCCGCCGGCTTGACCGTGCAACGCTTGGTGCCCGAGTTGCAGCCCACCGACACACCGGCGCTGCACGTCATGGGCGAACCTGACCAAACCTGCAGCGTGTTGACCCAGTCCGAAGGCGTCAGCCTGCTGCCGTCCAACGCCGCGTCTTGGCGCGCTTTTCACGCACTGAATGACGTGCAAAACGACACCGCGCTGCACATCTACGCCGAACCCGCCATGGTGGCCCGCGTACAAAGCCTGTTGCAGCGCCAACCCGTGCTGCAAAGTGCGGCCCAACGCTGGGTGGCAGCCAGCCAGTCCGCGTGGGATTTGGCCCAAGGCGAATGGGCCCAAGGCCGCAGCCAGCGCCTGCAACGTGGACTGCAAAGTGCGTGGCAAACCTTGGCGCATGCCCCCGCATGGCGTGCTGTGCGCGTTGGCGTCGCCGCTTTGGCGGTGCTGCAAATCGTGGGGCTGAATGCTTTGGCGTGGCGCGAAAAATCAGCGCTGGATCAACAGCAATTGGCGCTGCAACGTATTTTGAAAACCAGCTTCCCAGCCGTCAGTTTGGTCATCGACGCGCCCTTGCAAATGCAGCGCGAAGTGGATGCCCTGCAACAAAAGTCGGGCCACGTCAGCCGCACCGATTTAGAGCCGTTGTTGGCCACCCTCGCAGCGGCGTTGCCCACGGGCCAAGTGCCCACGCAGCTGCACTTTGCCAACGCGTCTCTGCGCGTGCAAGGCCTCACCTTGGATGACAAAGCCAGCCAAAACGCACAAGCGGCACTGAAAGCCCAACACTTGAGCTTGCGCCAAGACAGCGACAACACATGGGTGTTGCAAGCGGAGGCCACCCCATGAGCTCGGCCTTCAAGCACTTCAAAGCCTCGACGGCATCGCGCTGGCAAGCCTTGTCCTCGCGCGAACAACGCGGCTTGGCTTGGCTGGGTCTGCTGCTCGCCGGCGCGCTGATCTGGAGCCTGGCCATCGCGCCCGCGCTGCACACCTTGCGCGACAGCGAAACACGCCGCGCCCAAATCAGCGTGCAGCAAGGCCACATGCTGGCCTTGCAAGCGCAGGCGAAAGCACTGCAGCAGCGCACGCCGCTGTCACGCGATGAGGCCTTGCGCACGCTGCAAAGCCTCAGCACACCGTCCTCCTTTCAACTGACAGTGCAAGGCGAACGCGTGTCGGTGCAACTCAAAGCCGTGCCCGCGCAAACCTTGGCCAATTGGCTGGCACAAGTGCGCAGCCAAGCCCAAACCCTGCCCATCGAAGCGCACTTGACGCGCGGCAATGGCAACGGCAGCGAAGCCAACAAAAACAGCACCACGTGGGACGGCAGCTTGGTCCTGCGCTTGCCCGACAACACGGCGAGGGCGCAGTGAACACCCGCCGCTGGGCATGGACGGGCGCGGCCATCGGCGCCGTGCTGGCTTTGGTCACCCAAGCACCGGCCTATTGGTTAGCCCAAATCGTGGCCCAAGCCAGTGGCGAACATGTGCTGCTGCAAGATGCACAAGGCACCGTTTGGCACGGCTCGGCGCAAGCGGTGCTGAGCGCCGGACCGCAATCTGACGCCTCCAACACCGCCCTCCCCACCCGCCTGCAATGGCAGTTGGGGCCGCATCTGGATATCTCGGCTGCGCGCTTGGGGTTACGCCTCAGCCTGTCGTCTGCGTGCTGCACCACACAGCCCATGTCGGTCGATGTCACACCGCAATGGCGCGGGGTGCGCGTGCAGCTCAACGACCAGCGCTCGACATGGCCCGCCTCTTGGTTGACCGGTTTGGGGGCTCCGTGGAACACCCTGCAACCCGAAGGCGAGCTGCAACTCAGCACGCAACAATGGGCGTGGCAACACCTCGCAGGCCAAGCGCAGTTGCAGGGCCAAGCCCAATTGAACCTGCAGCACATGTCCACCCGCCTGTCCACCCTCAAGCCCTTGGGCAGCTACCGCGTGATGCTGCAGGGCACAGGCGATGTGGCAACGGGCGCTGAGGCGGGTGACACAATGCAGCTCACCCTCGACACCGTGGAAGGCAGCTTGCAACTGCAAGGCCAAGGCCAATGGCGCAACGGACATTTGCAATTCAATGGCGAAGCATCGAGCGAACCCGATGCCGAGGCCGCACTCTCTAATTTGTTGAACATCCTCGGCCAACGCCGAGGTGCCAAGTCGATCTTGAAACTGGGTTAACGCGTATGCCAAAGCAACACACATTTTTCAAAGCCAACGCACTACAAAAGGCACGACCCAGGGCATTGCCATTCGCCTTGAGCCTTTGCCTCAGTTTCTTGCCAACTGTCAGCGGCGTCACCTACGCACACGCCGCCCCGCCCGCTACAAAAGCCAACGCAGCAGAGCCCATCACGCTGAACTTTGTGAACGCCGACATCGAGTCGGTGGCGCGCACCTTGGCCACGCTGTCTAACCGCAACTTGGTGGTGGACCCCCGCGTCAAAGGCACGATCAACCTCAGCACCGAGTTGCCTGTCTCGCCCAACGAAGCTTGGACGCAGTTTTTGGCAGCCTTGCGCTTGCAAGGTTTTGCCATGGTCGAAACCAAAGGGCTTTACAAAATCGTGCCCGAAGCTGACGCGAAGTTGCAAGGCGGCAGCGTGCAGCAAATCGACAACGCGGGCTCGGGCGCAGGCAACGGCCAAATCGTCACCCACATCTTCAAACTCAACTTTGAGCAAGCCAACAACGTGCTGCCTGTGCTGCGCCCGCTCATCAGCCCCAACAACACCATCAACGTCAACCCCGGCAACAACTCGCTGGTCATCACCGATTACGCCGACAACCTGCAGCGCATGGCCCGCATCATTGCGGCGCTCGACGTGTCCAACGCCAGCGACATCGAGGTGATTCAGCTCAAAAACGCCATCGCCATCGACTTGGCGCCGCTGGTGTTGCGCTTGATCGAATCGGGCGGCGCCGCTGCAACCAGCGCCACACCCGGCCAAACCGGTGCCGAATTCAAAACCACCTTGGTGGCTGAGCCGCGCGGCAACACCCTCATCTTGCGTGCCGCCAACCCCGCCCGCGTGGCGCTGGTGCGCGCCTTGGTCGAGAAGCTCGACCAACCTGGCAGCAGCAGCCCCAGCGGCAACATCCATGTGGTGTATTTGAAAAATGCCGATGCCACCAAACTGGCAGCCACCTTGCGTGCCGCCGTCAGCGGTGAAGTGCGCACCGCCACAGGCGCGGCCAGCACAGGCACCTCGCCCCTCGCCAACTCACCCACCGGCGGCGCCACATCTGGCAGTACCTTGGGCGGCACCAACACCGCCAGCGGCCCCACCACGGGCGGACAAATTCAAGCCGACACGGCCACCAACTCACTCATCATCACCGCGCCCGAGCCGCAATACCGTCAACTGCGCGCCGTGATCGACTTGCTCGACCAACGCCGCGCACAAGTGATGGTGGAGAGTTTGATTGCCGAGGTCAACGCCGACAAAGCGCTGCAAATGGGCATTCAATGGCAAGGCGCGCTGGGCAGCAGCGGCGTGGCAGGCACCAACTTTGGGTCCACCGGCAACATCGTGGGCTTGTCGCAAGGCGGCACCGCCGCCGCCACAGCAGGCATTGGCGGCGGCTTGAACATTGGCACCATCCGCAACGTCAACGGCACCACCGTGCTGAGCAGCTTGGCCAACTTTTTAGAGACGAATGGCGACGCCAACATCCTCTCCACACCCAATTTGCTGACCCTCGACAACGAAGAAGCCAAGATCGTGGTGGGCCAAAACGTGCCCTTTGTCACGGGCCAATACACCAACGCCACCACTGGTGCCGCCGTGAACCCGTTTCAAACGGTGGAACGCAAAGACGTCGGCTTGACGCTCAGGGTCAAACCCCAAATCAGCGAGACCGGCACCGTCAAGATGACGGTGTTTCAAGAAGTCTCCAGCGTGGACTATTCCAAAGCCGCCAGCATTGGCTTGATCACCAACAAGCGCAGCATTGAGTCCAACGTGTTAGTGGACGATGGCTCCATCATCGTGTTGGGCGGTTTGCTGTCTGACGAATACTCGGGCAATGCCAGCAAGGTGCCGGGCTTGGGCGACATTCCCGGTTTAGGCTGGTTGTTCAAAAGCGAAAGCCGCACCCGCAGCAAGAAAAACCTGATGGTGTTTTTGCGCCCCGTGGTGGTTCGCGATGCCAAAGCGTCTGACACCTTGAGCATCAACCGTTACGAGCAAATGATGGGCTTGCAACGCAACGCCGTCCCCTCGTTCAACCCCTTGCTCGACACAGGCCCCACCCCCACGCTGCCGCCGCTGACACCAACCAGCCAACCGGCAGCGATGGCGCCCGCCACGCCCCCCACCACGCCTGCCACCCGCTAAACCATGCGCCGCCCGCTGCCCTACGCCTTTGCCCGCACCCACCAGCTCTTGCTGGAGGACGATGGCCACACGCTGACGCTGTGGCACAGCGATGCGCCCGACCTGAGCGCGTGGAGCGAAATCACGCGCCGCCACGCGGTGCAGTCGTTTGAATACACCGACAAAGCCACGCTGGCCAAACGCATCAGCGAGGCCTATGCACAAGCCGACAGCAACGCCGCCGCCGTGGTGAGCGAAGTCGAGAGCGACGCCGACCTCACGCGCATGATGCAAGAGCTGCCCGCCGTGGAAGACTTGCTCGAAGCCGCCGACGACGCGCCCATCATCCGCATGCTCAACGCGTTGCTGACACAAGCCGCACGCGATGGCGCGAGTGACATTCACATCGAACCGTACGAGCGCCACAGCAGCGTGCGCTTTCGCGTCGACGGCACGCTGCGTGAAGTGGTGCAACCCAACCGAGCTTTGCACGCCGCACTGATTTCGCGCCTCAAAATCATGGCCGAGTTGGACATTGCCGAAAAGCGTTTGCCGCAAGACGGCCGCATTTCGCTGCGCCTCGGCCAACGTGCGATTGACGTGCGTGTGTCCACCTTGCCCAGCGCACATGGCGAACGCGCCGTGCTGCGTTTGCTCGACAAGTCGGAAAGCAAACTCACGCTGCAAGCCGTGGGCATGGAAGGCGACACCTTGCGCCGCTTTGAGGCCTTGGTGCAGCAGCCGCACGGCATCATCTTGGTCACTGGCCCCACGGGTTCGGGCAAAACCACCACGCTGTATGCGGCGCTGCAAGGGCTGGACGCCACGCGCAACAACATCATGACGGTGGAAGACCCGATTGAATATGAGTTGGCCGGCGTGGGCCAAACACAGGTGAACGCCAAGATTGATTTGGACTTTGCCAAAGCCCTGCGCGCCATCTTGCGCCAAGACCCCGACATCATCATGATTGGTGAAATTCGCGATTTTGAGACGGCGCAAATCGCCATTCAAGCCTCGCTCACCGGCCACTTGGTGCTGGCCACGCTGCACACCAACGATGCCGCCAGCGCCGTGACGCGTTTGACCGACATGGGCGTGGAGCCCTTCTTGCTCAGCTCCTCGCTGTTGGGTGTGTTGGCCCAGCGCCTGTTGCGCAAAACCTGCACCCACTGCGCTGGCAAGGGTTGCGACGTCTGCGGCCACAGCGGCTACCAAGGCCGCACCGGCATTTTTGAATTGCTCACCACCAACGACGACATGCGCGCCCTCATCCACAACCAAGCCAGCGAAGCGCAGTTGCGCGAAGCTGCGTTACGCAACGGCATGACGCTGATGCGTGATGACGGCGAACGCTTGGTGCGTTTGGGCGTTTCCACCCGCGAAGAGCTGGTGCGCGTGACGCGCGACTAACGCGGCACTGCCCCAATCGCCATGCCCGCTTATTCCTTCGAAGCCGTAGACCCCCAAGGCCAAACCCGCCGTGGCTTGTTGGAGGCCGACACCGCACGCACCGCGCGCAGCCAATTGCGCGCGCAAGATTTGGTGCCGCTCAAAGTCGAGCCCGTGCAGCGCAGCCAGAACACGGGCATGAACACCGTCATCTGGGAAAGCAAGGTCTTCAGCCGCACGGCACTCACCGTGTGGACACGTCAGCTGGCTGGTTTGGTGGCGGCAGGTTTGCCGCTGGAGCGTGCGTTGAGCGCGCTCAGCGACGAGGCCGAAACGCCGCGCCAGCGTGACTTGGTGTCGGCTCTGCGCACCGAGGTGAACGCGGGTGCGCCGTTTGCCAAAGCGCTGGCCCAGCACCCGCGTGAGTTCTCGCACATTTATGTGGCCGTGATCGGCGCGGGCGAGCAAAGCGGCCATTTGGGGCTGGTGCTGGAACGCTTGGCCGACGACCAGCAAGAGCAACAAAACCTGCGCGGCAAACTGCTGGCCGCGGGCTTGTACCCCGCCATCGTGTGTGTGGTGGCGCTGGCCATCGTGCTGTTTTTGCTGGCTTTTGTGGTGCCGCAAGTGGCACAAGTGTTTGGCAGCAACCAACAGAAATTGCCCTTCCTCACCAGCTTCATGCTGGGCCTGAGCGAGGTGGTGCAAACGTTTTGGTTATGGGGTTTGCTGCTGGTGGTCGCTTTCATCTTGGCAGCGCGAACAGCGTTGAAGCAACCCGCTTTGCGCCGCCGTTTTGACGCCGCATGGCTGCAACTGCCCGTCATCGGCCGCTTGGCCCGCGGCTACAACGCCGCCCGTTTTGCCAGCACATTGGCCATGTTGGCCACCGCAGGCGTGCCCATTTTGAAAGCGCTGCAAGCCGCCGCCGACACGCTGTCCAACACGGCCTTGCGTCACGATGCGCAAGAGGCTTTGGTGCTGGTGCGCGAAGGCGCCCCGCTGGCCTCGGCTTTGGCGCAGAAAGAACGGTTCCCACGTTTGTTGGTGATGTTCTCGCGCTTGGGCGAACAGACCGGCACCTTGCCCACCATGCTGCAACGCGCCGCGCAGCAGCTCAGCGAAGAAGTGCAACGCCGCGCCTTGCAACTGGCCACCATCTTGGAGCCGTTGCTGATCGTGGCCATGGGCGGTATGGTGATGCTCATCGTGCTGGCCGTGATGCTGCCCATCATCCAGCTCAACCAATGGGTGAAGTGAATGTTTGGAGAACTGCCATGAGTGTGTCGTTAGATGGAAAACTGGTGGTCGCCATTTCGTCCAGAGCCTTGTTTGACTTTGAGGAAGAAAACCAAATCTTCGAACAAGGCGATGACCGTGCGTACATGAAGCTGCAGCTTGACCGCCTTGAATCGCCTGCCAAGCCTGGCGTGGCGTTTTCGTTGGTGCAAAAACTGTTGGCCTTCAACACCTCTGAGGCCCAACGCGTGGAGGTGGTCATCCTCTCGCGCAACGACCCCGTGAGCGGCTTGCGCGTCATGAAGTCGGCCGCCCACTACGCGCTGCCCATCATCCGTTGCACCTTCACCCGCGGCGAATCGCCTTGGCGCTATTTGCGCCCGCTCAACGCCAACTTGTTTTTGTCC
The DNA here is from genome assembly GCA_963513725.1 of uncultured Limnohabitans sp. GTDB lineage: Bacteria > Pseudomonadota > Gammaproteobacteria > Burkholderiales > Burkholderiaceae_C > Limnohabitans. The sequence goes on along the minus strand of CAUPRM010000014.1, from coordinate 23,182 downwards.
ACCCATTTGTCAGACGTGCGCTCGGCGCTCGATGCGGGCGTGCCCGCTGCACAGGTGTACCCGCACTCGGCCCATGCGTCAGAAGCCAACCCGCACGAAGTGCGCATTGCGTTTGACGGCGATGCCGTGCTGTTCAGCGACGAGGCTGAGCGGGTGTTTCAAGCCGAAGGCTTGGACGCCTTCCAGCAACACGAAAAAACCAATGCGGCACACCCCTTGCCCGCCGGCCCTTTCAAGCCCTTGCTCGCCGCCTTGCAAGTGTTGCAACAAGCCGGCACACCACACATGCGCATTCGCACCGCCTTGGTCACGGCACGCAGCGCGCCCGCCCACGAGCGCGCCATTCGCACGCTGATGAACTGGAACATCGACGTGGACCAAGCCATGTTCTTGGGCGGCTTAGAAAAAGGCGAGTTCTTGCGCGAGTTCGAACCTGACTTTTTCTTTGACGACCAAACCGGGCACATCGAATCTGCTGCCCGCCACGTCCCCGCCGGCCATGTGGCCAGCGGCGTGCGCAACACCGACGTCTAAACACCCATGAACGCTTTCCGTACCGTCGCCCACAACGTGGCCAGCAATTGGCAAAAAAGCCGCTTGCAACTCAGCCGGGTGTGGGCCTTGTCGCTGCCCTACTTTCAGTCTGAAGAAAAGTGGCGCGCCCGCTTGCTGCTGGCAGCCTGCGTGGGCCTGAACCTCGGCATGGTCTACATGATGGTCTTGCTCAACGACTGGAACCGCGTGTTCTACGACGCACTGCAAAACCGCAATGCCGAGGTGTTCTGGAAGCAACTCGGTGTGTTCGCTGGCTTGGCAACGTGCTTCATCATCGTGGCGGTGTACCGCTTCTACCTCACGCAATTGCTGGAAATGCGTTGGCGTGCTTGGATGACGCGCGACTACCTGCAACGCTGGTTGTCGCACCACGTGTTTTACCGGCTCGAACTTCAGTCGCAAAACGGCGGCACCGACAACCCCGACCAACGGATTCAAGAAGACGTGCAGCAGTTCACCGCGGACACGGTGGGCCTCTCGCTGGGTTTGCTCGACGCCAGCGTCACGCTGCTGAGCTTCGTCGGCATTTTGTGGACGCTGTCTGGCGGCTTTAGCTTTCAATGGCAAGGCGCGGCCTACGAAATTCCTGGCTTCATGGTGTGGATGGCCTTGGCTTATGCCTTGGGCGGTAGCCTGATTGGTCACTGGATCGGCAAGTCGATGGCCTCGTTGAACTTCGCGCAACAACGCTTAGAAGCCGATTTTCGTCACCACCTGATGCGTGTGCGCGAGTACAGCGAGGCCATTGCACTGGACCGCGGCAACGTCGTGGAGCGTGAATCGCTGCAAGCGCGGTTCAACCAAGTGCTGGACAACTTCATGCGCTTGCTGCGCGTGCAAAAACGCTACACCTGGTTCAACTCCGGCTACGGCCAAGCGGCGGTGGTGTTCCCCATGCTGGTGGCCTCGCCGCGCTATTTCAGCGGCGCCATTCAATTGGGCGAGTTGATGCAAATCTCATCGGCGTTTGGGCAAGTGCAAGAGTCGCTGAGTTGGTTCATCAGCAATTACAGCCGCTTGGCCTCATGGCAAGCCACCACCCTGCGGTTGACGAGTTTTCAAGATCAGATGCAAGCCATTGCAGGGCCTGCACAAACCAACGCTGTGCCCACCGTGCCCGCCGAGGGCGTGAACAGTTTGCACACCGCCCCGCTCACCGTGTGGCTGCCCAACGGCCAAGTGCTGCTGGCCAACACCACGCTCACCGTGAATGCGGGCGACAGCGTGCTGATTCGCGGCCCCTCAGGCTGCGGCAAATCGACCCTGCTGCGCGTGTTGGCTGGCATTTGGCCTTATGCCGCACAAGCCTCTGTGAATGGCGCGCTGGGTGAGGCATTGCACAGCACAGCCGCTGAAACATCCGAATCGCCTATCGCCACCTTGCCCTTGGTCACGCTGCCCGAAGGCAGCGTGTTCATGCCGCAACGCCCGTACTTCCCAGAAGGCAGCTTGCGCCAAGCCTTGGCCTACCCCGACAACGCCGAGCCCTATAGCGACGCCCAGCTGCAACACGCTTTGGAAGAAGCGCTGTTGCCGCACTTGGTGTCGCAACTCGATGTCGAAGGCCATTGGACGCAGCAACTCTCAGGCGGCGAACAACAACGCTTGGCCTTGGCACGCGTGCTGCTCAAACGCCCACGCTGGGTGTTTGCCGACGAAGCCACCAGCGCACTCGACGAAGCCAGCGAAAAGGCGTTGTACGAAAAACTAGGCGCCTTGGTGCAGGCCCAAGGCGGCGCCTTGGTGTCTATCGCGCATCGCCCAGGAGTAGCGGCCTATCACGCGAAGCAGTGGGTGTTTGAGGCGGCGGCACCTGGCAGTGCCGCTCAATTCACGCTCAACGTGTCCTAAAAACGCGTCAAGCCTTCCAGCGTTGCCAGCCTTTGGCGCGCAGATCGCAAGCGGGGCAAGTGCCGCAGCCGTAGCCCCAATCGTGGCGGTGTTCGCGGTCGCCCAAATAGCAGGTGTGGGTGTGTTCCACGATGAGGTCCACCAACTGCTGACCGCCTTGCGGGTGGTCGCGTTGGCCGAGGTCGTAAGCCAACTGCCACGTCTGCGCTTTGTCGATCCACATCAAAGGCGTCTCGATCAGCAAGCGTCGGTCCATGCCTAAGGACAACGCAATTTGCATGGCCTTCATGGTGTCGTCGCGGCAATCGGGGTAGCCCGAAAAATCGGTTTCGCACACGCCCGTCACGATGACGTCTAAATCTCGGCGGTAAGCCAAGGCGGCGGCCAAGGTCAAGAACAACAAATTGCGACCAGGCACAAAGGTGTTGGGCAGCCCCGAGGCCTCCATCTTGAAACTCATATCGCGGGTCAGCGAAGTTTCACTCACTTGGCCCAACACGGCCAAGTCGAGCAAATGGTCTTCGCCCAACTTAGACGCCCATTGCGGAAACTGTTGGCGCACTTGCGCCAACACTTGAATGCGGGCTTCGAGCTCCACATGGTGACGCTGGCGGTAATCGAAAGCCAAGGTTTCTACACGCTCGTATTGCGACAGCGCATGGGCCAAACAGGTGGTGGAGTCTTGCCCGCCTGAGAACAGCACGAGCGCATTGCGATGGATCACGTTTTTCATTTGAGCGTTTTGGCCTTCTCGGGCCATTGAAAAAACACAGGGTGCAGGCGTTCGACCAACGGGCTGTTAAAGCCCCAGGTCATGCAACGCCCCAAATGGGGTGGCGGGGTGTCCGCGCTTTGGGTGGCAAAGGTGCCGGTGACCGACTGAAAAGCGGCCGTGGCCATGTTAAACAGCAACTCGCGCAAATGGGTGCAACCTTTGTCGTTGCCCAAGTTTTCTTCGATGGCGCGACGCCAGCCTGCACCCAAGGTGCAGCCAATCATTTTGTGCATGGGCGGCGCAGCTTCTGGGCAGCCATCGTGGGGCACTTTGTGCATGGCCACCGCAATGTCGCGAATGACCAACTGGGTGTCCACGGTGAGGCGAATGCTCATGTCGTGAATCGGCTCGTTGGCCGCCCAAGTGCGTTCACTCGGGATGGTGAAGGGCTCGGGCTTGGCATCACGCAAGTGGGCCTCGATGTCCCACAATCCGTCGTCACGGCGGTAGCCGTGGAAGGTGACTTGTCGGGTGTGCGCCAATTGGCGCGGCTGAGCTGGGGGCAGGGAGATGGACACGCGGCCCCTTTCAATGGTCGTCTTTGGGGTAATGCGTCAAACGGTCGGTCAACGCAATGGCCAACGCGCTGAGCAAGAACGTGATGTGGATGATGGTTTGCCACATCAACACCTTGACGTCGTAATTGGCGGCGTTGATGAAGGTTTTGAGCAAATGGATGGACGAAATGCCAATGATCGCGGTGCCCAGCTTGACCTTCAGCACCGAGGCGTTGACGTGGCTGAGCCACTCGGGTTGGTCGGGGTGGTCTTCCAGATACATGCGCGAGACGAAGGTTTCGTAGCCGCCGACGATGACCATGATCAACAAATTCGAGATCATCACCACATCAATCAAGCCCAGCACCACCAGCATGATGACCGACTCATTGAGGTGCGTGACCACCACATCAGACTTGTAGCCAATGCTGCTGACCAAGGCCTCCAAGGCGGTGTGGCTGCCCATGGCGGCCTCCAGCAAATGCACCAACTCCACCCAAAAATGGAACACATACACAGCCTGCGCCGCAATCAGGCCCACATACAAGGGCAATTGCAACCAACGGCTGGCGAAAATATAACGAGGCAAAGCAGATTGACGTGACATACAAACCATTTCTACAAGAAGATTCAAATTTTGCCTGAGCCCACTAAACTCATCCGCATGCTGTTTCAAATTTTCTCTCTCATTTTGCAAGTCGTGGTTGGCGTGGTGGCGAGCACCTGTTTGTTGCGCATGTACATGCATTTGCAACGCGTGCCGCTCTCGGCGCGCTCCGGCAACCCTTTGGCCCCGTTCATTTTTGCCGCGACCAATTGGATCGTGCTGCCTGTTCGTCGCCATGTGCCCGCCCTCGGCCGCTTGGACACCGCCAGCTTGGTCGCGGCCTACGCGGTGCTGCTGGCGAAATACACCTTGCTGGGACTGATGTCCAGCGCCATGGGCCATTGGCTGAGTTTGCTCACGCAAGCCGGTTTTGAGCTGTTGAGCACCTGCCTTTCCAGCCTCATGTGGCTGGTCATCATTTATGCCGTGTTGTCGTGGCTGAAGTCGGGCACCGATGTGAGTTACTTCTTGGCACAGTTGGTGGAGCCCTTGCTGCGTCCCTTGCGTCGGGTGCTACCGCAGGTGGGCGGCGTCGATTTATCGCCTTTGGCGTTGTTGCTGGTGCTGCAAATCGCGGAGATCGTGCTCAACACCTTGCGCGTTGGCACCCTGTTTTAAGGAGTCGGGCATGAAACGTACGCTGAGCCGGTTGTTCTCGCTGTGGCAATGGGTGGTCGTGCTAGGCGTGTCATGCGGCGCCATGTCGCTGGCACAAGCACAGACAACGGAGCGCACCACAGCGCCCGCCCCCACTGCCGCCTCACTGCCTGCGGTGGTCAGCATTGCCAGCTTGGATGTGCCGCGCTACATGGGCACTTGGTACGAGATTGCGAAATTCCCCAACAAGTTTCAACGCCAATGCGCTCGCCACACACGCGCCCAATACTTGGCGCAAGGCGATGGCACTGTGCAGGTACTCAACCGCTGCCTGACCGAGCGTGGCGAAGAAATCAATGCCCTTGGTTTAGCGCGCCAAATCGGGCCCAACACGTCGCCACGATTGAAAGTGCGTTTTGCCCCCGCATGGCTGAGTTGGTTGCCCCAAGTCTGGGGCGATTACTGGGTCATCGATTTAGATGACGACTACCAACTGGCCGCCGTCAGCGAGCCCTCACGCGAATACCTGTGGGTGCTGTCGCGCACGCCCACGGTGGACGCCAACACCTACAACGCCTTGCTCAAACGCCTGAGCGCACAAGGCTTTGACATTGGCAAACTGGAACGCTCTCCACAGCCTTGAGAGCGCGGCTGAGGCAAAGCGCAGAGCGGCCCAGTCCCACCTAAAGCGCCAACTTACCCAGTGCCTCAACGCCCCGTAAATCGGGCGTCACGCTTCTCAACAAACGACTGCACCCCTTCTTTGGCATCGTCGCTGTTGGACAAGCGTTGTTGCGTATCGATGAACTCGTGCATGGCCACCACAGGGCCGTGCTCCACCGCCTTCAACACATTCAAGCGTGTGGCCACCACCGCCAACGGTGCTTGCGCCGCAATCGCGTGGGCGATAGTCAAGGCAGTCTCCAGCTCTAGCCCCACAGGCACCACTTTTTGCACAAAGTTCAGGCGCAGCGCCTCGGCCGCGTCAAACACATCGCCGGTGAGCAAATGCAGCATCGCATTGCCCAAGCCCGCACGCTCTGCCATGCGCAAGGTCGCGCCGCCCGTGGCCATGATGCCGCGCTTGACTTCGAGTTGTGAGAAACGGCAATCGTCGGCGGCCACCACGATGTCGGCGGCCAGCATCAGCTCAATGCCCAAGGTGTAGGTGATACCTTGCACCGCCACCACCATCGGTTTGACCCGGCGCCGATAACCCGCGATGCCTAAATCGCAAGGATCGACCAGCCCCAAAGGCACCGCTTTTTCGCCACGACGCATCAGCGGCGCGATCGACGGCAAATCCAAACCCGCTGTGAAATGTGCGCCTTTGGCATGCAGCAAGCCCACGCGCAAGGTCGGATCGTCGTCGAGGCGGGTGTAGGCCTCACCCAACTCTCGGTACATCTTGGGCGTGAACCCGTTGCGTTTGTTGGGGCGATTGATGGCAATCAGCAACACATGGCCGCGCACTTCGGTATCAATGCTGCCTTGCGGGTGGATGTTGTTTTCAGCGTGTGTGTCGGTCATAGCAAAAGGTCTTCCAATGTGATGCCCCAAGTTACGTCGCCAGCACGCCGCTGACCAGAGGGCAAGCCCTGCTGCGCTGTCACCTTGGTGATTAAAAAACGCCCAGCTTGCGGCGATAGTGCGCCATGTACAAGGACTCTGTCGATGCTTAAAAAACTCAGGGCGCTGCCCCTCTTCTTGGCCGCGCTCTGCGCCGCCCTCACGCCCACCGCGCACGCACAAACGGGCGCTGGCAACTACCCCAGCAAACCCATCAAAATCATCGTGCCCTTTCCAGCAGGCGGTACCTCCGATGTGTTGGCACGCTTGGTCGGGCAAAAGATGACCGAGGCTTGGGGACAGCCCGTGGTGATCGACAACCGCGCGGGCTCCAACGGCAACTTGGGCGCCGATGCAGCCGCCAAATCAGCCCCCGACGGCCACACCTTGGTGTTGATGGATGTGGGCAATTTGGTCATCAGCCCCGCGCTCTACAAACTGCCCTTCAACGTCTTGACCGACTTTGCGCCCGTGGCCATGGTGGGCTACTCACCCCACTTGTTGGTGGTGAGCGACAAAGTGCCTGCCAACACCACGGCCGAACTCATCGCCTACGCCAAAGCGCAAAAAGGCAAGGTCAATTACGCAGCCGCCGCAGGCATGGGCAGCGCCACGCATTTGGCGGGTGTGGTGTTTGCCCAACGCAGCGGCATTGAATGGGGCTACGTGCCCTACAAAGGCGGCGCACAAGCCATGACCGATTTGATCGGTGGCCAAGTCGACGTGACCTTCAACGGCATGGTGGCCACCTACCCGCACGTCAAGTCGGGCAAGATCAAACTCATCGCCGTGTCCAGCGCCAAACGCAACGCACAACTCAGCAACGTGCCCACCGTGGCCGAGACCTTGCCCGGCTTTTTGACTGGCAGTTGGCAAGGTTTGTTGGCCCCTGCGGGCACGCCCAAAGCCATCGTGGACAAGCTCAATGCCGAGCTGATGCGCATCACCGCCCTGCCCGATGTCAAAGAGCGCCTGAGCACCTTGGGCGCAGAACCCTCACCCATGACGCCGGAGCAATTTGGGCAATGGCTCAAAACCGAAATTCCTGCCATGTCCAAGATCGTGAAAGACGAAAAAATCTCGATCGACTGAGCGCCCACCTACAGCTACACCATGTCTACCCCCAACACGTCTTGCCATGAGGCCGTCGTTCACGGCCCACACAGTCACAAAACGCCACGCACTTGGCCCGCCGAGGGCTACACGCGTGCGCCGTATTGGGTCTACACCGACCCCGACATTTACGCCCAAGAACAGGCCAAAATTTTCAGAGGCAAAGCTTGGCACTACGTCGGCTTAGAGGCCGAGGTGCCCGAAGTGGGCAGCTTCAAAACAACCTACATCGGCGAGCAATCGGTGGTGCTGACGCGTGCCGAAGATGGCTCGCTGCATGTGGTGGTCAACCGCTGCGCACACCGAGGCAACATGCTGTGCCGCGACGCGTTTGGCAAAGTCAAAAAGCTCTACTGCGTCTACCACGCGTGGAACTACAACCTCAAGGGCGACCTCACCCATGCTGCGTTCAGCCACGGCCTGCGCGGCGAAGGCGGGCTGCCCAAAGACTTTCAACTGTCAGAGCACGGCCTGCACAAATTACGCGTGGCCACCTTTTGCAGCTTGGTGTTCGCGACGTTCTCTGACGAGGTGGAACCCCTCGAAGACTGGCTGGGCGATGTGGCGCAAGGCATTCGCCGCGTGCTGCACAAGCCGCTCAAGGTGCTGGGCTACGACACCCAACGCATTCACGCCAACTGGAAGACGTACCACGAGAACCCACGCGACTCGTACCACGCCAACATCTTGCACACGTTTTACGGCACCTTTGGCTTGTCGCGCCAATCGCAAGAATCGGGCATGACCTTGGACAAAAGTGGCCGTCACGTTTATTTCTACACCAAGGCCGGCACCGAGAAAAAGTCAGAAGACTTCGACAAAACCAGCGCCGCCTTGCGCTCGGTCAACGACGCCATGAAACTGGAAGACCCCAGCATCTTGAAATGGCGCGACGAGTTTGGCGATGGCGTGAGCGTGCAGGTGCTCACCACCTACCCCTCGTTTGTGTTGCACCAAATTGCCAACAGCTTGGCGACACGGCAACTCATCCCGCGCGGCGTCGGCGAGTCCGACTTGGTATGGACCTATTTCGGCTTTGAAGACGACGACGAAGCCACCACCCAAACCCGCTTGGTGCAAGCCAACTTGGCAGGCTCTGCCGGCATGATTTCCGTCGAGGACGCAGCCGTGTGCGAAATGATGCAACGCGCCATGGCCGATGGCCAAAGCGGTGAATCGTTCATTGAAATGGGCGGCAAAACCTTGGAGAGTGGCGGCACCACCAAACTGTCGGAACGCGCCATTCGCAACTTTTGGCACAACTACCGCTTAGACATGGGCATAGATTTGGACTTGGCATGACCCCGCACCACAACACCCACTTCAGAGCCGTCGAAAACTTGATTTACGAATGGGCGCGCGCCATTGACGAAAACCGCGTTGAAGCGATTGCAGATTTGCTGTTGCCCGAAGGGCGTTACACCGTCAAATCGCGCTTCAACCATGACCGTGATTTGCCCATGGCCATCATTGACAGCCGCAGCGCCGCGCAACTGCGTGACCGCATCAAGTCCATGCGGATTGCCAACATTTACGAGCCACACCACTACCGACACATCCTCTCAGGCGTGCAAATCGTGGGCGAAGAAAACGGGGTGTTGCACGTGCGCTCCAACTACTTGGTGGTGCGCACCATGGCCCTGGATGGCGATATGAAGATTTTCTCGACGGGTCAATGTTTGGACGAAGTGGTCATCACGCCCGAAGGCCCCCAATTCAAACAACGTTTGTTTTTGTACGACTCGCGCATCATCGAGACCTTGCTGGTCATTCCCATTTAAACCAACCCGACTTCGCAAAGACACGCCCCATGACACATACCAACCGCCGTGAATTTCTGAGCGCGTCCATCGCGCTCGCCTTGCCTCTCTCTGCCACACACGCCCAGGCGCAAAGCAGCACCACTTGGCCACAAAAAACCATCAAGATCATCGTGCCCAACCCTGCGGGTGGCAGCGCTGACTTGTTCCCGCGCTTGATCTCTGAGGCCTTGATGGCCAAGCTGGGGCAAAGCATCGTGATCGAGAACAAACCGGGGGCTGCGGGCAACATCGCCGCCGAATTTGTTTTCAATGCCGAGCCCGATGGCTACACCTTGATGGCCGCACCGCCGCCGCCTTTGTCGATCAACGTGAGTCTGTACCCCAAGCTCAATTACGAGCCGGCGAAGTTTGTGCCCATCACAATTTTGTCGCTGGTTCCCAATGCCTTGATGGTGCATCCCTCGGTGCCCGTGAACACCGTGCAAGAGCTGATCGCCTACGCCAAGGCCAACCCCGACAAGCTCAGCTACGCCTCACAAGGCAACGGCTCTACCGCCCACTTGACGGCCGAGCTGTTCAAGCAAAAAACCGGCGTCAAGATGGTGCATGTGCCCTACAAAGGCGACGCCCCCGCCGTGGCCGATTTGTTGGCCGGCCACGTCAACGTGATGTTTGGCAACGTGGCGCAAGCCTCGGCACATTTGCGCAGCGGCAAACTCAAGGTGCTGGCCGTGACCAGCGCCAAACGCATCACCAGCATGCCCAACATTCCCGCCATGCAAGAAATCGTACCGGGCGTGGTGGCGGTGGCTTGGTTCGCCATGGTGGCACCGCCCAAAACACCGGCGGCCATCGTCAACCGTTTGTCCAGTTTGATTGGCGAAATTTTGCGCACGCCCGAGATGGCGCGTCGCTTTGCCGAAGTCGGCGCTGAACCCGTGGGCAACACCCCCGAAGAGATGGCGCAGTGGATGAAGGAAGACACCGAACGTTGGCGTCAGGTCATCAAGACCGGTGGCGTGACCATCGACTAAGCTTTCGGCCGTTCTTTCAACGCCTTTACTTTTTGACTCTCAAGGAAATTTCATGTCTCTCACCCTCGCTCAAGCCAATCAAATTTTGCAAGGTGCCATTCAAAACGCACGCGCCGCCAACTACAAGCCCATGGGCATTGTGGTGCTCGACGCCTCAGGCCAGTTGGTGGCCTTCGCGCGTGAAGACGGTGCCAGCATGTTCCGCTTTGACATCGCACGCGGCAAGGCCTGGGGCGCAGTGGGCATGGGCACCTCCAGCCGTGCCTTGGCTGAGCGCGCCAAAGACAACCCCACGTTTTTCATCTCGCTGGCAGCTTCTGCCGAGGGCAAGTTTTTGGCGCAACCCGGCGCGGTGCTGATCAAAGATGCGCAAGGCCACATCATCGGTGCAGCCGGTGCCAGCGGTGGCACAGGCGATGAAGACGAAGCCATTTGCATGGCGGGCATCCAGGCCGCTGGCTTGGTGGTGGGCTAAACAGCATGGCGACCCCATCTGCAAGTCGCCCCACCGTGGGCGTGATTGGCCTGGGCATCATGGGTGGCACGATGGCTGAAGAACTGCTCAAAGCGGGTTACACCGTGTGCGGTTTTGATGTGGACGCCAAAGCACAGAAGCGTTTGAAAAAAGCAGGCGGTCAGCCCTTGGCCAACGCCACAGAAGTGGCCGCACAAGCGCAAGTTCTCATCGTCTCTTTGTCCACCTCCAAGGCCTTGTCATTGGTAACAGCAGCCATTGCCTCGGTGCCCAAAACGGCACGGCCTGCGCAGCAAATCGTGGTTGAAACCAGTACCCTGCCCATGGCCGACAAAGACGCGTGCGCCCAGCAACTGCGCAAGGTAGGCGTGGCCACGCTGGACGCCCCCATCAGCGGCACGGCGGTGCGCATCAAAGAGCGGGCTTGGACCGTGTTCGTCAGTGGCACCCAAGCCGCGTACAAAAAAGTGCGCCCAGTGTTGCAGGTGTTCACCGACAACGTGCCCTATGTCGGCCCCTACGGCAGCGGCACGAAGATGAAGTTTGCTGCCAACCACTTGGTGGCCATTTACAACGTGGCCTATGCCGAGTCAGTCACCTTGGCACGCAAGATGGGCTTGGACCCGCGCGAGGTGCTCAAGCTGTTTGGCAACAGCCCCGTCATTGGCACGGGCGTGATGCGTCTGCGCATGGCCATGATGCTCGAGCGCCAATACACACCGCCGACCATGAAGGTGGAGGTCTGGCAAAAAGACATGGAAGTGATTGGCGAGATGGCCAAGTCGGTCGACTGCCCCACGCCCTTGTTTTCTGCGGCGGCCTCGGTCTACACCGCGGCAATGGCGCAAGGTTTGTCGCAACAAGACACCGCGTCCACCGCCGAGGTGATGGGCGCGATGGCAGGCATCCCCTCTATTTTTTAGCCAATTTTTTAGCGACCTTCTCAGCTTCTGCGATCAACGGCAACTCGTCGCGCACGGCCTTGTAGGCGTCCAGCGCGGCAGGGCCGCCGCAGTACAAAAACGAATGCAAGATCAGCTCGCGCAACTCCACCTGCGTGACGCCGTTGCGAATGGCCCCGCGCAAATGAATTTTGATTTCAGCCGGTCGGTTCAAAGCAATGCACATCGACAACGTCGCCAAGCTGCGATCGCGCAGCGACAGCCCCGGGCGCGTCCACACGCTGCCCCATGCAAACTCGGTGGCCAACTCTTGGAATGGCATGTTCAAGTCAGTCGCGTTTTCAAAAGAACGCGCCACATAGTCTTCGCCGAGCACTTTGCTGCGCATGGCCAAGCCCGCTTTGTACGCGGCAGACCGCACCTTTGGAACGGCAGCTTTCTTGGCTTTGCTTGTGGCAGTGGCCTTGGCACCAGATGGGCTGGCTGAAGATTTTTTGAGTGTCATGTGAGTCAATCTGCTTTGATGTTGGCAGAGCGCACCACCGCGCCCCATTTGTCGATTTCGGCTTTGATGTAGGCACCAAACTGTTCTGGCGTGTCGCCCACAGGCAAGGCACCTTGTTGGTTGAGTTTGTCCGCCACATCTTTTTGCTTCAAGATGTCGACGATTTCGGCGTTGAGTTTGTTCACAATGTCTTTGGGCGTTTTGGCAGGCGCCAACATGCCGACCCACGAGTACGCTTCGTAGCCAGGCACGCCGGACTCTGAAATCGTGGGCACATCGGGCAATGAGGGCAAACGTTTGGCACTGCCCACCGCGATGGCATTGAGCTGGCCTTGTTTGACCTGCGAGATCACCGACGGAATGCTGCTGTAGAGCATTTGCACATGACCCGACAGCAAGTCCGTCAACGCAGGACCTTGGCCTTTGTAGGGCACATGCACCGTTTTCACATGGGCCAAGTTGTTGAACAACTCACCCGCCAAATGCCCCGAGTTACCGCTGCCAGGTGACGCGAAATACAAACCGCCAGGCTTGGCCTTGGCGAGGTTGACCACGTCTTGCGTGGTCTTGACGGGCACCGATGGGTGCGTGACCAACAGCAGCGGATAGTTCACCATGTTGGTGATGGGCGAAAAATCTTTGGTGGGGTCATAGGGCAATTTGTCGTAGAGGCTGGGGTTGACGGCCAATGGACCGGCTGCACCCACGGCCAAGGTGTAGCCATCGGCCGGTGCGGCCATCAAAGCCTGCAAGCCCACGATGCCGTTGGCACCCGCTTTGTTGTCCACCACCACCTGCTGCCCCAAACGCTCGCTCAACTTTTGCGCAATCACGCGAGCGATCACATCGTTACCGCCGCCGGGTGGGAACGGCACGATCAAGCGAATCGATTTATTAGGGTACGCCTGCGCCATCAATTGGCCAGCCAAGGTGAGGGCCAAACCGCCCAACACAAGTTTAGAAATCGCGACGAACTTTCTCATCCATGAACTCCTTGCGGTCATGACAAGTGACAAAGAATTTGCAACCCATCAGGCGGGCAATCGTCACACAAAGAAGTTTTTGAACTGTTCCATTGGCGACAGTTTTTCGGCATCTCGCCGATGACTTGAGGGTTTACGAGCGTGTGATGCAGGGCTCGAATTTGTAGCATGCTAACCATCCAAGACACCCAGTCTTGCCGTGCATCTTTGAAGGTTTGCCATGTCCAAAGTCATCATCACCTGCGCCGTCACAGGTGCGATTCATACGCCCTCCATGTCGCCGCATTTACCGGTGACGCCGGAAGAAATCATCGAGGCATCGTTGGGAGCCGCCGACGCGGGCGCGGCCATCATTCACTTGCATGCACGTGACCCGATCACCGGCAAGCCCGATCAAAGCCCCGAAGCGTTTGCCAAGTTTTTGCCGCAAATCAAAGCCAAAACCAATGCGGTGATCAACCTCACCAGCGGCGGCTCGCCGTTCATGAAGATCGACGAGCGCATCCAACCCTCGATGCGTTTTTCGCCCGAGGTGGCGTCGCTCAATATGGGCTCGTTCAACTTCGCGCTTTTCCCCATGCTGGAGCGTTTCACCGATTTGAAACACGACTGGGAACGTGAACATTTAGAAAATAGCCGCGACCTGATTTTTCGCAACACCTTCAAAGACATTGAGTTCGCGCTGAAGGCCTGCAACGCCAACCAAACGCGGTTTGAGTTTGAGTGCTACGACATTGGCCACCTCTACAACTTGGCGCACTTTGTGGACAAGGGCTTGATCAAAGCGCCTTTCTTTGTGCAATCGGTGTTCGGCATTTTGGGCGGCATTGGCACACACCCTGAAGACGTGATGCACATGAAGCGCACAGCCGACCGCCTGTTTGGCAAGGACTACCAATGGTCGGTGCTGGGCGCTGGGCGCCACCAAATGCGCATTGCGGCCATGGGCGCTAGCTTGGGTGGCAACGTGCGCGTCGGCCTCGAAGACAGCTTGTGGATTGGCAAGGGCAAGCTCGCCGAGAGCAACGCGCAGCAAGTGCGCCAAGCCCGCGCCATCATCGAAGGGCTGGGGCTGGAAGTGGCCACGCCTGACGAAGCCCGCGCCATGCTGCAGCTCAAGGGCTCGGCGAATACAAACATTTGATCAACCCAACGGAGACAAACCTCATGCAACGCAGACACCTCTTATCCGCCGCAGCCGCCAGTGCCGCCGCGATCGCCATGCCCTCCACTTGGGCACAAAACGCAGGCTACCCCACACGCCCCATCAAGATGATCGTGCCCTTTGCCGCTGGCATTTCGCCTGATGTGATCGCGCGTTTGGTGGGCGACAAACTCAGCCAAGCGCTGAGCCAACCGGTGGTGATCGACAACCGACCAGGCGCGGGCGGCATGATCGGCGCGGAGGCGGCCAGCACCAGCGCAGCGGATGGTTACACCTTGTTTTTTAGCGTCAAGGCCGTGCACGCCATTGCGCCCAATGTGTATCAAAAACCTCAGTTCAACCCTGTGCGCGACTTCAAAGCGGTGAGCCAATTGCTGCTGGTGCCGCATGTGCTGACCGCGTCTCCTAACGCGCCTTACAACACCATGAAAGAGCTGGTTGAGTACGCCAAGCGCAACCCCGGCAAGATCGACTACGCCTCCTTGGGCGTTGGGTCGCAACCGCATGTGGCCATGGAAGCATGGGCGCAACGCTTAGGCATCAAACTCAACCACGTGCCCTACAAAACCAACCCATCGCCCGATGTGATGAGTGGCGTGGTGAGCCTGTCGATTGAAGCGTCGACCACCGCAATCCCGTTGATCAAGTCGGGCAAGGTCAAGGGCTTGGCCATCTCGGGCGCTGAGCGCATTCCAAGTTTGCCGGATGTGCCCACCATGACCGAGTTCGGTTCCACGCTCGATGTGAACGGCCAGATCGGTAGCTCGTGGCACGGCATCTTCGCGCCCAAAGGCACGCCCGACGACATCGTGGCCAAGCTCAACACCGAGATTGTGAAGATCGTGAAGATGCCCAAAATTCAATCGCGCATGCGCGATTTGGGCCTCACGCCCACCGGTACATCGGCAGAAGCCCTGTCCACCGTCGCGGCCTCGGACTACGCGTTCTGGGGCAAGATCGTCAAAGAGTTTGACATCAAGGTGGAGTAAGGCTTGAGCACCTCACCGAACGCCAACCGCCACACCGTGGGCGTCATTGGGCTGGGCATCATGGGCTCAGCGATGGCGGCCAATTTGGTGAAGGCTGGGTTTGAGGTGTTTGGCTACGACCCCGTTGCAGCCTCACGCCAACGCCTGAAAAAAGCGGGCGGCCACGTCTGCAAAAACGTGGCCGAGGTCGCGCAACATGCCACGCACCTGTTGTTGTCACTGCCCAGCGAAGCCGCACTCGATCTCGTGTGCGCCGAGTTGCTGGCCACCGGCCTCAAGGGCTTGATTGCCGCAGAAACCAGCACCTTGCCCGAGGTGTGCAAGCTGCGCAACAAAACCGCACTGGCCCAACACCGCATCACGCTGCTGGACTGTCCCTTGTCGGGCACTGGTGCCCAAGCGCTGACCCGCGACTTGGCGGTCTACGCCAGCGGCAACGCCAAAGCCATTCGCGCCATGCATGCGGTGTTTGAAGGCTTTGCCCGCGCCCGCTATGACGTGGGTGAGTTTGGCAACGGCATGCGCATGAAGCTGGTGGCCAACCTGTTGGTGGCGATTCACAACGTGTCGTCTGCCGAAGCCATTTTGATGGGCGCGCGTGCGGGCCTGGACCCAGCCACGATTGTGAAAGTGGTGGCCGATGGCGCAGGTGGCTCACGCATGCTGCAAGTGCGCGGCCCGATGATGGTGGACCGGTCGTGGGAAGACGCGACGATGAAAGTGTCGACATGGCAAAAAGACATGGCGCTGATTCAAGCGCTGCTGCAAGCCACCGACACACCCGCGCCCTTGTTTTCAGCAACCCTGCCCATCTACAACGCCGCGATGGCCATGGGGCACGGCATGAACGACACCGCATCGGTCTATGACGTGTTGGAGCGATGGACGCAAACGACGCCACGCACCAAGAAGCGAAAATAAGCACTTCTTAGCTCTGCACACCGTCAGGCCATGGGTCTGACCCTCTATGGAAAACTATTTAATCTGGGCCAGCATCGCGGCCATGTTGGTCGGCTTGTCCAAAGGTGGCCTGCCAACGGTCGGCATGTTGTCGGTGCCTATTCTTTCGTTGTTCATGTCGCCCGTGAAAGCCGCTGTCATGCTGCTACCCATTTATGTGATCTCGGACATGGTGGGCATTTGGCTGTATCGCAAAAACTTCAGCGCCATCAATTTGAAAATCCTCATCCCTGCGGGCGTGGGGGGCGTGATCGTTGGTTGGCTCACCGCGTCCATGGTGTCGGATGTGGCTGTGAAGCTGCTGATTGGCTTCATGGGCATTGGGTTTTGTTTGAACACTTGGCTCAAACGCAAAGCCCAACAAGCAGCGCGTCCTGCCGATGTGAAGAAGGGGGTGTTTTGGGGCTTGGTCGCGGGTTTCACCAGCTTTATTTCGCACGCGGGTGCGCCACCTTTTCAGGTGTACATGCTGCCGCAAAAACTCCCAAAGACCGAGTTTGCAGGCACGGCCACGATTTTGTTCGCCATCATCAATGCCGCCAAAATTTGGCCCTACCAACAGTTGCGCCCATACGACTACGACGACTTGATGAGTGCCGCGGTGCTGATCCCCTTTGCCCTGATCGGCACGGTGGTGGGCGCGTACCTCACCAAGAAGATTGCTGACGTTTGGTTTTACAAACTCGTGCAGTTCGGGCTGTTTGTGGTGTCGGTGAAGCTCATCGTCGATGCGGTCTCCAGCATCTAAGCCCCCTGCACAACACTAGGCCAAGGCCTGCGACAAATGCTCAATCAGCACCGACACCCGATGCGGGATGTAGCGATTGCTGGGCAAGACCGCATAAATGCCCAAAGGCTCAGACGCGAACTGGCTCAAGATCTCCACCACCTCGCCACGTGCAATGAAAGGCTGCGCGATGAAATCGGGTTGGCGTGTGATGCCCAAGCCCTCCGCCGCCGCCTTGGTCAACGCCACGCCGTTGTTGGCGGTGATACGGCCACGGATTGGGAAGTGCGACAACTGCCCCTCCACTTGGTAGTCCCACGAGGTGGGCGTCATGTTGATCGAATAAGCCAAGCATTCATGGTTTTGCAGTTCACGGGGGTGCGTGACTTGGCCGTGTTGCAGCACGTAGTCGGGTGACGCCACCGTCATCAGACGGCAAGTGCCCAGCTTTCTCACAATGTCGCTTTGGTCCAGATTGGCCGTGATGCGGATGGACACATCGATGCCCTCTTCAATCAAATTGGCTCGCCGGTCTGAAAAATCCATGGCCAGCTGAATGTGCGGCTGCTGCTTGGCGAACTCTGTCAGCTCAGGCATCAAACGCTGCAATCCAAAACTCAGCGGCAATCCCAACCGAATACGCCCTCGGGCAACGGCCTTCTCGTCCAACAGGCTGGACTCTGCCGCATCCACCATGTTCAAAATGACACGGCACTTTTCAAGGTAAGCCGCCCCTGCCGTCGTGAGCGTGAGGCTGCGGGTGCTGCGCGTGATGAGCTTGGTTCGGAGCTGAGTCTCCAGCCCCGCAATCTGCCGCGTGATGACGGAACGGGCCACGTTCTCTTGGTTGGCCACGGCCGTGAAGCTGCCCGCTTCGGCCACCCTGACGAACACTTGCATTGCGTTGTATTTATCCATTGTTGCGTATTTTGCAACAAGCATTTGCTGACTAGATACTTTTTCTAATTTCTTTAACAACCTACATTCGCTTCAACACACAAACTTTGAACCATGCAAAACCTTCGCAATGTCCTCTTCGTGCCACATGGCGCCCCCACATTTGCCCTGAATCCAGGCGCAGCGGGTGCAGCCATGACACAGGTGGCCAGCCGCCTGCCAACGCCACGCGCCATCATCGTGGTGAGCCCGCATTGGGAAACCCAGGTCCCCACCGTGGGCACCGCGACTTCGCTGGAAACCATCCACGATTTCTACGGATTCCCAAACGCGTTGTACGCCATGAAATACCCTGCAACGGGTTGCCCTGAGGGCGCGCAAGAAGTGGTCGCTGCGCTGAAAACGCAATTTCCACACGTTGACGTGGACGCCACGCGAGGTCTGGACCATGGCGCGTGGGTGCCATTGCTGCAGATGTTTCCGAACGCCGATGTGCCCATCATTCCCGTCTCCGTGCAAGGCCATGCAGGCCCCGCACACGCCTACAAAGTGGGGCAAGCGCTCGCCGCCTTGGCCGAACGCGACTTCTTGGTGATCGCCTCTGGCAATCTGACACACAACTTGGGCGACTACCGCATCGTGGCCAGCCAACAAGGGCAATCGCCCGCTTACGTTCAGGCCTTTTCAGACTGGCTCGAAGAGCACCTGCGCCATCGCGATGTCGACAGCCTGCTTCACTACCGTCAACACGCCACCGATGGCGTGCGCGCACACCCGACCGAAGAGCACCTGTTGCCCCTGTTTGTCGCCCTCGGCGCAGCAGGCCCCTCTGCACAACCCCAGCCGTTTTACCGTGGCATCAGCGATTACGTGCTGGCCATGGACGGCTATGCCTTTGTTTGAAGAAAGCACATGAAAACCTCTTACCACCCCCTCTCCAAAGCTCTGCATTGGCTCATGGCCGTTGCCCTATTTGGCTTGCTCGCCCTCGGTTTCGTGATGAGCGACATGCCGTTGTCGCCTGAGAAATTGCAGTATTTTTCTTGGCACAAATGGGCAGGCGTCAGCGTGTTCTTTTTGGTGTGGCTTCGCCTTTTGTGGCGCGTCCTCACACCACCGCCCGCGTATCCAGCCAGCATGTCGATCCACCTGCAAAGGCTGGCGCATGGCGGACACTTTTTGCTGTACGCCTTGATGATGGTCATACCGCTGTCGGGCTGGTTGATGAGTTCTGCCAAAGGCGTTCAAACGGTTTGGTTTGGCGTGCTGCCGCTGCCCGACTTGCTGAACCGCGACAAAGAACTGGGCCAGCTCTTGGAATTGATTCACGGCAGCTTGAACTGGGTCTTGATGGCCTTGATCTTGGGCCACGTTGGCGCCGCACTGAAACACCACTTCTTCGACCGCGACGACATTCTGACGCGCATGTTGCCGCACAAACATTCACAAGGAAATGACCATGCTTAAATTTTTCAATCTCACACGTTCTACCGTTTTTGCAGCCGTGTTAGCCACGGGCTTGAGCACCGCCGCGCAAGCGCTTGAATACAAGTCGATTCAGGCCGAGAAAAGCAGCGTGACGTTCAACTACAAACAAATGGGCGTCGCCATGGATGGGAAGTTTAAAAAATTCTCATCGCAGCTGAGCTTTGATCCAGCCAAAGTCGCTGCGGCCAAAGCCACGATTGAAATTGAACTGGCGTCCATCGACACGGGCTCCACCGACGCAGACCAAGAAGTGGTTGGCAAAGCGTGGTTCAACACCGCGGCCTTCCCCAAAGCGGTGTTCGTGTCGAACCAGATCAAGCAGACGGCGCCCAACCAATACCAAGTGGCGGGCAAGCTGACGATCAAAGGTCAAACCAAGGACATTTCATTTCCGCTGAAACACACACCACAAGGCGCTACCGGCCAATTCACCGGTGGATTCATCTTGCACCGCGCCGACTTCTTGATTGGAGAAGGCATGTGGGCCAAGTTTGATGTGGTGGCCAATGACATCCAAGTCAACTTTCAACTCACCGCACCCGCGGGCAAATAATTTTTAACCAGGAGTCTTTACATGACAAAACTCAACCGTATCGCCGCCGCTTTGGCCTTTGCAACTGTGGCGGCCACATCGGCCATCGCTGCACCTCAGACCTACGTGGTCGAAGGCACGCACACGTTCCCACGTTTTTCGTACTCACACTTTGGCTACTCCACACAGTTGAGCCGCTTCGACAAAACCACGGGCACCGTGGTGTTTGATGCCGAAGGCAAAACAGGCTCGGTGGACATCGTCATCGACATGACCTCGGTCAACACAGGCTTTGCAGACTTCAACGGCCACATCCAAGGCGAAGACTTTTTGGACACTGCCAAGTTCCCGAAAGCCACCTTCAAGTCCACCAAAGTGGTGTACCAAGACGGCAAGCCCACGAGCATTGACGGCCAGTTGACCATCAAAGGCGTGACCAAGTCTGTGACGCTGACGGTCAGCGCGTTCCAAGCCATGCCGCACCCCATGCTGAAGAAAGCCGCCTTGGGCGCCAATGCCTGGACGGTGATCAAACGCTCGGAATTCAATGCTGGCAAATTCGCGCCTTACGTGGGTGATGACGTGCGCATTGACATCGCCATCGAAGCGATCCAGCAATAAAGCAAACTTGCATGAAAAAAGCACCCTCGCGAGGGTGCTTTTTTTGTGCTGCCGAGCCGCGGCTTAAGAAGCCTTGACGCGCGCCATGAACTCGTGCGGGACCAGCGCCACTTTGTGCGTGCTGCGGTCAATGAACACAATGCCGATCTTGCCGCGCGCAACTTCGCGGTGCGTGTCTAAACACTCCATGCGATACACCAGATCAAAGCCGTAAGGGTTGTAGTCTTGCGGCACCATGCTGACGCGCATCGTCTCGCCATGAAAGCCCTCCGACTTGTATTGCGCCACGATGTCGCCCACCACGATGGGATGGCCCGCCACGTTGCCTTCGGTGTAACCCAGCGATTTGAAAAACCGCACACGCGCCTCTGACACCAAAGTCAGCAATTGCGCGTTGTCTAAATGACCACCTTGGTTGACATGGCTGATGTAGATCTGAATGTCCGTGGCAAAGATGAAATGGTCAGGGAGTTCGAATTGGATACGGGGCATGGTCTTAAAAATTAAGCGCTAGTTCAGCGCGTCCAACAAATCTTGCGTGTCGCGAATGATGGGCTGCGCCAATTGCGCCAACAAATGGCCATCGCTTGCACGCTGGGCCCACCGGTTTGAAGCCTCCAACACGGGATGGGTGTGCAAGTAGTCGGGCACCTCAAAGTCTGGGGCTTCCACCTTGAAGGCCAACAGCATGCTGAGGTAGCCTGAAAAATACAAGCTGAACATCAAGGCATTGGCCGCTTCTTGCGTGATCTCGCGCCGGCCTACGCGCTGTAAAAACAAAGCCTTGGCGGTTTCAATGGTGGGCAGCTCACTGGCACGCAATTGAAACTCTTCGTCCAACGCTTTGCACGCGGTGTCCCATTGCGCTTGCGGGTCTGTCATATCGTGTGTCATTTCAATGTCTTCTTAAGCCAACATTGTGCCCTTGCACTTTTTAGCCCCGCAGCGACACGCGTATTTGGCTTTGAGCGCTTCGGTCAAGGGCTCGTCGCTGATCAGGCCGTAGTTGAACGTCAGCTCTTCACCACGCCAGACTTGGCGGCGCGTTTTGATGAAGACACAGCCTTTGATTTCGACAGGCTCGCAATTGGGGCGACACGAATGGTTGATCCAACGCGACGCATTGCCGCCGTACAAGCCGTCAATCACACGCGTGTCGTCGATGTGAAAGTAAAACGTGTGCTCGGGGTTGCTGGGGTCATGCGGATGACGGCGCAGCGCTTCGGCCATGGAGATGATTTCGCCCACGTACTCGATGACAGTTTCGCCTGCGGCCATGGGGCTGAGGGCGAACACGCCTTGGCCGTGGACGTCGGAGCCTCGGACTTCGAAACGGTCCTCACGCATGGGTATCACGCATCCGTGTCGTACGCGATTCGCGCCACGCTCAATTTGAGGCCCAGCATGCCAAAAATGCGGTTCATGGTTTGCACGCTGCCGTCGCTGCGCTCTTGCTCAATGTCTTGCATGGTTCTGTAGGCCACGCCTGGGAGTTTGGCCATCTCGACGGTGGTGAGGCGCATGGTTTTTTTGAGATGACGCACAGCCTGCGGCAGCGACCATTCGGGATGAGCCAGCACGTCTTCGATGGCTTGTTGGCGCAAGTCGAGTGCTGTGCCAAGGTGAGGGTGTTGAAACGTTTGTCCATGCGCGTTCTTAAACCAATGTTGTCAATTCTTGGGCAGTCGCTGACAGAACACGCACTGGTTATTGAGTGTCTGTTGGTAAGTGATGACTGGAAAGGTCTGGAAACCCTTGCTGGACTTAGGCTCTGGATCAGTAACTCACTACTAAATGAGTGTAGTAAATAACTTCAGCATTAAAAATGAACAGCTTTCATGTCGGCTGAATGGTCATAGTTCCAGTTCAGTAAGCCTGATGATCTGAGTACGGGAAGAGTGAGCCTGAGTAAGTAAAGGAAAAAGACAATTCCAACCCAATCTCCAATGATCATTACAGCTGTACTCATTAGGAAATTTTCCGTCATCTCAGAATGAAAAAACCATAGCTGTTGAACGATGGGTGGGATAACAGCAAAAAGTACCGAGATTTGAAACAGCTTGATAGCGTTCAGATTTGTTAGCTCTGAATTTAGCTTTAACCAATCGACAGCGATGTAACGAGTCCAAAGCGGTACGAGTCCCATGATTAAGCCTGTGACAGCCAAAGTCCAATAGTTCCCATCGAAGTTTGGAAGAAAGTAAGTGAACAGCGTTGACGCTAAAGTCACACCGATGGCGCCGTTCGCTGCAAACACCAGAATCAAAGCCATTCTTAACCCGCTAGGAAGGTAGACCCAATGAACCGAGTAGGAGTACTCGAGCTCTTCAAAAAGCAGCGTGTTCAACCAATCGAACAAAAAGTAAACGATAGCTGTAGCCGCAATGATGAACAGGCGCTTGGTGAACATGGAATTCATTTTTTAAACGACGAATCTTGGGCGTGTCCTAGATTTTGTGTAAACGGTCTAATGGCAGGAAACTGCCTTCATCTTCAAAGGAAGAGAAATGACCGTAAGCAACGAACTCATAGACCGCCTTCTGGCGGATTACAAAAAACCTGAAGACCTCATCGGAG
>CAUPRM010000013.1:0-58152 GCA_963513725.1 uncultured Limnohabitans sp. | reverse complement strand
GGCCTTCCTTCGAGGAAGGCCAGAACATGCGTCCTGCCCACAGGTGCCGACGGTGTCGGCGTTGAGACCCTGTCCCCGATCAATTCAGGTGGGGGAGTTTGAGGTGGCCATAAGTGGGGGAATTTGGGTGGCCATCAGGGATCAAAGCGACAAATTTATTCAACAAGGATGCTTATGCACGCACTCAAATTTTTAGCGCTTCTTTCAACTTGTACCTTAGTGGCATGCGGAGGCGGAGGCGGAAGCGGAACACCAGCCACACAACAATCGGCAGAAGGTGTGTGGGTCGGCACAACAACATCAAGCTCAGGTACGACGACACCTGCCATTGGTTTAGTTCTGGACAGTGGTGAATATTTCTTCGGATCGGGATCTGATTACTCTGGGGTCACCTTCGGCAACGCATCAGTTTCAGGCTCAACCATCACGTCATCAAATATGCGCGACTACTACCCTTCGTTGGGTCTGGTGTCAGGCACGTTCACGGGTTCCGTCACAACGGGAAGCAGCATGAACGTGAACATTTCCGAAACTGTCAATGGAACGGCTTACACGGGAACCGGCAGCTTGACGTTTGACACAACGTATAACGAGCCGTCGTCTTTAGCGACAATTGCTGGCACATACATCAGCCCGAGTGCATTTACCAATTCCTACACTTACACGGTTGATGCAAACGGTGTTCTTACTGGTGCATCGACTAGCTGCACCTTTGCAGGACAACTCACAGTTCGCAACAGCGCAAAAAATATCTATAACCTCTCACTCACAACAGGCAGCACCCCTGGCCATGTTTGTGCGCCAGGGGCACGAACACTACAAGGCGCAGCCACATATGTTGTCATGCCCGGACGCTCACGTCGTGCATTGGTGCTCATCGGCATGGCAAGCGCCAGCAGCACTTACTACTGGGTAACGGCGGCTGGTGAAAAGCAATAAGTTTTCAACACTGAAAACACCAAAAACAGCCGTGCGAAAATCACGGCTGTTTTTACTTGGAACGGGCCTGTCCGGCCCTCAAGCGCATGCTTCACACCTACACCCTCAGCGATTTCGATTTCCATCTGCCCGAGTCGCTGATCGCGCAACACCCCGCCTCCGAACGCAGCGCCTCGCGCTTGCTCGATGGCCGCTCGGCCCACTTGGTCGACCGCACTTTCAAAGACCTCCCCTCTCTGCTCAAAGCTGGCGACTTGCTGGTGTTCAACGACACCCAAGTGGTGAAAGCCCGTTTGTTTGGCGAAAAGGCCACGGGCGGCAAGCTCGAACTGTTGGTCGAGCGCGTGCTCACAGGCAACGAAGTGGTCGCCCACATGAAGGTGAGCAAAAAGCCGCAGGTGGGTGCCGTGATGTACATGGCCGGTGGTTTGCGCAACGGCGGCTTCACCGCCACACTTTTGGGCCGCTGGCCCAACGAAGACGGCCAGCTGTTTCGCTTCAAGTTCAGCGACGAGCCGCACACCCTCATGCAACAGCACGGCCACATGCCGCTGCCGCCCTACATTGAGCGCCACCAAAACACCGCTGACGCGCAACACGAAACCGACGCAGACAAAGCCGAGGACGAGCGCCGCTACCAAACCGTGTTTGCCAAACACCCCGGTGCCGCCGCTGCGCCCACCGCCGCGCTGCACTTTGACGAAGGCGTGTTGCAAGGGCTGGAGGCGCAAGGCGTGTCACGCGCCAGCGTGACGCTGCATGTGGGCGCGGGCACGTTTCAACCGGTGAAGACCGAGAACTTGGCCGAGCACCGCATGCACAGCGAGTGGTACAACATCCCGCCCGAGACCGTGCAAGCCATTGCCGACTGTCGCGCGCGCGGTGGCCGCGTGGTGGCGGTGGGCACAACCAGCGTGCGCACGCTAGAGAGCTGGGCACAAAGTGGGCTGACGAGTGGCGACACGCAAATCTTCATCACACCCGGCTTTACGTTCAAGGTGGTGGATGTGTTGATCACCAACTTCCATTTGCCCAAGAGCACCTTGCTCATGTTGGTCAGTGCGTTTGCTGGCTTCGAGCACATGCACGCGCTGTACCGCCACGCCATTGCCCACCACTACCGATTCTTCAGCTACGGCGACGCCATGCTGCTAGAGAAAACCACCGCATCAAGAACCGCTTGAAAGACCGAACATGTTGAAGTTTGACGTTCTCACCAAAGACACCCCTGCCGCAGACGGCAGCTACGCGGGCAGCCATGCCCGCCGCGGCACGCTCACGCTCAACCACGGCGTGGTGCAAACACCCATCTTCATGCCCGTGGGCACCTACGGCACCGTCAAAGGCGTGATGCCACGTAGCCTCGAAGAAATGGGTGCACAAATCATTTTGGGCAACACCTTCCACCTGTGGATGCGCCCCGGCCTCGATGTGATGCAAAGCTTTGGCGGCCTGCACGAGTTTGAGCGTTGGAACAAACCCATCCTCACCGACAGCGGCGGTTTTCAAGTGTGGTCGCTGGGCGCGATGCGCAAAATCACCGAAGAAGGTGTGACGTTCGCCTCGCCCGTGAACGGCGACAAGCTGTTCATGTCTCCCGAGGTGAGCATGCAAATTCAAACCACGCTCAACAGCGACATCGTGATGCAGCTCGACGAGTGCACACCCTATGAAACCAAAGGCCACCTCACCACTGAAGCAGAAGCCCGCAAGTCGATGGAGATGAGCCGCCGCTGGGCCGTACGCAGCAAAGACGAATTTACGCGCTTAGAAAACCCCAACGCTTTGTTCGGCATCGTGCAAGGCGGCATGTTCACCAACTTGCGCCAAGAGTCGCTCGACGCGCTGGTGGAGATGAACTTCCCCGGCTACGCCGTGGGTGGCGTGAGCGTGGGCGAACCCAAAGACCAAATGCTGGAAATCATGGCGCACACGCCCCACCGTTTGCCCGAGAACAAGCCACGCTACCTGATGGGCGTGGGCACCCCCGAAGACTTGGTGCAAGGCGTGGCCGATGGCGTGGACATGTTTGACTGCGTCATGCCCACACGCAATGCGCGCAACGGCACGCTGTTCACCCGCTTTGGCGATTTAAAAATTCGCAACGCCCGCCACAAAGCCGACCACGGCCCGCTCGACAGCACCTGCACCTGCTACACCTGCGCGGGCCACACACGTCCCGACGGCACTACCAGCGGCGGCTTTAGCCGTGCGTACCTGCATCACCTCGATCGTTGCGGCGAAATGCTCGGCCCCATGTTGACCACCGTGCACAACCTGCACTACTACCTCAACCTCATGCGCGAAGTGCGTGAGTCGTTAGAGGTGGGGCAGTTTGGTGCGTTCCGCGCCAAGTTCAAAGCAGACCGCGCACGCGGGGTTTAAGTCAAAGGAGAGGCGTCAAGCCTCGGTGGTGAACACCGTCAACACGCCGGTGTAACCATGCAGCTCTTGGTGGGCAATCTCGCCACCGGCAAAGAAGCCCACCAACGGCACATCGCCCAAGGCGCGGCGCACGATGTGCATCTCAGCACTCGGGCCGCCAAAGTGCGGTCCGCCGCGGCCTGCGCAACTCACATAAATCGCACCAGCCATGCGCCGCGCTGGATGCGGGCTGGCCGAGGTGTCGGCGCTCAAAGCGTCGGCCAGCTCTGCCGTCATTTCTTCGGGCTCTAAGGCCTCGCGAATCTCAGCACCTATGCGCATCAAATCGGCACGCGCTGCGGCGGGGTTGCGCTGACAAAACGTCAAGCGCATGCCCGCGTCAACCGGTTGACCAATGGCCACCGCTTCTTTGCCGGGGTCAATGCCCACGATGTGGCGCACCAACACCGCCTCGTCAAACTCTCCCGTGCGCTTGATGGCGGGGTGCCCCGGCGCATCTTGCGCGGCAGAGAGACCGACCAAGGTCGCACGCACTTTGGGAATGGCCGTCTGCCGATCGGCGATATTGACTTGCAGATCGCGTTCTAAAACGGTCAAGGCTGGCTCGCCGTCCAAGGCGAGCACCAGGTTGTTTTCGGCACGGGTGATGGTGTGCACTTTGGCCACCGGCAAGCAACCTTGTGTCACCCGCGAGATCATGGCCACGTCGGCATCAAACGCCACGCCGCTCAGGCCCCCGTGAAACACGCCCGTAGCTTTGCCTTGCCCGGCCACGTTGCCATCGCCGTTCAAGGCGAACTGCACCACTTGCGTACGGCTTGAGGCCAAGCCACCAAACACATAACCGCTGGCGGTGCGCTGGGCCAACTCGGCGATCAACTCGGGCACATCGGGCGTCTGTGCATCGGCATGCAAGAGCGCGGTGTGCGGTTCAAAACGACTGCCACGCGCACTGCCCACACCCGCATGCACAAGCGGTGCGACACCGCTGAACACACGGTAGTGCTCGGGCGCAATGTCGCACAACATCACCGACATCGCGGGCTCGTCAAAGTACTCCACATTGTTGGCCGCAATACCCACCCCCACGGTGCCCGACCAATCGGTCACCTCGGGCAATTCGGCGCTCAAGAACGCCAAAATTTCAGTCGCTTCTGGCGCGTAATGGTCGGTGATGTAGAGCAGCCCCAAGTGCGGGGCGGAGGCGTAATCGGGCAAGGCCATGTGCGCGCGCAATTGCGCGAGCACCAAGCCTGCGGCCATTTGCCATTGCGGATGTGTGGCGTGGCCGTAGGGAAAGAGCTTCATCGTGCGGCGGGTTTGCTGCTGCGCTTCGCGGCAGGTTTGCGCACGCGCTTGGCGGCAGGCTTGGCTTTGGGCTTAGCCTGACGTGCGGGTTGAGCGGCACCGCTGGCGTCCGCCGTTTTGTGGGCCGTGTCGTGCGCGTTGGCGCGATGCGCCATGTCGGTCATGGCGTGCTTGGCGATGGTTTGAAACTGATCGGTCAAGGCGCCCCACCAATGCGCAGGATCGACACCCGCCGCCGTTTTCTTGGCGCTGGCCCGCTTGGCTTTAGGCGCCGCCTCTGGCGCGGGGGTGGGCGCGGCTTGCGGGGCCGCTTCGGGCGCGGGCGTGAAATTGAAGGGGGACGTGAATGCAGAGGTCTCGGCTTGCGGCTTGACCTTCAACGACTCAGCCAAGTCATTGAAACTCATGTTCATGCCCTTCAACGTGGCCAAGGTCATGCGCTGCACTTCCAGCGCTTGGATGGTGGCCCCGACGGCTTTGGCGTTTTGCTCCAGCCAGAACTGCACCGTCTTCAACTCTTGAATGCGCTTCTCCAACTCTTCGGGGTCCAAGGTGGGGGCCACCCAACCCGGCGCCGCTGTCGAAGCCGCAGCGGCGGCAGCACCGCCTGGGGTGAGGTTTTTCAAAAAATCAAAGCCCGGAACGAACTTGGTGAAATCGAAACCGCTGGGTTGGGTCATGGCTGTCTCCTGTATGTGTCATCGCATTAAACCAAACCGCAAGCCACGCTTAGCTGACAAATCAATGTTTGTGGTCGCCGTGGTTGTGTTCGTTGTGCTTGTGCGTGCCGTGATCGTGGCTGGGCATCGCAGGTGGCTGCATGCCCACCAACACTTTCAGCTCAACCTTGGACTTCACGCCTTTGGCGTCTTGAAACGTCAGCGTCAGAGGAACGGTGCTGTCTTTGACCAACGGGTCCTTCAAATCCATCAACATCACATGGTAGCTACCGGGCTTCAAGGCCACGGCTTTGCCTGCGGGCAGATCAAGGCCGTTGGGCAAGGCCGCCATCTTCATCACGTCTTTGTCTATTTTCATTTCGTGAATTTCGGCCACGCCCGCAGCAGGGCTACTGACGCCCACCAGCTTGGCGTTGTCTTTGGCCGTGAGGGTCATGAATGCGCCGGTGGCTTTTTGCCCCGTGACCGTGGCGCGTGCCCACGCATCAGTGACGGTCACGTTTTGTGCGAAAGCGCTGGCAGCACAAGCAGCCGTCAAGGCTGCAGCGACAAAGTGTTTTGAGAATTTCATCAAAGTTCCTAAAAATTAATGGTGGTGATGTTCGTGTTTAGGCGCGGCTTGGACATCCAGCAACGCAGCGGGCGACTTCAACCCACGCGTGCTCGTGCCCGTTGCTGGCACCTCTGACCAGTCATTTTGACCGCTCTCGCAGGTCTGCAGTGTCTTGACCCACAGAGGTCCCACCTGATCGGGCAAGCGCCCCATGAAGGCGAATTCATCGAACTGGTCGTCGGGCAATGCCGCGTCTTTGCTGGCAGCCGTCCAACGCAACTCCACCACGTCTTCGGTCACGGTTTTTCCATGGCTGTTGTACGGCGTGGCAAGTTTGGCTTTGCGCGTGGCGATAACCCAGCCCGCTTTGGGCTGAGGCTTCGCCCCTTGAAAGCCCGCAGGCACTTGCACAATGAATGCATGGGTGGCGGAGCCACTGCAACCGTGGCCAACACGCAGGGTTGCTTTGTAATAGCTGCCTGCCACCGCTTGGGGCTCTGACAACACCACATGGGCTTGCGACGCTGGTGATGTCGCCAAAAGCCACGCACCCAAGATCAACAGGGCAGCGTTAGATTTCATAAATTAGGACCTCAAGTTGGAAAATTGCAAAATCGTCGCGGCATCTCAATCGAATTTAGCCTCGACACCCATGTAAAAAGAACGGCCATCCCCTGGGTAATAGCGTCGGCCATCCCCAGGAACCGCTGTGTAGTTGGCCGCGATGTTGGTGGTGGCAGCGTATTTTTTGTCAGTCAAATTGCGTGCATCCAAGAACCAAGACCATTTTTTGTCCAGTGCTTGACCCGCCTTGAACCCCAGCACCGCGTAGCTGTCGTTGTAGACCGTGTTGGCGTAATCCATGGGCGCTTGGCGTGGCGCCCATTCAAATTTCGGCCCCACGTAGGTCCCGGGCTTGCCACCCACCTCCACCCCAAATCGGTAGAGCACCTCACCGCGCACGATGACAGGCGGAAAGCCTGGCAACACGTTGTTGCCCATGGTCTCGTTGTCCACAAATCGGAAATCGCTGTACAGCAGCGCAATGCGGGTGTCGATAGCTTTGTCGTAAACATGGCTCACACCCAACTCGAGACCTTGGTGCCTCGTTTTGGGCACGTTGGTCGTGGTGGAGGTCGTGCAGTTCGCGTTTGAACAGGCCGTGAGAAACTCATTTTGCAAATTGGCGCGGTAGTACGTGGCATCCCAACCCAAACGGTGCGCCCCTTTCTGTGCCTCCCCGCGCGTGCCCACCTCGACCGTGGTGCCCGCTTGTGGTTTGAACGCTTGGTTCACCGTGCCTGCCGTGCCAAAAATTGGCGCTTCAAAATTGCGACTGATGCTGGCAAACACCTGCTGCGATGCCGACAGGTCGTGCGTCACACCCACGCGTGGGCTCCATTGACTGAAGGTGTAGTCGTAATTGTTGGAGGCCAATCTCGTGTCCGACACCTTGCGGTTGGCGCGGTCATATTGCAAGGCCGCTGTCCAAGTGGTGCGGTCTGACGATTTGTATTTATCCTCAATGAAGAAACTGTCGTTTTTAGACTGCTGGTCGTAATTGGAGGTCGCCGCACCGCTAGCCGCGCCTTGGTTGTTCGAGGGCTTGGATGTGCCCCGCGTCGAGCCCGTGCTGGGCAAATAAGCCACGCTGAGCTGGTGCTGCTCCAACAGACGCGTCACCTTCACATGGCCGCCAAAGGTCTTGGCGTTTTGTTCAACGATGGCGTCGATGGGGTGCCACAGGCTGTAGTTCATCGCATAGGCGGCAAACTCATACAGGGTATTGCCATCACGGACCGCGGTTTTGTTGGCCACGCGCTGGGCATCCACATCACGGCGTCGGTTGGCGTCCACGCGGTAGGGATACACCGTGCCGCCGTTGGTGGTTTGGCTGCTGGCCATAGAGGGTGTCGCCTCCAATTCCGCTTTCGTCAAATAGCCGGGCAACTGGGAGCGGCTGCGCACGGCCGCCACATAAAAACGCGACTCGATATCGCGGCTGACCTTGACCCCGACATTGCCCAACACCTTCTGATTTTCCATCTCAGCGTGCTCGCGAAAACCCTGTTGTTGAGTTTGTGAACCTGCCACGTAGTAGTCCCACAGGTTGCCATGGGTGTTTGTGGCGCTGGCTTTCGCCACACCGCCCGTGCTGCCAAACACCTTGTTGTAGCCAAAGCTACCGACCTCGGCGCGTGCCACGCTGCCAGCGCTGCTGTAACCGGTGGGTGCTACAAAGTTGATCGCTCCGCCGAGGGTGGTGGCGCCGTAAGTGGTGGCATTGGGGCCGCGCAATACTTCCACATAACGCGAGGCATTGGGGTCTACGGTTTGCATGTCAAAGAAACCATCGGCGTAGTTGATGGGCACGCCGTCTTGCATCACCTTGGTACCGAAGCTGTGATAAGTGCGGCTCAGCGCAGATCCGCGAATAGAAATACGCGCCTCTTCAGAACCAAACCGGTCTTGGATGAACACCCCAGGCGCCAGCCCCAAACTGTCGCTCCACGTCGATTGACGGCCTTCACGCACTTGGTTCAGGTCGACGATGGACGCGCCACCGGGAATGGCTTTGACGCTGTCTTTGGCGGTATCGATGCTGCTTTGCATCAGCGAGTCCGCCTTGCCCGTGATGACCACGGTGTTCAGGGTGTTTTCTTGATTCGTTTGGGCCATCGCGCCCGTTGAGAGGGCCAGCGCTAAAGAGGTGACGAGGGGAGATAAAGCAAATTTATTCTGTTTCATGAATGACTTTCAACGCGCGCACTGCACACGGCAAACGTGGCAGCAGCGCCTCAGATATTGCGGCCCCGTGTCAGCGCAAACGCGCAGCACAAGGCCAAACCACGAGGCCAAGACTGGAAAGCCTTGACCCGCTTAGAACATCAGAGAGAAAGTGCAGGCGGCCCGCGCGAGGGCAGCGGTGGCGCGGTGACAGCGGCGATGTGCGCTGCGGCCAAGGGCTCCAGCGCATGCGCCAATGAGGAGGGCACAGGCTGGGTGAGCGAGGTGTTCAGCGCGGGCGGTGGCGCTGAGAGGGATGCACACAAAGGGCAATCCAAGGTGTGGCTGGTGGCCGCCACATCGGCGTCATCGCCCTGCACCACCAGCTTCATGCTGCCGGTGCTGGTACACACCAAGTCCATCGCTTGCGGATTGACCATCGGTGACGCAATCGCCACCCCCACAGACAACGCAAACCACACCAGCACGAGGCGGGTGAGGTTCAAAGCTTGTCGCAGGGTTTGCAGGTGAGGCATGGGCGCAGATTCTAGCGACGCGCGTGTCAGTGCACTTGCAGCACCCGCACGCGCCCCACATCAAACTCGGTCACGGTCGCACCCGTGTTGCCCCATTGCTGGCGAATGTGGGTCAGCACGTCGGCCATGTCGCGGTCGCTGAGGGTGAGCACAAACGGCGGCATGCCAAAGGGCTGCGCTTGGGCGTGAGTGACGGGCGAGAAGCCGCCGTACGTGAGGTTTTGCACCAAGTTGCTGAGCTGCGGCATGACCACAGCGCGGTTGCCCGCCAACGGCGGGTAAGCCATGGCGCGTGTGCCGTCGGCCAGCGTGACCGCCTGCCCTTGGCCTTGATCGCCGTGACATTGCGCACACTGGTCTTTGTAAACGGCAGCGCCGTTTTGAGCGCTGCGCAAACTGACTTTGCGCGAAGGCATGGGCGCGTCCGGTTCGCTGGGTTCACGTGCGGCCACTTGCGCACGCGCTTGCAAATAGGTGGCCATGGCCTGCAAATCGGCCTCGGTCAAATGCTGGGTGCTGTTTTGCACCACCTCGGCCATGGGCCCGTTCACCCACGCTTTGGGAGCGCTGCCAGTTTTCAGCAAGCGCACGATGTCGGCCAACGGGGTGGTGGCCAGTTGGGTGTCTTGGGCGCTCAGCAGCGATGGGGCATACCAATTAGCACCGGGCATCAGGCCACCGCTCAGGTCGTCCAACTCGCCGCTGGCCCCCAAGCTGTCGCGCGGGCTGTGGCAAGCCGCGCAGTGCCCCAGGCCTTGCACCAAGTACGCGCCACGGTTCCATGCTGGCGATTGCTGTGCGTCCGCCGTGAATTGGGCCGGTTTGAAATACAGGCTGCGCCACACCGCAAACGCGGGCTGCGTGCCAAACGGCCAGCGCAACGCGTGCTCGGGCACAGCGTTGGCCACGGGAGCCAAACTTTGGAAGTAGGCAAACAGCGCATCGGCATCCGCACGGGTCACCAAGCTGGTGTGGTTGTAGGGAAAGGCAGGCGCCAGCAAGCGACCGTCTTTGGACCGGCCGTGATGCAAGGCACGCCAAAAATGCTGCGCGTTCCACGTGCCCAAACCGGTTTGCGCATCGGGCGTCAAGTTGCTGGCGTAGACCTTGCCAAAGGGCGTCTCCAGCGCACGGCCGCCCGTATAAGGCGCTTGCCCAGGCGCGGTGTGACACGACACGCAATTGCCCGCGCGGGCGAGGTAAGCGCCTTGCGCCACGCGGTCTGACACACGCTGCGCCGCATCGGCTGACGCAGCACCTAAAGAGGCAGCGTCGCGGTCAAGCTGGGCAGACGCCACGACGTGATCGCGGGTGTCTACGCCATCGCCAAAGTTGTCCCACACCACCCACGCGGTGAGCGTCACGCACACCGCCAACATCACCAGCAACACGCGCTTCATGGCTGGCCTCCGTTCAAAGGCGCACTGCCGCAGGTCCAGCCGGCTTGGGTGAGCAAATGGCCTGAGGCGGGGCGCTGTGTCCAGCTCGCGCGCAAGGTGGTCACACTCACCGGCGAGGTGTCAGCGGGTAAGGGTTGGCGAGCGAGGTATTGCGCCACAGCCATCAAATCATCTGAGTTCAAACGTTTCACCACTTGCGCCATGCAGTCGGGCGCATGGGCGCGGCGTTGGCCCGATTGCCAAGCACCGAGCTGGCCGTTCAGGTAATCCAAGGGCAAGCCCAGCAAGCCCGGTACGTTGGGTGCCACGCCCGTGAGTTGCGCGCCATGACACGACGCACACGCGGGCACGCCACGTGTGGCATCGCCCTCCAACGTGAGCGCGCGTCCACGCGCCAGCAAAGCGGGGGGCACGCTGGCCGCGCTCAAGGCGGGTGCGGGGTAAGGCACTTTGAGGCCCGAGAAATACTGCGCCATGTTGCGCAAATAGGCCTCGGGCAAAGGCTCGATCAAGCGCGCCATCAAGTCGTATTGGCGACGGCCTTGCTGAAAGTTTTGCAGCTGGTTGAACAAATACCCCGCGGGCTTGCCCGCCAAGCGTGGGTAATAACCGTCAGGCCCCGCCTTGCCCTGCTCGCCATGGCAGTAAGTGCAGGCCCGCGTGCGCTCGGCCATGCGGGTGTCAAACGCCTGCGCGGCGGTGCTCAAAAAGCCGCACAAAGCGGCGAACCAAATCAATTTCATAGCCCCCATTCTTTCAGATGGCGCCGCGTGAGCCATGAGCACCCAACCCAACCGGTCGTTCGGCCATTTGTTGATTTACATCAAAACTCAAAATATCAAAAAGATCATCATCAAAGTGCTAATTAAGGAGTTTTGATGGATCAGACAGAAACCACCCGCATCAAACGCATGCTTGAAACCTTGCGTGCGAACGTGTTGGCGCGCATTGCCGAGCAACGTGGCGGCCTGCACAGCCGCGCCGAAGTGGCCGCGGAGCAATTTGCGCCCACCCAAGACTCGCATGCCCAGACCATCACCGAACACGACATCGCGCTGGCCTTGAGCGAGCACGAAACCCAAGAACTCACCCACATCGACGATGCGCTGCAGCGCTTAGCCGCGGGCACCTACGGCCTATGCACCACCTGCGGCCAAGCCATTGCCACCGCTCGCCTGAAGGCGTGGCCCGACGTGGCGCGCTGCATCGGTTGCCAAGAAAAAGCCGAACACATCCACCCCTAACTCACCGTTAACCCCGAAAGCTTTGTATGACCACTTTTCACGCCGTCGTTTGGATGGATTACCAAGAAGCCCATGTGCTGATGTTTGACCGCGAACACGCCGAGGCGCAACGCATCAAATCGCGCAGCCACCACAAACACCAAGGCAAACCGCTGGATACGCCCGCGTTTTATGCCGCCATTGCCAAAGCCTTGGTCGGCACGCACGAGGTGTTGTTGACGGGCCCGGGCTTGGCGCGCAACGAATTTCGAGATTGGTGCAAGCAACACCAAACTGGCCTGCACATCATCGACAGCGTGGTCAGCGACCACCCCAGCGACGCCCAAGTGGTCGCCATGGCGCGTCAGTATTTCAAAAAGTTCGATGGCATGGCGGGGACCGCGGTCACGCCATAAACCATGCGCTGACGAGGTCAAGGGCTGCTGCTATGCTTTTGGGCATGCGCAGCCTTTTTCATTTCGCCTTCAACGTCACCGATCTCAACACCGCACGCCATTTTTATGGCGACTTGCTGGGCTGCACCGAGGGCCGCAGCACCGAAACGTGGGTGGACTTTGACTTTTACGACCACCAAATCTCGCTGCACTTGGGCGAGCCTTTGAAAACCCAAAACACCGGCCGTGTCGACGGCAAGTTGGTGCCCATGCCGCACTTTGGGTTGGTGCTGAATTTGCCCGACTGGCAAGCCATGGCCGAGCGGCTCAAGGCAGCGGGCACCGCCTTTGTTTTAGAACCGCATTTGCGCTTTGCCGGTCAGCCCGGCGAGCAGTGGACCATGTTCTTTTTAGACCCCTTCGGCAACCCCTTGGAGATCAAAGGGTTTGCCGATTTAGCGAGCGTTTACGGCGCTTAAAGCACGCAGCGTTCAGGCCTCGCCCCTGACGCTTCGACTTTGAATTACGCCTCTAGTTCGACGATCTTTTGGTCGATCGCGCCAAACACGGTTTGGCCATCTTTGCCCTTCACCTCGATGCGAATCGTGTCGCCAAACTTCATGAACTCGGTGCTGGGCTTACCGTCCAAAATGGTTTCGATGGCGCGCTTTTCCGCGATGCAGCTGTAGCCTTTGGGCCAGTCTTTTTTGCCCTTGACCTCGATGCCTTGGTTGCTAACCGTGCCGCTGCCAATGATGGAGCCCGCCCGCACGTTGCGCGTTTTGCACAGGTGCGCAATGAGCTGCCCAAAGTGAAACGTCATGTCGGGGCCCGCATCACACATGCCGACCTTGCGGCCATTCCATGTGGACTGCACAGTGAGGTGCAAACGGCCTTTGTCCCACGCGTCACCCAACTCGTCGAGCGTCACCGCCACCGGGCTGAAGGCGGTGGCGGGCTTGCTTTGCACAAAGCCAAAGCCTTTGCCCAACTCATCGGGAATCAGGTTGCGCAGCGACACATCGTTGGCGATCATGACCAAACGGATGCGCCCCAGCGCTTGCTCGGGCGTGGCGCGCATGGGCACGTCGCCCGTGATGACGGCCACCTCGGCCTCAAAGTCGATGCCAAAGGCTTCGCTGGCACACACCACGTCGTCTTGGGGACCGATGAAGTCATCGCTGCCGCCTTGGTACATCAGCGGGTCGGTGTAAAAACTGGCGGGCACTTCCGAGTTGCGTGCAGCGCGCACCAGCTCCACATGGTTGATGTAAGCGGAGCCATCGGCCCACTGGTAGGCGCGGGGCAGCGGCGCCATGCACAAGGCGGGGTCGAACGGAAAGGCGTGACGGGCTTTGCCGTGGTTCAAGGTGTCGTACAGGTCTTGCAGCTGGGGGGCTAAAAAGTCCCAGTCGTCCAAGACTTGCTGCAAACGCGTGGCGATGCCCGTCGCATAATGCGCGGTGCTTAAATCACGCGACACCACCACGAGTTGTCCGTCGCGTGATCCGTCTTTGTAGGTGGCCAGTTTCATGGGTGTTGTCCTCAGGCAGAATTACGCATTGATGAATTGATTTACTTAATCATAATTCCAAATTCAACCTTGAGGCCCTTATGAAAGAACGCGCAGGCATTCAATCCGTCGAAGTTGGCTTTGCGCTGCTCGACGTGCTGGCCAAAGCAGAAGGCCCCTTGATGCTGCGCGACTTGGCCGCCGCAGCCCAAATGAGCGCCGCAAAAGCGCACCGCTATTTGGTCAGTTTTCAGCGCTTAGGGCTGGTGCAGCAAGACGGCACCAGCACCCGCTACGACCTCGGGCCCGCAGCGCTTCAACTGGGCTTGGCCTCGTTGTCGCGCCTCGACCCCGTCAAACTGGCCCGCGAGCGCATGGTGCCGCTGATGGCGCAAATCGGTCACACCGTGGCCTTGGCCGTGTGGGGCAACCAAGGCCCCACCATCATCCACTGGCAAGAGTCGCCCCACGCGATGACGATTTTGCGTTTGGGCGACGTGATGCCTTTGCTAACCTCGGCCACGGGTCGTTGTTTTGCGGCCTACATGCCGAAAGACCTGACAGGGCCGATGCTGAAAACCGAAATCGCCAACGCGCAAAAAATGAAGCGCCGTGACGTGCCCACCACCCAAGCCGAGGCCAAAGCCATGTTCGACGAAGTGCGTCAACGTGGCGTCGCCCGCGTGGTGGATGCGCTGCTGCCGGGCGTGGTGGGCTTTTGTGCGCCTGTGTTCGACTCGGACGGCCACTTGGTGCTGGGCATGGTGTCGCTCGGCCCCGCCTCGAACTTTGAAGCCGACTGGGACGGCGCCCCCGCCCAAGCGTTGCGTCAAGCCGCGCAATCGCTGTCCGCCGAATTGGGGCACCACGCAAAACATCACGCGGGTTGATTTGCGGATGAATGCCACCGTGTCGACCACGCCCGCCACAACACCCCACCTCAAGCGCTCCCACGCGGCGCTGCTGGTGTTGGCCGTGCTGCTGGTGCATTGGTGGGTGCTCGCAGGCGCACCTTTGTGGTGGTCGCCCGAAAAGCCGCAAACGCTGCGCCCCCAAGCCATGGTGACGCGCACGATCGAAGCCAGCACGCCACGCGCCGCGCAAGTGCCCACGGTGAAGCCCAACCGTGTGGCGCGCACGTCGCCCGATCTGCCCCAACCGCCGCAAGCTCAACCGCCGCTCGACGCCCAAGAGCACCGCCAGCCCTCGTCAGCGCACGACACCTCCGAACCCCATTCGGCCCCCTCAGCAACCGTCAAGCCCGACCTCCAGCCCTTTGCCAACCCCCAAGAACTCGCCGACTTGACCGCCCCCGTCGCCCTGCCCGCCCGCAGCGCCTCGGCCGTCGATTTACCGCCCTTCAAACGGGCCGCGGCCAGCGCGCCTGACACCCCGAGCTTGACCGAAGTCACCAGCTTCAAAGCCCCCGCCTCCACCGTGCTGACCTACAAAATGCAAGGCCAGTCCAAGGGGCTGACGTACTGGGCCAGCGGCGAGTTGCTGTGGCAGCAAGACGGCCAGCATTACGACGCCAAGCTGGAGGTGAGCGCCTTTTTAATCGGCACGCGCACGCAAACCAGCACCGGCACACTGGGCCCTGAAGGCTTGATGCCCACGCGCTTTGGCGACAAATCGCGCAGCGAATTGGCTGCGCATTTTCAGCGCGACAAAAACCTCATCAGCTTCAGCGCCAACACGCCCAGCGTGCCCTTGCTCAAAGGCGCGCAAGACCGTTTGAGCGTGATCATTCAACTGGGCGCGTTGCTGGCGGGCGACCCCGCGCGCTACCCGACGGGCACCATGCTGTCGTTCCAAACGGCGTCGCAACGCGAGGCCGAGGTGTGGCAATTCAGCGTGGAAAAAGAAGAAACCCTGCAACTGCCCTACGGCACCGTGGTGGCCGTCAAGCTCAACCGCAGCCCGCGCCGCGCGTTTGACCAGCGCATTGAGGTGTGGCTGGCCCCCGAATTCGGCTATTTGCCCGTGCGCCTGCGCGTCACCAACGCCAATGGCGACTGGATTGACCAGACGCTCAAAGGTGTTGAAAAGCCCAGCCCTTGAATTTGCACTTTTGAATCCGATATCCTAGGGGTGTGATTTGATTTTTCTCGAAAGACCCGCGATGGACATGCTCTACAACTCCGACACCTATTCCGTGATGCACCTGCAGGTGCAAGACGAGGCGTCGGTGCCTGTGCGCCCCGATGTGCCCGTGTTGGCCCGCCACGGCTTTGAAATTGTGGACAAGCGCACTGGCAAAGAGCTGTTCTTAGAAGGCTCGTGGGCCGAACAATTCCAAGCCCACCTGCGCGCATGGCAAGAAAACTCGCCCACCCAAGAAGAGGTGGAAGACACCTTGGCCGGCTACGCCGAGTTGGCGCAAAACCCTGTGCTGGTGCATTGAGGCCTTGCACCACCCAGCACGAGGGGCGCTTTGAGCGCCCCTTTTTCATGGGCGCACCAAATCTACAATCTGACCATGACCGCATACATCCTGAACTTGTCCTGCCCTGATCGTCAGGGCATCGTGCACGCCGTTTCTGGCTTTTTGCTAGAACGCCAAGGCAACATCGAAGAAGCCGCCCAGTACAACGACCCCGACACGGGATTGTTCTTCATGCGCGTGCAATTTGCCTGTAGTGCCGTGGGTCAAGCTGATTTGCGCACCCAACTGGCCACCCTGGCCGACACCTTCGGCATGAAGTGGACCCTGCACGACACCACCCAGCCCATGCGCACGGTGTTGATGGTCAGCAAAGAAGGCCATTGTTTGAACGACTTGCTGTTCCGCTGGAAAAGCGGCTTGTTGCCCTTGGACATTCGCGCCATCGTCAGCAACCACCGCGAGTTCTACCAACTCGCGGCCAGCTACAACGTGCCGTTTCACCACATTCCCGTCACAGCCGCCACCAAGGCGCAGGCGGAGGCCAAGCAGTTCGAGGTCATCGAGTCTGAAGGCGCGGAGTTGGTGGTATTGGCGCGCTACATGCAAATTTTGAGTGACGACTTGTGCAAGAAATTGGCCGGTCGCGCCATCAACATTCACCACAGCTTCTTGCCCAGCTTCAAGGGCGCCAAGCCCTATTACCAAGCCCATGACCGTGGCGTGAAACTGATTGGCGCCACCGCCCATTACGTCACCGCCGATTTGGACGAAGGCCCCATCATTGAGCAAGACGTGGCCCGTGTGGACCACAGCAAAACCGTGGAAGACTTCACCGCCCAAGGCCGTGACACCGAGAGCCAAGTGTTGGCCCGCGCCGTCAAGTGGCACAGCGAACACCGCGTGCTGATCAACGGTCACAAGACCGTGATCTTTAAATGAGCCCAAACCGCATACCGCCCATTCAGTGCTTGCTGACATTTGAGGCCTTGGCGCGCTTGCGCTCGGTCACGCAAGCAGCCGAGGAGTTGTGCGTCACCCCCAGCGCGGTGAGCCACCGCGTGAAGCAGTTGGAGCAGTTGCTGGGCGTCAAGCTGTTTGGCCGTGCTGATTTTTCGCTGACCACCGAAGGCAGCGAGTACCTGGCCCATGTGCGCGAAGGCTTGTCTATTCTTGAGCGCTTCCCTGGCAAAGACGGCAGCACCACCAACGGCAAACGCAAACTGCGCTTGGCCGTGACGCCCACCTTTGCCCGCTCCATCTTGATGCCGCGTCTGCGCCAATTTGCCGAGGCTTACCCCGAAATTGACATCACGCTGCAA
This sequence comes from uncultured Limnohabitans sp., assembly GCA_963513725.1. Classification (GTDB taxonomy): domain Bacteria; phylum Pseudomonadota; class Gammaproteobacteria; order Burkholderiales; family Burkholderiaceae_C; genus Limnohabitans. The sequence continues at coordinate 40,788 of CAUPRM010000013.1, read as the reverse complement.
GTGAGCATCCCACTGCTGGACGTGGTGGCCGAAGACGCTGACCTGACCATTCGCTTTGGCACCGGCCGCTATGCCGACGTCGAGCATGTGTGCCTCATGAAAGACGATGTGACGCCTTTGGCCTCACCCGCCTACGTCCGCGAACACGGCCCGTTTGAGACCCCCCAAGACTTGGAAGACGCCACCTTGCTGCGCAGCCCGCTGGAGCCGTGGCGCACTTGGTTTGCCGCGCACGACCAAGACTGGCCCGAACCGATGGACGGCTCTAGCTTCAACGACATTGGGTTGATGTGCGACGCTGCCGCCCAAGGCTTGGGCGTGGGTTTGGTACGGCTGAAACTGGGCGCGCCTTGGCTGGAAAACGGCACGCTGGTGCGCCTCTTCCCGCGCCAAGTGCCCAGCCCACATGGGCATTACCTGTGTTGGCGCACGGGTGCGATGGACCGGTGGGAATGCGCGGCGTTTGCGGAGTGGCTGCAAAAGGCCGTGCCCTGAACGCAAAACCATTTCAAACGACGCTGTAACTTTCTTCACACGGCCGCCTCACGTTTTGACTTAAAGTGAGGCGTATGAACGCCCCACTCACCCCCGACCAGCACAACAGCCTTGCCCGCGCGGAGCGCCAAGCGCAAGTGGTGCAAGCCCTGCTGCAAGTGCTGCCACAGCACGCCCTGCTCTACACCTCCGAGGACACCGTGCCTTACGAGTGCGACGGCCTCACCGCCTACCGCGCTCGCCCCATGTGCGTGGCCTTGCCCGAGACGGTGGACCAAGTGCAAGCCGTGCTCAAGACCTGTTATGCGCTCGATGTGCCCGTGGTCGCACGCGGCGCTGGCACGGGTCTGTCGGGTGGCGCGATGCCGCACACCATGGGTGTGACGCTATCGCTGGCCAAGTTCAACCAAATCCTCAACATCGACCCGTTCGCTCGAACGGCGGTGGTGCAGTGCGGTGTGCGCAACCTCGCCATCAGCGAAGCGGTGTCCAAGTTTGGTTTGTATTACGCGCCCGACCCCTCCAGCCAAATAGCTTGCACCATCGGCGGCAACGTGGCCGAGAACTCGGGTGGCGTGCATTGTTTGAAATACGGCCTCACCGTTCACAACGTGCTCAAGGTGAAAGGCTTCACCATCGAGGGCGAGCCGATTGAATTTGGCAGCGATGCACTCGACACACCGGGCCTCGACCTGTTGCCCGTGGTCGTGGGCAGCGAAGGCATGTTGGCTGTGACCACAGAGGTGACCGTCAAGCTTGTGCCCAAGCCACAACTGGCGCGCTGCATCATGGCCAGCTTTGACGATGTGCGCAAAGCGGGCGACGCCGTGGCTGCAGTGATTGCCGCAGGCATCATCCCCGCCGGCTTAGAGATGATGGACGGCCCCATGACCGCCGCCGTGGAAGACTTTGTCCACGCCGACTACGACCTGAGCGCCGCCGCGATTTTGCTGTGCGAGAGCGACGGCACACCCGAAGAAGTGGAAGAAGAAATTGGCCGCATGAGCGAAGTGCTGCGCGGCTGTGGCGCGACCGCCATCACGGTGAGCCGCGACGAAGCGCAACGCATGAAGTTTTGGAGCGGACGCAAAAACGCGTTCCCCGCCTCGGGACGCATCAGCCCCGACTACATGTGCATGGACAGCACCATCCCGCGCAAGCGCTTGGCCGACATTTTGGAAGCCATCAGCGAGATGGAAAAGAAATACCAGCTGCGCTGCTTGAACGTGTTCCATGCAGGCGATGGCAACTTGCACCCGCTGATTCTGTTTGATGCAAACGATCCCGACCAAATGCACCGCTGCGAACAGTTTGGCGCCGACATTTTGGAAACCAGCGTGGCCATGGGCGGCACGGTGACTGGCGAGCACGGCGTGGGCATCGAGAAGGTGAACAGCATGTGCGTGCAGTTCAGCGCCGAAGAAAACGAACAGATGTTTGGCGTTAAGCGCGCCTTTGACAGCAAGGGTTTACTCAACCCCGGCAAGGTCATCCCGACACTGCAACGCTGTGCCGAATACGGCAAGATGTTGGTGCGTGCGGGGCAGATTAAGCATCCGGATTTGCCGAGGTTTTAATTTGCCGCAGATTTAAGCGGCGTAAGTTCGCCTACCAAATATCGCCGTCCCCACCCGCACCATCGTGCTGCCCGCCTGTACGGCAGCTTCTAGGTCACCCGTCATGCCCATCGACAGGGTGTCGAACTGGGGCAGGTTCAATGCGGCTTTCACCTCGTCAAACAAGGCGCGTGCTTTGGCGTGTACGGCTACTTGCGCGTCAAAGCCATCCACCGGGTCTGGGATGGTCATCAAACCGCGCAAAACCAAACGCGGGAGCTTGGCCACTTCGACGGCCAGCGCCAGCACGTCGGCAGGGGCGATGCCTGATTTGGTTTCGCCGCCGTCAATGTTCACTTGCAAACACACGTTCAATGGCGCCAACTGCGCGGGGCGTTGGTCATTCAAACGCTGCGCGATTTTGAGGCGATCCACGGTGTGCGCCCAGTCGAAGTGCTCGGCCACAAGTTTGGTTTTGTTGCTTTGCATGGGGCCAATGCAGTGCCACACCAACGGGGGTGCGACACCTTGCAAAGCGGTGATTTTGTCTACCCCTTCTTGGATGTAGTTTTCTCCAAAATCACGCTGACCACACGCCGCCACTTGGCGCACATCGTCAGCGCTGAAGGTTTTGGAGACGGCCAGCAATTGGACCGCACCGACGCTGCGGCCACTGGCCACGCAGGCCGCCGCGATGCGCGCTTGCACAGCGCTGAGCTTGTCGCGCAACGGGTTGTCTGTATCTGTGTTTTTCATCTTGGGTCAACTTTAACAAGGAGCCCTGCATGTCATCCACCGCTTCGCCTCTGAACGCACTGCTGCACCTCGCCGTGGCGCAACACGCGTCTGATTTGCACCTGTCTGCAGGTCTACCGCCCATGGCCCGCGTGCTGGGCGCGTTGATACCACTTGGCAGCGGTGCAGCGTTGGCCGACGCAACCACCTCATTGCAGCCGCACACCTCCCCATCGCCACAGACAAGCACAGCGCCACTCACGCACGAGGCCTTGCTCGCCCTGTTGACGCCGCTGATGGACGCCCCCGCACAAACCCGCTTCGCCCAAGGTCACGAGGTGGACTTTGCGTTTGCCGTCGAAGGCCTAGGCCGCTTCAGAGCCAACGCATTCATGCAGCAACACGGCTGCGGCGCTGTGCTGCGGCACATTCCTCAGCACACGCCCACGCTAGACGCTTTGCAAACACCACGGGTGCTGCCTGAGTTGTTAAAGCAAGTCGGCTTGCTGCTGGTCACCGGGCCCACGGGTTCGGGCAAGTCGACCACCTTGGCCGCGATGGTGCAACACCTGAACACCACGACGCAGCAGCACATCGTGACGCTGGAAGACCCGATTGAGTTTATGCACACCTCGGCGCAATGCGTCATTACCCAGCGCGAAATTGGCACACACAGCCACAGTTTTGCGCACGCCTTGCGCGCCGCTTTACGCGAAGACCCAGACGTGATTTTGGTGGGCGAGTTGCGCGATCTCGACACCATCCGCCTGGCCCTCACCGCCGCAGAAACCGGCCACTTGGTGTTGGCCAGTTTGCACACACGCAGTGCGGCGGCGAGTGTGGACCGCATCGTCGATGTGTTTGACGCGCATGAAAAGGTGTTGGTCCGCACGCAACTCAGCGAAGCTTTGATCGGGGTGATCACGCAAACCCTGTGCCCCGCAGCGCCGCAACACCCAGGCGCAGCCCCATCCGCCCGATGTGCTGTGTTTGAAACCTTGGTGGCCACCACGGCCATTCGCAACCTCATTCGCGAAGGCAAAACCGCGCAGATGCAAAGCGCGCAGCAAACGGGCGCGGCGCACGGCATGCAAACCATGGCGCAAGCGCTTCAAGAGGCGCGTGCCAACGGGCGAATGGCCCCAGCCTAGTGCCCCCGTTGACTCAGGTGACAGCGCAGGGCTCACACAGCCCCTATGATTCAGCGCAATTCCAACCCCAGCTCTGAACGAAAAAACCATGTCCAGCATCAACGCTAAAACTTACGAATCTGCCCCCTCCACACCCGTTGCCTTCATCGGCATGGGCGTGATGGGCTACCCCATGGCAGGCCACTTGGCCAGCGCCGGTCACGCGGTGACCGTGTACAACCGCTCGCCCGCCAAAGCTCAAGCTTGGGTGGCCGAGTTTGCCAACAGCAAAGCGCCCAAAAGCGCCCTGACGCCCCGTGAAGCCGCCAAGGGCGCACGCATCGTGTTTTGCTGCGTGGGCAATGACGACGACTTGCGCTCGGTCATCTACGGTGCCGACGGCGCCTTGGCGGGCATGGAGCCCGGCACGATCTTGGTGGACCACACCACCGCCTCGGCCGATGTGGCCCGCGAGATTTATGCAGCAGCTAAAAACCTCGGCATCCACTTCATCGACGCGCCCGTGTCGGGCGGTCAAGGTGGCGCGCAAAACGGCTTGTTAACCGTCATGTGCGGTGGCGACGCAGCCGTGTTTGAGCAAGTCAAACCCGTGGCCATGGCGTTCTCACGCGCGTTCACATTGATGGGCGAGCCAGGCGCGGGCCAGCTCACCAAGATGGTGAACCAGATCTGCATCGCGGGCTTGGTGCAAGGCTTGAGCGAGGCCATCGCCTTCGGTTCTAAAGCGGGCCTCGACATGAACTTGGTGCTCGACGTGATTGGCAAAGGCGCTGCGCAAAGCTGGCAACTCGACAACCGTGGCAAAACCATGGTGGCCGACAAGTTCGATTTCGGTTTTGCCGTCGACTGGATGCGCAAAGACTTAGGCTTGGTGTTTGACGAAGCCCAGCGCAACGGTGCCGTGTTGCCGGTCACCAAAATGGTCGACCAGTTCTACGGTGAAGTTCAGCAAATGGGCGGCAACCGTTGGGACACCTCCAGCCTGATCAAGCGCTTGAAATAAACGCGGGGCCCCAAACAAAAGCCGCGCAGTTCTTGGCGAACTGCGCGGCTTTTTTGTGCCGCCATGCACACCTCTGGGTTGAGGCATGCGGCTTTCAAACGTTTATTTGATCGGCGTGACCACCGCGCCGCTGTTGGCAGGCGGCGCCAACGACACAGGCTTGCTGTTCGACTCCAAGGATGGCGTGCGATTCGGGTGCATGGCACGCAGCTCGTCTTCGGTGATGTACTCAAACACCTTCACCACGCGCTTCACGCCGCTGACGCCACGCACCACTTCGGTGGCACGGGTGGCTTCGCGTTGGGTCACGCGGCCCATCAAATAGACCGTGCCGCGCTCGGCCACAACTTTGAACACGTTGGCAAACACGTCTTCGCTGTCGACCATGGCGGCCTTCACCTTGGCCACCAGCAACACGTCGTTTGAACGGTCGCCGAAACTAGAGGCGGGACCCACGGCCAATTCGTTGGCAACCAAGCGGACGTTTTCGACGCGGCCAATCAGTTGCTCCATTTGCTGGCGAATGCGGTCGCTAGACACCTCGCCCGTGAGCAAGACTTGGCGGTTGTAGCTGGTGAAGTTGACGTGCTCTTTGGTGCCAAAGTTTTCGTCACGGGCCGTGGCGCTGCGCTGCTCAATGCCTTCGTCTTCGAGCTGAATGCCGGTGGTACGGCGGTCGCTGGCGACCATGGCACCGCCCATCATGCCGCCGATCATGACGGGTGCGCAAGCGGACAGACCCAAGGAGAGCGCCAGAACGGCGAGTAGCTTTTGGCTTGTGTTTTTCATAGTCATTCGTTTCCTTCTTGATCACCGAGCAGTTGCGTGTCCACGCCATCGCAAATGCAATGGATGGCCAGCAAGTGCACTTCTTGAATTCGGGCGGTGCGGTCGTGCGGCACACAAATGTGCACATCGGTTTCACGCAGGGCTTGGCCCATCTTGCCGCCGCCTTTGCCAGTCAGAGCGACCACCGTCATGTCACGCTCGTGGGCGGCTTGAATGGCGGCCAACACATTGGGCGAACTGCCGCTGGTGGTGATGGCCAACAACACATCGCCCGACTGACCCAACGCACGCACTTGCTTGGCAAAAATTTGCTCGAAGCTGTAGTCGTTGGCAATGGCCGTGATGATGGAACTGTCGGTGGTGAGCGCAATCGCGCCCAGCTCGGGGCGTTCACGCTCAAAGCGACCGACAAACTCCGCCGCAAAGTGCTGCGCGTCAGCGGCAGAGCCACCGTTGCCGCAAGCCAGCACCTTGCCACCGCTGGTGACACTGGCCAGCACAGCAGACACGGCGGATGCAATGGGTTTAGACAAGACTTGCGCGGCTTGGTATTTCAAGTCGGCGCTGTCGATGAAGTGTTGCTCAATGCGTTGCTCTAACATGCGGGAATGATACCTTTTGTGCCATTCACGCGGCATCAAATGCGGCGGGATACCAATGCAGACCGTCGGCTTCGAACGCCACCACGTCAAAACGGCAAGGGGGCTCTTGACGCAAGCGCATTAAAAAATGCCGCGCCGCGAACACAATGCGGCGCCGCTTGGCGGGTGTGATGCTTGCCAAAGCGCCACCGTGATCAAAATTACCACGTTGCCGCACCTCGACAAAGACCAGCGTGCCGTCGTGGTCGCGAAGAATTAAATCTATTTCGCCGCCGCCGCGTCCGGGCGTTCGATAATTGCGCTGCACCAGTTGCAGGCCTTGCGCTTGCAGGTGATGCAAGGCGCGGTCTTCAGCCGCATCCCCTTTTTGCTTGGTGGTCGCGTCACTGGTGGTGTCGACCTTGAGCTTGTCCATAGACCCTCCCTGATGAGCGCCAACTTTGATTCCGCCTTAACGGCCGCACACGCAGCCGCCGCCACGCAGCACTACCCCACTGGGGCTTTGTACGTCGTGGCCACGCCCATTGGCAATTTGGCCGACATCAGCCTGCGTGCGCTGCACACCTTGAGCTTATGCGATACCTTGGCGTGTGAAGACACCCGCCACAGCCAAACCTTGCTACGTGCCTATGGCATCGACAAGGCTTCTTCACATTGGTTGGCCGTGCACCAACACAACGAAGCAGAAGCCGCGCAAGAAGTGGTGCGACGCTTGCAAGCCGGTCAACGCGTGGCCTATGTGAGCGACGCAGGCACGCCCGCTGTGAGCGACCCTGGCGCGCGCTTGGCGTGGCAAGTGCAAGGCGCGGGCTTACGCGTGATTCCGCTGCCGGGGGCCAGCAGTGTGACGGCGCTGTTGAGCGCCTGCGGTACACCCGCGCACGACTCGTCGGGTTTTGTGTTCGTCGGGTTTCTGCCCTCCAAAGCCACCGAGCGCATGCATGCCGTGGAAGTCTTGAAACAAGAGCCTCGCACCCAAGTGCTGCTGGAAGCGCCACACCGCATCGAAGCACTCGCCGCAGCGCTGGCCCCCTTGGGCGCACGCCCTGTGACCATCGGCCGCGAGTTGACCAAACAGTTTGAAGAAATTGCCACCGTCGCCGCACAAGATGTCAGCGCGTGGATACAAGCCAGCCCACAACGCACACGCGGTGAATTTGCCTTGGTGGTGCACGCCCAAGTGCAAGAGGTCGAAACCGGCGCCGACAACGACCGTGTGTTGACGCTGTTGATGGCTGAGTTGCCCTTGAAAACCGCCGTCAAACTGGCTGCAGAGTTGACCGGTGAAGCGAAAAATACGCTGTATGAGCGCGCCTTGGTGCTGAAGGCGCAAAGCGGGGCTTGAGATGGTGCGGCTGGCGGGGAGGTCTCCCAAGACCTTGCCACGTCTACATCGCAGGTTGAATAAACGGTGTTTGTAACAGAATTTTGTAGCAGTTAAGCATCTCTCACATTTACAGGTGTATGTAGATGCACGGTTCGCAAATTTTTACGCTTACTTTTAATCAATGCCAAATCTTCATAGCAGCGCTCGGCCCAAGCTTTGTATCGGGCATCAATAAATGCGGCTTCACCAAGTAACCCACCCAATTTGGCGGTAAGCAGTTCACGCCGACCATCTTCTAGGGCATTTTTTATTGCACGCTCGATTGCTCTGGCCTTGTAAAACCGTGCATGCGGAACCATAAGTCTTCCGTTATGGATAACAACACCAGTGACATGCTTCGGAGAGTTAGGGCCAAAACGCTTTGTCTTGTTTGTCGATAGTCTTTGTCCATACTTTTGGACAATGCTCTCAACTTGAAAAACCAAATCTGATGGTAAAGACTTCCCAGAAAATGTCACATCGTCTACATAAACAGACAGATTTAAATTTTGCTCTTGTGCTCTTTTTTGAAGAGTACTGAATAAAGCATGGTTTGCCCAAAACGCAAGCAACGGGCTAACTGGGGAACCAGTTGGCAATGCTCTCTGATATGTGCATAGGTCTGTTAACAGGCCCGCGACATCTGGGGCACACTTCAAGTCATCAAAGAAGAAGCTAAAGACCTGTTCCGCCTTAGTAGATGGGAAAAAAGACTTTAAATCGAAGGTCGCCACATACGTCGCAGAAACGTGTACTGCGGCATTCGAGCGATATGAGCGTCCTTTTGGACCTCCGTGGCAGTACGCTGGCACAGCGACTCTAGATAAAAGTGTCTGAATACGCCGATGTAACTCTTTTAACTCCGGCACTGGGTTCTGCACCCATCTGGCTTTCTTAACTTTCCCTGTGAATTCGCAAACTTCCGCCGGCATCTCAAACACCGAGTAGTTACCTGTCTTCTTTGAAAGACTAATTAGTTCTTTGAGATCTAGCCCTAGCAAATGCGATAAACGCCGTTTTGAACCTACCTTGTAGAGGGCGCATTGATGAAGCGGATACGCTTGCTTTAATCGCTTAAGTGAGGATTGTTTTTTGGGCATTCTTTGCCTCAACCCATTGAAGCAGCGAAATTATTTTCTTTGCCGTACCCACTCGCATACCGTTAGTGACACCACTTTGCAAACTCTCTGAAAAAAACAAAAGTGATGAAACTGGCATTCCAAATCGTTCACTGTAACGATTAAGCAAGTCAAGTGATGGTTGCTTTTTTCCAGATTCGATTTCAGACATGTGTGAGTTTGAAATGCTCAACTCATTACACAACTCACTTTGGGACATATCGTGATAGGCCCTGATTAGTCTGAGAGCTTCATGAAGCATGTTTAGCCTTTAGATGTAGAAGTAAAAAGTGCGGGGGTTAGTCAAATTCATAAAAAGTCACCAAGTCGGCTCAACTGCTCCCAGACTAAAGTCAGGTAAGGCTTAACAGTCTCATACAACGACTCGATTGCCTTGAAGGCTTTATCGAGGCGGTCTACAAAAGTGAATACGGCCTGCAGAAAACTAACTTTCAGCTTCTTTTTCTCCTTTGACGAGCGTGGTTTTACGGGTTTGAATGGTTTCATTTATTTCCTTTTAAAAGCGACGCTTGTTGCCACATCAAGAAAACCTTGGCATGGCCAAACGCCTCTCGCACGCTCTTAAAAGATGAATCCAATGGAGAAAACCACACTTTTCCCCCTGCGCTAGTTACCCGAGTCCGCCTCTCGACGGACTCGGTTATCCCCTCCTAGCCGTACGCCTCGGACCTGTGAGTTCGCAGCGTTCAGTTTGGGCTGGGATTTGGTAGAGACAGTTAAGCCCCCTCAGAGCCGAAGCTCTCAAAAATGCAAGATAAAAATCTCCACTACCGCAAGAGTATTCTTGCACATTTTCGCCCATAGCGAAAATTATTTTTCAATGTTTTATATCGCCAGGGGGAATACATGTACTTAGGTATTTGAAAATTCGCAAAATATATTGAAAAGCGCTAATTCAGCCTCATTTATTTCATGTAGCCAATTTCGGCTATGTTGCATCGAAAGATTTATATGTCTGACAACCTTAATATCCGCCAGCCCCAAGACCCCAAGAAAGTCAACACTCAAGAATCGTGGGAGGTTTCGTACTGGTCCAAAAAGTTTGGAGTTACACCCGATAAATTGAAGCAGGCGGTAAAAACCGTTGGCCCTCAAGTAACTGACGTTAAACGTCAGTTGGGTAAGTAAATGAACACGGTGGGAGCATCAACTTCGACGCTCCCATCTTCAGTTTGTGTGTGCAATAAATCGTTGAACCTGACCTAGCGACCACACACCACCCATTGGAGCCTTGATCCCCAGATCGTTCAGACGCTCAACCATGACCCGTCGAGTTAACCCCTGCGCCACCATGGCATCAAGTACGGGGCGCAGCCGTTCACGAAACTCCTTAGCCTTCTGCTGGCGCAGGTCGTTGCAGGTCTTCAGGTTCGCGGGACCGGTAGCCCCCAGCACCACACCACGAGTTTTCGCAGCAGCCAGTGCTGCCCTAGTGCGCTCGCTGATCTGGTCCCGTTCCCACTCGCTCATGACCGCGTGCATCTGGATCATGACCTTGTTGGCGTTCGGCATGTCGGCTGCGATGAAGTCCACGCCGGTCTCGATCAATCCAGACACAAAGTGAACATTGCGAGCAAGACGGTCGATTTTTGCAAGTAACAGCGTCGCCCCCGTCTTCTTGCACAGATCAAGCGCGGCACGAAGCTGTGGACGACGATCAAGTGCATTGCTACCCTTACCTGTCTCAACCTCGGTGAAGCTCTCTATGACGGTTTTATCGCACCCTGCGAGGTATCGCTCAACGGTTTGACGTTGCGCTTCAAGTCCAAGACCTGAGACACCCTGACGGGTCGTAGATACGCGGTAGTAAGTGACATACCGTTGCGGGGGGGGTTGCATGCTGTTTCCTTCGTGTTGTCCAAACGACTGGACCGACGTCCAGTGTGTGTACAGACTTTAGGAAATGGCCTGCGTCCCGCCAAGGAGGATTGCTGGAACTGTTGTATCGGCGAGGATGTTGGCAAAACACTTGTTGCCGAGCTGAAAGTCAGGTAACGGACAACCCGAACACATCAACAAGCTAGGAGCATGGAAGTCCTAGAAAAACCGACTTTGGGGCAATCTAGACCATTCATCATTTCCCGCTGGCGCGGCGTATCCTTATAGAAAGAATGACCTCCAAAACCGTCATTTTTCAGTCGCAAAAACACATCGCCAAACCCAAAAATCTTCTCAAAAATATTATTTTTCATCAATCAGCTTGGAAGCCGCTCTGGCTATACGTTTGAGCCGAAATCAGGACCTCAGAAAAAACCACTAAGTGACACCTGGCTTGTCATGAAATGACCTTTTTCGATGTAAACATACGACGGTAAAAAGTGCCTAAAAAAAGGGCAATTTAGAAAGAAATTGAAAATATTTTTCAAACTAAGGATTTGGTCACTATAACTATCCCAAAGATTCACTTTAGGGAGGTAACCCATGCCAAAACGCTCATCAATTAAATTAAAGGTATTAACTCGCATCACCGAAGCTATTGCTTACCCTCCGCCGAAGTATTCGGCATATCGTTTTGAGGCAGTCATCGATTGGATTGAAATCAAGATCGTACTGACCAACGCAAGCAACTTTGACACGGTTAGGAAACGCTTAGGCGTCCCGCATGTTGAACCATTGAACAGGGGAACGGGAGGTGCTGCTACCGAATTCGTGTTCAAAGTTCACGACTTGACCAGCTGGAAAGACCTAGACAAGCAGTTAGCGCGACTTACACACGATCACCCACTTGCGTGTCCTCCTGAAGTCATCGGCATTGAGATAGCTTTTGACGCTTACTTTGTGCAAGAAAGCCGCGCCGCATTGGTCAGCATGGCAAGTCGTTTCTATAAGTTTTCAAGTTTTGTGACATCCCACAAGCGGAGGCTTGCTGGCGCTGTCAAAGGGACTGGCAAAGCGCTAGTAAATTTTACTGATGTGAACTTAGGCCTTGATACTGGTTTGAACATCTACATAGGGGATAGAGGCAGCGATCTTGAACAGCACATTTATGTGAAGGTGACTGACAACAATAAGCGCCACATTCCGGTCAAAAAGCACCGCGCAAGATCAGAAGTGACGCTTCGGGGGGCGTTTTTGCCCCATATGTCTTTAGATGAATGGAGGAAGCACAACTTCACCAAAGAAGCGAAATTCTTCAAATACCGAGAGTTGAAAGAAGACCTTTCACCTGTGGTTGAAAGCGCTGTCAGTCACATAGCGCAGGTAGGTGAACGCCGCGCACGAAACCGTAGGGATGGGGGTACTCGGTTGCATTCACCGTCAACAGTTGCAGACGCGGAGTTAAACGCGATTGCTTATGAAGCGCTTAGAAAGCTAACTAGGCATATGAAGGCTTGATACCTGTCTGTTCTCTAAGCCTCTGTATGGAGGCTTCTATGTGTCTAGGTTACGTATAGATAAAGCTTAGATACATAGTTAATAGGGCGACACCGACAACGGCTTATGAATCAAGCACTTAGCCGCGCAAAAGTTCCGGAAAATCTACTTTTGAAGTATCGGGCTGGCCGGTAAAGTTTAAGATTTTTCGCTCCTGAGCGCTTTCAAATATTGCTTCGGAAGCGGTTTCCAATCAACGGCAACCACAACGCCTGAGCCTTTACCACTAGCTGTTGGTCGAACCCATTCAGCAGGATGCATGGTCTCTAGGTAATGAAGGGCTTCATAGAAGCCTTTGAATTTACGTCTGTCAGTTTTAGACCCCACAGCGAATTCACCCGTTTGAGCTTGCCGCAAGCTAGGGTTAAAGCATGTCCCATCCTTCGCAAAAGGGACGTTGGGTATTGGCTTGCTAGATGGCCGTTTGACTGCTTCCGAGGGCGGTTCGAACAAGGTCTTTGGCTCAACACCTAAGGCTGTTGAAAGCTTCTGAATTACAGAAAACTTAGGTTCAGCCTTACCTCGCTCAACACGGGACATGTAAGAACGCGCGATTTCTGCATGGTTGGCGAAATCTTCTTGAGACAGCCCCATCTTCATTCTCAACTCTCGGACACGAAGCCCAAATTGGACAGGCAATGAATTTAGCGACATGCGTGCAATGTCTTATAGTCACCGCTAATCGTCCACGCTCCATATGGACACCCTCCAAACGTGACATAAGAAGGCAAACTGCATGACAACACGAAATTTTTCTATTTTTCTCACCGTAGTTTTATTTACGATTTTCAGCAACGCACATGCTGACCCGTATCGGGTTTGGTCTGACGAAGTTCGTAGTGCGACGAAAGGCCTGTCAATTTGCGCTGACGCTTATAGAGAATCATTAGGCCATGGCAGGACAGCACAAGAGGTCAAAAAGTACCTGACCAAAGCAAACAGAACATGTGCCGTTCTAAAAATGAAATTCGACACAACAATGTTGACTGTTAGATCGAACGTAAACGGTATTGATGGGCCACTAGCCTCCTATCACCGTCTAGTGTTGAAAGGGTTTGATGAAATCACGCCTAAAGCGAATGAAGACCCACTGAGCTATGAAGCAGACTCAACAGAAATCGAACTACTGGTTCAAAAAATGCAATTGAAATTGGTTGCATTGGACGGCGGGTGGTGAGGTTTTATAACGGCCCCATATCCTCTTTGCCACGTCGATGATCTTTCTTTCGACTCAAGGCAGCCCTGACTGCATCTAAGCCCGCCGATATGTTGAATTTTGTGATTTCTGGGAGTGAATGGTCAACACCAGAAACCAAGCTCAACATTTCGGTCATCGTAGTCTTCGTATAGTGGGCTTGGTTAACATCCCCCTCGGGCAAGGCATGGCCCATTAACTTGTATCGTATGTATTGGCGCAAATTCACGTCGGCATAGGGCAAGTCGCTCATTGGCACTCGCATGAGCGCGTTGTTCGCGTTATGACGAAGACAATGAAAAACTTTTTCACCGTTACGGGGCATGCCTAGCGACTCCAGCATGGCTGACATCTTACGAATTGGCTCCTTTCCATACCGAGCGTCGCTAGTACTGTAGGTCAGCTCTGGAAAAACACGCTGAAATCCTGCGTCTCGCAATGCGTCACAGAACTCCAAAAAACCAAGCTCTTTCAGCTTGGGATGAAGCGGAATTCGACGAATTGAAGTTTCTTTGGTCTTAACCCGCTTGTCTTTCGTGTGATCGTTGATGTCTAGCGCCCAGACTCCATCAATCTCTCGCACATCAGTTAAGTGCAATTGTGAAACCTCACCAATGCGACAGCCTGCGAACACGCCAAGTAAAGGCAACCAATACTCAAATGGCGCCCAACTCTGATTTCCCTTTGTAATGTGTCGACCATCTCCCGTTTGGTACTGCGGTTGCGCAAATATTGACGCCAGCTCTTCTGGCGTGAAGGGCTGACGCCCGTCTTCATCATCATCGTCTTGAGAAGTGCTTCGAGTTTTGTGGCTAGCATTCCTGCGCTCGGCTTTACTCAACCCTGACTCCCCCTTAAGTGATGCAGCAGGGTTGTGTGCAATCCATTCTTTTTTATGCAACCAGCCGAACAAGCTCGACAGGTAAGTCATTCGCTCTGCCTGACTTGCTTGACTTAGTACGGGTCGCTCTTCACCTGAGTCTTTTATCGCTTGGATAGTCTCTTTCATGGTCTCGCGCACCAAGCTCTTTGGTAAGTGATTGGCCTTGGCTGGAAAGGTACGCAAAGGTCCGTCTCGGAATTGCCGCAGCAAATCAGACGTAATTTCACCAATCGGAAGGTCGCCAACATACTCCGCTAAATGCAGCATCAACTTTTTACGCTGGCGCTGTTCAGCAGTGCTTTCAAGCACGTTTGGCAACCCCGTTGGGTCTGAACAATAAACCTCGACCGCGTCGCTGAATAGAACATCAGCCTTTTTGCCTTGCGTCTGCCGGCTCACCAATTTAATCTGCGGCAACGCGGTTAGTCGTTGCCGTTCGACCTCAGGTATATGTGCAGCCATATGACTTCGCACCAACTCTATTGCTTTGGAACTGACCTCAAGAGCTTCAACAGCTGCCAAAACCGTGACATTGGGTATAAACCATCTCTCTGGCTTCTTCGACACCACGAAAGCAACCAGCTCAACCGTCGACGACGCATCGACAAGAATGGAATTCGCGACAGCACAAAAATCGGTAAGTTGTAGGATGCCACTTTGTATGGACTCCAATGCACCGCGAGGCATATTGTTCGCCAGTGGAATATCACGACCACCAGTGACGGGGTCTTCGTCTAGATCATCTATATCGACAACATGTCCTGACACACCAGAAGCACGGTAATACAGGGGCACCTTGCCCCCAGATACGACCCGCAACAGTTGCGCACGATCTACACCGTACTTTTCAGCCTCAACCAAGGTGACTGTGGAGCCAATCGAAAGCTCAGGCGCAGGTGCCAGCAGCTTGGAGACATTTGAGTTCATGGTGTGACACTCTAATCGCATTAACGAGCGTCGCCATTCTGCGATCAATACGGCGGCAACGAGCTTTGCCACCTGCAAATCTGGTGTACGACAAGACTGTATGAACTCTCGTCGCCCTATTGCATCACGTAACCTTTTTGGGACACCCAAACGTGCCCACCAGACGCCTCCGCGCCTCGCAAGATGCCTTGCCATGCTCTACCTTTTGTAGCAGAGCGATGTAGCAATCCATCGAAAAAGTCAAAACCCCCTTCAGGATCAATCACTTCCGATTGGACTGGTGCGGCTGGCGGGGATCGAACCCACGACCCTTGGCTTCGGAGGCCAATACTCTATCCACTGAGCTACAGCCGCATGCGAGTCGGTCTGTATTGTAGGGGGCCCGCTATAATTTGAAGAGTTTAAAAAGTTGATTCCTAAGGACATATTCATCATGAGCGACAACCACCACGAAGAAGACCACACTGGCCCGATCAAAACACCTAAGCAACTCTTGCTAGCGGTGGGTTACTCGTTTGTGTTGCCTGTTTTCATCATCATTGGTTTGGTTTACTTTGTCACCTCGGCCAACAAGCCTCAAGCGGGCTCTTCCAATGCGCCTGAAGCCGTGGCAGCCCGCATCCAAAAGGTGGGCGCTGTTGAGATTCGTGATGCCAACCGCGAACTGAAGGCCGGCGCTGATGTGTTCAAAGCCCAGTGTTCCGCCTGTCACACATCTGGCGCGGCAGGTGCACCTAAGGTCGGCGACAAAGCTGCCTGGGCTCCTCGTGTGGGCAAAGGCTACGAAGCTTTGTTGACCTCTGCACTCAAAGGCAAAGGCGCGATGGGTGCGCAAGGCGGTGGTGATTTTGACGACGTCGAAATTGGCCGCGCTGTGGTCTACATGGCCAACGAAGGCGGCGCGAAGTTCAGCGAGCCTAAGAAAGCAGAAGCCAAGTAATTGGCCTTCTTATAAAAGAACCGGCCTAGGCCGGTTTTTTTACGTCTGTTCGCTTTTGACTTGCGCCGCTTGCGGACTTCGAACGTAGCCAAACTGCTGGCCTAGTGCGGCCCGCATCACCTCTTGTGGCACCCACAAGCCCGACTCAATGGGGGCCAGTGCCAAATGCATGTCTTGGGTGTGCACCAAGCCAAAACCTATTTCGGTGTCCATGTAGAAATAGCCCGCTTCATCGACACAGCAACGCTGCATGCGCGCCGCACGCCCCGTGTGAGTTTGCAGACTGCCATCGGGTTGTATGCGCCAAACCCAAGGCGTGGCTTCAAGTTCGACATACACGCGCTGTGGGCCGTTTTGAAAAAACCAGCGGCCTTGCGCATCGCATTCGTAGTTGCGGCCAATGAAGTCGATCAGCTTCTCATGCTGCAAACGCGAGCCTTTGCTCTGTGTGAAACTGCCTTGGGCCTGCACTTGGTCGTCGCGCATGTACCAGTCCCCACGGGCGTCTAGGCCGAGCCAGCCGTAACAGTCGGGCACATTGGGCCATTTGGCGATGGCTTGTTTGACGATGTCGTCCATGACCGGTCCTTTTAGATAGAGGCTTGCTTCAACCATTCCACAACAGCGCGTGGCATGTCGGCCAAATGCCCAGGGAAGGCCCCAGCCACAAAGCCGACATGCCCACCCGTTGCGGGTTGCCACAACTGAACCCAATCGCTCACATCGCGGGGCGTAGGCAAACAATCCGCGGGGATGAAGGGGTCGTTACGTGCGTTCAACACCAACGCCGGCACGCGCACGCTGGCAAGTCCTGGCTTGGCCGAGGCGCGTTGCCAATAGTCGTCGGTGTCTTTGAAGCCGTGCAGCGGTGCGGTGAAGACGTTGTCAAAACCATACAGCGTGTCAACACGCATGAGTGCATGGGGGTCGAACAGGCCCGGAAACTGATGGAGTTTTTGCAAGGCGCGTGGCTTCATGCTGGCCAAAAACATACGGGCGTAAACACGTTTGTTAAAGCCGCTGTCAATCGCGTGACCGCTGGCGGTGAGGTCAATGGGCGAACACACGGAAGCGATGCCATCGATCACGCCAGACGCGGCATGGCCTTGCTCGCCCGCCCAGCGCATCAAGGCGTTGCCACCAAGAGAAATACCCACGGCGTACATGGCGCCATCATGCTGCAGCCGAAACTGCGACAACATCCACGCGATTTCTTCGTGATCGCCGGAATGGTAGGCACGAGGGGCCAAGTTCAACTCGCCGCTGCAGCCTCTGAAGTGCGGGAGTGCAAGACGCCAGCCACGTTGCTGCACTTCAGCCGCAAAAGCTTGCGCATAGTGGCTGTCCGAGGAACCTTCTAAGCCATGAAACAAGACCAACAGAGGCGCATCTTTTTCAGCATGGGGCGTATGAAGCCAATCCACGTCAATAAAGTCGCCATCCGGCGTGGCCCAGCGCTCGCGCGCCCACTGTGTGTCTGTGTTCTTAAAGTGCCGAGCGACTTTAGCGGCATAGATGGTTTGCAAATTTCCACCCGGCAACCACCAAGGCGATTGGTAATCCCAGCTCAATGCAAGACCTGAGACGCGTGCACGGGCCCCTGCTTCAGAGCCGAGGTGCCTGGACTGGCGTGGTGGGCCACCATGCGCCATCCTTGCGGGGTGCGCTGGTACACATTGGTGGCGATCACAAAGGCTTCTTGCTGGCCTTCGGCCGTGAGCACGGCGATGCGCTCCACCACGTTGTGCATGGCACTGGTGAGGGACTCCACTTTGCTGACCTGTTCTGGCCGCGCCGCAATGCTGCCGTTGGCAAACATAGCTTCAAATGCGCCACGAATGGTGGCGCTGCCCACCAAGCGAGGACCGCCTGGGTGCACACAAATGATTTCGTCCTCATCGGCCCAGCACGCCATCAATTTGTCGATGTCGCCCTGCTGCAAGGCCTCGTAAAACTGGGCCTCAATCTCGTCAGCGCTGCCGCCTACTGTCGCGGCTTGGAGTTTGGCTTTTCGCATGGGTAAATTGTCGCTTGATTTTTGCCCAAGAAAAAAGCCCCAGTCGTGAGACAGGGGCTTTGGCAAGTTGCAGCCGTGAAGCTGTTTACTTTTGACCGCGGAAGCGACGCAAAGCAGACAACTCGGCAGCCAAGATGGTCAACTCGGAACGAGCACGAGCCAAATCGACTTCGCCTTTGGCATTCTTGACTGCTTCTTCAGCAGCCAATTTGGCAGCGTTGGCTTTTTCTTCGTCTAAGTCTTTGCCGCGAACCGCGGTGTCAGACATGACGGTGACGCAATCGGGTTGCACTTCAAGAATGCCACCCGCCACGAACACAAACTCTTCGCCACCATCTGCCGTGTGGATGCGCACCGAACCAGCTCGGATGCGCGAGATCAGCGGGGTGTGGCGCGGATAAATACCGAGCTCACCCGCCTCGCCAGGCAAAGCCACAAAAGTGGCTTCGCCGGAGAAGATCAACTCTTCTGCACTGACGACATCAACGTGGATGGTACTCATAGGATCTCTCAGATCTTCTTAGCTTTTTCGAAGGCTTCGTCGATCGTGCCGACCATGTAGAAGGCTTGTTCTGGCAAGTGGTCACACTCACCGTTCACAATCATCTTGAAGCCGCGAATCGTTTCAGCCAAGGTGACGTATTTACCGGGCGAGCCAGTGAACACTTCAGCCACGTGGAAAGGCTGAGACAGGAAACGTTGGATCTTACGAGCGCGGGCCACAGCCAGCTTGTCTTCAGGTGCCAATTCGTCCATGCCCAAAATCGCGATGATGTCACGCAATTCTTTGTAGCGTTGCAAAGTACCTTGCACAGCGCGAGCCGTGGCGTAGTGCTCTTCGCCCACGACCAAGGGGTCCAACTGACGGCTGGTGGAGTCCAAAGGATCCACAGCGGGGTAAATACCCAAAGACGCGATGTCACGAGACAACACAACGGTCGAGTCCAAGTGAGCAAAGGTGGTCGCAGGTGATGGATCGGTCAAGTCATCGGCAGGCACGTAAACGGCTTGGATGGAAGTGATCGAACCCACTTTGGTCGACGTAATACGCTCTTGCAAACGGCCCATTTCTTCGGCCAATGTAGGTTGGTAACCCACAGCAGAAGGCATACGACCCAACAAAGCGGACACTTCGGTACCGGCCAAGGTGTAGCGATAGATGTTGTCCACAAAGAACAACACGTCTTTACCTTCGTCACGGAAAGATTCGGCGATGGTCAAACCAGTCAACGCAACGCGCAAGCGGTTGCCAGGAGGCTCGTTCATCTGACCGTAAACCATGGCCACTTTGGACTCTTCGAGTTTTTCGAGGTTCACAACGCCAGAGTCAGCCATCTCGTGATAGAAGTCGTTACCTTCACGGGTACGCTCACCCACACCAGCGAACACGGACAAGCCGCTGTGCGCTTTAGCGATGTTGTTGATGAGTTCCATCATGTTCACGGTCTTGCCCACGCCGGCGCCACCGAACAAGCCGACCTTACCGCCTTTGGCGAATGGGCAGACCAAGTCGATCACTTTGATGCCGGTCTCGAGCAATTCTTGCGAAGGGCTGAGTTCGTCATACGCAGGGGCTTTGCGGTGAATCGAAGCAGTTTGTGTCAAATCGACAGGACCGCGTTCGTCGATGGGGTTACCCAACACGTCCATGATGCGACCGAGGGTGGCTTTACCGACGGGAACGGTGATCGCTGCGCCAGTGTTGGTCACCATCAAACCACGACGCAAACCGTCGGAGGTGCCCAACGCGATGGTACGGACGATGCCGTCACCGAGTTGTTGCTGCACTTCGAGCGTCAGGGCTGTGCCCTCAAGCTTCAGTGCGTCGTACACCTTGGGCATTTGGTCGCGTGGGAACTCGACGTCCACCACAGCGCCAATACATTGAACAATCTTGCCTTGGGCATGAGCCATTTTTTGCTCCAAAAATTAAAATCAGACAGCAGCCGCACCGGCAACGATTTCCGAAAGTTCTTTCGTGATCGCAGCTTGACGCGTCTTGTTGTAAACCAGTTTGAGTTCGTTGATCACGTTCCCAGCGTTGTCGGTCGCGGACTTCATCGCCACCATGCGTGCCGATTGCTCGGACGCCATACTTTCAGCCACGGCCTGATAGACCAAGGCTTCTACGTAACGGATCAACAGCTCGTCAATGACGACATGCGGCTCAGGTTCGTAGATGTAGTCCCATGTGCTGTGCACTTCGTGCGTCTTGAGCAAATCAGCCGACAAAGGCAGCAATTGCTCAATCACGGCTTCTTGCTTCATCGTGTTGATGAAGCGTGTGAAGCAGAGGTACACCGCGTTGATTTCGCCGTTGACATAAGCGTCGAGCAAAACCTTCACGGGGCCAATCAATTTGTCCAAGTGCGGCGTATCGCCGAGTTGGGTCGCGTGCGACACAACCTTGACACCTGAACGGTTCAAAAAGCCCAAACCTTTGTTACCGATGGCGACGGCTTGCGCCGTCATGCCTTCAGCTTGCATATCGCGCAACTTGTGTGACAAAAGACGCAACACGTTGGTGTTGAGGCCGCCGCACAAACCTTTGTCGGTGCTCACCACGACATAGCCAGCACCTTTAGCGTCGTTGATCTCCATGAAGGGATGAACGTATTCAGGGTTGGCTTTGCCGAGGTTGGCCGCGACATGGCGAATTTTTTCGCTGTACGGACGCGCAGCGCGCATGCGCTCCTGCGCTTTGCGCATTTTGGACGCGGCGACCATTTCCATGGCTTTGGTGATCTTCTTGGTGTTTTCCACCGATTTGATCTTGCCGCGAATTTCCTTACCTGCTGCCATTAGAGGCTCCTTGTGTGGTCAGGTAGGAATTAAGCAAAGGTTTTCTTGAATGCTGCGATAGCGGCATTCATGTCGGCCTCGGCATCTTTGTCCATGGCTTTGTCGGCTTCTAATTTGGCCAACAATGCTGCGTGCTTGTCTTTGAGGTAAGCATGCAAACCATGTTCAAAGCTCAGAACTTGTTTGACTTCGATGTCGTCAAGGTAACCCTTGTTGACAGCAAACAAAGTCGCACCCATCAAGCTGATCGACTGTGGGCTGTACTGAGCTTGCTTGAGCAATTCAGTCACGCGAGCACCGCGGTCGAGCTGTTTACGTGTGGCTTCGTCGAGGTCAGAAGCGAACTGGGCAAACGCTGCCAATTCACGGTACTGAGCCAAGTCGGTACGGATACCGCCGGACAAGTTCTTGACCAATTTCGTTTGAGCAGCACCACCCACGCGCGACACCGAAATACCGGCGTTAATCGCAGGACGGATACCAGCGTTGAACAACGAGGTTTCCAAGAAGATCTGACCGTCCGTGATCGAAATCACGTTGGTTGGCACGAATGCAGACACGTCACCGGCTTGGGTTTCAATGATGGGCAAGGCCGTCAATGAACCTGTTTTGCCTTTGACGGCGCCTTTGGTGAAAGCTTCGACATAGTCGGCGTTCACGCGGGCAGCGCGTTCGAGCAAACGGCTGTGGAGATAGAACACGTCGCCAGGGTAAGCTTCGCGGCCTGGTGGGCGACGCAACAGCAAAGACACTTGGCGGTAAGCCACAGCTTGCTTGGACAAATCGTCATACACGATCAAGGCGTCTTCGCCACGGTCGCGGAAGTATTCGCCCATCGTGCAACCCGAGTAGGCTGACACGTACTGCATCGCTGCAGATTCAGAAGCAGAAGCGGCCACCACGATGGTGTATTCCATCGCGCCAGCTTGTTCCAAAGCGCGCACCACGTTTTTGATCGACGAGGCTTTTTGGCCAATCGCGACGTAAACGCAGGTCATGTTCTGACCTTTTTGGTTGATGATGGCGTCGATCGCAACAGCGGTCTTACCCGTTTGACGGTCACCAATGATCAATTCACGTTGGCCACGGCCCACGGGAACCATCGAGTCGATGGACTTCAAACCTGTTTGCATTGGCTGGCTCACGGATTCACGAGCAATCACGCCAGGCGCAACTTTTTCGATCACGTCAGTCAACTTGGCGTTGATGGGGCCTTTGCCGTCGATAGGCTGGCCCAAGGCGTTCACCACGCGGCCAATCAGTTCGGGGCCAACGGGCACTTCCAAAATGCGACCGGTACATTTGACGGTGTCGCCTTCAGAGATGTGCTCGTACTCACCCAAGATCACAGCACCGACCGAGTCACGCTCAAGGTTCAGGGCCAGACCAAAGGTGTTGTTCGGGAATTCCAACATCTCGCCTTGCATCACGTCAGAGAGACCGTGAACACGAACGATACCGTCGGTCACCGAAATCACGGTACCTTGGTTACGAATGTCGGCGCCAACGGCCAGACCTTCGATACGAGTCTTAATAAGCTCAGAGATTTCTGCGGGATTGAGTTGCATGACTCTTTCCTTCTTTCTTGTAAGGGCCAACTGCTTTCAAGCCAAAGGCTTAGGCAGTCAGCGCGACTTTCATTTGATCCAAACGGGCTTTGACTGAAGTGTCGAGCACTTCGTCACCCACCACCACGCGAATGCCGCCAATCAGCTCAGGCTGCAGCGTCACAGAAACGTTGAGCTTGCGGCCGAAACGTTTTTGCAGCAATTCCGTCACATTGGCCAAGGCCGCTGCGTCGATGTCAAACGCGCTGTAAACCACGGCATCTGACGTACCACTTTGTGCATTCACGCGCTCGCGGAACTGAGCTGCCATTTCAGGCATAGCGCTCAGTCGTCCGTTGTCGATCACGGCGTGCAAAAAGTTTTGTGCTACAGGCGACAACTGCGTTTTCGCAACACCCTGAATCAAACCAAACACTTGTTCGGTTGTGACTTTAGGGTTATCAGCAAATTGCATCAACTGCGCATTGCTTGCGATTGCGGCGAGCTCTTCTAACCATGCGGCAGTAGCGTTCAGGTCGGCTTTGGAGGCTTTGAACAAAGCTTCAGCGTAAGGACGGGCAATGGTGGCGAGTTCAGCCATATCTTCCTCTTACAGCTCTGTCTTCAAGCGACCCAACAAGTCGGCGTGGACGCTGGCATTGACTTCCTTGCGGAGAATTTGCTCAGCACCTTTCACAGCCAATGCAGCAACTTGCTCACGCAGTGCTTCACGGGCTTTCACGGCTTCTTGTGCGGCTTCTGCTTGAGCGGCAGCCACGATTCGTTTCGCTTCTTCCGAGGCGCGAACCTTGGCATCGTCGATCAAATGTTGGGCACGACGCTCTGCATCAGCCAACAAAGTTGTGGATTCGTTGCGGGTTTCAGCCAGCTTCAATTCCACTTCTCTGTGCGCGTTGGAGAGTTCAATTTTTGCGTGTTCAGCAGCAGCCAAGCCGTGTGCAATCTTTGCAGAACGCTCATCAAGAGCAGCTGCAATGGGAGGCCACACGAATTTCATCGTGAACCACACCAAGATTGCAAAAACGATGGCCTGCAGGAACAGGGTTGCGTTAATGTTCACGATTCAAGTCCTTCTTTTACGTGAAGGGGGCTCAAATTACTTCAGAACGAAGGGGTTGGCGAACGCGAACAGCAAAGCGATAGCCACGCCGATCAAGAAAGCAGCGTCGATCAAACCAGCCAAGATGAACATCTTGGTTTGCAATTCGTTCATCAATTCAGGTTGACGAGCAGAAGACTCGAGGAATTTGCCGCCCATCAAAGCGATACCGATCGAAGCGCCGATAGCACCCAAACCAACGATCAAACCGCAAGCCAATGCCACCAGGCCGAGAATGTTTTCCATGAAAAGCTCCTAAAAGTTGTGAAAAAGAAAAAACGAAAACAGAAAAAGTTACATCAATGTGCGTCGTGCGCTTGACCCGCATAGATCAGCGTCAACATCATAAAGATGAAGGCTTGCAGGGTGATCACCAAGATATGGAACAAGGTCCACACAGTGCCAGCAATGACGTGACCAACAGCCAAGCCAATGCCAGATGCCGAGACTGCCCAGCCGCCGCCCATCAGAGCGATCAACATGAACACCAACTCACCCGCAAACATGTTGCCGAACAACCGCATGCCATGCGACACGGTTTTTGCAACGTATTCAATCATCTGCATCAAGAAGTTAATCGGATACAGCGCCCAGTGGTCACCGAAGGGAGCCGCGATCAATTCGTGCGCCCAACCACCCAAACCTTTGATCTTGATGTTGTAAAACAAACAGATCAACAAAACTGACGTGGACAAGCCCAAGGTGGTGGACAAGTCGGCCGTAGGCACGACACGCATGTAATCTTTGAAGCCCATCGCAGGACCTGCGCTGTGCCAAATCTGGGGGATCAAGTCGACAGGCAACATGTCCATCGCGTTCATCAGGAAAATCCAAACAAACACAGTCAACGCCAAGGGAGAAATCAGCTTGCGGCTTTTCTCGTTGTGGATCACACCTTTGGCTTGGTTTTCGACCAACTCAACCAACATCTCCACCGCAGCTTGGAAACGACCGGGCACGCCGGAAGTTGCTCTGCGAGCCGCAAACCACATGACCAAACAACCCAACACACCCAACACCAAGGAAAAAACCACGGAGTCGAAGTTGAAGAGCGAAAAGTCAACAATAGTTTCTTGCTTCACGTTCTCAAATGCAAAGTTCTTTTGCAAATGTTGCAAGTGATGCTGGATGTACTCTCCAGCCGTCGGAGCATGCGCTCCAGCGTGTTCAGCAGACATAGTTCACCATTTCAATTTTCAAATCTTTATACCGATCGACTGCGTATTGCTGACCAATACCACGCCAACCAATACACCTTCATCGTCACCACAAAGCCGGCCAGCAATGCCAACCAACTCAGCTCAGAAATCACTTTGGGCGCCGCAGCAAGCAACACCACAGTCAAGACAACCTTGACCAACTCCCACATAAACAAGCCCGCCAAAGCCACGTTCGACGAGCCCAACTTCATTTGCCGAGACAACGCTCTTGCAAACAACGCAGCGGGCAACACCACAGCAAAACCGCCCCAAGCCACAGACCACATCCATGCAGGCTGATTGCCCCATGCGCCGACCACCAGAGCCAACACAACTGAAACCGCAACTTGCACCCACAAAATCACCCACGGTGATGTGGCTGGATTTTTCAGCCGCCACACTTGCGCTTCTTGAGGCGTCAAGGGCTTGAATTCTGGCTCTGGAGCCTCATCTTCTAGCCCTGTCGAGATTTTAGTCATCTCAAATTACACCGAAGTTACGAAAGTTGGAACTAGCAAAGCCCACGATTATACGTAGAAACCCCGTTTGCTTTACCTAAGCTTTAAGAATGTCCTTACTTATTCCGACTTAAACCGGCTCATTTCCAGCGCTGACATGACCTCCGCACCTCGGGGCCATTCATTTTTACGATTTTTGTCCGTCACCTCATGCATACTGAAAACCATTTCAAAATCCTCATCGGCCTCGTCAAAGGCCCCCTCCAACCATGAGCGCATCCATTCACCCACCTCAAGACCCAGCAACCAACGCTGCCGCACGCAAAGACTCGCTCATCGAGTACCCCAGCGCCTTTCCCATCAAAATCATGGGACTTGCGCACGATGACTTCGTGCACACCGTCACCCAAGTGGCCCGTCTGTTTGACCCCTTTTTTGACGCGGCATCGATCGAGCTGCGCGCCAGCTCTGGCGGCAAGTATTTAGGCGTCACGATCACGGTGACCGCCACCAGTCGCGAACAACTCGACAGCTTGTACAGCGCACTGTCCTCTCACCCCATGGTCAAAGTCGTTCTTTAACGCGCCATGCAAGTACAGCATTTGGGACGGGTTGACTACCTGCCCACTTACGAAGCGATGCAAACATGGACTGCAGCGCGACAAGCCGACACGCCTGATGCGCTCTGGATGTGCGAACACCCGCCCACCTTCACGCAAGGTCTTGCAGGGCACGCCGATCACCTGCTCGCCCCCGGCCACATCCCCGTGATTGCCACCAACCGCGGCGGACAAGTGACTTACCACGGCCCCGGCCAAGTGGTGGCCTATCCGCTGGTGAACTTGCAGCGCACGGGCTATTACGTGAAAGAGTATGTGCATCGCGTGGAAGAAGCCCTCATTCGCACGCTGCTGCACTTTGACGTCACAGGGCATCGCGTCTCTGGGGCGCCTGGCATTTATGTTCGTCTCGACGACCCGCACAGCCATGCCATGCTGGCACAACGCCCTCAAAAAGACGGCAGCAAAACACCCGACTTCACGGGCCTTGGCAAGATCGCTGCCTTGGGCATCAAAGTCAGCCGCCATTGCACGTACCACGGGCTTGCACTGAATGTGGCCATGGACCTATCGCCCTTTCAGCGCATCAACCCTTGCGGCTACCAAGGCTTACAAACCGTCGATCTTTCTACAATCGGCGTATCGGTCAGTTGGCAAGATGCTGCTGACACCTTGAGCCAAAAGCTCGTTACCTATTTAGCGCCCTGAACCTAGGGCCTCCAACACAGGCTTTACTGCTATGTCCTCCCCTGACAACCAAGTCGTGCGCGAAGCGCAAACCGTCGAGAACTACAACGCTTCGGCCAAACACAAAGCCGCCGCCAAACTCTCACGCATCCCCGTGAAAGTCGAGCAAAGCGAAGTGCTGAAAAAGCCGGATTGGATTCGCGTCAAAGCGGGCTCGCCCACCACGCGTTTTTACGAAATCAAAGACGTGTTGCGCGCCAACAAATTGGTCACCGTGTGCGAAGAAGCCAGCTGCCCCAACATTGGCGAATGCTTTGGCAAAGGCACCGCCACCTTCATGATCATGGGCGACAAGTGCACACGCCGCTGCCCCTTCTGCGATGTAGGCCACGGACGCCCAGACCCGTTGGACGTGAACGAACCTGAAAACTTGGCAAAAACCATTGCCGAGTTGAAACTGAAATACGTGGTCATCACCAGCGTGGACCGCGACGACTTGCGCGACGGTGGCAGCCAACATTTTGTCGATTGCATTCGCCGCACACGCGAGTTGTCACCTCAAACACAAATCGAAATTTTGGTGCCCGACTTCCGCGGCCGCGACGACCGCGCTCTGGAAATTCTCAAGGCAGCGCCACCCGATGTGATGAACCACAATATGGAAACCGTGCCGCGCCTCTACAAAGAAGCGCGCCCCGGCAGCGACTACGCCTTCAGCTTGAATTTGCTCAAAAAATTCAAAGCACTCCACCCCAACGTGCCAACGAAAAGCGGCTTGATGGTGGGCTTGGGCGAAACAGACGAAGAGATTTTGCAAGTCATGCAAGACATGCGTGCACACAACATCGACATGCTGACCATCGGCCAATACTTGGCACCCAGCACCAGCCACATTCCTGTGCGCCGCTACGTGCACCCCGACACGTTCAAGATGTTTGAAGAGAAAGCCTACGAGATGGGCTTCAGTCACGCAGCCGTCGGCGCAATGGTTAGGTCTTCATACCATGCAGACCAACAAGCCCACGCGGCATCGGAAGCATCTAAGGCTTAAACGCCCATCAACTCGGCCGGCTCATCGCTGGCCATGACCTGCTGCGCCCAGCCTTGCAAACGCGAGGCGTCGGCGCGCAGCACCTCTTGCTTGACCGCCAAAATTTGGGTGGGGTGCATCGAGAAACTGCGCAGCCCCAAGCCCAACAACAAGCGCGTGAGCGATGGGTCACCCGCCATCTCGCCGCAGACACTCACGCCTTTGCCTTGCGCACGACATTCGGCAATCGTGTCTGCCACCAAATGCAACACGGCGGGATGCAAGGGGTCGTACAAATGCGCCACCGACTCGTCGGCGCGGTCAATGGCCAAGGTGTATTGAATCAAGTCGTTGGTGCCGATGGACAAGAAATCGAAGTGGCGCAAGAACATCTTCACGCTCAGCGCTGCCGCTGGAATTTCGATCATCGCGCCCACCTTGAGGGGGCCAAACGCCACACCTCGCGCGTCCAACTGCGCACGCGCTTGATCCAGCAAGGCAAAGGTTTGCTTGATCTCACGGGCATGCGCCAGCATGGGAATCAGCAGATTCACTTGGCCAAATGCCGCCGCACGCAACACGGCGCGCAATTGCGTCAAAAACATGGCGGGGTCAGCCAAACTCCAACGAATGGCGCGCAGCCCCAAGGCAGGGTTCAAATGCGTGTCTTCTTTGTGCGCACGTTCCAACGGTTTGTCGGCGCCAATGTCGACGGTGCGAATGGTCACGGGCAGGCCTTGCATCCCCTCCACTGCGCGGCGATAAGCCTGAAACTGCTCGTCTTCATCGGGCAACGCACCCACGCGGCCCATGAACAAAAACTCGCTGCGAAACAAACCCACGCCCACAGCCCCCACCGCCAAGGCAGCAGGCGCGTCTTCGGGCATTTCGATGTTGGCTAACAACTCCACGCGTTGATCGTCCATCGTGACGGCAGGCGTGTGACGCAAACGCGAAAGCCGCTCTCGCTCTAATTCAGCTTGGCGTTTTTTGAAACCATATTCCGCCAAGATGATGGAGGACGGGTTGACGATCACCACGCCCGCATCGCCGTCAATGATGATCCAATCATCTTGACGCACCAACTGGCTGGCTGTGCGCGCGCCCACCACCGCAGGAATGTCTAAGCTACGCGCCACGATGGCGGTGTGCGAGGTTTTGCCACCCACGTCGGTGACAAAACCGGTGAACACGCTTTGCTTGAATTGCAACATGTCGGCGGGCGACAAATCGTGCGCAACCAAGACCAAGGGCACGTCCATGTGATCATCGAGTTGCAGGTCTTGCTGGCGGGCTGATGGCGTGCGTTTAAGTGACGCTTGGGGCACCACATGCGGCACGCCTTTGATGTGGCGCAGCATGCGCTCCACCACCTGTTCTAAATCGCCCTTGCGCTCGCGCAAATACGGGTCATCCATCTCGTCAAACTGACGGGCCACAACATCGAGCTGCGAGGTCAATGCCCACTCGGCGTTGTAGAGCCGGTCCTTGACCCATTGGCTCACACCATCCGCCAGCATTTCGTCTTGCAAGAGCATCAGGTGCACTTCAAGAATCGCAGCCAGCTCGGGCGGTGACTCTTTGGGCAGCGTGTCGTGCAGTTGCTGCAACTCGTGCAACACCGCATCGCGGGCTTGCGCTAACCGAAGCAGTTCGGCTGGGATTTGCGCCTCTTCAATGAAATAGTGCGCCACATCCACGCGACTGGATGCCACCAGCACCGCACGCCCAATGGCGATGCCGCGTGCAACTGCAAGACCGTGGATGGAAAACGTCATGAAGCCCCTTATTCGCCTTCGCCGAACTTGTCGTTGATCAATGCCAACAACCCGGTCATGGCCTCTTGCTCTTGGGTGCCATCGGTTTCAAGTTCGACATCGCTGCCAATGCCTGCAGCGAGCATCATGACGCCCATGATGCTTTTGGCGTTCACACGGCGCTCGCCCTTGCTGATCCACACCTCACACGGAAAGCTGCCTGCCAGCTTGGTGAGCTTGGCTGAGGCACGGGCGTGCAGGCCCAATTTATTGCTGATGGTCGTGGTGGTTTTGATCATGGATTCGACGGTTTTGATTTTGGGGAGCGGTGATGGCAACTTGCATCACACCTTGGGTGCCGCCCACAAGGGCGCGGGTCACCAAGGCATCTAAAGGTTCATGGCGGTAACACACCGCCCGAAAAAGCATGGGCAAATTGACGCCTGCGATGAGCTTGGCGTTGCCATTGTTCGCCACCATTTTTTGGGCGACGTTGGCGGGCGTTGCGCCAAAAATATCGGTCAACACCAACAAGCCATCGCCCTCGGACCCCGCCAAGGCTTGGCGGGCTTGAGTCAAGGTGTCTTCGGGCTCGACGTTGGGCAGCACATCCAGTGCGATGACGGTGGCCGCGCACTCAGGGTACACATGCATGGCGCAATCGCGCATGGCTTGCGCCAGCGGGGCATGGGCGATGATGAAAATGCGGTTGGTCATAACGTGTGCGAACGCACTTTTGCAAAAGTCTTGTCTCGCATTATCAATGGTCAGATTTGTGCTTCAAAAAGTAGCCGTAAGACGCCAAGCAGCTGAACAAGAAAACAGCCATGGCCGCGCGAAAAGCCATGGGCTCAGCATAACCGGCGCTTTGAAAGCCATCGATCATCAGACCCATGCCCCACTGCACCACGAACACGCCCAAAAACAACACCAAGTTGTAGGCAGACAAGGCGCGCCCCGCCAAGGCCGATGGAAACGCCATGCCGACGGCAGGCTGCGCGAGTGAAACAAACGAGCTGCTGATGCAAAACAGCGCCCAAGACAACGCCCCCGCATCGGCGCCCGCACACACGAGGTAGATCTGAACGATGAAGTTCAGAGGCACACCCCACGTCATCAACTTGTTGGCATTGAGTCCGCGCGCATACAGCGAGGGCGTCACAAGACCCCAGACCAAAAACGTGAACAGCATGCAGACGTTGATCCAAAACAAGCCTGTGGCTGCCTCTAAAGCTGTGTAACCGGCCACCTTGACCATCCAAGGCCCCGCCCACAGGGTTTGCATGGCGATCAGGCCGCCGTAGTTGAAAAATCCAATCGGCGTGAGGCTGCGAAAGTACGGATGCCGCCACACTTGGGCATAGCTGGCCAAGATGCCCTCTTTGACGGGGCCCTTGGATTCAGCAGGCACCGCATCCGTGGATTCAGGCAAACGCCAACGGGGCACTTGCCAGCCCATCAACGCCATCGACAGCACCACCAGCAGCGCTAAGCCGACAAAAATCCAACGCCAACCGATGACGGGCAGCAACCACTGCACAGGCAAGGTGGAGGCCAGCATGCCGAACGAGCCCGTCATCAACATCCACGAATTGGCGCGCTGCTGCTTCTCCAGCACCAGCCAGCGGCGGTATCCCGTCAACGGGGCCATCAAACAGGCGCTTACACCCACGCCAATCAACACACGAGAGAGCAGCAGGCCCACAAAGCCATCCGCCCATGCAAAGGCCAAACAACCCAAAACCGCCACGCCTAAAAAACTCAGCACCACTTTTTTAGGCCCGTGACTGTCGAGCCATCGCCCCATCGGCAATTGGGTCAACGAGAAGCCAAAGAAATACCCCCCCGCCAACAAGCCCAAATCACGCGCATGCAACCCAAACTCGACCGACAACGTGGGCGACAAGGTGGCCGTGATGGCACGCAACAGGGCCGATAAAAAGTAAGCGCAGGCGAAGGCAACAAACACCCACACAGCGGTGCGGCGGGGTAACAAATCGGTGTTCATGGGAGCTTGATTCCTGCAAAGTACTCGTCGGCCACCGCATCCAACTTGGAGGCTTGCGCGTTGCCGTAAACGCCAGCTTGGTACACCTTGCCATCGCGCGCAAACCAGACCCACTGCACACGGTGCGACGGCGTCATGGCCTTCGTTCTTGCCGCAGCAGGTGCGGCATCGGCGCCACGCAAGGCCCAAGCTTGTGCAGACGCCTCAGTCGGTGAAATATTCAAGGGCGCAATACTGGCCAAACGCCATGCGGCCATGGCTTCGACGGGCGTCATGTCTGCAGGCAGCGTCATTTGGCCGAGCGTGAATTGAAAATCACTGGCCTCGCAGCCACGCATTTGCAAACTCGCCACCACGTTACGGTCCCCCGACTTCAGGGTGACGTCGCGCTGTCCAGCGTCGGGTTTGCACGGCATCAAGGCGGTAACGATGCCATCTTCAAAGCGCACTTCGCGCCAATTCAAGGCGGGTGTGCAACCAGCCAAACCTGTCGCCAGCACACTGAGCGCCGCGATTTGCCATATATTTTTCATGGTGCCCATTATCAGACGCACACGCATCGTCTGGCCCGTCCTTGCACATCTGTCACTTGCATGTCGCCCAAGGTCTGTCACTTACCCGACAATTTGAACCATGAACTCACTCGACGGCATTCGCATCCTAGATTTATCACGCGTTTTAGCAGGGCCTTGGTGCACCCAAACCTTGGCAGACCTCGGCGCAGACGTCATCAAAATTGAGCGCCCCGGCGCAGGCGACGACACCCGCAGTTGGGGCCCTCCCTTTTTAAAGGACACGCAAGGTGCAGACACCCGCGATGCGGCCTATTACCTTGGGGCGAACCGCAACAAACGCTCGGTGACCTGCAACATCTCAACCTCCGAAGGGCAGGCGCTCATTCGTGAGCTTGTGAAATCGTGTGATGTGTTCATCGAAAACTTCAAGGTTGGCGACATGGCGCGCTACGGCCTGGACTTCGCCAGCCTCATCGCCCTCAACCCACGCTTGGTGTATTGCAGCGTGACGGGCTTTGGCCAAACCGGCCCCTACCGTGAACGTGCCGGCTACGACTACGCGGTGCAGGGCATTGGGGGCTTGATGAGCGTCACCGGCGAGCGTGACGACTTGGGCGGCGGCCCACAGAAAGTTGGTGTGGCCGTGGCCGATTTGTTCACGGGCATGTACGCCACGGTGGCCATTCTGGCCGCGCTGCGTCATGCCGAAAAAACAGGCCAAGGCCAGCAGGTGGACATGGCCTTGCTCGACACGCAAGTGGCGATGCTGGCCAACTTGGGCGCGAACTACTTGGTCTCAGGACAAAAAGAAGGCAAGGTGCCCGGACGAGCCGGCAATGCGCACCAAAACATCGTGCCTTACCAAGTGTTTGAAGTGGCCCCAATGCCAGACGGCACAAAGGACCATTTGATTTTGGCGGTCGGCAACGACGGCCAATATGCGAAGTTTTGTGCAGTTGCCAACCGACCAGACTTGGCGACCGATCCACGCTTTGTCAAAAATGCAGACCGCGTGCGTCACCGTGCGGTGTTGGTACCGATGTTGGAGACCGTGATGCTGTCACGCAGCAAATCCGCTTGGCTTGAAGCGCTGGAAGCCGCCAAAGTGCCTTGCGGTGCGATCAACAATTTGGCGGAAGTTTTTGCCGATCCGCACATCCGTGCGCGCGATATGGTGAGCTCGTGGACGCATCCATTGGCTGGTTCAGTTGAGTTGGTGGCGAGCCCCATGAAGCTCAGCGTGACGCCTGTGCGCCAGGACATCACGCCCCCCACATTAGGCCAACACACCGACGAAGTGCTGCACGATTTACTGCAAATGGACGCCTCGGCCATTGCAGCGCTGCGCCGTCAGCACATCATTTAGGTGTTTAAAACGCGCATGAAAATGGGGCACGTTCTTTGAACTGTGCCCCTAGCCAACCCGCGACGTTGTCGCGCATTTCATCCATCTGAGATCGCGATTTACTTGCTTCTGAAATCGTCGTGACACGATTTGCAAGTGCCAGCTGTCGCGGTGAATGCGGCCTTGAATACATCTTCTTTGCCAGCCCTTGCTGCCGCCGCTAATTTGACAGACTCTGTCTGCAATTTATCTGCCGCATCTTTGAACTTAGCGCCTTGCGACCAAATTTCGTGTTTGGCCTTGGTATCGCCTTGATCGGTTCCCTCGCCAAATGCGGCCCAAGGCAACTTGGCCATGCTGGCAACGATGTCGGCATTGGCGGCTGCGGCATTGGCATCAAACGCCACTTTGCCTTGCGCCATGGCACCCAAACGGCCAAAGTGCGCAGCCATGACCGTAAAGCTGGCTTTGCGATATTTCACCGCATCTTCGGCTTTGGCAAATTGAGCAGCGGCAGAGAAACTCAGGGCTGCGCTGCTGACAGCAATCAGTGTCAAAAGCATTTTTTTCATGGGATCTGTCCTTTAACGGTAGAAAATAGAATGGGTACTCGCGATGCAGAGTTTACGTACTTTGTGTACCGCTGTCTTTTGACCAGAAAGGCTCTCATGTCCATCAACCATCGCCTCAATGCTGTTCGAGTTTGGGATTTGCCCACGCGTGTTTTTCATGTCTTGTTACTCACGTCCGTGGCAGGCATGTATCTGACGGGTGAAATTGGCGATGACTGGCTAGGCCTCCATTTCTTACTAGGCTACGCCGTTCTGACTTTGATTTTGTTTCGACTTGTGTGGGGTCTTATCGGTGGCTACTGGTCACGCTTTTCACACTTTGTGCCCACGCCCAACCATTTGTTGCACTACGTGCGCGCTTTGCGAACCAATAAAACGGCGCAAGCAATCGGGCACAACCCACTTGGGGGCTTGTCTGTGCTGGCCATGCTGGTGACGCTATTGCTGCAAGTTTTGAGTGGTTTGTGCAGCGATGACGAGATCGCCACAGCGGGGCCTTGGACCGCCAAGATTTCTAACGAGTGGGTGAGCTTGGCGACGCAATACCACACTGAAATTGGTCAGGTCTTTCTGCTCTTGTTGATCGCGTTGCATGTAGCAACTGTGCTGTTTTATAAATTTTTCAAACAAGAAGACTTGATCACGCCCATGCTCAAGGGGGACAAAGCTTTGCCAATGGATACCCCCTCTTCCAAAGATACTGCGGGTACACGCGCGCTTGCCGTCGTCGTTTTGGCTGGCTGCGCTTATGTCGTCTACCGATTGGTCAATCTGACTTGAGCTTCACAACTCACCATTTCAAATAAGAAAAGCCGCGCAATTGCGCGGCTTTTTGCATGCTGCAAGTCAACAAGCTGACTGGCTCTTCGCAGCGAATCAGCCTTTGGCTTGGGCCAACAAGGTCGCAGCGTCGCTGACCTCGAATTTGCCAGGTCCTTCGTTGTTCAATGCCACGACCTTGCCGTCTTTCACCAACATGGAATAGCGGTTGCTACGCAGGCCCATGCCGCGCGCGGTCAAATCCAAAGTCAAGCCTGTGGCTTTGGCGAAATCGGCGCTGCCGTCGGCCAGCATGCGAACCTTATTGCCAACCTTTTGATCACGTGCCCAAGCGCCCATCACGAAGGCATCGTTCACACTCAAACACCAGATTTCATCAACACCGGCTGCTTTGAACGCATCAAAGTTTTCAACGTAACCAGGCACATGTTTTGCTGAACAGGTTGGCGTGAAAGCACCTGGCAAAGCAAACAAAGCGATGGTCTTACCAGCACTGGCCTTGGCCACATCAACGGCGTTTGGCCCAATGCTGCAGCCCTCGCCCTCAACTTCTGAGTATTCCATCAGCGTGGTGTGTGGCAGGGTGTCTCCGACTTTGATCATGGTGGTTCCTAAAAATGAACATTACAAAAAGAAAAACGACCCACATTGTGGGTCGTTTTTCAGGACTTTGCAGGACCGAGGTCCTAAAAGCTTTAAACCGCAGCGGCCTTCTCAACCAAACGGGTCGCAACCCAGTTTTTGGTCTTCGAAATTGGCTTGCTTTCGGTAATCTCGATCACGTCGCCCAAGTGGTATTCACCTGTTTCGTCGTGAGCGTGATATTTGCTCGACTTGGCCACGATCTTGCCGTAGAGCGCGTGTTTCACACGACGCTCGACCAGCACGGTCACGGTTTTAGCACGTTTGTCACTGACCACCTTGCCAATCAAGGTGCGTTTGAGGGATTTCTTAGCGTCCGTCATGTTCACTCCTTACTTGGCGGCTTGCTTTTCAGCAAGAATGGTTTTGGCACGAGCAATACTGCGACGTGTAGAACGCAGTTGTGACGTGTTATTGAGTTGTTGCGTGCCTTTTTGCATGCGCAGACCAAAATGGGCCTTTTGCAGCTCTTTGACTTCGGCTTCGATGCCAGCAACGTCTTTTTGGCGCAGTTCAGCAGCTTTCATTTCTTATCTCTCCTGAATTACTGGCCGATCATGCGAGCCACGAATGTGGTGCGCAAGGGCAACTTTGCAGCGGCCAGACGGAATGCTTCACGGGCCAACTCTTCTGGAACGCCTACGATTTCGTAGAGAACCTTACCGGGTTGGATTTCAGCCACGTAGTACTCGGGGTTACCTTTACCGTTACCCATACGCACTTCAGCAGGCTTTTGGGAGATCGGCTTGTCAGGGAACACGCGAATCCAGATGCGACCGCCACGCTTAACGTGACGCGAGATCGCACGACGTGCGGCCTCAATTTGACGAGCCGTCAGACGACCGCGATCAGTTGACTTGAGACCGAAGTCACCGAACGCCACCGTGTTGCCACGGGTAGCGATGCCGGTGTTGCGGCCTTTTTGTTCTTTGCGGTATTTACGGCGTGCTGGTTGCAGCATGCTTATTCTCCTTGACCGTCCGCAGCCGTGCCAGTGGTTGCGGGCGCGGCAACCTTGCGGACGCGCTTGACGGCAGTTGTAGGGGCATCAGCGGCTTCAGCGGGTTTATCGCTGCCATCCGTTGGTGCGGCATTGGTACCTGCAGGACGACGAGCGCCGCTGCGTGCGGGACGATCACCGGTAGGGCGAGCATCACGACGGGGACCGCGAGGACGACGCTCTTCTTCGCGAGGCTCAACGGCGGCCGGCAGATCGTTACGACCCAAGGTATCGCCTTTGTAGACCCACACCTTGACACCGATGATGCCGTAGGTGGTTTTAGCTTCAGAAGTTGCGTAATCGATGTCTGCACGCAGGGTATGAAGTGGCACGCGACCTTCACGGTACCACTCGGTACGTGCGATCTCGATGCCGTTCAAACGACCTGCCGACATGATCTTGATACCTTGGGCACCCAGACGCATGGCGTTTTGCATAGCGCGCTTCATAGCGCGACGGAACATGATGCGCTTTTCGAGCTGTTGGGTGATGCTGTCTGCGATCAACTGAGCATCGATTTCAGGCTTGCGCACTTCTTCGATGTTGACGGCGACTGGCACGCCCAAACGCGCTGTCAATTCACGCTTGAGGTTTTCGATGTCCTCGCCTTTTTTGCCGATCACAACGCCTGGACGAGCCGAGAAGATGGTGATGCGGGCGCTTTTAGCGGGGCGCTCGATGAGAACGCGAGACACAGAAGCGTTTTTCAGCTTGGCCTTCAAGTACTCACGAACTTTGATGTCTTCAGCCAGCATGCCAGCGAAGTCACGGTTGTTCGCGTACCAGCGGCTAGCCCAGTTGCGGCTCACTGCAAGGCGAAAGCCTGTGGGGTGGATTTTTTGTCCCATATCTTCCTATACCTTTCAGTTACCGACTGTCACGTAAACGTGACAAGTAGGCTTGCTGATACTGTTGCCGCGGCCTTTGGCGCGGGCAGTGAAACGCTTGAGCGTGGCACCTTTTTCAACGTAGATGGTTTTCACCTTCAGTTCGTCGATGTCAGCACCGTCGTTGTGTTCAGCGTTAGCAATCGCAGATTCCAAAACCTTCTTGACGATACCCGCAGCTTTTTTCTGCGTGAATGTCAGGATGTTCAGAGCCTGGTCAACTTTTTTGCCGCGGATCATGTCCGCGACCAAACGGCCTTTGTCGACCGACAGACGGACGCCCCTAAGGACTGCACGTGTTTCCATGGTCTTTCCTTATTTCTTCTGGACTTTTTTGTCCGCGGGGTGACCTTTGAAGGTGCGCGTCAAGGCGAATTCGCCGAGCTTATGGCCCACCATCTGGTCGGTGATGTAAACAGGGATGTGTTGTTTGCCGTTATGCACAGCGATGGTCAGACCGATGAAATCGGGCAAAACCATTGAACGACGCGACCAAGTTTTCACCGGCTTTTTGTCTTTGTTAGCGATGGCCTTGTCGACCTTGGCTACCAAATGATGGTCAACAAACGGACCCTTTTTGAGAGAGCGAGTCATTTGTTACCCCTTACTTTTTACGACGCGACACAATCATGACTTGTGTGCGTTTGTTGTTACGGGTACGGTAACCTTTGGTCAGGTTACCCCATGGGTCAACTGCATGACGGCCTTCGCCGGTGCGACCTTCGCCACCGCCGTGTGGGTGATCCACAGGGTTCATAGCGACACCACGCACGGTTGGGCGAATACCCATCCAGCGCTTGACACCAGCTTTACCCAATTGGCGCAGGCTGTGTTCTTCGTTTGCAACTTCACCGATGGTGGCGCGGCAATCGATATGGATCTTGCGAACTTCACCCGAGCGCATACGCACTTGAGCGTAAGTGCCTTCACGCGCCAACAAAGTGGCCGAAGTACCAGCGGAGCGAGCGATTTGAGCGCCTTTACCAACTTGCAATTCGATGCAGTGAATGGTTGAACCCACGGGAATGTTACGGATGGGCAATGTATTGCCTGCACGGATCGGAGCTTCCGAACCGCTCAACAATGTTGCGCCAACTTCCAAACCACGAGGCGCAATGATGTAGCGACGCTCGCCGTCTGCGTAACACACCAAAGCGATGTGTGCCGTACGGTTTGGATCGTATTCAATGCGTTCCACTTTTGCGGGGATAGCGTCTTTGTTACGCTTGAAGTCCACAACGCGATAGTGATGTTTGTGACCACCACCCTTATGACGGGTAGTGATGTGACCGTTGTTGTTACGGCCAGCTTTTTGATGCTGGGGTTCCAGCAGCGGCGCGTAAGGGTCACCTTTGTACAGGTGATCACGGGTAACTTTAACGACGCCACGTTGACCGGGCGACGTAGGTTTCATCTTGATGACTGCCATGATTAAGCGGCCTCCCCAGAGATGTTCAGCTCTTGACCAGCTTTGAGCGTCACATAAGCTTTACGAACGTTGTCGCGACGGCCCATGGATTTGCCAAAACGCTTGGACTTGCCTTTGGTGTTCACCACAGAAACGCCTTGCACTTCAACCTTGAACATCAATTCCACAGCGGCCTTGATCTCGGGTTTCGTAGCGTCTTGCAGCACTTTGAAGGTGACGACATTGCTTTTCTCAGCAACCATGGTGGCCTTTTCGGACACAACGGGAGCAACCAGCAATTGCATCAAACGACCTTCGTCGAATTTGGTTTTTTTCTGTCCGTGGCTCATGCAAACATCTCCTTGAGCTTGTCCATGGCGGCCTTGGTCACCAACACCTTGCGGTAGTGGACCAATGACAGCGGATCAGCGTAACGTGGCTCAACAACCAGCACGTTAGGCAAGTTGCGCGAGGCCAAGTACAAGTTGTCGTCCACTTGATCAGCGATGACCAACACAGACTCAAGGTTCATCGCCTTGAATTTGGCAGCCAACAACTTGGTCTTAGGAGCGTCAACAGTCAAAGACTCAACCACTGCCAAACGACCTTCGCGGGCCAATTGGGACAAGATCGAAGCCATACCAGCGCGGTACATCTTCTTGTTGATCTTTTGTGTGAAGTTTTCGTCAGGCATGTTCGGGAAAATCCGACCGCCGCCACGCCACAAAGGCGATGACGTCATACCAGCACGAGCGCGGCCCGTACCTTTTTGCTTGAACGGCTTCTTGGTGGAGTGCTTCACCTGCTCGCGGTCTTTTTGGGCACGAGTGCCTTGACGCGCGTTAGCTTGGTAAGCCACCACGATCTGGTGAACCAGATCTTCGTTGTATTCACGACCGAACACAGTTTCAGGCGCTTCGTATTTAGAAGCAGCTTGACCTTGGTCGTTCAGGAGTTCGACTTGCATCAGTTCGCTCCTTTAGCTTTGACAGCGGGATGCACAGACACGAAACCACCGGCTGAGCCAGGCACTGCGCCACGGATCATCAACAGTTGGCGGGCTTCGTCAATGCGAATCACGTCGAGGTTTTGTGTGGTCACAGTGTCAGCACCCAAGTGGCCTGACATGCGCTTACCGGGGAACACGCGACCTGGGTCTTGTGCCATACCGATAGAGCCGGGCACGTTGTGCGAACGGCTGTTACCGTGCGACGCGCGCTGCGACTTGAAGTGGTGACGCTTGATCGTGCCTGCGAAGCCTTTACCGATGGTTGTGCCCTGCACGTCCACCTTTTGGCCCACAGCAAACACATCAGACACAGGCACAGTAGCGCCGGCGGCGTACTTAGCTGCGACTTCAGCAGTCACTTGGAATTCTTGAATAATTTCACCGGCTTCAACGCCCGCTTTAGCCAAGTGACCAGCCATAGGCTTGGTAACACGAGAGGCCTTGCGCGCGCCGAATGTGACCTGCAAGGCCACATAACCGTCGTTTTCCTGGGTTTTCACTTGGGTCACGCGGTTGTTGGACACATCCAACACCGTGACAGGGATCGCATCCCCATCATCAGTGAACAGACGCATCATGCCCACCTTGCGGCCCAGCAATCCCAAACGGATGCTTTGACTCATTGTTTTCTCCAAAACTCTCACCGCAACCACTTCAATTGGCAGTTACGTTTTTACGTGAAAGACGGTTGATAAATCCCTGCACAAAATGCACAGAGCCCGCGAGTATATCGCGAAAACCGCGCCAAGAGCAACTACTCGTTGGCGCGGTGCTTGGAATGGGCTTTAGACCCACTCCAAAACTGCAATAACGTTTAACTTTTATTGCAATTTGATTTCGACGTCCACACCCGCTGGCAGGTCGAGTTTCATCAAGGCGTCAACTGTTTTGTCAGTTGGGTCCACGATGTCCATCAAACGCTGGTGGGTACGGATTTCGAGCTGGTCACGGCTGGTCTTGTTGACGTGCGGTGAACGCAAGATGTCAAAACGCTTCATGCGTGTTGGCAAAGGCACTGGACCCTTGACAATCGCGCCGGTGCGCTTGGCAGTTTCAACAATTTCAGCTGCAGACTGGTCGATAAGTTTGTAGTCAAACGCTTTCAGGCGGATGCGGATTTTTTGCTTCGAGGACATTTAAATTCCTCGATTAGGCAATGATCTTAGCAACCACACCAGCACCAACCGTCTTGCCGCCTTCGCGGATAGCGAAGCGCAAGCCTTCTTCCATCGCAATCGGGTGGATCAACTTCACAGTGATCGACACGTTGTCGCCTGGCATCACCATCT
>CAUPRM010000012.1:0-63970 GCA_963513725.1 uncultured Limnohabitans sp. | reverse complement strand
CTCCGATGAGGTCTTCAGGTTTTTTGTAATCCGCCAGAAGGCGGTCTATGAGTTCGTTGCTTACGGTCATTTCTCTTCCTTTGAAGATGAAGGCAGTTTCCTGCCATTAGACCGTTTACACAAAATCTAGGACACGCCCAAATTATCAGTTTGATCAAATCATATCATTAAAGTTGTTTATTTGATAACTCGATAAACTTGTCATTTCGGCCTAAGTATTTGGCTTTTCGGTTCGTCACTTAGCATAGCCACGACAGCCTCAGATTTAATTTAACGACTCGCCGCGCATGCATCTTGATACACAGACCACCATCTTCATGATCTGCTTCGTGTACTTGATGCTGCACGGTGCCATTTGGCTTGCGCTCTTGGAGTACCGAAGCTTCCAAGTCAAGCTGTGGTGCGCCTCTGGTTTAATCAGTGGCGTGGCGGTGATCTTGCTGGCCTTGCGTGGCACCGTGCCAGAAGTTATCTTTTTTTATGTTGCGC
Organism: uncultured Limnohabitans sp.; assembly: GCA_963513725.1. Classification (GTDB taxonomy): domain Bacteria; phylum Pseudomonadota; class Gammaproteobacteria; order Burkholderiales; family Burkholderiaceae_C; genus Limnohabitans. The sequence goes on along the minus strand of CAUPRM010000012.1, from coordinate 63,481 downwards.
AATTTTTGATGTTGATTGGAAACTGGGGGCGCATGGTGGCTTTGCGCTTGTACTTGCGGCCGGCCCCACAAAGCAAACCGTTTCTGGCTTACACCTTAGCCAATGCAACTTACTTTGCCGTCTTTTCATATCTGATTTATTTCCACCAAGCCGAGTGGGAAGCTTTGCTTTTGTTCAACGGTTTTTACGCGGTGTTGTGCTTTGACTATTTCCGCATAGGCCAAAAGCTCAATGAACGACAAGCATCACTGGGCTCCAAATTATTAATGTGGGCTGGCCTGAGTTTCACGGTCACGCTGGCCACACGCACCTTTGGCGTTGCCTTGATTGGTGACATGCATGACATTTATGCGCCGAGTTGGGACCAAGGTGTCATGGTCGCAGGCCAGTTCACCGCCATCACCTTGAGCAACATCGCGTTCTTGCGAATCTTTTTAGAGATTGCGGAGCGCCAAAAGATTGCCATGGCACATGAATTGGCGGTCACCAATGAAAGGGCCGAGTCCATCCGACGCACCAGCTTGGAATTGCAGAACCTGCTGCAAGAGCGAGAAGAGATCATTCGGCAACTCGCCATCTTCAACAAAACGGCGGGCATGGGCGCCTTGGTGGCCAGTTTGGCGCATGAGCTGAACCAGCCGCTCACGGCGATGCAGATCAATGCAGAGTTAATTGACTCCGCCTTTTTGAGCACTCAGACTTCAGCCAATTCTGACCATGCGATCAAAGAAGCGATGAGCGACTTGTTGAAGGACAACCAACGCGCGGCGACCATCATCAAAACGCTGCGAAATATGTTCGGCAATGGCCGCAAGTCTGTGACGACGTTCGACATGAATGAGCTCGTGAACGATGTGTTGCTGATCTGCAAATCTAGACTGCTCAACCAAAACATTGCATTGAAGGTTGAATCGCATCCGGATGCGATAAATATCACCGGTGATAAATCTCAACTGCAACAGGTTTTTCTTAATCTCATCAACAATGCGGCGGATGCATTTGCCAACAATTTTTCAGCGCAAAAACTCATCACCGTACGCACAGAACTGCAAGACAACCAAGCACGCCTGACCGTGGCAGACAATGGCTCAGGCATTAGCTCCGAAATTATCGAATCGATTTTTGTATTGCTGCGCACCAACAAAGATGAAGGCATGGGCATCGGTTTATGGCTCAGTAAAACCATCGTGGAATCGCATCAAGGCACGATTGATTTTGAAACCAGCGCCAGCACAGGCACCACGTTTACGGTCACGCTCCCCTTCAGCCAAGAGACCTTGATTTATTAACGATTGGCTCGCGCCTCATAGCCAACTTGTCTTCGATGAAATTTGAAGATGTTGGGTATTTTTCGCGAATTCAGTAACTTAGTAAATACACTGACTGGCGTATGAAGCACACGCAGATTCAAGCCGACTAAGCACAGATCAACAGGTACGCCATCGTTTAGCGTTAACACCAACTCAAAAAAACACCCACATCAATTAAATTAATCAGATTAAATTTTTGATGAATGGATGGCACATGACCGCGCCTCAGATACAAAACCTTCTGATCGTGTTACTTCTCATAAGTTACGCCGGCATGGAGTACTTCAGCGGTCGATACAAAGCCACCGTCAAGGCCACGGCCAACGACACCAAGTTGGAACTCTTCATGTTCTTGAGCTTGCTGGCCATCACACAGCCCTTGGCTATTTTGGTCACCAACAAATTGGGCACTTGGCTAGCCCCCGACCTCAAAGGCGCGCTGACAGACTGGCCTTGGTGGGCCATGGTTGGTTTGCTTTTGTTGGTGGACGACATGACCCAATATTGGTGGCATCGCTTGTCGCATTCGCCACTGTTTTGGCCTTTGCACCGTGCGCACCATTCTGCCGAGTACATGAGCATTCGGGTCACTTTCCGGAATAACTTTTTCTATTACCTGATGATGCCGGGTCTGTGGTTTGCCGGCGCCTTGCTGTACTTGGGCGTGGGCGGCTTGGTGTATGCCTTGTACATCGTCGTCAAACTCACAGTGATTGTGGGCGCGCACTGCGCATGGCGCTGGGATGAAGCGCTGTACCGCATACCAGCCATGCGTCCCGTGATGTGGGTCCTTGAGCGAACCATCTCGACACCCGCCACACACTGGGCGCATCACGCCATCACCAACGAAGACGGTGTGGGGCATTACAAAGGCAACTTTGGTAATTTGCTGTTCATTTGGGACATGATTTTTGGTACCGCCAAGATCACACGCCAATACCCTGCACAGGTGGGGTTGATCGATGACAAATTGTTTGGTCAAGAGCGTTGGCAAGAACAGATGTTCTACCCCGTGATGCAGTCTCAGCGCGAGCACTCGGCCTTGAAATTTGGGGGCACCATTTACGAAGAAAACAAGACGCCATCGACGAAGCCCAAAGCAAGGCAATGATCGCCCTGATAATGTTTGCGTACTTGCGGCCCAACCGACCGTGAATCAGCGGCAAGCGTCAGTCGCTGAGATTTCGAAACTTTGTGATCAACCCCTTCTACGCCCCGACATGCTCCATTACGAAACCGTCCCCGTCACGCCCTTCCAACAAAACTGCTCCATCGTCTGGGACGACGAGACGATGCAAGGCGCCATCATCGACCCCGGTGGTGACTTAGAGTTGCTGCTCGGTGCGTGCAAGCAGCTCGGCGTCACGCTTGAGCAAATTTGGATCACCCACGCACACATCGATCACGCGGGTGGCACTGCCGACTTGGCCGAGCACCTGAAGCTGCCCATCGTCGGCCCCCATGTGGGCGACCAGTTTTGGATTGATGGCTTGGCACAAGCCGCTGCCAACTACGGCTTCCCGCCCTCACGCGCCTTCATGCCCACACGCTGGTTGCAAGACGGCGACACGGTGACCTTGGGCCAACACACCCTGCAAGTGCGCCACTGCCCCGGCCACACGCCTGGCCATGTGGTGTTTTACTCACCCGAGATCAAACGCGCATTTGTGGGCGATGTGCTGTTTGCAGGCAGCATTGGCCGCACCGACTTTCCGCAAGGCAACCACGACGACTTGATCAACAGCATCACCCAGCGCCTGTGGCCCATGGGCGACGACACCGTGTTCATCCCCGGTCACGGCCCTGAAAGCACCTTTGGGCGCGAGCGTCGCAGCAATCCCTATGTGGGTGGGACCTGAAGAAGCCACGGCGTGGCCTCAAAAACTTACTTGCTACCTTTACCCCGCTCATACAGCGGCATGACCTTGGGCAAGTTGGTTTGAATCTCTTGAATTCGTGAAGTACCCGATGGGTGGGTGCTGAGCCACTGGGGCGGCGCACCTTTGTTGGCGTCGCTCATTTTTTGCCACAGCGTCACGCCTGCGCGCGGGTCGTAACCAGCACGGGCCGCCAACTCCATGCCAACCAAGTCGGCCTCGGTTTCATCGTCACGGCTGAACTTCAGGTTCAACAAACCGGCGCCTTGCTTGGCCACCAAATCGGTGAGTTGCGGGTTGACGCCAAAAAACACCGAGGCCACCGTGCTGCCAATGGCCGCGAGTCCATTGGTGGCCGTGGCCTTGCCCATGCGCTCACGGGCGTGCTCGCGCAAGGCGTGGGCAATTTCATGACCCATCACCATCGCCACCTCGTCGTCCGTGAGTTTGAGCTGGTTCAAGATGCCGGTGTAGAACGCGATCTTGCCGCCGGGCATGCAAAACGCGTTGATCTGGTTCGAGCCGATCAGGTTCACCTCCCACTTCCACTCGCGGGCGCGGGGATTCCATTCGTAGCTGTGCGGAATGATCTCTTTGGCAATGCGGCGCAAGCGCTGCACTTGCGGATGGTCATCGGGGCCGAGTGCATTTTTGCCAGCCGCCTCTTTCAGCATCTGGCCATATTGCTGACGCGCCGATTGCTCCACTTCACCCGCGGGCACCAAGCTGGCAAACGCCGATTCTTTGCCCACCTCCACGCCGTCACGCGCCAACAACGCGCCCGAACCGAGGCCGCAGGCGCAGCCAACACAACCATAAAGAAACGCACGTTTGGTGAGCATGAAAAGTCTCTGCTTGAAAGCCTGAAAATAGAGACATGAACGATACAACAAGTCAGCTCGCTGACACGTCCGCGCCCGATAAATCAACACCGCAAACACCCAGTTGGCTGGCTGCGTTCAAGGTGTATTTGGAACCTGCGTGTTGGCGCATGTTGTGTTTGGGGTTTTCGGCGGGTTTGCCACTTTTGTTGGTTTTGGGAACACTCAGTTTTCGACTGCGCGAAGCCGGCATCGACCGCAGCACGATTGGCTTTTTAAGCTGGGTCGGTTTGGCCTACGGCTTCAAGTGGGTGTGGTCGCCCTTGGTCGACCGCTTGCCGCTGCCCTTGCTCACGCGCTGGTTAGGACGGCGTCGGAGCTGGTTGCTGTTGGCGCAAGCGTTGGTGGTGAGTGGCTTGGTGGGCATGGCGTTGCTGGACCCGCAACAAGCGCTGGAGCCCGTGGTGTGGTGCGCGCTGCTGGTGGCCTTTGGCTCGGCCACGCAAGACATTGCGCTCGATGCCTTTCGCATTGAATCTGCCGATGCGCAGCACCAAGCCGCGCTCGCCGCCACCTACCAAACCGGTTACCGCCTCGCCATGATTTGGGCCGGTGCTGGCGTGTTGTGGATCGCCGCCCGTGCCGCCACCGGGCCCGAAGCCGACACAGCCTACCAACACGCAGCGTGGCAAGCTGCGTATTTGACGATGGCCGCGTCCATGAGTTTGGGCGTGTTGACCGTGCTGCTGTCGCCCGAACCTGTGCAACGGCCCATGGCCCCCGCACGCAACGCCCGCGAGTGGTTGCAAAGCGCCTTGGTCGCACCGTTTGCCGACTTCATTGGCCGCTACCGCTGGCAAGCCGCCATCATCTTGGGGCTGATCGCCATCTACCGCATCAGCGACGTGGTGATGGGCATCATGGCCAACCCGTTTTATGTGGATATGGGATACACCAAAGACGAAGTGGCCGCCGTGACCAAAGTGTTTGGCGTGATCATGACTTTGCTGGGCGCGTTCATTGGTGGCGTGTTGTCCATGCGTTTGGGCGTCATGCGCATCTTGATGCTCGGCGCGGTGTTGAGCGCGCTGACCAACCTGTTGTTCGCTTGGCTGGCCACACGGGGGCACGATTTGACGGCCTTGGTCTGGGTCATTTCTGCTGACAACTTGGCCAGCGGCATTGCCTCGGCCGCATTCATCGCGTATTTGTCCAGCCTGACCAACGTCAATTACTCGGCCACGCAATACGCGCTGTTTAGCTCCATGATGCTGCTCGCGCCCAAATGGCTGGCCGGGTTTTCGGGCGTGTATGTGGATGCACACGGCTACGAAGCCTTCTTCACCCACACCGCGTGGTTGGGTGCGCCGGTGTTGGTGCTGGTGTGGCTAGCGTCACGGGTGTTACCGGTGCAAGAACGTCCGCACTAACGGCACTAACGGCATGAACGGCATGGGTGCCAGCGCTGACGCCCCGTATTTACACCGTCTTTACGCAGCAGATAAGTTCAGGCCTAAGTTCACCCCGCATGATCGAAACACCATGAACACACTCTTATTGATTGAAGACGACCACCGCTTAGCCCACATGGTGGGCGAATACTTGCGGCAGTCAGGCTTTGACGTGCAACACGCCGCCAACGGCCTGACCGGACTACGCATGTTGCAAGAGGCAGACGGCCAAAACCAAGCCATGTCGTTGGTGCTGCTCGACTTGATGCTGCCCGACATCGACGGCTTGGAAGTCTGCCGCCGCATCCGCGCCCTGCCCAGCCACTTGGCACAAACCCCCGTTCTGATGCTGACCGCCAAAGGCGACCCGATGGACCGCATCGTGGGCCTAGAAATCGGCGCAGACGATTACCTGCCCAAGCCCTTTGAGCCCCGCGAGTTGTTGGCTCGCATCCGTGCGGTGCTGCGTCGCCACGGGCTCAACGAATCACCAGGCGGTGTATCGGGCTCAGTGCATCAACAGCTCAAATTCGGCTCGCTGGAGCTGGACCGCGATGCCCGTCTTGTCACCGTTCACGGCAAAGCCTGCGAACTCACGTCTTACCAATTTGACTTGCTGTGGGTCTTGGCCGAACGCGCGGGCCGCGTGCTCAGCCGCGATCAAATCATGGAGGCGGTGCGCGGGCGCGAACTCGAAGCGTTTGACCGCTCCATCGACGTGCACATGGGCCGCATCCGTGCCGCCATTGAAGACGACGCAAAAACCCCCAAACGCATCTTGACCGTGCGTGGCGTGGGCTACGTATTTGCCAAGCAACAAGACTGACACCATGCCCTTTTCTTCCACGAACAGCCGTGCGCTACGCCTGCCTTTGTACGTCCGCCTTTGGCTCGCTGTGGTGTTGGCCGTGGCCACGCTCACGCTGCTGGCCGGTTGGATAATGCGCATGACCGCCGAACCTCCTTTGCGAGAGGTGGTGGTGCGCAACGTAGCAGGCGACATGGTGGGTAGAGGCCAAGCGCGACTGCGCCCACACGATGGTTTGCCCATCGAAGCGCCACCACTACCGCCGCCCGGCATGCCGCACCCGCCAGGGCACTTTGGCACAGGCCCAGAATTCATGGTGCACATGCACAACGGCGAGTTGATGCACATCCATTTGCCGCGTCCACCGCGCAGCTTTTGGAGCCGTCCGCCCTACGGCTTTTTCTGGACCCTCGGGCTCGTGGGCCTGGCGGTGGCGCTGGGCACCTACCCCATCGTGCGACGACTCACGCGGCGCTTGGAACATTTGCAAAAAGGCGTGGAGCAATGGGGCACGGGCAACTTGTCAGCGCGCGTGGCCGAAGAGGGCAACGACGAAGTGAGTTACCTCGCCCAACGCTTCAACCATGCAGCGGCGCACGTGGAGCAACTGGTGACCTCGCACAAATCGTTGCTGGCCAATGCCTCGCACGAGTTGCGCTCACCACTGACACGCATCCGCATGGGCTTGGAGTTGATGGGCGACACGCCCTCGCCCGCCATGAAGGCCGAAATCTCGCGCAGCGTGGGCGAGCTCGACCAATTGATTGACGAAATTTTGTTGGCCAGCCGCCTCGATGCCAAAGAGGTGGACGTGGGCACCATCGAACAGGTCGACCTCACCGGCTTGGCCAGCGAAGAGTGCGCCCGCTTCAACGCCTCGCTGGATTTGGGCGACAACCCCCAATGCCTGAGCGTGCCGGGCGTGGCCAAACTGCTGCGCCGCATGCTGCGCAACTTGCTCGAAAACGCACGACGCTACGGCACCTCAGACATTCAGGTGGGGCTCGCACATGTCACCCGCGACGGCCAAGCTTGGCTGCGACTGAACGTGGCCGACCGTGGCCCCGGCGTGCCGGTGGATTTGCGCGAACGTATTTTTGAACCGTTTTACCGCCTGCCCGGCGCCAGCGAACGCGAAGGTGGCGTGGGCTTAGGCTTGGCGCTGGTGCGCTCTATCGTGCAACGCCACGGCGGTGAGGTTCACTGTGAAGACCGCGCAGGTGGCGGCGCTAACTTTGTGGTGATGCTGCCGGCTTAAAGCGTTGGCGCATCGGTTGGCGCAAGCTCAGAGCAGTTTGTAAACGCGCTCGGCAGACACATCTTCCAAGCAGCGCATGTGGCCTAACGGGCAGGTGCGCTCGTAGCAGGGCGCACAGGCCAACGGCGGCTGATAGCTCGCGTCCACGCGCAGCCACACCACGCGGGCACGGTCGTTCAACGGCGGGGTGTGTTCTGGGCTGGACGAGCCATACACAGCCACTTGCGGCACGCCGAAGGCGGCGGCCACATGCATCAAACCGGAGTCGTTGCTGACCACGCGGTGCGCGTTGGCGATCAAGGCAAAGGCCTGTACCAAGTTGGTGTTGCCCGCCAAGTTATGGCAATGACCGGGCTGCTGCGCGTTGGCGATGCGGGTGATTTCTTCGGCGATGTCGTGCTCTTTGGCAGAGCCCAACACCAACACGGGGCGGTCAATTTTGAGGGCCAATTCGGCAAAGTGCTTGGCGGGCCAGCGCTTGGCAGGACCGTACTCGGCACCTGGCGCAAACACCACATAGCTGTTGCGCGCCAACACCGGCAAGCTGGGGATGCGGCTCAGCTCCTCCAGCGCTTGGTCCATCAACTGCGGCGGCATTTTGAGGATGGGGCGCAAATCGCCAGTCAGCTGCATGGGCCGCTCGGGCTGCGCATAGGTCTGGCCGACCAAGCTCAGCGCGGCATACCACTCCACCATGGGCGGGCGCTCTTCAAGTTGGGGGTTGTCCAGCCGGTCGGTCAACAAGCCAAAGCGCATTTCGCCGGTGTAGCCCATGCGCTTGGGGATGCGGGCTAACCAAGGAATCAGCGCGCTTTTGAGGGAATTGGGGCACACATACGCAGCCTCAAAACGACCGCGCAGCTGACGCGCCAGCTTCCAGCGGCCTTTGAGCTGCAAGCCGCCGTGTTTGAACGGCATCTCAATCACTTCCGCCACGCCGGGCATGGCGCGGTAGACCGGTGCAATCCAAGGCAAAGCGGCGACGGTGAGCCGCTCACCGCGCGCGGCCAAGCGGCGCAGCAAAGGCTCTGTCATCACGGCATCCCCAATCCATTGGGGGGCGATGATCAGGGCATTTTTGGCCAGTGCTTTTTTAATGGTGCCCGCCAACGTGTTCGCCGGCTTTGAGTTTGTACACGGTGCCGCAATACGGGCACTTGGCTTCACCGGTTGAGGCCACATCCAAGTAGACCTTGGGGTGGCTGTTCCAGAGCTTCATGTCGGCTTTGGGGCTGGGGCAAAACACGCCGCCTTGACCGTTGAGGTCGCTGGCCAAGAGTTCAATGGGTTGGCTCATTGTCTGATCCTGAAAAATTTCAATCCGCGGCTTAAACCAAGGTCAACCAGTGGGCGTACTTGGGGTTGCGGCCGTTGACGATGTCAAAGAACGCGGCTTGGATTTTCTCGGTGATCGGGCCACGGCTGCCTTCGCCCAACTGGATGCGGTCGAGTTCGCGGATAGGCGTCACTTCAGCGGCGGTGCCGGTGAAGAAGGCTTCATCGGCGATGTAGATTTCGTCGCGGGTGATGCGCTTTTGCACGATCTCCAGGCCCAAATCTTTGGCGATGTGGAACACGGTGTTGCGGGTGATGCCGTTCAAAGCGCCAGCCGACAAGTCGGGGGTGTAGATCACGCCGTCTTTGACGACGAAGATGTTTTCGCCAGCGCCTTCGGACACAAAGCCCGAGGTGTCGAGCAACAGGGCTTCGTCGTAACCCTCGTCGGTCACTTCCATGTTGGCCAAGATGGAATTGGTGTAGTTGCTCACCGCTTTGGCTTGCGTCATGGTGATGTTGACGTGGTGGCGTGTGTAGCTAGAGGTCTTCACGCGGATGCCGCGCTTCATGCCTTCTTCGCCGAGGTAGGCACCCCAAGTCCAAGCCGCGACCATCAAGTGGATGGTGTTGCCTTTGGGCGAAACGCCCAATTTCTTGTCGCCAATCCAAGTCAAGGGGCGGATGTAGCCGCTTTCCAGCTTGTTCTCACGCACCACATCGCGTTGCGCTTGGTTGACTTGGTCTTTGGTGAAGGGGATGGCCATGCGCAAAATCTTGGCGCTGTTGAACAGGCGGTCGGTGTGCTCTTGCAAACGGAAGATGGCGGTGCCTTGCTCGGTTTTGTAAGCGCGCACGCCTTCAAAAGCGCCGCAACCGTAATGCAGGGTGTGGCTCAGCACATGGATCTTGGCATCGCGCCAATCGACCATCTGGCCGTCCATCCAGATTTTGCCGTCACGGTCAGACATGGAAGAGGGAATCACGACGCTCATGGGGTTTCCTTTGGACTTGTAAGTTAGGTCGCCAATTTGGCTGATCGACACATTTTAGCGAGCCAGCCAAGGGGTTTGGCTGACGGTCAATCGTTGGCGGACACGGTGGTGGGTTCCACGTCTTCGGCTTGGAACGGGCGATCCAGCGTCCAGCTTTGCAGCTTGCCACTCACCAAGGTGCAGCGCACCACCGATTGGCTGCCATCGCGCCAGCTGAAAATTTCGGGTTGCGCATCTTTTTCGGTCTCTGGCTGCCCCAGAGCGCGCGTCATCGCCACGATGTGCATGAGGCTCATGCCCGGTTTGAGCTTGGCGTTGAGCATGACCGCGCTGTCCACAAAGCCAATCGGGCGGTTGTTGGCGCGCTTCAAGATTTGCACCAAACGGGTGAAATACATCAGCAGCCACATGACGCCGCCGGTGAAGACCATGATGACGCCCATCCAACCCCAGCTTTGCCACGCCCAAGCGGTCAGGCCCACGGCGCCAATGGGCACCAAATATCTTTGAAAGTTCATGGGCCTTATTGTCTCAGGCTCTGCACACGATCTTCAGCGGTGTGGGTAACGCAAGGTCACCTGCAAGCCGCCCAAGTCAGCCGATCGACCCACTTGCACATCGATGTGCTGCAGGGCCGCGATGTGGCGCACGATGGACCAGCCCAAGCCACTTCCGGTGGCGACGGTACCCAACACGCGGAAAAATCGCTCGCCCAAGCGTGCGGTGTCTGCGGGGGAGAGGCCTGGCCCACTGTCTTGAACTGTCACCGTCACTTGACCCCTCGCCATGCGCTCGATTTGGATACGCACCACAGCGCCATCGGGGCTGTAACGCAAGGCGTTGTCAACGAGGTTGCGCAGCAAGATGTGCCACAAAGTGCTTTGACCGTTGACTTGCAAGGCATCAGGCGCCAGCAGCTCTAAAGTTTGGCCGCGCCGCAGGGCCTCGGGGGCAAGGTCGGCCAAGATGTGTTGTGCCAACTGGTCCAAACGAAACGGCTCAGAAGCCACATCTTGCGGACCGTCCACACGCGCCAAGGTGAGCAGCTGCTCAACCACGCGGGAGGCACGGTCACAGCCCAGCAGGGTGTCTTGCAAGGCGTGTTGGCGAACTTGATCGTTGCTGGCCGATGTGAGCGCCACTTGAGCTTGGGCGCGAATGGCGGCAATGGGTGTGCGCAGCTCGTGCGCGGCATCGGCGGTGAAGCGCCGCTCGGTTTCCATGCGCTGAGCCAAGCGTTGCAGCAAATCGTTGAGCGCATCCAACATGGGCTGCACCTCTTGCGGCGTGTCGGGCAGGCTGACGGGCGTGAGGGTTTGGGTGTCGCGCTTCAACAGCGCTTGGCGCAAGCGCTGCAAAGGCTGCAGGCCTGAGCGCACGTTCCACCACAAACCCAACAACAAAAGAGGCAGCGCAACAGTGAGCGGCGGCAAAAAGCCGCGCAGCACCGCCCGCAAAATTTCGTCACGGCTGTCTACTCGCTCGGCCACATAAATTTGCACATCGCGAGCGCGGCCCGGTGCCGCAAAGATGCGCCACGATTGGCCATCGGCCAAAGTCAGGGTGTCAAAGCCTTGCGTGTGCTTCGCCATAGGTGTGTGCGCCACATTGGGCGAATGCATGACCAAACGGTCTTCGTCAAACACTTGGTAGGCCACGCGGTGTGCGTATTTGTGCAGCGTAGGCGCTTCGAGCAAGGGCTCGTCATCGTCGGGCGTGGCGTTTTGTTGCACCACCAGCAAAGCGGCCGATTGGGCCAAGTGGGCGTCTAGCAGCTCATCTACTTCGTGTTGGGCTTCAAACCACACATACGCAGCGGTGATGACCCAGACCACCAATACCGCGCCCAAGGTGCGTGTGAGTAGGCGTTGTTGTAATGAAAATTTGGGGGGCATGGTGCTCAAACGGTTGATGTTGGCATCACGATGTAACCCACACCGCGCACGGTGTCGATCAAGCCAGCGCCCATCTTGCGACGCAGGTGGTGAATGTGAACTTCAATGGTGTTGCTCTCAACCTCGTGGCCCCACCGGTACAGATGCTGCTCCAGTTGCTCGCGCGAGAGGACGCGACCTGCGTTGAGCAACAAAGCTTGCAGCAAATCAAATTCGCGGGTGGAAAGGCTGATGGCTTCGCCCGCGCGGGTGACTTGCCGCGCGCTGGAGTCCATGATCACCTCACGCACTTGCAGCAGCGTTTGTGTTTTGCCATGGGCGCGGCGCACCAGAGCATGCAGGCGGGCAGCCAACTCGTCCAAGTCCACAGGTTTGACCACGTAGTCGTCGGCGCCGAGGTTGAGGCCCTCGATGCGTTGGGCCACGGCATCGCGTGCCGTCAACACCAACACAGGTGTGTCGATGCCGCGCGCACGCACGGTCTTTAAGACCGCCAAACCGTCTTGGCGCGGCAAGCCGATGTCCAGCACAGCGGCTTGGTGTTGTGCGCTGAGCAACTCGCGCTCGGCAGCTATGCCATCGCGCACCCAATCGACTTGGAAGCCGCGCTGGTCTAAGCCCGCACGCAGCCCGCTGCCTAGCAGCTCATCATCTTCGGCCAGAAGTATTCGCATAACCTCGCCACATAGGTCGCAGGGCTTGTGGGCCGCGCCACACGCGCAACATCACCACCAACCCCACATGCACACACACCACAGCCATGGCCGCGTTGCCCAAGCCTTCGTGCAATTCTTGCAGGGCATCGTTCAACCAACCATCGCCTAACAGTTCATTGTAGGTAGCCCACCCGCTGGCGATGGCCACCGCACAAAACGCATAGATGCACAGCACCGCAACGCTCAATACCCAACTGCTAGCACCCACCCAAAAGTTGCGACTCAGCCATTCGCCCTGTTTGAGTTTGTTCAGCCACACGCGCCACATCGCCACGCGTCGCAATAGCAGACCCCAGCGTGCCGAAGCCGGCCCTACCCAACCCCACACCCAACGAAATGCCAACACAGCTGCCAAGCTGTAGCCGCTGTACACATGCACCAAACGCCAATACTCTGACTCAGACGTGACATACGAAATCAAAAACGCCAACGCCATGCTGGCGTGCGCCATGCGCGTGCCCAAGTCGACCACGGGCTTCATTTTGGAATCCTCACGCGGTCTTCTTCAAAGTCGCCTTGCGCGGCATCGCGGTGGCATGCCGTGCAGTTAGCGGGGCTTTTGATGGACGCACGTTTGAACGTGGCTGCACTCACCTCGCGGTGCTTGCGCTCGAACCAAGCTGAGCGGGTGATGCGGTCTTGCGGCGGTTCTTCGCGGGCGCGTTTGCCTTGCCCACCGTAGGTTTGTAGCCAGGTGTTGATTTGCTTTTGTGTGGCGGCGTCTAACGAGGCATCACTGCCGTAATGTTTGTCCAGCCCATTCATCACGCGTTGCCACGACGCCTTGGGCAACAAGTTAGGTGAGAAGGCCAAGTGGCAGCCGCCGCACTCTTGGGTGTACACCGCAGGCGGTGTGGGGCCTTTATAGCTGTCGGCCCAGACGGGTACAGCCACCCACAAGCTGGCGGCGACCGCACAGCGTATGAGGGGTGTGAAACGTGAATGCATCTGAACTCCCATCAGCGTAAAGAAATGAGCCACGCCAACACATCGGCTTTTTCAGCCGCCGTGCACTCACGCGCCAGCACATCTTTGCAATTGCGGCGAAACCACTTTTCGGATTTGGCGCTGTCGGTGAAACGTTTGGCGTTGGCCGCAGGCGCGAGGGGCTCAATCGCCTTGTCGGTGCTGGCATGACGCCCACCCGACATGGGCGCTTTGCCGTGACAACTGGTGCACTGCCACTCTTGGCCGTGGCTGGCTTTGAACAACGACTCACCTTTGGCAGCATTGGCTGGCTGGCCGGCTTGGGCGGTGTAGCCCGCCAGCAACTCGGCAGGTGTGGCGGCCATCGCGTGGAGCGATGCAAAGAGCAAGAGCGCGAAGAACTTGTGAAGCATGGGTTTGTGCCTTTCAAAACCGATGCTAGTGAGCGCGTCTTAGGGTTTTCTTAAGACTGCTTCGCTTTGTCTTAAGGCTGTCTTAATGTGAGGCAGCCACACTTTCACCATCCTTTATGAATGGAGCTCGTATGTCACATGTCATCTTTAAACCCAAATTACTTGCATGGCTCATGGCTGCAACAGGTCTGTTGTCAGCCTGTGGGGGCGGCGGCACAAGCGCCAGCATCACACCCAATACAGCCGCGCTCAGCGCCGGCACCATCAGCGGACTGGGCTCCATCATCGTGAATGGCGTGCGTTACGAAACTGTGGGCTCGCAGGTGTTAGATGCAGACGATGACAGCACAGCCATCACCACCCCACTGCGCATTGGCATGACGGTGAGCGTTGAACAAAATGGCATCGACAGCGTGACCCTGCGTCCTATTGCAGGAAAAATCTGGGTGCAAAGCGGCATCCAAGGCGTGGCGAGTTACGCAGGCTCAGCGCTGACCGTGGCAGGCATGCCCATCACCACCGACACGTCCACCATCTTGCTGGACACCACCGGTGCGTTGACCAGCTTGGCTGCGCTGAACAACCAAGCTGTGGAGGTTTACGGTTTGCCGCAAGCGGATGGTTCATTCTTAGCCACCTTGGTTGAGGTCGAAACTGGCGCAACGAATGTGCAAATCGTCGGCACCGTGCAAAGCATGGACAACACCGCCAAAACGTTGGTGCTAGGCACTGCAGCCGTGCCCATTACGGTGAACTACGCGAGCATCACCCCTCCCCTCGGATTAGCAACTGGGTCTGTGATTGTTGTGAAGGCCGCCACCAGCAGCACGGCCAACGCTTACACCGTCAGCAGCCTGCAAATTCGCAGCGGGACGGCCAGCACTTACACCAGCTATGCCAGCAACTACAGTGGCACCACCCGCGTCCACAACGAACGCAATGAGTTATACGGTGCAGTGTCGGAAAAATCCTTAATTTCTAACGGCGGCAACGTCACCGGTTGCACACTGAAAGTGCAAGGCATTCAAGTGCAAGCCACCAGCGCAGCCCTGTGCGCCAGCATCATCAACGGCACCTACGTAGAAGCCAAAGGCACGCTGACCAACGGTGTATTGAACGCAACAAAAATTGAATTTGAAGGCAGCCAAGCCAATGGCTATTCAGACGATTGGAACGACAACGATTCAGACGGTTTGCACCACCGCAGCCTGTCCACCCTCAGCACGCCCACAGAGCTTCAAGTCTCTCGCAGTTTTGAAATGTATGGCGCACTCAGTTGCTCTGCTGTGAATGTGGGTTGCACGCTCACACGCGGCGCCATCACTTACAGCGCTGACATGTCGACTGCACGTTGGGATGAACATCAAGCCATCACCAACGGCTATGTAGAAGCCAAAGGCTACTTGACGGGCAACACGTTCAAAGTCATCAAGATCGAATCCAAAGACCGTCGCTACGGCGCCGGCCATGGGGACGACGACTGATCGCGATCGCGATTGCGAGAACGTTAAAGACCGCGCACCAAGTTGATGGCCTCATCCACGCGCTCCACGGCATGCACGGTCATGCCCTCAATCGGTTTTTTAGGCGCGTTGGCTTTGGGGATCAAGGCCACGGTGAAGCCCAGCTTGGCGGCCTCTTTCAAGCGCTCTTGCCCGCGCGGTGCAGGCCGCACCTCGCCCGCCAAGCCCACTTCACCAAAGGCGATGAAGCCTTGGGGCAGCGGCTTGCCGCGCAAGCTGCTTTGGATGGCCAGCAGCACGGCCAAGTCAGCGGCCGGCTCACTGATGCGCACACCGCCCACGGCATTCACAAACACGTCTTGGTCCATGCACGCCACGCCTGCGTGACGGTGCAACACGGCCAACAACATGGCCAAACGGTCGCGGTCCAAGCCCACGCTCAAACGACGGGGCGACGGGCCACCACTGTCCACCAGCGCTTGAATTTCGACCAGCATCGGGCGCGTGCCTTCAAGCGTCACCAGCACGCAGCTGCCGGGCACGGGCTCGGAATGTTGGCTCAAAAAGATGGCGCTGGGGTTGGTCACGCCCTTCAGGCCTTTTTCGGTCATGGCAAACACGCCAATTTCGTTGACGGCACCAAAGCGGTTTTTGATGGCGCGCACCAGTCGGTAAGTGGAATGCGTGTCGCCTTCAAAGTACAGCACGGTGTCGACCATGTGCTCTAACACACGCGGCCCCGCCAACGCGCCTTCTTTGGTGACGTGGCCCACCAACACCACCGCTGTGCCGGTGGACTTGGCCATGCGCGTGAGGTGGGCCGCGCATTCGCGCACCTGCGCCACAGAGCCCGGTGCGCTGGTGAGTTGGTCGGAATACACGGTTTGGATGGAGTCCATCACCACGATGGAGGGTTGCAGTTTGTCCACCGTGGCCAGCACTTTTTCGAGCAAGGTTTCGGCCAGCACCTGCACTTGGCTGTGGTCCAGCCCCAAGCGACGCGAACGCAGTGCCACTTGCGCGGCCGACTCTTCGCCCGTCACATACAAGGTGCGCATGCCGCTGCGCTGCAAACCGTCCATCGCCTGCAACAACAAGGTGGATTTGCCAATGCCGGGGTCGCCACCGATCAGCACCACACCCCCTTCAACCATGCCGCCGCCCAGCACGCGGTCTAACTCTTCTTGACCCGTGGGCGTGCGTGGCACTTCGGCTGCTTCAATGTCCGACAGCGTGGCCACTTCGGCACTGGGCGCGAGGGCCGCCATGCCTGCGTAGCGGTTTTTGGTGGGGCCGGTGGCGTCCACCACGCTCTCGACCAAGGTGTTCCAAGCGTTGCAACTCGGGCATTTACCCAGCCATTTGGGGCTGGTGCCGCCGCATTCGGTGCAGATGTAATGTGTTTTTTCTTTGGCCATAGGGGCTCAAGTGTGCCTGATTGCCACAACTTTTCCCCTCTCCCTTAGGCGCCGCTGTTCCCCTCAGAAACCAGATCCAAGGCCGAGGCCTGAGGCACGGGCTTGGCATTGGGCTCAGGCGTCATGACGCCTTGAATTTCCAGTCTGAGCGCGTCAAACGAAATGGGCTTGGACACATAGCCATCGACGCCCGACGCCATGTAGTGTTCGCGGTCGCCTTTGAGCGCGTTCGCCGTCACGGCAATGATGGCTGTGCGGGACATCTGGCGCTCTTTCTCGACGTCGCGAATGATCTGCGCGGCCTCCAAGCCGCCCATTTCTGGCATCTGAATGTCCATCAAAATCAAATCAAACTCACCGCCTCGAAAGGCCTCAACCGCCTCCAAGCCGTTGTTGGCAATGGTGACTTCGTAGCCCATGCGGTTGAGCAAAATGGTTTGCAAGGTTTGGTTGATCGGCGTGTCTTCCGCCAACAGCACGCGCTTGGGTTGCTGCCGAGTCGCAGCATCGGACACCGGCGCTATCTCTTTCGGCGCATCGGCGGCATGGCGAGACTGCGACAGCGATTGACTCAGCACCGACACCAGTTCTTGCGAATCTAACGGCTTGACCAAAAACCCCTGAATGTCCAAGCGATGCAGCTCTTCTTGTCCAAGCTGCTCACTCAAAGCGCCCAACATGACGATGTGCAATTGCTCCGCAGTACGCGTTTGACGCAATTGCGCGGCGAATGCGTAACCGTCAATGTCAGGCATGTTCACGTCGATCAGCGCAAAACGCGCTTGGGCCAACTGCGGGCTGTGCAAGGCCTGCGAGGCGCTGTCGCAGGCAATCGCGTGCAAACCCGCACAGGTCAGCCGTTTGGTCAAGACCAAGCGGCTGCTGGCGTTGTCATCGACCACCAAAGCGATCTGTCCCATCAAATGCGCGGGCACAGGATACTGACGCGCAGGAGAAGCGTTGGCACGCTGCAATTGAATGTTGAAGCTGAAGTTGCTGCCTTGCCCCAATTTGCTGGTCACCGAAATATCGCCGCCCATGAGTTGCACCAAATTGCGACTGATGGCCAAGCCCAAGCCCGAACCGCCAAAACGGCGTGCCGTGCTCGAATCGGCTTGGGTGAACACGTCAAAAATCAGGGCTTGTTTGTCATCGGGAATACCGATGCCCGTGTCTTTGATCTGAATCGCCAACCAAACGCCTTCGTCGTTCGGCGGGTTTTTCATGCAAGCCACCTTGAGCATGATTTCGCCCTTGGCCGTGAACTTGATGGCGTTGCCCAGCAAATTGGTCAGCACTTGTTGCAAGCGCAAAGGATCGCCCACCACTTGGTCGGGCACATCGGGCGCCAAATCGCACACCAGCTCCAACTCTTTTTCGGTGGCCCGCAACGACAACGTACGCGTGGCTTGGCGCAGAAGTGCATGCAGCGAAAACTCGTGCGGGTCTAAATGAAGTTTTTGCGCTTCGATCTTGGAGAAATCCAAAATGTCGTTGATCACCGCCAGCAAGGAGTTGGCAGACAACGACACCATTTCTAAATAACTGCGTTGTTCGACCGTCATTTGGGTCTGCAAACACAGCTCGGTCATGCCCAAGATGCCGTTCATGGGCGTGCGAATTTCATGGCTCATGTTGGCCAAGAAATGGCCCTTAGACGTGTTGGCCGCTTGCGCGGCATCGCGGGCCAGCAGCAGCTCGCTTTCGGCATGAATTCGGGCATCCACAAATTCATTAAAAGCCAGCACCACCGTCTTGATTTCTTTGCCCCCCACCTCCGGAATGGGCGCTACCACTTGGCCCGCCTTCATGCGTGTCGCTGTGTCCAGCATGGCGTTGGCGAGTTGTCCCAAAGGCCAAATCAACCGAGAAATAAAGCCCCACATCAAAGGCGCGAGGGTCATCATCAGCAACACGGTGACCAAGGCCATTTTTTGGTACAGATCAGTAATCGGGGCAAACGCTTCAGCGGATGGGATGACCGACGCCATGATCCAGCCCGTGGTTTCAAGCTGTTTGAAAGTGAACAGCCCCTTCAGCCCGCGCGCCGTCACACCCTCTTGCGTCCCCTCAAAACCAGCTAACGCGTTTTCAAGCGGTCGGTTGGCGCTGGCTGGGGGAATGACCTTCAAAATCAAACTCGGATCAGGATGCGAAATGCGAACACGGTCTTTCGTCACCAAGTAGAAATACCCGTTTTGGCCATTTTTCTGATTGGCAATAGCGCCCAGCAGATTGGCTTTGAACAGATTCAACACCCCGCCCATGATGCCCACCAGCTGGTTGTTTTGGTCAAAGATGGGGGCGGCCACGACCACAATCGGTTGCTTGGTCGCTTTGCCCAGAATAGGGCTTGAGATCACGGCTTCGCGGGTTTCAATCACACCCTTGATGTAATCGCGCGACGACATATCCAACGTGCGACGTCCCGGCTTCATGGGCCAATCGACCTGCAACACGCCCTTGGCATCAAACACGTAGAGATCGTCAAACACCGTGAGCAACGCATGCTCGCGTTGCAAAAAGCTCTCCAACTTCGCCAGATCGCCCATGTCTTTCACGGGCGCATTCAACGCGACCGTCGACAACATGCTCATGCTTTCTTGCAGTTTGTCGTCCAAATGGCCCGCGTATTCCGTCAGTTGCGCGAACTCATGCTTTTCAATGCGTTGCACGATGTCACTGCGCAGCACATAAAACTGAAGCCCCAATTGCGCCAACAAAAGCACAAACCCCATGGCCAGGGCGGTCAGTGACAACTGCAGCTTGATACTCAAATTTTTCATGGAGGGGGCGGTCTACGCGGCAAAGCCCATGCACCGAAAGGTGGCGTATCCAAATCGTCAAAAAGAACGATATGGTAAACCTTTTTACTAAATATATGAATACTTAGATATTCACTTTACTTAGTAATTACGGGAAAGTGATGTCGTACTCAAAAGGGTAAACCCCGAAAAATCTGGCGTTGCAAGCATTTAACATGTTAAATAAATGAGCGCCAATACCCCCTTCATTCACCGCAATTTGCCGCGTCTGTTGCTTCAAGCCCGTGAAGCAGTGATGGCGCACACCCGCCCCAGCCTGCGCGATCAAGGCTTGAGCGACCAGCAATGGCGCGTGCTGCGCGTGTTGGGCGAAGACCACGGCAACGGTGGCACGGGGGTCGAGACCGGCCGCATCGCCCGCGAAGCCTTCATCATCGGCCCCAGCCTGAGTGGGGTGTTGACACGCATGGAGCGCGATGGCTTGATTCAACGTGCGCGCGCTGCCACCGACCAGCGCCGCACCGTGGTGCAAGCCACCGAACTCGGCCTCGCACGCGTCGCCACACTGTCCGCCACCATCGAAGCGCATTACCAGTGGATGGAACAGCACTTGGGCAAAGCCAAGCTGCAAGCCCTTTACGAACTGCTCGACGGCGTGATTGCGCTAGAAGCCCCTGCTGACAGCACCGCCACCGCCCTCACCGAATAACTCACCCGCCCGCCTATGACCACTCACGAACTCCCCATTCACGGCACCGTCTATGGCGTGCTGTTGAATTCAAACGCCGAATGGCAAAGCGCCAGCCCACACATGCACGAGGCGCCCTACAAAGCCCCGCCCGCCGCGCCCGTGCTGTACGTCAAAACCGCCAACACCTGGTCGATCAACGACAGCACCATCCCCGTCCCCGCGGACGTGCCCGAGGTCGAAATCGGGGCCACCTTGGGCGTGGTGATGGGCGCGCCCAATGCCGCAGGCGCTCCGCATTTGCGTGGGTTTGTGTTGCTCAACGATGTCTCGGTACCCCACAGCGTCGAAGGCCAAGGCTTTTACCGCCCACCCGTCAAATACAAGTGCTTAGACGGCTTTTTGGGCGTCGGCCCCGCGCTGGTGCCTGCCAGCGATGTGACGCACCCCAATGCCTTGCAACTCGAAGTGCGCATCAATGGCGTGCTGCGCCAAACCGTTCACCTCGCCGACATGCGCCGCCTGCTGCCCGACTTGCTGGCCGATGTGAACGACTTCATGACCCTGCAAGCCGGTGACGTGTTGATGCTGGGCCTGGGCATTTGCCAAGACGGCCCCGAGGCAGGCCACCGCCCTCTCGCCCGCGTGGGCGATGTGATCGACATTCAAGCGCAAGGCCTACCTGGTTTAGGCGTCTTGCGCCACGCGCTGGTGACCGCCCCCGCTTTGGAGATGCCCGCATGACCCGCCCAGCCGCCAACACACCCACAGCCACGCAAAAACCCACGCGCCACGCCCGCGTGCAGTTTGAAGGCCACACCTTCGACGCCACCGAACGCGACGGCCAACTGCTGCTGGCCGATGGCCGCTTGGTCGCCTTTGACCGCGTGCAATGGCTGCCCCCCTTGGCCCCCGTCGCGCGGCCTCGCACTGTCATTGCACTCGGCTTGAACTACGCCGACCACGCCAAAGAACTGGCCTTCAAAGAGCCGCCCAAAGAACCTTTGGCCTTTGTCAAAGGCGAAGCGTCATTCATCGGTCATCAACAGCTCACGGTGCGCCCCGCCGACGTGGCCTACATGCACTACGAATGCGAGTTGGCGGTGGTCATCGGTCGCACCGCACGCCGCGTGAACAAAGAAGACGCCTACGACTACGTGCGCGGCTACACCGTGGCCAACGACTACGCCATCCGCGACTATTTAGAGAACTGGTACCGCCCCAACCTGCGCGTGAAAAACCGCGACACCGGCACCCCCATCGGCCCGTGGCTGGTGGATGCCGTCGACGTGCATGCCCAATACGGCGACCCCATGAACTTGGCGCTGCAAACCACCGTCAACGGCAAAGTCACCCAAAGTGGCAACACCCGCGACATGATTTTTGACGTGCCCACCCTCATCGCCTACTTCAGCCGCTTCATGACCCTGAACCCCGGCGACATCATCCTGACCGGCACCCCCGACGGCGTGGTGGACTGCCAGCCCGGCGACGTCATCGTCACCGAGATCGAAGGCCTTGGCGCGCTGACCAACACCATCACGCTGGCCCCCCGCTAAGCAGTACGGCCACCCTACACCGACATCCCACAAACACGACCACCTCAGACGGACACACCGCCATGTCACACATTCAACACCTCATCAACGGCCAACACGTCAGCAGCAGCCAGACGTTTGAGACCATCAACCCCGCCACCCAAGAAGTGCTGGCCAACGTGGCCGCGGGCGGCACGGACGAGGTCAACGCAGCCGTGGCTGCGGCCAAAGCAGCGTTTCCAAAATGGGCCAACACCCCTGCGCCCGAACGCGCCAAACTGATGCACAAACTCGGCGACTTGATTGCCCAGCATGTGCCCGAGATCGCGCAAACCGAAACCAACGACTGCGGCCAAACCATCTCGCAAACGGGCAAGCAACTCGTCCCCCGTGCGGCCGACAACTTCCATTACTTCGCCGAAATGTGCACCCGCGTGGACGGCCACACCTACCCCACGCCCACGCACCTGAACTACACGCTGTTTCATCCCGTGGGCGTGTGCGCGCTGATCAGCCCGTGGAACGTGCCGTTCATGACCGCCACGTGGAAAGTGGCCCCCTGCTTGGCCTTTGGCAACACCGCCGTGCTCAAGATGAGCGAGCTGTCGCCCCTCAGCGCCGCCCGTTTGGGCGAGTTGGCGTTGGAAGCCGGCATTCCCGCCGGCGTGCTCAACCTCGTGCACGGCTACGGCCAAGACACGGGCGAGCCGCTGGTGGCACACCCCGATGTGCGCGCCATTTCGTTCACCGGCTCCACGGCCACGGGCAACCGCATTGTCAAAACCGCAGGCTTGAAAAAGTTCAGCATGGAGTTAGGCGGCAAATCGCCCTTCGTAATTTTTGAAGACGCCGATTTGGACCGCGCCTTGGACGCCGCCATCTTCATGATCTTCAGCAACAACGGCGAACGCTGCACCGCGGGCAGCCGCATCTTGGTGCAACAAAGCATCTACGCCGACTTCGTGGCCAAGTTCACCGAACGCGCCAAACGCATCACCGTGGGCGACCCGTTGGACGAAAAAACCATCGTCGGCCCCATGATCTCCAAAGCGCATTTGGCCAAAGTCAAAAGCTACATCGAGCTCGGCCCCAAAGAAGGCGCCACCTTGTTGTGCGGCGGCTTGGACCGCCCGAGCTACGCGCCCGAGTTGTCAGCCCGTGTCAAAAACGGCAACTTTGTGTGGCCCACCGTGTTTGCCGATGTGGACAACCGCATGAAGATCGCGCAAGACGAAATCTTCGGCCCCGTCGCCTGCCTGATTCCGTTCAAAGACGAAGCCCACGCGATTGAATTGGCCAACGACATTGCCTACGGCTTGAGCAGCTACGTGTGGACCGAAAACATTGGCAAAGCCCACCGCGTGGCCGCCGCGGTCGAGGCGGGCATGTGCTTTGTGAACAGCCAAAACGTGCGCGACCTGCGCCAGCCCTTCGGCGGCACCAAGGCCAGCGGGACCGGCCGTGAAGGCGGCACGTGGAGCTACGAGGTGTTTTGCGAACCTAAGAACGTGGCGGTGAGTTTGGGCGACCACCACATTCCGCATTGGGGAGTTTGAACATGGGCCACGTTGCACTCGCCGCCAAAATCACCCACGTTCCGTCGATGTACCTCAGCGAGTTGCCGGGGCCGCGCTTTGGGTCACGCCAAGACGCGATTGACGGCCACCACGAAATCAGCCGTCGCTGCCGCGCACTGGGCGTCGACACTCTGGTGGTGTTTGACACGCATTGGTTGGTGAACGCGAGTTACCACATCAACTGCGCGCCACATTTCAAAGGCACGTACACCAGCAACGAGCTGCCGCACTTCATCAGCAACCTCGGCTACGAATCACCGGGCAACCCCGAGCTGGGCAAGCTGCTAGCGAAAACCTGCAACGAGTTTGGCGTGGACACCTTGGCCCACGACGCCACCACCCTCGCGCCCGAATACGGCACGCTGGTGCCGCTGCGCTACATGAACGACGACCAGCACTTCAAAGTGGTGTCGGTGTCGGCCTTGTGCCAAGCGCATTACTTGAACGACAGCGCGCGTTTGGGCTGGGCCATGCGCCAAGCGGTGGAGCAGCATTACGACGGCACGGTGGCGTTTTTGGCCAGCGGCTCGTTGAGCCACCGCTTCGCCCAAAACGGTTTGGCGCCTGAATTTGCCTTCAAGGTGTGGAGCCCGTTTTTAGAACAGCTCGACCGACGCGTTTTAGAAATCTGGGAACGCGGCGACTGGGCCACCTTCTGCGAGATGCTGCCCGAGTACGCCAGCAAAGGCCACGGCGAAGGCTTCATGCACGACACGGCCATGCTCCTGGGCGCTTTGGGCTGGAAGGGTTACGACGCGCCCGCCGAAATCATCACGCCGTACTTTGGCGCGTCGGGCACGGGGCAACTCAATGCGGTGTTTCCGGTCACGCCACAAAGCGGCGAACACATTCCGGCGGCGCAAGCCAGCGCGGCCCAAGGTTTTCAAGCGGTGAACCGCCTTTAACAAGGAGACGCACATGCCGCACTTGGTCATTCTCTACACCGGTCAACTCGACCGCGAAACCGACATGGGCCTGCTGTGTCGCCGCTTGGCCGACGCCATGCTCACCGTTAAAGACGAGGCCGACAAGCCCGTATTTCCCACGGGCGGCACACGCGTGCTGGCCTACCCTGCCGCGCACTACGCCGTGGCGGATGGGGGGGCAGCGGGACGGGAAGCCGCGCAGTTCAACAGCAACCCACACAGCGGCCCCAACGCGTCGGGCGACTCCAGCGACTACGCGTTTGTGTACCTCAACCTGCGCGTGGGCCGAGGCCGCACCGAAGCCACGCTTCAGCGCGCAGGCCAAACGCTGGCCGACGTTGCCCATGCGCACTTGGCCGACGTGTTTGGCCAACGCCACATCGGCATCACCTTCCAAGTGGATGTGGGCACCGAGGTGTTTGACAACAAACACAGCAACCTGCACCCCCTGTTCAACAAGTCCTGATTCCTTCTTTGCAAAGGCTTTCCATGTTTGCTGATTCCTTGATCCAACAACTCGCCGCTGAGTTGAACCAGTCCGAAAAATCGGGCGTACAAATTGAGCACTTCTCCAAGCGTTTTCCTGGCATGACCATCGAAGACGGCTACCGCATCAACCGCGCGTGGATGGCGCTGAAGCTGGCCGAAGGCCACCAAGTGATGGGCCACAAAATAGGCCTGACCAGCCGCGCCATGCAGCAGGCCAGTCAGATTGACGAGCCCGACTACGGCACCTTGCTGGAGCACATGCGCTACACCTGCACGCCCGGTCAAGTGCTGAACATTCCGGTGAAAAACTTCATCGCCCCACGCGTGGAAGTGGAGCTGGCCTTTGTGCTCAAACACGAACTGCGCGGCCCCAACGTCACCGTGGCCCAAGTGCTGGCCGCCACCGACTACGTGACGCCCGCGATCGAGATCATCGACTCACGCATTGAGCAGTTCGACCGCCACACGAAAGTGATGCGCAAAGTGTTCGACACCATCAGCGACAACGCGGCCAACGCGGGCATCGTGCTGGGCGGCGCGCATGTCGACCCCAACACCACCGACCTGCCGTGGTGCGGCGCGGTGCTGCGCCAAAACGGCGTGGTGGAAGAAACCGGACTCGCCGCAGGCGTGCAAGGCGACCCCGCCATTGGCGTGGCCTGGCTGGCCAACAAACTCGCGCCCTGGGGTGAACACCTGCAAGCCGGCGAGGTGGTGCTGGCAGGCTCGTTCACGCGTCCCGTGGGTGCCAAAGTCGGCGACCTCTTTGAGGCAGACTACGGCCCCTTGGGCTGCTTGCAATTTCGCTTTGTTTAATCCCTCTTCAACCCTCTTTTATTCAAACGGTCACACCATGCAAACACCTGTCAACGCTTTCAAACAAGCCCTTCACAACAAGCAAGCCCAAATCGGTTTATGGATGGGCTTGGGCAACGCCGTCGCCGCCGAAATTTGCGCCGGCGCTGGCTTTGATTGGCTGGTGCTCGACGGCGAGCACGGCCCCAACGACCTGACCACCTTGCTCTCGCAGCTACAAACCGTGGCTGCCTACCCCGGCGCCAACCCCGTGGTGCGCGTGCCGCACGACCACCCCGCCTTGCTGAAACAAATCTTGGACATTGGCGCGCCCACCGTGTTGGTGCCCATGGTCGACACGGCCGAGCAAGCTGCGGCCATCGTCAAAGCCTGCCGCTATCCGCAAGACGACGGCAAAGGTGGCATCCGCGGCATGGCGGGCACACGCGCCGCACGCTGGGGCCGTTACCCCAACTACGGCAAAGAAGCCAACGCACAGGTGTGCGTGCTGGTGCAAGCCGAAACCCGTGAAGCCCTGAACAACCTCGACGCCATCGCCGCCACCGAAGGCGTGGACGGCGTGTTCATCGGCCCTGCCGATTTGTCGGCCTCCATGGGCCACATCGGCAACCCCATGCACCCCGAAGTGCAAGCGGCCATTGAAGACGCGATTTCGCGCATCCGCAAAGCGGGCAAAGCCCCCGGCATCTTGATGGGCGACGAAACCTTGGCTCGTCATTACCTCTCGCTCGGCGCTTTGTTTGTCGCCGTGGGCGTGGACGCGGTGATCTTGGCGCGTCAAACCTCGGCGCTGGCCGCCAAGTTCAAAGACAGCTTGCCAACGGCCAACCCCGCCAACGACAAAGGCCGTGTGTACTGATTGTTCGCCATGACACAACAACGCTTTCACCCCGACGAGTGGGCTGCCCGCGTACAGCTCGCGGCCTGCTACCGCATCTTCGCCATGCTGGGCTGGACCGAGATGATCTACAACCACATCACCGTGCGCGTGCCGCACAGCGTGAGCGGCGATGACAAGCAGTTTTTGATCAACCCGTTTGGTTTGCATTACAGCGAAGTGACCGCCAGCAACTTGGTGAAGATCAACCTCAAAGGCGAGGTGCTTGACGGCTCCACCCACCGCGTGAACCCTGCGGGCTTTGTGGTGCACGCCACCTTGCATGCGGGCCTCGACGGCGCGCACTGCGTGATGCACACCCACACCACCGCGGGTGTGGCGGTGGCCTGTTTGCAAGGCGGCTTGTCGCAGAGCAACTTTTACTCGGCGCAGCTGCACGACATGGTGGCGTACCACGACTTCGAGGGCATCACCATCCACGCCGACGAGGGACCACGCGTGTTGCAAAGCATTGGCCGCAAACAAGCCGTGATCTTGCGCAACCACGGCCTGTTGGCGTGGGGCAGCACCCTGCCCGAGACCTTTGCCATTTTGTGGACGCTGCAACGCGCCTGCGAAATTCAACTCGCCACCTTGAGCATGGGCGCGCCCATCGCCGTACCCGAACCCGTTGCGGCCAAATGCACCCGCGACTCACTGCAGTTCGACAACCAACACGGCGGCGCAGGCGTGGACGTGTTTGACGCGCTCGTGCGTCAAGTCAACCGCATCGACACCCGCTACCAACAATGACGTTTTCCAAGATTTGTATTTACGGCGCAGGCGCCATTGGTGGCTGGATCGGTGCGCGACTGGCGCAGCAGCCCGGCGTGGCACTCTCGGTGGTCGCACGCGGTGCGACGCTGGCAGCGTTGCAGCAACATGGGCTGCGCTTGCATAGGGGCGCCGACACCCCGCTGTTGTCCGTACCTGTCAAGACCAGCGCACAGCCTGCGGATTTGGGCGTGCAAGACCTCGTGGTCATTGCCGTCAAAGCGCCCGCGTTGGCCGAGGTCGCGCAACACATCGCACCGCTGATTGGCCCGCACACCGTGGTGCTGACGGCGATGAACGGCGTGCCGTGGTGGTTCTTGCAAGGCTTTGGTGGCGCCTATGCCAACACGCCACTCGCCAGCGTGGACCCGCAAGGGCGCATCGCCCAAAACATTCCCGCACAACACATCATCGGCTGCGTGGTGCACGCCAGTTGTTCGCTGCGTGGCCCCGCTGAGGTACAGCATCACTTTGGCAACGGCTTGATCGTGGGTGAGCCTTCGGGCGAAGTCAGCCCGCGTGTGCAGGCGCTGCATGCTTTGCTGCAAAACGCAGGGTTTGACGCCACGCTGTCGCCACAGATTCAAAAAGACACTTGGTACAAGCTGTGGGGCAACATGACGGTCAATCCCGTGAGTGCTTTGACGGGTGCCACGACCGACAAAATTTTGAACGATCCGCTGGTGCGCGGCTTCATCTCGCAGGTGATGTTGGAGGCCAAGGCGATTGGCGCGACCATCGGCATTCCCATCGACCAACAACCGGAAGATCGCCATGCGGTCACGCGCAAGCTGGGGGCATTCAAAACCTCGATGCTGCAAGACGTGGAAGCCAAGCGTGCTGTTGAGCTGGATGCGTTGGTGGGGGCGGTGCGGGAGTTGGGGCAGATCGTGGGGGTGGCGACGCCTTTTACCGATGCGTTGCTGGGGTTGGCGCGGTTGCAGGCGCAGGAGCTGGGGCTTTATCCGGCTGCTTGATTCTTTGCGCTGGCTTTGGCACCGCGAAGGGGCGCAGCCGGCGCTCGCTGCAGCTCCTTCGCTTCGCTCTTAACGTCGCTGCATCGAGCGCCGACTGCACCCCTTCGCTGCGATGTTTGAGTGGCTGACTGTTCGTGTGACGGAGTGTTCCGTTTTCTTGCTTGCTTGTTCGCGTGTTGGTGCACTTGCGCTGTTTAACGTGCGTCAATTTTTGACGGCTTGGCGTTCTTGCCAATGCGGCCACAACACGTTCAGCGCCAGCCCGGTCATGACCAAGCCTGCGGCGATGAGTTTCCAGGCGGGCAAGGGTTCGGCGAGCAACAGGGCTGAGGCGCCCATGCCAAAAACGGGCACGAGCAAGGCCATGGGGGTGATGGTAGAGGCGGGGTTGCGGGCGAGTAACCAGCCCCAAGCGGCGTAGCCAAAGAGGGTGTTGCCAAAGGACTGCCAAGCCACGGCCAGCCAAGTGCCCCAGGTGGCGCGGGCGAGTCCGGCTTGCATGGCGGGGGCACCTTCGACCAGCCACGACAACGCGAACAAGGGCAGCACGGCAAAGCCGCTGGACCACACCACATAGGCCAGCATGTTCACTTGGCCGGCTTGCTTGCCCACCATGTTGCCGATGGACCAACCCAAGGCGGCGAGAAGCACAAGGCCCAAGCCAAGAACAGTGGTGCTGGCGTCGGTGTGCGCGCCAATGACGGCAATGCCCGACACGGCCAACGCCAAAGCCACCCACTGAAAACGGCGCAAGCGCTCTTTGGCCACATACATGGCCAAGCCAATGGTGAAAAACACCTGCGTTTGCACCACCAGCGACGCCAAGCCAGGCGCGATGTGCCCATTGATGGCCATGTACAGCGAGCCAAATTGCACCAAGCCAATCAGCAAGCCATAGGCGGCCAAGTTGCGCCACGGCACATTGGGTTTGGGTAAAAAGAAAGCAGCGGGCAAGAAGGCCAACGAAAACCGCAGCGCTGCAAACAGCAGAGGCGGCAAATCGGCCAA
This sequence comes from uncultured Limnohabitans sp., assembly GCA_963513725.1. Lineage (GTDB taxonomy): Bacteria > Pseudomonadota > Gammaproteobacteria > Burkholderiales > Burkholderiaceae_C > Limnohabitans. The sequence goes on along the minus strand of CAUPRM010000012.1, from coordinate 34,419 downwards.
GGCGTTTTTAATGACCACAAAGTTGCTGCCCCACACCGCCACCACGGCAAGCGCCAGCAGACCGTGACGCAGAGGCAGGTGTTGGCTCATGGTCTCAAGCTTTCGACTCGGTTTCGGCAGCAAAGCCCACGCGGGCAGACACGGCACACATCAGCTCGTAGCCCACGGTGCCCGCCGCTTGAGCCACCTCGTCGATGGGCAACACGGCACCGTTGGCAGCGCGGCCCCACAGGGTGACCTCGCTGCCAAAGTCAGCGTCGGGGCACGGGGTCAAGTCGACGGCGATCATGTCCATGCTGACGCGGCCCAAGGTGCGGGTGCGCACGCCGTTGACCAACACGGGCGTACCCGTCGGGCAGTGGCGTGGGTAGCCGTCGGCGTATCCGCAGGCCACCACGCCCAAACGCAGCGCAGATTCCGCTTTGAAAGAAGAGCCGTAACCCACGGTGTCGCCCGCTTGCAGCTGCTGCACTGCGATGATGCGGCTGCTCAAGGTGAGCGTGGGCTGCAAGTCCCAATGCATGATGTCATGTTCAGGAAAATCGGGCGAGCTGCCGTACAACGCAATGCCGGGGCGCACCCAGTCGGCGGCGACGACGGGGTCGGTGGCGTGACGCAGCAATGCCGCGCTGTTGCAGGTGCTGCGCTCGCCAGGTAAATCTTGGGTGGTGCGGGCAAACACAGCCATTTGCGCGGCCAAGCCTTTGGGGCCATCGGCGTCGCTGAAATGGGTGATGAGCGAAATTTCGTCAACTTGGGGCAACAGGTTCAGCCGCGTCCACGCCGATCGGAAGCGCACGGGTGTGAACCCCAAGCGGTTCATACCACTGTTCATTTTGAGAAACACCCGGTGGGGCACTTGGGTCTTGTGACGGCTGAGCATGTCAATCTGCGCGTCGCAATGCACGGTGTGCCACAGGTCGAGACGCGAGCACAGCTCCAAGTCACGGGGCTCAAACACGCCCTCTAGCAAAAGGATGGGGCCGCGCCAGCCCAAGGCCCGCAGGCGTTGCGCCTCGTCAAGGTCAAGCAAGGCAAAGCCATCGGCAGCCCGCAAGCCCTCAAACACCCGCTCAATGCCGTGGCCATAGGCATTGGCTTTGACGACGGCCCACATGCGTGCATCGGGTGCTGCAGCGTGCATGCGCTGCAGGTTGTGACGCAGAGCGTCGGTATGGACATGGGCTTGAATCGGGCGGGGCATGGCCAATATTGTGGCACCCGCGTGATATAACCTTGGCCGTTATCACTAGAAAGAAGTCACGGCAACGCTACTCCGCACATTCATGTGCGCGTCTTGCTCCACTCCCCCCATGAAGCGCGGTTTCTACACCATCATGTCGGCTCAATTTTTCAGTTCGTTGGCCGACAACGCACTGTTTGTCACAGCCGTCGAATTACTCAAATCAGACGGCGCTGCCGAATGGCAACGCGCGGCTCTGGTGCCCATGTTTGCCTTGTTTTACGTGGTTTTGGCCCCGTTTGTTGGCGCCTTCGCCGACTCGCGCCCCAAAGGCGAGGTGATGTTCATGAGCAACTCCATCAAAGTGGTGGGCTGCTTGATGATGCTGTTTGGCGTGCACCCTTTGGCGGCTTATGCCGTGGTGGGCTTGGGTGCTGCGGCGTATTCGCCAGCCAAATACGGCATCTTGACCGAGCTGCTGCCCTCCTCTCAGCTGGTCAAGGCCAACGGTTGGATCGAAGGCTTGACCATTGCCTCCATCATCTTGGGCGTTTTGCTCGGCGGCCAACTGGTGGGTCACAACCTCTCCGCTTGGCTGCTGTCGTTTGACTTGCCTTTTGTGACCACAGGCATCGACTCTTCGGCTGAAGCCGCCATCTGTTTGCTGATCCCCTTGTATGCCTTGGCCGCGTGGTTCAACACCCGCATCCCCAACACCGGCGCTACCTTGACGCCCATGCAAGCCGATCCCGAGAAAAGCATGGCGCACAACCTGTTGGTCTTGGTCCCCGACTTTTGGGATTGCAACAAGCGACTCTGGCAAGACAAATTGGGCCAAATCTCGTTGGCCACGACCACCTTGTTCTGGGGCGTGAGCGGCAACTTGCGCTACATCGTGCTGGCGTGGAGCGCCGCAGCTTTGGGCTACAGCACCACCCAAGCCTCAAGCTTGGTGGGTGTGGTGGCCATTGGCACAGCGGTCGGCGCCGTGGTGGCGTCGATGAAGATGAAGCTCGACCACGCCACCCGCTTGATGCCCTTGGGCATCGCCATGGGCGTGTTTGTGGTGGGCATGAACTTCATTGACAACCTGTGGCTGGCCGTGCCTTTCTTGATCGTTTTAGGTGGCTTGGGTGGTTTCTTGGTTGTCCCTATGAACGCGTTGCTGCAACACCGTGGCCACAACCTGATGGGCGCGGGCCGCTCCATCGCCGTGCAAAACCTGAACGAACAGCTGTGTATTTTGGGACTGGGTGGCCTCTACACCTTCTCCACCAGCATCGGTCTGAGCGCATTTGGCGCCATCACCGCCTTTGGCGTGTTGGTGGGCTATGTGATGTGGCTGATCAAACTCTGGCATGCCCACAACCATGTGCACCACCGCGAAGAACTCGCGCGCTTGATGCACATCGCCCGCAACGACGACTTGCACGGCTAAGGTGAACAAGCCTTTGCTACCTGCGTTGGGCTTGGTGCTCAATGCCTTGGTGTGGGGCTTGTCTTGGTGGCCTTTGCGCCAACTTCAGATCGAAGGGTTACACCCTTTGTGGGCCACCGCCGCGGTCTTTGCCGTGGCTTGGATGGGCCTCATGGTGGCCTACCCGCGCGCTTGGCAACACCTCCAGACACACCCCGAACTTTGGTGGCTGATGGCGGCCTCGGGCCTGACCAACGTGGGCTTCAACTGGGCCGTCACCACCGGCGATGTGGTGCGCGTGGTGTTGCTGTTTTATTTGATGCCCACTTGGGCGCTGTTGTTGGCGTGGTGGCTGCTCAAAGAACGCCCCACCCACGGCGCTTTGGCGCGCATGGGTTTGGCATTGGCGGGCGTGGTGCTCGTGCTCAAAACCCCTGATACGCCGTGGCCCATTCCGCAAGACTTGCCTGACATGTTGGCCCTGCTGGCCGGCATGTGCTTCGCGCTGACCAATATTTTGTTACTGCGTTTGCAGCACACGCCAGACGCGACACGCATGGTGGCCATGTTTGGTGGCGGCGCCTTGATGGCCGTTGTGTGCGCAACATTGGCAACGGTGATGGGCATCGTGCCTGCGTTGACGATGCCCTTGGCGCACGCGCCCCAATGGATCCCTTGGGTGCTGGGCTTGAGCGTGGCGTTTTTGGTGTCGAACTTCGCCTTGCAATATGGTGCAGCCCGTTTGAGCGCGCACACCACCGCCATGCTGATGATGTCGGAGGTGGTGTTTGCCAGCGTGTCCTCGGTCGCAGCAGGGGCATCGGTGCTGACGTGGCGCTTGGGGCTGGGTGGCGGCATGATTGTGCTGGCTGCGTTGCTGGCATCACAAGTGCACACGGACAAGCCCCCCGCTTGATGAACTTTGACGTGCCAAGCATTCACACGTTGGCACATGCTTTGAAAGACACCCCCCATGACCACGTTGACCGACTTCACCGCCACCCGCATCGACGGCACGCCCTTGGCCTTGGCCGACCTGAAGAGCAAAGTTTTGCTCATCGTCAACACCGCCAGTGCCTGCGGCTTCACGCCGCAATTTGAAGGCTTAGAGGCGCTGCACAAAACCTACGGCCCGCAAGGCTTGGTGGTGATGGGCTTTCCGTGCAACCAATTCGGCGCGCAAGACGCGGGGACAAACGCCGAGATTGGCGCGTTTTGCCAAAAAAACTACGGCGTGAGCTTCACGATGATGGAAAAAGTGAACGTCAATGGCGCAGACGCCCACCCGTTGTTTCAGTGGCTCAAAGCAGAAGCACCGGGGCTGCTGGGCAGCGAAGGCATCAAATGGAACTTCACCAAGTTCTTGGTCGGCAAAGACGGACGCGTGATCAAACGCTATGCGTCGATGGATGCGCCCGCCAAACTGGCGGGGGATATTGAGGCGGCATTGGCGGGGTCAAATTGACGACTTAAAAGCAGCGCACAAAGTCGCATTTAATCTCGCAAAAAATTTCTCAAAAATTGAAAAATCCTTTGCGTGACATAGCGTTATGCCAATCTTCAATCTCGCACAATTTTCAGTTCAACGCAGCGTCCAACACCTCCACCCAATGCTTCACCGGCACATCGGTGCCGCTTTGCAAGTGGGTGATGCAGCCGACGTTGGCGCTCAGGATGGCTTTGGGTTGCAGCGCATCTAAGTGGCCCAATTTACGGTCGCGCAAGGTGGTGCTGATCTCAGGGTTCAACACGCTGTAGGTGCCCGCCGACCCGCAACACAAATGCGCTTCGGTGTTGGCCACTTGAATGGCAAAGCCCAATTCGGCCAGGTGCTTTTCAACGCCGCCCTTGAGTTGCTGGCCATGCTGCAAGGTGCAGGGCGGGTGGAAAGCTTGCATGCCCGCGTTGGCCAAGGCTGCAGGATTGAGTTTGGGCTTGAGCACGGGCACCAAATCGGGCAAGAGTTCGCTCAGGTCTTGGGTGAGTTCGCTGATGCGCTTGGCTTTGGCGGCGTAGGCGACATCGTCTTTCAGCACATGACCGTAGTCTTTGACCATCACGCCGCAGCCTGAGACGTTCATCACGATGGCCTCAACTTCATTAGGACTACCTTGTTCGACAAACGGCCACCACGCGTCGATGTTGGCGCGCATGTGGGCCATGCCCCCGTCTTGGTCGTTCAAGTGAAATTTCACCGCGCCGCAACAACCCGCTTTGGGGGCAACCACGGTTTGAATGCCTGCGGCATCCAACACGCGTGCGGTGGCGGTGTTGACATTGGGCATCATGGCGGGCTGCACACAACCGGCCAGCATCAACACTTTGCGGGCGTGCGTTTGGGTGGGCCATGCACCCGAGGCTTGCGGCGCAGGCACTTTGGCTTTGAGCTTGGCCGGCAAAACACCGCGCACGGCTTGGCCCAGCTTCATGGCGGGGGCAAACAGCGGCGAGGGCAAGCCTTCTTTCAAAGCCCAACGCAGCACGCGTTCGCCCAAGGGGCGCGGCACTTGCGCATCGACCACTTTGCGGCCGACATCCACCAAGTGGCCGTATTGCACGCCGCTGGGGCAGGTGCTTTCGCAGTTGCGGCAGGTGAGGCAGCGGTCCAAGTGCTGTTGCGTGGCGCGTGTGGGCGTGGCACCTTCAAACACTTGCTTCATCAAATAGATGCGCCCGCGTGGGCCGTCTAACTCGTCGCCCAAGAGTTGGTAGGTGGGACACGTCGCGGTGCAAAAACCGCAGTGCACGCACTTGCGCAAGATGGCTTCGGCTGCTTCACCTTCGGGCGTGCCGACGTATTGGGGGGCCAGGTTGGTTTGCATGTGTGGCTCTGAGGTTTGGTCTGGGTATTAAGCGCGACTGGGGTTGAAGATGCCCGCTGGGTCAAACTGTTTTTTGAGTTCGTTTTGAATGCGTTGTTGCACGGCATTGAGCGGGGTGTACACGCCCACTTGCTTGTCGACATCGCCCAAAGTTTGTCGGCTGGCAGCGCTGGTGCGGAACAAGGTGGCATGGCCGCCCGCCTTTAGCGCAGCTTCGCGCACGGAATTCACAGCGGATGCTGGTGCCCACAACCACCGCTGCGCGCCGTGCCATTCGATGTATTGCGCGCAGGTTGTGCCGTTCACACGCACGTCGAGCACAGGGGCGGTTTGCGGCACGCTCAAGCGCCACAAGCAATCTTGCTCGGTGGGGGCTTTGAAAAAGTCCAAGGTTTGCTCGCCACTGGCATGCCAGTCGGCGGTGACTTGTGCGCTGTCCATGCGCGTGACGTGCGCGCCCAAGGCTTGCACCTCAGCGCTCATCTTGGTCACCGCCGCGTCGACGGCAGCAACAGCACCGCGCAGGCGCACAAAGAAAAAGTCTTGCGCGGGGTTGGCCGTGGTGTCGTGTACCCACGCGCTGGCATTCAAGGGCAGGGGCTGACCGCCCCATTGGTTGATCAGCTTCAAGGCTTGCGCTTGGCTCACACCTGCGCACACCAAAGTGGCTTCGCCGGGCGCCACAGGCAACACCTTCAAAGACACTTCGGTGATGAGGCCCAGCTGGCCCCAACTGCCCGCGAGCAAACGCGACACGTCGTAGCCCGCCACGTTTTTCATCACCTGACCGCCGAAGGTGAGGTGCTCGCCTTTGCCGTTGATCACGCGGGCGCCCAGCACAAAATCGCGCACCGTGCCCACACTGGCACGGGCGGGGCCGCTCAAACCCGCGGCAACCATGCCGCCAATCGTCGCGCCAGCACCAAAATGCGGTGGCTCAAAGGCAAAGCTCTGACCTTTTTCTGCCAAGGCGGCTTCCACCGCAGCCAAGGGCGTGCCGCAGCGCACGGTGATCACCAGCTCACTCGGCTCGTAACTCAAGATGCCGCTGTAGGCCGTGGTGTCCAACACCTCGCCTTGCAGGCTTTGGCCTAAAAAGTCTTTGGTGCCACCGCCGCGCAAGCGCAAAGGCTGGCCGGTTTGGGAGGCTTGAAGAATGCGATCGGTGAAATCTTGGAGGGTGTGTTGCAGGGTGTCTTGCATGGGGTTCATGGTAGCCGCTGCCTTGAGGTCCTCATTTGAATTTTTTGAACAACCCCGTCAAAAATCGCTGCGCGTGCGACACCTGCCGCCGACGCACAGACGAAAAAAAGCCCGCCGTGAGGCGGGCTAAAAGTCCAAGGAAAACTTGAAATAAACCTTGATTTTTAACGGTGGTAGGCGGTTTCGCCGTGTGAGCTGATGTCCAAGCCTTCGCGCTCTTCTTCTTCCGTCACACGCAGACCGATCACCAGATCAACCAACTTGTAAGCGATGAAGGAGACCACTGCCGACCACACGATGGTGGTGGCGATCGCTTGGAACTGGATCCAAACTTGGCCAGAAATCGAGTACTCAGGGTTCACAGCGTTGGCCACGTAGTCATACACGCCAGTGCCGCCCAACGATGGCGCAGCAAACACGCCGGTCAACAAAGCACCCAAGATACCGCCCACGCCGTGGACACCGAAGACGTCCAAGGAATCGTCAGCACCCAACATGCGCTTGAGACCATTCACGCCCCACAAGCAGATGAAGCCTGCCAACAAACCGATCACGATGGCACCCATGGGGCCGACGAATCCGCACGCTGGGGTGATGGCCACCAAACCAGCAACCGCACCGGACGCAGCGCCCAACATCGAGGCCTTGCCTTTGGAGAGGCCTTCGCCAGCAATCCAGCTCAAGGTCGCGGCAGCGGTCGCCACCAAGGTGTTCATGAAGGCCAGTGCCGTCACGCCGTTGGCTTCGAGGTTAGAGCCAGCATTGAAGCCGAACCAACCCACCCACAGCAAGGCAGCGCCCACCATGGTCAATGTCAAGCTGTGAGGGGCCATCGATTCTTTGCCGTAGCCTGTGCGTTTGCCGATCACGTAAGCGCCGACCAAACCTGCCACAGCAGCGTTGATGTGCACCACAGTACCGCCTGCGAAGTCGAGCGCACCTTTGGCCCACAACCAGCCAGCAGCGGCCGTCACAGCGTCAAGGGAAGCAGCGTCGGTGATCGCATCTGGGCCGTCCCAGTACCAAACCATGTGCGCGACTGGCATGTAGCTGAAGGTGAACCACAGAGCGCAGAACAACAACACAGCCGAGAAGCGAGCGCGTTCAGCGAAAGCACCCACGATCAAGGTGCAAGTGATGGCCGCGAACGTGGCTTGGAAGGCAGCGAAGGTCAACTCAGGAATCACAACGCCTTTGCTGAACGTGGCAGCAATGGAGTCAGGCGTGATGCCTTTGAAGAACAGCTTGTCCATGCCACCAATGAACGGTGAACCGCCTGTGAAGGTGAAGGAGTAGCCGTAGATGACCCACAAGACGTAAATCAGCGCGGTGACCACGAAGACTTGCATCAAGACAGAGAGCATGTTCTTGCTGCGGACCAAACCGCCGTAGAACAAGGCCAAGCCGGGGATGGTCATCAAGATCACTAGGATGGTGGAGATGGTCATCCAAGCCGTGTCGCCCTTGTTGGGGACGGCGACCGGTGCGGCAGCAGCGGGGGCTTCAGCAGCGGCTGCGGGGGCAGCCACTTTGGCTTCGGCGACGGGCGCCGCAGGGGCAGCGGTCTGCGCCATGACGGCCGCGCCGCCAAACAGCAGACCCAAGCCTAGGGCAAGGGAAGCGAGCAGTTTTTTCATGATAGATCTTCTTTCGAAAGGACGATGGGGCGCTGCGATCAGAGGGCTTCCGGACCGGTTTCACCGGTGCGGATGCGAACCACTTGTTCGAGGTCGTAAACAAAAATCTTGCCGTCGCCGATCTTGCCGGTGCGGGCTGCGCCCTCAATGGCTTCGATGGCACGGTCCACATGCTCGGCGTCAACCGCAGCTTCGATCTTGACCTTAGGCAAGAAGTCAACCACGTACTCAGCACCGCGATACAACTCGGTGTGACCTTTTTGACGACCAAAGCCTTTGACTTCGGTCACGGTGATGCCCTGCACCCCAATTTGCGACAAGGCCTCGCGGACCTCGTCCAACTTGAAGGGTTTGATGATGGCGGTGATGAGTTTCATGGTTGCTCCAATAAAAGACGTTGCGCTTGGGGCTTAGAAGCTGTACTTCACGCCGACGACAACGATGCTCTTGCCACCGTTGTAGCCATTAACGGCGTTGGTGTAAGCCGATTTGACGTTGGTGCTGATGGCGGAAACGCTGGCAGACAAACCATCACCCAAATCTTTCGCAGCGGTCAAAGATACGTCTGTGTAGCTATAGATGGTGTTGTTTTTGACGGCTTGACGACCGGCATGTGGTGTGAGTGTGTAACCGTTGCCCAAGTCAAATGTGGCGCTTGCTTCCAAATAGCTGCTGCCTTTGGAGTTGATATTGCCGAACAAGTCGCTCAAGCTGTATGAATACTTCACAGTAGCAGGACCTGCCGTCACAGCAGCGTAAGCCTCATTGGTGTTGGCATTGGTAAAACCAGACACATTTTTGAGTTTGTTGCCCACGTATTCGTAACGCAAGAAACCCACGTCATAAGCCAAACCAGCGGCTTCAAATTTGTAACCGCCATAGAGGTCCAGCTCGGTCGAACCGTCTGTTGCGCCTGCGTCTTTGATCCACTTGATGGTCGAACCCCACGCACCTGCATAGAAACCATTGCTGTGTGCGTAATCGACACCGCCTTGCAAAGCTGGCTCACCGCGTGATTGGCCAATGGCACGGTAACGGTACTCAGACACCACACCCACGTTGTAGCCCAATGTCGACTCAGGTGCAGCAGGTGCGGTTTGAGCGAAAGCTGCCGAAGAAGTGGCCAACAGGGCCAAGAGCAATTTGGACTTGAGTTTCATAGTGTTCTCCATTGAAAAATTAAAAAGGGATATACCTTCTTAGCAGAGTCCGTGCCAGCGCAGAAGTCCACAAAAGTGCCCTCAACACCTGCCCTAAGACCCAAAGTGATGCAGTAGCCTGAACGGCGCCTCATTTTGATGCACTCAACTGGTGCGCGAATACCTCTAAATCGCCCCGCAATGGGGATAAATCATCAGAAAGCGAAGTTTTATGGCCCTCGCCTTGATTCACAGCCGCGCACTTTTGGGTTTGCAAGCTCCTGCCGTGACCGTTGAGGTGCATTTGGCAAACGGCTTGCCCAGTTTCACCTTGGTCGGGTTGGCAGATACCGAGGTCAAAGAAGCACGTGAACGGGTGCGCTGCGCCATTCAAAACGCGGGTTTGGACTTTCCAAGCAACAAACGCATCACGGTCAACCTCGCCCCTGCCGATCTGCCCAAAGATTCGGGGCGGTTTGACTTGCCCATTGCCTTGGGCATCTTGGCCGCGCACGGTCAACTCGACGAAGCGGCATTGGCCTTGCACGAGTTTGCGGGGGAGCTGTCGTTGTCGGGCGAGTTACGGCCAGTGCGCGGGGCTTTGGCCATGGGGCTGGCACTGCACAGCGCGGGTTTGCGAACACGTTTGGTCTTGCCGCCGGGCAGCGCCGAAGAAGCCGCCTTGGTGCCCACGGCCGAGGTGTACCGCGCGCAACATTTGAGCGATGTGGTGGCGCACTTTGCCAAGCCGGGGCTGACCACCGCCACACCACCGCTCAGCGATGGCAGCGGTTGGTGCCGCATTGCCTCGCCTGTTCACCAGAACACCGCGCATGTGCATGGCCCTGATTTGTCTGAGGTGAAGGGCCAAGCAGCCCCCCGACGTGCTTTAGAAATTGCAGCGGCGGGGGGCCATTCTCTGTTGTTGGTAGGACCACCCGGCACCGGCAAATCCATGCTGGCCCAACGCTTTGCCGCCCTGCTGCCGCCCATGACGCTGGACGAGGCACTGGAGAGTGCCGCCATCGCCAGCTTGGCGGGGCGCTTCGAGCTGAACCAATGGCAGCAACGGCCGACGCGGAGTCCGCATCACACGGCAACCTCGGTCGCGCTGGTTGGCGGGGGCACGCCCCCGCGCCCGGGTGAGATCTCATTGGCGCACCACGGCGTGCTGTTTTTGGACGAACTGGCTGAGGTAAACCGCAGCGCACTCGAAGCCTTGCGCGAACCGCTGGAGAACGGGCACATCACCATTTCACGGGCGGCACGGCAAGCGCGTTTTCCGGCCAAGTTTCAACTGATTGCGGCCATGAATCCGTGTCCGTGTGGCTATTTGGGGTCGACGCTCAAGGCGTGTCGCTGCACCCCTGACCAAGTGGCGCGCTACCAAGGCAAGCTCAGTGGCCCACTGTTGGACCGCATTGATCTGCAAGTGGAAGTGCCCACCCTCGCGCCCGAGGTGTTGATGCAAGCGGGCCCCGGCGAGCCCACGTCTGCCGTGCGGGCACGTTGCGCAGCGGCACATGCCAAAGCGGTGGCGCGACAAGGTGCGCCGAACCAAGCCTTGATAGGCCAAGCCCTCGACGATCATGCGCAACTCGACGCGGTTGCCGCGCAGTTTTTACAAAATGCCGCCCGCAAGTTGGGATGGTCAGGCCGCAGCACCCATCGTGCCTTGCGGGTGGCACGCACCATCGCCGATTTGGCCGATGCCACCCACATTCAAGTGGCGCATGTGGCCGAGGCCGTGCAGTACCGGCGGGTTTTGGTCAGCCGTTGACGACAAGCCGCAGCTTCTATTTATGTGCGTGAGGCTTGAACCGCAAGACGAGGCGGGTTTTAAAAATGAACACGCGTTGTGCATCCAGCACCGCGCCTGTGTTTGACACCTACCTAGGAGCTGCCATGTCTAAATTTCTGATCTTGACCACGCTGAGCGTCTCGTTGATGCTCGGCATCGCGCACGCCAACGAAGAGAAAGCGCCGCGCAAAAACAAAATGGGCCAGTGCAACCAACAAGCCGAAGGCAAAAAAGGCGACGAGCGTAAGGCCTTCATGAAAGAGTGCCTCAGCGCCAAAGCCACGCCCGAGGATGCCGACAAACGGGGCACTCAGCAATCCAAAATGAAAACCTGCAACGCCGAAGCCAAAGGCCTCAAAGGCGATGAACGCAAGGCCAAAATGAGCGCGTGCTTGAAGGCCTGATCAGGCCCCCATCTTCCCGCCCAAGATCACGCCTTCGCGTTGGTACTGCGCCAGCAAGTCGGGGCCGTAGCTCAAGAGGTCTTCGGGGTTCGGGTGTTGCAACCAGACAGCCATGGCTTTGAACGCTTGGCTGCCGGTCATCCCCTCATTGAACAAGGCCAGCAGCTGTGCCCGAAACACGTTGCTAGGCACCACTTGAACCGCGCCGTCCACGTCACGCAGCACGGAGACGTAAGTGGTTTGCATCTCGTCGGGGCGATGCTCCAAGTCGATGATGTCCACAGGCCACTCGTAAGATACCTCCACATAAGTCGGGTTCATCACCACGACGTGTGTCATCAAATCAGCGGTGACATCCACGTCCACGCCCGCTTGCGGCAAGACCAAAGCAGAAGTTGCCACGGCGCCTTTGAGCCACTCGAAATGCGACACATCGTTGAGCCAGGCGGGTAAGTCACGCGTCACAGGGCTTTCGCGCAGGTAACGCGCAAACTCGCGCAGCACGATGCGGGGCCACGGGGTTTGCGCTGGCGCATCGCGCAAAAAGTAACGCACCGTGGCGCGCCACGCCCAGTCACCCAACAGCGCACGGGTCAAAGGAAAAGCGGGGTTCAGCACGTCGCACAAGTTTTTGAACATGGCGCGTTCATACGCCGCAGCTTGTTCAGCGGAGACGCCCGAGGGCAAAGGCGCCGTATGAGGATCGCGCAGGTGACGGGCTAAGGTGAACTGAAATTCACGGAAATCGTTCAACATACCAAGGCCTTTGTCGGCGTCTTCACCGCAGCGTCAGACCAACGCTTGAGTTGTGCCAAATCGTCCACGCACACAGGCACAGCGGGGTGTACATGCGACAAAACCGTGGGCAACAATCGGCATGCCACTTGGTTCAAGGACGCATCGGCAGATGTGCTATCTGAACCGCCCAAGCGCACGTAATTCACACGCTTCATGGGCAAGGCCGTTAAGAACGCCAAGGCATCAAACCCAAAGCGATGGCTGTTTTCTGCCAAAGCTGTGATGTCCAAATGCACGTTGCAACCCGTTTTATTCACCAATTCGTGAATGAACTCCGCCTCATTCATGGCCGACATGGGCGGCACCGCATGGTGAGACACGTTGCGAATGCCCACGGGCAGGCCCAAGGCGTCTTGCACTTGTGTGATGCGATCGGCCGTCCATTGCAACGCCGCCGGCGTGGCTGGGATGGGCAAACAGGTGAACAATGGGGTGTCGTCATCGCTCCAACTCAAGGCTTCGGAGAGCATGGTCATGTGGTGTTCATGCATGAATGCGCCAAGTTGTTTGACCACACGCATGTCCAAACGTCCCGGGCCACCTAAAGAGAGGCTGCGACTTAAACACACACTGGGCCAACGCTCCGTGGCGTCGTGTAAACGCTGCCCCCAAATGCCGCCCAAGCCGAGCCATTGCTCTGCGGCAATCTCGACAAATTGAAGTTGATCCGGCGCTGGCAAGGCCAAATCGGCCTGCCAAGTTGTGTCAACGGTGTTGATGGCGATCGGCGTAGGCTTTAATGCCAAGCCTGCGCCTGTGATTCTGTGATTGTTCATAGCTCGTTTTGTAGCAAGGGGTAGCCGATAAATGGGCCTGAGTGACTAAATTCGACGCAAAGGCCTCTTTCGTTACGAAAGAGAACGCAAATCACAATCTTTGTAATTCAAACCCCTAATACTAAACAATTATGAATGCGCGACTCCAAACCGTCGAAGCGGACCTGCACGCCGCTTGGATGGTTGCGCTGGCAGGCGATGCGCCAAGCTACCAAGCCGTACTGACGCGCTTGAGCGGACACCTACGCTTGTTTCTACGGCGTCGATTACGGGACAAACCCGACGATGTGGAAGATTTAGTACAAGAAATATTGTTATCAATACATCAAAAGCGTCATACTTACGATCCCAAACAACCTTTGACGGCGTGGATTTATGCCATCGCCCGCTACAAGCTGATCGACCACCTGCGCGCCCAAGCACGACATGACGACAAAAACGACTCGATTGACGACTGGCACGACCAACTCTGGATGGCCAGCACCGACGACGCCGATGCGTCCAAAGCCCATTTGACGCACATGCTGAGCCGATTGCCAGACAAACAACGCCTCCCGATTGAGCACACCAAGCTCGAAGGTCATTCGGTGGCCGAAGCGGCGCTGCTCACCGGGCAGTCCGAATCGGCCGTCAAAGTCAACATTCACCGCGGCTTGAAAGCGTTGGCCAAACTCTACGGGGGGGTATTTTGAAAACCGACGATCTCATTGCCCAACTGGTGGCAGACAGCCAATCCGTCGCGCCTGTTCGCATTCATTTGATGTTTACCCACGCGCTGTTGCTGGCAAGTTTGGTCAGCGTCGCGTTGTTGGTGGGTTTCTGGGGCATTGATTTGCGCATCGTGTCGCTGCTAGACACGCCGGTGTTTTGGGTCAAGCTAGGACTGATGCTGTGGCTGTGCGCCAGCGCATGGTCCATGGTGTTGCATTTGGCGCGGCCGGGCGAATCGGCGGGACCTATGGCATGGAGTGCGGGCGCATCGCTGACCGGCTTGTTGGCCGTAACAATTTCACCCTTCGCGCCCGGCAGCCCCGAAGAACAAGACCTGCTGGCCCAAGCTTCGCCGTGGATGTTGGCTGGGGTAGATCACGGCTGGGCAGGCGTCGCCCAAGCGTGGCAAGCCGTATTGCGTGCCAGCGCCAGCATTTCAGCGCTGGCTGTGCCTTGGCTGGCTGCGCTGCTGTGGACCTTGCGCGACATGGCACCCACGCGCCCCGCTTGGGCAGGCGCCAGCGCAGGGTTCATGGCGGGGGCCTTGTCTGCGCTGCTGTACTCGCTGCATGCCAGCGTGACATCCGGGCCCTTTGAGACCTTGGGCTACATGCTGGGCATGGCCTTCATGCCCGCCATGGGCGCCTTGCTCGGACGCTGGCTTTTGCGCTGGTGACTGATTACAAATTAGGCGCCAGCAAGCGTTCTAAGTCTTTCACCGCCACGCCTTGGCGTTGCGCCAAGTCTTGCACTTGGTCGTCGCCAATGCGGCCCACGTTGAAGTATTTGGCATCGGGGTGGGCCAAGTAAAAACCGCTCACGCTGGCAGCGGGCGTCATGGCCAAGCTGCTGGTCAAGCCCATATCGATGTCTTCGCATTGCAAGACGCGGAACATGTCTTGTTTGGCGCTGTGGTCGGGGCACGCAGGGTAGCCGGGCGCGGGGCGAATGCCTTGGTATTTTTCTTTGATCAGGTCTTCATTGCTCAACGCCTCGTCTGCCGCGTAGCCCCACAGGTCGGTGCGCACGCGGTGGTGCATGCACTCGGCAAAGGCTTCGGCCAAGCGGTCGGCCAAGGCTTTGAACAAAATGGCTGAATAGTCGTCGTGCGCGGCTATGAAACGCTTTTCTTGCTTCTCTGCGCCTAGGCCTGCGGTCACGGCAAAGAGGCCCACGTAGTCGGCGGCTTGGGTTTGGTCGGCCACAAAGTCGGCCAAGCAACGGTTGGGGTTGCGCACCTCATCACGGGAGGGCTTTTCGGTTTGTTGGCGCAAGCCGTGCCATGTCATCACTGTTTGTTGGCGGGTTTCGTCGGCGTACAAAACAATGTCGTCACCCACGCGCTGTGCGGGGTACAAGCCCACCACGGCGTTGGCGGTGAGCCAGCGGTTGGCGATGATTTTTTTCAGCATCGCTTGACCATCGGCATACACCTTCTTGGCTTCCACCCCCACGACGGCGTCTTCCAAGATGGCAGGGAATGGGCCCGCTAAATCCCAGGTCTGGAAGAACGGCGCCCAGTCGATGTATTTCTCAAGCTCGGCGAGGTCAAAGTTTTTGAACACGCGGCGGCCAATGAACTTTGGCTTGGCGGGTTTGTAGTTGCCAAAGCTCACAGGTGTGGCGTTGGCGCGTGCTTGGGCCAGCGTGACCAACGGTGTTTGCTTCTTGTTGGCGTGCTGCTCGCGCACCTTGGCGTAGTCGGCGTTCAGCTCGGCAATGTATTTGGCGGCTTGGTCTGACAACAAACCTTGCGCCACGCTCACGCTGCGTGAGGCGTCGGGCACGTAGACCACGGGGCCGCTGTAGTTGGGGGCAATCTTCACGGCGGTGTGCACGCGGCTGCAGGTGGCGCCACCAATCAGCAACGGCATTTGACGGTTGCGGAAATACGGGTCTTTTTCCATCTCGCTGGCCACGTATTGCATTTCTTCCAGCGACGGTGTGATGAGGCCCGACAAGCCGATGATGTCTGCGCCCTCTTCTTTGGCCTTGGCCAAAATTTCGTGGCACGGCACCATCACGCCCATGTTCACCACTTCGTAGTTGTTGCACTGCAAGACCACGGTGACGATGTTTTTGCCAATGTCGTGCACGTCGCCCTTGACCGTCGCGATGACCATCTTGCCCTTGGCTTTGACGTCTTGGCCCGCTTCGGCTTGCAAGCGTTTTTCTTCTTCGATGTAGGGCACCAAGTGCGCCACCGCTTGCTTCATCACGCGGGCGGACTTGACCACCTGCGGCAAGAACATCTTGCCTTGGCCAAACAAATCACCCACCACGTTCATGCCGTCCATCAACGGACCTTCGATCACGTGCAGCGGGCGACCGCCCTTGGCCAAGATGTCGCGGTAGGCCTCTTCCGTGTCGTCGGTGATGAAGTCGGTGATGCCGTGCACCAACGCGTGGCTCAGGCGATGCGCCACGGTGACGGGCGCATCGGGCGTGCCACGCCAAGCCAGCTTTTGGCTGTCGTCTTTGGCTGCGCCTTTGGCGGTTTCGGCCACTTCAATCAGGCGCTCGCCTGGCGTCAGGTGCGCTTCGCCTTCTTTGTATTTAGGCGTACGGTTCAACACCACGTCTTCCACGCGCTCGCGCAGCGTGGGTTCGAGGTCGTCATACACGCCCACCATGCCCGCGTTGACGATGCCCATGTCCATGCCTGCTTGGATAGCGTGGTACAGAAACACCGTGTGAATCGCTTCGCGCACGGGGTCGTTGCCACGGAAGCTAAATGACACGTTAGACACGCCGCCGCTCACTTTTGCGCCGGGCAGGTTTTGCTTGATCCAGCGCGTGGCGTTGATGAAGTCCACCGCGTAGTTGTCGTGCTCTTCAATGCCGGTGGCAATGGCGAAGATGTTGGGGTCAAAGATGATGTCTTCGGGGGGGAAACCCACTTCATCGACCAACACGCGGTACGCGCGTTCGCAAATTTCAATCTTGCGTGCATACGTATCGGCCTGGCCTTTTTCATCAAACGCCATCACCACCGCCGCCGCGCCATAGCGCTTGACCAGCTTGGCTTGGCGTTTGAATTCGTCCAAGCCTTCTTTCATGCTGATCGAGTTGACGATGCCCTTGCCTTGGATACAACGCAGGCCCGCTTCGATGACCGACCACTTGCTGGAGTCCACCATCACCGGCACACGCGCAATGTCGGGCTCGCCTGCCATCAGGTTGAGGAAACGCACCATGGCGGCTTGGCTGTCGAGCATGGCTTCGTCCATGTTGACGTCAATCACCTGCGCGCCGTTTTCCACTTGCTGACGCGCCACGGCCAAGGCCTGCTCGTACTCGCCATTCAAAATCATGCGCGCAAAGGCCTTAGAGCCAGTGACGTTGGTGCGCTCGCCAACGTTGACAAACAAACTGCCCTCGCCAATAGAGACTGGCTCAAGGCCAGACAGCTTCATGGGGGGAACTGCAGTGGAATTCATGGGGTACTCACCTGGGTGCAAATTGTCAGGTGAGCGTCGTTGCTAAAGATTCGGCCCCAAGCCTGACTTCACGCGCGAGTCCTGAAAGGACGGGTGAAGCTGCAACGCTCCTTGGGGAAGGCTGTATTTTAACGGTAGTCCGACTGGCTACGCCTTGAACGAAATACTCACCTTCAAGTCATTAAGCCATCGCTGATCTAGCAATTGATCATGTTGCATACGCCCTACCACGATGCCCGTATCTCGTGCCCAGGCATTGGCTTCTTTTTCTTCTTTCGATGAGGCATCCGCTTTTGTTGGGTCATCCAAAAAAACAGATTTCTTTTGCTTGCTATGCAACAAGATGTGCGCTGCTTCATGAAAAAAGCTGAACCAAAAACGGTCGTTTTGTTTGCCGTAAAGCGAAAGCTGAATCAGCGGCCTATGCGCATTGAGCCAACGCGCCACGCCTGACACGTGTGTGCGTGGCAATGCGGGCACCACCACAAATGCCACACCAGCCTCGTGCAGCAACTGACGCATGCATGGTTCAAACGCTTGCGGAGCTTGACAAGTCAACGCCTTAATTTCTGTCAGCGCAGCTTTAAACCGCGCTTCGCTATACGCAGGACCATCCATCTTTTCTGCTGTTCGCTCGCCCATGCGCAACCATGTGGAAATGGCGGCGACATCGGCTTGGTCTTCTCGGCTGCGACGAAATGCCAACTCCATACAACCGTATTCGCTTTGCCATTGGTCAGGTGCTGCGACACCAAAGAAACCCAATAACTCCCCCACCAAAGTAGGCTTTGATTTCGCGTCCACACGGCGCTTGGTCAGCACCCCCACATCCATCATGTCTTTGATGGGGAAGCGCTCTAGCCAAGGCACCATTGCGGCCTGCTGCTGCGCAGCTTCAGCAATGGCAAGTCGTTCGCGATATTGCGCCTCACGCGTGAGCCAAAAACCCACAGAAGCACCCAGCACGTTTTGCAAGCGCACGGCCGCGTCTTCTGTCAACGGCACTTTGGCTTTGATCAGCTGGTTCACATGCTTAGGCGTGTAGCCCAAACGGTCCGCCAACTGCTGCTGCGTCCAGTCGCGCTCTTCCAACAGATCGAGAATCGTGTCGCCCGGGGGTGACACCCAATCTGGTGTGAACGGTGCATCTGTGTTGTGCGTTGCCATGTCGGTCATGGTAGTCCCCGATGTATTCAATACTCACGATGGTCACAGCTGACCAATCGATAGAAGCGTCATCCCGACGCGGCACAGGGTCGTTGGCAGGTGAGAACACCAATCGCCAGCCGCCTGTTAAGTTGAGAGCAAATTGCCCTTGAAAGTCTCCACTGAGTGGGTGCGGGTTACCCGCCACCAAATGGAGAAATGGAATTTAATATTATCTTTACCTGATAGGTAAATAATTTAATTTCAAGCATTTTTCACTGGCTGATCAACGCGATGAAGTGATATTTGTATTCTTCATCTTTTGTACACCGTACCTCGCCCCCAAACGTTAAAGAGGCCCGATCACCCAAAGAACGCACACCATGTTCACCCGCCTACTGTTGACCTCGCTTCTCATCATGTCGACCCAAGCGCAAGCCCAGTTGCCTAACCAAATCTGCACCCGCGAATACGCACCTGTTTGCGGGCAATTGGGGCATGAAACCCGAACATTCCCCACCCGTTGTGTGATGCTGAGCCAAGGGGGCACTTGGGTTTCAGATGGGGCTTGCCCAGCCACACAGCCCACCACGCAATCCAAAGAGATCACGCTCACCGTGGCCGCCGAAGATGTGGCGTGCATGGGGGCCGCACCCATGCGCTGTTTGCAAGTGAAAGAGGGGAAGGCGCTGACGTGGTCTAACTTTTACAGCCGCATTGAGGGCTTCACCTTCACGCCGGGTGTGCGTTACACCTTGTTGGTCCGCGTGACGCCCATACACAACCCACCCGCCGACATGGCCGACACGCGCTATGAACTGGTGCGCGAGTTATCGCGCAGCCCCACGCTAGAACGCTTGCGTTACTTGCAATAGCTCAAAGGCTATTAAGCCGCTTCGCGGTAAAACGGCCCCGCGCTCAAAGCGCGCGCCTTTTGGTCAGCCACCGCGCTGCCAATGGCCGCGATGTGCTCAGGCGTGGTGCCGCAGCAGCCACCCACGATGTTCACCAAGCCTTCGGCCGCAAACTCGTGTAACAAACGGCTGGTCACATCGGGTGTTTCGTCAAAGCCGGTGTCGCTCATGGGGTTGGGCAAACCCGCGTTGGGGTAGCAACTGATGAAGGTGTCGCCGGCAACCTTATTCAACTCTTGGATGTAAGGGCGCATCAGCGTCGCACCCAAAGCGCAGTTGAGGCCAATGGCCAGCGGCTGCGAGTGGCGTACGCTGTGCCAAAACGCAGTCACAGTTTGACCACTCAAGATGCGGCCCGAGGCATCGGTCACGGTGCCGCTGATGATGAGCGGCAAGCGCTCACCCGAGGCTTCAAAGAATTCTTCAATCGCAAACAACGCGGCTTTGGCGTTGAGCGTGTCAAAAATGGTTTCCACCAACAACACATCCGAACCGCCTTCAACCAAGGCTTTGACTTGGTCGTAATAGGCCGCGCGCAGTTCTTCAAAGTTCACATTGCGGGCGCCAGCGTCGTTCACATCGGGGCTGATGCTGGCGGTTTTGGGTGTGGGGCCCACAGCGCCCGCCACAAAGCGGGGTTTGTCTGGCGTGCTGTATTTGTCGCAGGCTTCGCGGGCAATGCGCGCTGAGGCCAGGTTCATCTCGTAGGCCAAATCGGCCATGTCGTAGTCGGCTTGGGCGATGGTGGTGGCACCAAAGGTGTTGGTCTCGATCAAGTCAGCGCCAGCCGCCAAGTAACGCTCGTGGATGTCGCGAATCACGTCGGGGCGGGTGAGGCTAAGCAACTCGTTGTTGCCCTTCACGTCTTTGTGAAAGTCTTTGAAGCGCTCGCCGCGGTATTGCGCTTCGGTCAACTTGAAGCGCTGAATCATGGTGCCCATCGCGCCGTCGAGGATGGCGATGCGGTTTTTCAGAATTTCGGGCAGCGCTTGTGCGCGTGTGTAGTTCAGAGGTTTCATTCGTTGTGACTTGGAAAAACAAGGGCTTGCGCTGTCTCGCGTTTCTTTTGCCAAGCGTCTAAGGCTTGCGCGCGCGTGGCCTTGGGGTGTTGCGCAAAGAAATCGCGAATGTGCTGATTGAACTGGAATTGTCGCTGAATGAGCACCGTGCGGCCTTCGCAACTTTGGGCATACATCACCAAGGCCTGCGCCAAAGTTTGCCCCTGCGGGTTTTTAAACAAATCGCGCAGCGCTTGATTGAAGCGAAACCCCCTGCCCGTGTGCGCCACAAAGAAGGCGCGCAGCGCATCGTTCAACCGCCAGCCTGGCTCAATCACGGTCTCGGGCGTCAATTGGGTTGGCATGTCACGTCTTGGCCGCTTATGCGCCATCGGCGGCAACGCATGCCCCGACAAATGCGCTTGCACACGCAAGGTAAGGTCTTCCTTGCTGCCAGAAGTCGGCAGCCCTTGTGTGCGGCAGTAGCTCTGCAGCTCTGTCTTGAGCCAATACCAATCTCGAAAATTTTCAGCCGACAAAGCGGGACGGTTCATCGGCATCATTCTAAAAACTTCACGACACCGTCGCGGCAAGTGGGGGACAATGCCAGCTGTTTTTCTGTCACACACCCCCTCTTTTGCCCTCCCTCCTCCCCATCCTGCGTGAAGTTTTTGGTTACGACGCTTTTCGCGGTCCGCAAGAGGCCATCGTGCAGCACGTCAGCGCAGGCGGCGATGCGCTGGTGCTCATGCCCACGGGCGGCGGCAAATCACTCTGCTACCAAATTCCGGCCATTGCGCGGCAACGCGCAGGCTACGGCATCACCATCGTGGTGTCGCCGCTCATCGCGCTCATGCACGACCAAGTGGGCGCGTTGCACGAGGCGGGGGTTGAAGCCGCCTTTTTAAATTCCAGCCTGAGTGGCGAAGAAGCCAACGCGGTGGAGCAGCGCCTGCGCCGTGGCGACATCACCCTGCTGTACGCCGCGCCCGAGCGCATCACCACGCCGCGCTTTTTGGCGCAGCTGGATGCGCTGCACGAGCAGGGCCAGCTCAGCCTGTTTGCCATTGACGAAGCACATTGCGTGAGCCAGTGGGGTCACGACTTTCGCCCCGAATATCGGGCGCTGACCGTGCTGCACGAGCGCTACGCAGGCGTGCCGCGCATGGCACTCACCGCCACGGCCGATGCACTGACGCGCGCCGACATCGTGGAGCGCTTGCAGCTGGAAGACGCACAACAGTTCGTCAGCAGCTTTGACCGCCCGAACATCCGCTACACCATCGTCGAAAAGAAAGACGCGTCCACCCAGCTGCTGCGCTTCATTCAGCGCGAGCACACGGGGCCAGACTGGCAAGACAGCGGCATCGTCTATTGCCAATCACGCAAGCGGGTGGAAGAGGTGGCCAAGAATTTGTGCGACGCCGGCATTGCCGCGCTGCCCTACCACGCAGGCTTGGACGGCGCGATTCGCCAAAAGCACCAGAACCGCTTTTTGCGTGAAGAAGGTTTGGTGATGGTCGCCACCGTGGCGTTTGGCATGGGCATCGACAAGCCCGATGTGCGCTTTGTGGCGCACTTGGACATGCCTAAAAACATCGAAGGCTATTACCAAGAAACCGGCCGTGGCGGCCGCGACGGCCAAGCTGCCCACGCGTGGATGGCCTACGGCTTGAACGACGTGGTGAACCAACGCCGCATGATCGACGAGAGCCCTGCAGGCGAAGACTTCAAACAAGTCATGCGCGGCAAACTCGACGCCCTGCTGGCCTTGGCCGAAGCCACCGACTGCCGACGCGTGCGGCTGTTGGGCTACTTTGGCGAAACCTACACATCACCCGAAGACGGCGCGCCCCGCTACATCTGCGGCAACTGCGACAACTGCCTCAACCCGCCCGACATTTGGGACGGCACCGAAGCCGCCCGCATGTTGCTGTCCACCATCTACCGCGTGAAGCAGCAAAGCGGCATGTCATTTGGCGCGGGCCACATGATGGACATTTTGCGCGGCAAGGTCACCGAAAAAGTCACCCAATACGGTCACGACAAGCTCAGCACTTTTGGCATCGGCGCCCATTTCAGCGAGGTGCAGCTGCGCGGCGTGTTGCGCCAATTGATTGCCATCGGCGCTTTGGGTGTGGACGCTCAGGCCTTCAACACCCTGTATTTGACCGAGGCCTCACGCGGCGTGCTCAAAGGCGAAGTGACCGTGCGCTTGCGTGCCTCGGTGTCCACCCCCGCCGACCGCAAAGCCAAGCGTACCGCCAGCGGCGCAACCAAGGCCGCACCGATTGCGCTGGACGACGAAGGCCAAAAACGCTACGAGGCCCTCAAGACTTGGCGCGGCGAAGTAGCACGCTCACACAACCTACCCGCCTATGTGATTTTTCATGACGCCACCTTGGCCGCCATTGCACAGGCCGCACCGCACGATTTGACAAGCCTGCAAGGCATTGCCGGCATTGGCGCCAAAAAACTCGAAGCCTACGGCGAAGAAGTGTTGCGCGTGGTGGCGTAAGGCGGGCTTAGCTCAAGGCGCGTCCACAAACCGCGATTGACCGTCGTAGCGCCCCGCTTGCACGGGAATCAAATACCGGTTCGAGTACGCCAAGATGCGCATCAAACCCGGTGTGCGCATGCGCAAAATATCGTCTTCGCAACCTTTGAACGCAAATTGCACGGCCGCCAATTTCTCCACCTCGCGGTCGCTGGATAAGTGACCAATGAAGAAGTTTTCGGTCTGCGCCAGCAAATCCTCGTTCACGGTGGACGGCGACTGCGTCGAGTAAACAATGCCAATGTGAAACTTCGCACCCTCTTTGGCAAAACGCGAATACACGTCGATCACGTTGGATGCGCTGGACGGGAAAATCATGTGCGCTTCTTCGAAGTAGATTTGCACATACCGGTCGTTCAGCGCGTTGTTTACAAACTTCTGCTCTTGTGCGTGGAACACCGCCACCGACAAGGTCTTGGCAAAGTAACGAATGATTTTTTCGTTCGCCCCACCCAAGTCAACGATCACCGTTTTACCAATGTGCAGCGCCTGCAAAATTTCGTCGATGAAACCATCCGCAATCGGCGCATGAAACGGCATGCAAGAGCGCAGCACGAACGGGCCATCCGAGGTGTTGGGTGTCAAGAAGCGCGCCATGATCATCTCGTCCAACTCAAACAAAAACACGCCGTTGCGCATCAAGCCTGGGTCGTTGGTATAAGACAGCGAAAACTTGGCGATCACGCGCATTTCGGCGCACATCTCTAAAAATGACTTTGGGCTCGCGGGTGCCGGTTGGCCATTGATCGCTTGGTAAGCAGCCAAACGTAACGATTGCGCAAAGCAGGGGTTGAACAAAGTTTTAAAGCCCATCTGATTCAAGATCTGAACCAAACGCGGCTCGTCGTGATCAAACCCTGCTTCATGCAAGATCGTCCAAAACAACATGATTTTGCGAAGCATGCGCAGCGCCAAGTCTTCCGTGACAGAAGGGTCACGCACCAACGCTGGCAAGCGGCAATTCAACAAGGTGCGCACATAGTCCGACGACGCCGTGGACTCGGGCAACAACTCACGCATGATCTCGAACGCTTTGTCTGTTTGCTCAAAGAAGTTAAAGCGCAGCAACTTGCCGTCGGCGTTGCCACCTCGATCGGTCAAGAAATACACCAAGCATCGGTCGCGGTAAGACGACGCGATGGAGCCACCGTCTTGCGGGTTGTCGTTGGCGTATTCGCCGTTCACGTCAAAAATGAGCTGCCCCACCGATGGCTCGTGTGCGGTGACGTCCAGCATGCCCTGCACCAGCAACTTCACCACGTTACTTTTACCCAAACGCGTCTTGCCAAACATGGCGCTGCGCTTGCCGCGCACATCGCCCATCGACAGGTAAATCGGCTGCGGCTGCTCCGTGTGAATGTTTGTTTCACTGTCGCGCAACACACCCAAGCTGATGCGCTGCCCACGCGGCACCGTGCCATTCAAAATGATGGCCAGCATCAGCTGACACGGCATAAACGCACAGTAGCGGCTGGCATGGCCAAGACGCCCTGCGTCGCCCGAAAAACGAAAGCCATTGGCGCCCGTCGCATCGAGCAACAAGGTGCCCAACACCTCAAACGACAACACACTCAAGCTATGCACATCGCAATTGGGCGTGGCGGCTACCAAACGGTCGCAGTGGCGCAGTTGATGATCGCTGAGTTCAAGCGGCGACTTCACATCGCGCAAACGCAGCACCGTGAATTCAGTGCGGCTCACGTCTTCCGCGGGTGGGGCTTGCAGCCCTGCTTGAAACGGTGTGCCCATGCTGGTGTGACCCACCATCACCACAAAACTACCGCGCGTCAGCCCTTGCACGTCGGGCTGTGCATGCATGTTGGCCAGCACCTCGACGTGGTCGTAATGGGCGCTGATGACGGGGCCCAAGTAATTTTGGGGCGTGAATGAAACGTGGTTGATCATAGGTTGATGCGGTAGAAGCGAACGACGATGGTGGCGACGTTCGTGTCAAACATGAAGTAATAATTTCCGGCGCTGTTGACTTCAAATCCGAAATCAGACGAACCGGAATCGCCGTAACGTACCAACACAGGTAACCATGCATCTTTTTGGAACCATGTTAAAAAATAGTTGTCGTTGCTACTGAACGAGAGCCCCCCGTCAATGCAGGGCGGTCTGGTGCACGTAAAAGTAACGGTCCTTGTTGACCCACTTTTTTTCGCGACATACTCATAGTAGTCAAGGCCATTCACAGTCCCCTTGGAACCAAGCGGTGTCCATTTGCTGGCGGTGCACATCAAAATCGTGCCCGCACCAAACGACACGTTTTCTTTGGTGGCATCACAGGCAGCGCCAGCCGTTCGGTCGCCCAACTTCAACACATCCGCATCTACCGTCAGTGCAGTCATCTTGCCCACCCCAGAGATGCTGTTGTTGGCAAAGCTCCAATCTGCGGTGGGCGGGTTGCTGCCATCCACGCGGGCGTGGTTGTTGGCATAGTTGGCGCCATACCCGTTGCGCACCGCCACGATGCCGGGTAAGCCCACGGCCACATAAGTGACGCCCATCACGTTAGCCACCGCGCGAACGTCTTGGCGAATGGGGTTGGTCACTTGAAAATTCGCCCCTTTCAACTCACCACCGTTCAAAGTATGAGACATGGCGGCATCCGCACCGATCTCGGTCCAAACGCCGTCCATGCGGTTGACAAAACCAAGGATGCTGGCATTACTGAACTGGAAAGGCTGGGTGTTGAACACCAAGCTCGTCAAACTGGTGGTGGTGGTTAACGGGTCGCAAAGGCCAATCTTAGGGTCAGGCTTTTGCGGGGCGCTCACTGTGCCGGGGTTGGCAGTGTGCGTAGCCAAGCAAACGCGGTCAATGTTGATGAACAAACGTCCTACAGCCTTGGTAATGGATGCGGCGCCCGTGATCGGGTCAGCTTCAGCAACCACCGAATCCATAGGCAACGAAGGCACGCCAGGGACTACGCCGGCTTTGTCTGCAGGCAAATAGCCGGCCGCAATCAATTCGGCCACAGTGGGTTGCATGGCGTTAGCAATATTCACGTCAGGTTGAGTGCCCACCTTGCTCGAAATCTGAAAGCCACAATTCATAGGCGTGAACGTCTCTGACATTCCCACTTTGAAGGTGGTTTTGCTGCAGTCAGCATGCTTGCCCTTCAGGACCGTGTAGTGGGTGACCATGTAATTGCCCACCGCTTTGTTGATGGCAGCATATTGCTGCCCCACCCGCTTACCTTGCTCTGTTCTGTAGGCCAAGTTTTGCAGATACAAGCCATAGCTCACCATGCCCATGAATATGGCCATGGCGATCACGACCTCAATCAAGATGAAGCCTTGTGCGCGGCGAAATTGGTTCATGGATATGGGGGTCATGTGGGTCGAATTGCGCTTTGAATTTCCATGGTGGTCTGCATGAAGCCCAGCATCATGCCGCCCAAGATCACACCGCCAATCACCAACATGGCGGTGTTCACTTTGCCGGATGCGTCTTCCACCGTGCGCACAATTTTGTCGATCGAACCCACGCCGATCTTCACAAAGGCCGTCACTGGGTCGCGGCGTTTGGCTGCGTCTTCAATGCGGTCTTCGATCATTTGGGTCAGCAAGCCGGTGCGAAATGCGGTGCCAAACTTGGCGGCACTTTGGTCGGACAGGCTGCGCAAAATTTCTCTCAAATGCCAGCGCAGCCAAGGGCTGCTGTACTTCATGGCGCGCTCGATGGCCGAGCGCAGAGACACGCCCGACTTGAGCAGCACCGACAACGAGACGATCAACATCGAGCCCGTGTACACCCGATACATGGCGTAGGGCATGAAGCGGTCCAAATAACGGCGCACAGGCCCTTGCCAGCGTGGCAGCGAGTAGGTAAACGCTCCCACCAAACTCACAAACCCCACGAAGGTGTAGATGCCGTAGTGCAAGATGAATTGCGACACGCTGTACAAGACGCGCCCCATAAAAGGCCACAGCGCGGGATCAAACAACTGCGCCACGATGGGCACGGCGAAGAGTGCAAAGCCTACCAACATCATTGAAAAAACGGCCATCAACACCACGGGGTACACCACGGCTTTGCGGGCAGCGGCTTGCATCATGTCGATCTTCTCAACGGTCTCCGACAAGAAGAACAAACCCTTGGCCAACTCAGCGTCACCGCCGCGTTGAATCGCATCCAACAAGATCAACTCGGTGGGCGAGACGATGGGAACCAAGGCATCCGACAACGAGCCCACTTCCGTGGCCTGCAACATCTCCAAGTACATCAAGGCATCGCCTCGGTTGCGTCGGCGTGCCCGTGCCTCGTAGTCTTTCAACGTTGAAAACAACGGCACTTTATCGGCCAGCGACGACGCCAAGTCGTAATAAAACTCGGCCCGGCGGGCGCGCAACGCCCGGCGTGCACTGTTGCGTAAAAACGTGTCAATCCAAGAGATCTTCATGCGTCGTTACACCTTGGACGCAAACAACTTGGGCAAACCAAAGTTCATTTCAAAGTAATACGGGTCAATCAGCCCACGCGACATGTCGTACAAGGCATGGCCCCAGGCCTCTTTGCCCGTCATGTCAGGCTCGTTGAATTTGGCGATGCGCTTGGCGCGCCAAGCTTTGCGGGCTTCAATGTCTTTGCCGTCTTTGAGGAGCAAGAACATGTCTTCGTCCGGCAAGATCACTTCCGCGCTCACCTTCACGCCCTTCACGCCTGCGTGTTTGCTGTTGGAGTAGTCGATGTTGGGTTTGAGGCACTCGTCGCAACCGCAATCGCTGGCGCAATAAATGTCGCGCACATCCAAGCCAAAGATGGTTTGGTACGGAATCAACGCTGCGGGCGACATCACATCCATTGCACGCACCTTGCATGCGGGACAGTTGAGCGGCGTCAACACTTGGTACACCAAGGCCGACAAAAACTCGGGGTTGCACACGTTGTCGCGCAACAAGCCCAGCGACTTCGAGGTCAACCGGTCCACCACGCCCAAGGCAGACGTGGCGTGCACGGTGGTCAAAATCTTGTGGCCTGTTTGAATAGCGCCCAGCGCCATCTCGGCCGAAAACTCATCGCGAATCTCGCCAAACATGCCCACGTCGGGGTCCATCCGCAAGAACGCCATCATGGCGCCTTTAAAAGGGTTGACCGACTCGTCGCCGTTCACGCTGCGCTGAATCGACAAGTGCGACACGCCGTTGACGTGGTATTCAACCGGGTCTTCGATGGACACAATTTTTCGGTTGCCTTCTTGCGCCAGCTGCGTGAGCAAGGTGTTCAAGGTGGTGGTCTTGCCCGAGCCCGTGATGCCCGCAATGAAGATGCCGCCCCACGAGCTGCCCACCGCCGTTTGCAAAGCGTCCACTTGCGACGGGGTGTAGCCCAACATGTCCAAGCTCAGCTTTTTGCGGGTGTCTTTGTTGGTGCGCAAAATGCGCATGATCACATCCATGCCCGACACGGCGGGATGGCTCTGAAAGCGCAAGTTGACCGTCTCCGAGCCCAACACAAACGGAATCATGGCTTGCTGCGCCAGCGATTGGTTGAACACGCCTTCTGAACGCGACCGCTCCTCGGCAATGATGTTGTAGACCGCCGAGATGCCGTCGAGCGCAATTTGCTGCGGAACGGCAGTCAACTCGCGCATCAGCCCGTCTAAGCGCACGCGCACCATGGCACGGTTGCCGCGCAACTCAAAGTGCATGTCGGTGGCACCTAGGTTGATGCAACTGGTCAACACGTCCCGAAACCAACCGATGGGCTGCGACTCGTTCACGATGTCGTTGACCACATCCGCATCTTCTTCAATTTGACGGGCGGTCTCTTTGCTCACGCGCCCCACATCGCGCAGCAGCACGTTCATCACTTCTTCGCTGCATGTCGCGTGACCGCGTGGCTGATAGCCACGCGCTTTCAAGCGCTCGCGCAACGCAAACCATGCCACCTTGTTTTGTTCCTCGGGCATACACAACAAAAAGTAGCCTTTGTCATCCAAGCCCAGCGCCACCAAGGTGCGTTCTTTTTCCCGAGGCACGGTGGTCACGGCTTCATGCCCATGCGTCAGCAGACCGCTGAAGGTGGGAACATCTTTGAAGTTGCTGATGTATTGCCCCGTCACACTGCCGGGGTTGATGATGTTGGCGACGCTCATGGCTGCATCGCTGGGCGCATTAATTCGGGAGGCAGCGGTGGACGCGCGCCTAAGGCGCCAGCCCCAACACCCACACTGGCCACGGGTGTGGTCAGCGCCATGGGTGCTTCAAAGTAACTTTGCATCTGCGCGGGATCGCTGGGCGGAAAAGCTTGTACGACAGGGGTCTTCTCGGTCCAACGTTTGCCAGTGGGTAAATACGCAAAATCGGCCGAATGGGTGCTCAAACGCAACAGCATCCAAGGACCCGCGCGGACTTGATCTCTGACCAACGACAGGGGATACACCTTGCCCTCGTAGATCACTTCTGCGGTTAAGTCACGCCCGACGCCCGTGATGCTCCAAACTTTGGGGGCTGCCGTCTGAGCTCGTACCGTTTTCGGCAAAGAAACCAAAGGCTCGCTGTCTGCGCGTGCAGCGGGGCGCAACCCCAATTCGCCAGACTTGTTGGCACGCGCGATTTCAATCGCTTGCTCTAAGGTTGAGCTCGAATTTTGGGCACAGGCAGCACCGAAAAAGAGCATGCACAGTAGCCAAGTGGCCCAGCACTTATTTAGCTTTTGCATAGTAACTTCCTTCTATCTTGTATCGAAAATCGCGGGCATCGCTGCGCGCGACCTTCAAGTTCTCGGGCACGACGTAGTCGGGCATGGGCAGCTCAGGCAGACTCCAAATGTCATGCTCAATGCTCCACGTCCCTTTGACGATGGGACGCATCAACTCCGCCGGATTGCCTTGGCCTCCGAACAGGGTTGTTTTGCTCAAATTCACATTCAAGTTTTTCAACAACGAGAGGTCTTGCAACTGACTGCCCCACAACTTCTGCACATCGCGTTCAACGGGCAGATTTTTGATGTCAACAGTTTTTTGCCCGTCTGCGGGAAACAGCTCTGTGAGCTTGTGCTGCGTGTGCACTTCAGCTTTGACCAAGTCGGTGTCGAGCTTGAACGTGGTCACCGCTTTCATGGCGGGTGGCAATTGGGTTTCAAAACTTTTGAACGTGCCCGATGACCGAGCCCACACGATGTCACACACCAACGGTTTGCATTCCAGGGTTTTGAAATTCCAGCCCCCGACGTTCAAAGGCACTTTGGCAAAGAATTGACGCCAAACCTGCAAGTGGCTTGCACCCGGCTCACCTGTGGTTTTGAGTGCGAAGGCCAAGCTTTGCTCGTACAGCAAATTGGGGTTTTGCGACGTTGCTGCCAAAGCATCTTCTTCTGCTTGGCGCATTTCTAAGTACTGCTGAAAACCAAACAAACAGGCCGCCACGCACAGCACGCTCACCAAGCCCATCAGCACGCGCAACTTGATGTTGGGAATCCGCTTGAGCTTGGACTTCGCGTCGGCTTTGTAGGCCAGCTTGTTGAGCTCCAACGACTGAATGTCTGCCACCCAGTTCACATTGCCGTAGCTGTGCACCAGTTGCGAAGTATTGATGTCGTGGAACTCACGGATGAGTTGCTGAATTTGCTCTTGCGTCCCCATGACGTCATAGCCGGGAATGGGGGCGTACTCCATCAAACCCACCAAGCCGCATTGCTCGCCAGTTTGAAACACAAACAGCTCGGTGCCGCCCGCTGAAAAGTGCTGGGCTACCACCAGCGCTGCAGCGTAGGCGGTGTGGGCGTCTTTGGGCAACGCGCCAAACAGGCCCACAGTGCTCTCGTGCTCGTGGGCCGCGTAATGTGTGTAGCCGTCGTTGAAGGCGGTACTCAGAATTTTTTTCCAACCCGTCTCTTCGCTTGCAGGTGTCCACGCCCCACCAAACGCCAAGTTTTTGCCATTCACAACCATCGACTGGCAAGTCGGGACTTGGGCGCTGTCGTCTCGCGCATCTTCTGCGGACGGGCTTGATGGCACCTCGTGTGCGTCACGGGCGGCCACGGGGGCTGCGGCCTGCGCTCGGCTTTTGAGCTTTTGAAAGAAATTCAACATCAACGCCAAGCTCACTGAAGGCGCGGCGTGATCAAGATCACCGTGCTTTGTTTGCTGGTTTTGCCACGGCGGCTACCCGGCACCACGCCACGCACCATGTCGTTCTCATCGCGCAGATTGGTTTCGCGCTCAAAGCCCGACATCACCATCGTGTCGCCCGAAGCCACATTGATGCGCTGCATGGTGCTGTAGCTGTCCACGCTGGGCAATTGAATGCGGTTCAACGTGGCACCTGCGCCGCTGGAAAAATCTTTCAACTCGCGCAGGGCGCTGACTTGCAAGGTGCTTTCAATCAAAACGCGGTTGGAGTCCATGATGACGGGCATCAACACCATGCTGAAGCCCGTGCTGACCGTGCCTGGCGTCAGCGTGGCGCCCGTGGCGACGCCAGTAGCGGCATTGCTTGTACCCGCGGTGACTTGGGCCAAATACGACTCGCTGCTTTGCACGCCCAACGGCACGGGCTGGCGGTTGGTGGTGGCCACCACCGTGGAGTAGGTGGAAGTCACGCGGCCGTATTGCTCCAACGCGTTGACCAAGGCCTTGACCGAGCCACCGTCGTTGCGCGACATCGCAGCCCCGACCGAGCCACCGGTGGACCCGCTGAACACACCGACTGAGCCGGGCGCATTCAGACTCAAAGCGCCACCCAGTCCACGGCTCACCACGCTCCAGTCGATGCCAGAGGCGTGTTCTTGCTTCAAGTCCACTTGCAGCACTTCAACATCGAGCACGATTTGGCGCAGCATGGTGTCGTTTTGTTTGTCGAGAAACTTAGACACGGCATTCACGTTTTGCAGGGCATCGGTGACGGTGACGGTGCCGTTTTTGGGGTCCACTTGAATGCGACCGCGTGGCGAGATCAAATTCTTCAACGTGGCTTCCAGCATGGGCCACACATCGCTTTCGGCTGAGGCCGTGGCGGTCATGCCACCGCCCATACTGACGGCACCCGCTGTTTTCAAACCACCGGCCAACGCCTTGACGGACATCGAGCGTGTCACCACGCGCGAAAACGTGATGCGCCCTTGCTGGTACTGCCACTGCACGCCCGCACGAACGGCGATGTAGTCCAACAAGCCCGTCGCGGTGCCGCTGTAGTTCAGCTCGAAGGTGCTGCTCAGCTCTTTGTCGGTGAACGTCGCTTGGTTAGCGCCCGCATCGACCGCACGTTGTTTGATGTCGTTGTTGTCTTGCATCGCCTTGCTGACACCGGCGTTCGACCCCACATTGGCGCCTAGCGTGGCAGCGCCCGCAGCTTGTCCAGGCGCAAAGAGCGCCACATCGAGCAAGGCATCGGGGGTCAAGACCACAGGAATCTCGATCAAGCGCTGCACCATCTCGCCCACGCTGCTCAAGCTGTGGCGACCTGGCACGCGCATGGTCACTTTGCCCAAATGCACGGGCAATTTGTCGATGCGTTCGTAGGGCACCGAACGTGTGGTGAAACGCGGCAGGCTTTCTTCCACCAAGTAGGGGCTGGCCACTTGCTTTTTACGAATCAACGTCTGGGCCACTTCACCTCGGGCTTGCGTCTCCATTTGATCGTTGGAGATTTTTTGATGCAAATCTTGAGCGCATCCGCCCAGCAACGCGAGGCTCAGCGCGATGGACAGCTTATTGAACGCCAGCATCTTGGTACCTTGAAATTCGGAGGGTCAATGTCGCGCTGTTGGCCTTGGCCTGCAACGGGTAGTCGGTGTTAGCCAGCGACTGCATCACGGTGCCCACTGCCTTTAAAAATTCGCCTTCCAAGTGCAGGTTGGATTCGATGGCAAAGTCACGCTCCGCCTCCCACACCAGTTGCCAACCCGCGAGCTGGGCCCAACGCTCTAGGGCGCTGGACAAGCGTTTTTCAGACTGCTCAATGCTCCAAACCTGTCGACGTCCGTAGCGGGTGGTGTTGGCTTCGAGCATCACAGGCCTTGCCGCCGATGTGGCAGCGATGGCGCGTTGTTGGGTGGTGAGACCATTGTCCAAACTCAAGACGGCACGGGGGGAGCGGACCCACTCCACATCGAGGGCCACACGCGATGCAGAGATCGAGGGGTCTTGAGTTTGGGCACTGCCAGCTGTGGCGATGGCGCACAGGGCGAAACACCACCATCGGTTTAATTGAGGCATGCTCAGAGACTTTCAGTTGTAGAGATAGCAACACAAATGGGCGCGCCGCCACCCACACCACAAGGCATGGGCAAAAACGCGACATTTGTGTTCGGGTTCAATGGACTCAAACCGCCGTGAATTACAGGGGGAAGAACAAATACACAGTTTTGCGTGCTGCTACTGAGCCACACGCCGTGTTCAAGTTGGCCAAACTGATACGGTCTGCACCAGCAGCTTTCACTACAGTGCCCACTGCAATTGAAGTAGCCACGGTTGGCATGGCGACAGCAGCAGTCTCATCGTTAACGCGAATTTCCCAAGTCGAAGCGCCAAACATACCGGCCACCGCAGCACACACCTTGTCGGGCACGTTGGTGATGTAGATGTAGTAACCATTACCCGGCGCGACAGCACCGACGGCAGCTGAGTTCGAGGCGGTGTAGAAATTGCCACCAAATGGGTTGGCAACATTGGTGACTAATCCAGCAGCTTTGGTGAGGATGTTGTCTGGCCAGATGCCCAAATTGGCGGCGACGTTTGTGTCTTTGATAAACGTTTTGTCAGACAACATGGCGGCGAACTTGGCAATATTTGTCGTGGCCAAACTCACTTGCTGGCTTGTCGCATTGACATTGTTGTTGTCGATGATTTTTTGCACGCCAAACAAGGCGCTGACCACCAACACCGAAATGATGGAGATGGCGATGGCCAACTCAATCAGGGTGTAACCCGCTTGCTGACCCAGCGATTTGATTTGTGAATTAATTTTCATTTTTAATACCTCTTTGTTAATTGGTTGTACATCGTCTTGATGTGTTGAGAACTATACAGTCAAAAATACCATTTAGTATTACTATTTGGTAAATTCAACAAAAAATTTGTATTTAATGCTTTACTCATCCTCCTTTTTGAAACCAAGGCATGGTTGCCAGGCTTAAAGGGGGAAATACAAATAAATGGTTTTACGGGGGGCCGCGGTGCCGCACTTGGCATTCAGGTTGGCCAGATTGATGCGGTCCGTACCCGCCAACTTCACGTCCGTCGGTTGCGTGTTACCGCCAATTGCGGTTGTGGGCATGGCGTAGTAACCGTTCTCATCGCCGATCTGGATTTGCCAAGCCGAGGCGCCAAACATACCGGCCACCGCAGCACACACCTTGTCGGGCACGTTGGTGATGATGACGAAGTAGCCATTGCCTGCGGTCACGGCACCAATGTCGGCGCTGCTCGTCGCAGTGAAATAGTTGCCGTCAAAGGGGTTCGCAACGTTGGTGACTTGCCCTGCTGCATTTTTGGTGAGGATGTTGTCTGGCCAAATGCCCAAGT
>CAUPRM010000011.1:0-99309 GCA_963513725.1 uncultured Limnohabitans sp. | reverse complement strand
CTCCGATGAGGTCTTCAGGTTTTTTGTAATCCGCCAGAAGGCGGTCTATGAGTTCGTTGCTTACGGTCATTTCTCTTCCTTTGAAGATGAAGGCAGTTTCCTGCCATTAGACCGTTTACACAAAATCTAGGACACGCCCGAAGACAGTAATTGTGCGCGCACAGTTTCAGCGGCTTCGATCAAGCCATCGTTGTTCATATGTAGATCAACTGGAAACTCTTTCCAGTCGCAGTTCTCGACCCAGTCTTGACCTGTCCGACTATTCGCCCACAAAGCGTATCTCTCTTCTTCAGGCAACGCATTGATCGCGCTCATAGCCGACTCGTCGAGCGTAGACATTAGCACCCAGTACAAGGCGTGATCTCCGCCCATTTGTGACATGACGCAAATTTCATCCCAGTGAGATCGGCATCCCTCATCCGTGAGGTTGAAAGCGGGCGTGTTTTTCGCACATGTACGCAGTTCTGCAACTAAGCTTTGACGCAGGTCTATCGCGTGGCTACGCGCTAGTTCTTGGTGTGCGTCGCGAAAGTATTTCAACCTTGACTCCATGAAATCGACTTGGATGATAAATTCTTCGACTTCAGTGGGCTCGTAGGCGTCGGGGGCATGCCCGCCGGCGACAAATGACATCAAGTCTTCCAACAAGACATTCAGGATCTGTCCAGTTCGCAATCCATCGAGTTGAAATTTTTTAGACGCATTGTTGAGTGCATCCTCGGGTAAATCGTCAACGCCCATGAGCCCCATGCACAGTGTCGCTTGCTCGTGAGCGGGCAATCTGACGAGGCGATCTGCGAAAAACTCCGCCATGACGCGTTCGATTTCGTCGTAGTCAAAAGGGACAGGCCCACCCCAATGATGGGCAATGACTTTGATTTCTTCCCAATGCCTTTCACACATGGACCGTTCAAGCTGAACGGGTGGATGTGTCTTGGACTGGTTCACACAGTCATCTAGCAGTCGCTGCACGATGGCTTGCGCATTCTTGGCAAGGAGTTGCCGCATCAAATTTTGTCTGCAGTCCGTCATCAATTTTCTCCTTCAGAATTGGCCTTTTCAATTGAAGAGCTTGTGTCCTCTGACCTCGGCTCCAACGGCACATCACCAATCCACAATGGACCACCCACCTCATGGACCATCACCCGCACCTGCGGTCCGACAGCGTTTTGTACTTCGCGTGCGAGTGCGCAGCCTTGGGTGGTGTGTTTGTCCCACCAAGCATCGCTGCCCATGTGTTCTGGTGGATCAATGGTGAAGTCGTGATCCCACTGCCATGCAGACAGTCGGCGAATCAAATCCCATGGCAAGGTCTTAATGTCGTAACCGAGCATTGCCCCGCGCTTGTCCCACAGGCCAGAGGCATAGAAGTCGCACCACACATGGATTTCATCCATCAGGGGCAAATGTGCTTTGACTTCAACCAGCAGTTGTTCGGCCTTAACGCTGGCCGACTTGAAGCTCGGCAAGTCCGTGAAGTTCATCAAAACCCCGCGACTTGTTTGGACGACGGTTTCTGTCTGAAAAATCTGGGCGAACGCCAGCAACAAGCTCAAGCCCTCGGAAGCGCCAAAGCTCGCATTGTTGTCATTCGGTGCGACCAGCACATGCAATACATCCGTGCGCGCCAGTGTTTCCACGGGCGTGTCCAAGCATTCGCGCCATCCAAGGTGTTGGACAAGATGGCGCGCATAACGCTCAAAAGGCTTGAGCTGTTCGTATTGAAGCAGCTTGTTGACGTCAATCAACAACACATCAGCATCCACCTGTTGCTGGAGCAAATCCTGAACCAAGGGCCAGCAAGAGGCATCTTCGAACGCGATGGTCACATAAGGTGTTTTTCGGTTCGCCGCAAAGCTGTTGTCCGTGTCGGCCTGCTCAATGTTCTGTTGCATCGTCCTGATCCTTGTCATTCAGCGCGGCTGCGGTGTCATTCGAAGAAGTGCGGCTCAGGTTCAGGGCCAGCAAGCGTTTGAGGATTTCGTCGTCCGACATAGCGGGCGTGTAGTCGGTCCAGCCATAGGCGGCGGCCACGGCTTTGTCGATGGCTTCGTGGGCCATGGACAGCCAAGCGGGGCGGGCGTTGTATAGGTTGGTCAGCGTCTTCTTTTTGAGTTCAGCTTCGTGCCCATTTTTGGCCACTGCACGCATGGGGAAGCCGGCGGCGGCTTCTTCCGGGCTTTGCACCCACTCCACCCATTCGGGCGGGTTCAGCCAGTTGTCGCGGGTTTGCACCAAGTGGGAGGCAGCTTTGGCGATGTTGAACGCGATGCTGCGGGTTTTGTGGGTCGCCGCGTCAGCAAGTTGAGCCGGGATGAGTACGCCATCGACCGATTCAGTTTGCTGGTGTGCGGTATCAGCCGGGGTCAGCTTGTCGGGGAAGGGAAAGGTTTCAAAACAGGTGGTGGGGGTGTAGCGTGGGCGATCTTCGAGAGCACTGCCCAAGCGCAAAGACCACAGTTCATGGAATCGGCTGTGCAGGATGCCGAATAGTGTGTCGTCAGATCGCGTGATGGCCACACACAGGTTTTCAGGTATTTGCACGGCGGGTAACCAAGCAAAAATGCGGTGTTTGGCGACCATGGGGGTGACCACATACCGTTCAACGGTTGACAAGGCCGTTCGCAGACCGGGCCGTGCATCGCCGTAAATCCACCAGTGTGTTCTGTGTTTGTCGCGCCGCACGTTGGCACGCGTAGGCTTGACGTGTTCTTGCACATGTGCAAACGGCTGTTCAAACAATGCGGCGCTGGCCATAGGTGTGTCGCAACCGAAATCAACGACCCAAATATCTTGGGGCCGACGTGTGACATCCAAGCCATTTGCCCAAGGACGTAACACTTCTTTGTTGGATTTGCCGTTGGGGTTCGGCAGCTTGAGCCATTCTCTGGCGATGTCGCCGGGCACATCAAAAGGTCCGTTTTTCTGCGTACCGATAAACGACGCACCCGCATTGCTTCCGAGCTTCTTCGCCTTGGTCAAATCGGTGTCGCCAGACAAGTTGCCATGGCTCAAATCCGCAGTGATCACAGGTACGGCTTGGCCATCCAGTTTCGGCGCGTTGTTTGAGCGGCCAAACGCAATCAGCGAGACGCGAACTGCCGCACCTTCGTTGACCCAAGGTTCGTCGCTCCATGCCTCATAAATGGGCATTTCAGCGGTGATGGCTTCCAGCACTTTGCGGTTGGCACCGCCTCGGATCGAGTTGGTGGAGACCAGTCCAGCGCGTTGCAGGTGGCCATTGATGATTTGCAGACGTGCTTTTTCAAACCAGTAACAAACCAAGTCCGCGCCGCCGGGGACGCGTCCTTCGTAAGTCTTGCGCAGCGATGCGGTGTAAGTCTCGCCCAGTTCGCGAATCATTTTGCGGTCACCCAAAAACGGGGGGTTGCCCACAATCACATCGGCCTGCGGCCACTCGGCTTCTTTGCCTTTGGGCGTGAGCAGGGCGTCGCGGTGTTCGATGCTGTCCAGGGGTTTGAGGATCGGGCGGCTCGACAGAGGTTCGCCGTTGCGTTGGCACCATTGGATGTCGCCAATCCAGACTGTCACGCGGGCCAGTTCGGCGGCAAAGGCGTTGATCTCGATGCCCAAAATGTTGTGCGGGCCGGTTTGCATGACCAGTTCAGGTGCCAGTCCCAGTTCTTGGGCTTCGATGCTGACGAATCGCTCTACATCACGCAGGGCTTTGAGCGCCAAGTACAGGAAATTTCCAGATCCGCAAGCGGGGTCCAGCACTCGGAAATGGCTCAGGTGCAGCTGGAAGGCTTCATAGATCGCTTTGACTTCTTGGCTGGCTTTTTTGCCTTTGCTCTTGGTTGTTTTTTTGTGCCCAATGATTTGGGCTTTGACCTGCGCCCACTCTGCAAGCAGGGGCTCGTTGATCAGTGGCGTGATGATTTTCTGGATCGTGTTTGTGTCGGTGTAGTTGGCACCCAGTTGCGAGCGCTCATCTGAATCCAGGCCGTTTTCAAACAAGGTGCCAAAAATCGTGGGGTCGATGGCCCGCCAATCGTATTCAGAGGCAGTGCTGTGCAGTTGTTGAAGGTTGGTTTGCGTCAGTGTAGGAATGTCGATGTGTTTGAACAGGCCGCCGTTAAACCACTCGACAGGAATATCGCCGTAGTCGCCACCCAATTGCATGGTCTGAAACAGCGCGGCCAAGCGACTCGCTGCGCGTTCGGGGTTTTGGGTGACTTTTGAAAGAAGACTGGTGAATGCGCCCGATGGCAGCAGGTTTTCGTCTTCGGCAAACATGCAGAACACGCATTGCACCAAAAAGTGCGCTACCTTGTTTCGATCTTTATCGCCAGCTCGCATGGATTTTGCAACGGCACCAAACTTGGCAGCTGCGCTTTCGGTGATGGCGGCAGATGATTTGAGGGGCTTGAGCTTGTCAGGATCGGTGAACACCCATTTGAGCTTTTGCAGGTTTTCTGGTGTGCCGATGTCCAGCAA
Source organism: uncultured Limnohabitans sp. (assembly GCA_963513725.1). Lineage (GTDB taxonomy): Bacteria > Pseudomonadota > Gammaproteobacteria > Burkholderiales > Burkholderiaceae_C > Limnohabitans. The sequence continues at coordinate 94,851 of CAUPRM010000011.1, read as the reverse complement.
GCCAATGCGGTGGACCTCGGTGGGGTAGTTCTGAAAGTTGGTGTGAATTTCGATGCGTTCACGGTCGCAGACCACCAGCAGAGGTGGGTTGTTCAAGGCGCTGGCGTAGCGCTTGAGTTGGTCCAGGGCTTTGTTCAGGTTCTCGCCCGGCGCTTTGTTTTCCCAGCCAAAGTGGCGGTCTTTCCAGACGTCGGCGTAGCCGGTGCGGCCTTCGGCCAAGGCACCTTTTCGCTCGTAGCAGTAATGGCCTAAGTCGCGGGGCTTGGGCACGCCCAACAGGCTGCACAGGTCTTCAAAATGCGCTTGTGCACCTTGTTCTTCGTTGAGGTTTTTTTTGTGCCAAGTCTGGATGAATTGTTCGGGCGTCATGGTCTCTGGCGGTGTGATGCCAGAGTCCTTGCGCTCAAGACTAGGGCGGCAAAGCCCGAATCATACTTTTGTTAATACTAAATAATTGTTTTTATTATTTAGAAGCGTTCATTAGTGCCTAAATATCGCCATTGCCCCGCAGGCAACTGCCCCAGTTGCACGTGTCCAATGCGGATGCGCTTGAGTCCAACGACCTGTAGGCCGACTTGTTCGCACATGCGGCGAATTTGGCGCTTTTTGCCTTCGGTCAACACAAAGCGAAGTTGCTCTGGGTTTTGCCATTCCACCTGTGCGCGTTTGAGAGGTTTGCCGTCCAAGCTCAAGCCGTGGCGTAAGCGTTCGAGCTGCGCCTTCGGAAACACAGCCTGCACGTTGTTGGTCACGCGGTCGTGGTCGCCAATGGCGCTGAGCTGGTTGGCTCTGCCGCCATACGTGGCAGATGCGGCGGTGGCCGCGGCGGTGTTTTCGTGGCCGGTGTAGGTCACGCGCACCAAATATTCTTTTTCCATCTCCGAGTCTTCGCCGATCAGTTGGCGTGCGACACGGCCGTCTTGCGTCAACACCAACAAGCCTGTGGAGTCGATGTCGAGTCGGCCCGAAGGGGCGAGGCTGCGCAAATGTGGGGGCGTGAAGCGTCGTTTGGACGAGTCGCCCGCCCAATGCGTGCGCGGGTTGATCAGCATGATGGCGGGCTCATGCCCGTCTTCGGCTTGGCCGCTCACATAGCCCATGGGCTTGTGCAAAAGAATCGTGACTTGTGTGTCTTGGTGGCCCTTGGCGCGTGGGTCCACCTCAACGCGGTCTTGGGGGCCAACCTTCACGCCCATTTCAGCGGGGCGGCCATTGACCAACACCCAGCCTTGTTCAATCCACGCATCGGCCTCGCGGCGTGAGCACAGGCCGAGTTCGGCCATGCGTTTGTTGAGTCGTGTGAGTTCTTGAGGTGTGTCTGACATAAGCGGTGCAAGTAAGGCGATGAGTTTAACGAGTGGCGGCCCAGCGTTTGCCGCTTAGGTCGTTGTGCCGTAGGCGCGAAGGGCGGTCAAGTCGAGCACGCGCATGCCGCCGTATTCAATGCGAATTGCGCTTTGCTCTTGCAAGGTGTTGAGGGCCACATTGACGCGTTGGCGTGACAGCCCCACCAAATATGCCAGTTCTTGCTGGGTGATGCGCAGCATTTCGCCCACGCCCGGAAACAGAGTTGGGTTAAACAGCGCGGCCAAGTTGCGCGCCACACGCACATCGGGGTTGTTGGAGCGATCAATCTCGCGGGCTTCGATGAACTGCGCCAAACGCTCGTTGAGTTGGTTCATCACAAAGCGGTTGAAGCCAATGGAGTTGTCCAGCAACCAATGAAACGTGTCGATGGGCAAGCCTGCCACCACGCTGCGACGCAAAGCCATGATGTTGTAGCGGTAGGGCTCGCGTTTGATGGCCGTACCTTCGCCAAACCAGCCCCCCGGCGGCACACCGGTGAAGGTGATGGTGCGCCCGCTCGCGCTGTCGGTGCTCATCTTGAGCAAGCCTTCGATCACGCCAAACCAGAACGTCGCAGAGCGACCCATGCGGCACACGTAATCGCCGGGCATGGGGTCACTCACCACCAGTTGGGGCGTGATGCGCGCGCGCTCCTCCGGCGTGAGCAAAGCCAGCCATGGAATTTGGCTGGTTTCAGCGGCGCTGGGTGCGCGACGTCGTTGAAAAACGCTGGATTCTGTCGCCATAGAAGTCCTAAGTTATCACTGTCTTTTTGAGAGGTAAGACTCGGGTAAGTCCTCGTAGGTGTCTACCCTAGATTGTCGTCGAAACGACAACTTGGCGTCAAACATCGTCCTACGATCGCGCCCAACTTGGTTATCTCGTCTCAAACGAGACAGCCACATTCGTCGAAATTGAACATTTGAACAAGGACTCGGAATGCAGACCACGTTCCCCCGACTGTTACTCAAACATGCCAGCGAGCGCCCACAGGCCCCCGCCATGCGCGAGAAGGAATACGGCATTTGGCAAACCACCACTTGGGCTGACATGGCCCATTTGGTGGAGCGCATGGCGTGCGGCTTGCACCAAGCCGGCTTGACGCGCGGTGAGCATTTGGTGGTGGTCGGTTCTAACCGTCCTCGCCTGTACGCCACGATGTTGGCCGCGCAGTCATTGGGCGCGATTCCCATTCCGTTGTACCAAGATGCCGCAGGCCCTGAATGTGTGTTCCCGCTCAACAACGCCGAAGTGCGCTTCTGCGTGGTGGAAGACCAAGAGCAGGTCGACAAGTTGCTCGAAATTCGCGAGCAGTGCCCACAAATTTCGCACATCTTTTTTGATGACCCACGCGGTCTGCGCAAGTACGACGAACCGGGCTTGGCCTCGCTCGATGAGTTGTTGGCTGCGGGTGAGGTGTATGCCAAGCAACACCCCGCGTTCTTCCGTGCCGAAGTCGAAAAGGCCAAGTCCCAAGACGTGGGCGCCATGTTCTTCACCTCTGGCACCACGGGCAATCCCAAAGGCGTGGTCCACACGCATTACTCGCTGATCAACCGTGCCGAAGCGGGTGCAACGTTTGACAAGCTCGCCTCTGAAGAGGACGTGCTGGCTTACTTGCCACCCGCATGGATTGGCCAAAACATCTTCAGCTACGCGCAGTGGTTGTACTGTGGCTATGTGGTGAACTGTCCCGAGTCCGCGGCCACCGTCACCATCGACTTGAAAGAAATCGGCCCCACCTACTACTTCGCGCCACCTCGCGTGTTTGAAGGCTTGCTCACCAGCGTGATGATTCGCATGGAAGACGCCGGCGCCATCAAGCGCGGCATGTTCCATTTCTTCATGGATGTGGCCCGCAAATACGGTCCCACCAAAATGGCTGGCCAATCGATTGGTTTGCTGGGCGGCTTGCTCTACACCTTGGGCAACTTCTTCGTGTACGGCCCATTGCGCAACAACCTCGGCATGAGCCGCGTGCGCGTGGCCTACACCGCGGGTGAGGCGATTGGTCCCGACCTGTTCAGCTTCTACCGCTCCATCGGCGTGAACTTGAAGCAACTCTACGGCTCTACTGAAACCGCCGTGTTCGTCTGCTTGCAGCCCGACCACGAAGCGCGTGCCGACACCGTGGGCGTGCCTTGTGCCGGTGTTGAAATCAAAGTGGCTGACAACGGTGAAATCTTGGTCAAGTCGCCCGGCTTGCTTAAAGGCTATTACAAGAACGACGCAGCCACCGCCGAAGTGCTGACCGCCGATGGCTGGTACCACACCAGCGATGCGGGCTTCTTGGATGCTCACGGGCATTTGAAAATCATCGACCGCGTCAAAGACGTGGGCCGCATCAAAGGCGGCAGCAACGACGGCGCGATGTTTGCACCTAAGTATGTGGAAAACAAACTCAAGTTTTTCCCGCACATCAAAGAAGTGGTGGCCTATGGTGACCAACGCGAAAAAGTGTGCGTGATGATCAACATCGACTTTGACGCCGTAGGCAACTGGGCCGAGCGCCGCAACTTGCCTTATGCCGGTTACACCGACTTGGCCCAAAAACCAGAGGTGTATGGCCTCATCAAAGAATGCGTCGAAAAAGTCAACGCCGACTTGGCCGCTGACGAACTGTTGGCTGGCAGCCAAGTCAGCCGCTTCCTCGTGTTGCACAAAGAACTCGATGCCGACGACGGTGAACTCACCCGTACCAACAAAGTGCGTCGCGGTTTCATCGCTGAAAAATACGACGCCTTAGTGGGTGCCTTGTACAACGGTGCCACCGAGCAATTCATTGAAACCGTGGTGAAGTTTGAAGACGGTCGCACTGGCAGCGTGAGCGCCACGCTCAAGCTGTCTGATGCCAAAACCTTCGCGCCTGTGGGGAAAGCAGCATGAGCAAGAAAATCGGCGACGTCATTCTTGACGTCAAAAACATCAGTTTGCGTTTCGGTGGCGTCAAGGCGCTGACCGATATTTCGTTCAACGTCAAAGAGCACGAAGTGCGCGCCATCATTGGCCCCAACGGTGCGGGCAAGAGCTCCATGCTCAACTGCATCAACGGCGTGTACACCCCGCAAGAAGGCTCCATCACCTTCCGTGGTCAGACTTTCGGTCACATGGACAGCCACCAAGTGGCCACCATGGGCATTGCGCGCACCTTCCAAAACTTGGCCTTGTTCAAAGGCATGAGCGTGCTCGACAACATCATGACCGGTCGCAACCTGCGCATGAAGAGCAACATCCTGATGCAAGCTCTACGCATCGGTCCCGCCGAAAAAGAAGAAATGATGCACCGCGAAAAGGTGGAGCGCATCATCGACTTTTTGGAGATTCAAGCCTTCCGCAAAACGCCCGTCGGCCAGTTGCCTTACGGTTTGCAAAAACGTGTGGACTTGGGCCGTGCGCTGGCGCTCGAACCCCAAGTGTTGCTGCTCGACGAACCCATGGCTGGTATGAACGTCGAAGAAAAGCAAGACATGTGTCGTTTCATCTTGGATGTGAACGACGAGTTCGGCACCACCATCGTCTTGATCGAACACGACATGGGCGTGGTGATGGACATTTCTGATCGCGTGGTCGTGCTCGACTACGGCAAAAAGATCGGCGACGGCACCCCCGATGAGGTGCGTAACAACGAGGAAGTCATCAGTGCTTACCTCGGCACTTCTCACTAAGGACAAGAACATGGCATTTTTTCTTGAAACCCTTTTCGGCGGCCTCATGGCAGGCATGCTGTATTCGTTGGTCGCCCTCGGCTTCGTGCTGATTTACAAAGCTTCTGGCGTGTTTAACTTTGCGCAAGGTGCGATGGTCTTGTTTGCTGCGCTGGCCATGGCCCGCTTTGGCGAGTGGATTCCTGCGCTCACTGGCATCGACAACTTTGTGCTCGTCAACTTGCTGGCCTTCGCCGGCGCCGCTGCTGTGATGTTTGTGGTGGCGTGGGTGATTGAGTTCTTGGTGTTGCGCCACTTGGTCAACCAAGAAGGCACCACCTTGTTGATGGCCACGTTGGGCATCACCTACTTCCTCGACGGTTTGGGTCAATCCATCTTCGGCAGCGACATTTACAAGATCGACGTGGGCATGCCCAAAGAGCCTTGGATGCTCATGGAGTCCACCTTCGACGGCGGCATCATGATCAACCAAGAAGACTTGGTGGCGGCGTTCATCGCCGCTGGCTTGGTGGCTTTGCTCAGTGTGTTTTTCCAAAAAACCACCACCGGTCGTGCGCTGCGCGCAGTGGCCGATGACCACCAAGCGGCCCAGTCCATTGGTATTCCGCTCAACCGCATTTGGGTCATCGTTTGGTGCGTGGCCGGTGTGGTGGCCTTGGTGGCTGGCATGATTTGGGGCTCCAAGTTGGGCGTGCAGTTCTCGTTGTCTACCGTCGCGTTGCGTGCCTTGCCCGTGGTGATTTTGGGCGGCTTGACCTCGGTGCCCGGCGCCATCATCGGCGGCTTGATCATCGGCGTGGGCGAGAAATTGTCTGAAGTGTTCCTCGGCCCGTACGTGGGCGGCGGCATTGAAATTTGGTTCGCGTATGTGTTGGCCTTGGGCTTCTTGTTGGTTCGTCCGCAAGGCTTGTTTGGCGAAAAAATCATCGACCGCGTGTAAGGAAAAGAAACATGTTTTACAGAGAAAACGGTCAATTCAAAACGACTTACAAGGCAGATCAACAGATCTTCCCGATCACGCAAGACCGCATTGGCGTGTTGTTGCTGATTGCCTTCGCCTTCATCGGCGTGCCCATGCTCGCCGACGAATACATGCTGCGCGCCATTTTGATTCCTTTCCTCATCTTGTCGCTCGCCGCTTTGGGGGTGAACATCTTGGTGGGCTATTGCGGTCAAATTTCTTTGGGTTCAGGTGCCTTCATGGCGGTGGGGGCCTACGCCGCGTACAACTTCTTTGTCCGCATTGACGGCATGCCGCTCATCGTGGCGATTCTGATGGGTGGGTTCTTTGCTACCTTGGTTGGTATGTTCTTTGGCATTCCCAGCTTGCGTGTGAAGGGCTTGTATTTGGCCGTGGCGACATTGGCTGCGCAGTTCTTCTGCGACTGGGCGTTCTTGCGTATCAAGTGGTTCACCAATGACTCAGCATCGGGCACAGCTTCGGTGTCTGATTTGCAAGTGTTTGGCTTGTCCGTCAACACACCATTTGAAAAGTACGTTTTTTGTTTGAGCTTCTTGGTGGTGTTTGGCTTGTTGGCCAAAAACTTGGTGCGTGGCGCCATCGGTCGTGAGTGGATGGCCATTCGCGACATGGACGTGGCGGCCGCCGTGATTGGCATTCGCCCCATGTACGCCAAGCTCAGCGCCTTTGCGGTCAGCTCGTTCATCGTGGGTGTGGCTGGCGCTTTGTGGGCCTTTGTTTACCTCGGTTCTTGGGAGCCAGCGGCGTTCTCGGTGGACCGTTCGTTCCAGTTGTTGTTCATGGTCATTTTGGGCGGCATGGGCTCCATCATGGGCAGCTTCTTTGGGGCAGCGTTCATCATCGTGTTGCCGATCGTTATCAACTTGGTGCTGCCTTCGCTGGGTGCCATGGTGGGCCTTGAGGTCAGCACTGCGGCATTGACCCATGCCGAGCAAATGATCTTCGGTGCATTGATTGTTTGGTTCTTGATCGTTGAGCCTCATGGCTTGGCTAAGTTGTGGAGCATGGGCAAGCAAAAGTTGCGTTTGTGGCCCTTCCCACACTGATTCGTTTTTCGGGTGTTTGCATAATTTTTCTAAGGAGACTTCAAAATGAAAATTCGTTCCCTCATGATGGCTGTGGCCGTCGCTGCGACTGGTATGTCCAGTGCTTTGATCACTACCTCGGCTCAGGCGCAAGCCAAAGAGCAGTTTTTTCCCGTGCTGCCTTACCGCACCGGCGCATACGCGCCTAACGGTGTGCCATGGGCCAACGGTTACGCGGACTACTTGAAGCTGATCAATGCACGCGATGGCGGCATCAACGGCGTGAAGATCGCCTACGAAGAGTGCGATACCGCTTACGCCACAGACCGTGGCGTAGAGTGCTACGAACGACTGAAAGGCAAGTCACAAGGCGCAGTGTTCCAGCCTTTGTCGACCGGCATCACCTTTGCCTTGACTGAAAAAGCGCCCAACGACAAAAACTCGCTCATCACTGGCGGCTATGGCCGTTCAGAGTCCAGCGACGGTCAAGTGTTCAAGTGGAATTTTCCATTGATGGGTACTTATTGGTCTGGTGCTGACATCTTGATGCAGCACATCACCAAAAAAGAAGGTGGCAACATCAAGGGCAAGAAAATTGCTTTGGTCTACCACGACAGCCCATACGGTAAAGAGCCGATTCCCCTTTTACAAGAGCGCGCCAAGATGCAAGGCTTTGACCTGCAACTCTTGCCTGTGACGGCACCTGGTGTCGAGCAAAAAGCCACTTGGTTGCAAGTGCGCCAAGCCCGTCCTGACTACGTCTTGCTGTGGGGCTGGGGTGTGATGAACTCGGCTGCTTTGAAAGAAGCCGTGGCCACTGGCTATCCACGCGAAAAAATGTACGGCGTGTGGTGGTCTGCTGCTGAGCCAGACGTCAAAGACGTGGGTGAAGCTGCCAAGGGCTACAACGGTTTGGTCGCCACTGGCGAAGGCGGCAAAGTCATTGCTGACATCAAGACCCATGTGCACGGCAAAAAGATGGGCACAGGCCCTGCGGAAGAAGTGGGCACCACCCTCTACAACCGCGGCATGGTCAGCGCTGCGTTGGCGGTTGAAGGCGTGCGTCAAGCCCAAAGCCGTTATGGCAAAGGCAAGGTCATGAATGGCGAGCAAATTCGTTACGGTTTGGAAAACTTGACCTTGGACCAAAAGGCGCTCGACAAGCTCGGCCTGGGCACCGTCATGAAGCCCCTCAGCACCTCGTGCTTGGACCACGAAGGTTCGCGCGCTGCCCGTGTGCACACCTGGGACGGCAAAAAGTGGAATTACAGCTCTGACTGGATCGAAGCCGATGACTCCATCATCAAGCCGTTGGTCAAGCAATATGCCGACAAGTACGCCGCTGAGAAAAAGCTGACACGCCGCACCCCTGCGGATTGCCAGTCTTAATCTGACGCACATCAGCCCTAGCGGCTGATCGTTTGGTGGCTCTCGCGAGCCACCAAACCTCAAACTCACCCGACATGTTTGGGTTTGAGGTTTGGTTCAACCAGCAACGTTTTTTTAGCAAGGTAAGTTATGAGCGCCAACAACATCGTTCTCAACGTCAACGGCATCGAGGTCATTTACAACCATGTGATCTTGGTTTTGAAAGGCGTCTCGCTGCAAGTGCCCGAAGGCAGCATCGTCTCTTTGCTGGGCGGCAACGGTGCGGGTAAAACCACCACCTTGCGCGCCATTTCTAACTTGCTGCAAGGCGAGCGCGGTGCGGTGACCAAAGGCAGCATTGAGTTTCGCGGCGAGCGCATTGAAAACCTCACGCCTGCCGATTTGGTGCAGCGCGGTGTGGTGCAGGTCATGGAAGGTCGTCACTGTTTTGCCCACTTGACCATCGAAGAAAACTTGCTCACCGGCAGCTACACCCGCAGCGACAAAGGCGAGATTGCTGCGAACTTGGAGAAGGTCTACAACTACTTTCCGCGTTTGAAAACACGTCGCACCTCGCAAGCGGCTTACACCTCGGGTGGCGAGCAGCAAATGTGCGCCATCGGTCGCGCCATCATGGCCAACCCCAATATGGTGTTGCTCGATGAGCCCTCGATGGGCTTGGCGCCACAAATTGTGGAAGAGGTGTTCAACATCGTCAAAGACTTGAACGAGAAAGAAAAAGTCACTTTCCTCATCGCCGAACAAAACACCAACATGGCGCTGAAGTACGCCGACTACGGCTACATCATGGAGTCGGGTCGCATCGTGATGGATGGTGCCGCCTCTGACTTGGCGAACAACGAAGACGTGAAAGAGTTTTACCTCGGCATGGGCGGCGGTGAGCGTAAGAGCTTCAAAGACGCCAAGAGCTACAAGCGCCGCAAACGTTGGTTGGCGTAACTTCACACACCTTGAATGCAAGTCATGACGAGCTCTTCCCATTACGACACCCTTGAAACGCGCAACCCTGCGGAGCGCGAAGCGGCCTTGATGGCGGCCTTGCCAAAGCAAGTGGCACATGCGCAAAAAACTGCACCTGCTTTTGCGGCCTCGTTGGCCGGTGTCGATGCCGCCAGCATTCACAGCCGTGCCGCTTTGGCCCAACTCCCCGTCATTCGCAAATACGAATTGCTGGCGCAACAACAGGCCCAACGCGCCACCAACATCTTTGGCGGTTTTTCTGCCATTGCGTTTGGCAAAGCCATGCCGCGCGTGTTTGCCAGCCCAGGCACCATCTATGAGCCCGAAGGCGCACGCCCCGATTACTGGCGCATGGCCCGTGCGATTTACGCCGCAGGGTTTCGTCCCCATGAGCTGATTCACAACTGCTTCAGCTACCACTTCACGCCAGCGGGCTCGATGATGGAAACCGGCGCGCATGCCATCGGCTGTACCGTGTTTGCGGGCGGCACAGGGCAAACCGAGCAACAGGTGGGCGCCATGGCTGAGTTGAAGCCTGCGGGCTACATCGGCACGCCCAGCTTCTTGAAAATCATTGTCGAAAAGGCCGCAGACATGGGTGTGGCCTTGCCCAGCGTCACCAAAGCTTTGGTGTCTGGCGAAGCCTTTCCCCCTAGTTTGCGCGACTGGTTGGCGGCACGCGGCATTGCGGGCTACCAGTGCTACGCCACGGCAGACCTTGGCTTGATTGCCTACGAAACCGAAGCGCGCGAAGGTTTGGTGTTGGACGAAGGTGTGATTGTTGAAATCGTGCGCCCCGGCACCGGCGACCCTGTGCCTGAAGGTGAAGTGGGCGAGTTGGTGGTGACCTCGCTCAACCCCGATTACCCCCTCATCCGTTTTGGCACCGGCGACTTGTCAGCTGTCTTGCCGGGTCAGTGCCCGACAGGCCGCACCAACGTGCGCATCAAAGGCTGGATGGGGCGTGCCGATCAAACCACCAAAGTGCGTGGCATGTTTGTGCACCCAGGCCAAGTGGCCGAGGTGGTCAAGCGTTTCCCTGAGATCACGCGCGCCCGACTGGTTGTCACGGGCGAGATGGCTAATGACCAGATGAGCTTGAAAGTTGAGGCCGCAGAGGCCGATGGTTTGGTGCAAAAAATTGGCGATGCCGTGCGCGACATCACCAAGCTGCGCGCAGACGTTAGCTTCGTGGCCATCGGCAGCTTGCCCAACGATGGCAAGGTGATTGAGGACGCGCGCACCTACCAGTGAGCCATTTGTGCATAAATCGTCAAAAAGTAAGTAAAACCCGCGGCATTTAACGGTGTCGCGGGTTTTACCATTTGGGGTTCTAAAAGGAGATATTTGTGAAAAAACTGTTTACCCTGAGCCTGCTGGCTTTTGCTGCAATCACTGGCGTTCAAGCGGCAGATTTCCCGATCAAAGATAAGCCAGTCACCATCGTGGTGCCTTTCACCGCAGGCGGCCCGACGGACCGCGTGGCACGCGACTTGGCTGAAGCCATGCGCAAGCCTTTGGGTGCCAACGTGGTGGTCGAAAACGTGGCTGGCGCTGGCGGCACCATTGGCGCCAACAAAGTGGCCAAGGCACCTCAAGACGGTCACACCATCTTCTTGCACCACATCGGCATGGCCACATCGCCTGCGCTGTACCGCAAGATGCCTTACAACACCTTGGAAGATTTTGAATACTTGGGCATGGTCAACGAAGTGCCCATGACCTTGATCGGTCGTCCCACCTTGCCCGCCACGACCTACAAAGAATTGGCCGTTTGGATTGAGCAAAACAAAGGCAAGGTCAACTTGGGCAATGCGGGCTTGGGCGCTGCCTCACACCTGTGCGGCTTGTTGTTCCAAAGCTCCATCAAGACAGACATGACCACCGTGCCCTACAAAGGCACAGCGCCCGCGATGAACGACTTGATGGGTGGCCAGATTGATTTGCTGTGCGACCAAAGCACCAACACTACCAGCCAAATCGAAGGAAAAACTGTCAAGGCTTTTGCTGTGACCACAAGCAAGCGCTTGACCACACCCGCTCTGAAGCACTTGCCTACCTTGCAAGAGTCTGGCCTGAAAGGTTTTGAAGTCACCATTTGGCATGGTTTGTACGCTCCCAAAGGCACGCCTGCAGATGCGACCGCCAAAATCAACGCAGCTTTGAAGGCCGCATTGAAGGACCCCGAGTTCATCAAGAAGCAAGAGGCTTTAGGTGCCGTCATCGTGGCAGATAAGCGCGTGGATGGTGTCGAGCACAAGAAATTTGTGGCTTCAGAAATCGCGAAGTGGGGTCCTATCATTCAGGCTGCAGGCGTTTACGCAGACTGATCCACTGCACACACCTTTGTGCGACATCAAAAGCCACCCAAAAGTCGGGTGGCTTTTTTTATTGGGGTAATCACTTCACGCGCTTTCACCTAGGTGACCGCAAAGCTGTGAACGCGGTGGCATCATCGGTCCAGAAAAAATCTATTCAGGAGACGTTATGTTTTTACGCCGTAATTTATTGCAGTTCAGCTTCCAAGCGGCTGTGTTGAGCGCTGCTGCTTTGACGGGTTTGCATGCACAAGCCCAAGCGTGGCCCGCCAAACCCGTGCGCATCGTGGTGCCCTTTGCACCAGGCGGTACCACCGACATCTTGGCGCGTGCCATGGCGCCGGAATTGACCAAAGCATTTGGCCAAACATTTTTTGTGGACAACAAAGCTGGCGCAGGTGGCAATCTCGGTGCAGACATTGTCGCCAAGTCAGCCAACGACGGTTACACCTTACTGATGGGGACGGTGGGTACGCACGGCATCAACCGTGCTCTCTACAGCAAGTTGCCCTATGACCCCATCAAAGACTTTGCGCCCATCACCGTGGTGGCCGGTGTTCCCAATGTGATGGTGCTTAACGCCGAAACGGCGAAGTCACGCAACATCAACACGGTGGCTGACTTTATCGCCTACGCTAAAGCTAACCCCGCCAAACTCAACATGGCGTCCAGCGGCAACGGCACCTCCATACATTTGGCCGGCGAATTGTTCAAAAGCATGAGCGGCACCTACATGGTCCACTTTCCCTACAAGGGTTCAGGCCCCGCATTGCTTGATCTCTTGGGTGGTTCGATGGACGTGATGTACGACAACTTACCTTCGTCTATTCCACACATCAAGTCTGGCAAGCTCAAAGCGTTGGCTGTGACCAGCGCCCAGCGTTCAGCGGCAGTGCCCGATGTGCCGACCGTGGAAGAGGCGGGCGGCCCGAGCATGAAGGGCTACGACGCCAGTTCGTGGTTTGGTTTACTGGCGCCCGCAGGCACATCGCCTGAGGTGGTGACGCGCATTCAACAAGAAGTGGCGAAGGCTTTGAATTCACCCGCCATCAAAGAGAAGTTGTTGTCGCAAGGCGCGATTCCTGGCGGCAATACGCCGGCCGATTTTGCTAAGTTCATCGATGCCGAGCACAAGAAGTGGGCACAAGTGGTGAAGGCATCGGGCGCCAAGGTCGATTGATCAGAGCCTCTCAAAAGGCAGCGTCTGTTTGACCAGCATCACGGTGCAAGGCGCTTCCATCGCCACCTTGATGGGTACGGTGGTCACAAACCGCTGCATTTGCAACCCATGCGTGGCAGCGCCCATCACGATCATGCTGACGTGATTGCCTTCGGCATAGCGCAGCAGGGCGTGCGCCACGTCACCGGCTTCCAGCACATGGAATGACGTGGGGTGTTGCGCGATGTCCAGCGGTTGAGCCCATTGGCGCAATTGCGTCAGGTGCTGGCGGTGCACCGATGTTTCACTTTTTGCACTCTCTGTCGCGCTGGTTTGGCTGTGCGAAATGACCGTCACCACGGTCAAACGCGCACCGGGCCGATTTTTCAAGACACGGCCCACGGCTTGGCGCAGCGCGTAGAGCGTGGCGTCACTCGCCTCGTGGTTTGGCACGGCGACCATGACGATAGGCACCTCGTCAATTTGTTGCGTTGGCATGGCGCTGGGCTGGTAGTGCATGCCCGCGGCCTTGAACCAGCGTTTGAAATGTGTCCAAAACGACGTGCCTTGCAGCTGACGGCCACGCGCTGTGACTTGAATGTCTTCTGGGTTTTCTAAGTCAAATGCCACATGTGCTGCCGAGGGGTAGCGCTTGGCGGCTTCGGGCTCTAGGCAGCGCAGCACCACTTCTTGCAGCCACTCGGGCAAGTCGTCGCGCCATTGACGCGGCGGTTTGGGGTCCATCCACAAGCGTTGGCGCATGCCTGCATTGGTTTGTGGGTTACCAAAAGGCAACTCGCCCGTGGCTAACTCATACAGCACGACACCCAGCGCGAAGATGTCACTGCGCGGGTCACCGCGTACGCCCACCACTTGCTCAGGCGCGATCCATGCGGGCGAGCCCACGGCTTTGCGCAACTCTTCGGCGAGCAAGTCGGGGTAGTGCGCGTGGCATGACAAGCCAAAGTCGAGCAGCACCGCATGACCGTCGGGATGCATCAACACGTTGGCAGGTTTGAGGTCGAGGTGGCAGGTGTTTTGTTGGTGCAGGCTGTGCAGCGCACGGGCCACCGCTGCGCCCATTTGGGCAATGTCGGCGGCGCTGGGACGTGCGTGTTGTTGGGTGAAGTGATCGAGTCGTTGCTGCAAGGTTTGACCCGGCACATGTTCCATCACCAAGTAAGGCAAGGTCACCAAATCGCCAGCCGCCACAAACCGAGGTACGTGCTTGCCTTGCAACAGTTGCAAGATTTGATGCTCGACTTCAAAGCTGACGATGTTTTCGGCGCCGTCACCCGCCGTCATGCGCGGCACTTTCATGACCATCGTAAACGGGGCTGGTCGCTGGTCTGCGTAGGTCACTTCATAAATATGCGCCATGCCGCCTGCATGCAGGCATGCGCCAATGCAAAAACCGTCTAAGGTGGTGCCAGCTTCTAAGCGTTTCATTGTCCCGTCTCCAAGCGGCGCGCACAAAACTCGGGCAAGCCCGCGTCGCGCACGCAACGGGCTGCGGCCATGTGGTCGTAGGCCACACGGTGAAATGTCAATGTGGCGGCTGTGCTGTCAAACAGCGCGTACATGGCGCGTGGGTTGCCATCGCGCGGTTGGCCCACCGAGCCCACGGTGGCAATCCAGCAGCGGTGAGCCGGTGTCGGAATGGCCACGCCTGCCATGGGTTTGAAAGCCATCAATTGGCGCCCCGTGCCACGGTAATACAGCGACGGGTGGTGCACATGCCCGCCAAACACGTAGCGCACATTGGGGTTTGCGCAAGCGGCCTCCAAGCTCAAGGCGGCGAGGCGTTCGTCGGTGATGTAACGCCATTTCTCAGGTGCCTCAGCACTGGCATGCACCAGCAAGGTTTGCTCTAGGTGTGCCGTGAGCGGCAAGATTTCTAGCCAAAAACGCTGGGCGGGGGAGAGCTGATCGTGTGTCCACGCCGCCGTTTGGTTGCCCAGTGTTTGATCAGACGTTGGGTCCGTCTGCGGCGTCATCCCCGCGTGGCGTTGCACCAACGCTTCGTGGTTGCCCCGCAGCACAATGGCGCCTTGGTTTTGCAAGGCTTGGCAGCGCGCCACCACCTCGGATGGAAAGGCGCCGTAGCCCACCAAATCGCCCAGCACCGCGATGCGGTCTGCCCCTTGCGCCTGTGCATGCGTCAAACAGGCCTCTAGCGCATGCAAGTTGCTGTGTATGTCAGAGAGCAAAGCCAGTTTCATGGCGCTAGGCGGGTGTCAGACCGTTGAACGTGGTTCAGTAGGCGTAAACGCCGCGGCCCGTTTTTCGGCCCAATTGACCGGCCGCCACCATCTCTTTCAACAGTGGGCAAGGGCGGTATTTGCTGTCGCCGTATTCGTTGAGGTAGACCTCCATCACCGCCAAGCACACGTCCAAACCAATCATGTCGGCCAAGGCCAAGGGGCCGATGGGTTGGTTGCAGCCCAGCACCATGCCCGCATCGATGTCTTTGGCGGTGGCCAGGCCTTCTGCCAACACAAAGAAGGCTTCGTTGATCATGGGTACCAAGATGCGGTTCACCACAAAACCCGGCGCATTTTTGACCGTGATGGGGCTCTTGCCCAAGCGGGTCGACAGCTCGTGCACGGCCGCGTGTGTGGCGTCTGAGGTTTGCAAACCGCGGATGATTTCAACCAGTGCCATCATGGGCACGGGGTTGAAAAAATGCATGCCAATGAAGCGGTCGGCGCGCGTGGTCACGGCGGCGAGTTGGGTGATCGAGATCGAGGAGGTGTTGGAGGCAATCAGCACGCTGGCGTCGAGCAAAGCGTCGACTTGCTTCAAGATTTTGACTTTGAGGTCAAAGTTTTCGGTGGCTGCTTCGATGACCAATTGCGCGTCTTTGAGGTCGTCGTAGCTGGTGCTGCCTTTGATGCGGGCGAGTGCCGCGGCTTTGTCGGCTTCGGTGATTTTTTCTTTCTTGATCAAGCGGTCCAAGCTGCCTGAAATGGTGGCCACACCTTTGGCCACAGCGGCCTCAGAAATGTCCACCATCACCACGTTCACGCCTGACACGGCGCACGCTTGCGCGATGCCGTTGCCCATGGTGCCGGCACCGATGATGCCTACGGTTTGAATGCTCATTGGAAAACTCCCTTAGCTGGTTGAATCAAAAGAAAGATATTAGCGGGTGATGGCGTTGAGTTGGCTGACGGGTGTCACGCTTTGAACCGTTTCTTGGTCAAGTGCAGGGCAATTTTCCAAGCGACCACCGTGTACGCCGCCAGCACGCCCAAGTGCAGTGCGACATCGGTGGGCCATTGGTCCATGAACAGCGGGCGAACCAACGCAATGGCTTGGGTCAGCGGCAACCAAGCCGAAATGTCGCGCACGATGCCGGGCAGTTGATCACGCGGAAAGAACACGCCGCTCAAAAACATCATGGGCGTCAAAAACAAGGTGAAGTAATACGTGAAGAAATCGTAGCCCTTGGCCAGCGCATTGAAGATCAACGCAATGCAGCTGAAGGTGATGCCGACGAACAACAAAATGGGCCAAGCGGCGAGCAGCTTCCAACTGTGCGTGATGCCCAGTGCGAACATGACGCCCAAGATCGCGGTGATGGTGAACAGCGCTTTGAACGCGGCCCACAGCATTTCAGCCAACAGCACATCGTCCAACCGCATGGGCGCGTTCAAGATCCCATCCCATGTTTTTTGCACATGCATGCGCGAGAAGGCGGAGTACAAGGCTTCAAAGGTGGCCGCGTTCATGGCGCTCATGCAGATCGAGCCGCTGGCCAAGAACAAGATGTAGGGCACCTTGTCTTCGCCGAGGGTCACGTCGCCCACCAACGCGCCCAAACCGTAGCCAAAGGCCACCAGCCACATCAAAGGTTCGGCAATGTTGGCCACGAGGCTAGGAATGGCGAGCTTGCGCCACACCAAGAGGTTGCGCAAGAAGACGGGCCAGAAACGGAAATAGGTGGTCATCGCGGTTTAGCCTTCTTCGCGGATTTGGCGTCCGGTCATTTTTAAAAACAAATCTTCCAAATTGGCAGGGCGGTGCAGCGTGCGCAGACCCGCATGGGCGCTCAAGCCTTGCAGCAAGGGCGCGGCATCTTGGGTGTAGAAAAACACGGTTTCACCGCTGGTCTCTACGCGTTGCGCCAACGTGGCGATGGGGCTGTTCACCAAGGCCAACGCGCCATTGCCATAGACCTCCACCACGTCGGGCTCAAGGTGCTGCGCGATCAAATCACGCGGTGTGCCTTCGGCAATCTTTTTGCCGTGATCGAGCAGCAGCAAGCGGTGGCACAAGCGCTCGGCTTCGTCCATGAAATGCGTGGTGAGCAAAATCGATTTGCCTTGTTGCAAGAGTTGCTGCAAGCGCTCCCACATCAGGTGACGTGCTTGCGGGTCAAGGCCGGTGGTGGGTTCGTCCAGCAACAGCACATCGGGGTCGTTGATCAATGCGCGTGCCAAGCTCAGGCGACGCTTCATGCCGCCCGAAAGCTCGCCCGGCTTGGCGTTGGCTTTGTGGGTCAGCGCGGCAAACTCCAACAGTTGCGGAATGCGCGCTTGAATGTCGGCCTTCTTCATCCCGAAATAGCGGCCAAACACCATGAGGTTTTCAGCGCAGGTGAAGTCGGGGTCGAGCGTGTCGAACTGGCTCACCACGCCCAAGCGCGCTTTGATGGCCAGCGCATCCTCGGGCATGGACAAACCAAACGCGTGGATGTTGCCGCTGTCCGGTTGCGCAAGGCCCAAGCACATGCGCAGCGTGGTGGTTTTGCCTGCGCCGTTGGGGCCAATGACGCCCAAACATTCACCGGGTGCGATGCTGAAAGAGACATCGTTCACCACCGTGTTGTCGGCGTAGCGTTTGACGAGGTGTTGGCATTCAAAAAGTGGGGTGCTCATGCGCTTCATTGTGCCCGCCTAAAATTGCGAAATGAATGAAAAAACCTTTGTGGCCTTGCAACACATCTTGCCCAAGCAGCTGCTCACGCAATTCGCGGGCGCTGTGGCGCGTGCGCGCTGCGGTCGTTGGACCCATGCTTTGATCCAGTGGTTCGTGGGCAAATACCAAGTCAACATGGACGAGGCCGCGCAGCCTGACATCACGCAGTACGCCTGCTTCAACGATTTCTTCACCCGTGCCTTAAAGCCCGGCGCACGCCCCTTGGCCGATGCCGCATTTGTGTGCCCCGTCGATGGCGCCATCAGCCAGTTGGGCCACATCGACGGCGACCAAGTGTTTCAAGCCAAAGGCCACAGCTACAGCACACAAGCGCTGGTGGGCGGCGACGCCACCTTGGCAGCCCAATTTCAAGATGGCGAGTTCGCCACGATTTACCTCAGCCCCAAGGATTACCACCGCATCCACATGCCCAGCGCGGGACGCCTGCGCCGCATGATTCATGTGCCGGGCGATTTGTTCTCGGTCAACCCCGCCACGGCGCGCGGTGTACCCGGTTTGTTTGCGCGCAACGAACGCGTGGTGTGCGTGTTTGACATGCCTGCTGCTTCAGGTGAAACACCTCAGCAATACGTGTTGGTGCTGGTCGGCGCCACTATCGTGGGCAGCATGGCCACCCCATGGCATGGCGTGGTCAACCCGCCCCGTCCCGGCACGGTGCGTGAGTGGCGCTATGACGACCAAGATTTGAGCTTGAAGCAAGGTGACGAAATGGGCCGCTTCTTGTTGGGCTCTACCGTCGTGTTGTTGTGGCCCAAGAACACCATCGCGCTCAACCCTGCTTGGCAAGCCGCACAAGGTGTGTGCTTGGGCGAGAAGATGGGCGATGCCGCGTAAGGTTTATTGAAACGCCACCTCAGCAAAGCTGCGCAGCTTGCGGCTGTGCAACTGTGCTGGCCCTTGCTGGCGCAGCAACTCAATGGCGCGCATGCCAATGCGCAAATGCTGGTCCACGCGCTCGCGGTAGAAGTGGTTGGCCATGCCCGGCAGTTTGATTTCGCCGTGCAACGGTTTGTCGCTCACGCACAGCAGCGTGCCGTAGGGTACACGGAATCGAAAGCCATTCGCGGCAATCGTGGCGCTTTCCATGTCCAGCGCCACGGCGCGGCTTTGGCTGAAGCGGCGTTGCGGCGTGTTGTCGGGCAACAGTTCCCAGTTGCGGTTGTCGGTGCTGGCCACCGTGCCTGTGCGCAAGATGCGTTTGAGCTCGGCGCCTTCGCATTGCGTCACATCTTTCACCGCTTGTTCGAGCGCGATTTGAATCTCGGCCAGCGCGGGAATGGGCACCCACAGCGGCAACTCTTCGTCCAGCACATGGTCCTCACGCACATAGCCGTGGGCCAGCACGTAGTCGCCCAGTTGTTGGGTGTTGCGCAAGCCCGCGCAGTGGCCCAGCATCAGCCATGCATGTGGGCGCAGCACAGCGATGTGGTCGGTGATGTTTTTGGCGTTGGCTGGGCCCACGCCAATGTTCACCATGGTGATGCCGGTGTGGTCTGCGCGCACCAAGTGGTAGCCGGGCATTTGCGGCAAACGTGGCGGCACCTTGCCCAAGGTATCGTTGGCTTCCGCGGGCAAGCCAACGCGGCGTGTGACCACATTGCCGGGCTCCACAAACGCAAGGTATTCGCTGTTGGGGTCTTGCATGGCTTCGTGGCCTAAACGCACAAACTCGTCGATGTAGAACTGGTAGTTGGTGAACAACACATAGTTCTGAAAATGCTCGGGGCTGGTGCCGCTGTAATGGCGCAGGCGTTGCAGCGAGTAGTCCATGCGTGCCGCGGTGAACAGCGACAAAGGTTGCGGCTCATTGGGCTTCGCCTGAAATGTGCCGTTGGCAATGCCGTCGTCCATGGCGGTGAGGTCGGGCAGGTCAAACACCTCGCGCATGAGTTGGCGGCGCTCTGCACTCATCTCGCCTTCCACATGGTCGTTGTCGGCGAATGAGAAATGCACAGGAATAGGCTGATGGCTCATGCCCACCTCAAGCGTGCCGCCGTGGTTTTGCAGCAGCAAGCGGAACTGCTCGCGGTAATACGCAGCAAACAAATCGGGGCGGGTGAGGGTGGTTTCGTAGCGGCCAGGCTCGGCCACAAAGCCGTAACTCAGATGCGCGCTGTCACTGCTCTTTTTCAGCGCCCCTTGTTGGGTGTGAATGCGCACAAACGGGTAATACGCACGCACCCGTTGCTCAAACGCAGCGCCCGCCACAAATTGCTTCATGGCCAAGCGCAAATGGTCAAGGCTGGTTTGGTACAGCGCCTGCACTTGGGCAAGCGCGCTGTCGGCGTCGGTGTGACGGGTGGGGGCGGTGAAGGGGGGACGAATGCTCATGGCGTGATGTTCGAGTTCAGATATGACGGTATGTCGATGGGAGAAATAACTTGCACATTGTTAGCCATCATCCAGCCCTCTTGCACGGGGGCGATCACATAGGCATTGTTAACGCCGATGTCTTCGCACGCTTGCCAAAAACCTTTGGTCACCTTTGGTGCAGAGGAGAATTTAATTTCGAACCCAAGGGTTTGACGGCCTGTTTCGACCACCACATCCAGTTCAGCACCTGCAGCCGTTCGATAAAACGAGACGCTCGCGCCTGCGGGTAAGTGGTTGCAAATTTGCTCAACACAAAATCCTTCCCAAGACGCGCCCGTGATGGGATGCCCCATCATGTCGGTGATGTTGTGTATGCCCATCAGGTAATGAAGCAAACCACTGTCGCGCACATAAATTTTGGGTGATTTCACCAACCGTTTTCCGAGATTGGCATGAAACGGTTCAAGTCGACGCAGCATGAGGCATTGCACCAAGTGATCCAGATAGCGTGTCACGGTGGGCGATGACACCCCAAGCGATGTGGCGATGCTCGATGCATTGAACAACTGGCCGTGTAGGTGAGCCGTCATGCGCCAAAAGCGCCGCATCAGTTCAGGTTCAACATTGATGCCCAGTGCGGGCAGGTCCGTGTTTAAAAAGTGTCGGACGAAGCCGTCCCGCCAAAGCCATGAGGACTCATCGTTAGGGGCTGTATAGCTGTTAGGGAAACCACCTCGCAACCACAGGGTTTGAATATCCTCGAAGTCGCGATGCACCTCGCTGAGAAGCAAGGGCGCCATATCCACCAAAGCCAAACGTCCCGCCAACGATTGCGATTGTTGGAGTAGCTTGAATGAGGCAGACCCGAGAATCAGAAATCGGCCATTGCGTCGGTCTGCATCAATCTCTCCACGCATGGTGCTGAACAGCTCAGGCGCGTTTTGAATTTCATCCAGCACGATCAAGCGATCGCGATGGGCTTGAAAAAACACATCCGCTTGCTCTAGCTTCGCGCGTGCTTGGCTGTTTTCAAGGTCAAGATAAATCGACTTTGGAAATTCGGTTGCAATCTGCAGAGCCAGCGTTGTCTTGCCAATTTGGCGCGCACCAAGAATGGCAACGGCAGGGCTCCAACTCAGGTGGTTGCGAATTTCTTGGGATGGTTTTCGATGAAACATCCTTGCATTTTAAACATGGCATGTTAAAAATACAAGGATGGTTGGCCTTACATATTGCGTCGGTACTGACCACCCACCTCAAACAAGGCGTTGGTGATCTGGCCCAGTGAACACACACGCACCGCATCCATCAACACCTCAAACACGTTGGCGTTGTCGATGACGGCTTGTTGCAGGCGTTTGAGTTGCACCGCGGCCGCATCTTTGTGGCGAGTGTGGAAGTCGTTCAAGCGGTTCAACTGGCTTTGCTTTTCCTCTTCGGTTGAGCGGGCCAACTCAAGCTTGTCCATCACTTGTTCGCCGTGCGGGTTGCGGAAGGTGTTGACGCCGATGATGGGCAGCTCGCCGGTGTGCTTGAGCATTTCGTAGGTCATTGATTCGTCTTGAATCTTGCCGCGTTGGTAGCCGGTTTCCATCGCGCCCAACACGCCGCCACGCTCGGCAATGCGTTCGAACTCTGCCAGCACGGCTTCTTCCACCAACTCGGTGAGTTCTTCGATGATGAACGCGCCTTGGTTGGGGTTTTCGTTTTTGGCCAAGCCCCACTCGCGATTGATGATGAGCTGAATCGCCATGGCGCGACGCACCGAGTCTTCGGTGGGTGTGGTGATGGCTTCGTCAAACGCGTTGGTGTGCAAGCTGTTGCAGTTGTCGTAAATCGCAATCAGCGCTTGCAGCGTGGTGCGGATGTCGTTGAACTGAATCTCTTGCGCGTGCAATGAACGGCCAGAGGTTTGGATGTGATATTTCAGCTTCTGTGAACGCTCATTCGCGCCATATTTCTCTTTCATCGCCACGGCCCAGATGCGACGTGCCACACGGCCCATCACGGTGTACTCGGGGTCCATGCCGTTGCTGAAGAAGAAGCTCAGGTTAGGTGCGAAGTCGTCAATGTGCATGCCGCGCGCCAAGTAGGCTTCAACGAAGGTAAAGCCGTTGGAGAGCGTGAATGCCAATTGCGAAATCGGGTTTGCCCCAGCTTCAGCGATGTGATAACCGCTGATGGACACGCTGTAGAAGTTGCGCACTTGGTTGTGCACAAAGTACTGGGCGATGTCGCCCATCACCTTCAAGCTGAATTCGGTTGAGAAGAGGCAAGTGTTCTGCCCTTGGTCTTCTTTCAAGATGTCGGCTTGCACCGTGCCGCGCACGTTTTGCATGACCCACTCTTTGATCTTCGCGGTCTCGGTCTCGGTCGGGTCGCGGCCGTTGTCCTTTTTGAACTTCTCAATGTTTTGGTCGATGGCGGTGTTCATGAACATCGCCAAGATGGAAGGTGCTGGGCCGTTGATGGTCATCGACACGCTGGTGGTGGGGTTGCACAGGTCAAACCCGTCGTACAGCACCTTCATGTCGTCCAGCGTGGCCACGTTCACGCCCGAGTTACCCACCTTGCCGTAGATGTCTGGACGTGGGTCTGGGTCGTTGCCGTAGAGCGTGACCGAGTCAAACGCGGTGGACAAACGCTTGGCCTCCATGCCCTCGCTCACCAGCTTAAAGCGGCGGTTGGTGCGGAAGGGGTCGCCTTCACCGGCAAACATGCGCGTTGGGTCTTCGCCTTCGCGCTTGAATGCAAACGTGCCAGCGGTGTAGGGGTAGCTGCCGGGCACGTTGTCGAGCATGAGCCATTTCAAAATTTCGCCGTGGTCTTCATACGTGGGCAACGCCACTTTGCGAATCACCGTGCCGCTGAGTGACTTGGTGGTGAGTGCGGTGCGAATCTCTTTGTCGCGAATTTTCACCACGTACTCGTCCCCCGCGTAGGCGGCTTGCATGTCGGGCCACTGAGCCAATAGTTTGCGTTCAGCGGCCCCTAGGTTCTCTTCGCGTGCAAAAGCAAGATCGATGGCGGCTTCAGAGGCTTTGGCACGGCCGGGCTTGTCTTCGGCCAGCATGCGCGCGGCTTCGCGCAGTTGTTGAATTTCGCGGGCCAGTTTGGCTTGTGTGCGTGCACGCTTTTTGTAGCCGCGCACGGTGTCGGTGATTTCGGCCAAGTAACGTGTGCGTGCGGCTGGTACGACGGGCGTTTGGTTGCTACTGTGGCGCACGTCCACCAAGGGCAAACGGCCTTCTTTGAAGGTCAGGCCAAGCTCTGTCAAGCGGCCTTTGAGGGCTTGGTACAACGCGGTCACGCCGTCGTCGTTGAAGCGCGCGGCCATGGTCCCAAACACGGGCATTTGCTCGGTCGGCGTGTTCCACGCTTCTTTGTTGCGCTGCACTTGTTTGGCCACGTCGCGCAGTGCGTCGCTGGCGCCTTTGCGGTCAAACTTGTTGATGGCCACAAACTCGGCAAAGTCCAGCATGTCGATTTTTTCCAGCTGGCTGGCTGCGCCAAACTCAGGCGTCATCACATACATGGGCACATCCACGTGCGGCACGATGGCGGCGTCACCTTGGCCAATGCCCGAGGTTTCCACAATGATCAGATCAAACCCCGCGCACTTGGTGGCGGCCAACACATCGGGCAGGGCTGCGCTGATTTCGCTGCCAAAGTCGCGTGTGGCGAGTGAGCGCATGAACACGCGTTGGCCGCTGCTCCATGGCGAAATGGCGTTCATGCGAATGCGGTCGCCCAGCAACGCACCACCGCTCTTGCGGCGTGAAGGGTCAATCGAAATCACGGCAATGCGCAACGCATCGCCTTGGTCCAAACGGATGCGGCGCACCAGTTCATCGGTGAGCGACGACTTGCCTGCACCGCCAGTGCCGGTGATGCCCAACACCGGCACATGACGGTTGAGCGATTCTTTGCGCACGGCCTCGACCATGTTTTGGTCAGCCTTCTCGTTTTCAAGTGCGGTGATGAGTTGCGCTAATTTGCGCCAAGCCATTTCGTCATGACCTTGAATCTCAGCCAACGCGGTGGGCGCGTAGCTCGACAAGTCTTTGTCGCAGCGCATGATCATCTCGCCAATCATGCCTTGCAGGCCCATTTTCTGGCCGTCTTCTGGGCTGTAAATGCGGGTCACGCCGTAGGCTTGCAGCTCGCGAATTTCTGGGGGCACGATCACGCCGCCGCCGCCGCCAAACACTTGGATGTGTTCACCACCGCGCGCGCGCAGCAAATCGACCATGTACTTGAAGTACTCCACGTGCCCGCCTTGGTACGAGCTGATGGCAATGCCTTGCACGTCTTCTTGCAACGCAGCAGTCACCACCTCGTCCACCGAGCGGTTGTGGCCCAAGTGAATCACCTCGGCACCCATGCCCTGCAAGATGCGACGCATGATGTTGATGGCAGCGTCGTGGCCGTCAAACAAAGATGCGGCGGTGACAAAGCGCACTTTTTGCGTGGGCTTGTAGTTGGCAAGGGCTTGGGCTTCTGCGGACAGGTCGGTCATGTGTGTCTCCGAAATCGGATAGTTGGGGATGTTACGTTTACGTAAACGTCAATCATAGCGTCCGATTTGCCTTTGCGCTGCGTGTTTGCCCTGATCAAATGGCCCGGCTTGGCGTTGTAACAGTCTCTATACTTTGCGACAACTTTTACAGCCAGCCCAAGACATGACATTCCTCGCGCTCGATGTGGGCAACACCCGGCTCAAGTGGGCTCAATACGACAGCCCTCAGCCAGGTGCCAAACTCCTAGGCCACGGCGCCGTATTTCTTGAAAACATTGACCGTTTGGCCGATGAAGACTGGCGCGATTTGCCTGCCCCCACCCACATGTTGGGCTGCATCGTGGCTGGCGAAGCCATCCGCCGACGCGTCGAAGAGCAAATGGAAATGTGGGATTTCACGCCCCATTGGGCCGTGTCCTCGGCCGCCGAAGCGGGCATGACCAACGGCTACGACCATCCCACGCGTTTGGGGGCCGACCGCTGGGTGGCCATGATTGGCGCTCATGCACGCATGCTCAAACAATCGCCCACGCCCCGCCCCATGGTGGTGGTGATGGTTGGCACGGCTGTCACCGTGGAGGCCATTGATGCGAGCGGCAAGTTTTTGGGCGGGTTGATCTTGCCCGGCCACGGCATCATGCTGCGGGCCTTAGAGTCCGGCACCGCTGGTTTGCGTGTGCCCACGGGCGATGTGTGCGAATTCCCCACCAACACCAGCGATGCGCTGACCAGTGGCGGCACCTACGCCATTGCTGGCGCCGTGGAGCGCATGGTTCAACACGTTCGTCAGCATTGCGGCGCGGACCCCGTGTGCATGATGACCGGCGGCGCAGGCTGGAAGATGGCGCCCAGCATGTCGGTGCAGTTTGAGTTGGTCGACACCTTGATCTTTGATGGGTTGTTGGAAATTGCACAAGAGCGCTTAGGCACCGTTTGGGACGTATGACACCTTTGGTTGTCTTTACTTCAGCTTTGTTTCTCACCTAAAGTGTGACCATGAAAAATTCAAAATCTTCCCGTTTCATCCAATCCTTATTGGCTTTGAGTTTGGCCGTCGTCGCCAGCGCAAGCAGCCTAGCCCAAACCCCTGCGTTCCCCACAAAAACCATCAAGATCGTGGTGCCCAATGCGGCGGGTGGCGCGGCAGACATCACGGCGCGTACCGTGGGCCAAAAGCTGGCCGAGGCTTTGGGCCAAGCGGTGGTGATTGAGAACAAACCCAGCGCAGGCGGTATCGTCGCGGGCGAAATGGTGGCACGCGCAGAGCCCGATGGCCACACGATGTTGTTGATCTCTAGCGGCACGGCCGTCAGCGCGTCGCTGTTCAAAAGCTTGCCGTTTGACACCATCAAAGACTTCACGCCCGTGTCCAAACTGGCCACGTTTGACTTGGTCATTGCCTCGGCCGAAGGCGGCCGTTTCAAAACCTTTGCCGAGCTGCTGGCCTACGGCCGCGCCAACCCCGGCAAGCTCAACATCGGCACCCCCCAAGTGGGCACCACCCAAAACTTGGCGGCTGAGTTGTTCTTGAGCTCATCGGGCCTGTCCGCGCAAATCGTGCCATTCAATGGCACGCCGCCTGTCATCACCGCCTTGCGCGGTGGCAGCTTAGACGCGATGGTCGAAATCGTGGGGCCTTTGATGCCGCAAATTAAATCCAACGCCGTGCGCCCCTTGGCCCTCTTGGGCGACAAACGCGCCGCCAGCATGCCCGACGTGCCTGCCGTGCGCGAAGCCGGTGGCCCGTTGGCCAAGTTCCAAGCTTCGTCTTGGAACGGTTTGGCTGTGCCCTCGCACACGC
The DNA here is from genome assembly GCA_963513725.1 of uncultured Limnohabitans sp. Classification (GTDB taxonomy): domain Bacteria; phylum Pseudomonadota; class Gammaproteobacteria; order Burkholderiales; family Burkholderiaceae_C; genus Limnohabitans. The sequence goes on along the minus strand of CAUPRM010000011.1, from coordinate 68,429 downwards.
CCCGTGAGGTGGTGTTGCGTTTGAGCCGTGAAATTCAAACCATCATGGACATGCCCGACGTCAAAAAGCGTTTGAGCGATGTCAACCTGAACGCGCAAGGCTCCACCCCCGAGCAAGCTGCCGAAGTGCTGGCGGCCGACATTCGCCGTTGGCACGATGTGATCGTCAAAGCCAAAATCGACAAGCAATAAGGCGCTAACGCGCCCGCTTTCGGTGTCACCTTAGGCGGTGCGTGCTCTTTGCGGCTGCTATAAACTGGAACGATGAACTTGCCTCTGAACTCCAAAGTCCTAGCCGAACTCATGACCCAAGCGCCGGGCATCGCGGCTGTTCGCCGCGACATCCACGCGCACCCCGAGCTCAGTTTTGAAGAGTGGCGCACCGCCGATCTGGTGGCGCAAAAGCTCACCGAATGGGGTATTCCCGTGCACCGTGGACTGGGTAAAACGGGCGTCGTGGGCATTTTAAAAAACGGCACCAGCGATCGCGCCATTGGCTTGCGTGCCGACATGGATGCCTTGCCTGTGCAAGAGTTCAACAAGTTCGACCACAGCAGCCAGCACCCCGGCAAGATGCACGCCTGTGGCCACGACGGCCATGTGGCCATGTTGTTGGCCGCAGCCCAACACCTGTCGCAGCACAAGCAGTTTGACGGCACGGTGTACTTCATTTTTCAGCCGGCAGAAGAGGGCGGCGGCGGTGCCCGCGAAATGATGCGTGATGGCTTGTTTGAGCTGTTCCCCATGCAAGCCGTTTACGGCATGCACAACTGGCCCGGCTTGGCCGAAGGGCAATTTGCCTTGAGCGCGGGGCCCGTCATGGCGTCGAGCAACGAATTCAAAATTACCATTCATGGCAAAGGCTGCCACGCCGCCTTGCCCCACAACGGCATCGACCCTGTGCCGATTGCGTGCCAAATGGTGCAAGCCTTTCAAACCATCATTTCGCGCAACAAAAAGCCGGTCGATGCAGGCGTGATCTCGGTCACCATGATCCACACCGGCGAAGCCACCAACGTTGTGCCCGACCATTGCGAAATGCAAGGCACCGTGCGCACCTTTAGCTTGGACGTGCTCGACCTCATAGAGCAACGCATGCGCGACATCGCGTACCACACTTGCGCCGCTTTTGGCGCAACCTGTACCTTCGAGTTCGAGCGCAATTACCCGCCCACCATCAACCACGCTGCCGAAACTGAGTTTGCCCACCACGTCATGGCCAGCATCGTGGGCGGTGCCAACGTGGTGCCGCAAGAGCCCACCATGGGCGCCGAAGACTTTTCGTACATGCTGCAAGCGGTGCCAGGCGCCTATTGCTTCATCGGCAACGGGGAGGGCGCACACCGCTCCCACGGCCACGGCGAAGGTCCGTGCACCCTGCACAACCCCAATTACGACTTCAACGATGCCCTCATTCCGTTAGGCGGCACCTATTGGGTCAAGCTGGTTGAGGCTTGGCTGCGTTAACTTCGACCGCCTTTGTAAAGCTGGGCTTGTGACCGAAGGCCACCTCTAGAATCTTGTCATCTTTCTAAAGGTCAATATGCACAAGTTCTCTTTCTCTGCTGGGGTGGCCTGTGTGGCCGCGCTGTTGTCTTTCAACGTGCAAGCCCAAGACGGTACTCGCCGCATGGGTGACTTGCTTGCTGTCGGTTTGCCTGCTTTTGCGGCTGGGCTGACCTTTGTCAACGATGACAAAGAAAGTTTCATGCAATTGGCCAAATCTGAAGGCGCCACCTTTTTGATCGTCGAAGCCCTCAAAGCCAGCCACCACGAAATGCGCCCTGATGGCTCTGACAACAAGAGCTTCCCATCGGGCCATGCGGCCGTCGCGTTTTCGGCAGCGCAGTTCTTGCAAATGAAAGGCGGTTGGGAGTACGGTGTGCCTGCTTACTTGGCCGCGAGTTACGTGGGCTACTCGCGCGTGGAGTCGCACAAGCATTATTGGAAAGACGTGGTTGCAGGTGCTGCCACTGGCGCGTTGACCACCTACTACTTCACCGACGCCACCCGTGGTCGCCGCCTCGGCATGTCGTGGACGGGCCGCTCTGCTTCGTTGACTTTCCAACAAGCGCTGTAAGTCCGCCCCTGTGATTCAATTCCTCGTCCACCGCTGGCGCAGCATGGGTTTTGCCTGCAAGGGCATTGGCGTGTTGTTGCGCACGCAGCCCAATGCGTGGGTGCATGCGGCCGCCACCTTGGCTGTTGTTGCCTTGGGTGTCTACGTTCATATCACTCGCTTGGAGTGGGCCCTGTTGGCGCTTGCCATCGGCGCCGTGTGGACGGCTGAGGCCTTGAACACAGGCATTGAGTTTGTGGTCGACTTGGCCTCGCCAGACCACCATGTGCTGGCGGGCAAAGCCAAAGACGTGGCCGCCGCTGGCGTCTTGCTGGCCAGCGTGGCCGCCGTGGTGGTCGGGCTTTTGGTGTTCGCCCCTTACTTTTTTAAAACTCAGTAAGCCATCAACAAATCGCCCAAGTGCCCCTTGTGCTCCGCCACCGCAAACGGCAGCACCAAGCTCAGCACATGCTTGGCACCGCGCAGCAGCGACTTCTGCGCACTCTCGGGCTCCAGCGCGTGACGCGGGTCGCGCACGTACTCGTAGCTCAACCACCACGTCAGCATCACCACCATGTGTGTGGCTGTGGCCTCGCGCTCAGACACCGTGATCTGCAGCGCACCTTCGTGTGCCAAGCTGTCCAGCAACGTGCGAAACGCCGTGGTCTTGTGCAGCAGCGCATCTTTGACGTGGGTTTCTAAGCGGCGGTTGTTGCTCAGCAAATGGTTCAAATCGCGGTACAAAAACCGGTACTCCCACACCAGCTCAAACAAGCTGTGCATGAAAAACCAAGCGTCCTCCACATCGTGCACGCCAGGCGCTGCGCCCAGCAATTCGTGCAGCGCCTTTTCGTAGCGGTTGAACAGCGCGGTGACCAACTCCTCTTTCGCGGGGTAGTGGTAATACAGGTTGCCGGGGCTGATGTTCAGCTCTGCCGAAATCAGCGTTGTTGATACGTTTGGCTCGCCAAAGCGGTTGAACAGCTCTAGCGTTGTCTCCAAAATCCGCTCTGCCGTGCGGCGCGGTGCTTTTTTAGCCATAGCTCAGTTAATTGAGTTAATTGGGGTCAGATCCCAATTAATTTTTGGCCGATTTGGCGGACGCCCTTGCGGTTGTTTTCGCTGGTGCTTTGGTTGGAGACTTTGTTGCGGTCTTTGCCGCCGGCTTTGCTGCCGCTTTCGGTGCTGCAGCGGTCTTTTTAGCCGCAGCAGGCTTGGCCGCTTGACCCAATTGCGCTTCCAGTGCTGCTACGCGCTCGTGCAGCGCCTTGAGCTCTTGCGCCGATGGCACGCCCAAGCCTTGCAGCGCCTTCGCCACGCGGTCTTCAAAAATATTCTCTAACTTGCCCCATTGGCCTGTGGCACGTTCGTTCAAGGTGTGCGCGGCTTCCGTCACTTTTTGCGTGGCCTCGGCCAGCTTTTCCTCGGCGGTGGTGTGCACCTTGCGCTGCATCGTGATGCCGTCGTTCACCAGCTTTTCAAACGCCTTGGTGCCTTCTTGCTGCGCCTTCGAAAACGCCCCCAAGCCAGCCAACCAAATTTGTTGCGCTTGCTCTTTCACGTTGTCAGACATTGCGGCGGGGTCAAACGGATTTTTTTTAGACATAAGGCGCTTTCAAAGACGTTGCAGAAGAGGGCACTTTAACGCGCAGTGCTTGCACTGGCAATTGGGTTAAGCTCATCTGCATGGTGCAACCTTTAACGTCAATAACTGGTTCGGTGGACGATCAACTTCGCGATGTGCTGTCGCGTTTCTCCGTCGTTCAATTGGCGATCTTGTTTGGCTCTGTCGCCAGCGGCCGAGCTCGTCCAGACAGCGATTTAGATCTGGGCATTGTTTGCGCACGCCCAATTAGTGTGGATGAAAAAATAAGCATCATCCAAGCTTTGGCAGAAAAGTTTGGCCGTCCTGTTGACTTGGTTGATCTCTACCCCGCACCCGAACCCTTGCTAGGCCAAGTGCTGCGCCACGGTCGTCGCATCATCGGAAGCGATGAAGCCTTTGGACGTTTGCTCTACCGCCACCTCATCGAGCAGGCCGACTTTATGCCCATCAAAAACCGAATTCTGAAAGAAAGGCGCATGGCATGGATCGGCAAGTGATTGACCAAAAGCTGGAGTCTTTATTCCGTTGTTTGTCGCGCATCAAGACCAAATTCCCAGCTGACGTTTCTTTGTTGACTTCCGACTTCGATTTACAAGACATCGTCTCGCTCAACCTGAGCCGTGCCGTGCAATTGACTGTCGACATTGGTGGGCACATCGTCTCTGTCAGCGACTTCCATTCACCCGAAACCATGGGCGAAACATTCGATGTGTTGGCGCAAAACAAAGTCGTTTCCCATGACCTTGCCAGCCGATTGAAAAAATCTGTAGGCTTCAGGAATATTGCTGTTCACAACTACGACGCGATCAATTGGCACATTGTTCACAGCATCATCAAAGACCATATGGGTGACTTCACTGAGTTCGCCAAAGCCGTCATTGCTTGGCAAGAGCAGCACCCGTAAACACTGAAACAATCCGTCTAAACCCCCGAGCGCAACACCTCAACTTGCGCTTACGATATGTCTCTGAGATTTTTGACAACCTTATGAGCTTAGAGACAACATCGCCTTCTACAGACCCCTTAACTGCCAGCAGCGCTTGGTACGTCATTCACACCAAGCCTCGTAACGAGACGCGTGCCTTAGAAAACCTCCAAAACCAAGGCTTCGAGTGCTTCCTGCCCACCATGGAAGTTGAAAAACGCGTGCGTCAACGTGTGCAAACGCTCGTGGTGCCCATGTTCAGCCGTTACCTGTTCATTCGCTTGAATGACGTCAACCAAAACTGGGCGCCCATTCGCTCCACCTTGGGCGTCAGCAAACTGGTGAGCTTTGGCAACCAACCTGCCAAAGCCCCGCAAAGCCTGATCGACTTTTTGCGCCACGCTCCAGCCGTCGAGATCGCCCGCCTCTTTGGTGTGGGCGACACGGTGCAAATCACCGATGGCCCACTCAAAGGTCTGCAAGGCACCTACCAAGAACATCTCCAAGACCACGATGGCGACCAGTGCGCCATGGTCTTGGTCGACTTGCTCGGACAGCCACAAAAGCTGCGCATGACCTTGGATTCCCTTCATAAAATAGAGTCATGAACAAAAGCATTACAAGCCCTACTCACATTGCCATCATCATGGATGGCAATGGCCGTTGGGCCAAAAAGCGCTTCATGCCGCGCACAGTGGGCCATGTCAAAGGGGCGAGCTTGGTGCCCGACTTGGTAAAGAGCTGCCTTAAAAAAGGCATCGGCCATCTCACCCTGTTCGCCTTCAGCACCGAAAACTGGAGCCGCCCCGACGACGAGGTGTCCACCCTCATGGGCCTGTTCATTCAGTACCTTGAAAAAGAAATTAAAAACATGCAAGCCGAGGGCGTGCGCCTCAACGTCATCGGCGACATCTCGCGCTTTCCGCAAGCCTTGCAAGACAGCATTGGCAAGGCAACCACCAACACAGCCAGCAACACCCGCCTCACCCTCAACGTCGCGGCCAACTACGGCGGTCGCTGGGACATCTTGAACGCCGTGCAAGCGTGGCAAGCCGCCAACCCCTCGGCCAGCGTGGCCGACCTCGCGCCTGAGCAACTCAACGACCACCTCAGCACCGCAGGCCAGCCCGAGCCCGACCTGCTCATCCGCACGGGCGGCGAGTCGCGCATCAGCAACTTCATGCTGTGGCAACTGGCCTACGCCGAGTGCTACTTCACCGACACCCTCTGGCCCGACTTCGATGCCGCTGAGTTTGACAAAGCCCTCGCGTGGTTCGCAGGGCGTGAGCGGCGGTTTGGCTCGGTGGTGGCGTAAGACGCTGCGTCGTAGACGCCCATGCTGTAAGATTTTCAGCATGCGCCTCACCCCCGATCAAGTTCAAGCCATTCGTTACGCAGCGACCCAAGCCTTTGGCGAAGACGCGGGCGTCTGGTTATTTGGCTCAAGGGCGGATGATCACAAAAAGGGCGGTGACATTGATTTGCTTGTTCATCCCGCAGCAGGGGCCATGGATCATGTGTTGATGCGCAAGATCAACATGAAGATTCAAATCGAGCAACTCATTGGCGAGCAAAAAATCGACATCGTGGTCGAAGCGCCATTTGATACGCGGCCGATTGTGAAAATCGCGCACGACACAGGAATTCGCCTGCAATGACTATCCAAGCAGAAACGCCCGCGCTTCCATGAAGTTGCTCGCGCTCATGCACCGTTTTACCGCGCACATTGATGAACGCAAGTTGGGTTGACTCAGGTCGTCACCTCCGTGAGTCGTCAAGTCACTTCGTGAATTTTTGTAAACCTACAAAAATAATAAAAATACAAACTCAAGCCGAGTATGAGTTAAAAGCTTTTCACTTTTTACTCGCCGACTTTCAGAAATTAATGCATTAGCAATTGTTTTGGTGGGGCCGTGAATGCGCAATACGTCCATTCATGACGTAAAGAGTCATCGTTTCGTCACTTTCTCTTCATATAATCAATCCTCAAAATAAAAACTACCCAACACCTCTGCGACTTGCAGGGGTGTTTTGTTTTTACCGAAAGATGTTGTCAATGCCTCAATTGAAGTTTGCGCTTGGTTCAAGTGCTGCGGTAGCCATGGTGCTGTCGCTTTTTGCTGCTTCGGTCCATGCGCAAAACGTGCAGCTGCCCACAGGCCAAACACAAGGCTTCACAGCGGGGGCCACAGCTGGCGCCGGCTTAGGCGCCATGTCTGCAGGCGGCGTGCCCTCTATCCGTGCGGCAGACCCTGCCAGCCCATTTGGTGCAACGGCCACAGGCGCGCAAACCTTGCCCAACATGCAAGGCAACTACCCCCTGCATTTGGCTGAGCCTCTCAAGCCCAACGACTTCCAAAAATTCGTCTTAGAAACCACCGGTTTCAAGCTGCCCCTCTACGGTCAAAGCTTCTTTGACAACATGCAAAGCAGCCAGCAGCGCCCCGGCGGCAATCCCTTTGCGCCGGTTGACAACGCCCCGGTGTCGTCTGACTACCCACTCGGCCCGGGTGACCAAGTCATCATCCGTGGCTGGGGCTCGATTGACATCGACGTGCGCACCACCATCGACCGCAATGGCATGGTCACCTTGCCGCGCGTGGGCGCCGTGCAGCTGGCTGGCGTCAAAGCCGGTCAAGCCGAAAGCGTGTTGCACAACGCCGTGGGCAAGTACTACAAAGACTTTCAGCTCAGCGTCAGCCTAGGCACCCTGCGCTCCATCACCGTGTATGTGGTGGGCCAAGCCCGCCGCCCCGGCAGCTACACCCTCAGCAGCGTGTCCACCTTGGCCAGCGGTTTGTTTGCCACAGGCGGCCCCAACGCCAACGGCTCCATGCGCCGCGTGCAACTCAAGCGCGCCGGCCAAGTGGTGACAGAGCTCGACCTCTACAGCTTCTTGTCACAAGGCAGCAACGCGGCAGACGCCAAGCTGATCGATGGCGACGTTATCTTTATTCCCCCCGCAGCGGGCTACATCGCCATGGTGGGCAAGGTCAACAACCCCGCCGTGTACGAGCTGAAAAGCACGTCTGAGACCTTAGAGCAGTTGCTCAGCGTGGCCGGTGGCGTGCCCGTGGTGGCCGACCCCCGTCGCGTCACCCTAGAGCGCATCAACGCTAGCCTTAGCCAGCCGCGCAGCGTAGAAGGCTTTGCGCTCGATGCTGCAGGCCTCAAAACCACCCTCAAAAACGGCGACTTGCTCACCGTGCAAGCCATCAACCCCGAAATGGCCAATGCCGTCACCCTGCGCGGCAACATGGCCCAGCCCGTGCGCTTGGCGTGGCGCGAAGGCATGCGCGTGAGCGACCTCATTCCTAACCGCGAAGCCCTCATCAGCCGCGACTCGGTGCGTCGACAAAACGAAGCCCTCTTTGACGGCAACCAACGCGAGCGCACCCAGCGCGAACGCGAAATGATTCCTGACGACCTGCTGGCCGACAACGTGCTCAACGCCCAAATTGAGCGCCAACTGCGCGAAGGCGTCATGCCTACAGGCACCACCAGCAACGCCTTGGCCTCTAAAAATGCCCGCGAACTGCGCGATGCCCGTGAGGCCCGTTTGTTCGCACAGCAGCCCGTTATTGAGCCAGCTGCCAAGCGCGGCGTGCAGTCGTTGGCCGATTCTGTGGGCAACCTGTACGACGAAATCAACTGGGACTACGCCCTCATCGAGCGCCTCAACCGCCAAGACATGAGCGTCAGCTTGGTGCCCTTTAACTTGGGCCGCGTCTTGTCAAACCCCAAAGACGCCGACAACCAAGTGCTGCAAGCGGGTGACGTGGTCACGGTCTTCTCAGTCACCGACGTGCGCGTGCCCATTGCCAAGCGTCGCGCCATGGTGCGCATTGAAGGCGAGGTAGCCAGCCCCGGTGTGTACCAGGTTAAGCCCGGCGAAACCTTAACCACCGTGCTGCAACGCGCAGGCGGCCTCACGCACGATGCTTATTTGTTTGGCGCCTCGTTCTACCGTGAAGACGTGCGCAAAAGCCAAGCCGAAAACCTTGAAAAACTCATTCGCCGCTTAGAGGCAGAGTCCAGTGCCAGCGTGGCGCAAATTAGCCAAAGCATGGGTGCCAGCACCGATGCCTCGTTGGCCCAAGCCCGCATCTTGGCCGCGCAACAAGCGCAGCGCCAGTCTATCGAGCGTGTGCGCAACCTCAAGCCCGAAGGCCGCATTGCTTTGGGCTTGCCGCCTGAGATGTACAACTACATCAACAAACTGCCCGACCTGCGCCTGCAAAACGGCGACCGCTTGGTGGTGCCAAGCCGCCCAGACTTTGTGTATGTGTTTGGCTCGGTCAACACCGAGTCGGCCTTGCTCTACAAGGCCGACCAATCGGTGGAGCAGTACCTCAAAGTGGCAGGCGTCAGCCAAAGCGCCGACCGCGATGGCGTTATTTTGATTCGCGCCGATGGCTCTGCCGTCACCTCCAGCGGCTCGTGGGGCAACCCTGTGCTGAGCACCAAGGTCATGCCTGGCGACACCATCGTTATGCCCGAAAAGCTAGACCGCGAAGCCGGTTGGAGCTTCTTCATTCGCAACACCAAAGACATCACCCAAATTTTGTATCAGCTGGGCTTGGGGGCTGCCGCCTACAAAACCTTGCGTAACTGATGGCCACGAGCATGACAGAGCAAACAGCAGTCAAAAGTCAAACAGCCTTGCATGAAGACGACGAAATTAGCCTGATTGATTTGGCCATTGCCTTAGGCGAAGAGAAGGCAACCATCCTCAAAGTAACAGGCTTGTTCACCGCCGTGGCGGTGGTGGTCGCCTTGCTGTTGCCTAATATTTACACCGCTAAAACGGTGATGATGCCGCCCCAGCAGCAGCAAAGTGGCGCTGCATCTGCACTGGCTAGCTTGGGTGCTTTGGCTGGTTTGGCAGGGGGGGCTGCTGGCATCAAAAGCCCTGATGAAATGTATGTCGCCTTCATGCAAAGCGAAGGCTTACAAAAGAGCATCATTGAAAAGCTAAAGCTTCAAGAGCGTTACGAAGCTAAAACAATTGTTGATACGCGTAACAAGTTAAAAGAAAACGTTCGTATTTCGCCAGACAAAAAGTCAGGACTCATCACCATCGAGGCCGATGACAAGGACCCCGAGTTCTCCGCCCAATTGGCAAACTTGCATGTCGACGAGTTGCGTGTGTTGCTAGGCCGCTTGGCTGTGACAGACGCTCAGCAGCGCCGAATGTTTTACGAGCAGCAAATTAAAAAAGTGCAAGCAGAGTTGGCTGAGGCTGAGCAAAGCTTCAGGCAAGCCAAAGCCCAGTCGGGTATGCAGGTCACAGCGGTCTTAGCAGAAACAGGTGTGCGAGCCAGTGCCGAGCTGCGCGGGCAAATAGCAGCGCGTGAAGTGCAAATGAGTGCCATGAGCCGCTTTGCTACGGCACAAAATCCTGATGTGCAACGTTTGGGTAGCGAGTTATCTGCTTTACGCGGTCAGTTATCCAAATTAGAGCAAGGTAGTGGCGTTATCGAGGCCTCAACGCCTCTGCAACAACAGGCGGTTAAGTCTTACCGCGATGTCAAAGTACAAGAGGCCATGCTAGAAGTGCTCATCAAGCAGTACGAGTTGGCTCGTGTTGATGAGGCCAAGGAAGGGCCTTTGCTGCAGCAGTTAGATGTAGCAACCGCACCAGAGCGCAAGGCTAAGCCAAAGCGCGCCATCATTGTTTTGGCTGCAACCTTGGGTGGTCTGTTTGTAGGCTTGTTGTTGGCATTTGTTCGCCGCGCTATGCGCAAGGCTGCTGAGTCAGATCAAGGCAGTTCGCAAATGGCCTTGTTGCAAAAAGCGTGGAGTTTTAAAGCTAGATAGTTGGCGACTTGGGCCCCAATGTAGAACATTGTGGGTTTGGTCATATTGAAGTGTTGGCATCTCATGTAAACCAGCCCAATACGAAGCAATCAGGTCTGAAATTAATGGATAAAAGGAAAATATCCTTTTATGAGTAAGTAAATGAATATTCAAAATAAAACTATAGCAATCATCGGTCTCGGCTACGTAGGCTTGCCCCTAGCTGTTGAATTTGGAAAGCAACGCCCAACGGTTGGCTTTGACATCAATCAAGTTCGCATCAATGAGCTGCAATCTGGAAAAGATCACACACTTGAATGCACCTCCGTAGAGCTTAAGGCTGCGACTCACCTGAGCTATAGCGCAAATCCGACCGACTTACAACAAGCGAAAATTTTCATCGTCACCGTGCCCACCCCGGTTGACCAAGCCAACCGCCCCGACATGACGCCGCTCGTCAAAGCCAGTGAGACCGTGGGCAAAGTGCTCAAGGCGGGCGACATAGTCATCTACGAATCCACCGTCTACCCCGGCGCCACCGAAGAAGTGTGCGTACCGGTGCTGGAAAAGTTCAGCGGCCTCATATTCAACCGAGACTTTTTCTGCGGCTACAGCCCCGAGCGCATCAACCCTGGTGACAAGGTCAACACTCTCACCACCATCCGCAAAATCACAAGCGGCAGCACGCCCGAAGTGGCCGATGAGGTCGACGCTCTTTATAGCTGCATCATCAAAGCCGGCACCTGGAAAGCCAGCAGTCTCAAAGTGGCCGAAGCCGCCAAGGTGATCGAAAATAGCCAGCGCGACCTGAACATCGCCTTCGTCAATGAGCTTTCCGTCATCTTTGAGCGCATCGGCATCGATACCCTTGAAGTGCTCGAAGCCGCAGGCAGCAAGTGGAACTTTTTGCCCTTCCGGCCCGGCATGGTCGGCGGCCACTGCATTGGCGTGGATCCGTATTACCTCACCCACAAAGCCGAAGAGCTGGGTTACCAGCCAGAAGGTGTTGTGGTCGATTGGGTTCACCTGCAACGCCACGCCACTTCGGCATAATATGATTTTGATGAGTTTTTGCCAAAAACGGTGAAAACCACTTAAAATTCCCCATCCTCCTTTTCTTAACTGGACTTAACCATGAAAACTTCCGCTCTCTTCTTGTCTATCGCTTTGGCTATCTCTCCTGTCGCATTCGCACAGCAACAAGGTTCTGCTGCTGGTACAGGCGCTGGCGCCGGTGCTGCTACTGGCGCTGCCGCTGCTGGCGTGTCTGTTGGCGTGGCCACTGCTGTTGTGGCTGGCGTGGCTGTTGCTGCTGCCGTGTCCGCCAACAAGGCTGACCCTGTGTACACCACCACCAACTCTGGCACAGGCACTGTGCAAATTTGCATCGCTAACTGCTAATCAGCTGTTGCTTGTTTAACAAACGCCCCTCACGGGGCGTTTGTTTTTTGTGCGTTCTATTTTGCTGAGTTTGCCAATGATCTTGCGTTGTCTCAAAAGCGTGGCCCGGTACGTGTCGCTACTCGCCGTGGTGCTGTTGGCTCAGGGCTGCCGAAGCTCTAACCCTGTGTATGACACGCTCACCCATGTGTTGCCGTGGTCTAAACAATATGCCAGTTTGCAGCCTGGTTTTGAGTATCTGTGGGTGTCTGTCGATGGGCGCGCCAGTGTGATGGCTTTGGGTTCACGCGAGACGCAAGGCAACGATGTGCACGAGCATTGGTACACGGGGCAGGGCGAAATGCTTTATTTGGTGAATGGCCGCATTCAGCAGGCGTTGGGCTTAACGCATGAGCTACGACATCAAACAGGCAAACCGCCCACTTGGGTTGAGCTTGGGCAGATGCCTAAAAATGCGCAGTGGACCCGACAGCTCGACGTAATGCCAGGTTATCGCTTGGGTGTGCAAGAGTACGTGGCGTCAAGCCCGATAGCCGAACCAACGCGCTTGCCCGATGATGTGCCGCCCCGTGCTCAGTGGTATGTCGAGTCTGTGAGCAGTACCAGCGCAAACGGCTTGCCATGGCGCTATGAGCAGCGTTTTGCCCGTGTGAACGACCGTGTGGTTTACAGCGAGCAATGCTTAGCCCCTGCCTTATGTTTGAAGTTGCGCCCCTTGGGTGTGGTGGTGCCGTGATGATGCGTATGAAACATAACAAACGCCGCAGTGTGTTGGCCGTTGCGTTGGCTGTGGGTGGTTGGGCGAGTTCACATGCTGCGCAAGCGCAGCCACAAAGCCCGCCTCAATCCTTGTCTCAACCGCAACGCCTGAGTGCATGGCTCAAAACACAAACCTTGGCCGAAGACGCCTATCCGCTGGGCGCTTTTTGGGCCACGCCCGAAGAAAAAGCACGTCAGCAAAAAACGCATGATGCGCTGCTGCAGTCATTGCCAAACCTTGTGGCGCAGGGGCAGTTGTCGCCAAATGCCATGCAAGGCTTGCAGCGCAACTTGCAAGCGATGGCGCCTACAGGGCGGTTGAAGCTTTCAAACGTCGAAGCCGATTGGCTGGAGGCCTATCCTCTGAAAGACCCGCTGCTGCAGCCAGCCGATGTGGTGAACATCCCGCCACGACCTATGCATTTGCGCGTGATGACGCAAGAAGGCGCGGTGTGCGAAATACCCCACCGTGAAGGCTTGCAGGCCAAAGACTATGTGCGTGCCTGCTTAGACGGTGCCGCAACGCGCTATGGCGATTGGGCTTGGTTGGTGCAGCCTGATGGCCGTGTGCAGCATGTGCCCCTTGCCTTGTGGAATGCCGCAGAGCAAGACCAACCCGCCCCAGGGGCGTGGCTGTGGGTGCCAGACCAGGACACACGTTTGTCACAAGATTGGCAACAGCGCTGGGCCGAGTGGCTGGCCACGCAAGGGGTTTCTACGCGTTTAGATTTGGCAGCGTTTGCTTCGCCCACACGTCAAGTACAACCTCCACCTTTGGCGCCAAGCCTGCTAGACCTCGAAGGCCGGCACGCACAGCCCGCGCCATCCGCTAGCAATTGGGGCAATGTGGGTTTGTTGCAAACGCCCACAGCGCGCATGCAAGAGGCGGGCTACTTTGGGTTGACGTTTCATCGCACTTGGCCGTACCAAAACGCGAATGTGTTTTTTCAGCCCACCGATTGGATGGAGGCGGGCTTTCGTTACACCGACACATCGAATCGTTTGTATGGCCCTGAAGCATTTAGCGGTTCCTTGCCTTACAAAGACAAAAGCATTGACTTGAAGTTGCGCGCATGGCGTGAGTCCGCATGGTTGCCAGAGTTGGCCGTCGGTTTGCGTGATGTGGGTGGCACGGGGCTTTACAGCTCGGAATATGTGGTGGCCAGCAAGCGCACAGGGCGTTTCGATTGGTCGTTGGGCTTGGGGTGGGGCTATTTGGGGGCGCGTGGTAATTTGAGCAACCCACTCAGCAAAGTGTTTGGCCAGCGCATGGACACGCGCATTCAAGATGGCGGTGCGCAGGGCGGACAGTTTTCGACCAGTTCGTGGTTCAGGGGTAATCCAGCCTTGTTTGGTGGTGTGGAGTACCAGACACCTTGGAACTTCAATGTGAAGGTCGAATACGACGGCAACAACTACCAACACGAGCCACAAAACAACAACTTGCCTCAAAGCTCGCCCATCAACTGGGCGGTGGTGTACCGCCCCACCAAAGGTTTAGATGTGTCGATGGGGCTGGAGCGCGGCAATACGTGGTCGATGGGGTTCACGTTTTATGTGGACATGGCAGGGCTGAATGTGCCCAAGGTGACCGACCCTGTGCGACCTGCCGCGCAAGTGACGCGGCCCAAAGCCGAGCCCAACTGGGAGGCAACGGCCGACACTTTGGCTGCGCACACGCTGTGGGATGTGAAGCAAATTTACCGTGACCAAAACACCGTGGTGGTCGAGGCGCACAACTCGGCCAGTGTGTATGCCCAAGAGCGCTTAGACCGTGCCGTGGCGGTGTTGCACAAGGATGCACCCGCCGAGGTGGAAACGTTTGAGATGCACCACCACAAAGTGGGCGATGTGCTCGCGGTCGAAAAAGTGAACCGAACAGAATGGGTGACGCAACACACGCAGCCTGCACGCACGCAAGCGCCCGTTCAACCCGTTGAGCCTGTGTATGTGACCGAGGTCAGCAAAACACGCACACCACTGTTGCCCGAAAAAGCCTTGGACTATTGGGCCGAGCCTGGCCTTGATTTAGTTCAAACCCTAGGTGGCCCAGATGGCTATTTGTACCAACTGAGTGGTGCGTTGGGTATGGGGCTGGAGCTGCCTTGGAACGTCAAAGCTAACGGCACCTTGCGCTTGCGTTTGATGGACAACTACGACCGCTTCACGCCCGGCTGGTCTAACTTGCCGCAAGTGCGCACGCACATTGCCGAGTACATGACCACCTCACGTGTGACGATGGAAAATTTCAGCGTCAGCAAAATAAATCGCTTGGCCTCCAACTGGTATGGCGCTGCTTACGCTGGGTATTTTGAGAACATGTTTGGCGGCGTAGGTGGCGAAGTGCTGTACCGCCAGCCGGGCAGCCGATGGGCAGCGGGGCTGGATGTGAACCACGTCAAGCAGCGTAACTTCGCGCAAGACTTTGGCTTCAGAGACTACGCCATCAATACCGGTCATTTGACGGGTTACTGGATCACCCCGTTTGAAGGCGTGCACGCCTCGTTGAGCGTGGGCCAGTATTTGGCGGGTGACCGTGGGGCCACCATGTCGGTGCAAAAGGTGTTTGCCAATGGTTCGAGCATC
Source organism: uncultured Limnohabitans sp. (assembly GCA_963513725.1). Taxonomy (GTDB): domain Bacteria; phylum Pseudomonadota; class Gammaproteobacteria; order Burkholderiales; family Burkholderiaceae_C; genus Limnohabitans. Next base: position 53,295 of record CAUPRM010000011.1, on the reverse strand, counting down.
AGCGCCTATGCCACCAAAACCAATGTGCCCGCAGCAGTGTTTGGCGAAGGCTCATTCGACAAAGGCATTGCATGGATGATCCCGTTCGATGCCTTCTTAACCAGCAGCAGCCGCTACAGCGCAGGCTGGAGCTGGAAGCCTTTGCTGCGTGATGGCGGTGCCAAAGTGGGGCGCCCAGTCAACCTGTTTGCCGACACGGTATGGCTGTCGCCCAACGTGAAAGCGCATAGCCCCGCCAAGCCGGATAACGACAGCGTGGCGCCGGATGATCGGGTGGAGGGGTATCAGCGGAAGCGGTAAGGGGGCATGGCTGCTGGTTCGAGCTTGATTCTGTAGCGCGTTTCCGGCAAAATATAAGAATTGAACTTTCGCCGGAAACGCCATGAAGCCACTGTCAAACCAGCAACGACTTCATCAAGTCAACACGGAGCAGCTTTTCGAAAACTACCGATCATCGCTCAGCCATGCTGCATCCTACCAATACGGCATGCGCTGGAAATTGGTGCGTACTACCGAATATCTTTTCCGAGACAAGGACCGCCGCGGAAATGGTAAGTCTCTGGGCCCGAGATCACCAGAGTCCGAGGCCGTGTTGGCGGCATTTACTGCCGGGCGGGCTGTGGCGCAGGAGCGCTTGCAGTTGATCACCGAAAAACTTCAGGAGCAGGCCAGACTGAACAAGGCATTGCGCTTGAACCGCGTGCCACGGGTGGTGGCTCGTGTGCTGCGCGAACTTGATCGAGCTGGTCTTCATGGCAGCTTTACGGTGATTGGTACCCAGGCTTTGTATGCGTACGAGGCTGTGGCCGGATCGCATTTCTTGTTGGAGTTGCTGGCATCAGGCGATGTGGATCTGCTTTACGATGCGCGTCAGAAAATGACGGTTGTCTCTGAAAAGCTCGATGGCGAGGGCTTGCTAGGCTTACTTAAGAAAGCGGACAAGACATTTGAATGTGTTCGGGAAAATGGTTACCGCGCCGCCAATGCCGGGCAGTTCATGATTGACTTGGTGATTGCGCCTCGTGGAATGCAAGAATCAGAAAACATCACGTTTTCCAAGGTAGACCTTGTGGCGACTGAGGTGCCGGGGCTGCAGTGGCTCTTGAATGCTCCCAAGCTTGATGCCGTCGCCATTGATGAAGATGGATGGCCAGTGCCCATGCGTGTGCCCGACCCACGTGCTTTTGCTTTGCACAAGGCTTGGCTTTCCGGTTTGCCTGAGCGCGAACCTCTTAAAAAACCCCGTGACCTAGAGCAAGCACGGTCAGTCGCGAAACTTGTCATCGACGAAATGCCACACCTTCCGTTCGAAAGCACCTTGACATCCTTGCATGGTGATGTCCGCAAGATGCTGCCGATGTTGATCCAATCATCAAAGGCTTGGGGGTCAGGTAATTGGGGTCAGATCCCAATTGTTTGACAGCCAGACTGCCTTCGGGCGGTGACAAAGTGGGCCGCCCCGTCAAGTTGTTTGCCGACACGGTATGGCTGTCACCCAACGTGAAAGCGCATAGCCCTGCGAAGCCGGATAACGACAGCGTGGCGCCGGATGATCGGGTGGCGGGGTATCAGCGGAAGCGGTAAGAAAGGAAAGTTCGTAGAACGCTTGCGCGACATAATTTATGCTGGTATGGTAAGGTAATACCTTGAGTGAAATGCTTGGAGAAGACCATGACAGCAGTAACCGTTCGGCCTGTGGCGATCAAGATTGGCGAAGACATCAAAGTCCGCATTAAGCGCTTGGCTGAAGCGCGTCATCGCACCTCGCACTGGCTGATGCGTGAGGCCATCACCCAATACGTGGATCGCGAAGAAAAGCGAGAGGCGTTTCGACAGGACACGCTCAAAGCTTGGCAAGATTTCCGTATCACTGGATTGCATGTGAACGCGGATGAGGCCGATGCATGGCTGGCTGAACTCGAACAGGGCAATGACGTTGAGCCACCTGAATGTCGCGTGTAATTTGGTCGCCAGCGGCGCTTCTGGATGTACAACGCCTATATCGTTTCCTAGCACCTAAAAATATCGATGCAGCCAAGCAGGCGGTGAAGGCATTGCGCCAAGGGGTGAAGGTGCTGCAGCTGCAAGCGGGAATAGGCCGCCCCATCGACGACATGCCCGAAGAGTTCCGTGAGTGGATCATCGATTTTGGGGATAGCGGCTACGTTGCCCGATACCGCGTCGACTCAGAAGTTGTCGTGATTCTGGCGGTGCGGCACCAGAAACAAGCGGGCTACTAAAGTCCATGTTAATTGGGGTCAGATCCCAATTGTTTTGACAGCCAGACCGCCTTCGGGCGGTGCCAAAGTAGGTCGCCCCGTCAACCTGTTTGCCGACACGGTATGGCTGTCACCCTGCGTGAAAGCGCATAGCCCTGCCAAGCCGGACAACGAAAGCGTGGCGCCGGATGATCGGGTGGAGCCTTATCAGCGGAGGCGGTAAGAAAGGAAAGTTCGTAGAACGCATGCGCGACATTATTTGTGTCGCGCAAATTTTTTGCGACATTCAAGATGTTTTGATGTTGTTATTTAAATGCCTTGCTTAGAGATCAGCTTCGCCACATAATGCATATATGCATAAGGAGTTGACCATGCAAAAAAGAATGACGATCACGATGGACGAAGTGGTTTACGAAGGTCTAGTGCGCGTCGTGGGGCGCAGAAAAATCAGTGGTTTTTTAGAAAATTTGGCACGCCCTCACGTCGTGACAGACGATTTAGCTGCTGGTTATCGCGCCATGGCTGACGATGTTGTTCGTGAACAAGAGGCGTTGGCTTGGAGCGAAGCCTTGATCGGCGACCATGCGGCGCGGTGAGGTTTGGTGGGTTGACTTTGACCCCGCCAAGGGGGGCGAAATTCGCAAAATACGACCGGCAATCATTGTGAGCAACGACGTGTCAAATGCCTATTTGAATCGTTTGCAAGTTGTGCCGTTAACCTCCAACACGGGGCGCCTTTATCCCAGCGAGACAGTTGTTGAGCTAGCGGGCCAATCGAGTAAAGCCATGGCCGATCAGTTGACCACGGTGGCTAAGGAGCGATTGACCTCGCGTTTGGGCGTGTTGAGCAAGCCAGATCTCAAGTCGGTTGAAAGCATTTTGAAAATGCAATTGGGGTTGCCTGGATAGGGCCTGTGAATCCACTTTAGAGTTGGCGCAGTTTATAAAACTGCGCCACAATCGCGCCACTTAAATCCGCAAACAGCGCCAATATGACCAGCACGTCCACCGACGATTTATTTCACAGCATTCAGGCGTCCGCAAACGGATTGACGCTGGCCGAGCTCATGACGGTGTGCCTAGGCATTGCTAGGCGAACAGCGCAGCGGTTGATTGCAAAGCTGATCCATTTTCAATCGCTTGTTGATTGACCTGTCGTGGGCATCGAGCCACTTGGAAGGCAATACTTATTCTCGGTTGGACACGCGCGAGTTGATTGAGCACGGGAAGGCCGCTCGCGGGAAGGCTGCGATCGAAACGCAGATGATCTTGAACCATCGAACGGCGATTGAGCTGTTGGTTGAAAACATCGACAGTGCCGAGTTCAACCGATACACCCTGATGAATCTGCATAGCGCTTTGGCTGAAAACTTGTTGCCCAACCCTGCGGATGAAGGGCGAATACGCCAGCACGCCGTTGATATCGGAAAAAGTGTGTATCGGCCGTTGTCGGCCCTCCAGCAAATTGAAGAAGCGTTGGATAGGTTGCTAAAAAAGGCCAATATGTGTGGGCCTATGAGCGGTCAACGCAAGAGTACTTGGCCATCAAGCAAGACCTCGCTGAGCCAGACCCACTTCGATTGGCTTGGCGAGACTTTATCAAGCAGACTCTACGAGAGGTCATCACGCAGCCAGAAGTAGAGCCACTCACCAGCATTCAGCGATGTGTGGCGAAACATATTCCAGCCATTGAGCAGCATGCGGTGCAAGCACTGCTCATTGAAGAACTACGGCGTTTACATGAGGGCATGCTGGCACGCTATGGGCTGCGCCCCTCGGAGTACGCCAGATGGAAGGCGTTGCATGCCCCTCGGTAGAATCAAACCCAATGACGCAGCCTAACTACACCCTCACCTTCGCTTGCTACAACCAGCTCGATTACACCCAGCAGTTCATCGCCAGCTTGGACCGTGACGAGGTCGATTTTTCGCGCATCGTGGCGGTGGACAACGGCTCTACCGATGGCACGCGCGAGTGGTTGGGCCAGCAAGGTTTTGGCGCGGTGATTTTGAACAACCGCAACCTAGGCTGCGGTGCCGCATGGAACCAAGGGGCCTTGGCCATTCAGTCCAAATGGACAGTGGTGATGAACAACGATGTCATTTGCGCCAAAGGCTGGCTGCGCAACTTGCTAGCCTCTGCCGAGGCCAACCAACTGCACATTGCCAGCCCCGCCATGGTGGAAGGCGAGTTGAACTACGACTTTGCCGCGTGGGCTACCCAAGCCCAAGACAGCATGCATGGCTACATCCGCAAAGGTGCGCCACATGCCGTGTGCATGGCCATTCGCGACGATGTGTGGAACGAGATTGGCTACTTCATGCCTGTGCCCAAGCTGTTGGGTTATGAAGATGCAATTTTCTTTCAACGCACGTTAGAAGCCGGTTTGAATACGGGTACCACCGCCGACGCGTGGCTGCATCACTACGGCATGACCACCCAAAAAGCACTCAAGCTAGAAATGAAGCTGGATCAAAAAGACAGCTTGGGCAACCGCAATTTGATGCGCTTGTACATGGCGCAAAGTTGGTGGGCCCGTAAGTTGGCGCGCCACCAACGCCGCAGTTTGCTCAAGACCACGCGTGCGCATGAGTTGGCGACGTATGGCAAAACTGTGCATGCGCTGAACCGCAAGGCGGGCGCAGCGTGGGAGTGGGTGTAAGCCATGACGCACGTTTGCGCGTCCGTGGTGCTGCTGACCTACAACCAAGAAGCGTTTGTTCAAGAGGCCCTGCAAAGCCTGCTCGACCAAGATGTCGACGATCTTGAAATTGTGGTGTCGGATGATGCTTCTAAAGACAAGACTTGGGACGTTGTATCGGCGCTAGCTCAGGCTTATTCGGGGCCTAAAAAAATCATCCTCAATCGTCATGATTGCAACGTAGGCATTGGCGCCAACTATGCCAAAGCGTTCTCGTTGTCGAGCGGCGAGGTGATCTTCAGTGCGGCTGGTGATGACGTGTCATTGCCTTCGCGATGCACAGACACCATCGCCGCATGGGTGCAGTCGGGCATGACCGCTGATTTGGTGGCAACGGATGCATTGGACATGACGGTGGCGGGCGAAGTCGTTGGTGTGAAAACCATGGACAACGTGCAGGAGTGGGGGCTTGACGCTTGGTTTGTGCGCCGCCCTTACCACTTTGGTGCGAGCCACATGATGACGCGCCGTATGCTTGCATTGAATTCGCTAAACCCTCAGCTCAATGCCGAAGATCAGTGTTTGATGTTTCGCGCTTTGCTGATGGGCGGTGCGTTGCGGCTGGCGAAGCCTTTGGTGAAGCATCGCCAAAATGGGGTCTCGTACAAAGCCAAGCCCACAACGTACGATTTGAAAAAAGCCAAATTGATCAATGGAGCAAAAGCATCATTGATTGAATCGCAGCAAATGCTAGCTGATGCAGCTTGTTTGATGCGACGTGTGGAAGTCGAGGCTTGTTTGCTATCTAGTATTGCAATTAATTCTTTCGTGGTTGAAGTTTTGACTGCAACCACTATGGCTGATAAGTGGTTGGCAGTTAAGCGTGCAAAAAATGTTTCATTTGGTAAGTTGGCGCGATTTTTTGTGTATGCGGCATTTCCATTTCTTTATGTGCCGAGTATGTGGCTGAAGTTTTCAGTAAGAAAGACGAGGGGATGATATGCGTGTCGTTTTATTAGGTGCTGCAGGTACCGGAACCGCATTTGCTATAGCAACTAGATTACGTTCCAGTTGGGGTGGTGATATTAAAATTGTGCTTACAGATGTGAATGACGAGCATTTGATCTCAGCATCTATATTGGCAGATGCTTTTTATAAGGTTCCTGCAGCAAAAGATCCTATTTTTCGTGAGCGAATTATGGAAATTTTACAGACCGAAAAAGTGACTACATACATACCAATACTTAACGATGAACTGGTGCTGGCGGCTGAATTAGCTAAGATCGAAGCATACAAAAACATTGATTTTTGGAGCTCTGATATTTATGCTGCCTGTGTTGATAAAGATTTTGCAGATAAGTGGCTATGTACCATCGGGGTTAGAACGCCAGATGTGGCTACTGCTCAGCAGCTTCAAGAGGCTGACCGCGTGTGGTTTACGAAACCACGGAATGGTTTTGGTAGCAAAGGGGTTGGATACCTTACTTCTGCCGAGGTGATGGCACTTTCTGAAACCGATAGGAAAGAGCTCTTAATTCAAGAGGTTTGTACGAGCCCAGAAGTTACGGTAGATAGCTTTTGGGACTTTGAAAAAAATAATGGTTATGCGTATTGTCGAGAGAGAATTGAGATCAAATCCGGTGTCTGTACAAAAGCAAGATTGTTCTATGACGCTGAACTATCAAATTTTGCCAAATTAATTGGTCAGGCACTGAGGCAGAAAGGAATTATTTGTTTCCAAGCGATGCGATCAACTCGCGGTTGGGTGGTAACAGATCTAAATTTAAGGTCAGGAGCAGGTACGGCTATGACTTGTGCTGCAGGGTTTGATGTGCTTTCTGCTGCATTTGCATGTAGGTCAAAATTAGATTATTCCAAATATCTTAAATCCATCGAATTGACAGATGAGATTTATGTTACACGGCAGTATGCAGAGTTTGTGATGGTTAGCAAGAAATGAATATCGCATTCGATCTTGATGGAACCTTGATTACAGCTAAAGAACGACAAAGTTCTTTATTGCTGGCAACTGCGAAAGCCCATGGCATTACTTTTGATGTAAATCTCGCGTGGGAGATGAAGCGGGCAGGGGCAAATAACTTAGTAGTCCTTAATAAATTTGGGGTGGATGAATTTATAGCCGCCAAGATAGATACGGCTTGGCGATGTCAAATTGAAAGCGCATATTGGCTCAGTATTGATCGTGTTTACTCGGATGTGGTTGATTTTCTTCAGGACTTGAAGGCGTGTGGCGCTGTTTTGCATTTGATTACGGCTCGCAAGAATAAGTACTTACTACATCAGCAGCTTTGTCGATTGGGTCTCTTTGGGGTTTTTTCTAGCATTACTTGTGTTGCACCTTTCGGTGCGGTGGCTGAAAAGGCGAGAGTACTCAGTGAAATTAATCCTGTTTGTTTTATAGGAGATAGTGAGACTGACTTTAATTCGGCTGTCCTAGCGGAGGTTTCTTTTCATGGAGTGTCCACAGGTCAACGATCTAAAGAATATCTCAAATCGCTAGGGGTGGTCGATGTTGTTGAATCTCTAAATTCACTTTTCCCAGTGTTAACCAAAATTTTGAAGCATTAATAGCGTATGACCTTTGCAAATTTAGATCAATGTCAGCTCATTGACCTGCCCAAAATCTCAGACCCGCGAGGTAACCTGACATTTGTGGAGGCAGGGCGTCACATTCCCTTCGCCATTCAACGGGTGTATTACCTCTACGATGTGCCCGGCGGCGCCGAACGAGGTGGGCACGCGCACAAGGGCTTGCATCAATTGATTGTGGCCATGTCAGGTTCGTTCGATATCCATTTGGATGACGGCGAAAACAAGAAGACGATTCACATGAATCGCAGCTACAACGGTTTGTATGTGTGCCCCATGATTTGGCGTGAGATGGATAACTTTTCATCGGGTGCTGTGTGCATGGTGCTTGCCTCTAATTTTTACGATGAGTCGGACTATTACCGTGACTACAACGAGTTTTTGAAAGATGTCCGCCGATGAGCGCTTCACCTGTTCCCTTTTTAGATTTGGCGGCTTTGCACCGCCCCATTCGCGTTGAGCTTGATGCCGCCTATCAGCGTGTGATGGACTCGGGCTGGTTTATTGCCGGTCCTGAGTTGGACGCTTTCGAAGCTGAATTTGCACAGTATTGCGATGTGACGCATTGCGTCGGAGTAGGGAATGGCTTGGATGCCATTCACTTGCTTTTGCGTGCTTATGGCGTTGGGCAAGGGGATGAAGTTTTGGTGCCCTCCAACACCTTTATTGCGACATGGCTAGCTGTTACGCAATGTGGCGCGACGCCCGTGCCGGTGGAGCCATTGGCTGCAACGCACAACATAGACCCCGCGTTGATCGAGGCACACATTACCCCGCGAACCCGAGCGATCATCCCCGTTCATTTGTATGGGCAACCGGCCGATATGGACCCGATCAATGCCATCGCGGCGAAACATAAATTGGTCGTTATTGAGGATGCAGCGCAAGCACAGGGTGCGCGCTACAAGGGACGTCGGGTGGGCTCTCTGGGGCATGCCGCGGCAACCAGTTTTTACCCCGGTAAAAACTTAGGTGCCCTCGGTGATGGTGGCGCCGTCCTCACCCGTGACGCAAACATCGCTGCGCAAGTAAAGCAGTTGCGCAATTACGGGTCTGAGGTGAAGTACCAGCATCAAGTTCAAGGCTACAACAGCCGTTTGGATGAAATGCAAGCGGCGTTTTTGCGCGTCAAGTTACGTGTGTTGGACGCTTGGAATGCCAAGCGCCAAAGCATCGCTCGCGCCTACAGCGAGCAATTACGTCACCTTCGCGTGATGGTGCCTGCCGTGCCTGATTTCGCGGAGCCCGTGTGGCATTTGTATGTGGTGCGAACTGCGCAACGCAACCAACTTCGTGATGCATTGCAAGCCCAAGGTATCACCACGGTGATTCACTATCCAGTCCCACCTCACTTGCAAGCGTGCTATCCGACTTTTGCTCAGTCACATTTGCCATTGGCAACGGTGCTGGCCGATGAAGTGTTGAGTTTGCCCATGTCGCCGGCAATGTCAGACGAGCAAGTCACACGGGTGATAGATGCCGTCAATGCGTTTGCTGGTTGACGGTTATGGCGGCGGCACCTACTGCGCATCTCACTTATCGCCCAGACATTGATGGCTTGCGAGCCTTCGCCGTGATGTCGGTGGTGGTGTTTCATGCGTTCCCTTCACTGTTGCCCGGCGGCTTTGTGGGGGTCGATGTTTTTTTTGTGATCTCGGGGTTTTTGATTTCGGGGATTATGTTCAAAATGCTGGAGGCTGGACGTTTTAGCTTCCTGGATTTTTATGCGCGACGCGTGAATCGCATTTTCCCCGCGCTGATTTTGGTTCTTTTAACGACATTCGGATTTGCGTGGTGGGTGCTTTTCAACGATGAGTTGGAGCAACTTGGCAATCACTTGTCACGCGCGGCAGCGTTTTTATCGAACTTTATTCTTTGGCATGAGTCGGGCTACTTTGACAATGCGGCTGAAACCAAACCGTTGCTGCATTTGTGGTCGCTCGGTATTGAAGAGCAGTTTTATATTGTTTGGCCACTGATTGTTTGGGGGCTTTGGCGATTGAAGGCATGGCGATGGCACCTCATGTGTGTGCTGGCCGTCGCCTCTTTTGCGTGGAATTTGTATCAGTCGCAGCATGACTTAACGCATGATTTTTATTCGCCCTTGACGCGCTTTTGGGAGTTGCTTTGCGGCGCTTTATTGGCTTACCGCGTCAGTCGCGTGCATGCATCAAGTCTGGGTGTGCACGATGCTTGGTCCCGAACTGCCAGCACGCGTACAGTTTTAGGTGTGCTGTTGCTGTTTGCCGCAATCTGGTTGATAGATGGGAGTCAGAAATTCCCAGGTGGGTGGGCGTTGCTGCCTGTCGTGGGTGCTGTCTTGGTGATTTCGGGTGACGGTCAGACATGGATGAGTCGTGCTGTGTTTTCTCACCCGCTTGCTGTGTGGATTGGCACCATCAGTTATCCGTTGTATTTGTGGCATTGGCCCGTTTTTTCTTTTGCAAGGATTGTTGAAGGCGGTACGCCAAGCGCGTGGGTGCGGTTTTTTGCACTTCTAGCTTCGATGGTGCTGGCTTGGATGACTTTTCGGTATGTTGAAAAACCGATTCGTTTTGCGTGGCGCTTTAGGTATAAAACTTGGGTGTTGACGTTTGGGATGCTGTGTGTGGGGGGCTTGGGCTATCTTGCCCATAAGGCAGACGGTTATCCCGACCGAGCGGTCATGAAGAGTCAACAAGTTTTCAATGTTGGTGATATCGGGCACGATGCGTTTCATGGGTACTACCGTGACCATTTCTTCACTTGCGCAGACCCGCTCATCCAAAAAGATGCAGGCAATTGGAAGGGGATTGTGAGATGCTTCCAATCTCAAAAAGATGGCCCTGTGACCTTGCTCTTGCTGGGGGATAGTCATTCTGAACATTTGTTTTTGGGCATCGCAGAACAATTGCCACATGTGAATGTGGGGTTCTATGGCAAAGGAGCGTTGCCGTTTTTGAGCAAGGATGAGTTCAAACTTATTTTTGAACGTGTTTTGAAAAACACGGACATCAAGCAGGTGGTGGTGTCTGCAATGTGGGCAAGTCGTATGAATGAGGTGTCGAAAGAAACAACATTGGCATCTGAGCTTAGCCTTGCGATCAAGGCGCTTCAAGCGTCAGGAAAGAAGGTCTATTTGAGCGACGACATCCCTCAGTTCGAGTTTGATCCGCAGCGTTGCAAATTTCAACGGCCTTTGACGCAAAGTACCAAGTGCGATGCTCCCATTGCGGCGTATCAAGATCAGCACCGTAAATACATCGCCGATTTGTCGGAGGTGTATCTACTTAACGCTGAGGTTGAACGGATTGAGCTTTCTTCATTGATGTGCAATGGCACGGTGTGCAGCATGGCGCGTAATGGTCAAGTGCTGTATCGAGATAACAACCACCTCAATATTCCGGGCTCTCAATACGTTGGCGCGCAAATCGTGGCCCAACATCCACATTTAGGTCAAATTTACTCACCAAAAAGCCAATAAAATTGGTAATAAATTCATAGCATTTACTTTTTTAAAGCTAAACCATGACCATCCTCGTCACCGGCTGCGCCGGCTTCATCGGCAGCAATTTTGTTCACACTTGGCTCGGCAGCTCTGACGAGCCCGTGATCAACCTCGACAAGCTCACCTACGCAGGCAACCTCGCCAACTTAGAAGCCCTCAAAGACGACCCCCGTCATGTGTTTGTGCAAGGCGACATTGGCGATACCACCTTGGTGCCTCAGTTGCTGGCGCAGTACAAGCCCCGCGCGGTGCTCAACTTTGCGGCCGAGAGTCATGTGGACCGTTCCATTCACGGCCCGGGCGACTTCATTCAAACCAACGTGATGGGCACGTTTAATCTGCTGGAGTCGGTGCGCGCTTACTGGCAAGACCTGCCTGCGGCTGAGAAAGAGGCTTTCCGCTTTCTGCACGTCAGCACCGACGAGGTGTACGGCACCTTATCGCCCTCAGACCCGCCGTTTGCTGAAACCAAAAACTACGAGCCCAACAGCCCGTACTCGGCCAGCAAAGCCGCCAGCGATCACTTGGTGCGTGCGTGGCACCACACCTATGGCTTGCCGGTGCTGACCACCAATTGCAGCAACAACTACGGGCCTTACCACTTCCCCGAAAAGCTCATTCCCTTGGTGTTGCTCAACGCCTTGGCGGGCAAGCCGCTGCCCATTTATGGCGATGGCCAACAAGTGCGCGATTGGCTGTATGTAGAAGACCACTGCCGCGCCATCGCCCGCGTGCTCGAAGCGGGCAAGCTGGGCGAGACCTACAACATTGGTGGCTGGAACGAAAAGCCCAACCTCGACGTGGTCCACACCCTGTGCAGCGTGCTCGATGAGTTGCAGCCCCGTGCAGACGGCAAGCGCTACGCCGAGCAAATCACCTACGTCAAAGACCGTCCCGGCCACGACCGCCGCTACGCCATTGATGCCCGCAAGATTGAGCGCGAGTTGGGCTGGAAGCCCCAAGAAACCTTTGAGACCGGCATTCGCAAAACCGTGCAGTGGTATTTGGCCAACCAAGCCTGGGTCGAGGGTGTGACCAGCGGTGCTTACCGTCAGTGGGTAGGCAAGCAATACGGCGCTTGATATGACTTTAAGTGACACAAATAGTCGATTTTGTGTTACCTTAAGTCATGCCTAAATCTTCAGACCACAACGATTTCTTGCCGCCACCGGCTGCGCAGGCTGTTGTTGCTCTCGGTCAAAGCTTGGCCTTGGCGCGTCAGCGACGCAAAGAGTCGCTGCGCAGTTGGGCGCAACGCATGGGCGTGGCGGTGCGCACGTTGCAGCGCATGGAAAAGGGTGACCCAGGGGTGGGCATGGGGGTTTACGCCTTGGCCATCTGGCTTGTGGGGCGCTCTCAAGCCTTGGCCGATGTGGCTCTGCCCGAGTTCGACATGGTGGCGCTGGACGCCGAAGTTCAAGCTGCACAAAAACGCGGTCGCCGCTCTGCCCCATGAGCGCCATTGCATTGCCCGAAATTTTGTTCCTTTGGTGGTTGGGGCAACCCAACTCACCTCGGTTTGTAGGCACATTGCGGTGGGTGCGTCGGGCGCAACAGCAGCAGGCTGGCGTATCGTTGCGCTACAGCGCCGAGTGGCTGGCAACGGGGTTTGCATTGAGTGAAGACCTGCCGTTGAGAGATGCCGAGTTCATGCCTACCGAGCCCGATGCCGCCGCGGGTGCGGTGGATGATGCCCGCCCAGACCGCTGGGGCGAGCGGGTGATTCGTTTGCTCATCAAGCCGCAGCGTTTGTCGACTTTGGATTCTTTGTACTTTGCGGGCGATGACCGTTTTGGTGGTTTGGGTGTCTCGACCTCCGAGGCTGTCTACACACCCTACGAGCACGGAGCCTTGCCGCAGTTTGCCGATGTACAGCAAGTTCACGACTTGGTGCGCCGTGTCGAAGCGGGTGAGATGCTGGCCGAGCCGCTGCGCCATTGGGTGGCCCCAGGCGCGACGCTGGGCGGCGCGAAACCCAAAGCCTTGTTGGCGATGGATGGCGCGCAATGGGTGCTCAAATTTGCCGAGGCGGGTGAGGTGTGTGACAGCGGCGTTGTCGAACACGCCTGCATGACGTTGGCCGCACAAGCAGGTATTGATGTTTGTGAAACGCGCCCCATCGCCTACCAACACGGCTCCACCATTCGCCATGCCGTGGCCGTTCGACGCTTTGATCGCATGGCGCACCAGCGTTTGCACGCTGTCTCTGCACATGTGGCGCTGCGTGCCGCGGGGGTTGACTATGGCTACCCCGAGTTGGCTTTGTTGCTGCGCAGACGCGGCGACGCAGCGCACATTCGCGCGAACGGCGAGCAGGTGTTTCGCCGCATGGTGTTCAACATCGTGATGGACAACACCGACGACCATGAAAAAAACCATGCGCTGCTGTGTGTCAACAACGTGAGCAACTCCTATAGCTTGGCTCCCGCATTTGATGTGTTACCCGCAGCGCAAGCACTGGGTTATCAGTCCATGCGTGTGGGTCAGCTTGGTGCAGCTTCTACGTTGGATAATGCTCTTTCTGAGCACAAATCTTTCGGTATGACGCTGGCGCGAGCCAAAGACGTGATGGCGGAGGTGGTGAGGGTTGCCGATGCTTGGCCAGAGCACTTCGCAAAGGCGGGTGTGTCTGCGCAAGATGTGGCTGTTTTGGCGCAAGCGATTGACCGACCTTTTTTACAAAGCCAACGCTTGACTTGGTTATGAACTTAATTTGATGAATTCTTCTGCACAACGTCTTTTGTTATTGGGTGCCAACGGCCAGTTGGGTCACCAGCTCGCTGTGCAGCTGCAACAGTTGGGTGAAGTCAAAGCACTCACCCGTGCCGAGGCTGACTTGGCCAACCCTGCGGCTTTGCGCCAGACCTTGGGCCACATGGCCAAAACCTTTCACCCCACGGTGATCGTCAATGCCGCGGCCTACACGGCGGTCGACAAAGCGCAAACCGAAACCGAGCTGGCGCATGCGGTGAATGCCGAGTCGCCCGCTGTGTTGGCAGAGTTGGCCAAGGCCCACAACGCCATGCTGGTGCATTACTCCACCGACTATGTGTTTGACGGCTCGGGCACGCAGCCTTGGCAAGAGAGCGACACCACGCACCCATTGTCGGTGTACGGCCAAAGCAAGCGCGATGGCGAGTTGGCCATTGCCGCCCTTTGCCCTAAGCATTTGATTTTGCGCACCAGTTGGGTGGTAGGCACCCACGGTGGAAACTTCTTAAAAACCATGCTGCGTTTAGCTGCCGAGCGCGATGCCTTGCGCGTGGTGGCCGACCAAATTGGCGCACCCACCAGCACCGAACTATTGGCCGGTGTGACGGTGCAGCTGTTGCAGGCCATGCGCACCGCCGCCGACAACGATGCACGTTGGGGTGTTTATCACTTGGCGGCAGCCGGTGAGGTGTCGTGGCATGGCTATGCGCAGCACGTCATTGCGGGTGCTCTGCAGCGTGGCGCAAACCTTAAGGCCAAGCCCGAGGCTGTTAGCCCCATCAGCACGGCGGAATACCCGGTGCCAGCGCCGCGTCCCCTCAACTCGCGTTTAAACACGCACAAATTACAAACCACATTTGCGTTCACCTTGCCTGCTTGGCAAGTGGGGGTGGACGCTATCCTCGATCAACTCTTGACTCATAAATCATCATGACCAAACAACGCAAAGGCATCATCTTGGCCGGTGGCTCGGGCACGCGGCTTTACCCCGTCACACAAGCGGTGAGCAAACAGCTCATGCCCGTGTACGACAAGCCCATGATTTATTACCCACTCACCACGCTCATGCTCAGTGGCATTCGCGAGGTATTGATCATCTCCACCCCGCAAGACACGCCGCGTTTTACTGAGCTGTTGGGCGATGGCAGCCAATGGGGCATGCACATCGAATACGCGGTGCAGCCCAGCCCCGACGGCTTGGCGCAAGCCTTCATCATTGGTAAAAACTTTGTGGCCGACCACCCCAGCGCGTTGGTGTTGGGCGACAACATTTTTTACGGCCACGACTTGGTCAAGCAGCTCGACAGCGCCAACCAACGCACCAGCGGCGCCAGCGTGTTTGCCTACCATGTGCACGACCCCGAGCGTTATGGCGTGGTGGAGTTTGACGGCGAGTTCCGAGCCTTGAGCATCGAAGAAAAGCCCAAAGCTCCTAAGAGTAACTACGCGGTAACGGGCTTGTATTTTTACGACGAGCAGGTGTGCGACATTGCCGCCGCCGTGAAGCCCTCGCACCGTGGTGAGCTAGAAATCACCGATGTCAACAAGCGTTATTTGGAGCTGAACCAACTGAGCGTCGAGATCATGGGCCGTGGCTACGCATGGCTAGACACCGGCACGCACGAGAGCCTGATGGAGGCGGCCAGCTTTATTGCTACCTTGCAAAAGCGTCAAGGCTTGATGGTGGCATGCCCCGAAGAAATTGCGTTTCACCAAAAATGGATTGACGCTGCGGCGCTGCAGAAGTTGGCGGCGCCTTTGGCTAAAAACGGTTACGGCCAATACCTGTTGAACTTGTTGAAATAAACCATGCCCTACCAAGTGACCCCCACGCCCATTGAGGGCGTGTTGATTTTGGAGCCCAAGGTGTTTGGCGATGCGCGCGGTTTCTTTTTTGAAAGCTTCAACGCTCGCGACTTTGAGCAAGCCACGGGCCTACAACGCAGCTTCGTGCAAGACAACCACAGCAAATCAGCCAAAGGCGTGTTGCGCGGCATGCACTACCAAGCGCAAAACCCGCAGGGCAAGTTGGTGCGCGTCACGCAAGGCGCGGTGTTTGATGCAGTGGTCGACATTCGCACTGGTTCTAAAACCTATGGCCAGTGGCACGGCTTAGAGCTGTCAGCCGAGAACAACAAGCAGTTGTGGATTCCCGAGGGTTTGGCCCACGGCTTTTTGGTGACCAGCGACAGCGCCGAGTTTTTGTACAAAACCACCGATTACTACAACCCCGCCTTTGAGCGCAGCTTGTTGTGGAACGACGCAGATGTGGGCATTGATTGGCCTTTGCATTTGTTGGATGCCGCGCCTTTGCTAGCGGCCAAAGATGCCAGCGCTTTGACGTTGGCACAAACTGCCGAGCAAGCTTAAACAGGTGCTATCCACGCAGTCAGCCCCACCAGCTGAGGTGTTCGCCTGAAGATTGGCTAAAGTTAACTGTTTCTTTAAATAGACAAAACTGCATTTTTGTATAGAATAAGAAACACTATGACAAAAAAGGCGACGGCTCATGACAAGCCAAATGTCACCCAGCTTCAATCTCTTGGGGCAGAACTACGCGCCAGGCGCAAAGACTTGGGCGTAAGCGCTGTGGTGACTGCCGAGGCTGCTGATTTGTCGCGGGTCACTTTGCATCGCATTGAAAAAGGTGAGCCTTCGGTCACCATGGGAGCCTGGAGCAGCGTGGCCGGCGCCCTTGGCATGCAGCTCAAGCTGGAAGTAGAGAAGACAGCAAACGAAGTCGACCTTCAACCTAAAGGTTGGTGGCCTGTGCGTATTGCCTTGGCGGATTACCCGCAACTCAAGGCGCTCGCTTGGCAAGTGCAAGGGGCAGACTATTTGACCCCCGTAGAGGCCCACGACATTTACGAACGCAACGCGCGGCATTTGGACCTAGCGGCCATGCGTGAGGACGAGCATGACCTGTGGCAAGCGCTGCAGCAAGCGTTTGGCAAAAAGACCATCCATGTTTGAGCGTCCACATCACCAACGCATTGCGCATGTCTTGAGCGCGCTGGATGCTCAGGTTTTGGCGCAGCACGCATGCTGGTTTGGTGGCGGCACCTGCATTGCTTTACGGTATGGGGAGTACCGCGAATCTGTGGATATTGATTTTTTAGTCTCCAATGCGGCAGGCTACCGTGATTTACGGCAACTGCTCACGGGGACCGAAGGCCTTGCACCCATCACTCGCCCCAACGCCATGCCGCTGATGCTGGCGCGTGAAGTGCGTGCCGACCAGTACGGCATACGCACGCAAGTGCTGATGGACGGACAAGCCATCAAGCTGGAAATCGTGCGCGAAGCGCGCGTTGAGTTACAAGCGCCCGGACCTGACGACCGTATTTGCGGCGTGAGCACCCTGTCTGTGCTGGATCTTGCGACCAGCAAACTGCTCGCCAATGCCGATCGTCAGGCCGATGACGGTGTGTTCAGCCGCGACGTGATTGACCTAGCCATGATGGCGCTGCCCTTGCCTGTGCTGCATGCGGCGGTGGATAAGGCCACAGAAGCTTATGGGGCGGCAGTCGTCAGAGACCTTGCCAAAGCCATAGACCGACTGGAGAACAGAACG
The DNA here is from genome assembly GCA_963513725.1 of uncultured Limnohabitans sp. Classification (GTDB taxonomy): domain Bacteria; phylum Pseudomonadota; class Gammaproteobacteria; order Burkholderiales; family Burkholderiaceae_C; genus Limnohabitans. The sequence continues at coordinate 36,052 of CAUPRM010000011.1, read as the reverse complement.
GGCTGGCTTGAGCGCTGCATGCACGTGATGGCCATACACATGCCCAAGGCCGTGCTCTGGAAAAAAATCAGAAGTCTCCGGCGCGTGCTGCCTGCTGTGGGCGCCGTGGTTGACGGCTAAGGACCTTGCCACTGACGATTGAGGTCTTAAAGTTGCGGTGATATGATGATGTCATATCACATGCGAAAGGTCGGATATGACCATCACAGCCAAACTTTTTATGAGCGGACGCAGCCAAGCCATTCGGTTGCCTGCGAAGCTGCGTTTGCAAGCCAGCGAAGTGCAGATTGAGCAAATGGGCGATGCACTGTGGCTGCGCCCACAAACTGACCCGACGCAAAACATGCGCAAGTGGCTGGCTGATTTTTATTTGAAAACACCCACGCTGCCAGAGGACTTCTTAGCTGATCGTCAAGACCCGTTGCCCGAGTCTCGCGATTGGAGTTAAGGCCAAGCGGATGCGTAAAACCTTAGACACCAACATTTGCAGCTACATCCTGCGTCGCCATCCCGCTGATATGTTGGAGCGATTTGCAGGATTGGATAGATCACAGTTGTGGCTCTCAAGCGTTGTCGCTGCAGAGCTGCGATTTGGTGCGGTTAAGTTGGCGTCTGCCAAGTTGAGTTCAGCTGTGGAGATGTGGCTGTCCGGCTTTGATGTCAAGCCTTGGCCCGTTGAGGCTGCGCACCACTACGCGCAGGTGCGCGCAGCGTTAGAGAAGACGGGTCAGCCTATTGGCGCGATGGATTTGATGATCGCCTCACACGTCTTGGCTGAGGACAGTGTGGTGATTACTAACAATGCCAGAGAGTTTCATCGCGTGCCAGGCTTGGCGGTCGAAGAGTGGCGCACTTAACGCAACCGAGCCATCCAAGTTGTTAGCCCTAATAGCCCCAAGCTGCTGACCAGCGCAAAGGTCAGCATGTGTTGTGCGGCATCCATGGGTTGGGAGAAACCAAGCGGTGCCAGCACCACCACCGCTTGCAGCAGCGCCAACCCCATGCAAGCCCACGAGTAACGCGCCGCCGCATGTGCCTGAAAAGGCCGATGGCTGAAGGCCGCCGACAAACAAGCGCTGCCTTGCCACAGCACCAGCGGCACGATGTAGGCCCACACCCCTTGCCAGCGCGGGTCTAACCATTGCCAGTTCAACGCCAGCGCACACACACCACCTAAGGCGACCACAGCCGCGCATGCGACGAGACTCACCCAAATGGCCGTTTTGTGATGTCTGCGCCAAGCTGACTGCGGCAAGTTCGCAGACGATTCACGCGCATGGGTTTGTCCGCCAAGTTTTTCACCCGGCCCTTGCGCCAAAACCACCTGCGCCCAAGCCATGTGCACCACGGCGGGCACAAAACCCAGCACGCGCAGCAAGGCCGTCATCCAGCCTGTTTCTTGTGCGCCATACAGACGTTGCCAAACGACAACCAAGGCAGTGGCCAGCAGAGCGTCGGCCAAGGTGTGGGCCATGCGCAATGTGGCGCTGCGGGTGTCACATTGCTGATGTGCGGTTGAGTCAGGCGTTGGCGACGAACCCTTTGCCAAATGAACTTGCGCCTTCGTTACAGACTTCTCTGCCCCATTTCTTGGCTGTGTCGACGTTTGGCAAATCGCAGGCACCAACCAAGCTGCGCCCACGGCGTAACCCAAAATGGCAGCGATGACCAAGACGGGTAAATCTTGCAGGTTCGCTGATGCGGGGGGCATGTCTTGCGAGGTGCCCATATGCGTGAGCCACGCCGTTGTCAGCGCAAACAACGCAGCCGTCAACGGAGGCAACACACGCACCGCGGCTTGCTGCCACGCGCTGCCTGCGCGCAAGCTGTAGCTTTGCGAGAGCAAATTGCCCATCTGAAAAAACGCGAGCAGCAGCACCCACAGCAAAGCGGGCCACAGGCTGAGGTGGCTCAGCCATAAGGCGAGGGCGGCAAAGGGTAGCAGCAGCAGACCACGCCGCACACTGCTTCGCCACGCGAGTCGCAGCGCTTGGTCAGCAGGTGTGTGGACGTTGGCCAGCAAACCCAACGGCGCTTGTGCCAAAGCCAAAGTCATCCAGAAAAAACCGACTTGGCTGAGCACCGAAAACTCGCCCACTTCTTGCGGCGTGAACAGACGCAGCATGAGCAAGGCAAACGCGATTTGGGTGCCAAAGGCCACCAAGCTGGACAGCGCCACGGTGTGGCTGGCGCGGGGGAGTTTGAGCCAGTTCATGAGGCGTTGATGTGCAGCTTTTTCCACACCGGCAAGTGGCGCAGCAAGGTGGGCCAAGCCAGTGTCTGCACATCAGGCACGCGGTACGGATAAGCGTCTAAAGCTTCGCCAAAGCTGAAGACCCACGTCTCAGGATCGTCGTTGAGCAGGTGAAAGTTGCCCTCAAAGTGCGTGGCAAAGTAGCGCACCCACGCGTAGTCGTTGCTGACCACGGGCAGGCCCACGGCGCAGTATTCCAAGAGCTTGGTCGAGGTTTGTTGGTGGTACGGCGCGACGTTGCTGACCAAGTTCAGCCCGAAGCGTGCGCGCCGCAAATGGTGGGGCACTTGCGCATGCGGCACACGGCCTGTGCAGCTGACCGAGGGCTGCAGGGCCGAGCGCAGGTCGTCAGGCACGTCACCCACCAGCAGTAGCGTGCGGTTGGCGTCGTGAATGCTTTGCAGCAGGGGCAAGAAGGGCGTTAGGCGGCTCATTTCGCCGAGGTAGACCAAGTCAAACTCAGCGTTAAGACCGGTCTCATTGTTCGCGAGCACATCGCCCTGAGCGTGGGAAGCGTTGCCAGTAAGCGATGGCGCTTCTGTTTGAGGCTGCGTTTCTCGCGCGGCTAAAAAGTGCTGCGCCACGCCCATGTCGCGCAAATTGCTGGGCACGTCGTCGGCAAAGCCTAGGCGCTGACGTACCCAGGCGTTTTGAAACAGTCGAAAGTCGGGGCGAGGCTGTGTCCAGTGTTTGACTTGGTCTTTCAGCCACGCATAAGGCGGTACCGAGGCCGAGGCGTATTCGTGAATTTGAAAGGCATCGCGCAAGCGGCTCGCTTCTGAGTGTGGCACGCGTCCGCAGATCCACCACACCACGTGCGCGTTGTCGGGCACGGTGGCGCTGGTGTCGTGGATGTGGGCTTCATGGCCGTGGGCGGTGATGAACTGTTCGTACGCGTCTAGCTCGGGCAAATACGAGGGGCCATTGCGCACGAAGTGCACACGCACCAAGGGCTTTTTGTCGGCGGTCTTTAAGGCTTCAAGCTCTTTCAACATATGCGCAGCACCTGTTGCCAGTTGCAGACAAAGTCGGCCAGCGAGTGACGCGCCACGATGCGGGCCATGTCGGCTTGCACCTGTTCGGGGGGCAGGCTGAGCACGGTCATCACCGCTTCGGCCAGCGCGACGGGGGTGTCGCCACGGGCCAAGAGGTAAGGGGCGTCGCGGTCGAACAGCTCGCGCATGGCGGGGATGGGCAAGGCCACGCAGGGCACGCCGCAGGCGAGCGACTCTAAGGCGGTCATGGGGCAGCCCTCGTAGCGCGAGGTCAGCAGCGTCATGTGCCAAGGTTGGTAAAGGCTGGCGCCGCTGGGGTGTTTGCCCAAGAAGTGCACGCGGCCTTGGTAAAGCAAGTCCATGCCGTCGTGCACGAGTTTGCGGTGCAAGGGGCCTTCGCCGACCACACCGAGTTGGGCGTGGTGGGGCAAAAAGCGCAAGGTTTCTAGCAAAAAGCCGGGCTGCTTTTCTTCCGACAAACGGCCTACATAGCCCAGCAGCAAGGGCGCCAAGCCTTCACCGCCGTGGCCCGCGTGCACATGCAGCGGCTGGCCGGGGGGCAAGTCGCCCAAACCGTTGGGCACCACGGTGCAGCTTTGTTGCGGTGCTGTTTGTTTGACAAAGCCCATCAGCGAATCTTGGGTGGTGCGCGACACGCACACAAAGTGGCTGACTTGTTTGTAGAGCAGCTTGAGCCAGAGTTTTTTGAGCGTCGAGGCGCGTGCGGTGTGCAGCACGTCTTGCAGCGGGCCATGCACCCAGCTGACCAGGGGTTTGCCGGTGATGGCTTTGAGCGCCGCGCCCGCGTAGGTGGGGCCAAAGTTGTGCGTGCCCACGATGACGTCGTGCTGTTTGGCGGCTTGCACCAAGGTGCCCCAAGCGGTTTGTCGCCACGGCAGGGCGGTGACTTGCCAGCCTTGCGCGATCAAGCCATCGGCCAAGGTGCGCGACATGGTTTGCACGCCGCCCCAAGACGATTCTTCTAGCAGCAGGATACGGCGTGCACTCATGGTTGTGTCGATGATGGCAGGGGCTTCAAGAGGGGCGCGTGTAGGCTTTGCAAGCTCAGCCTCACCGAGCGCCAAACCCCGTGCAAATGGTCTTAACGGTTTTGGCCGCAATCAGCAGGTCCAAGGCCAAGGAGTAATGCGCCACGTAGTACAAGTCGTAGCTGAGTTTGAGGCGAGTGCTGTCTGTGCTGTCGGCATAGCCTTGCTGCACTTGGGCCCAGCCGGTGAGGCCCGGGCGCACGAGGTGGCGGTAGGGGTAGCTGGGGATGGTGGTGGCGAATTCGCGCACGAAGGGCGCTTGTTCGGGACGTGGGCCAATCAAGCTCATGTGGCCGCGCAGCACGTTCCAGAGTTGGGGCAATTCGTCTAAGCGGCTGCGTCGCAAAAAGTGGCCCACTCGGGTGATACGCGGGTCGTCGGCTTGTGCAAAGTGCACGCCCGGTGCTTGCAGGCCATGCACCATGCTGCGGAATTTCCACAGCCTGAACAACTGGCCATCGCGGCCCACGCGTTGCTGAGAAAACAGCGCAGGCCCTTTCGAGTCCAAGCGAACCGCAGCAGCCACCGCCAAAGACAGAGGCAGCCAAAGCGGCGTCAGGGCGACCAAGGCCACCAAGTCGAGCAGGCGTTTGACGCGGTCGTAGCCGGGGTCGTTGTCGATCTCCCACAGGCTGTCGGCGGCGGTGGGCAGCATCTTGCGGCCACTCATGAGTTCAGCCACGGCTTCGACGCTGTACAGGCGCAGGTGCTGCATCTTCAGTTGGCCCAGCAGCTGGGTGCGCTCGGGCGTGGTGGGCACATGACGGTCGAGCACCAAGCCGTCGCAGGCGGGCAGGGCGGTGTTGGCCCGTGGGTTCCAGTGTTGCAAATCGACCGCACGCGGGTCCAGCGCTTGCGGGTGCAGGCATGCGGCGAGTTGGGCGGGCACGCTGGCGTCCAAATGCACCAAGCGCAGAGCGCGGTGTTTGACTAAGCGCTGATGGCCCCACCACAGCCACAGGCTGGTGACCACATAGGCCCACAACACCGCCGCGCGTGAGTAAGGCTGTTGCAGCAAGGCAAAGCCCAAGGGCGTCAGCACAAACGGCGCCACGGTGGACACCCACAGCACGCCGCTGCGCTCGGCCACGGGCAGGTGCGAGGCGCGCATGAGCAAGTGGCTGGCCACGATGTAGGGCAACACGCACCACCACAGGGTGTCGCCAAATTGGTAGGTCATGACCCCAGCGTCTTGCAGCAACTGGGCGGCGACCAAGCTGGGGGGCAGCATCCAAGCGCCCCACAGGGCCCAGCTTTGCAAGGCATCGCGGCGGCGCACCGAGGCAGATACCAAGGCCGAGCCCACGGTGTGTTCGTCGGCTTGGGGGCGCGAGGTGGCAGCGTCGTCGCGCAGGCATTGCTGGTAGACGGTCATCACGCGTTCGGCCATGTGCTCGACGGCGAAGTTGCCCTCGAAACACTGTTGCGCGGCGCGGCCCAAGCGTTTGCGCAAATAGGGCTCGCGCACCAAGCGCATGAGTTGTTCGGCCACGGCCTCGGGGGTGTTGGCGACCAGCAGGCCTTCTTGGCCGGGGATGAGTTGCTCGCGAATGCCGGGCAAATCGCTGGCCAAAATGCCTAGGCCCGCGCGCATGGCTTCGAGCACGGTAATGGGCATGCCTTCGTGGTCGGAGAGCAGCACAAACACATCGTGTGCGGCAAGCAGCTCGCTCACGTTGTTCACGTCGCCCAGCCACGTGACTTCTTGCAAATTGAGTTCCTGTGCCAAAGCCTCGTGCGCGGCGCGCAGCGGCCCGTCGCCCGCCAAGCTGACGGCCAATTCGTAGCCCAACGTGTTGCGCACTTGCGCCAAAGCGCGCAGCAGCACGTCGTGGCGTTTGGGCGACTTCATGCGCGCCACCATGATCAAGCGCGGCTTGGTGGTGTGCACGCTGACGGGGGCCGCCTCAGGGTTTGAAGTTGCGTCAAACGCTGAACCTTGGCCTGAGTCTTCAGCCGCATCGGCCAAGGTTGACCCGTCGTTAGACGGCGTAGGCGCCAGTGCTGGCAATTTGGCAATGCCGTTGGGAATGATGTGCACCCGCTCTTGCGCGATGGGCAGTTGGTAGGCCAGCTCGCGCTCGTGTTTGGAGACGCAAATCATGTGCGTGGTCGAGCCCGACAAGGCACGCTCGGCCAGCGACGCCATTTGGCGACGCAGCCACGGAATTTCGGGTTTGAAGCCAAATCCGTGCACGGTGTAGACCACAGGGCGTGCCGTGCGCTGGCAGGCCAAGCGTGCAGCCAAGCCCGCGATGGCGCTGTGCGCGTGAATCAAATCGGGCGGCGTGGCCGCGATGAGTTGGGTGAGCTTTTGGACCGCAGGCCACAAGCGCCACGGGTTGAGCGACTCCACCATCTCAGGCATGGGGCACACGGTGACGCCCAAGGCGCGTAATTGTTGGCCCAACACGGAGGCTTCTTCGGGGCCACCAATCACCACGGTGAAGTGAATGCGTGATTGCAGCGCTTCGCACAACGCCAGCACATGCGACTGTGCGCCGCCCGCTTCGCCCTTGGTGATGACCAGCATCACATGAGGTTTGGCGGTGTTGTTTTGGGCCTCAGATTCCGCCGCAGGCTTGGCCCACGGGTTTTGACGTGTGGGCGGGGTGGGCACCAAATTGGCCAATTGCAAGGTGGCTTCGACGTCCACGCTGGGCATGGGGGCTGGCGCGGGGGCTGCCTCTGGCAGCAATGCTTCTGCTGCCGCTGCCGCGGTGGGCGTTTCGACGGGCACATCTGCCAAAGCGGCCTCAGGCGCTTCAACTTTCGCTGACGTTTTGCGTTTGGCGCGTGGCTTTTTGACGGCCGCTACAGGCGGGGCGTCTTGGGCCGGAAAGTCGTCAAACAGGGACAGCGTGCCGTCGTCGGGGTTTTTCATAGGGGGGTGTCGAAGCCTTGTGGGTTCATCGATTGCCAGCGCCACGCATCGGCGCACATGCGGTCGAGGCCGAGTTCGGTTTGCCAGTTCAGCAAGGCTTTGGCTTGGCGCGCATCGGCCAAGCATTGCGCCACGTCGCCGGGTCGGCGGGGCACCACGTTGTGTGGGATGGGCACGCCGTTGACTCGGGCAAAGGTGTCCACCATGTCTTGCACGCTCACGCCTTGGCCGGTGCCGAGGTTGACGGTCAACAGTTTGGGCGTGTCCAAGGCGCGCAGGGCGGCCAAGTGACCGGCGGCCAAGTCGACCACATGCAGGTAGTCGCGCACGCCGGTGCCGTCGGGCGTGGGGTAGTCGTTGCCAAAAATCTGCAAGGCTTCGCGCTGGCCCAAGGCCACTTGCGTGATGTAGGGCATCAGGTTGTTGGGGATGCCGTTGGGCGCCTCGCCCAGCAAGCCGCTTTCGTGCGCGCCCACGGGGTTGAAGTAGCGCAGGATGGCGATGCTCCAGCGCGGGTCGGCGGCGTGCAGTTCGCGCAGTGCGTCTTCGCACATGAGCTTGCTGCGGCCGTAAGGGTTGGTCGCGGTCAGCGCGGCGGTTTCAGGAATGGGCACGCTGACGGGGTCGCCATACACGGTGGCCGACGAGCTGAACACGATGCGGCGCACGTTGGCACGGTCCATCGCTTGCAGCAGGTTGATGGTGCCGCTGACGTTGTTCTCAAGATAGCGCAGGGGTTGGGCCACCGACTCGCCCACCGCTTTGAGGCCCGCAAAATGGATGACGCCTGCAAAGTTGTAACGCGCAAACAGCGCGTCTAAGGCGGCTGAATCGCGGATGTCGGCTTGCACAAACTCGATGGGGCTGGCGTTGAGGCGGGCCAAGCGGTCCAGCACTTTGGGGCTGGAATTGCACAAATTGTCCAAAATCACCACGGGTTGGCCGGCTTGAGCCAGCGTGACAACCGTGTGTGAGCCAATAAATCCGGTGCCGCCGGTGATCAAAATAGGGTGTGTCATGGTGGAATTTACGTGAGTTACACAATTATCTACCGCCGCTGTGTATCTGCCGCCCTAAAATAAATGTCAGCACGAGGCTCAGTGCACGGTTAGCGCGGCCTCTGGCGGTTTTCTATCTTTTACCTTTTTAGTACTTTCATGAAACGTCAACACCCCACACATTCAGCAGCGCATGGCAGCGCTGAGTCTTGCATCGCCCTCATTGACGCCCGATTTTTGGCGTGGTTGCAAGGTCAAACAGACGGCGGGCAAGAGCACGTCCGTCAGCAATTGCACGGTTTGTTGGGCAACGCCTTGGCCCACAACGGCTTGGACTTGAACCTGCGCCGCATTTATTGGTACAGCGACACCCCCGATGACCAAGCGTATGACGCGCAAATCAGCCGCGCCGTGATGCCCCACAGCCAAGACGGCGGCTTGTCGATGTTGCGCACCTTGGGCGCGGACTTGAAGCGTTTGGCCGAACGCGGCGCCTGCGACCACATCTTGGTGGGCAGCGACGACGAGCGTTTGCTGGCGCTGATTGACGAGGCGCAGTTGCATGGTGTGGCCGTGCATTTGTTGGCCGATGAAGCCTCGCGCAACATGGGCCAGCTCAACCGCGATGACCCGGGTTGGGCGCGTTTGCTGTCGCAAGCTGACCACCGTGTGGTGTTGGGTGCGCAAGCTTTGCGTGATGGTGCCACGCCGCGCCACGCCAGCTCCATGCACGCTGTGGCCCCGATCGATCCCGAGCAATTGCGTGCGCAACTGGGCACTGTGATCAACACTTGGTGGGCCGATGAGCCTGAAGACTTGCGCGAAGAGCTGCGCGAAGAGTTGCAAAACACACGCGGCATTCCGCAAGAGGTGGACCGCCAGTTGCTCTTGGGCGTGCGTCGCGTGCTAGAGCGTGCGCTGAGCTTCCAAGAGAAAAAGCTGTTGCGCGAAATGGTGCGCGATCTCGTGTTGGGCCCACAAAACACAAGCGCAGTACCTGCTGAATTGATTCACCACGAAGACTGATCGCTAGACGGAGCTTTGCACCATGAGCACTTTTTCTCCCGCTGACATCCTGGCCCAAGCCCTGCCGTACATCCGCAAGTTCCACGGCAAAACCTTGGTCATCAAATACGGCGGCAACGCCATGACCGACCCCGCGCTGCAAAAAGCGTTTGCCGAAGACGTGGTGTTGCTCAAGCTGGTGGGTATGAACCCTGTCGTGGTCCACGGCGGCGGCCCGCAAATTGAAACGGCCTTGAAGCGCTTGGGTAAAACCGGCGAGTTCATTCAAGGCATGCGCGTGACCGATGCCGAAACCATGGAAGTGGTGGAGTGGGTGTTGGGCGGCGAAGTGCAGCAAGACATTGTGGGCTTGATCAACCAAGCCGGCGGCAAGGCCGTGGGTTTGACGGGCCGCGACGGTGCCATGATCCGCGCCAAAAAACTCAAGCTGCACGACACGCAAGACCCGAGCAAAGAGTACGACGTGGGCCAAGTGGGTGACATCGTCAGCATCGACCCCAGCGTGGTGAAGGCGCTGCAAGACGACGCCTTCATCCCTGTCATCAGCCCCATTGGCTTTGGTGAAAACAACGAGAGTTACAACATCAACGCCGATGTGGTGGCGGCCAAATTGGCCACCGTGCTCAGCGCAGAAAAATTGTTGATGCTCACCAACATCCGCGGCGTGCTCGACAAGGCGGGTGAGTTGTTGACCGAACTCACCCCACGTCGCATCGACGAGTTGTGTGCCGACGGCACCATCAGCGGCGGCATGATTCCGAAGATTGCGGGTGCTTTAGACGCGGCCAAGAGCGGCGTCAATGCGGTGCACATCATCGATGGCCGCGTGCCCCACGCCATGCTGCTGGAGGTGCTGACCGAGCAAGCGTTTGGCACCATGATTCGCTCGCACTGAGCTCAGAGCGTGACGCCCACTTTGCGTGCGGCGTCTTGAATTTCTTGCCAAGTGGCATCGTCGACGACGATGCCATTTTTTTTGCGTGCCGCGCGTGCCGCACGTTCGGGCTCACCGGCCACCAACACGCCGTCGCTGTGCGGGCTGGCGGGGCTTTGGCGCAGCCAGTCGATGAAGGCCAAGGTTTCTTGGGCAAAGCTCAGCTGTGTGCCCAAGGCTTTGGGGTCGATGATGATGCTGAGCATGCCGTTGTAGACCGCGCGTTTGGCGTCCGCCGCGCGGTGCCAGGTGCCGCCGCCGCTCAAGGCGCCACCGAGCAACTCGCAGGCCACGGCCAAGCCAAAACCTTTGTGCTCGCCAAACGGCATGAGGGCGCCATAGCCGCCATTGCTTTGCGGCACCACCACCACGCCGGGGCGGTTGGTGGGTTGGCCGTGTTCGTCGATCAAGGTGCCGGGGGCGACTTCTTTGCCTTCGTTGTGGGCCACGCGCATCTTGCCTTGGGCCACGCGGCTGGTGGCGAAGTCGAGCACAAAGGGCTCGCGGGTGGTGTCGTCTAGGCCGACGGGAATGCCAATGCAGCAAGGGTTGGTGCCAAAGCGGCCATCGCCGCCGTGCCACGGGGCCACCACGGGGCGCGAGAGCACGTTCACAAAATGCAGCGACACCCAACCGCGCGCCACCGCCATCTCTGCGAAGTGACCAATGCGGCCCAAGTGGTGCGCATGCGCGAGCGACATGATGCACGCGCCGTGTTGTGCCACGCGCTCAAAGGCGAGGTTCATCGCTTGCACGCCCACGGTTTGCCCAAAGCCTTGCTGGCCGTCGAGGCCCAGCAGCATGCCGCTGTCCACCCGCACTGCGACGTCGCTGTTGGGCGTCAAGCCGCCTTCCAAAATGGCATCGATGTAGCGGGGCGCCATGCCCACGCCGTGTGAGTCGTGGCCGCTGAGGTTGGCCATCACCAAGTTGGCGGCCACTTCTTGGGCTTCGCTGGCGCTGCTGCCGGCAGCCACAAAAATGCGGCTGATCTGTTGTTCAAGGTCTTGGGCTTGGAGGGTGATGGGCATGGGTTTTAACTAGGTTGAAAGGTGGCTTAATCGTCATACCATAATATTCTTGTGTGCCGCGCGTGGCGACTCGGGGAAACCAGTAAACACCTTGGGTGCTGTCACGTGGGTGCGGTTTGACCGTTTGGTGCGCGTCATAATTCTTGAGACATTTTTAACCCGAAAGGCAATTCATGAAACTGGTTCGATATGGCAACCCCGGCAAAGAAAAGCCCGGACTGATTGATGCAGCAGGCAAGTTGCGCGACCTGAGCAAGGTCATCAAAGACGTGACCCCCGATCAACTCAGCGACAAAGCGTTGGCCAAAATCGCCAAGCTCAACACCGAGAAGTTGCCCTTGGTCAAAGGCAAGCCACGCATGGGTTGCCCCGTTGCCAACATCGGCAAGTTCTTGGCCATCGGCCTGAACTACGCCGACCACGCCGCAGAGTCGGGCATGCCGATTCCCAAAGAGCCCATCGTGTTCACCAAAGCCATCAGCTGTATCCAAGGCCCCAACGACGACGTGATGCTGCCCAAGGGCTCGCTCAAGTCGGACTGGGAAGTCGAACTGGGCATCGTCATCGGCACACAAGCACGCTATGTGTCGCAAAAAGAGGCGTTCAACTTCGTGGCCGGCTACTGCTTGATCAACGACGTGAGCGAGCGCGAGTACCAGTTGGAGCGCGGTGGTTCATGGGACAAGGGCAAGGGTTGCGACACCTTCGGCCCCATCGGCCCTTGGTTGGTGACGCGTGACGAAGTGCCGAACCCACAAAAGCTGGGCATGTGGTTGGACCACAATGGCGTGCGCATGCAAAACGGCAACACCAAGACCATGATCTTCGGCGTGGCCAAAATCGTGAGCTACGTGAGCCAGTTCATCACCTTGATGCCCGGCGATGTGATTTGCACGGGCACGCCTCCTGGCGTGGGCATGGGCATTAAGAAAGACGGCAAGTCAGCACCTGTGTATTTGAAGCGTGGTGACACCATGACTTTGGGGATTGAAGGTTTGGGCGAGCAACATCAGAAGGTTGTGGCTTTCAAAGCTTGATCTTGTTTTGTACTCTTGAAGAAGCCACTCTTATGAGTGGCTTTTTTGTTTTGTCTCCGGTGAGGGCGCATGACGCGCATGGGGTGCGGCGGCTTCCTCATGATGGGTACATAAAATCGTCAGCCGCCGCACCCCATGCGCGTCATGCTTTGGGTTGTTCGAGGTGCTTTAAGCGGCAGCAGCAGCGGTGGCGTGTGAAAGCGCAAGCGTTGCGCTCGCCAAAGCAGCACGAGTTAGAGGTGACCGATGCGTGAGCCAGACAAGCGAAGCAACGTCCTTCGTAGACTTCGGGGAGGGGCTTAGGGCGGGTGACGATTTTATGTACCCATCATGAGGAACCCGCCCTAAGCCCCTCCCCGAAGCGAGCTCAGCAAAAACCAGAGCCCAGCAAAAAGATCAAAGCGTCACCACCTGCAACCCCGGCAAGGTAGGCATCGGGAATTCTTCATGGTCAAACGCCTTGTCGCCATCTTCTGACGCCACCCCCGTGGTCACCAAGTTCTTGAAATCAAACTTCGTGTGATCCATCAAATGCGAAGGCACCACGTTTTGCATCGCTGCAAACATGTTCTCAATGCGGCCCGGAAACTTCTTCTCCCACTCACGCAACATCTCGCCCACCACTTGGCGTTGCAAGCCGTCTTGGCTGCCACACAGCGTGCAAGGAATGATGGGGAACTGGCGCACTTTGGACCAGCGCTCTAAGTCTTTCTCAGCCACGTAGGCCAAGGGGCGGATGACCATGTGATCACCGCCATCGCTCACCAGTTTTGGGGGCATGGCTTTGAGCTTGCCGCCGAAGAACATGTTCAAGAAGAAGGTTTGCAAGATGTCGTCGCGGTGGTGGCCCAACGCGATTTTGTTGCAGCCCAACTCGCCCGCCACGCGGTACAAAATGCCACGGCGCAAGCGCGAGCACAGGCTGCACATGGTTTTGCCTTCGGCAATTTTTTCTTTGACGATGGAGTAGGTGTCTTGCGTTTCGATGCGGAACTTCACGCCCACTTGCGCCAAGTATTTGGGCAACACATCGGCAGGAAAGCCGGGTTGCTTTTGGTCGAGGTTGACCGCAATCAATTCAAAGTTGATGGGTGCGCGCTTCTGCATCATCAGCAAGATGTCGAGCATGGCGTAGCTGTCTTTGCCGCCGGACATGCAGACCATGATCTTGTCGCCTTCTTCGATCATGTTGTAGTCCACGATGGCTTGGCCGACTTGGCGGCACAGGCGTTTTTCGAGCTTGTGGTTTTCGTGCTCGATCTTGATTTGTTTCGGGTCTTTGTTGAGGTCTTTTTCAGCGGTCGTCATAGTCACCATTGTCCTGTTTCCATGCGAATGGCCACTTCGCAGTCTTCAAAAATTTCTAGCTTGGCGATTTTCACGCGCACGCCCAGCACGCCAGGCAGTTGCATGAGGCGGTGGGCGAGTTTGCCGATCAGCGTTTCGAGCAAGTTGACGTGCTCAGCCGTGCATTCGGTGATGATGATTTGGCGCACCTTGCGGTAGTCCAACACATGGCAAATGTCATCGTCGTGCGGCAGCAGGGGTTGTGTACCCAAGTTCAATTCGGCGTCGACTTGAATGGGTTGCGGGTCGGTTTTTTCGTGCTCCAAGATGCCGAGGTTGGCATCAAAGCGCAGGCCGGTGAGGTTCAAAATTTGGGTGCCTTTGCTGGCCATGTCAGAGCACTCCGGGTTTGGCGCGGAAGGCCTCGACGCCCACGGCTTCGCAGTCGGGGTACACGTCGGGTTTGCGGGTGGACACGCGTGCGGCCATCACGCCGGTGTGGTCGAGCAAGCGGGTCAAGATGTCGTCGCACAGCGTTTCTTGCAGGCCGATGTGGCCGCGTGCAATGCGCTCGTGCACGACGGCGCGCACAAAGTCGTAGTCGACCACTTCGTCGATGCGGTCGTCTTTGGGGCGTGTGCCTTCGAACGAGACATACAAGTCCACATCGATGATGAGGCGCTGCGAGGCTTGCTGCTCAAAATCATGCACGCCAATGCTGGCTTGCACGGTGAGGCCGGTCAAAAAGAGACGGCGGCAGTTGAGAAGAAGGGTGTGGTTCATGATTTGAAAAGCTCCTCGACGACAAACATCACGTCACGGGCCAGCGGGACCAAGTGCTGGCCGTTGTCAACGCGAAGGGTGGTGCCGGTGATGCTGGCGTTTTGGGCCAAAAACAGCACGCTGCTGGCCACGTCAGCGGGGTTGATGGGCTGGCGCAGCAAGTTGGCTTGTGCGGCGCGGTTGAAGTTGTCTTGGGTTTGTGGGCCGCTCAAGTACATCAGGCCTGGCGCAACGGCGTTCACGCGCAAGGTGGGCGCGAGCGATTGGGCTTGCAAGCTGACTGCGCGCTCCAGCGCGAGCTTGGACAGCGTGTACGAGAAGTAATCGGGGTTGAGGTTGTAGACCTTTTGGTCCAGCACATGGATGACGCAGGGTTTGGGCTGGTGCGAAGCAGAAGCAGAAGCAGAAGCAGAAGCAGAAGCAGAAGCAGAAGCAGAAGCAGAAGCAGCTAAGGTTGCGGGTGCGGGTGCGGGTGCGGGTGCGATTTGCTCTGGCGCTTGCTGCGAACTCGCATGCAGCTTCGCTAGCCATTTGCCAAAGCGCATGGGCGCCATCAGGTTGACCTTGAGCTGTGCCAAGGCTTGGGCTTCGTCAAAGCTGTCGCCCTCGTCGGGCACAAACAACGAGGCGTTGTTGACCACGCAGCGCAAGGCTTGGCCGGTTGTGGCCACGGTCGTGTCAAAAATGCGTTGGCAGCTGGCCTCGTCTTCCAGTTCACCTTGCACTGCCAACGCGTCCACGCCCAAGGCGCGCAGCTCGGCGCACAAGGCGTGCGCTTGTGCGTCGGAGCGGTTGTAGTGGCAGGCCACATTCCAGCCCGCGCGTGCGAAGGCCAGACCGATTTCGCGGCCTAAGCGAACGCTGCCGCCGGTGATGAGTGCCCAAGAGCGCATGGTGATGGGGTGCCCCTAATGTGAATGAAGTGATGTTCGGTGAGGTGAGCGCGGCGAACCGTCTGACAGCCCGCAGCCTTAGATCCCACCGTCGGCAGCCCTGCCGCCGTGAGGTTCGCGTTACGATCTGCACCGCATGAATTCTCACCAATTATCCAACGACCCGGGCCAGCAGGCCTTGTATACCCTGATTCAACGCAGCATTGCCAATGCGGGCGGCTGGTTGGGGTTTGACCGTTTCATGGCTTTGGCGTTGTACGCACCCGGCATGGGCTACTACGCCAACAGTTTGCGCAAGTTTGGTTTGACCCCTGAAAGCGGCAGCGACTTTGCCACCGCACCCGAAATGTCGCCGCACTTTGGCCGCACGTTGGCGCATCAAGTGCGCGAAGCCTTGCAAGTGACCGGCACCGACGAAGTGTGGGAGTTTGGCGCCGGTTCGGGCGCCTTGGCCCTGCAGTTGCTCGACGCCTTAGGAGACGCCGTGCAGCGCTACACCATCGTCGATTTGTCGGGCAGCTTGCGGGCCCGCCAGCAAGAGACGCTGACAGCCCATGCCCACAAAGTGCGCTGGGTCGATGCCTTGCCCGAGCAACTGAGCGGTGTGGTGGTGGGCAATGAAGTGCTCGACGCCATGCCTGTGCAACTGTTGGTGCGCAAAAGCGGCGTTTGGTACGAGCGTGGCGTGGTGTGGCGTGCAGACGCTGCGCCCCTGCAATGGGAAGACCGCGTGACCGACTTGCGTCCGCCGGTTGACGTGCCCGGCGTCCACGATTACCTCACCGAGATTCACAGCCAAGCAGAGGCGTTTGTGGCCACCTTGGCTGACCGATTCAAAGCGGGTGAAGCTGCCACGGGCCAAGGCGGCGCGGCGTTTTTGATCGACTACGGTTTTCCTGAAGGCGAATACTTTCACCCCCAGCGCCACATGGGCACGCTCATGTGCCACCAGTTGCACAAGTCGGACACCAATCCGCTGCAGGACGTGGGCGCCAAAGATATCACCGCGCACGTCAACTTCACCGGCGTGGCATTGGCCGCGCAAGATGCGGGGCTTCATGTGCTGGGCTACACCACCCAAGCGCACTTCTTGATCAACTGCGGTTTGCTGCCGCCTTTGGTCGATGCCTCCGTGGCCGAAAAGGCGATGGCCCAAAAGTTGATCACCGAGCACGAAATGGGCGAGTTGTTCAAGGTGGTGGCCTTGGGCACGTCCGAGTGGGAGCCCATGGGCTTCGCGCAGGGCGACCGCAGCCACACGCTGTGACGCCAAGGAGCGCTGCATGTTTCGCTGGTTGATCGTGGTGTTTTTGGCGTTGTTGTTGATCAACAGCATCACGCCGTGGTTGCAAAAACTGGGCTTTGGGCGGCTGCCTGGCGACATTCGGTTCAAGATTTTTGGACGCGAAATTTTCATTCCGCTCACCTCGACCATCCTCCTCAGCCTTGTGTGCGCGGGGATTTCCAAGATCTTGTGAAATTCGGCTGGCGTGTGGATGCCAATCGGAGAGGGGGGTGCCTGCGGCAGCGACATCGAGCTGCGAAGCGGCGGAGGAGCAGAGCAGGCACCTCCCTCTCCGATTGACGCGATAGGGCTAACTCAATGCGGCGGCTATTGCGGCTTCTCTGGCGCTGTCTAGGCGCTTGCCGATGGCGGGGCCCTTGAGTCCTTCTTGTAAGGCTTGGGCACTCACGGCAGCGCTGTCGACGGACTGAGCCGCCTTCAACAATAAAGCCAACCTCGGTCCTTGCGTATACGCCTCGTCTTCTTTGCCTAAGCGCCCACGCGCATCGCATTCGCACGCTTGCAGTGCCAATAAAAAACGTTCAGGACGGCGCAGGGCGTCGCAGCGCACCAGCAGGCGCAGCACGGCTTCGGCGCCAAAGCCGCCGCTTTGGTGGATGTTGCCGTGCTCACGCGCCACCAGTTCGGCCAATTCTTTGCATTCAACGGGCACGCGCCAACGTGTGCACACGGCGCGGGTGAGTTTCTCGCTGCGCTGTTCGTGGCCAATGTGGCGCGGCAGCACGTCGGTCGGTGTGGTGCCTTTGCCGAGGTCGTGGCACAGGCAGGCAAAGCGCACTTCGAGTGGCGCGTTCATGCGCGCGGAGGCATCGAGCACCATTTCAAGGTGAATGCCGGTGTCGATTTCGGGGTGGTACTCGGCGCGTTGTGGCACGCCGTAGAGCTTGTCGACTTCGGGCAGCAGGCGTTGCAGCGCCCCGCAGTCGCGCAGTACTTGCAGCATGCGCGAGGGGCGGCTGGCCATGAGGCCGCGCGAGAGTTCTTGCCACACGCGCTCGCTCACCAAGGCGTCGACTTCGCCGTTCTCCACCATCTCGCGCATGAGCGTCACGGTTTCGGGGGCCACGGTGAAGTTGGGAAAGCGGGCAGCAAAGCGGGCGAGTCGCAAGATGCGCACGGGGTCTTCGCGGAAGGCGTCGGTGACGTGGCGCAGCACTTTGGCTTGGATGTCGCGCTCGCCGCCATAGGGGTCGATGCGCTGGCCGTGGGCGTCTTGGGCGATGGCGTTGATGGTCAGATCGCGGCGCGCCAAGTCTTGCTCTAGCGTGACATCGGGCGCGGCGTGGACGGCAAAGCCGTGGTAGCCGCGTGCGGTTTTACGTTCGGTGCGGGCGAGGGCATATTCTTCGCGGGTGTCGGGGTGCAAAAACACCGGAAAGTCGCGGCCCACAGGCACAAAACCTTGGGCGACCAAGGCCTCAGGGGTGCTCCCCACCACCACCCAATCGCGGTCTGCCCCAGGGTAGCCCAACAGGGCATCGCGTACGGCGCCGCCGACCAAATATGTGTTCATGCCACGAGTGTAAAACGTGGCGTTTGCCGTCGTGTCAGGCTTGCAAACTGGGTGTTTCGTGGATGAAGAAGTCGGCGTCTTGCTCGGCTTTGGCGATCCACTCCGCCACGCTCGGCAGCGCAAGGATGCGGCTGATGTAGGCCTGAACAGGCGGCGAAACGGGCAAGGCGTAAGTGCGAATGCGCATGCACATCGACACAAAGTAAGCGTCAGCGATGCTGAACTGACCAAACAGCATGGGGCCACCGCTGAGTTTGAGCTGGGTTTGCCACATGTTGACCAAGCGGTTCAGGTCTTCACAAAAGGCGTTATTTTTGTGAATCAAACGCTCGCCAATACTGGGCAGCCGTGCATCGATGTTCATGGGGCACATGGCGCGCATTTCTTGAAACCCAGCGTGCATTTCTGCACAGAGGCTGCGTGCACGGGCGCGGGCGGTGCGTTCGGTGGGCCACAAATTCAACTCGGGGTGAACTTCCGCCAAGTACTCGCACATGGCCAAGGAGTCCCAAATGGAGGGGTTGCTGCCCAGCGAAGGGTCGACCAAGACGGGCAATTTGCCCAAAGGGGTGACGGCACGCAGCGCTTTTTTGAGTTCGAGGCTTTCTGTGGCGTCACTGCGCACGGGTTGTTCGTTGAACGCAATGCCTGCCTGCTTCATGAGCACCCAAGGACCCATAGACCAAGCGTCGGTGTTTTTGTTGCCAATGAATAGTGTGTAAGACATGAGCGCCTCATTAAATGAATACTTTGGATTGTATTGACTTAATGAATACTTAAGATTTACCTCAATTTATTCATTGTTAATTCTTGTAATTCTGTCGCTTTTGTTGTTTTTAGGCGACGCTTGGGACCGGGCTAGCGCGGGTTCGGTAAGGCTCCTCAAACGGCAAAAAGTCGTGCTCTGCCAAGGCTGCCGACACCCACGCCACCACGCTGGGCAAGGCCAAAACGTGTGTCACATAGGCTTGCACATCATCGGGCAGAGGCAATGCATAGGTGGTCAGGCGCAGGCAAACGGGGGCGAAATAGGCGTCGGCGATGGTGAAGTTGCCAAACAGCAGGGGCCCACCACTGCGAAGAAATTGGTGCCGCCACAGGCTGATCAAGCGCTGCACGTCGTCGCGCAAATGGGCGTTGTCGCGCCACAAGCGCGCACCGACGTCGGGCAACACGGCTTCAATGTTCATCGGGCAGAGTGAGCGCAGCGCGCCAAAGCCCGCGTGCATTTCGGCGCACAGGCTGCGTGCACGGGCGCGGTCGGCGGTGTCGGCGGGCCAAAGTTGGCTGTCGGGGTAACGCTCGGCGAGGTATTCGCAAATCGCCAAAGTGTCCCAAATGGCGGTGTCGGGGCCCAAGCTGCTGTCGAGCAGCACAGGCACTTTGCCGATGGGGTTGATGGCTAAAAGTGACTGTTTGAACTGCGACTGCGCATCGAAACTGTCAAACCGCACCCGCTGTTCGGTGAAGGCCAAGTTGGCTTGTTTGAGCACCAACCACGCCCGCATGGACCACGAGGAATAGTTCTTGTTGCCAATGACCAGCGTGAGTGACATGAGGGGTTTCCGATTGGTTGGGCTGAGACTTTCGGTGTGAAGTATAAATAGTTAATTTGGTTGCAAGTTTCTGTCAGTCACTCACCACCGCTGCGGGAAAGATACTCAGCAACGGGCTTGGTTGGCGCAGCCCCAAGGCGGCCAATCCGGCCGCATGCCCGCTGGCCACGTTGTCGACTTTCATAGACGCCAAGTTGTCGCGGCTCATCAACGTGGGGCCGGGCGCGAGCTCCATCAGCACGGCTTGCAGCCAGCCGACGGCATAGGGCAAGGGCAGCACAGGGCGTTCGTGGCCGATGTGTCGGCCTGCGATGTGCACCAGCTCCGCCAAAGTGAACACCTCGGGGCCGCAGGCTTCATAGGTTTGCCCAGCGGTGGTGGGGTTTTGCAGGCAAGTGACGATGGCCTGTGCCACGTCTTGCACCCACACCGGCTGAAAACGTGTGCCAGCCCCCGCCAACGGCATGACCGGAAAGAGGGCTTGCAGTTTGGCAAACAGGTTGATGAATGCGTCGTCGGCACCAAAAATGACACTCGGGCGCAGGAGCGTTAAGGCGAGGTCCGAGGTTTGCGCCGCTTGTTGCAACACTTGCTCGCCGTGGGCTTTGCTGCGTTGGTACAACGATGGGCCTTGTGGATCTGCCCCCAAAGCGCTGATGTGTACCAAGCGGGTCACACCTTCGGCTTTGCAGACCTTGGCCAAGGTGCGCGGCAGTTGCACATGCACACGGTCAAACGCAGCTGCGTCGCCGTGCAGGATGGCTACCAAATTGACCACCGTATCGTGGCCACGCACCAAGGCTTGCAGCTGTTTGGCATCGTGCACATCGGCTTGGATGACCTCCACACCCGGCAGCATTTGCACGCTGCGTGCAGGCAGGCGGCGGGTGGGTACGGTGACGCGGTGGTGCAGGCGACACAGCGCTTCGCAGACATGGCGGCCCACGAAGCCGGAGCCACCGAGGACGAGGATTTTTTGAGGTGCAGCGGTGTTCATCCCCACAATGTAAATTGAGTTCGCGTGTTGTGCCCAGCCAAGGGCCTCTTCGCGCTAGATAATTGCGCCATGAACCAACTCGACGCCCTCAAACAATTCACCACCGTCGTGGCCGACACTGGCGACTTCAAGCAACTCGCTCAGTTCCAGCCGCAAGACGCCACCACCAACCCCTCGCTGATTTTGAAGGCGGTGCAAAAGCCCGAATACCTGCCTTTGCTCAAAGACACCGTGGCCGCCCACAGCAACGAGCACATGGACGCGCAGATTGACCGCTTGTTGGTGCGCTTTGGTTGCGAAATTTTGGCCACCATCCCAGGTCGTGTGTCTACCGAAGTGGATGCACGTTTGAGCTTTGACACCGCAGCCACCGTGGCGCGTGCCAAGCGCATCATGGCGCTGTATGAAGCGCAGGGTGTGAAGCGCGAGCGCGTGCTCATCAAAATTGCTTCTACTTGGGAAGGTATTCAAGCCGCGGCCGAGCTGGAGCGCGAAGGCATTCGCACCAACCTCACTTTGCTGTTCTCCTTCGCCCAAGCGGTGGCCTGCGGCGATGCCAAGGTGCAACTCATTTCTCCGTTTGTGGGCCGCATTTACGACTGGTACAAAAAATCGGCGGGCGCGGCTTGGGTAGAGGCCGACAACGCCCATGCGAATGACCCTGGCGTGAAGTCGGTGCGTGCCATTTACAACCACTACAAACGCCACGGCATCGCCACCGAGGTGATGGGCGCAAGCTTTCGCAACGTGGGCCAAATCACGGCCTTGGCGGGTTGCGATTTGTTGACCATTGCGCCTGAGTTGCTGGCGCAGTTAGGCGCATCGACCGAGCCGTTGACACAAGCCCTGAGCGCGTCTGCCGCCCTGCAACTGGACTTGCCTGAGGTGCACCACACTGAGGCGTCTTTCCGCTTCGCCATGAACGAGGATGCCATGGCCACCGAGAAGTTGGCCGAAGGCATTCGCGCGTTCTGTGTGGATGCGGTGAAACTGGAAGCATTGATGCACTAAGCGTTGTCACGCGCACGCCAACAAAGCGCAGACGAAAAAAATCCCCGCAAGGCGTGAGCCCTGCGGGGATTTTTTTGTTTGGCAAGAGCACCGAAGTGCTCAGGCAAGACGGTAGTGCAATTACATGCCCATGCCGCCCATACCACCCATGCCGCCCATGTCAGGCATGCCGCCAGCGCCGGACTCTTCTTTCGGTGCTTCCGAAATCATGCACTCGGTGGTCAACATCAAAGAGGCCACAGACGCTGCGTTTTGCAAAGCAGTGCGTGTCACTTTGGTGGGGTCCAAGATGCCCATTTCGATCATGTCACCGTAGGTGTCGTTCGCTGCGTTGAAGCCGTAGTTGCCTTTGCCAGCCAACACAGCGTTCACCACAACTGATGGCTCGCCACCGGCGTTGTAAACGATTTCGCGCAATGGGGCTTCGATGGCTTTCAACACCAGTTTGATACCGGCGTCTTGGTCAGCGTTGTCACCTTTGATGGTGCCAGCTGTTTGACGAGCGCGCAGCAATGCCACGCCGCCGCCAGCCACGATGCCCTCTTCCACAGCAGCGCGGGTGGCGTGCAGGGCGTCTTCCACGCGGGCTTTCTTTTCCTTCATTTCGACTTCGGTGGCAGCGCCGACCTTGATCACGGCCACACCGCCAGCCAACTTGGCCACGCGCTCTTGCAGCTTTTCGCGGTCGTAGTCAGAAGTGGCTTCTTCGATTTGCACACGCACTTGCTTGACGCGGGCTTCGATGTCAGCAGCTGCACCGGCACCGTCGATGATGATGGTGTTTTCTTTGCCCACTTCGATGCGCTTGGCTTGACCCAGATCGGCCAAAGTCACTTTTTCGAGGGTCAAGCCAACTTCTTCGGCAATCACTTTGCCGCCGGTCAAGATGGCGATGTCTTCCAACATGGCTTTGCGACGGTCACCAAAGCCTGGAGCCTTGACAGCCACAACTTTCAAGATGCCACGGATGGTGTTGACCACCAAAGTTGCCAAGGCTTCGCCTTCGACTTCTTCAGCAATGATCAACAAAGGACGGCCAGCTTTTGCAACGGCTTCCAAGGTAGGCAGCAGATCGCGGATGTTGCTGATCTTCTTGTCAAACAACAACACGAAGGGGTTGTCCAACAGAGCAGCTTGCTTCTCGGGGTTGTTGATGAAGTAAGGCGACAGGTAGCCGCGGTCGAATTGCATGCCTTCAACGATGTCGAGTTCGTTGTCCAAAGACTTGCCGTCTTCGACAGTGATCACGCCTTCTTTGCCCACTTTGTCCATGGCTTTAGCGATGATGTCGCCGATGCTGTGGTCGCTGTTGGCAGAGATCGAGCCGACTTGGGCGATTTCTTTGGTCGTTGTGGTGGCCTTGGTGGCTTTCTTCAACTCTTCGATCAAAGCTGCAACAGCCTTGTCGATGCCGCGCTTCAAGTCCATGGGGTTCATGCCAGCGGCCACGTACTTCATGCCTTCGCGCACGATGGCTTGAGCCAACACGGTCGCGGTGGTGGTGCCGTCACCAGCGTTGTCAGACGTCTTGGAAGCAACTTCCTTGACCATCTGAGCGCCCATGTTTTGCAACTTGTCTTTGAGTTCGATTTCCTTGGCCACGGACACGCCGTCTTTGGTCACGGTAGGGGCGCCGAACGAGCGCTCCAGAACCACGTTACGGCCCTTAGGGCCCAAAGTCACTTTGACCGCGTTGGCCAAAATGTTCACGCCTTCAACCATGCGTGCGCGGGCTTCGCCGCCGAAAATTACGTCTTTTGCTGCCATTTTTCTAACTCCAAAATTTATTTAATCAGTTGAGGACAGAGCGACAGGGCGCTACGCGCGTCAGTCGGTCTGTCCCGCAAGTTATTCGACTTACTCGACTACGGCGAACAGATCTTCTTCTTTCATGACCAACAGTTCGTCGCCAGCGACTTTGACGGTTTGGCCGCTGTATTTGCCGAACAACACGCGGTCGCCGACTTTCACGGTCAAAGCTTTGGTCTCGCCTTTGTCGTTGGTTTTGCCTGGGCCAACGGCCAAAACTTCACCTTGATCAGGCTTTTCAGCAGCTGAATCAGGAATCACGATGCCAGAGGCGGTTTTTGTTTCGCTTTCGATACGTTTAACGATCACGCGGTCGCCGAGAGGACGAAGTTTCATTGCATCTCCAAATAAGAACTAAGGGGTTGAAAGCCAAGCGCCCACAGAGTGTGAGCGCCGTTAATCCACTGGCTGGGTGTTAGCACTCCCTGCCATTGAGTGCTAATTTTAGGGCAAGTCGAGGGATTTCAAGTGCGGGGTTGGCAGGATTCTTAGGCAAAAAAAAGCACCGCCATGGCGGTGCTTTCAATAAGGCTGGTTTAGCAGCCTGTGTTTTTGCTCAGTCGTTGCGGCCGATGGCCCATTGCAAATCGGCTGCCACGCGGTGGTCGCCCATGGCTTTGGCCCACATGCGATCTTCACGGTCGGCTTGGATCCAAGCGCGCACGCCTTGAGCGGCGTATTTGGCAACGCCCCACACGGACATCAGCAACGCGGTCCACAAAACCACCCAAGCGCCCAGTTCTTGGCCTTGTTCGGCGTTTTCGACGATGTCGTAAATCGAGGCGATCAGGCTCAGCGCGCCAAACAAGACCAACACCACGGCGTAGGTGCTTTCTTGTTGCAAGCGTTGCACCAGCGATTGGCCGGTTGCAAAAGCGCGTTCTGCGCGGGCCACGCCAGGGTGTGTGGTGTTGTAAGTGACGTTGACGAATGAGGTCATGTGGAATCCTTTAATTGCAGTGTCAGACTGAAGTAAGGAGAGTATAGGGTTTATACCTATACATGGCAAGACCTAAGGTTAATTTTTCGACCCTAGCCGCTTCACGGCAGCTCTAAGTTTTCCAAAATGGCGTTCACATCACGCGGACCCACGCGCCCGAGCTTGGCTTTGAGCGATTGGGGCTCCCCAGTGATGAGTGCGGCGTAGTTGGTGGTGTTGGAGAGCACCTTTTTCACGTAATCGCGGGTTTCGTTGAAGGGCACGTTCTCGGCCCAGATGGCGGCTTCGAGCATGGGACCCGAGCCGTCGTTGGGCGCGCGCCAGCGGCGTGAGCGGCTGGGGCCGGCGTTGTAGGCGGCGGCGGCCAGTGGCATGGAGCCTTCAAAGCTGTCGAGCACCAACTTCAAATAACCGGTGCCGATGGCGATGTTGGTGTCACGGTCGGTGATTTGGTCGGGCGTGAAGCTGGTCAAGCCAATTTTCTTGGCGGTCCATTTGGCGGTGGCGGGCATGACTTGCATCAGACCCGAAGCGCCAACGCCCGAACGGGCATCGGTCACAAAGCGGCTTTCTTGGCGAATCAGGCCATACACATACGCGGGATCGAGGTTGATTTGGCGGGCACGCGCAATGACGGCGTCTTTGTGCGGCATCGGAAACCGTTGCTCAAAGTCCATCACCTGACGGGTGCGCTCGCTGGTGTTGATGCAGCGGTCCCACACTTGGTGGTCGCAAGCGAGTTGGGCGGCGGCCAGCAAGTCGCGGTCGCTCATGGGTCCGGCTTGGCCTTGGGCGTTGACGAGGTTGGTGGCGTAGTTCCACTCGCGCACGCCTTCGGGACGCAAGCCCATGGCGATGGCGTACAGCGCGCGTTGCAACGAGGGGTTGCGGCGGGCGGTTTCGTACTCTTCAGGTGTGGGGGGCAGTGGACGTACAGGCACGGTCACTTTGCGACCCAGCTCTTCAAGTGCAAGTTGCTCGTAAAAACCACGAACGCCCGCGATGCTCTCCAGCATGGCCGTGGCTTCTTGCTGAATTTGCGAGGTGACTTTTTTACGCGCGAGCAGGGCGCGAGCTTCCCAATAAACCCACGTCGGGTCGCGCCTGACTTCGGCGCTCATGCCTTGGATGGCTGACTCGACCGCCGCCCAATTGGGTGTGTTGCCCGCACGCAAGGCGGCGCGGGCTTTCCAGGCCAGCATGTCGTCGCTGAGGTCTTTGTCGCGTGCGACCCGGGCAAAGTGGCGCAGGGCATCGTCTTCGAGTTTCATGGCCGATTGACGGCCAATCACCCCCCACACCCAGTGACGCTCTTCGGCGGTGAGGTAGGGCTGCCACTTGGTGCGCAGCAGTTTGTCGGCGTCATCGGGGTCGGTGGCGGCGACTTTGACCAAGGCCATTACCACCAACTCTTGCCGCACTTTTTGTGGTGCGGCAATGTGGCGCTTTAAAAACTGAGCGGCGTTGTTGTGGATGTCGGCCACGGCGTTGACGGCATCGGGGGCCACGATTTGCAGGGCGTTGCGTGCAGAGCGGGGGCGGCTTTGCTCCATCATCAAGCGGGCTTTGCGCCAGATGTCCAGCGCATTGAATTGTTTGGCGTCGTACAAGCGGTCGGCGGCGAAGGTGCAGCCGTCATCGGCTTCACGCATGCTCATCCAGCTGCGGCGCACTTCGTCGGCCATGCCCGGGTTGGCTTGCGGGCCTTTTTGCATGAGTTCGACGGCCAAGATGTAGCAACGCAGCTCGCGGTCGTCGCGCATGCGGTAGTGGGGGTGTTCGTTGGCCAGCGTGCTCCAGTCGCGGCGGTTGCCCAGCAGCAGCAGCCAGTCGTTGCGCAGTCGGTCTTCTTGGTAAGAGCTGGGGTAGGTGGCGAAAAAGCTGCGCACTTCGGCCGTGCTGGCTTCGTCCAAACGGGCTTTGAGTTCCCAATAGGCCGCCCACACTTCGAGGGGGTGGCCTTTGGCTTGCGGCAGCAACGCGGTCAAACGCTTTTTGTCGCCACGTTTGAAAGCTTGCGCCATCTCGGTGATGACCGCGTCCGTTTGTGGGTTGGTGATGACGGTGGCGGCTTGCGCTGCGGTGACCGAGGGGAGCATGGGGCTGCAAGCCACAAAGGCGCTTGCAAACAGTGACACAATGACAGAGAACTTCATGCACTGATTATCTGTGGACAAAAAAACTTTGCGCCAGCAGCTCATAGAAGAGCGTTTGAACATGCCCGATCGTCTGGCACGGGCCGACATGTTGCAGCGCGTGATGCGCATTTGGCTGTTCGACCGCCCCGACACGGTGATCGGCGCCTATTGGCCCATCAAAGGCGAGTTTGACCCGCTGCCCGCCTTGCACCGCTGGAAAGAAGACGGCGAGCTGTCTGACCAACCCCAGCGCCGACGCATTGGCTTGCCCGTGGTCGACAAAGCGCACAAAACACTCACGTTTCACGCTTGGTACCCCGGTTGTCCGATGGAAGAAGACGCCTACGGCATTCCCAAACCCAAAGACACCGAAGTGATCGTGCCCACCTTGCTGTTTGTGCCCTGCGTGGGTTATGGCGCGGGCGGGTTCCGTTTGGGCTACGGCGGTGGTTTTTATGACCGCACCTTGGCCACCTTGCAACCCAAGCCCTTCACTGCAGGTTTGGGCTTCACCCACGGCTTTTTGCCCGACCTGATGCCTGAGCCGCACGACATGCCACTGGACGCGCTGTTGAACGACAACGGCGTGGTTTGGCCCATGCGCTGAGGCGCTGGCTACGCTCAACAGTCACCGACATGGCTCGCCCCAAATCTGCCACCCACGACCTCAAGCGCGACGAAATCTTAGACATCGCCGCGCAGTGCTTTGCCGACGGCAGCTACCCCGCCACCAGCATGAACACCATCGCCGCGGCGGGCGGCACCTCCAAAGCGCGGCTGTATCACTATTACGACAGCAAAGAGGCCATCCTGTTTGACTTGCTCGACCGCTACACCCAACGCTTGTTGGCGTTGATTGGCGAGTCGCAAGCTGTGGCCCAGCGCGGCAATTTGGACGACCGCGCCTCACTGCACGAGTTGATTCGCCGCTTTTTGCAAGAGTACGAAAACTCCGCCACCCGCCATGTGGCGCTGGTGAGCGACACCCAGTTTTTAGGCCCCGAGCAACGCGCTTTGATCGTGGGCCGTCAGCGCGACGTGGTGGCCGCCTTCACCCTTTTCTTGAAACGTGCTTATCCCGAGCGCCTGACCGCGACCAACCAAACCGCGGTGACGATGATGCTGTTTGGCATGATCAACTGGACCTTCACTTGGCTGCGACCCGACGGGCCGATGAGTTACACCGAGTTTGCGGATGAGGTGATTGCCATGTTGGAGCGGGGGTTGGTTTGAGGGAGCTGTTGGTATGCGGGGGGTCTCTTTCGCTTCGACAGGGTGAGCGGGCGGGGCGCTTGGCGGTTCCTTCGCTTCGCTCTTAACGTCACCGCCAAGCGCCCCGCCCACTCACCCTGTCTACGGATGGTTGGAGGCTGGTGCATACATTCAGCGCCTGCTTTGACCAAAGTTTGTCCACCAGAAGGCCTCCGAACCCAGATTCAACGCCCGCACTGCAAGGGCTGAGGCACAGGCCCCACGGCGACGTTAAGAGCGCAGCGAAGGAGTCGTGGGGCCTGTGCCTCAGCCCTTGCCAAGCAGAAGTGCCTTAAAAACCAAGACAAAAATAATTCACCAATCCATAACCAATTTCGTTTAGTTAAACTCTCAGCAAGAAACAAAACCCAACTTGGAGACACAAAACATGTCCACCGCCCCCACCAAAGCCTTTGCCAGTCAAGCCGACTTGACCGAAAAAAAAATCAAGTTTGAGCAACTCAGCGCCCACTGCTGGGCCTACACCGCCGAGGGCGACCCCAACTCTGGCGTCATCATTGGTGACAAATTCATCATGGTCAGCGACGCCACGGCCACGCCCGCATTGGCCCGCGACTTGATCGCCAAAATTCGCACCGTCAGCGACAAACCCATCAAATACGTCTTGCTCACCCACTACCACGCCGTGCGCGTATTGGGTGCCAGCGCTTACGCTGCCGAGGGCGCGACCGAGATCATTGCCAGCCGCGGCACGTACGAGCTCATCGTCGAGCGCGGTGCGCAAGACATGCAAAGCGAGATCGAGCGCTTCCCTCGTTTGTTCCAAGGTGTCGAGAGCATCCCCGGTTTGACGTGGCCCACCATGGTCATCGGTGACGGCAAGCCCGGTCGCCAAGGTTCGTTGACCATTGACTTGGGTGGCGTGAAGGTCGAGATCTGGCACCCTGGCTCAGGTCACACCCGTGGCGACACCATCGCTTGGGTGGACGAAGAAAAAGTGCTGTTCAGCGGCGACTTGGTGGAGTACGAAGCCGGTGTGTACACCGGTGACGCCCAACTCGAAGAGTGGCCCGCGACCTTGGAAGCCTTGAAAGCGCTCAACGCCGAGGCCATCGTGCCCGGACGCGGCGAAGCCATGAAGGGCAATGCCGATGTGAACAAGGCGTTGGGGTACACCCAGCGCTGGGTGGAAACCTTGTTCCGCTGTGGCAAAGAAGCTGCCGCACAAGGCATGGATTTGAAAGCCTCCATGGAACACACGCGCAAAAGCATGGACCCCATCTTTGGCCATGTGTTCATCTACGAACACTGCCTGCCCTTCGACGTGAGCCGTGCCTATGACGAAGCGCAAGGCATCAAGAACCCACGCATTTGGACCGCTCAGCGCGACAAAGAAATGTGGGCGGCTTTGCAGGCGTAAAGCCTAGGTCCAAGCCTCAGAGCTCAACCTTTCGCGTGCTGGCATGTCCAGCACGTTTTACTTTTGGCTCATCAAAATCCGAAAGTCGTTTTCATAGCCTTGCAGACTTTCCACCATGCGCTTGCGTTGCGCGGGCGTGGTGCTGTTGTGCAGCTTGGCAAAGCCTTCGCAGTTCTCTTGCCACAGCACACGGTTGTAGGCGCGGTAGCGCTCGTTGGGCGAATTCAGCGCACGTTCCATCAGCCCATGCCACAGCGCTTGCGCTTGCGCTGTGGCGCTGCCTTCTTTCACCATGCGTTGCAGGGTTTGCATGGTGTCGGCTTGGCGGCGTTCGCGCTCGGCGTAGCTCAGCACGGGGTCAAACACCGACTCGTTCAGCCAGCGGCGCAGCACCTCGCGTTGCGGGGTGTCGAGACGTCCATAGAAATCTTCCAAGCGGTTGAGCGCTTGTTTGTTGCGGTACTGCAGACGGTCCTCGGCATCGGGGTCTAGCCAGTCTTTGCGCCAATCTTTGTTGGTTTTGTCAAAGCGCTTGCGCACGCTGCGCAGTTGCTCGGGTTTGAATTGCAAGGCCAAGCGCGTGCTGGCGGGCTCGACAAAACGCAGCACCGTGGTGAAGCTGGTTTTGCCTTCTTCGGTGACGGCGCAGACTTGCGCGGGCGTGATGTCGTTGGGTGCCATGGCGCGCATTTTCTGCAGCAGGGCGATGTACTCGGGCAGCTGCTGATGGCGGTGCCAGCGGTGCAGCTCGGTCAGCGTGTCGCGGGTGAGTTGCTTTTGGCCGTCTTGCAAATCGGCATAGCTGTCGACCCACCAGTACAACAAGTCGTCGCTGTTGTTGTAGACCACTTTGATGGTGCTGCAGCCTGTCAGTCCCACCAACATGAGCACGCTCAGCCACAGGGAGGCATGGCGGATAATTCTGCGCAAGATAAGGATGAATGACATGAAGGCTTTGGATGTGGTGATCATGGCTGCCGGCAAAGGCACCCGTATGAAGAGCAGTATGCCTAAGGTTCTGCACCGACTCGCCGGCAAGGCTTTGGTGCAGCATGTGATCGACACCGCGCGCAGCTTGAAGGCGCGCCACACCATCGTCATCACCGGTCACGGTGCGGAGCAAGTCGAGCCCGCTTTGCTCTCGGCCAACCCCAACGATCAATTGCAGTTCGCCCGTCAAATGCCCCAGCTCGGCACGGGCCACGCGGTGCAACAAGCCGTGCCTTTGTTAGCCGACGATGGCGTGGTGGTGGTGTTGTCAGGTGATGTGCCTTTGACGCAAGCCGACACACTGCAAGCCTTGCTCGATTTGTGCGATGGCAAACAACTGGCGCTTCTCACCATCGACTTTGCTGACCCCACAGGCTACGGCCGAATCGTGCGCAGCCCCAGCGGCCAAGTGCACGCCATCGTCGAGCACAAAGACGCCAACGATGAACAACGCGCGATCAATGAGGTGTACAGCGGCATCATGGCCGTGCCCGCCAAATTGCTCAAACCATGGCTGGCCCGCTTGGACAACAACAACGCGCAGCAAGAGTTTTATTTGACCGATGTGGTCAAGTTCGCAGAGGCCGATGGCGTGCCCGTGGTGGCTCACAAAATCAAAGACGTGGCGCAGGTGGCGGGCGTCAACAGCCCCACGCAATTGGCCGAGTTGGAGCGCACGTTTCAGCTGCGCCAGGCGCAAGCGTTCATGGCCGACGGCGTGCGCATCATCGACCCCGCACGCTTTGATGTGCGCGGCACGTTGACTTGCGGTCAAGACGTTGAGATTGATGTGAACTGCATCTTTCAAGGTAATGTGTCGCTCGGTCACGGCGTGAAGATTGGCGCGAACTGCGTCATTGCCAACTGCACCATCGAAGCCGGCGCAGTGATTCACCCCTTCACCCACATCGACGGCGAAAAGCTGGGCGTGACCGTGGGCGAGGGCTCACTCATTGGCCCCTTCGCCCGTTTGCGCCCAGGCGCGCAGTTGGCCGCCGATGTGCACATTGGCAACTTTGTGGAAGTCAAAAACTCCACCCTAGCCAAAGGCGCAAAAGCCAACCACTTGGCCTACTTGGGCGACGCCACCGTGGGTGAACGCGTCAACTACGGCGCAGGCAGCATCACCGCCAACTACGATGGGGCCAACAAACACCGCACCGTCATCGAAGCCGATGTGCATGTGGGCAGCAACTGCGTGTTGGTGGCCCCCGTCACTATTGGCGCAGGCGGCACGGTGGGCGGTGGCTCGACCATCACCAAGAGCACTGAGGCTGGCGCTTTGAGCGTGGCGCGAGGCAAGCAAATCAGCATTGCTAACTACAAGCGGCCTCAGAAAAAGAAGTAAACATCATTTATGACAGACTCTGTTGAACTTCTTGCCAACGGTTGGGGAATGCCCGTGTTGTCTGATATCAATGCAAATTCTTTGCTCGATGCAGTGCTGCACGGTCGTGAAACCTTGCAACTGGAAACTAAGCGGGTTTCGGGAAAAATGGTGGGTAAGGCGCTGCAGACCATTTGTTCGTTCGCAAATACGCACGGTGGTTGGTTAATGCTCGGGGTTGAAGATTTCGATAAGGCTGTTGGACGCGATCGTCTGTTCGGGATTAAAGAGAACCCAGAAGCAATTGATGAGCTACTGCGCAAAATGCGTACCCAGTTTGCGCCTCCAATTGCTGGAATCACGCCGTGGTTTTTGATGACTGAATTGCGCGATGGAAAGTTGGATCAATTAATCGTTATCCAAGTCGCTCCGAGTGATAAGGTGCACTCGATCGTAGATGGTGGAACTTGGATGAGATTGCCTGCTAGCAATCGAGAAATGAATGCCAGTGAGATTACCGAGCTGTCCTATCGACGTGGCGTGCACAGTGCTGAAAGTGAACCAGTCAACGTTGATTTTGATTTGTTGGATACCGTTGTTTGGCGTCAGTTTATGGAGGGGCGAGGTTTGGCGTCTACAGGGGTGGCTGATCAGCTTTATCGTATTGGCTTGGCTCGAAAAGTTGATGGCGCACTTAAACCCTTGCGCGCTGCTGTCTTGCTTTTTGCAGATCATCCAGGGGCTTTGCTTGCTGCATCAGGTATGCGAGCTGATGTGCGCGTGTTTCACTACAAGGGAACAGTCGAACAAGCCGGTGATGTGCCTAATTTGAAGAAACCTCCCAAGACGTTTTCTGGACCGATCTATCAATTAATTACCCAAGTCAATGCCTACGTGCAGAACGAACTCGCACAGGGATTGACTTTGGCGGCTTCTGGTTTTCAGACGGTGCACCGCTATCCGGTTCGTGTGATCACTGAGGCGATTACGAATGCACTGATTCATCGCGATTACCACTTAAATCGTGACGTGTTAGTGCGAATTTTTGACAATCGTCTTGAGGTCATCAGTCCTGGACTATTTCCTGGTCGTATCACTGCGGCAACTGTGCAAAAAATGGGGTCGTTTGCACGAAATCCACTGATTGCTAGCAATTTGCGCGAATTTCCAGTTCCACCCAATGTGGATGCTGGTGAGGGCGTTCGGATGATGTTCAGCCTGATGCGTGCTGGCAATTTGTATCCTCCTCAGTATCGAGAATGGCGCGATCAGGCGCAGGAAGCTATTGTTGTGACGTTGCTCAATGAAGAGCGTCCACCGGTCTGGGAGCAAGTGAGCGATTGGATAGACCGCAATGGCCCAATCAATAACAGTGCGCTTTGTCAGATTTCTAGCCTGGACACGTTGAAAGCTTCGAAGCTTTTGCAGCGATGGGTGTTGCAAGGACTTTTGATCAACGATGACACTCGTGGCAAACGCAACACGGTTTATCGCAAGCCTAGTCAGATGGATACTGATTTACTGCCAAGATTACCATCCAATGAAGACTTGTAATCGAGGTTGATGTCAGCGATTTCATTATCTGTAGCGCTAGATAATGAAATCTTCGGTTGAAAATTATCTTTATAAAACAACAACTTGGTTGTTTTTTCATTATCTAAGTTGTCTTTCGCAACACCGGCCAAGTGCTGGTGAACTTCGCCCGCTTGGTTGCAAAAAACGCTTTCACATTTCGCACATTCGCATCTTGCGTCAGCAGGCGCTGCGTGATGGCCAGGTAGTCGGGCATGTCCGCAGCTTGCACCACCAGCACAAAGTCTGGCCCCGGCGACACGCGCCAACATTGCTGCACAGACTCGTCGGCGATGGCGCGTTGCTCGAAGGCGTCTAGGTGTTCGGCACCTTGTGCGTCAAGCGTGACTTCCACCAAAGAGGTCAAACCGTGGCCCAAGGCTGTGCCCAATTTGTCGGCGTTGAGCACGGCGATTTGTCGCTCAATCCAACCCTCGTCTGTCAGGCGCTTGACGCGGCGCAGGCAGGTGGGCGGTGAGATTTTGAAGCGTTCGGCCAAGGCCACGTTGCTGAGCGTGGCGTCGTGTTGCAAGGCGTCGAGCAGCTTCAGATCGGTACTGTCTAGAAATTCTTGTTTCATAAAGTCTAATTAATTGAAATTAAATTCCAATATTTTGATATCGTTGAATTTTCGTTCAGAAATCATAAAAAATACATAAGAAATTTCACGATGATCGGCCTACGATCCTGCCATTCCTCAATTTGGAGAGCTTCTTATGTGTGGCATCGTCGGCGCAGTTTCTACCCGCAACATCGTTCCCATCCTCGTGCAAGGTTTGCAGCGGCTGGAGTACCGTGGCTACGACTCCTGCGGCGTGGCGGTGCACTCGGCCAGCTTGGGCGCTAAGCAGGGCGGCTTGCAGCGTGCGCGCAGCACAGCACGCGTGTCTGAGCTGATGGACCAAGTCAAGGCTGACCGCATCGAAGGCGGCATTGGCATTGCCCACACACGCTGGGCCACGCACGGTGCGCCTGCTGTGCACAACGCGCATCCGCACTTCAGCCATGGCACGGGTGTTGGCGCGGGTGTTTACACAGGCGATGTGCCGAACAAGGTGGGCCAGAACGAGAAAGCCACCCCGAACAAGCCGGGGCGGGTGGCTTTGGTGCACAACGGCATCATCGAAAACCACGACGAGCTGCGCGCTGCATTGCAAGCCAAGGGCTACGAGTTCTTGAGCCAAACCGACACCGAAGTCATTGCCCACTTGGTGGACAGCCTCTACAACGGCGATTTGTTTGAGGCCGTCAAAGCCGCCATCGTGCAGCTGCATGGCGCGTACGCCATTGCCGTGTTCCACAAAGACGAACCGCACCGCGTCATTGGCGCACGCGCAGGCTCGCCGCTCATCTTGGGCGTGGGCAAAGAGCACAGCGAAACTTTCTTGGCCAGTGACGCCATGGCCTTGGCCGGTGTGACCGACCAAATCGTGTACCTCGAAGAGGGCGATGTGGTGGACATTCAAATCGGCAAATACTGGGTGCAAGACCGCCACCACAAAGCCGTCACGCGCGAAGTCAAAACCGTGCAGGCGCACAGCGGCGCAGCAGAGTTGGGTCCTTATCGCCACTACATGCAAAAAGAAATCTTCGAGCAGCCGCGTGCCATTGCCGACACGCTCGAAGGCATCGAGGGCATCACGCCTGAGTTGTTTGGCGACGGCGCGTACAGCGTGTTCAAAGCCGTGGACAACGTGCTCATCCTCGCCTGCGGCACCAGCTACTACAGCGGCTGCGTGGCCAAGTATTGGATTGAAGCGATTGCCAAAATCCCTTGCCAAGTGGAAATTGCCAGCGAGTACCGCTACCGCGAATCGGTGCCCAACCCCAACAGCTTGGTGGTCACCATCAGCCAGTCGGGCGAGACGGCCGACACCTTGGCCGCGCTGCGTCATGCGCAAGGTTTGGGCATGATGAATACGCTCACCATTTGCAACGTGTCCACCAGCGCCATGGTGCGCGAGTGCAAGCTGGCCTACGTCACACGCGCCGGCGCAGAGATTGGCGTGGCTTCCACCAAAGCCTTCACCACGCAGCTGGCCGGTTTGTTCTTGCTCACCTTGGCCTTGGCGCAAACCAAAGGCCGTTTGAGCGACGACGAAGAAGCCAAGCACATCAAAGACATGCGCCACTTGCCCGCCGCTTTGCAAGCCGTGCTGGCGCTGGAGCCGCAGCTCATCGCTTGGTCGCAAGAATTTGCCAGCAAAGAAAACGCCTTGTTCTTGGGTCGTGGCACGCATTACCCCATTGCGCTGGAAGGCGCGTTGAAGCTCAAAGAAATCACCTACATCCACGCCGAGGCCTATGCCGCTGGCGAGCTCAAGCACGGCCCCTTGGCCTTGGTCACCAGCGCCATGCCTGTGGTGACAGTGGCGCCTAACGATGCGCTGCTAGAAAAGCTCAAGAGCAACATGCAAGAAGTGCGCGCCCGTGGTGGCGTGTTGTATGTGTTGGCCGATGGCGACACCAAGATTGAAAGCAGCGAAGGCGTGAACGTCATTCGCATGCCTGAGCACTACGGCGTGCTCTCGCCAATCTTGCACGTCGTGCCGTTGCAGTTGCTCAGCTATCACACGGCGTGTGCGCGTGGCACGGATGTTGATAAACCTCGAAATTTAGCTAAGAGCGTGACTGTTGAGTAGGGTTGACTTGCCCTCTGCCAGCCATTACCAAAGTAATGGCAGTAAGTCCGTAAAATTTGGAGAATTGCGGATATCGAGACCACACGATTTACCGATGAGCAAATCATCGCTTTCCTCAAGCAAGCTGATGCCGGCATATTTATCAAGGCGCTATGCCGCAGCGGCGGCTTCAGATGCTTCAAGGCTGCGAAATCTGGAAAGGGCTCTACGGAGCCCTTTTAAATATCCGTCCCATAGAAATAGTGATATGTAGCTTCTCAATGAATATAAGGAATGAAGTTATGGAATATAGAAATAACTAAGATTCGGAGGGTGTCCCGAATTTTGTGTAAACGGAGCGCGTGTTAATTCGTCGGCATCCTTCCCTCAAACTGGATCGTAAATCGGTTCAGCACGGGCTTCCAGTTTTGCACCGGCATCGTCCACTTCTTGGCGATGTTGTTCAGCG
>CAUPRM010000010.1:0-106509 GCA_963513725.1 uncultured Limnohabitans sp. | reverse complement strand
GGAGTTTGAGGGTAAGAGCTACAGGCTCAAGGAGGCGGCGGCACGCTTGGCCATCCAGCCTGAAACGTCATAATCTAGCTGCGCTGCCTGGGGGAATTTGGGGTGGCCACGGGTGGGGGAATTTGGACTGGCCATCAGGGATTCCAAGTCACGCGGACGAAAAACCATCTTTTCGTGTGTACAAAGATGATGACAGGTTTAATTGTTCGTGCTACATGAGAGGAGGATCAATGATTGACCTCGTCATCAAGATGGAACGCGCAAAAAACTTCTCTGATGCTGCAAGATGGCTTAGAAAAAATCTTCTTGGTCACACGCCACAAATCGAGAAGATCAAAGTTCACGACAACTTCATTCCAGAGCACGGCAGCAAAAAAGATTGCTCAGATAGGGACGACATCTTGCGAGTTCTAGCGCGCTGCGTCGACGTCCCTCTATTTCATCCATATGTGGTAAAAAAAGGCATCTTGCCTGTTGGCGCTCGATTCGAACCGATTCTCAAAAATCTAGTTCTGGCAATTCACGATAACGAATACAACCTTCAAGGCATCGAGTACATCGACCGCCAAAACAACAAGTTTTGTGTAGACGGCACAAAGAAAACGGGGAACGGTCTCATGATCGGGAATCCTGACGCGAGTCCAGTGCTCGGAGTAGCAGAAGGATGGTCCACCGCTGTTTCGATTCATATAGCGTTGGGGGGATTACCGGTCCTAGTAACGTTTGGTGCTGCGAATCTAAGTGCAGCAAAAAACTTCGCACGACAAGGACAAGCTGTATGGTTTTTTGCGGACAACGATAAAACAGGAGTGGCTGCAGCCAAGCACGCAGCGAGCTTGCTAAACCCTCCGGGATATGTCTTGACTTCTACTTTAGAAGATTTCAATGAAGATTTTGTTGCAATGTTGGGGGACACAAACTTTTCCCGCTTGCGTGAAGCTTTGCATCAAGCGAGGAGAAAAAAATGAAAGCAGAGAAAACAACACTTGGGCTGCTCAGTTCATTTTCGGGGTTACCAGATCAAAGCCCGTTCGGGGCCGCGCGCAGTATCAAAACTGAAGCACGGTTGAAAACACCTCCTTTGGAGTGGTTAGAGTCACCGATTGATCTTCGCGACACCGTTCGTGTGGCAAACGAAAAAATTGACTACGCCATCTCTCCCATTTTTAGAGCTGGCAGAGCCGCCTTGATAACGGGGCTTGGAGCCTCCTCTAAATCCACTCTTCTAAAAGAACTTGCGATCGCGGTCACCACAGGAAAAAGTGCACTGGGAATGAACGTTCCTAAACCTGGTAAAGCAGTTTTGATTCTCGCTGAAGACACTGGTGAAGATGCGCACCGAAGTCTTAATGCGATATTTCAAGCTATGAACTTGAGTGATGACGATGTCGCGCTCGTACACAAGCGCCTGATCATTTTTGCGGCGGCAGGTTCAGATTGCGTGATCGTCTCAAGCGAAGGGGATAAGTCGTCGCTTCGACTTGATCAACTAATTAACTTTGTACAAGAACTGGGAGATGTTCGCCTTGTCGGATTAGATCCAGCGATTGCACTAACTAGGGGTCGCGAATTAGATGAGCTTGCACAGCGGGACCTTGCAAACACTATAGAAAGAATTGCGTTTGAAACAGGTGCAGCGGTTATCGTCATAAGTCATGCGGCTAAGTCAGTCCAATATCAGCAAGAAGTTGGCTCTCACGCCAGCAGAGGTAGCGGCGCTATCACCGACGCCTTCAGATTAGAAGTCTTAATGCGAGTAATGACTCCCAGGGAGGCTAAAGATTTTCGAATAGATGATCTGCAACGACACCGTTTTGTGCGAATGCAAGTGACGAAAGCTAACTCGCTTCCACCAGACTTAATGCACCCCGTCTGGCTTGAGAGAGTTAACGGCGGAGCGTTGACACTCTCAAGTTTGAAACCTGCGACTGTTACAAGGCCGCGATCCGCACTTGAACTTTTTTTCGAAGCTAATCCAGAGACTGGCGAACTCAGCCCGATATCTCTTTCGTTTGCGACATGGAAGGTCAAGGCTTTAGATGCAGGCTTATTGACAGGGAAGACAGACTCAGCACGCGACATGTCAGCAAGACGATTGCTAGCAACTATTAAGAGTTCAAAATGGATTGAGGTACATCAAGGAATTTACAAGCCAACGGACGAGGGCATTGCCGAGCTTTTAGGATAAGGAATGCAGCAGCAGCCTCGAACATCTGCTGCAAGTCATTGCAATGAGAACTATCCTAAGCTCCCAGTGGTTTATCAAGCGGGCCGCTCCTGGCTGACTAAGGCCTTGAATCATTCGTTGTGCAGCGAAGCGTTGGGGAAGTTTGTAGAAAACTTCCACTTCATTTTGCCCAGTCGATACGCATGTGCGATGACTTTGCTACCGAGATTGAAAGTTATCAAAACAGCGGTGCTTGTGTTCATGAATGCCGCGGCATTTGGGCTAGCAGGTACGCCAAGAAAGTGGCTAGTTCGCATGACAAG
The DNA here is from genome assembly GCA_963513725.1 of uncultured Limnohabitans sp. Classification (GTDB taxonomy): domain Bacteria; phylum Pseudomonadota; class Gammaproteobacteria; order Burkholderiales; family Burkholderiaceae_C; genus Limnohabitans. The sequence goes on along the minus strand of CAUPRM010000010.1, from coordinate 104,019 downwards.
AAGCTGATCATCAATCGATTCAGCCTCTTCCACTCTGTACCAATAATCATGATCGCTGACGTAAGGCGGGTTCAAAACTTCTCTTGGATATGCATCACTGAGCATCTCAGCAACGAATTCCCGCTCATCGGTACTGCTGAGCAGCGAAAGGCGATTGCACATGGCTTGGAAAGTTCTGGCTCTTTCTAATTTTGCAAGCTCGGCCCTGACACTTAATCGCCTACTGAGTCTAGTACTAGCAGGCTGCTTGCGTAGTTTTGAACTTGCCTCAGGCTGAACTGAGATTGATTCTTTTGAGACTTGCTCACCCGAATACAACCAGTGGGCGACATCAAGCAAAGCAACACACCAACGACCGCCAAGTTTTTGGATCTTGAACGGCAAAGCACCGCGGGCAATCAGACCTTCGATAGATCTTTTTGTTTTTCCCAAAATTTTTACAATGTCGCCTGTGAACAACACAGACTGCCCCGGAAACTGGGTGCGCAACTCTTTTAAATAGTCATCAAGCTCCACAGAAAAGCCCCCAAACAAAAAACCCACCAAAAACCCACAGGGAAGTGAGTTTTGATGGGTATTTGTAAGCAGTTGAGTGCGTCAAGGTACAAGTCAGAATTTGTTAAAAACTTATCTAAGTCCTTGATTTATATAGCTTGGCGGAAACGGAGGGATTCGAACCCTCGATGAGGCTCTACACCCCATACTCCCTTAGCAGGGGAGCACCTTCGGCCACTCGGTCACGTTTCCAGCAGACCCAGATTATAGCTGAGCTTAGGCGCTTGGCTGATCCAAATCGAAAGCTTTGTGCAGTGCGCGCACCGCGAGTTCCATGTATTTTTCGTCAATCACGACCGAGGTCTTGATTTCGGAAGTGGAGATCATTTGGATGTTGATGCCCTCTTCGCTCAACGAGCGGAACATCTTGCTGGCCACGCCCACATGGCTGCGCATACCGATGCCTACGATCGACACTTTGCAAATTTTGGTGTCGCCCTGCACATCGCTGGCGCCCAAGGCTGGCAACACTTTTTCTTTAAGCAAATCGGTGGTGCGCGCATAGTCATTGCGGTGCACGGTGAAGCTGAAATCCGTTTTGCCATCTTTGCTGATGTTTTGGATGATCATGTCGACTTCGATGTTGGCGTCGGCCACAGCACCCAAGATTTGGTAGGCAATACCGGGTTTGTCGGGCACACCGACCACAGAAATTTTGGCCTCATCGCGGTTGAATGCGATGCCCGATACGATTGCTTGTTCCATTTTTTCGTCTTCCTCAAAGGTGATCAACGTGCCTGATTTGGCTTCTTCGTTGATGTCAATGTCCCACGCGGTGAAGCTGGACAACACGCGCAGCGGCACCTTGTATTTACCGGCAAATTCAACCGAGCGAATTTGCAACACTTTGCTCCCCAAAGAAGCCATTTCCATCATTTCTTCGAAACTGACGGTTTGCAAACGGCGCGCTTCAGGCACCACACGCGGATCGGTCGTGTACACGCCATCCACGTCGGTGTAAATCAAGCACTCATGGGCTTTCAGTGCAGCAGCGACGGCCACAGCTGAGGTGTCTGAACCGCCACGGCCCAAGGTGGTGATGTTGTCTTCATCGTCTTTGCCCTGAAAGCCAGTGATGATGACCACGCGACCCGCGTCCAAATCGGCACGCACACGCGCATCGTCAATCGACTCAATGCGGGCTTTGGTGTAAGCGTTGTTGGTACGGATGGGCACTTGCCAACCTGCATAACTGACCGAAGGCTGGCCTTCGGCTTGCAATGCGATGGCCAACAACGCAGACGAAGCTTGCTCGCCTGTGGAGGCCAGCATGTCGAGTTCGCGGTTGTAGGCGGTGTCAGCTTTGGACGGCGCCAGCTCTTTGGCCAAGGCCAACAAGCGATTGGTTTCACCGCTCATTGCGGAGGGGACGACCACCATTTGGTGGCCAGCACGGGCCCATTTGGCCACGCGCTTGGCGACGTTGCGAATGCGCTCTGTTGAGCCCATCGACGTGCCGCCGTATTTGTGAACGATCAATGCCATATTGCGTGGAAAAGGGTTGTTATGTCAGGCAAAAGCTAAAGATTGTAGCAACGCAACACAGCCCCATCGCGCCGCACAAAGCCATGGCCCACCTTGATGTCAATCTGGTGCCCGCGTGTGGTGCAAGCTTTGACTTGCCGCAACAAGGCTTGCATTTGCGCGGCACTGGCTTGCGTGCCCTCCAACGTCAACCAATGGCGCAACACATTCGACTGCCGCGCCTCGCTGAGCAGCTGCAACGCGCGAATCGCAGGCGGCTGCCCCACGGCTTGCAAATCTTCCTCGGCCAGTTCGGTCAACAAAGTTTGCGCCTGCGCCGCGTGTCGGGCACTGCGCGCAAAGGTTTGACGAAACGCCGGAAACGCGCGCGCCAATACAGGCAACACATCCATGCGAATGCGGTTGCGGGTGAAACGGGTGTCGGTGTTGGTGGGGTCATCCACCCACCTCTCGCCAGCGGCTTGCAAGGCGTTACGCAGTGCCTGCCCCGGCACATCCAGCCAAGGACGGTGGTAGGTCACGCCGCCTCGCTCAGCAAGCGCAGGCATGCTGGCCAAACCCGGCAAGCCCGCACCGCGCGACAAGGCCAACAACAAGGTTTCCACTTGGTCATCCGCGTGTTGCGCCAACACCATGTCTTTGATGTGGCCACCCCAGTTCTGCCGCAAGGCATCGGCGAAGGCGGCATACCGCGCTTGGCGCGCTGCGTTTTCGGGGCTTTCACCCACGGCATGGGCAGCATTCACGCGTTGCACCACCAGCGGCACATCAAAGCGTTGGCACAAGGCTTCGCAATGCTGAACAAACCCATCCGCCGCCGCCTGCAAACCGTGGTGCACATGAATGGCGTACACGCGGCTTGGCCAGCGTGTGGCGCAGGCGATCAGCATGGCGGTGGAATCGGCCCCGCCGCTGAGTGCGACGGCAAAGGGGCCTAAGTGCTGGAGCGCGTCCAGCGATGGGAAATTAGCGTTCAGCTTTGGTGTCGGTGAACCGGCCATAGCTTTGCAAACGCTCGTAACGCTTGTCGAGCAACTCTTTGACCTTCATGTCGGTCACTTGGCGCCATGCATCGTTCAAGCCGCGCTTGAGCTGTGCCGCCATTTGTTTGGGGTCGCGGTGTGCGCCACCCACGGGTTCGTTGACGATTTTGTCGATCAAGCCCAGTGCTTTCAGACGGTGCGCAGTGATGCCTAGGGCTTCTGCAGCGTCTTCGGCGCGGTCCGAGGTTTTCCACAAAATCGAAGCACAGCCTTCGGGGCTGATGACCGAGTACACCGAGTACTGCAGCATCAACACTTGGTCCGCCACGCTGATGGCCAACGCGCCGCCCGAGCCACCTTCACCAATGATGGTGGTGATGATGGGCACTTCGAGTTGTGCCATTTCAAAAATGTTGCGACCAATGGCTTCGGACTGGCTGCGCTCTTCGGCGTCGATGCCGGGGTAAGCGCCAGGCGTGTCGACAAAGGTGAACACGGGCAGCTTGAACTTCTCGGCCGTCTTCATCAAACGCAAGGCTTTGCGATAGCCCTCAGGGCGGCTCATGCCAAAGTTACGCGCAGCACGTTCTTTGGTGTCGCGACCTTTTTGATGACCCAAAACCATGCAAGCATTGCCGTTGAAACGGGCCAAACCACCCACGATGCTCAAGTCATCGGCAAAGTGACGGTCGCCGTGCAACTCCACAAAGTCGGTGAAGATGTCGTTGATGTAATCCAACGTGTACGGACGCTCCGCGTGGCGCGCGATCTTGGTGATCTGCCAAGGCGTGAGGTCGCTGTAAATGTCCTTGGTCAGCTGCAAGCTTTTCTTGCTGAGCTGCTCGATCTCCTGCGAGATGTCGACCGCCGACTCACTTTGCACATAGCGCAACTCGTCGATCTTGCCTTCAAGTTCGGCAATCGGTTGTTCAAAGTCGAGGAAAGTTTTCTTAGCCAAATTCAATACTCCTTAGCTGCTCAATATTCAACGGGCAGCGGGTCTAGCGAGCGCCAAATATACCAAGTCGCCACGCTGCGATACGGGGCCCACGCAGCGGCGACCTCGCGTGCTTCGTTGCGACTGACAGATTCGCCCGAAAAATAGTTGTGGCTGATGCCATTGATCAAACCCACATCATCCAGCGGCAACACATTAGGCCGCATGAGGTGAAAGATCAAAAACATCTCAGCCGTCCAACGGCCGATGCCGCGAATGGCCACCAGTTCATCAATGATGGCCTCGTCGTCCATTTCGGACCATTTTTTAACGTGCAAGGCGCCATTGTCAAAATGCAGCGCCAAGTCGACCAAATACTCCACCTTGCGCGCCGACAAGCCAGCCGCCCGCATGTCGTCCACCTTGAGCTTGAGCACATTGGTGGGGGTGATTTTGCGGGGTAACAAGGCAAAGCGGTCCCACACGGTTTGGGCGGCTTTGACCGAAATTTGCTGGCCCACGATGCTGCGCGCCAAGGTGACGAAGGCATCGCCTCGGGACTGCAGCGAAGCTTCCCCAAACTGAGGAATCAGGCGCTTCATCACCCGATCTTTTTTCATCAGGTGCTTGCAAGCCTCCGCCCAGTACTCGGGCGTGGCAATGGTGATTTTTTCGATCACGGCCATGCTCAGCCACGCTCCCACGTGGTGCCGGTGGGCGAATCTTTGAGCACGATACCCTCGGCAGCCAAGGCTTGGCGAATGCGGTCGGCCTCGGCAAAGTTCTTGGCCGCTTTGGCGGCAGCACGGGCCGCGATTTGGGCTTGAATGGCGTCTTCGTCGACCCCTGCACCGGCTTGGGCAAAGGCTTTGGGGTCGTCTTGCAACAAACCCAACAGGCCGCCCAAGGCTTTCATCAAGCCAGCGGTCTGCGCCGACTGCGTGCGGTTGACTTCGCTGGCGAGTTCAAACAACACGGCCACAGCCTCAGGCGTGCCAAAGTCTTCATCCATGGCGGCTTTGAAGCGTGCGGCATGGGGCTCGGCCCAATCAATCGTCACGGCATCGGGCGTGACCGTGCCCAACGCGGTGTACAAGCGTTTCAAGGCGCCACGAGCGTCGTTCAAATGCACGTCGCTGTAATTGAGCTGGCTGCGGTAGTGGCTGCGCACCACAAAGAAACGCACGGTTTCGGCGTCAAATTCTTTGAGCACATCACGGATGGTGAAGAAGTTGCCCAAGCTCTTGGACATTTTTTCGTTGTCCACGTTGATGAAACCGTTGTGCATCCACACGCTGGCCATCTTGTGACCTGTTGCGCCTTCGCTTTGGGCAATTTCGTTTTCGTGGTGTGGGAACTGCAAGTCCGCGCCACCACCGTGGATGTCAAAGCTTTGGCCCAACATCTCGCAGCTCATGGCCGAGCACTCGATGTGCCAGCCGGGGCGGCCCGCGCCAAAGGGGCTGGCCCATTTCACTTCGTCGGGCTCGCTGGTCTTTGCTGACTTCCACAGCACAAAGTCCAGCGGGTCTTGCTTGCCATCGTCGACGGCCACGCGCTCGCCCGCTTGCAACTCGTCCAGCGACTTGCCGGACAACTTGCCGTAGCCTGGAAACTTACGCACGGCGTAATTCACATCGCCATTGCTGGCTTGGTAGGCCAAGCCTTTGTCTTGCAAAGTGCCAATCATGGCAAGCATTTGCGGCACATAGTCCATGGCGCGGGGCTCGTGCGTGGGGCGCTCGATGCCCAAAGCATCCGCGTCTTGGTGCAAAGCATCAATCATGCGATCGGTCAAGCCGCGCACGGTTTCACCATTTTCCAGCGAGCGTTTGATGATCTTGTCGTCAATGTCGGTGATGTTGCGCACGTAGGTCACGCGGTAGCCGCTGGCTTTGAGCCAGCGCTGCACCACATCAAACGCGACCATCGAACGGGCGTGGCCCAAATGGCACAAGTCGTACACGGTCATGCCGCACACGTACATGCGGACATGGCCAGGTTCGAGCGGCGAAAATTTCTCCAGCGCACGCGTGAGCGTGTTGTGAATGCGAAGCGTCATGAGTGAGTCGTGAAAGACCGCGCTTGAGGCGGACATGAGGGGTGTGACAGAGGGCGGCGTTATAGACCCTCTGTTTTACAATAGCGACAGTATACAAAGCACATGAAAAACCCTGCCCTCACTTCCCACGCCACGAGCTCGCGACTGTTTTTGCAGCGCTGGGTTTTAGGGTGCACGCTCTGCGCGAGCCTCATGTGCGCGGCTAACTCGGCCTTGGCCCAAACCAACGCCAGCCAAGACTGGCAGCCCGGCCAGCCGTCGGTGCCGCAAATGCAAAGTGACCCGCACGACAACGTGCGCAAATTGCTGCGCCAAGCCAAATACCCACAAGCTTTGGTGCTGGTCGAAAGCGGTCTTAAAACCAAACCCAATGACCCTCAAATGCGGTTTTGGCAAGCCTTCCTCTCTGAGCAGATGGGACAACCCGCGGTGGCATTGCCTCTTTACCTAAGCCTCACGCAAGACTACCCAGAGCTGGCAGAACCCCACAACAATTTGGGCGTGCTCTACGCCGCACAAGGTGACTACGCCCGCGCCAAAGTCGCCATCGAGGCAGCCCTGCGTGCCAACCCCAACTACCCCGCAGCCCACGAAAACATGGGCGACTTGATGGTGCAACTGGCACGTCAATCGTACGAACGTGCCCTAGGCCTTGAGCCCACGCATCGCGCGCCTGCCAAGAAAATCGAAGCTCTTCAACCCGCACTTGCACTCACCCAAGGCACATCACCATGACACTTTTGAGCATCTCTCGTCGCGCCCTCTGCGCTTTCGGTTTAACCGTCTGCAGCTTAGTCACGCCCTTGGCCATGGCCCAAGACGCAGCCAAAGCACCGCAGGTGAAGTTCGTCACCAATGCGGGCGAGTTTGTGGTCGAGGTCTACCCAGACAAAGCCCCCAAAACTGCCGAAAACTTTTTGCAATACGTGCGTGACAAGCACTACGACGGCACCATTTTTCACCGCGTGATTGGCAACTTCATGGTCCAAGGCGGCGGCTTCGACACCCGCTACATGGAGCGCCCCAGCCGTGCACCTGTGATGCACGAAGGCCGCGAAGCCCTCGCCAAAGGCGGGCCACGCAACACGGTGGGCACGCTCGCCATGGCACGCACCAACGCACCACACTCAGCCACCGCACAGTTCTTCATCAACGTGGTGGACAACGGTTTTCTCGACCCCACACCCCAGCAATGGGGCTACACCGTGTTTGGCAAAGTGGTCTCGGGCATGGACACCATCCAAAAAATCAAAAGCACGCCCACAGGTTCGGGCGGCCCTTTCCCCTCCGATGTGCCACGCATGCCCATCGTCATCCAATCGGCCACCTTGCTTTAAACACGCACAGGCTTTTCTTCTTTCATTTTCAGGAAACACACCATGAGCAACCCACAAGTCGAACTGCACATCTTGGACCACGGCGTCATCACCATCGAACTCGATGCCGAAAAAGCCCCCAAGTGCACCGAAAACTTCTTGAGCTACGTGAACAAAGGTCACTACGACAAGACCATTTTTCACCGCGTCATCCCCGGTTTCATGGTGCAAGGCGGCGGTTTTGAGCCAGGCATGACCCAAAAGCCCTGCGACGAACCCATTGAAAACGAAGCCAACAACGGCCTCAAAAACAACCACTACACCCTCGCCATGGCGCGCACGTCAGACCCACACTCGGCCACAGCCCAGTTCTTCATCAACGTGGCTGACAACGACTTTTTGAATCACAAAGCACCGAGCCAACAAGGCTGGGGTTACGCCGTGTTCGGCAAAGTGGTCAGCGGCAACGACGTGGTCGACAAAATTGCAGCCGTCAAAACCGGCCGCAAAGGCTTCCATGACGACGTGCCCAAAGAAGACGTGGTCATCGACAAAGCGGTCGCGCTTTAAGCCCTGTGTCAGCACTGCCGCGCCTGAGTCTGCCTGCACCCAGCGTGCAAGCCCTCCCGCAATGGCAGCGCATCGACTTCATCTCCGACCTGCACCTCGACGCCAGCGAGCCTGCCACCTTTGAGGCGTGGGCCCAGCACATGGCGCACACGCCCGCAGACGCCCTCTTCATCTTGGGCGATTTGTTTGAAGTCTGGGTGGGCGATGACACCCAAGACCCCTTTGCCCTGCAATGCATGAATGTGTTGCAGCGCACAGCACGGCGCATGCCCGTGTATTTCATGTGCGGCAACCGCGACTTTTTGGTGGGCGACGCCTTGCTCAAAACCACGGGCATGCACGGTTTGAGCGACCCCACGGTCTTGCACATCGACGCCAGCGATGACACACCCAGCGCTCTGCGCTTGTTGCTCAGCCACGGCGATAGCCTGTGTTTAGGCGACACCGATTACCTCGCTTTTCGTGCCCAAGTGCGCCAGCCCGCTTGGCAACAGCAGTTTTTGGCGCAACCCTTGGCCGAGCGTCAAGCCTTTGCACGCCGTTTGCGCGAGCACAGCGAAGCCCGTAAAAAGACGCACACCGACTACGCCGATGTCGACCATCCCGCTGCGCGCACATGGCTGCACGCAGCGCAAGCCTCGGTTTTTTTGCACGGCCACACCCACAAACCTGCCGTCCACGACTTGGGCCATGGCATGACGCGCTGGGTGCTGAGCGACTGGCACGCCGACGCACAGCCCCCGCGTTTAGAGGTGCTGAGTTGGCTGCGCAACCAAGAAAAAAGCCCCACAAGGGGGCTTTGTCGATTGCCGCTGAGCCGCTCATAAGCCACTCATAAAGAAGCTGCGGCTTTCTTAGGTTTGAGGCTTGGCTAGCACCGCAACCTAAGAAGGACGGTCTCGGACCGCCCTCTTCATGCTCAGCGCTTGAGCAACACCTTCAACGCCGATTGCAAACGACGCGCAGCGGCCTCGTCATAAGCACCCGCCAAGACTTGCGCGGCATCAGCGGCCCATGTCATTTGAGGCGAAGGATCGTTGCGACGGGTCAGCATTTGCAATTGCAAGGCACGGCGTGCATCCATTTGCGCAGCAGGCGTCGGCAATTCAGCCGCCACTTCCAAACGCAACAAAGGCGTGACCGTTTCCGCTTTGACATCGCTCGCCAAGGCTTGCGCCCATTGCGTGCGTTGCGCAGGCGTGAGCTTGCTGCCAATGGCTTGCGCCGCGGGCAACTGGCTGGCATCGCGCTTTTCCCAAGCGTGCATCAACTGGGTGAGCACTTCGCCATGGGCTTGTGCTGCCAAGCGACGCAGCGCGTCTTGTGCGGACTCCAAGGCGAAACGCTGCGCACGGAATGCGGCGTCACCCAAACGTGGACCGCGTGGGGCAAATCCGTCACGGCCATCGCGCGAAGGACGAGCTGCGCCATCGCGGTCACGGCCAAAACCAGCGCCTTTGTCACCGCCAGCGCGGTCGCCAAACTTGCCGCCGCCAGGCTTGCCATCACGGCCACGTCCAGCGGGGGCCACTTCGGTGCGCTTTTGACCTGGGCGGTCATCGCCACGCACAGCGACCACGGGACGTGGTGCAGCTTTAGGAGCGGGGGCAGGTGCTGCAGCGACTTCTGGCTCAGCAGCGTCAGCCGTGTCAGCGCTCGGCTCTGCGCCAGCTTCGGGCGCTGCAGACGCATCCGCAGAGGCATCGCCAGTCTCGGAGGCCACAGGTGCATCCGCAGACTTTGCAGACTCCGCCACAGGCGTCACAGCAGCAGGTGCAGGTGCAGCCACAGGCAATTCGCCACGCGCAATTTGCTCCAGCGCTTGCATGGCTGAGCGAATTTGTGCGCCGTCGCCTTTGGCAATGGCGGATTCGAGCGCTTTGGACGCATCGATCACGGCTTTGTCGTGTGGGGTCAACGCGGTTTGTGTCTGTTCGCGCGACGATGTTTTGCGGGCAAATGCCTCGTCAATCGGCTGACGGAAGGCATCCCACAGCTTTTGCTCTTGCTTGCGGTCCAGCACCACGGTGTGGGCTTCTTCTTGCCAACGCTGTTGCAAAGCTTTGACGGCATCAATGCGCAAAGTGGGTGCAGCACCCAACTCTTGCGCTTCGGCAATCAGACCATGGCGACGCGCCAAGCTGGCTTTTTGCACGGCTTCCAAAGGTTCATGGGCGGCGTGAATGACCGCTTTCCAAGTGGGCTGCAACTCCGCAAACATCTTCTCGCTGAGATGGCCGCTGTCGCGCCAGCGTTGGGCGAATTGGTGCAATTGACGCGCCACGCCTTTCCAATCTGGACCTTGGGCATGCTCAGCAGACCACGCTTTGACCTCTTCAATCAAGGCCAAACGCTGCGCTTTGTGGGCAGCCGTTTGTGCGCGGGCTTCTTTGAGCCACACATCGACCACTTCATGGGCGCGGTTGCAGGCAGCGTCAAAACGCTTCCACAACGCGGGGTTAGGCGCGGCTTCTTTGTCGATTTTTTTCCATTGATCGCGCAAGTTACGCAAGGCTTCTTGCAACTTGCGACCACCCATGGCAGGCACGCGCGCTTCTGTCACCGCAGCAGCTGGTGCAGACTGGGCAGCCGTAACTTCAGCCGCTGGCGCGGGGGCTGCGACTGGGGCTGGTGCCTCTGAGGCTGCTTGTTCAGCAACGTCAGCAGGTGCCAGCACTGGAGCGGGTTCGACGGCTTCAACAGCAGGCGCAGCTTCGACCACGGGCGCCACCACCTCGGCGGTCACAACGGGCTCGACCCCATCTGCCGCAACGGGCGTGCTCGCGGTTTCAGGCGCAGCTTGCGGGGCCTCAACCGTTGTATCGACCGCTGCACTTACCACTGCCTCTGCCGGTGCGGCAGCAGCATCTGCCGCCACACGGGCTTTTTTGGGTGCCGCAGCAGGCTTGAACAACGCTTCAGCTTGGAGCACCAGCTCCATGCGCTTTTGGTCCACCACGGCCTTGTCAGCGGTGGGTTTGACCTTGCGGGTCACGTCCAAACCACCGGCGGCGGGGGCTTTGGGCGCAGGGGCAGCCTTTTGAGGCAGCACTTCACCGCGCGCCACGCGCACTTGGTCAGCCCAAGCCGGCACAGCGGGCAAAGGGGCGGCAGCGTCAGCAGCGGCGGCTTCGGTCAACGTCAAAGCCGCGCTAAAAGCGGTCCAAACGGCTTGCACTTGCTGGGCGCTGGTTTGCAAGGCGGGGGCAAATTTGGCATCCACGCTGGGCCACTGAGCATCGGCCGACAGGGCTTGTGCTTGGGCATTCCAACGGTCCAAATCGGCTTGCAGGCCATCACGCAAAGCCAAGGCGTCTTGCCAAGGCTTGGTCGAGAGCACTTCAATGCGTTGCGCCAACAACACGGCGGCTTCGCGCTGCACTTGGGTTTGGTGCTGCAAATCTTCAATGGCTTTGACGCGTTCGGCCAACGCGGTCTTCAAACCGGCCAAAGGCTCGCGTGACAGAGGGGCGCCCGCTTTCGCGGCATCGCGTTGCCAACCCATGGCATCGGCCAAGTTGATGCGGGCGGCGTCGCGCAAAGCCTCACCTTTGGTGGCCCACTCGACGATCAAGGCGTCTTGGTCTTTGGTGCGGCGCAGCTCATCGAGCTTTTCGCGCAGCACTTTGGCAGCGCCCTTGTCTTTGCTGCTCATTTCGTTAAAAACGGCTTGCAATTGCTCCAACGTGGGATGGCCAGCCAGCCAATCGCGCAGGCGTGCCGTGCGGTCTCCCGAGTTGGAAGCGGTGAAGGCGCCGCCAGTCAAAACGTCAAGGGCAGCAAGGTCGAGGGGTTTCGCAGAAGAATCAGTCACAAGTAGAGCTCACAGTAAATTAGCAGTGATTGTCGCCGAGGCTTTAAAATTTTCATCCTCCTGACTTTATAAATTTGCACAAATGACCCTGGTTGCCACATTGACGCGAGGATTGCGCACGTTTGCATCCGACGTGGCCCAAGGCTTTTTTGCGATCACCCACAACGGCATGGCCGTGGTGGGCCTGTCTTTGTTCTTCTTTGCTGTGGCCATGACGGTGCGCCCCGATTTGCGCGCCATCACCGAAACCAAACTGATTGGTTGGCTGCAAGAACGCCAGTACGACGCCACCGGCTTGGCCTCCGACGTCGACGCGGTCGACCGCGCCACGGCCACCGATCCGCGAGATTTGCCCAAACAACAAGCGAATTTGGCCTATTGGCTCAGTCGCAAATACCGCGTGGCCCCCGAGCCTGTGAGCGCCTTGGTCAGCGAAGCCTACGACTTGGGGCCACGCAACGAGATCGATCCCACCCTGATTTTGGCGGTCATGGCCGTGGAGTCAAGCTTCAACCCCTTCGCCCAAAGTAGCGTGGGCGCCCAAGGTCTGATGCAGGTCATGACCAAAGTACACGCCGACAAATACCAAAGTTTTGGCGGTGCCATGGCGGCTTTTGACCCCGTCGCCAACCTTCGCGTCGGCGTGAATGTGCTCAAAGAATGCATCACCCGCGCCGGCAGCGTGGACGGAGGCCTGCGGCTTTATGTGGGCGCGGGCAACACCAAAGACGACAGCGGTTACGCCGCCAAAGTCGTGGCGGAGCATGGCCGCTTGTTGCAAGTCGCCAAAGGCGTCAAAGTACCCACCACGCCACCGCCATCGACCGCAGCTGAAGCGGCGACCGCTCGGTTGGAGAGTTTGTGGGAGAAAGCCCAGCGCCTGACGCCCTTCGGCAAAGAGCCCAAAGACGAAGAAGATCCACGGTAAACTCTTGCTGCGCGCAACTGGCGATAGGCGTGCGGGGCATCAGCTCTGCACCGCTGACGTGGATGTATGACCACTGGGAAGCGCGCAGCCTCTCTAATTAAGAGGTGTTTTGCCGTTCGCCTGGGCAGCCCTGCCGCTAACTTTTCAGTTAAAGCCGGGACACCACCTTTCTCTAGGACTGCCAGTATGTACAACCGCAACATCTTGATCGAACAGACAGACCCCGAAGTTTGGGCCGCCATTCAAGCCGAAAACGCCCGTCAAGAGCACCACATTGAGCTGATCGCCAGCGAAAACTACGCCTCCCCCGCCGTCATGCAAGCCCAAGGCTCGCAGCTGACCAACAAATACGCCGAAGGCTACCCCGGCAAGCGCTACTACGGTGGCTGCGAATTCGTGGATGTGGCCGAGCAACTGGCCATTGACCGCATCAAAACCATCTTCGGTGCCGACGCTGCCAACGTGCAACCCCATTGCGGCGCATCGGCCAACGAGGCCGTGTTCCTCGCGTTCTTGAAGCCCGGCGACACCATCATGGGCATGAGCTTGGCCGAAGGCGGTCACTTGACCCACGGCATGGCTCTGAACATGTCTGGCAAATGGTTCAACGTCGTGTCTTACGGCTTGGACAGCAACGAAGCCATCGACTACGAAGCGATGGAAGCCAAAGCCCGCGAACACAAGCCCAAACTCATCGTAGCAGGCGCATCTGCTTACAGCTTGCACATCGACTGGGAACGCTTTGCCAAGATCGCCAAAGAAGTGGGCGCCATCTTCATGGTCGACATGGCCCACTACGCGGGCTTGATCGCCGCAGGCCAATACCCCAACCCCGTGCCTCACGCCGACGTGGTGACCTCCACCACACACAAGAGCTTGCGCGGCCCACGCGGCGGCATCATCTTGATGAAGGCCGAACACGAAAAAGCCATCAACAGCGCCATCTTCCCTGGCCTGCAAGGCGGCCCCTTGATGCACGTCATCGCAGCCAAGGCTGTGGCGTTCAAAGAAGCCATGCAGCCTGACTTCAAAGAGTACCAAGCCCAAGTGGTGAAGAACGCCAAGATCGTGGCCGAGACTTTGACAGCGCGCGGCCTGCGCATCGTCAGCGGCGGCACTCAAAGCCATGTGATGTTGGTGGACTTGCGCTCTAAGAAGATCACCGGCAAAGAAGCCGAAGCTGCTTTGGGCGCTGCGCACATGACGATCAACAAGAACGCCATCCCGAACGACCCAGAGAAACCATTCGTCACCAGCGGCGTGCGTATTGGCACCCCCGCGATGACCACCCGTGGTTTCAAAGACGAAGAAGCTCGCATCACGGCCAACTTGATTGCTGACGTGTTGGACAACCCACACGACGAAGCCAACATTGCGGCGGTGCGTGCCAAGGTGCATGCCTTGACCAGCCGCTTCCCGGTCTACAAGTAAGCCCTGCAACAGGCCGCTGACTTATGAAATGTCCTTTCTGCGGCCACTTGGAAACCCAAGTGGTCGAGACACGCATCTCAGAAGACGCGACGTCTGTGCGCCGTCGTCGGCAGTGTGGCGCTTGCGACAAGCGCTACACCACCTACGAACGGCCCGATGTGAGCTTTCCCAACATCGTCAAAAAAGACGGTCGGCGCATCGAGTACCAACGCCAAAAACTGCTCGACTCCATGAGCTTGGCGCTGCGCAAACGCCCCGTCAGCACTGAACAGGTGGACAACGCGATTGAGCACATCGAAGAAAAGCTGCTCAGCTCAGGCCAGCGCGAGCTGCCCACCACCCGCATTGGCGAGCTGGTGATGCGTGAGCTGAAGAAACTCGACAAAGTGGCCTACATCCGCTTTGCCAGCGTGTACCGCAGCTTTGAAGACATCGACGATTTCAAGAGCTTGGTGGACGAAGTTCGCACGTAGTTTTCGAGTTGTAACAAAGCGTCGCCCCACCTCAGAGGCCTAGCATTTGCGGCATGCAAACGCTGGGCTTTTCTGTTTTCAGGGCATCCAACTCGCACGGTTTCACGCTGGTGGAGTTGCTGGTTTGCTTATGCCTGCTAGGCGTGCTCGCCGCCTTTGCCGCACCAAACTGGCTGCGATTTCAAGAACGCGCTCGCGTCGAAGCCACCCGCGACCAGCTGATGAACGACTTGCAAAACGCCCGCTTGCGCGCACTGCAACTCGGCCAAGCCTTGGAGCTATCGCGGCTGAGCGATTGCACTTGGGTCACATCGGCAAGCACCGATTGGAGCTGCGGTTGGCAATTGACCACCAAAGCGGACAAACAAGTCGTGTTCACCACGCCGCTGCACAACAGCTTGGGACTGACATTTGCCAAAGTCGACCCACTCGACATCAGCCCGCGCGGTGACTTAGGCACCGTGGGCGATCGCTGGGTGATCAAGTCCAAACAACCCGCGCTGAACTTGGCCGTCGCGGTGTGCCTCAACAGCGCCAGTCGCATTCGCTGGGTGTCGGGGGAGGCTTGCAGTTGAAGCGATGCGTCACACCCACCCACGCCCTGCGTTGCCACCGTCAACCGCAACGTGGCGTGGCACTGCTGGAAGCCTTGATGGCGCTGTTGCTACTCGCCTCAGGCGTGCTGACCTTGCTGTGGACGCACCAACAAGCTTTGGCCTTGCAACGCCAACAAGTCATGCGCGCCGTCGCCATGGGTTTGGCTGACGACTTGGCCGAACGCATGCAACTCAACGCCCCTCGAACGGCCGACTACGCCAAAGCATGGGGCGCTTCTGCGACAGCCACGGGCAGTTCAACCAAGCTGCCCGACTGCGCCGCTCAACCCTGTTTACGCACCGAACTCGCCCAATGGGACATGCAGCAACTGCAACAAACACTGCAAAACCAACTGCCCGAAGGCGACGCTGCCGTGTTCGCCCTCACCGATGCCCCAGGCTGGTGGGGCATCGTACTGGCCTGGCACGACGACCGCATGACCTACCGCACCGATGGCGCGTCTGGCACGCCGACCTGCCCCGACAACAAAAGCTGTTGGCGCTTGTTTTTTCGTCCGGCGGTTTGAGATGCGCGCCCATTCAAACGCCCTCGGTTACACCCTGCCCGAGTTGCTGATTGGCCTGTCCTTGGGGTTGATGGTGATCGCTGCCGCCACCGCGGCCTATGGCGTGAGCCGACAAACATGGGCCAGCATGGCCGCCATTGACGCCGTGCATGCCAACGCCCGCATGGCCTTGCGCAAGGTGCGCGAGCACGCACACATCACAGGTGCTGCTTACCTCGATACAACGGCATCGCCCAACACCCAACTCTCTAGCGTCTACAGCCCCGATCAACCCGATTTGCAAGGCGTGAACGGCAACAAAGCCGACGAGCACGTCGCGCTGGGACACTGGAACCACGTCTCTGCCCGCGATTGCCAAGGCAACCAACCCATTGGGACCCAAATCATCCGCAACGATTTCAGACTCAACACCAACAAAGAACTGACCTGCAAAGACCTCACCCCCACCAGCAGCACCTACCAAGCCCTAGCAGAAGGCGTGGAAGACTTTCAGGTGCGCTACGCGCAAGCCAACCCCGTCACTCAAACGCTTCAATGGAAAACGGCCGACCAAGTCAGCGCCATGTCGCAGGTGCTGGCCATTGAAGTCTGCTTGCGGGTGGCCAGCATCACACCCGTCAACAACGTCAGCAATGGGTCCACCGCCAGCCAAGGCTGTGCGGGCGAGTCGGTGGCTGGCGATGGACGGTTACGGCGGGTGTTTCGCCGCGTCATCACGCTGCGCAACCGCGACGGTCTCCTGCCATGAGGCGTCATCATCGGTCTCAACAAGGCTTGGCGTTGCCCACCGTGATGGCGATGCTCATGCTGGCCAGCGTCGGCACGGTATTGGCATGGCGGCAGTTGTGGGTCAACGAAATACTTTTAAAAACAGAAGCCGATCAACTGCGCACCCAACACAAAGCAGAAGCCGTGTTGCCTTTGGCGGTGCAAGACATTGTGGGCAGCGCCAGTGCAGCCAGTGGTGTGAACGCACCCAATGTGCCACTTTCGCCTCTTGCACCGACTCCCCCTACGTCATCTTTGTCGATGAACACGCGCTACGTGGCAGGCGACAGCACACAAACGCACGTCTTTTTTCCCACCAATCTGGCCGAACGCGACCTGCTGCGCCAGCGCCTAGGCAGCGATGCCTGCCGCAGCGGCATTTGCGCGGTCACGCCACCTAAAACAGAAAAAGACGACCTCTTTTCACGCGCCTCCACTTGGAAAAGCATGACCGCCTCAGCCATGCCCGTCAGCGCCAGCGACACGCCTTACGGCGCTGGCACCGCGTGGTACTGGGTCGACATCCAACCCGATGCCGCTCAACTGTCCTCGGCAGCCAGCGCCAGCAGCGCACCGCCCTTTATCTACCGCATCACCGTGTTGGCCACCGGGGTGCTGCCCAGCAGCAGCACCGTGTTGCAAACCCTCTGGACCCGCACCCGTATGAGCGACACGCGCGGCCACCGCCACAGTTGGCGCATCTTGCAAGACTGAACACACCTATGCCACACACCCCCAGCGTCAAGTGCAACACCCAGCTTTCGTGTCAATGGGCCCATCGGCCGGCCCGCCAACTCGGCTTCACCCTCTTGGAGTTAACCATCGCCCTCGCTTGCACGGCCATCCTCACCAGCTTGGCGTGGCCCAACTACCAAGCCCTTTTACAACGCAACCAACGCGCCCAAGCCCGCACCGCCCTGCTGCAAGCCGCCCATTGGCTAGAACGCGCCGCCAGCGCCAACGGCAACTACCCCGCTCCTGCCGAAGTGCCCACCAGCGTGTTGCAAATGGAAGGCGTCAACTACAAGCTCAGCCTCAGCAGCACCGCCCAAACCTACACCCTCAGCGCTACGCCTTTCGGCCCTCAAACCACGGACATCTGTGGCACGTTGACGCTCAGCCATTTGGGCGCACGCGGCGTGCAAGGCGTCAACGCAACCACCGGTCAGTGCTGGGGCCGCCGAATCAAAACACAACACTTCTGTTATTATGAATTCCAAGCAACTGAAAAAATGGCTAGAGCAACAAGGTGCAACCTTTCAGTCTGGCAAGGGTTCTCACCTGAAGGTTTTTCTCAATGGCAAGCAGTCCACCTTACCCATGCACGGCACAACCGAACTTGGCAAAGGGTTAGAAGCAGCCATCAAACGACAGCTTGGCTTGAAATGAAGGAGTGAAAGATGTTTGACTACCCTGTAACACTGACCCCCGACAATGGCACCGTGCTGGTGACGTTTATCGACATCCCAGAAGCCATCACCTTTGGCGCGGACCAAGACGAGGCCTTGTTGAACGCTGTCGACGCGCTTGAAACGGGCTTGTCTTTTTATGTCGATGCCCGCAAACCGCTCCCCATCCCCAGCCAAGCTTCAGCCCACCAACCCACCGTGCGCCCCTCAGCGCTGGAATGCGCCAAGCTCGGTGTGTACCAAGCCATGACAGAACAAGGCATCAAAAAAGCCGAATTGGCGCGCCGTTTAGGTTGGCATATGCCGCAAGTTGACCGTTTGTTTGACTTGCGCCATGCCTCCAAACTCGACCAAATCGAGGCTGCTGCACACGTACTTGGCAAGCATGTTTACGTGCAGATTGCCTAACCACAACGTCTTCGTCACGCCTCTCATGTCCTTTTACACGCACGACACCGCCTTCATGCACCAAGCCTTGGCGCTGGCCCGTGAAGCACTCTTCCTCACCTCACCCAACCCCCGCGTGGGCTGCGTCATCGTCAGCCCTCAGGGTGTGGTGCTGGGCAGTGGCCACACACAGCGCGCAGGCGAAGCGCATGCCGAGGTGATGGCCTTGCGTGACGCACAGGCCCAAGGGCACGACGTGCAAGGCGCCACTGCCTACGTCACGCTAGAACCTTGCAGCCACCAAGGTCGCACCGGCCCGTGCTGCGACGCCCTCATCCATGCCGGTTTGGCGCGTGTGGTCGTGGCCGAAGGCGACCCCAACCCGCACGTGGCGGGCCAAGGCATCGCGCGTTTGCAAGCCGCAGGCGTGCAGGTGGATATCGGTTTGCTGGGGGCCGAAGCCCATGAACTCAACATCGGCTTTTTCAAACGCATGACGCACGGCACGCCTTGGGTACGCATGAAAGTCGCTGCGTCGCTGGATGGTCAAACCGCCCTCGACAACGGCGTCAGCCAATGGATCACGTCCGAGCCCGCGCGCCAAGACGGCCACGCGTGGCGCGCCCGTGCGTGCGCGGTGCTCACCGGCATTGGCACCGTGCTCGAAGACGACCCTCAATTGGATGTGCGCGCCCTGTCCACCCCACGCCAACCCACCTTGGTGGTGATGGACAGCCAACTCGAAACCCCGCTCACCGCCAAGCTGTTTGCACCGCAACGCCCCGTCTGGATTTACTGTGCGGCAGATCGCCCAGAACGCCGCGCGGCCCTCGAAGCCCAAGGCGCACAGGTCATTTGCTTGCCCAACCCCCAAGGCAAAGTGGACCTCGCAGCCATGTTGCAAGATTTGGGCGCTCGACAAATCAACGAAGTCCACGTCGAAGCAGGCCACAAACTCAACGGCTCGCTGCTGCGGGCCGACTTGGTGGACGAACTCTTGGTCTACCTCGCGCCGCAACTCATCGGCCAAGGGCGTGGCATGACCAACCTCGGCCCGCTCACCCAACTGAGCGATGCCAAACCTCTCCACTTCCACGAAGTGACACAAATCGGGCCTGATTTACGGATATTGGCCCGCCCTGTGCGGTAAGCCGCACGTAAACCTGCGAAAATATCAGACTATGTTCACCGGAATCATCACCGGCGTGGGGCGCATCACCGCTGTCCACGACCTGGGTAGCTCTTTACACCACGGCAAGCGCCTCACTTTGCAGGCGCCCGCAGGTTATCTCGACGACGTCGGTTTGGGGGACAGCATCGCTTTGAATGGCGCGTGCATGACCGTCACCAGCTTTGACCTCGACACCCATCAATTCACCATCGACATCTCTGTCGAATCGCTGGCCCGCACCAGTGGCTTGGCCGAATTGGGTCGCGTCAACCTTGAAAAAGCCTTGCGTGCCCACGACCGCTTGGGCGGCCACATCGTCTCAGGCCATGTGGACGGTATCGGCACCGTCACCTACTTCGCACAAATCGGCGAAAGCTGGGAACTGCGTGTGATGGCCCCGCCGGAGTTGGCCAAGTACTTGGCTTACAAAGGCTCCATCACCATCAACGGCGTGAGCTTGACCGTCAACCGCGTCGACGACTTCTTGGGCAACCACGGTCCGCAAGGCCACGAAGCCCTGCGCGGCTCAGAAGTCAGCATCAATCTCATTCCCCACACGGTGGACAACACCGCGCTTGGCAGCCTGCAAGCCGGCAGCACCGTGAACCTCGAAATTGACACCGTGGCCCGTTACGTCGAACGCATGTTGCGCGTCGACGCCTCGCTGACCGCCCCCACCTCTTTGAAAGCTCACCCATGAGTGCACCCCAAACGGCAACGGACAAAACGCCCGTCAGCATTTCTCCCGTGGAAGACATCGTCGCCGACATGAAGGCGGGCCGCATCGTGATCTTGGTCGACGAAGAAGACCGCGAAAACGAAGGCGACTTGGTGCTCGCGTCTGACCACGTCACCCCCGAAGCCATCAACTTCATGGCCCGTTTTGGCCGTGGCTTGATTTGCCTCACCCTCACCCGCGAGCGCTGCGAATACCTCAAACTGCCTCCCATGGCGGCTCGCAACGGCACGGTCTACAGCACGGCTTTCACCGTGTCGATCGAAGCTGCTGAAGGCGTGACCACCGGCATTTCAGCGGCCGACCGCGCACGCACCATTCAAGTGGCTGTGGCCAAAACCACCCAGCCCACCGACTTGGTGCAGCCCGGCCATGTGTTCCCCCTGCAAGCGGTGGACGGCGGCGTGCTGATGCGCGCCGGTCACACCGAAGCCGGCTGTGACTTGGCCGCCATGGCCGGCTGCTCGCCCTCTTCCGTGATTTGCGAAATCATGAAAGACGACGGCACCATGGCTCGCCTGCCTGATTTGCAAATCTTCGCCGCCGAGCACGGCCTGAAGATCGGCACCATCGCCGACTTGATCGAATACCGCAGCCGCAACGAATCGCTGGTACACAAAGTCGGCTCACGCCTCATGGCCACCGCTCACGGCGAATTCACCGCCAACGCCTACAAAGACATGACCAGCGGCGCGGTGCATCTGGCGCTCGTCAAAGGCACTTGGCAGCCCGACAGCGAGGTGCTGGCCCGCGTGCACGAACCCTTGTCCGTGTTCGACGCGCTGGAACCCAACCGCATCATGCACTCGTGGGGCTTAGATGCCGCCATGCAGCGCATTGCCAAAGAAGGCCAAGGCGTGGTCGTGTTACTCAACTGCGGCGAAAGCGGCGAGCAGCTGCTGGCTCAGTTTGAGGGCACCGCCCGTTCGGCCCACGCCCCCGAGCGCGGTCGCATGGACTTGCGCACCTACGGCGTAGGCGCGCAAATTTTGCGCGACTGCGGCGTGCACAAAATGCGCCTGATGGGCAACCCACGCCGCATGCCCAGCATGACGGGCTACGGACTCGAAATCACCGGCTACCTTTCCAAAGAATAAAGAATAAAAACCATGTTTGTCTCCAACCTCGCCTCCACCACCACGCTCGACGGCAGCGCTTTGAAGATTGGCATTGTCCAAGCGCGCTTCAACGACGACATCACCAACGCCTTGGCCGCAGCCTGCATCGCCGAACTCAAAGCCATGGGCGTGAGTGACGACCGCATCACCCATGTGCATGTGCCAGGCGCTCTGGAAGTGCCTTTGGCCTTGGCGGCGCTCGCGCAAATTGAAGACCCAGAACCGTTCAGCGCCCTCATTGCGCTGGGCTGCATCATCCGTGGCGAGACCTACCACTTTGAGTTGGTGGCCAACGAGTCGGGCGCAGGCGTGACGCGCGTGGGCATGGACTATCACATCCCCATTGCCAACGCCATCCTCACCACCGAAGACATGCCACAAGCGGTGGCCCGTCAAACCGACAAAGGCCGCGACGCGGCACGCGTGGCCGTAGAAATGGCCTTGTTGTTGGAGAGCTTGGCATGAGCGACCACAACCCCACCACCGACGACAAAGCCCCACGCAAAACGGCCCCTAAATCGGACAGCAATGGCACCACCAAAAGCGCCGCCAAATCCGGCCGCAGCCGCTCGCGCGAATTCGCCTTGCAAGGCCTCTACCAATTTTTGGTGGGCAAAAACGAAGCCGCTGAGATCGACGTGTTCACCCGCGACTTGAGTGGCTTCCACAAATCCGACTCCGTGCATTACGACGCCCTGCTGTACGGCTGCGTGGAACAACGCGAGTTGCTCGACGCCTTGATCGTGCCCTTGCTTGACCGCAAGATCGAAGAAATCTCCCCCATCGAACACGCCGTGATGTGGATGGGCGCGTATGAGTTCAAGCACTGCATCGACGTGCCTTGGCGCGTGGTGCTCAACGAGTACATCGAGTTGGCCAAATCATTCGGCGGCACCGACGGCCACAAGTATGTCAACGCGGTGCTGAATGGCTTGGCCCCGCAACTGCGCCCGCATGAGGTGCAAGCCGACCGCGCCAAAGGCATCGTCCGTTCTTGACCATGAAAATTGCCCAGCGCGCGCAGCGCATTGAGCCGTTTTACGTGATGGAGGTGGCCAAAGCCGCCGCCGAACGCGCTGCCCTTGTGGCGCACACCGATGCGCCCATGATCTTTTTGAACATTGGCGAGCCCGACTTCACCGCACCGCCTTTGGTGCAAGAAGCAGCCGCCCGCGCCGTCCACGACGGCCTGACTCAATACACCCCCGCACTGGGCTTGAGCGCCTTGCGTGAACGCATCAGCGCTTGGTACGCCACACGCTTTGGTGTGAACGTGCCGGCGCGCCGCATTGTGGTAACGGCGGGTGCCTCGGCCGCTTTGCAACTGGCGTCTCTGGCCTTGGTCGAAGCGAGGGATGAGGTGCTCATGCCCGACCCCAGCTACCCCTGCAACCGCCACTTTGTGAGCGCCGCAGAGGGCCGAGCCGTGCTGGTGCCCACCACCGCGGCAGAGCGCTTTCAGCTCAGTGCCACACAGGTGCGTGAACACTGGGTGAACGGCCAAACACAAGGCGTGTTGCTGGCCTCGCCCTCTAACCCTACTGGCACCTCGATTCACCCCGACGCGCTGCGCGCCATTCACAACGAAGTGTCGCAGCGTGGTGGTTTCACCTTGATCGACGAAATTTATTTGGGCCTGAGCTACGACGCGCAATTCGGCCAGTCCGCGCTCGGGTTGGATGACCAAGTCATCAGCATCAACAGCTTCTCCAAATACTTCAACATGACCGGTTGGCGCTTGGGCTGGCTGGTGGTGCCCGATGCCCTGCTGCCCGTGGTCGAACGCTTGGCACAAAACCTGTTCATCTGCGCCAGCACCGTGGCCCAACACGCCGCGCTGGCCTGCTTTGAGGACGACAGCATTGCCGAGTACGAACGCCGTCGCGCCGAATTCAAAGCCCGCCGTGATTTCTTTGTGCCCGCGTTGAACGCGCTGGGTTTGAACGTGCCCGTCATGCCTGATGGCGCGTTTTACGCGTGGGCCGACTGCTCAGCAGCCTGCGACAAACTGGGCATTCAAGGCAGCTGGGATTTCGCCTTTGAGGTGATGAACCAAGCCAACATCGCCATTGCCCCCGGTCGCGACTTCGGCCATGCCGACACCGCGCAGTTTGTGCGTTTCTCCACCGCCCGATCCTTGCCCGAATTGCAAGCGGCCGTGGCGCGTTTGCAAACTCTTCTAGGTTGACCCGCATGACGCAGACCACCCCGTTTGAACACGCCGTGCGCATTTATTGGGAAGACACCGATGCCGGTGGCATCGTGTTCTACGCCAACTACTTAAAGTTTTTTGAGCGCGCACGCACCGAGTGGTTGCGGGCCTTAGGCATTGGCCAACACGCCTTGCGCCAAGAAACCGGCGGCATGTTTGTGGTGAGTGAAACCGCCGTCAAATACCACCGCCCCGCCCAACTCGACGACCTGCTGCGCGTCACCGCGCGCCTGAGCGAAAGTGGCCGCGCCAGCTTGGTCATCGCCCAACAAGCATGGCGTGGTGACACCCTGCTGTGCGAAGGCACCATTCGC
This sequence comes from uncultured Limnohabitans sp., assembly GCA_963513725.1. GTDB lineage: Bacteria > Pseudomonadota > Gammaproteobacteria > Burkholderiales > Burkholderiaceae_C > Limnohabitans. The sequence goes on along the minus strand of CAUPRM010000010.1, from coordinate 80,227 downwards.
ATTGGCTGGGTGGACGAAAGCACACTAAAGCCTGCGAGAATCCCCCCCTCTGTATTGGAACGTTTGACATGACACAAGATTTTTCCATCGTCCATTTGTTGCTCAACGCCAGTTGGGTGGTGCAAGTGGTGGTGCTGATGCTGATGGGCGTCTCCATCGCCAGTTGGACCGCGATCTTCCGCAAAATCATTTCCATCAAACACGTCAAAGCTTTGAACGACGAGTTCGAACGCGAGTTCTGGTCAGGCACCAGTTTGAACGAGTTGTTTGCCTCAGCGGCACAAAACGCCAAACACTCGGGCCCGATGGAACGCATCTTTGCCAGCGGCATGCGCGAGTACCAAAAACTGCGTGAACGCCGCATCAACGACAGCAGCGCTTTGATGGACGGCGCACGCCGCGCCATGCGCGCCAGCTACCAACGCGAGATGGACGCGATTGAGTCCAACCTGTCGTTGCTGGCGTCGGTCGGTTCGGTGTCGCCTTATGTGGGTTTGTTCGGCACGGTCTGGGGCATCATGCACGCCTTCACGGGCTTGGCAGGCATGCAACAAGTGACCTTGGCCAAAGTGGCGCCTGGCATTGCCGAAGCGTTGGTGGCCACCGCCATTGGCCTGTTCGCCGCCATTCCTGCGGTGCTGGCCTACAACCGTTTCTCGCGTGACATTGACCGCATCTCGATCAAGCTGGAGACCTTCATCGAAGAGTTCAGCAACATCTTGCAGCGCAACGTCAGCGCAACGTCCACTGCCAACTGAGCCGAAGACGCAACATGGCTTCCATCGCTCCCCGCTCAGGCCGCGGCCGCCGCGCCATGAACGACATCAACATGGTGCCGTTCATCGACGTGATGCTGGTTTTGCTGATCATCTTCATGGTCACGGCCCCCTTGATTTCTCCCAGCGTGATTGATTTGCCCAGCGTGGGCAAAGCCTCGTCCGTGCCCGACCAAGTGATTCACGTCGAAATCAGCAAAGACGAAAAAATCACACTCAAAAGCACGGGCACCGTCAGCAAAACCTTGCCCAGTTCGCTAGAAGCTTTGGCCCGTGATGTGAAAACCTTGCAAGGCGAAGTGGCCCAAGGCCCCGTGGTGATCACCGCCGACCGCACCATCAAATACGAAACCGTGGTGAAAGCCATGGACACGCTGCAACGCTCGGGCGTGCAGCGCGTGGGTTTGTCGGTTCAACTCGCTGAGTGATGCCCACACGCACGTTGTTTCCGTCATGAGTGCCCAAGCCAAACATCTGGAATTTGCACCGCCCCCTGCTGAAGGCACGGGGCGCTCATTGGCAGCCGCCTTGTTTGTGCACGGCTTGTTGCTGGTGGCATTGACGGCAGGCATTCAATGGCAGCAAGACGACAGCCTGTCGGTCGAAGCCGAGCTGTGGTCGGCCGTGCCCATGGCTGCAGCGCCGCCTTTGGCGGCTGTGCCGCCCCCACCGCCTCCGCCCCCCGAGCCGACGCCTCAACCAAAACCTGAACCCCTACAGAAGCCTGTGGTGCAACCGCCGCCGCCCGAGCCCAACCGCGAGGCTGAAATTGCGTTGGCCAAGCGTCGCAAACAACTCGACGACGAGAAAAAGCTGCAAGAAGCCAAAGAGGCTGAAAAGCGCAAGCAACTCGAACGTAAAAAAGAAGAAGACAAAAAAGCCGAGTTGAAGAAGGCCCAAGAGAAGAAAGACAAGCTCAAAGCCGAAGAAGAAAAACGCAAGCTCGATGCCAAGCGTGACGACGAACGCAAAGAGAAAGAGCGCAAAGAAGCCAAGCAGCAGCAAGCGCAAAAAGACGCCAAGCAAGCCGCTGAGGACGCCAAAAAGCTCGACGCCATTCGCTCCGAAAACATGCGCCGCATCGCGGGCATGGCTGGGGCCACAGGCAGCGAAAACGCCACGGGCACGGCCCTGCGCGCTTCAGGCCCGTCTGACAGCTATGGCGGACGCATTCGTGCGCGCATCAAGCCCAACATCACCTTCACCGAAGACATCGCCAGCAACACGCCCGCCGAAGTGGAAGTGCGCTGCGCGCCTGACGGCACCATCGTGTCGCGCAAGCTGGTCAAGTCCAGCGGCAGCGCCGCTTGGGACAACGCGGTGCTCAAGGCCATCGACAAAACCGAGGTGCTGCCTCGGGACACCGATGGTCGCGTGCACTCGCCGCTCATCATCAGCTTTCGCCCCCGCGATTAAGAGCACGCACTAGACAAGGTCGTTTGATGGAACGTTCGTTCACAGTGGATGTATTCAAAGTGGTGGCGGCACAACTGATCGTGTGGCACCACTTTTCGGCTTATGGGCCGATGTCAGAAGCCATGACCCTGCAATGGCCGCAGTTGATCGAATGGCTGTATCGCTACGCACGTTTAGCCGTTCAAGTATTTTTGGTGGTGGGCGGTTTTTTAGCGGCCCAATCGGTCATGAATAAACCCATGACGCACCCCGTCATCCACATTTTCAACCGCTATCTGCGTTTGGTCCCCATTTACATCTTGGCGCTCAGTCTGATCAGCTTGGTCGTGGCCATTTTACGGACCGACATCCACGCCGATTGGTTACCCAGTGCACCGACGTTTTCGCATTTTTTGGCCCATGCCTTGTTGGTGCACGATCTATTTGACATCGAAGCGCTCTCTAGCGGCGCGTGGTACGTGGCCATTGACTTTCAACTCTTCGTCGTTTTGGTCGTGTTGTGCAATCGCTTGCAGCCCTATGGCGTTCGCGTGTTGTCTTTGGGCGTGGCGCTGTTGTGCGTCGCTTCAATGTGGTGGTTCAATCGCATCGATGAATTGGACATCTGGGCCATCTACTTCTTTGCGGCTTATGGCTTGGGCGTGTTGGCTGCATGGGCCAAACGCTCGGCGTTTGACGCTGCGGTGTTTTGGGTCACGGTGTTGTTGGCGGTGGGCGCCTTGTGGGTCGAGTACCGCTCGCGCTTGAGTTTGGCGTTGGTCACCGCTGTTTGGCTCACCATCAAGCCCAAAAGCATGGTGCATTGGACGCCCATGAAACGGGTGGTGCATCGCCTGGCCAATAGCGCGTATGTGCTGTTTTTGACCCACTTTGGCGTGATTGTGGTGTTCAGCGCGCTATGGAACATCGGCCATTTTCACGCCCCTGTCACCGCCTTTGCGCTGACAGGGTTTGCGTGGGGCTGCGCCGTGGGACTGGGTTTATTTCTGCATGAGAATGCAGAAATCCCTGTCCACCACTGGCTCTCGCATCAGTCCAAGCTGATGTTTTTGCGCTTGACCAACTGATCGTAGATTTTGCTTTTCACGTCAGCGTTCTTGCGAATCTCGTCGGGCGACCACGTGATGGTTTCGAACGCAAAGGTGTTGTAACGGGCTTTGACCTCGGGGTCTGCCAGCACTTTGAGCACGTCGGCGTTGATCTTGGCTTTCACATCGCTGGGCAAGCCTTTGGGCGACACGAGCACCACAAACGAGTTCACGTCAAAACCTGCAAAACCGGTGGCTTCGGTCACCGTGGGCACCTCAGGCATTTGGGGCAAACGCTTGGCGGCAGCGACGGCGAGGTAACGAATCTTGCCGGCCTTGAAAACCCCTTGGCTGGACGGAATGCTGGCAAAACTCCAGTGAATATCGCCCGCCCCCACCGAGGTGAACAACTGCGACACCTCGCGGTAGGCCACATGCGTCATCTCCGAACTGGTCAGCAACTCCAACTGCTCGCCGCCCAAATGGCCGGGGCTGCCGATGCCCCATGAACCGTAGCTCACTTTGTTGGGCTCGGACTTGGCGGCAGCAATCAGGTCTTTCATGTTTTGCCATTTCGAATCGGTGGCGACGGCCACCAAGAAAGGCGTGCGAAACAACGGTGCCACGGGGTCAAAGGTGTTGAGCGTGACGAAGTTTTTCGACTTGTACAGCAGCGGCAACGCAGACAAATGTTCGCTGTCGAGTTGCAGCAAGGTGTAGCCGTCGGCAGGCATGCGTTGCGTGGCATCGATGGCGATGAAACCGCCACCGCCAGGTTTGTTGGTGATGGTCACCGGCTGGTTCCACAGCTTGGAGAGCTTTTCAGACACTTGGCGCAGCACGGCATCAGGCCCGCTGCCTGCCGCAAAGGCGGTCACGATGTTGACGGGTTTGGTCGGAAAAGTGGCCGCTTGTTGCGCAGCGGCGGGCAGCGCCCAAACAATGGCACCCGCCACACAGGCAGCGACAGAAGTTTTCAAAAAGTTCATGGGAGTTTCCATTTTTAAAATTAAAGAAAAATCAGTGAAGAAGCGAGAAGAAAACATGCGCCCTCCACCACCGACCGACCTCAAGCTGCGTCGGGTTGCTGCATAGGTGCCGCTTTTTGGAAGGCTTCCAGTTGCATGCACGCCGCTTCGACAGCCGCGATGCACGGCCATTGGCTCAGGTCCACTTTGAAGCGGCGTGAGCTCTCGACTTGGGGAATCAAGTACACATCGGCCAAAGTGGGCGTGTTGCCAAAGCAAAACGCACCGCGCCGGGTGTCTGCTGCCAGCAAGGCTTCGATGGCGTTGAAGCCGTCGGTGATCCATGTGGCGCACCACGCGTTGATGGCGGCTTCGTTGGCCCCGAACTGCTTGCGCAGGGTTTCCAAAATGCGGCGGTTGTTGATCGGATGAACGTCGCAACCGACGATGGCGGCCAACGCACGCACATGGGCGCGGTCAAGCGCGTCGGCGGGCAAGAGCGCTGGCGTGGGGTAAGTTTCCTCCAGCCATTCGATGATGGCGGGCGACTGAATCAGCACCTGTTGATCGCTCACCTCCAACGCGGGCACCAAGCCTTGCGGGTTCAGCGCTTTGAACGCTTCTTTCAAATGCTCTTCCACACGCAAATCAACGGCGATGTAGTCGGTGCTCACCCCTTTGAGGTTGAGGGCGATGCGCAAGCGGTGCGAGGTGCCGCTGCGGAAAAAGTTGTAAAGCTTCATGGGGCCATGTCCTATCGTGAGGCAGGCGCTCAAAGGTTGCGCCTGCGTAAAAATTTGAATTATTCAGCAGCGCCGACGGTCAGCGCGACTTCAGCCACACCTTCCACACGGCCAGTGATCTTGTCGCCGGGCTGCACCGCGTTCACGCCTTCAGGGGTGCCCGTGTAGATCAAGTCGCCGGGTTGCAGGTGGTAGAACAGCGACAGGTCGGCGATGATTTCGCGCACATCCCAGATCAGCTTGTCCACGTTGGACGACTGCTTGGTTTCGCCGTTGACTTCGAGGGCAATCGCGCCCTTGTCGATGACCACGCCTTCCATCGGCACGATCTCGGTACACACCGACGATTGCTCCACGTCTTTGCCCAAATCCCAAGGACGGCCCTTGTCGCGTGCCACCAATTGCAGGTCGCGGCGGGTCATGTCCAAACCTGCGGCGTAGCCGTAGATCACTTCGTGGGCTTTGTCTGCACTGACACGGAAACCGGCCTTGCCGATGGCGATGACCATCTCCATCTCGAAGTGGTAATTTTTGGTTTCAGGTGGGTAGGCCACGGTGGCGCCGCTGGGCGTGAGGGTTTGCGGCGCTTTGGTGAAGTAGAACGGACGCTCTACCGATTTGTCGACGGGCTTGCCCATTTCGACCGCGTGTGCGTGGTAGTTGCGACCCACGAAGAACAAACGGTTGATGGGGAAGCGCTCGGTTTTGCCACGGATGGCGAGCGACTGAACGGCGGGTGGCGTGAAGAGGTAAGAGGTCATGGTGTCGTTCAAAAGGTGAAAGGTTTTTTGTAGGAGCCAGCCTGCTGGCGATTCAAGCGCTTGCGGTCCGTGGACCATCGCTTGCAGGCAAGCTCCTACAGAGGTTTGGCATCAGCCGCGGTTCTCGTAAACACCCAGCTTGCGGTGCAGCGGCGATTCGTCGGCGATGAACACGAACGCAGGCTGGCCGGCGTTCAGGTTGGTCAGCGTCACGGCTTCGTAGCCGGGGGCACAGCAGGTGTCGGCTTCAGCCAACGTGAAGGTGCTGGCCACAATCTGCGCTTGCACCGCGCCTTCGATGACGTGGAACACCTGTGCTGGTGAGCGGGCAGGCAGGCGCAGCGTCTGGCCGGGGCGCAGCATCAGGGCATAAAAGCCCAGGATGTTTTCGGCATCGCCACCGGTTTCGGGGTTGGTGTAGGTGACCTGCACCTGTTCCAGACCCGCATCGTCAGCGGCCAGCGATTCCAGCGCCGCTTTGGCGTCTTTCCAGGCGTAACGCAGCATGGGGTAAGCCTTCTTGCTGCGCTCAAACACATGGCTGGGCACCACGCCGCCACGGGCGTATTGCTTGTCGCCCTGGCCGGGCACCACGGTCTGGCGTTCGCCGTTGATGTGGTAGCTGGCCTCCATGTAATAGACCAGCGGCAGGTCCAGCACATCGAGCCAGATGACCGGCTCGGTGCCGTCGTGGCCGTGCTCGTGCCACAGGCCTGTGGGTGTGAGGATCAAGTCGCCTCGGCTCATCGGGCACTTCTCGCCGTCCACCGTGGTGTAAGCGCCTTCGCCCTCGACGATCATGCGCACCGCGTTGGGTGTGTGGCGGTGGCTGGGGGCCCATTCGCCGGGCATGAGCAACTGCATGCCCAAATACATGGCGGCTGAGGCCTGCATTTTTTCCAGCCCGTGGCCGGGGTTGGCCAGCACCAGCACACGGCGCTCGGCTTTTTCAATCGGGGTCAGCTCGCCTGCTTTGAGCAGCAAGGGCTTGATGTCCTTGTAGGCCCAGCAAGTGGGCTGGGTCTGGCGCGTGGGCACCTTGGGGGGCAGCACGCCGCGCAGGCTGGGCCACAGGGGCACCAGGTTCAGGTCACGCAAATCCTGCACATAGTCTTTAGGCAGGTCTTCTAAACGTCCGAGTTCTTGCATGTGAGAGTCCTTTGTTCAATGGCCAGCGGCTGACAAACAGTTGCTGACGTTCCAACCGTAGAGCCATTCCATGGCGTCGTAAAAACGCTCTGGACTGCGACCGCGCCACAAGTCATTGCGCACCAAACGCTCCACACCTTTGGCATGGTACAGGCGGCCCATCTCGCGGCCCGACAACACGATACGTGCTGTGCGTGAGACGCGGGCACGTTGGTACAAGTCAAAGGCTTTGACGAAATCGTTGTTCATCACACGCAGTGCTTCTCCCAAGGTGACGGCATCCTCAATGGCCATGCAAGCGCCTTGGGCCATGTATTGCGTGGTGGGGTGTGCAGCATCGCCCAACAGCGTGGCGCGTCCGAATGACCATTGGCCGATGGGCTCGCGGTCTGCGGTGGCCCAGCGCTTCCATGTTTTGGGTAACTCGATGAGTTGGCGTGCTTTGGGGCAAATGCCTTGGAAGTAGCTTTGCACCTCTTCTTTGCTGCCGTCCGTCACGCCCCACTCTTCTTGCTGGCGGCTGTGGAAGGTCACCACCACGTTGTATTGCTCACCGCCACGCAATGGGTAGTGCACCAAGTGGCAGTTGGGTCCGACCCAAATGCTGGCCGCGTTCCATTGCAGGTTTTCGGGGAAATCTTTTTTCTCGACCACAGCGCGGTACACCACATGACCCGTGATGCGCGCAGGATCGTTCACGTACTTAGCGCGCACCACCGATTTCACGCCATCGGCGCCAATGAGGGCAATGCCTTGGTGGGTATTGCCGTGTTGGTCGGTCACGGTGACGGTGCTGTCGGTTTGCTCAATCTGCTCGACTCGGGTAGACGTGACGAACTCGACCTTACCTGTGTCTTGCGCGCCTTCAAGCAGCGACTTGTGCACATCCACACGGTGAATCACCGCGTAGGGATTGCCGAAGCGCTTGATGAACGCCTCGCCCGTGGGAATCTTGCCCACTTGGTACTCGTCAATCGCGTCGTGCATGACCATGTAATCGGTATAGACCGCGCGGCTGCGTGCTTTCTCGCCCACGCCCAAGGCGTCAAACGCGTGAAAAGCGTTGGGGCCGAGCTGAATGCCTGCGCCAATTTCGCCAATCTCCGGCGCTTGCTCTAACACCTTGACGTGAAAGCCCTGACGCGTCAACGCCAACGCAGCCGCCAAGCCGCCAATGCCACCGCCGGCAATCAGCACCGGCAGGGTTTGTGTGTTCTCACTCATGGTCTACCCTTTAAAAAGTATGGACATATTCAGTATGCTGATGTTTATTTTAAACACAACTCAAGAATTGACCTCTAGGGAGAACCCTTGATATCCAAAAAGAACGCTAATGAAGATAACGGATGGTTTTCAAATGGCTCAGCCACGCATACTATTCAAACGCATACACCGCCAAGCGCACAAACAAGCCAGCACAGACGTCACCACCGAAGCGCCATACACCGCTGACAGTCCAAACGCATCGCTCAGCGCACCGCCGCCTAAGGCGCCCAACACCCCGGGCACACCGTAGCCAATGGAGGCGTAAAGCGCTTGCCCCCTGCCTCGCAAGCGGCCCGGGAAATGGTGCGACAACAAAGCGATGCACACAGTGTGTTGGGTGGCAAAGGTCAAGGCGTGCAAGAGTTGCGCGAACAACAACGCAAGCAACCAACCCGCAGCCCAAGTGGTGAGCCCCATGCGCAACACCATGGCTACGGCACAAATCAGCAACCATCCCGACAAACTGAAACGCGGCAGCCAGCGGCTTTGGGTGAAGAACCACACAATCTCCGCCGCCACCGAGACGGCCCAGAGCACGCCGATCATGGTTTTGCTGTAACCCAAGGCATCGAGGTACAGCGAGAAAAAGACATAAATGCCAATGTGCGACAGCACATGGAAAAACACCGTGGCAAAAAACCACTGCACTTGAGGCTGACGCAACACGCCCCACACGGGCGGCCGAGCCTCGTCGTGGTGCGCCGCTTCGCGGTGGTTGGGCAGCCACCACACGCTGGCGTTGAGCACCAGCAAGGAGCCCACCGCCCACACCGGGAAACTCTGCATGCCCATGCGCTCAAACCAAACGCCTGCGGCCATCACGGTGACCAAAAATCCCAGCGAGCCCCACAAGCGCACACGTCCATAGCGACGGGCATCAAAGCCCTCACCGCTGCTGACCCAATGGGCCAAGGCCGCTTCGCTCATGGGCATCATGGCGCTGGTGTGGATGAACATGAGCAACAGCACCAAGGCCAACCAGCCCACGCCACCGTCCACCAACAAGCCGCACGAACACAAGAGCGCAGCCCCCGCACAAAAGCGCAGCAACTTGACGCGGTCCCCCGTGTGGTCGCTCAGCCAGCCCCAGCCATAAGGCGCCAACACGCGCGTCGCCGCCTGCACCGCCGTGAGCAAGCCAATGACGGTGATGGAGAAACCCAGGTCTTTGAGCCACAACGGCAGGTACGGGTTGAAAAACCCGATGTGCGCGAAGTAACTCGCGGAGAGCGCCGCAAAAGGAAAGAGCTGAAAACGAGAAAGCGCGTTGCTAGAACGCGCTTCTGAGGTGGAAGATGTCAAAACAAACCTGCGTGTAAGGCCATCAAGCGTCCATGTGGCCAGAGGTGTGCCCCGGGACATGACCCGCAATCGCAGGCATCGCCACTTGCACATCGCCGCATTGGGCACGGTGACGCAAGGCGTGGTCGATCACCACCAAGGCCAACAAAGCTTCGGCAATGGGCGTGGCGCGAATGCCCACGCAAGGGTCGTGACGGCCCTTGGTCACCACCTCGGTGGGTTGGCTGTTTTGGTCGATCGACACGCGGGGACTCAAGATCGAGCTGGTGGGTTTGATGGCAATGCTCACGTCCAAATCTTGGCCGGTGCTGATGCCGCCCAACACGCCACCGGCGTTGTTGGTGAGGAAGCCTTCTGCCGTCAACGAGTCACCGTGCGTGGTGCCGCGTTGGGCCACGCTGGCAAATCCTGCGCCGATCTCGACGCCTTTGACGGCGTTGAGGCCCATCATGGCGTAAGCGATGTCGGCATCGAGCTTGTCATACAAAGGTTGGCCCAAACCCACGGGCATGCCGGAAGCCACCACGCGGATGCGAGCGCCGCACGAGTCGCCCGCTTTGCGCAAGCTGTCCATGTAGTCTTCAAACGCTTGCACATCGGCGCAGGGGGCGTAAAACGGGTTGTGGCCCACATGGTCCCAGCTCTCAAAGGGAATGGGCAGCTCGCCAATTTGGGTCATGCAGCCAAAGAACGTGGTGCCAAATTTTTCTTTGAGCCATTTCTTAGCCACCGCGCCAGCAGCCACGGTAGGCGCAGTCAGACGGGCGGAAGAACGGCCGCCACCGCGTGGGTCGCGAATGCCGAACTTTTGGAAATAGGTGTAGTCCGCATGGCCCGGGCGGAAGGTTTGCAAGATGTTGCCGTAATCTTTGCTGCGCTGGTCGGTGTTTTGAATGAGCAGTGCAATCGGGGTGCCCGTGGTCTTGCCCTCGTACACGCCCGACAAAATTTGCACTTGATCGGGTTCGTTGCGCTGCGTCACATGGCGGCTGGTGCCGGGACGACGGCGGTCGAGTTCGACCTGAATGTCAGCCTCACACAAGGACATGCCCGGTGGGCAGCCGTCAATCACGCAGCCAATGGCTGGGCCGTGGGATTCACCAAAGTTGGTGACGGTGAAAAGGGTTCCGAAGGTATTGCCGCTCATGGGGAGAGATTATCCCTGAGCGGCGCAGCGTTTCTGAAAACCGACTCAGGCTTTCTCTTGCTCTTCCAAACCGCTCGGCCAGTCTTTGATGTAGGCCTTGAGCATTTGGTTTTCGAATTTTTGACTGTCCACCACCGACTTGGCCACGTCGTAGAAGCTGATCACGCCTTGCAGTTGGCGGTTGCCAATGACGGGGATGTAGCGCGCGTGGCTCTCCAGCATCATGCGACGGACTTCGTCGAGTTCGGTGTCGGGGGAGCAGGTCAGCGGGTGGTCGTCCATCGCGCTGCGCACGGTGGAGTCGCCCAAAACGCCGCCACTGCGGTGCAGAGCTTGAATGACTTCACGGAAGGTCAGCAAACCGACCAAATCACCGTGCTCCATGACCAAGAGCGAACCCATGTCTTTTTCGGCCATGGTGGCCACAGCACTGGCTAGGGGCTCCATCGGATCGATGGTGAACAAAGTTCCGCCGCCTTTGACGCGCAGGATATCGCTGACTTTCATGGTTTATCTCCTCGGGTGGGGCTTCAAATATAGCCCACAATGGCTGTGCAGAAACTGACAAATCCCCCGAGGAAACCATGCCTGGCTACACCGATCCAAGTTTTGACACGCTCGCCCTGCACGCAGGTGCCGCGCCCGACCCCACCACCGGCGCCCGCGCCGTGCCCATTCACCTGACCACCTCGTTCGTGTTTGAGTCCAGCGACCACGCGGCGGCGTTGTTCAATTTGGAGCGCGCGGGCCATGTGTACAGCCGCATCAGCAACCCGACCAATGCGGTGTTGGAGCAACGTGTGGCGGCCCTCGAAGGCGGCATCGGGGCCATCAGCACCGCCAGCGGCCAAGCGGCCTTGCACCTCACCATTGCCACGTTGATGGGCGCGGGCTCGCACATCGTGGCCAGCACCGCTTTGTATGGCGGTTCGCACAACTTGCTGCACTACACGCTGAGCCGTTTTGGCATTGAGACCACCTTCGTGCAGCCCCACGACGTCGAGGGCTGGCGTGCCGCTGTGCGCCCCAACACCAAGCTGTTCTTTGGCGAAACCGTGGGCAACCCCGGCTTGGATGTGCTCGACATCCCCACCATTTCGGCCATCGCCCATGAGGCTGGTGTGCCGCTGCTGGTCGACTCCACCCTCACCTCGCCTTACCTCATCAAACCTTTCGAATTGGGCGCTGATTTGGTCTACCACTCGGCCACCAAGTTCTTGAGTGGCCACGGCACCGTGATTGGCGGCATCGTGGTGGACGGCGGCAGCTTTGATTGGGAAAAGAGCGGTAAGTTCCCAGAGCTCACCCAAAGTTACGAAGGCTTTCACAACATGGTGTTCAGCGAAGAAAGCACCATCGGCGCCTTTTTGCTGCGCGCGCGCCGCGAAGGCTTGCGCGACTTTGGCGCCTGCCTGAGCCCGCACAGTGCGTGGCTGATTTTGCAAGGCATCGAAACCCTGCCCCTGCGCATGGAACGCCACATGGCGAACACCGAAAAAGTGGTGCAGTTCTTGGCCAGCCACCCGATGGTCAGCCGCGTGGGGCATCCGCTCATCGAGAGCCACCCCAGCCACGCGCTGGCTGAAAAGCTGTTGCGCTTTGGCGCACGCGGCGCAGGCTCGGTGTTCAGCTTTGACTTGAAAGGCAGCCGCGCGCAAGGCGTGGCCTTCATCGAAGCCTTGAAACTCTTCAGCCACCTCGCCAACGTGGGCGACTGCCGCAGCTTGGTGATTCACCCCGCCAGCACCACGCACTTCCGCATGAGCGACGAGGCCTTGGCAGGCGCAGGCATTGGCCCAGGCACCATCCGTTTGTCCATCGGCTTGGAAGACCCCGCCGATTTGATCGACGATTTGAAACGCGCCTTGAAAGCCGCTGAAAAAGCGGGCGATGCAACGGCTCAAACGCATCCAGCGCCCCAAGCCTAAGGAGAGATGGCCATGAAATTCCAACTCCAAACAGCCGCCGGCCAACCTTACGAAGCCTATGCCTACACCGGCGGCAAAGCCTTTGATGCGGCCAAGCCCACGATTGTGTTTATCCATGGCGTGCTCAACGACCACAGCGTGTGGATTTTGCAAAGCCGCTACCTCGCGCACCACGGCTTCAACGTGCTGGCGGTCGACTTGCCCGGCCATTGCCGCAGCGGTGGCGATGCCCCCGTCTCGGTCGAAGAAGCTGCGCAGTTCATCGAAGCCTTGCTCAACGCTGCGGGCGTCGAAAAAGCTGCTTTGGTGGGCCACAGCTGGGGCTCACTCATTGCGCTAGAAACAGCCGCACGCTTGAAAAACCGCATCACCCATTTGGCGCTTGTCGGTACGGCCTTCCCCATGAAGGTCTCGCCCGCCTTGATTGACGCCTCGCTCAACGCGCCCATGAAAGCGCTGCAAATGGTGAATGTGTTTTCGCGCGCCACCTTGGCCGCTCCGCCCTCGGCGCTGGGCCCCGGCACGTGGGTGTACGGCGCGTCGATGGCGCTGGGCCGTCGCGTGCTGGCCAGCAACACCGCCGTGAATGTGTTTCACCGCGGCTTTGTCGCGTGCGACAGCTACGCCAACGGCTTGACTGCGATGGATGCCGTGACCTGCCCCGTCCTGTTTTTGCTGGGCGCCACCGACCAAATGACCACGCCCAAAGCAGCCAAGCCCTTGATCGAGCAAGCCAAGGCAGGCGGCAAAACATACAGTGTGGTCAACGTGCCCATGGGGCACCACCAAATGAGCGAATCACCCGAAGAAACCTTGCAGGCCTTGAAAACGTTTTTGGGCGTGACCGCTTAAAACTCAGAGCACGTCGCGCAAACGCAAGTCTTGCCAACGCATCCACAGCCCCTCGGACTCGGGGCTGCGCACCAAGAGCAAGCGCTCCATCAAGGGCGAAAGCAAGGTTTGGTGCGGGTCGGCCAGCATCACATAACGGGCTTCTTTGAGGTGGGTTTGTTGGGCATCGACTTGCTCGCTCAAGCGGGCAATCCAGTCCAAATCGACCAAGGTGGCGAGCACCTCTTCGAGTTGCAAGGGGTCTAAATGCAGGTCCGCGCAAAGGGTGCTGAGGCTGGCCCCGTGCTCATCGCTGTTGCGCGCCACTTGCAAGCGTTGCAGCACTTCCAGCGCCAGCTGAAACCGCCAACCCACGCTGCGTCCATCGCGCGAAATGCCGTCTAACAAACTGGGCAAGTTGGCCACCAACACAGCGCCCAGCAACACGATGGTCCACGCCAAATACATCCAGACCAACAGAATCGGCACCGTCGCAAAAGCGCCGTACACCACCGAATAAGTGGGCATTTGTCCAAAGTAATACGCCAGCACTTTGCGCGCAATTTCTGTGGCGGCGGCCACCCACACACCACCCACCAACGCATGGCTCCAGCGCACTTGGGTATAGGGCACGTAGCGGTACATGGCGCTCACGCTCCAAGCCAACAACAAAAACTCCAATGTGCTGAGCAGCCAGCGCATATTGCCCGTCATATCTGGTGCCAAGCCCCGCGAGATCGCCACGAACTGAGACATGAGCACCAAGCTCACCCCCATCAGCAGTGGCCCCAAGGTGATGGCGGTCCAGTACAGCAACAAGCTTTGCGCAAACGGGCGACGCTTGCGTACACGCCAAATGGCGTTGAGTGTGCGGTCAATGGTGAAGACCAAGGTGACCGCGGACAGAAACAAGGCGGTCACACCCGCGACGCCTAAGCGGCTGGCCTTGCTGGCAAATTGGCTCAAATAGCCCAACACTTGACGCGAGATGTTGTCGGGCACAAAGCTCTCGACCAAGCGTTTTTGCAACACCGTTTGAAAGTCGCTGAAGATCGGAAATGCCGTGAACACCGCCAACGTCACCGCCAGCAAAGGCACCAACGCGATGGTGGTGGTGAAGGTCAAGCTGCCTGCGGTTTGCCCCAAACGGTCCTCACGAAAGCGCTGGCGCAGCACGCGCGCGGTGTTACGCCAAGGAAATCGGGCCAGTCGGTCGAGGAAGCTTTGCAGTTGCGGGACAATCATGGGCTGAATCATGCCATCGTCTATGCACACCTCTACCCAAATCCCCGCAGAAATTACCCCGCGTCACGTCACGCTCACCCGAGGACTGGCCGTGGGCTGCTTGCTGGGGCTGATCGTGCTTGGCTTGGCCTGGGAGCTGTGGCTGGCCCCTTTGCGCCCCGGCGGCACGCTGCTCGCACTCAAAGTGTTGCCACTGTGCTTCCCACTGACGGGTCTGCTGAAAAACCGCATGTACACCTACCGTTGGCTCAGCCTAATGATTTGGTTGTATTTCACCGAAGGCGTGGTCCGCGCTTGGGGCGATGCCGCACCGAGCAACTATTGCGCCCTACTTGAAGTACTGCTGTGCGTGGTGCTGTTTGTGGCGTGTGCCATGCATGTGCGCTTGCGCATTCGTCACGCCAAAAACAACCCGACATCCGACGCCACCACCGTATCAGCCAACGTCTAAATCCGAGGTTTTATGTCTCACACCGTTGCTCCCGCCACCCAAGATTTACTGGTCGCTTTGCGCTTGGCGCTGGGCGACGCCCATGTGTTGACCGACGGCGACTTGTCGTCCTACGAACAAGACTGGCGCAAGCGCGTGCGTGGCAAAGCCTTGGCCGTGGTGCGCCCGGGCAACACACAAGAGGTGGCGGCTGTCGTCAAAGCCTGCGCCAAAGCGGGTGTGAGCGTGGTACCGCAAGGCGGCAACACGGGCTTGGTGGTGGGCTCGATTCCCGACACCTCCGGCACGCAAGTGCTGCTGAGTTTGCAGCGCATGAACGCTGTGCGTGCCATTGACGCCGACAACCTCACCCTCACGGTCGAAGCCGGTTGCGTGCTGCAAAACGTGCAGCACGCGGCCGAGCAAGCTGGCTTTTTGTTTCCCTTGAGTTTGGGCTCGGAAGGCAGCTGCACCATTGGCGGCAATTTGGCGACCAACGCGGGCGGCACGCAGGTGGTGCGCTACGGCAACACGCGTGAATTGTGTTTGGGCCTCGAAGTGGTCACCGCTCAAGGGGAGGTGATGCACACCCTCAGTGGCCTGCGCAAAGACAACACGGGCTATGACCTGCGCAACTTGATGATCGGCAGCGAAGGCACGCTGGGCATCATCACCGCAGCGACCATGAAGCTCTATCCCCTGCCTGCGGTCAGCCTGACCGCTTGGGCTGCCGTGCCATCGGTCGAACACGCCGTCAAATTGCTGGGACTGGCACACCAACACTTGGGCGCAGGCTTAACGGGTTTCGAGATGATGGGCCAATTCGCCCTCAGCTTGGTCGACAAACATTACCCGCAACTGCGCGTGCCTTTGTGGCAAGACACGCCCTACTGTGTGCTGCTGGAAAACTCAGACACCGAATCTGAAGCCCACGCCCGCAGCCGGTTTGAGCATTTGCTAGAACTGGCCTTTGAAGACGGCTGCGTGACCGACGCTGTGGTGGCCGAGAGCTTGTCGCAAGCGCGCAATTTGTGGCACATCCGCGAAAGCATCACCTTGGCGCAGGCGGAGGAAGGGTTGAACATCAAACACGATATTTCGCTACCGGTGTCTGCCATTCCCGCATTCGTGGCCAGCACCGACGCGCTGCTGACACGTGAAATTGAAGGCGTTCGCATTGTGAATTTTGGCCACTTGGGTGATGGCAATTTGCACTACAACGTGCAAGCGCCTGAAGGCAGCGACAACCAACTGTTCTTGCAAACGCAAGAAGACCGCGTGAACACGCTGGTCTACGACGCCGTCAAAGCCTTGGGCGGCTCGATCTCGGCAGAGCACGGCGTGGGCAGCTTGAAGGTAGACACCCTGCCCGACTACAAAGACCCCGTGGCGCTGGCACTGATGCGCCACGTCAAACGGGCGTTGGACCCACAGGGCTTGCTCAATCCGGGTCGCGTGGTGCGTTGATTTCGGTGTACAGCTCGGACGTCAATTCGACGTTTTCGAGCAGCTTGATCAAGTCCGGCAAGGCCTCGACCCCCAATTTGTTCATCACCCGCGCACGGTGCAGTTTCACGGTGGCCGCAGCCCCCCCATCTAATTCTGCAATGTGTTGGTTGGTGTAGCCGCGCACGATCCAACTGCACACCTCAAACTCACGAGCGGTCAAGGTCTTGAGCTTGGCCTTCACTTTATCGACACGGTGGTCTTGCTTTTGGGTATTGACGGCCAATTGCATGGCACGTTGCAAGACATCCAACAATGTTTGTGGGGTGAATGGCTTGAGTAAAAAATCCATGGCGCCTTGCTTCATGGCTCGGATGATTTCCTCAGAACGGCTATCTCCGCTGGCAAACACGACTGGCACAGACGGCGCCATCGTCTGAAGCTGCATTTGCAAATCGACCCCCAAAGTGCCGGGCATGCGCATGTCTAACAAGATCACGCAGGGCTTGCTCAACACCGGATTTTGCAAAAAGAGATCGGCACTTTCATACGAACTCACGTTGTAACCAGCACGCGTCAACAGAGTCGAGAGGCTGCGGCGAATGGCGGCATCGTCGTCGATGACAACCACATGACCTTGGGATGAAGAGACTTGAAAAGAAGATGGAGGCATGGGCCTAGATCATGCCAAAGATCAAGGCGTAAGGACTTTTTCAACCAATACTATTTTTTGAACCGCCCCCTCAGGCAAGCTGGCCCGCCAACCTTGGAAGTAAATCTGAGTTTGCGTCAAACCAGTGCCTGATATTTGCCAAGGCGAGGTGCCGTAAACGCTGCGGCCCTCCCCCGCTTTGAGTTGCAGCGTGGTGGCTTGTTTGTTGCCATCGACCACGCACAAACTCGTATCGACTGGGCTGACGAGATAGACAAATCGGCCCTCTTTTTTCGGCTCAGCAGGCGACACTTCGGGCCCTGGATCGCTGGAAAAGGCACAGTGGCTTGACGCTCGAATTGCAACAGCCTCCGCTGCAGAGGCCTGCTTCACGGCCTCAGAGGCCACCACCGCCACAGGTGCCGCCTGCAAAGCCGCATTCGGCACAGTCAGCGCAGGTTTGGTGACGGATACACGAGCAGCAGCGGGGGCATCCATCACCTCGTGTGACGCAGCCAAAGCCAGTGTCATCGATGCATCACCGTCATTGGGATAAAACGCCACAACGCCCGCCAAGGTCACAACAATGGCTAAACCAGCAAGTACAACCTTTTGACGGCCCATCCATGTTCTCGCGCTGGCGAGAAACTCCCAATCATCCACAGGCTGCGTTGTCAAATCAGCAATGTGGTTCAGGCTCTCATTCACAGAGGCCGCCATCGCTGGGGGCATAGCGTCATCGTCTTCAGACGCTGTGAAGACGACAGGCGGCGGCGCACCCAAAATCATCAACGTGCGTTTGTAGGCCTGACGCTTAATGGCCGGGGAATAAAACAAGTCATCGCTTCCCACCTCCAAGGACTTCACTTGTGCCACAGACAAACACGCAATGCGCGCAAGTTGCACAACGTCCATGCCCACTTGCGCACGCAACTGCTGCAAGTACGTGGGGTCACACGTTTCATAAACATTAGGCTGTGTTTCAGACATGATTTGAAATATGTTGAGAATTGGGAGCAAATTAATTTGTTTGCGTAACTTCAAATGTCTGGCAAGAGCCACTCACAGTCAATACGCCAACCGGTCTATAGTACTTTAATACTAACTTCAAGTTATTTAAACCGCTTAAACTTAAACAGATTTTTTTTGAGTGATTACCCTCCTATGCGCCCCATTCGCCGCCAATACGAAGACTTCATGCAACACGTCAACACGCACGGCGTGGCTAAGACAGATCGCACCGGCACGGGCACAAAAAGCGTGTTTGGCTACCAAATGCGGTTCGACTTGAACGAAGGTTTTCCACTGGTGACCACCAAAAAGGTTCACCTGCGCTCCATCATTCAAGAACTGTTGTGGTTTTTAACAGGTTCCAGCAATAACAACTGGCTTAAAGAACGTGGTGTGAGCATTTGGGACGAATGGGCGCGTGAAGACGGCGATTTAGGCCCCGTCTACGGCGTGCAATGGCGCAGCTGGCCCACCCCAGATGGCGGTCACATCGACCAAATTTCTGAAGTCATCCAAACCTTGAAGTCCAACCCCGACTCGCGCCGCATCATCGTCAGTGCTTGGAACGTGGCTGAACTCAACCAAATGGCCTTGATGCCTTGCCATGCGTTTTTCCAGTTTTATGTCGCCCCCGCCCAAAACCCGGGTGAGCGTGGCCGTTTGAGCTGCCAGTTGTACCAACGCAGCGCCGACATTTTCTTGGGCGTGCCCTTCAACATCGCCAGCTACGCCTTGCTCACACACATGGTGGCCCAGCAGTGCGATTTGGATGTGGGTGACTTCATCTGGACCGGCGGCGATTGCCACATTTACAGCAATCACCACGAACAAGTGGCGCTGCAACTCAGCCGCGAACCCTTCGCCTACCCCACGCTGCATATCAAGCGCAAACCCGACAGCATCTTTGGCTACGACTACGAAGACTTCGAAGTCGTGGACTACCAATGTCACGGTGCCATCAAAGCGCCTGTGGCGGTTTAACGCGCCTTGCACAAGCCTTCTAAAACCATGCGTTTGAACCTCATCTTTGCCCGCGCGCGCCGTGGCGTCATTGGCCTGAACAACACCCTGCCCTGGCATTTACCCGAGGACTTGGCGCACTTCAAAGCGACCACCTTGGGCCAGCCCGTCATCATGGGCCGCAAAACTTGGGAGTCACTGCCACCCAAGTTTCGTCCTCTGCCGGGTCGCACCAACATCGTCGTCACGCGTCAAACCGATTGGCAAGTGCCGGGCGCACAAGTGGCCCACAGCATGACCCAAGCCTTGGCTTTGTGTGAACACGATGCGGAAGTCTGGGTGATTGGCGGCGCCGAGGTCTACGCCCAAGCTCTGCCCTTGGCGCAACGTGCCGTCATCACAGAAATTGACGCGGACTTTGAAGGGGATGCATTCGCCCCCACATTTGATGCCACGTGGCTAGAAACCGCACGCTCGTCACACATCGCCACCAACGGCTTGGCCTACAGCTTTGTCACCCTGACTCGCCACCCCAACACAACCTCAAAGGAAATTTGAATGTCTGACCACGGCTTCCACGTCCACGGCCCTCACGACCACGAACTCGAACACGCCGCCCAAGGGCATGGCGATGGTTTCACCAACAAGATCGCCATGTTCACGGCCATGATCGCCACCGTCGGCGCTATTTTTGGCTACATGGGCGGCGCCACCCAAGCCAACGCAGGCTTGTACAAAAACAATGCGGCCATCAAAAAGACCGAAGCATCCAACCAGTGGAACTATTACCAAGCCAAAAGCAGCAAGCAAAATTTGAGCGAGCTGGCCCTCGCGTTGACCCCCGCTGCCAAGCAAGACTTCTACGCCGAAGAAATCAAACGCTACAAAGCTGAAAAAACAGAAATCAAAGCCAAAGCCGAAACGCTAGAAGCCGAATCCAGCGACTGGGACCACGCCTCTGACGAGCAAATGCACCAGCACCACCGCTGGGCCCAAGCCACCACCTTGTTGCAAGTCGCCATCGCCTTGGCCGCCATTGCCTTGCTCACCCGCAAGCGCTGGCTGCAATTCGCCATGTTTGGCGCAGGCGCCGTGGGCGTGAGCGTGGGCGTGCTGGCCTTCATGCACATCTGACCGTGAGCGCTGCCCCCATGCAACTGGCAACCTGGAACGTCAACTCCCTCACCGTGCGCTTGCCGCAAGTCCTCGACTGGCTCGCGGCCAACCCCGTGGACGCCTTGGTGTTGCAAGAAACCAAAACCACCGACGACAAGTTCCCCAAAGAAGCCATCGAAGCCGCTGGCTACAAGGTGGCCTTCTTTGGGCAAAAAACTTACAACGGCGTGGCCCTGCTCTCGCGCAGCGATGCCACCGAGGTGGTCAAAAACATCCCCGGCTTTGAGGACGACATGGCCCGTGTGATCGCAGGCACGGTCGATGGCGTGCGCGTGATCGGCGCTTACTTTCCCAACGGCCAAGCGCCTGACAGCGACAAATTTGTTTACAAAATGCGTTGGCTAGAAGCCTTGAACCAGTGGGTGCGCGAAGAACTCAAACAGCACCCCAAGCTCGTCTTGATGGGCGACTTCAACATCACCGTGGACGACCGTGATGTGTGGGACCCCATCGGTTTGAAAGACACCATCCACTGCACCGTGGCTGAGCGCGAGCACTTTCAATCGCTGATCGAGTCAGGCATGCACGACGCCTACCGTTTGTTTGACCAGCCCGAAAAAACCTACAGCTGGTGGGATTACCGCGAGTTCGCCTTCCGCCGCAACCGTGGTTTGCGCATTGACCACATCTTGGTCAGTGAGACCCTCAAACCCTCGGTACAAGCCTGCGTGATCGACAAAGCCCCACGCAAAAACGAGCGACCCAGCGACCACACACCGGTGGTGGTGACCCTGGGCTGAATCGCCCCACGAGCCGCCACCGCAGCGGCTCGTTCTGTCCGTCTCAATCGTCGAGACCCAACTCTTGAATTTTGCGGGTGATGGTGTTGCGGCCAATGCCCAGTTTTTGGGCGGCCTCAATGCGCCGTCCGCGCGTGTTGACCAAGGCGGTTTGAATCAAACGCGCCTCAAAGCGATTCACCAGCACGTCCCACACATCCGTGCGTCCTGAAACGAGCAAGCTCATGGCTTCGGCTTCTAGCCCCTGCTCCCAATCGGCGCCTGGCATGTTGAGCACCACGGGGGCACCAGCGCCACTGTCTGCATTGCTTGAACCGGGTGCAGAAGATTTGGGCAACTCAGCGGATGCGGAGCTGCTGTGGCTCATCGCCACCGCCGCCGTGTCTTGGCCCACATGCACCGCGGGCTCTGCGCCCTCGCCTTGCAACTGCACTTCAGGGGGCAAATCTTTGGGCTCAATCACCTGCGCGGGCGCCATGACGGTCAGCCAGTGACAAATGTTCTCTAACTGACGCACGTTGCCAGGAAAACTGAACTGGTTCAACACGTTCTGCGCCAAATCGGAGATACGTTTGGACTCCACGCCCAATTGTTGTGCGCTCTGCTGCAAAAAGTGGCGCGTCAGTGCAGGGATGTCTTCACGACGTTCGCGCAAAGCCGGCAAACGCAAGCGAATGACGTTCAGGCGGTGAAACAAATCTTCGCGAAACACGCCGTCCTTGACGCGCTTTTCCAAGTCTTGGTGGGTGGCCGCAATCACACGCACATTGGCCTTGATGGCACTGTGGCCGCCAACGCGGTAGTAATTGCCGTCACTCAAAACGCGCAGCAATCGGGTTTGCAGGTCGAACGGCATGTCGCCGATTTCGTCCAAAAACAAGGTGCCTCCCTCGGCTTGCTCAAAGCGGCCGCGGCGTGTGGTTTGCGCGCCGGTGAAGGCACCACGTTCGTGCCCGAAGAGTTCGCTTTCCAACAAATCTTTGGGAATGGCGGCGGTGTTGATGGCCACAAACGGGCCTTTGTTGCCTGCGTCACCGCGTGGCGAGTGTTTGTGCAGCGCACGGGCCACCAGTTCTTTGCCTGAGCCGCTTTCGCCGGTGATCATCACCGTGACGTTGCTTTGACTCAGGCGACCAATGGCACGAAACACGTCTTGCATGGCCGGCGCTTGGCCCAGCATTTCGGGCGTGGCGTCTTGCAACTCAATTTGCGCTTGCTCGCGTTGGCTTTCGTCCACGGCACGGCGGATCAACTCCACGGCCTTGGGCAAGTCAAACGGCTTGGGCAAGTACTCGAAGGCGCCGCCTTGGAAGGCGGAGACAGCGCTGTCTAAGTCTGAAAACGCCGTCATGATGATGACGGGTAAAGCGGGCAAACGCTCTTTGACTTTGCCCAACAAATCCAAGCCCGAACCACCCGGCATGCGGATGTCGCTGACCAGCACTTGCGGGCCTTCGTCGGGGCCTGCGACCTCAAGCGCTTGCAACACTTCGCGGGGGTTGGTGAAGCTGCGCGTGGGCATGTTCTCACGCAGCAGCGCCTTCTCCAGCACGAAGCGAATTGACTGGTCGTCATCCACAATCCAAATCGGTTTCATGTCAGCGCTACTTTCTCAAAATTCATAGATGGGCCGTGGGTTGAATGCGTCAAGGCAGAGGGATCAAGATTTTGAAATCTGTGCGTCCCACCACACTGTCGCACTCAATCAAACCGTGGTGCTGTTGCACAAAAGTTTGTGCCAAATTCAGCCCCAAGCCTGATCCGCCATCTCGTCCAGAAACCAAGGGAAAGAACAACCTGTCCTTGATTTCTTCCGGAATGCCGGGCCCGTTGTCTATCACATGCAATTCCAGTGCCAACCGATAGCGTTGTTTGCTGAAAGTCACTTGTCGGTTGATGCGGGTGCGCAAAACGATCTGCGCGTCCCCTGTTGTGATGCGGTCCACCAGCGCTTGTGCCGCGTTGTGCACGATGTTGAGCACGGCTTGAATCAGTTGCTCACGGTCACCACGCAGCTCGGGAATGGACGTGTCGTAGTCGCGCACCACGCGCAGGCCTTTGGGGAACTCGGCCAAGATCAAACTGCGCACGCGCTCGCACACCTCGTGGATGTTGACATCGCCCACCACATGCGGGCGGCGGTGCGGTGCCAGCAAACGGTCGACCAGCACCTGCAAGCGGTCGGCTTCATGAATGATGACTTGGGTGTATTCGATGAGGTCTTTGCTCTCCACCTCCATTTGCAGCAGCTGCGCCGCGCCGCGAATGCCGCCCAGCGGGTTTTTAATTTCGTGCGCCAAATTGCGAATCAGCTCTTTGTTGGCTTGCGCTTGGTCGATCAGGCGTTCTTCACGGTCTTGACGGGTCTGCTGCTCCAAGGGCAAGAGCTCCACCAGCACTTCATCGGCCCGATCGCTGGGCGCCACGATGACGTGCACGGGCAGCGGGTCTTGGTTGGGGCGACGCAAATGGGCGTCGTAACGCAAGGCTGCAAAGGCGTTGGTTTGCGCGCCTTGCAACGCGTTGTCAAACGCCTGCGTCTCGGTGAAGTAGCCCGACAGCGGCGTGCCTTCGATGTTGCGGCGGGACAAGCCCATCACATCTTCAAGCGCGGCATTGGCGAAGACCACCACGCCGTCAACGCGAACAATCGCCACGAGGGTGGCGAGCAAATCAAACATGTGTGTCGGGGTCATGGTGTGGTTGTTCCAACGGAGGTTGCGGGCAAGCGTGCCAGTTCACGCTGCAGGCCGGCCACATCGGCTTCGCTGCGTTGCAAGGCAGCACGCAGCTGGGCCACACGTTCTTGGTATTTTTGAGGTTGTCGGTGCTCATCGGCTTGACGCTCAGGTTCACCGTTGCGCCACAGGCGCAGGAGTTCGGCATGACGCATTTGCGCTTTTTGCAGCTCCGTTTGCAGCAACAAACTGGCTTGCGCATCGCGCTGACGTTGCGCTTGAGGGGCGACTTTGTGGGTGTCGGCGGTCGCGGCAGAAGACGCTGCGTCGGGTGAGGCCGGTGTTGCCATCACAATCGATGTTTGCACCTGCGTGCCCTCAATCACAGTGACATTCCCACCCGTCAGAGGTTTGCAGTTTTGACTGGGTACCGGTTGGTTGGTGTAAACATTGCCACAGCGAAACACGCGTGGCGACTCGGCCATGGCAACGGGCACAACCACCAAAGCTAAACCCGTGAGCCAAGCCAAGTCGCGCCAAACACGTCTTGGCGTGCTGAACAGCGCAGTGGGCACGCGCAGAAGGCCTAAGGAAAAGCCGCGGCACAAAAGTCTGAGCACCCAACAGGGCAATGCAATACAGGTCATGTCAGCCCAAGTTAAAAACCAGTCACGATTGAAACAAAAAAGGACGGCTCGCGCCGTCCTTTTTGTGTGTCTACCGTTGTAACGAATTACAGCGAGTAGTACATGTCGTATTCGACAGGAGACACTTCCACGCGGCTGCGGGTCACTTCTTGCATCTTCAATTCGATGTAAGCGTCGATCCACGAGTCGGTGAACACGCCGCCTTTGGTCAAGAAGGCGCGGTCGTTGTCGAGGGCTTCCAAGGCTTGATCCAAGCTTGAGCACACGGTTGGCACCAACTTGTCTTCCTCTGGAGGGAGGTGGTACAAGTCTTTGGTGGCTGCTTCGCCGGGGTGAATCTTGTTCTCGATGCCGTCCAAACCAGCCATCAACAAGGCTGCGAAGCCGAGGTAAGGGTTGCACAATGGATCTGGGAAGCGCGCTTCCACGCGGCGGCCCTTGTCGCTGGCGACGTTAGGGATGCGGATCGAAGCAGAGCGGTTCTTGGCCGAGTAAGCCAATTTCACAGGGGCTTCGAAGTGAGGCACCAAACGCTTGTAGCTGTTGGTACCTGGGTTGGTGATGGCGTTCAAAGCACGGGCGTGCTTGATGATGCCGCCGATGTAGTACAGCGCCAAGTCAGACAAACCAGCGTAGCCAGTGCCGGCGAACAAGTTCTTGCCGTCTTTCCAGATGGACTGGTGAACGTGCATGCCAGAACCGTTGTCACCAGCGTAGGGCTTAGGCATGAACGTGGCGGTTTTGCCGTAAGCGTTGGCCACGTTGTGGATCACGTACTTTTGCAGCAATGTCCAGTCAGCGCGCTCGACCAAGGTGGAGAAACGTGTGCCGATTTCGCATTGACCAGCGCCCGCCACTTCGTGGTGGTGCACTTCGACAGGGATGCCCACAGATTCGAGCAACAACGACATTTCGCTGCGCATGTCGTGTGTGCTGTCGACGGGAGGCACGGGGAAGTAGCCGCCTTTGACGCGGTTACGGTGACCACGGTTGCCGCCTTCGATTTTCTCGCCGCTGTTCCAAGGGGCTTCGTATTCGTTGATGGCGTAGAACGTGTTGTTTGGCTCAGTGCTCCAACGCACTTCGTCGAACAAGAAGAACTCTGGCTCTGGACCGAAATAAGCGGTGTCGCCAATGCCAGACTGCTTGAGGAAAGACTCAGCGCGCTTGGCGATCGAACGTGGGTCACGCTCGTAGGCTTTGCCGTCTGTGGGTTCGATCACGTCACAGATCAAGACCAAAGTGACTTCTTCGAAGAAGGGGTCAATGATGGCGCTGTTGGGATCGGGCATCAACAACATGTCAGAGGCTTCAATGCCCTTCCAACCTGCGATAGAAGAACCGTCAAACGCTTGACCTTCTTCGAACTTGCTTTCGTCAAACTGCGACACGGGCGCAGTGATGTGCTGCCACTTGCCACGGGTGTCGGTGAAACGGAAGTCCACGAATTTGACTTCGTTCTCTTTCACCATTTTGATTACGTCTGCGACGGTCTTGGCCATCAAGTTCTCCTGCTAGGGTAGGTTGGGTTAAAAAGTGTTTCGAGGTTTGAGAATGCAGTTTCTGTGCCAAGTTATGAATAACTTGATCGTTCTATGCACACCCCCATGAAGGCGCTTATTTTGCACCGAGTTCGGGCAGACTCACCGGCAAGTCTGCAGTTTGACGCACAAAAAGCCCGAAACGGGATGCACCAAAACAAGGCAATTCATCCATAATGCACCAAAATAAAGCACAATCAAGGATGCACCAATTCAGGGCCTAACGCAACACCAAATGGCTGCAAACCCGCCAACAAAGCGGGATAAGCCAACGCCACTTGCGCGGGTGAGCCCTTCACACCGAGCTCAATGTGGCGGCCGTGCACAGGGTGGTCCACGCTGGGCAGGCTGAACACCTTGACACCGGCATGTTCGCGCTCCAAGGTTTCCATCAAAGGCGTCAATGTCGCCTCCATCGAGCCGTACACCACGACTGACTTTTCAATCCACGCTTCGTGCTGGAACAAATGCGGGTAATACGTGTCGAGCACCCAAGCCATCATGGGCCAAGCCATGACCGGAAAGCCCGGTACAAAGTGCACCGTGCCGCCACCTTGGCCGTGGCAACTGAAACCGGGAATTTTGTTGTACGGATTGGGGATGATGCTGGCCCCTTTGGGGAACACGCCCATGTTGAGGCGGTGCACGTTGTCTGCACGATCGGGCTCGTAAGGGATGCCCTGCTCTTTGGCCGTGTCTTGCATGCGCTCGCGAATCAAGGCTTCGGCTTGCGGGTGCAGTTCTAAGTCAACGCCCAATGCACGCGCTGCGCATTGGCGGGTGTGGTCGTCCGGCGTAGCGCCAATACCGCCGCACGAAAACACAATGCTGTTGCTCTCAAAAGCCCTTGCCAGCGTACGCGTGATGCGCTCTGGCGAATCGCCCACGTAATCGGCCCACTCCAACGTGAGACCGCGGGCGGACAACAACTCAATGGCTTTGGGCATGTGCTTGTCGGCGCGTTTGCCCGACAAGATTTCGTCACCGACGATGATCAGACCAAATTCGGGGCGCGTCTCAGACGACAGGGGGTGTGGCGTGTGGTTCATCCGGCAATGCTAGCGCGGGCAGCGGCTCGGAGGCGCCGACCACCACAAAGTCCGACTCCGCCCTCAGACTTTCCAACGCCGCCAAGCTGTAATGGGTGAACCACAAGGACGTGAACGCGAAGACCAAGGCGTAAATCCAAATGGCCAAAGGCACCAGCAACACAAACGCAGCCGCAAAAAAAGCCCCAGACGCCCAGACCATGCTGGGCAAGGCGCCCATGTAGCCCGTCAACACGCCCATCAACAACAGCCATCCACGATGGCGACGTCCAATCGTGAGGCGCTCCTCACGGCTGGCGTGCGCCAACAGTGCGTCATACACCATCACGCGGTAGCTCAGCCAACCCCAAATCAAGGGCGGCACCACAAACATCAAGGGCGGCACCACCCACAAAGGCAAAGAAATCAACATGGCCAACAAGGCCGCCAAGGTAGAGCCCAAGGTCCACATCAAACTGCTGATCACCGTGCCGCCTTGCTTGCGAGACAAGTGCTGAAAGCGGCGTTCGACCACCAGATGAACCAAGGCGGGCGACATCATCAAAGACACGGCCAACAAGGAAGCAATCACCAGCACGGGTGTGATGGCAAAAATAATCACCAACTGAACCATCACCCCTTGTAAGCCGCCCGCGCCACGCGCTTGTAGCCAATCCATCATGCTTTGCAGCATTTGCCACGAGTCCAGCATGCCGCGCACCCAATCTTGCATGGGTTGCCAATAGAAATAGCCCAAGCTCAAGGTCACCGCCAACAGCATGACCAAGGGCAGCAAAGACAGCAGCATCACGCGCGGCATCAGGCAATAAGCCAGAGCACGCCAAAAAGAATCTAGAAACAGTCGCATTGGAAAAGCATAACCGAGGCGGTCAATTTCCAGCATGGCCCTTCAAAACCGCCATCAGTCGCGTCAGCCCCAAGCGCTGCTGCGCCCAAAAGCCGTCACCGTAATCCACGCCTTGTTCCACTTGGTCGCGAATCCCCGTTGCCTCAAAGCGCTCAGAGAAATCGGCCGTGCCAAACAACATGTCCCACCAAGGCAACAACACGCCAAAGTTATGACCACCCAAAACCACCTTCGCGTTTTGCTGGGTTTCATGGCCCAAACCAATGGCGTGGTGCAGCCGATGAAAGCGCGGGCTCACCCACAGGCGCTCACCCCATTTGCCAAAACTCACCCGCAAATTGGCATGCTGGAAGTTTTCACTCAGTTGCGTGAGCGCCACCACGGCCACAAACTGGCTGGGCGCAATGCCCACCACCTGCGCCACCAGCACCCACACCACAGCGCTGATGAGGTCGTCAAACAAGTGGTTGCGGTTGTCGGTCCACTGCGTCATGTGGCGCTGCGAATGGTGCACGGCATGCAACGCCCACCACCAATGCCACTGGTGCTGAGCGCGGTGCAGCCAGTAGTTCAAAAAGTCAAAGGCCAGCCAATAAATCAAAAAACTGGCCCACGGGCCATCGGTCACACCGGGCCACAGACCATCTAAGTGGAAAGAACCCACGCCTTGCGTGCGCAGCAAGCCCATCCAATCGTCGAGCACAGGCTCGATGGTGAAAAACAAAGCGATACGAAACAGGCCCAAACGGTGGATCAGGGTGTAAATCACATCGGTGCGCACGGCACTGGCTGGGGCGGCTGGTTCGACAGGGCGCCAGCGCTGCAGCGGTCCGATCACGGCCAACATGACCACGATTTGCAGCAAACCGACCAGCAACCAACCCGTGCCATCAAACAAGTCTTCCAAGCGGTTGCCCAGCCCCAAAGCAAAGGCCAAGGGCTGCATCACGCCTTCGTACAGGGCGGCTTGTGCAGCAGCAAAAAGATCGGTCAGCGTGTCCATGCCTTGAATTGTGGATGCGAGGGCAGCGTGGCGAAACAAAACCCTTTGGCTTTGAGGCCTTCAATCAGCGGCTCCAACACCGCAGGCGCCCACGGGTCTTGACGCGACCAAATGCCCAAATGGGCCATCAAAATATCGCCAGAACGCACCTTGCTCAAGGCGCGCTGCAACAACAAAGCGTTCGGGTATTTGTCGCTGGGCAACTCGTCACCCAAGAAGCCTGCGTCGGCCCAACCCACATGTGCAAAGCCGCATTGTTTGGCGGCTGCCAGCAACGAAGGGGACGTTTTACCGCCGGGCGCACGAAACAAGGGCAATGGGGTTTGGCCCGTCAACTGCTGCAAGCGGGTGTTGGCGCGTTGCAACTCGGCGCAATAGCGCTGGCTGTTCCAAACTTCGGTTTTGCCTTTGTTCGGACCCGCACTGGGGCGCATCTGCCAAGTGCCGTGCCCTGCATCGGCACGCCAATACACATGGTCAAAGGTGTGCGAGGCAAACGCATGGCCTTCGGCGCCGCGTGCGCGCCACCAACTCGCCCAATGCTCGCCCAAGGTGCCGTCACCCTCTTGCGTGGGCTCATTGGCGGCAAAGAAGGTGACCTTCACGTTTTGACGTTGCAACACCTCGGCAATCAAAGGCGCGACGCCCATGTGGCCGGTGTCAAACGTGAGGTAAAGCGGTTTGTTGCAAGGCGAGGCGGCTTGGGCCGTCACACTCGCCGAGGTCAAAACGGTCAAAAAACCTAGCAACCCAAAGCGCGCTATCTTGGGCACGCCATGGTGCAAGGCTTGGTTAAAAAACATGGCGCTTAAAAACGCTTGGCGTGGTCCAAGGTCCAAATGCCATGCGGCGATTTGCCCACATTCACTTGGCGCAACAACTGGCCGTTGCTCAAGTCAATCACGCTGACTTTTTTGATCCAACGCGAAGACACCAGCAGCAACTTGCCGTCTGCCGTGACTTCCATGCAGTCTGGACCGCCGGGCGCTTTGAACTGCGCCACCGACGTCAAGGTGGTGTAGTCGATCTTGTTGATGGTGTTGGCCACGCGGTTACCCACAAACACATGGCGACCATCGCCCAAAGCACGGAAGGCGTGTGCACCTTGGCCCGTTGGAATGGTTTTGACCAACTTGGCTTGCGGGCCCGTGACGTCGTAGACCTCCACATGGTCGTCGCCGGTCAGGCCCACCAAGAGGTGTTTGTCGTCGGGCGTGCCAAACACGTCGGCGGGCATTTGGCCCGTTTTGACGCGCCATTTCAGGGTTTGGGTAGCCAAATCGACCGCGACCAACTCGTTGCTGTCTTGCATGGTGGCGTAGGCCGTGGTGCTTTTGGTGTCAATCCAAATGTGGCTGGGCGTTTTGCCAGAAGGAATGCGCTTGGCCAAGGTCAGCGCTTGGCCGTCCCAGCGGTAAATGTCGATGTGGTTGAGACGGTTGGCCACCGTCACAAACCACTTCATGTCTGGCGAAAAACGCAGCTGATACGGGTCCAAGGTGCCGCGAATCATGTGCTGCACTTGTGCGGTACGCGGGTCGATGAAGGTGAGCGAGTCGCTACCCGCGTTGGCCA
Organism: uncultured Limnohabitans sp.; assembly: GCA_963513725.1. GTDB lineage: Bacteria > Pseudomonadota > Gammaproteobacteria > Burkholderiales > Burkholderiaceae_C > Limnohabitans. The sequence continues at coordinate 49,912 of CAUPRM010000010.1, read as the reverse complement.
CGATGACCGATTTTTCGTCGGGCGTGAGGTAGAGGTGATGCGGCTCTTTGCCCGTGGCAATGCGGTGGGTTTCTTTCCATGTGGTGGGGTCAATCACGCTGACGTTGGCGTCTTGTGAATTGAGCACAAAAATCGGGTTGGCAGCCTGTGCCGAAAAACAAGCCAAAACCAGTGTGGCCGCAAGGGCCAGCGTCACGCGTTGAAACAAAATCACGGGGGAAACACCTTTGAAAAACGTGTCTCAAGTGTAACGAGCGCGCCTGTCGCCATCCACCATGTCGTCTTAATATCTGACGATGGATTTAATTCAGCTCAAAGATGTACGCCTCGAAGTGGTGCGCATCGCCGCCCCTCCCCCTGCGCAAGGGGCCCCCGCCCGCGCGCCCTTGGTGTTTTTACACGAAGGCTTGGGCTCGGTCGCGATGTGGCGCAGCCGCGCAGGTTTTTGGCCAGAGCAGGTCTGTCACGCCACAGGGCGCGCGGGCGTGGTGTTTTCAAGGCGAGGCTACGGCCAGTCGGACGACATTCCCGATGTGCGCGGCACCCACGCGCTGCCCCCCGACTACATGCACCACGAAGCTTGGCGTGTGTTGCCTGAACTGTTCGAGAAGCTGCAACTTCAAGCGCCCGTGCTCGTGGGCCACTCCGACGGCGGCACCATCGCTTTGCTGCATGCGGCACGCCACACCTTGAGCGCGTGCATCGTTATGGCACCGCATGTCAAAGTGGAGAAGGTGTCCATCCAAGCCATTGAAGCGGCGCGTGAAGCCTATCTGAATGGCCCTTTACGTGAACGCTTGGCCAAATTTCACGCCCACGTCGACACCGCGTTTTGGCAATGGAACGATGTGTGGTTGTCGCCAGGGTTTCAAAGCTTTGACATCCGGGCTGACTGCCAAACCATCCATTGCCCCGTGTTGGCCTTGCAAGGTGTGGACGACGCCTACGGCACCTTGGCGCAAATTGAAGACATCGCGCCAAGCTCTGAAATTCAACGGCACGCCCTGCCCGCTTGCGGCCATTCGCCGCACCGCGATCAACCCGCGCAGACGCTGGCGTTGATCACCGCGTTTTTGCGCGATAAGCCTTAAGCGCTGGGTGCCGTCAAACTGTTGGTCGACAACAGTTTCAACTCATCCTCAGAAATCCAACGCCACTTGCCGGGTGCCAAATCGTCAGGCAAAGGCATGGCGCCAATTTGCGAGCGATGCAACCCCACCACTTTGTTGCCCACCGCCGCCAGCATGCGTTTGACTTGGTGGTACTTGCCCTCGGTCAGCGTCAGGCGCATGTGGTGATCGGCCACTGCCTCACAAGCGGCGGCTTTGACGGGCTTGGGCGAATCGTCCAGCACCACGCCATCGAGCAAGCGCTGCACCTGTTTGGCGTCCAACGGATCGTCGGTCGTCACTTCGTACACCTTGGGCACATGGTGACGCGGTGAACTCATGCGGTGAATCAAAGGGCCATCGTCGGTGAGCACCAGCATGCCCGTGGTGTCTTGGTCCAAGCGTCCCACCGCTTGCACGCCTTGCACCGCACTTTTTTGCGGACGCTGGCGCAGCGCGGGTGGCAGCAAGGTGTAGAGGCTGGGCCAAGCCGAAGGTTTGTGCGAGCACTCGTAGCCCGCGGGCTTGTGCAGCAACACATAGGCCTTGTCGTGGTACGGCCAAAGAACGCCCTGCACCGAGTACATCAAGCCCTCTTTGACCGACACGTCTTCGAGGTGGTTGTCGCAGTCCACCAGGCCCTCGCCTAAGTCGACCTGCACATGGCCCTGCTGAATCAAACCCGCGCAAATACGGCGCGTACCAAAGCCTTGAGAGTACAAAATTTCTTGCAATTGCATAGCGCAATCGTAAACTGAACGCACCATGAAATTCAGCTCTCACTATTTGCAATGCCACGGCTTCAACCTCCACTACACCGCATGGGGCGACCCGTCGCTGCCGGCGGTCATCGCGTGGCACGGCTTGGCACGCACAGGCCGCGACTTTGATGCCTTGGCCGAACAGCTGTGCGGCCAATACCGCGTGATTTGCCCCGACACCATTGGCCGAGGGCTGAGTCAATGGAGCCACGCCCCTCACAACGACTACAGCTTTGCCACCTATGCCCGCACAGCCTTAGATTTGATGAACGGCTTGCAGATTGACCAAGCCCACTGGATTGGCACCTCGATGGGCGGCGCTTTGGGCTTGGTGTGTGCGGCAGGCCTTGAGTTGCCGGCGTTCAAGGGACGCATTCGCAGTTTGCTGCTTAACGACATTGCGCCTGAAATTTCGAGCACGGCGGTAGAACGCATCAAAGCCTACGCAGGCCAGCCGCCTGCGTTTGACACCGTGCCCGAATTGGAAGCCTTCTTTCGCCAAGCCTACGCACCGTTTGGCTTTCACACCGACGCGCAGTGGACGCACCTGACTGAGACCTCCACCCGCCGTTTGCCCGATGGCCGCGTGACGCCCCATTACGACCCGAACATCACCCAACAGTTTTTTCGCGAAGTGCCCGAGTACCCCATGTGGACCGAGTACGACGCGCTCGACATCCCCGTCATGGTCATGCGCGGCGCCCACTCTGACTTGATTTCAACCGACACCCTTCAAACCATGCACACACGCGGACCAGGCACGAAAGATCTGTTGCAAACGGTGGAAATTGCAGGCTGTGGCCATGCCCCAGCGCTCAATGTGCCCGCGCAATGGGCGTTGGTGATGGACTTTTTAAAGCAAGCCCGTTAAGCCACCCACAACGGGTGCTTGTGCATCACTTCAGCAAAGGCCTCGGAGTTTTCAAACGCGCTCAACCATTGCGCCAATTGGGGCCAAGCTTGCGCGTCAAACCACGCCCGGTCGGTGCGTGCAAACTGGCGCACAAAAGGGGCCACGCAAGCGTCGAGCAAACCCCACCGTGGGCCCGCCAAATAGGCCTGCGCTTGGGCATGGGTTTGCAAATTCGCTTGCAATGTCGACTCCCACTGCATCAACACCTCTGCGCCCAGCGCACGGTGCTGCACCCCGTTCTCCAACCCAAAACGCTGCGGGTATTTGTAACGGTCGAGATGGCCTTTGAACGCGCCATCGTTCAACGCAATACCCGCCTCGGCCAAGATTTGCGCCTCGGGTGACTGGGGCAGCCAAACCTCTGGGTCCTTGTGTTGCAAGGCCCAGCGCATGATGTCCAAACTTTGGTCCAACACCTCACCCGATGGCAAGCACAGCACCGGCACCGTGCCTTTGGGCGACGCCGTCAACATCTGCGCAGGTTTGGCTTTCAGCGCCACCTCACGGTGCTCGTACGCCACCCCGCTGACACGCAATGCCAAGCGTGCGCGCATGGCATAAGGACAACGTCGAAACGAATAAAGAACAGGCAGATCAGCCATGTTGCAAGGGCACAAAGGCGGCCCGCGCTTGGTCCCCCAAACTGTCGGTCAGCGTTTGCAACAAACCAATCAATTGCTTACGCTGTGCCTCATTCAGTGGCGCCATCAGCTGCTCATACGCCTCATGCACAGGCGCCTCTGCTTTTTTAAGCAAACGCTTGCCCGCAACAGTCAGCTGAACGGCCATTTGCCGACGGCTGCTGGCCGACACCTCGCGGGCAACCAAACCCCGCTCTTCTAAGCCACGCAGCACGCGCAGCACCGTCACTTTGTCAAACGCCAAGGCACGGGCCAAACGACTTTGGTCAATACCAGGCTCGCTGGCCAGCACCGTCAAGGCCCCGTACTGCGCTTGCGTCAGGCCCACGCCCGCGCAGGCGTTTTCAAACATGGCGGCAGAAATTTGGTGCGAACGCCTGAGCAAAAAGCCAGGGCGTTGGTACATGTTGGTGAGGTTCATAAATTCGGGTTTCTATGGATGCGGGGCGGTGAGGCTGCCCACAATAATCGTTTGCATGCTAACAAACCAAATCACCCCATGAATCGGGATAAACGATGACAGCCATCAAAGTAGCCATTATTGGCGGAGGCATTGCAGGCTTGGGCCTCGCCTTGGGTCTGCACGAACGCGGCATCGCTTGCGATGTGTACGAGAGCGTGCCTGAGGTCAAAGAAATGGGCGTGGGCATCACCCTGCTGCCCCACGCCACCAAAGAGTTGGCCGCCTTGGGCGTGCTGCCCCAACTCGAAGCCGTGGCCATTGAAAATTTGGAGAGCGTGTTTTACAACCGCTACGGCCAATACATTTACAAAGAACTGCGCGGCCGTCACGACGGTTACGCCACGCCGGAGCTCGGCATTCACCGTGGCAAATTGCACCGCATCTTGTTTGACGAAGTGGTCAAACGCTTGGGCACCGAGCATGTGCACACCGGCCACCGCTGCATCCGCGTGGACCAAACCGAACAGCACGCCACCGTGACATTTGAGTTGGCCACTGGCGGCACCCACCAAGTGCAAGCCGATGTGGCCGTGGCCTGCGACGGCGTGAACTCCGCCGTGCGCAAACAGTTTTTCCCCGACGACCAGGTGTGCTTTGCAGGCATCAACACCTGGCGCGGTGTGACCGTGCACAAGCCCATTCTGACGGGCAAGAGCTACATGCGCGTGGGCTCCATTGACACCGGCAAGATGGTGATCTACCCCATCGTCGACAACGTGGACGGCAAAGGCAACCAACTCATCAACTGGATGGCCGAAATTCAGCGCCCAGACACCAAGATGAACGACTGGAACAAACCCGGCGACGCACACGACTGCATCGACATTTTCAAAGACTGGAAGTTCCCGTGGCTCGATGTGCCCCACTTGATCTTGTCGGCTGAGCGTGTGTTTGAGTACCCCATGGTCGACAAAGACGCCCTGCCGCAATGGAGCTTTGGCCGCATCACCTTGATGGGCGATGCCGCCCACCCCATGTACCCACGCGGCTCCAACGGCTCGGCCCAAGGCTTGATTGACGCACGCACCCTGGCCGACCTGTTGAGCAAAACCACCAACGTGGTCGCCGCCTTGCAGCAGTACCAAGACCTGCGCTTGCCCACCACCGCCAAGATTGTGCAAACCAACCGCACCGTGCCGCCCGACGCCATCATCATGAAAGCCGATGCCCTGAGCCACGGCCAGCCCTTTGGCCACATCGACGACTTGATCAGCCAAGCCGAGCTGCGCCAAATTTCCGACAACTACAAACAAGTGGCTGGCTTTGCCGCCAAGTCATGAAACACAAACGATAAATTCTGAGCGTCAAGATTGTTTAAACCCATGTCACTGCCCAACACCCAACGCCCCGGCAAAGCGCCGTATTTGCGCATCGCCACAGAAGAAGCGTTTTGCCCCAGCGAGATGCTGGACATCTACCGCAACATCTTGGCGCAACCCCATGTCGACCCAGGCTTTCAGAGCCTGATGGGCTTTTACATGAGCAGCCCCAGCGAGCGCGCCCAGCACATCATGCGTTGCTTGACCGACCTCGACCAAGTGCGCCTCGGCCACATGGACGATGCGGGCATCGACATGCAAATCATTGCGCTCACCTCTCCCGGCGTGCAGTGCATGGACACAGCCACCGCCGTGTCGTTCGCCAGATTTGCCAACGACGAATTGGCTGAAGGCGTGCGCCGTCACCCCACGCGCTTTGCGGGCATGATCGCCATCGCGCCGCAAGACCCAGCCGCCGCCGCGCAAGAGATCGAACGCGGTGTGAACAAGCTCGGCATGAACTCGGTCATCATCAACTCACACACCCACGGTGAGTATTTGTCGGACCTCAAGTTTTGGGAAATCTTTGAAGCCGCGCAGGCCCACGACACCCCCATCTACCTGCACCCCAACACGCCGCCTGCCAACATGATCCAGCCGTTTTTGGAATCGGGTTTGGATGGCGCGGTATATGGCTTTGGCGTAGAGACCGGCTTGCATGCCTTGAAGCTCATCACCTCAGGCGTGTTTGACCGTTTCCCCAAGTTGCAAGTGATCTTGGGCCACATGGGCGAAGCGCTGCCGTTTTGGGCCTATCGCTTGGACTACATGCATGCCGCCACCGTGCGTTCGAATCGCTATGAGAGCGTCAAGCCGTTGAAGCGCAAACCCAGCGACTACCTACGCGACAACTTCCACATCACCTGCAGCGGCATGGCGTGGCACAAAGCCATTGCGTTCACCCAAGACGTGGTGGGCGAAGGCCGCGTGCTCTATGCGATGGACTACCCCTACCAATACGCCATCGACGAAGTGCACGCGCTGGACGGCATGGACATGAACCCAGCCGCCAAGAAAAAGTTTTACCAGAGCAACGCCGAAGCTTTGTTCAAGATTCCAGCCAGAACGCTATGAAGGAGCCCATGATGAATCGCATCACCTTACGCCAACGTGTGCTGCTTTGCGGTGCCAGCCTCGTGCTGGCCTGCAGCGCTTTCGCACAGCCCAGCACCGCCCCGATCAAAATCATCGTGCCCTTCACGCCAGGCACCGGCATGGACACCATTGCCCGCACCGTGCAAGCGCAGCTGGCTGAAAAAATGGGCCAAACCGTGGTGGTGCAAAACATGCCCGGCGCCAGCGGCAACATTGGGGCAGACTTTGTGGCCAAGGCCGCACCGGACGGCAACACTATTTTGATGGGCGCCAACACCATGTTGATCGCCTCGCAGCTCTACAAAAATGCGTCGTTCAACCCCACCAAAGACTTCGCTCCCGTGTCGATGTCGGCCTACGGCACCTTGATGATGGTGGCCAACCCCAAGACGGGCATCAAATCGGTGAAAGACTTGGTGGCTTTGTCGCAAGCCAAGCCCGGCTTTGTGTCGTTTGGCTCACCTGGCGTGGGCACACCCCACCACATGGCCATGGAGTTGTTCAAACTGGAGACCAAGGCTTTCATGCTGCATGTGCCCTACCGTGGCACGGCCGGTTACACGCAAGACTTGTTGGCAGGTGAGTTGATGGTGGGCTTCTTGCCTGTGCATGTGGCACAAGGCTTCGTGAAGTCAGGCAAGCTCAATGCCTTGGCCGTGGGCAGCACCAAGCGTCACCCCGTGGCGGCCGATGTGCCCACCTTCCAAGAGCTGGGCTACAAAGAAATTGACGTGGACCTTTGGTACGCCTTTTTCGTCCCCGCCAAAACACCTGCGGCAACGGTAAACAAACTCAACACCGAGTTCGCCAGCATCTTGCAGCAGCCCCAAGTGAAAGAAATTTTGGGCAAGGCGGGCTTAGATGCCAGCTCATCGACGCCCGATGAATTGGGCGCCATCGTGGCCAAAGACTACCCACGCTGGGGCCGCGTGATTCAGCTCAAAGGCATCATCGCCGAATAAGCTCAGCGTCAGCAGTCTGGCCTGCAGCGGGGGCGAGGCTCAGTCGTCCCCGTCCAACTTCCAAGTGGGCAAGCGCCATTCAAAATACAACGCCGCCAATCGCAGCAGCGTGGCCGTGGCAGCGCCCAAGGCGACCACCCAATCGGGGTCAAACCCCAACCACTGCAACAGCACCACCACCCACCCACCCGCAAACGCGCACACCGCGTAAGGGTGATGGTCGTGAAAGGCCGTAGGAATTTCGTTGCACACAATGTCACGCAGCACGCCGCCAAAAGTGGCGGTGATGACGCCCATCAGCACCGCGATCAAGGCGGGCATGTGCATACCCAACGCGATTTGGGTGCCACTGGCCGCAAACAAACCCAGCCCTAAGGCATCGGGCCATTGCATGGAAGTTTGTGTGGGCCGAAAGTGTTTGGCACGCATGAGCAGCATGGCGGTGATGCACAAAATCAGCAGGCACCACACATACCAAGACTGCTCAATCCAAAACAGCGGGCGGCGGTCTAGCAACACATCGCGCAAAGTGCCGCCACCAAATGCCGCCACACCGGCCACCACACACACGCCGACGGCATCGAGCTTTTTACGTGCGGCCTCCACAATGCCCGAGAGCGCAAAAGCCAAAGTTCCGGCGACTTCAATGCCGATATGCAAACCCGTTGCGGCAGGCAACATCAAACCGTCCATACCACTGCGCCTTAAAAACTCGACGAGGCAGGCGCCACCGCGGCCCCCTCAATGCGGTGTTTCTTCAGCGCTTGGGCCACAAAGCCGCTGGCTTTCATCTCTTCCACATACTGGCTCAAATACTTGGCTGCCTCGTCGCCACGGCTTTTGGGCAGGCCCATGGCTTGCGAAATGACCATGAAGCGACCGGGCAGCAAACGCAAATTCGGCACGCGCTGGGCATCGGCTTCGAGCTGCTGTTTCACGCCAGCCGCCACATCGGCACCGTTGGCCACAAAGAAGTCGACCACCGTGGGCGACGTGGGGCTGCGCAGCAATTGGGCGTGTTTGATTTCGCGACTCAAATACAAGTCGTAAGCACTGCCTTTGCCCACCACCACGGTGTGCTTGGCTTGATCCACCTCGTCGTTGTGCTTGAGGGGTGACTCTTGCTTCACCAAATAACTGCCCTCAATCAGCACATAAGGCGGGGTGAAGGCAATGGCATTGCCGCGCAAAGGGTCGATGGCAAAGAACCCAATGTCGGCCTGTTCGGTACTCACCGCGTCGACCGACTTGCCGGCGGCATCAAACACCACCAGTTGCAAAGGCACGCCCAGTCGTTGAGCCAAGCCCGTGGCCAGATCGACCGACACGCCTACGGGCAAGCCGGTGGTGGCGTCTTTTTGGGCCAAGATGGGGTTACCCAAGTTAATCGCGGCACGCAACACGCCCGTGGGGGCAAAGTGCTGCACCATTTGTGCCGAGGCGCTGGCCGCGCCGAGCACGCTCAACATGAGCGCGCAAGCTTGGCGCTTGCAGCCTTGAAGGAATGAACGGGGCCGGAGGCTTCGCATAAGGGCGACCTTTGACGGAGGGGGTGGGGGTATGAGGTGCATGTCATAACGCGCCATATTGCCTCAAAAAACTTGCATCCACAGTACAACAGCGACATCTTTCAAGCCCGCCCCCACTTGCTGCGAAAATAGCGGCATGACATACAGCGTGAAAGAAATTTTCTACACCTTGCAAGGCGAAGGGGCGAACGCGGGGCAACCCGCCGTGTTTTGCCGTTTTGCGGGCTGCAATTTGTGGACCGGCCGTGAAGAAGACCGCGCCAGCGCCGTGTGCCAGTTCTGCGACACCGACTTTGTGGGCACCGACGGCACGGCCGGTGGCAAGTTCGAATCAGCCCAAGCGTTGGCCGACACCATCGCCAGCTTTTGGCCCGCCCACGACACCCAACACCGCTTTGTGGTGCTGACCGGCGGCGAGCCCTTGCTGCAAGTCGACACCGCGCTGGTGGACGCTTTGCACGCCCTGCACTTCACCATCGCGGTGGAAACCAACGGCACCGTGCTACCGCCCGCGGGCATTGACTGGCTGTGCGTCAGCCCGAAAGCCGGCAGCAAGCAAGTGGTGACCTCGGGCCAAGAGCTCAAGCTGGTCTACCCCCAAGCCACTGCCCTGCCCGAGCAGTTCGCCACGCTGGATTTTGAAAACTTTTACCTCCAACCCATGGACGGCCCGCTCGCGGCAGCCAACACCGCTGACGCTGTCGCCTATTGCCAAAACCACCCGCAATGGCGCTTGAGCGTGCAGACCCATAAGTTGATCGGCATCCGATGAAATTTGAACTCAGCCAACGCTTTTACTTTGAAGCTGCCCACACCCTGCGCCGCAAAATCGACGCCGAAGGCAGCTTGCGCATCCACGGCCACACCTACCACGTTGAAGTGACGATTGCAGGCATGCCAGACCCCGAGTCCGGCATGATGATGGACCTCGGGTTCTTGCGCCAAGAAGTCGAAAAAGCCCGCCTCACGCTGGATCACCACTTTCTCGACGAAGTCGAAGGCATCGGCCCCGCTACCTTAGAGAACTTGTGCCTCTTCTTGCACAAACAACTCAAAGACAGCCTGCCCAACTTGGCCTGCATCACCATTGAGCGACCCGCCAGTGGCGACAAGTGCAGCCTCAAACTGAGCGACTGACGCACGGCGGCTCCGCCCGCACACGGTTTTCCTTTTTCACACCTCTGGCTCGCCCCGCGCACCTTGCAGCGGGGTGAACCCATGCTTTTTCTTTTGAAGTTATGACCTCTTCCCGCCAAGGCACCCTCGGCATTGACTTTGGCACGTCCAACTCGGCCGTGTCGTGGGCCAGCCCCCAAGGCACCGCACGCCTCATCCCCTTAGAGGGCGACGCTTTGGCCATGCCCACGGCCGTGTTTTACAACGCCGAAGACGGCACCACCCACTTTGGCCGTGAAGCCATTGGCCTCTACCTCGAAGGCACCGAAGGCCGCTTGATGCGCTCGCTCAAAAGCCTGCTGGGCAGCCCATTGTTGATGGAGACCACCCTCATCCACAACCGCCAAGTGAGCTTTCAAGACATCGTGGCCACCTTCCTCGCCACCTTGCGCGACCGCGCCACGCACACGCTGGGCTTCGCGCCCCAACGCGTGGTGATGGGACGCCCCGTGCACTTTGTGGACGACGATGCGGGGCGTGACGCCCAGGCCGAACAATCGCTGCGCGAAGCCGCGCAAGCCGTGGGCTTTGACGAGGTCTCATTTCAACTCGAACCCATCGCCGCCGCGCTGGACTACGAACGCCGCCTCACCCGCGAGAGCACCGTGCTGGTGGTCGACTTGGGCGGCGGCACCTCTGACTTCACCGTGGTGCGTTTGGGGCCTGAGCGCATCGCCCGCGCCGATCGCACCCAAGACATCTTGGCCACCACCGGCGTGCACATTGGCGGCACCGACTTTGACCAAAAGCTCAGCCTAGAAAACGTGATGCCCCTGCTGGGCTACCGCCACACCGGTCCGCAAGACCGCATGGTGCCCAGCAACTTGTTTTTTGACTTGTCCACGTGGCACTTGATCAACTGGCTGTACCAGCCCCGCGCCATCAACCAAGCCAAAGCCCTGCGCACCAACTACAACGACCCGCGCATGCACGAACGTTTGATGTGCGTGCTCACCGAACGCCACGGGCACCACATCGCCCACGAGGTCGAGCAAGCCAAAATTCGCTGCTCCATGACCGATGCCGACACCTCGGTGGATCTGTCTTGTTTGGAAGCCCATTTGCGCGCGCCGCTCAATGCCTCCCACATGCAAAGCAACTTAGACGCCTTGCTGCAAAGCACCGTGGCCTGTGCACAAGATTGCGTCAAAGCTGCAGGCTTGGCCCACACAGGCATTGATGCGATGTACCTGACCGGAGGCTCCTCAGCCTTGCGCCCATTCCAACGCGCTTTGCAGCACGCATTTCCTAACGTGGCGATGGTGGAAGGCGACTTGTTTGGCGGCGTGGCCTCGGGCTTGGCTTACAGTGCCTGAGCTCCTTCACTTTAAAAAACACATCCATGACCGCTGACACCTTGAAACTCTTTCAACCCACCCGCATCGGCGACATTGAGGTGGCCAACCGCGTGGTCATGGCGCCCTTGACGCGCTGCCGTGCCGACGAACCGGCGGGTGACATTCCCGGCAGCGACATCAACATTGAGTACTACCGCCAACGCAGTAACGCGGGCTTGATCATCAGCGAGGGCACGCAGGTGTCGCCGCAGGGCAAGGGCTATATGGCCACGCCCGGCATTTACTCGGACGCACAGGTCGAAGGCTGGAAGCCCATCACCCAAGCCGTGCACGACGCGGGCTCCAAAATCGTGGCGCAAATTTGGCATGTGGGCCGCATCACCCACCCCGACTTGATTGGCGGCGCGCAACCCATCGCGCCATCGGCCGTGCAACCCAAAATTGCCGCTTACACCCGCAACGGCAAAGTCGACGCCCCCGTGCCCCATGCCTTGAGCGTGGCAGAAATTCAAGAGGTGGTGAACCAATACCGCCGCGGTGCAGCCAACGCCATCCGTGCCGGTTTTGACGGCGTGGAAATTCACGGCGCCAATGGCTATTTGGTCGACCAGTTCCTGCGCGACGGGGCCAACCACCGCGCCGACCTCTACGGCGGTTCGGTAGAAAACCGCTGCCGCTTTGCCCTAGAAGTGGTCGATGCGTGCGTGGCTGAAATCGGTGCAGGCCGCGTGGGCATTCGCCTCTCGCCCGTCACACCCGCCAACGACTTGACAGACAGCCACCCTCAAGCGGTCTTTGGCCATTTGGTGGAAGAGTTGAACAAACGCGGCATTGCCTTCATTCACTTTGTGGAAGGCTCCACCGGTGGCCCACGCGACGTGCCGGGCTTTGACTACGCAGGCGCGCGCCAAGCCTTCAAAGGCACCTACATTGCCAACAACGGCTACACCCGCGACATGGCCATTGACGCCATAGCCTCAGGCCGTGCCGACGCCATCGCCTTTGGCCGCCCCTACATCGCCAACCCCGACTTGGTGCAACGCCTGAAATTGAACGCGCCGCTGAATGCGGCCGTGCCTAAAACGTTTTATGCGCCTGGGGCTGTGGGGTACACGGATTACCCAGCCTTGTAAATCAACAAGGGTTGCCTCAAACAAAAGGGCCTCACGCGTGAGGCCCTTTGTCTTGCGATGCAACGGCAAAAGCCGTTGAGTTAAGACGCGTCAGACTCGGTTTCAGCCGCCGCCTTCTTCGCCCCAATCCGCGTCTCCTGCCCCGCGACCAAACGGGCAATGTTGTCTTTGTGGCGCATCAGCAGCAAGGCACTCATGGCGACGACAGCCAATAACTCGGCGTCGCTGGTGGCCCAAGCCACTGTGTCGCCCAGCCAGTAGTACGCAGGGGCAAACACCGAGGCGGACAGTGCAGCCAGCGAGGAGTAGCGGAAGAAGACGGCAACGATCAGCCATGTGCCCATGGTCGCAGCGCCCAAGATGGGCTCCACACCAAACAACACACCTGCAGCCGTGGCCACGCCTTTGCCGCCTTTGAAGCCAAAGAACACGGGCCACAAATGGCCGATGAAGGCCGAGATGGCCACCAAGGCCACAGCGCGATCGTCCAAGCCGAAGTCGGGGCCATAGAGCTTGACCAAGAGCACGGGAAAGTAGCCTTTGAGGGCGTCAAACAACAAGGTGGCGATGGCGGCTTTTTTGTTGCCCGAGCGCAGCACGTTGGTGGCGCCTGGGTTTTGGCTGCCGTAGGTGCGGGGGTCGTCCAAGCCCATCACGCGGCTGACGATGACCGCGAACGACAAAGAGCCCACCAAGTACGCGCCCACGACGAGCAGCATGACCGTTGAAGAATCAGAAAACATAAACAACTTCCATCAAAGCGCGGGGTCGCGCATGTCCCAACGAATGGCGTCAATGGCGGCCAAGACCTCGGGCGACAAGGTGGTGCCCCACGCGTCCAAGTCGGCATCCAACTGCGCCACCGAGGTGACGCCAATGATGGTGCTGGCCACTTGCCACTTGGTGTAACAAAACGCCAAGGCCATTTGTGTGGGCGTCATGCCGTTGTCGCGGGCCAAGGTGTTGTAACGGCGAGCGGCGGCCAAGGCTTCGGGGCGGCCCCAGCGTTGCTTGCGCATGCTCTCGTAGGCCGACATGCGGCCGCCTTGCGCACCTTGCGGTGCGGTGGGGCCGTCAATGCCGCCTTCGTCGTATTTGCCGGTCAACAGGCCAAAGGCCAAGGGCGAATAGGCCAGCAAGGCCACGTTCAAGCGGTGGCAGGTTTCGTCCAACGCGTTTTCATAGGTGCGGTTGAGCAAGCAATACGGGTTTTGCACCGTCTGCACACGGGGCAAGCCATGTTGCTCGGCCAAGCGCACAAACTCATGCACGCCATAAGGCGTCTCGTTGGACAAGCCCACATAGCGCACCTTGCCCGCTTTGACCAACTGAGCCAAGGCGTCGAGTTGCTCGTGAATGGAGGTGACCGATTTTTCTTTGCTGGGGTCGTAATAGGCCATGCCAAACGCCGGCACATGGCGCTCGGGCCAGTGAATTTGGTAGAGGTCGATGACGTCGGTTTGCAAGCGGCGCAGGCTCGCATCGCAGGCGGCCAAGATGTCTTGCCCGTTCATGCCGCTGTTTTCGCGAATCCAAGGCATGCCGCGTGAGGGGCCCGCCACTTTGGTGGCCACCACCAGTTGCTGGCGAGCGCCTGGGTTTTTGGCGAACCAGTTGCCAATGACGGTCTCGGTCGCGCCACAGGTCTCGGCCTTGGCGGGCACGGCGTACATCTCGGCGGTGTCGATGAAGTTCACGCCACGCGCCAACGAACGGTCGAGGATGGCGTGGGCATCGGCTTCGTTCACCTGTTCACCAAAAGTCATGGTGCCCAAGCAAATGGGGGTCGCGCGCAAGTCGCTGGTGCCCAGCTGAACGAGGGGGAAAGTCATGGGAACAACTCCAACAAAGGGGGTTTTCAAAAGCAGACAAGTCTAAAGCTTGGCGCGGGCCTCTTCTTGCAAGCGCAAGACACGGCGCTGCACCTTGCCCGTGGTGGTCATGGGCAGCTCTGGGGTGAACTCAATCTCTTTGGGGTACTCATAAGGCGCCAGCTGGCCACGCACATGGGTTTGCAGTTCCTGCACCAAGGCGTCTGAAGCTTCAAAACCTGCCGCCAACACCACGTAGGCTTTGACCAAGGCACCCCGCTCGCGGTCAGGCTTGGGCACCACGGCGGCGTTGGCCACGGCGGGGTGTTTGACCAAGCAGTTTTCGATCTCGCTGGGGCCGATGCGGTAGCCCGCAGACTTGAACACATCGTCCGCACGGCCTTGGTACCAAAGGTAGCCCTCGGCATCGCGGGTGGCCATGTCGCCCGTGCGGCACCAATCGCCCGTGAATTTGCCTTGGGTGGAGGCCGTGTTTTTCCAGTAGCCCAAAAAGAAAATCGGGTCGGGCTGGCCGTGGTGGTTGAAGCGGTGCAAGGCCACGTCGCCGGGCACGCCCACGGCACATTCTTGGCCGTTGTCGTCGATCACCGCCACGCGGTGGCCGGGGTAGCCTTTGCCCATGCTGCCGGGCTTGGCGGGCCAGCCAACGCCGTCGCGTGGCTGGCCGTTCATGGCGCAGTTGCCCACGATGTAGTTGATCTCGGTCTGGCCAAACATCTCGTTCACCGTGACGCCCAGCTGCGATTGGCAATAACCAAACACCGCGTCGCCCACCGCCTCGCCGGCGCTCATGATGGCTTGCAGCTTGAGTTTGAACTGAGCGCTGGGCGTAGGAAACGCCTTCATCATGGCCTTGAGCGCGGTGGGGAACAAAAAGGTGTGTGTGACCCCGTGCTGCTGCATCAGGTTGAAGGCCAGCTCAGGGCTGAACCGCCCGTTCCACGCGACGATGGGGCGGCCAAAGTAAAGCGTGGGCAGCAAGGCGTCCATCAAGCCGCCCGTCCACGCCCAATCGGCGGGGGACCAAAACACGGCGTGACTCTCGGGACTCGCTTGAAGCGATGCAGCAGCAAGCCTTGTTTGCGCAGCCACATCGGTCGCAAAACCAAACCAGTTCTGGCTGCACACAAAGCCCGTGAGGTTGCCGATCAAAGCGCGGTGCGGAATGAGTGCTCCCTTGGGCGGCCCCGTGGTGCCACTGGTGTAGATCAACACCGCCGCTTCGTCGGCCTTGGTTTGCACGGCGGTGAATTGGCGCTGCTGGTCAGCGATGGCGCTGGCGTAGTCCACCTCCACACGCAGCATGTCATCGGCGCTTTCGAGATCAATGCCAATCACGTCACGCAAGGCGGGGCACTGCTCGCGCACCGACCACAAGTTGCCCACCGACGAGGCGTCGACGATGGCGGCCACCGCTTCGCTGTCTTGCAGGCGGTATTCCAAGGCATCGGGGCCAAACAACAGCGACAAGGGCATGGCCACGGCGCCCATTTGCAGCACCGCCATGTAGGCCACCGCCGTCTCAAAGCGCTGGGGCAACACGATGGCCACGCGGTCACCGCGCTGCACGCCTTGCGCGACCAACACATGGCTCAACGCGTCGGCGGCCTGCTGCAACGCCGCGTAGCTATAAGTCAACGGTGCAGCATGGGCCCGCCCTGCAGGTGCCGCTTGGTGCGCCACGATAGCCACGCGCTGCGCGGCATCGGGCAAAGCGGCCCAGCGACGGCTGCACAGCGCAGCGATGTTGACGTGCTCGGGCACGGCCCAGCCAAAGTCTTGCTGCATGGCGTTGTAGAAATCGAGGGTGTCATGTGCTTGACGCTGTCTCATCGGGTGCTTCCTTATGATTCAAAGAATGTACCCAATCCAAAAAGCCTCCCGCACCGAATTTGTACCTATACGACATCTGAACTACCACGTCCGCCAATGGGGCACGCCCAGCCCCGAACGCACGCCGCTGGTGATGGTGCACGGGTGGATGGATGTGTCGGCCTCGTTTCAGTTCGTCATCGATGCGCTGCAACACGACCATTGGGTGATTGCCCCCGACTGGCGCGGCTTTGGCCTGACCGAGACGCCAGGCATCGACAACTACTGGTTCCCCGACTACTTGGCCGACCTCGACCAGTTGCTCGACCACTACGTGGGCGACCGCCCCGTGAATTTGGTGGGCCACAGCATGGGCGGGCACATTGCCACCATGTACAGCGGCATTCGGCCAGAGCGCATTGCACGCTTGGTCAACCTCGAAGGCTTTGGCATGCCCGCCTCGCGCGCTAGCCAAGCCCCTGGGCGTTATGCCAAATGGATGGACGAACTCAAGGCCGTGCAACGCGGCGAGATGGACCTCAAACCCTACGCCAGCTTAGAAGGCGTGGCCCAACGCTTGATGAAAACCAACCCGCGCTTAGGTGCAGACAAAGCGCATTGGCTGGCTCAGCACTGGTCACAGGCCAACGCACAAGGCGAGTGGCGCATCTTGGGCCATGCCGCGCACAAAGTGATCAACGCGCAACTTTTCAAGGTCGACGAAACACAGGCCATTTACGAGCGCATCACCGCGCCCACCCTGTGCGTGGTGGCGGGCACCGACAGCCTCACACAGTGGTGGAAAGACAAATACACGCTGACCGAATTCATGGCGCGCATTGCCTCGGTACCACAACTGCAACACGCGGTAATTCAAGACGCGGGGCACATGCTGCACCACGACCAGCCAGAAGAATTGGCGCAATTGCTTGAAACGTTTTTGGCCTAGCTTTCAAACCATTTTTAAGGTGGCAATAATGGCGCATTGCAATGCCATGCGCTTTTTTATGCCAAAGCCATCTCAACTGCCCCGCTCATTCGCTCGCCTTGCTTGGCTCATCGCCTGTAGCCTGCTCAGCGCGTGCGCGAGCTTGTTACCCGAAGCGCGCACAGAATCGCCCTCATTTCAAACCTTTCAAGATGCGCGAGCCGCCATTGAGAGCTTGACCCCGATGCAGAGCCACGTCGACGATGTATCTGCCCTGAAACTTGGCCCCACCTACCAACCCAACACCATCATCTTGTCGTACCCCGACATCGTGCGACGCGTCTTAAACGGCAGCGTGTTGACCAAGGACGATCTTGGCCCTGGCATCTTGCGATGCATCAACGCGCGTGACGCCTGCCGCGGCTGGGAAGTGAACATTGCAAAAATCAACAAAGCCCGCACAGGCGGCTTCTTGGCCGACTTCACCAACTTTCGACGTCGCTCAGAAACCACCGGCTGGCGGTTCAACGCCTTGATCTTGTTGGTCGACGACACCGTGGTGTACCGCTCTTGGGGTGGTCAGCCCGAGATTTACGAGGTCGACATACAGCACAATCCGCTCGGACCGCTGCAAGACATTGGCCCTGCGGCCATCACCCGGCGTTAAAACCTAGCCAACGCCCGCTTGGGAAGCATCGCTCACCCCCTGCGGACTTCACCTAAAATTAACTACTTTTGATACACACCTAGGTTTTTGAATGCGACTGAAATTAGCAAGCCATCTCGTGGTTTGGATGGCTTTTTTATGTGCCAACCCGTTGGCACACGCGCAGTCGACCGACCTGCTCAGCACCGCACACAACTTTCAGCCTTGCCCCAGCGCACTGAAAGCCGACGACACGCCCGACACACCGCACGTCAAACCTTGGCAATTGATACTTTCACCCTATGCAGAGCACTGGCGCTACAACCCAGAACACCGCCCTGTGCGCTTAATTAGTCTAGAGCGTCAAGACATCAGCGGACGTTTTTGTGGCCTCGCCTTTTTCACCAACTCCTTTGGCCAGCCCTCGCTTTACGGCTTTGTGGGCCAACGCTGGACGGGCGTGATGGGCAACCCCAACGTGTTCTTCAAGCTCTCAGGTGGACTCCTTTATGGCTACAAAGGGGTTTACAAAGACAAAATCCCGTTCAACCACTACGGCATTGCCCCTGCCATCATTCCGTCCTTGGGCTACCACTTCTCAGGCGACCATTCGGTGCAAGCGTCAATGCTAGGCACCGCGGGCTTTTTGCTGGCATACAGCCACGACTTCTGAACGTGAGAAAATCTGCGGTTTCCCCCAGACACCTAAAGAAGACACCATCATGGAAGCTGAACGCACCAACCTCATTGGCACCACCCTCGCAGACTTGAGCGTGCGTACGGTCGACCTCCGGAGGTATCTTTGACTACGATGCCAAAGCTGAACGCCTGCGCACCGTCAACGCCTCGCTAGAAGACCCCACGGTCTGGAACGACCCGAAAAAAGCCCAAGAACTGGGCCGCGAAAAGAAAACTCTCGACGGCGTGGTGGTCACCCTCACACGCCTGACCCAAGAGCTGGCAGACAACACCGAGTTGTTTGAGATGAGCAAGGCCGACAACGACGAAGACGGCTTGCTCACCATCGAAGCTGATACCCAAGGCTTGGTCAAAACCATCGAAGAACTCGAATTCCGCCGCATGTTCAGCAACGAAGCGGACCCGCTGAATTGCTTCTTGGACATCCAAGCCGGCGCCGGTGGCACCGAAGCCTGCGACTGGGCCAGCATGCTGCTGCGCCAGTACCTCAAGTACGCCGAACGCAAAGGCTTCAAAACCACGGTGGAAGACGAATCTGCGGGTGACGTGGCGGGCATCAAAGGCGCCACCATCAAGATCGAAGGCGAATACGCCTTTGGTTTGTTGCGCACGGAAACCGGCGTGCACCGCTTGGTGCGCAAGTCGCCGTTTGACAGCTCGGGTGGTCGCCACACCTCGTTTGCCTCGGTGTTTGTGTATCCCGAGATTGATGACTCGATCGAGATCGACATCAACCCTTCCGACGTGCGCACCGACACCTACCGAGCCTCTGGCGCGGGTGGTCAGCACATCAACAAAACCGACTCAGCCGTGCGTTTGACCCACATGCCCACCGGCATCGTGGTGCAGTGTCAAGACGGCCGAAGCCAGCACAGCAACCGTGACGTGGCGTGGAAACGCCTGCGCTCGCGCTTGTACGACTTTGAAATGCGCAAGCGCCAAGAAGAACAGCAAAAGCTCGAAGACACCAAGACCGATGTGGGCTGGGGCCATCAAATTCGCAGCTACGTGCTGGACAACAGCCGCATCAAAGACTTGCGCACCAACGTTGAAATTTCGGCCACCCAAAAAGTGCTGGACGGCGACTTGGACGCATTCATCGAAGCTTCGCTCAAACAAGGCGTTTAACGGCTGGTCCGTTTTTCGCCCTTTTCCCTCTCTCTAGGACACCAACATGCTGCGTGAAGGCACTGCCCCACTGGTTCAACGTGCGGATTACACCGCACCCGCGTTTTGGATCGACACCGTCGACCTGACGTTCGACTTGGACCCCGCCAAGACCCGCGTGCTCAACAAAATGACCGTGCGCCGCAACCCCGATGTGGCGGCCCAGCCGCTGCGTTTGGATGGCGACGAGCTCAACTTGGCGCGCGTGTTGGTCAACGGCCAAGGCACCTCGTTCAAGATGGACGGCAGCCAGTTGGTGCTGGAGAACTTGCCCGAAGGCCATGAAGCCTTTGCGCTGGAAATTTTCACCACCTGCCTGCCCGCCAAGAACACCAAGCTCATGGGCTTGTACGTCAGCAACGACTCGTTCTTCACGCAGTGCGAGGCCGAGGGCTTTCGCCGCATCACGTATTTCTTGGACCGCCCGGATGTGATGTCGAACTACAGCGTCACGCTGCGCGCCGACAAAGCCGCCTTCCCCGTGCTGCTGAGCAACGGCAACTTGGTGGAAGAAGGCCCGCTCGAAGACGGCCGTCACTTTGCCAAGTGGGTCGACCCGCACAAAAAGCCTTGCTACTTGTTTGCTTTGGTGGCGGGCAAGTTTGTGTGCCGTGAACAGCGCGTCAAAACCCGCTCGGGCAAAGACCACGTGCTGCAAGTCTTCGTGCGCTCGGGCGACTTGGACAAAACGGAACACGCCATGAACTCGCTCATGGCCAGCATCGCGTGGGACGAAAAACGCTTTGGCCTAGAACTCGATTTGGAACGCTTCATGATCGTCGCCACCAGCGACTTCAACATGGGCGCGATGGAGAACAAGGGCCTCAACGTCTTCAACACCAAGTTCGTGTTGGCCAACTCGGCCACCGCCACCGACACCGACTACGCCAACATCGAGAGCGTGGTCGGCCACGAGTACTTCCACAACTGGACCGGCAACCGCGTGACCTGCCGCGACTGGTTCCAACTCTCGCTCAAAGAAGGCCTCACCGTTTTCCGCGACCAAGAGTTCAGCCAAGACTTGGCCGCTGACGCTCTGACGCACAGCGCCACAGACCCTGTGCAAGGCCGCGCCGCTGCAGCCTCGGCCAAAGCCGTGAAGCGCATTGAAGACGTGCGCTTGTTGCGCACCGCGCAATTCCCTGAAGACGCAGGCCCGATGGCCCACCCCGTGCGTCCTGACAGCTATGTAGAAATCAACAACTTCTACACCGTCACGATTTACGAAAAAGGCTCCGAAGTGGTTCGCATGATGCAGACCTTAGCGGCCCCCGCCATCACGGCATCAGGCACCGAAGGCGGCTTGGCCCACACCGGCCGTGAAGGCTTTGCCAAAGGCATGGCGCTTTACTTTGAGCGTCACGACGGCCAAGCCGTCACCTGCGACGACTTCGCACAAGCCATTGCAGACGCCAACCCACACTCAGCCTTGGCGCTGCATTTGCCGCAATTCAAACGCTGGTATGCCCAAGCAGGCACGCCCCGCGTCCACGCGACAGGCGCCTACGACGCCACCACACGCCGCTACACCCTGACCTTGAGCCAAAGCTGCCCACCCAGCCCCGGCCAAGACAGCAAAGCCCCCTTTGTCATTCCCGTGCAAATGGGCTTGATCGGCGCCGATGGCCGCGAAGTGTTGCCCAGCCAATTGCTGGTGCTCACCGAAGCCACACAGACCTTTGAGTTCCATGATTTACCCGTCACCACAGACGACGCCCCCGTGCCCTCGTTGTTGCGCGATTTCAGCGCGCCCGTGGTGTTGGAGATGGCCTTCACGCCTGCCCAATTGCTCACGCTCTTGGCGCACGACACCGCCCCGTTCAACCAATGGGAAGCCGCGCAACGCCTGTGTCTGAGCGCCGCACTGAGCGCCGTTCAAGCCGAAGGCGAACCCACGCAAGTGCTCGACGCCGCCCTGGTGCAAGCCCTGCGCACTGTGCTGCGCAACCCCACCTTGGATGCCGCGTTCAAAGAGTTGGTGCTCACCTTGCCCGCCGAGACTTACATCGCCGAGCAACTCGACGTGGTGGACCCACAACGCATTCACGCGGTACGTGAGGCCATGCGTGCCCAACTCGCCCGTGAACTGCACGACGACTGGGCTTGGGCCTTCAACACCCACCGCGACAACGGCAACTACCGCCCCGACCCCCTGTCCAGCGGACGCCGCGCCTTGAGCGGCTTAGCGCTGACCATGCTCTGCTTGGATGCACGCAGCACCGGCGATGTGGTGTGGCCAGGCCGCACACTGCAGGGCTTCAAAGACGCGCACAACATGACCGACCGCTTCAACGCGTTGAACGCCTTGGTCAGCAGCGGCCATGCCTTGGCAGCCGATGCCCTGCAACGCTTTTACAACCTGTTCGCCAACGAAGCCTTGGTGATGGACAAATGGTTTGCCCTGCAAGCGGGCAGCCCAGACCGCGGTGGCAACGTGTTGCCCGTGGTGCGCCATTTGATGTTGCACCCCGATTTCCACATCAAGAACCCCAACCGCGCGCGCAGCCTGATCTTCAGTTTCTGCAGCGCCAACCCCGGCGCCTTCCACCGCAGCGATGCGGCAGGCTACGTGTTCTGGAGTGAACGCGTGTTGGAGCTCGACGCCATCAACCCCCAAGTCGCCGCCCGCTTGGCACGCGCTTTGGACCGTTGGAGCAAGCTGGCCGAGCCCTACCGCACCGCCGCGCACGAAGCCATCAAACGCGTCGCCGCCAAAGCCGATTTAAGCAACGATGTGCGTGAGGTTGTCTCGCGCGCTCTTTCAAACTAAGGACCGAGTCATGAGCATTTCTTTAACCCGCTACCTCGTTGAACAACAACGCGCCAAAGGCCGCATCCCCTCCGAGCTGCGCTTGTTGCTCGAAGTGGTGGCCCGTGCTTGTAAAAGCATCAGCCACGCCGTGAACAAAGGTGCCTTGGGCAGCGAACTCGGCGATGTCATGGGCTCGGCAGGCAGCGAAAACGTGCAAGGCGAAGTTCAGAAAAAACTCGACATCATTGCCAACGATGTGCTGATTGAAGCCAACGAATGGGGCGGCCACTTGGCGGCCATGGCCTCCGAAGAAATGGACAGCATCCACGTGGTGCCCAACCGCTATCCACAAGGCGAATACCTGTTGATGTTTGACCCACTCGATGGCTCCAGCAACATCGACGTGAACGTCAGCATCGGCACCATTTTCAGCGTGTTGAAAAAAGTAGACCCCAACAAAGGCGTCAGCGAAGACGACTTCATGCAACCCGGCACCCAACAAGTCGCTGCGGGCTATTGCGTGTACGGCCCACAAACCACCTTGGTTTTGACCGTGGGTGATGGCGTGGCCATGTTCACCTTGGACCGTGAGCAAGGCTCGTTCGTGTTGACGCAAGAAAACGTGCGTATTCCCGCTGACACCAAAGAATTCGCCATCAACATGAGCAACATGCGCCACTGGGACGAGCCCGTGAAGCGCTACATCGACGAGTGCCTGTTGGGCGAAGAAGGCCCACGCGGTAAGAACTTCAACATGCGTTGGATTGCCTCCATGGTGGCCGACGTGCACCGCATCTTGACCCGTGGCGGCGTGTTCATGTACCCCTGGGACAAACGCGAACCCGGCAAAGCGGGCAAGCTGCGTTTGATGTACGAAGCCAACCCCATGAGCTGGTTGGTCGAACAAGCCGGTGGTGCATCGACCAACGGCCAACAACGCATCTTGGAAATTCAACCCACGCAACTGCACCAACGTGTGAGCGTGATCTTGGGTTCTAAGAACGAAGTGGAACGTGTGACGAGCTATCACGCCAAAGCCTAACTGGCGCTACACACCGAAAGCCCAGCAGTTCAGTTTGCTGGGCTTTTTTTTGATCAAAACAACCCGGCTCCCGCGTGTTTCTTGAACTGATCCACAAACATCAGCACAGTGGGCGTCATCTCAGC
Organism: uncultured Limnohabitans sp.; assembly: GCA_963513725.1. Lineage (GTDB taxonomy): Bacteria > Pseudomonadota > Gammaproteobacteria > Burkholderiales > Burkholderiaceae_C > Limnohabitans. Next base: position 26,510 of record CAUPRM010000010.1, on the reverse strand, counting down.
GCCCTCTTTGGTCAGGGCCACAATTTCACGCGACACACTGGGTGAGACCAAATCCACGGTCGCCACAACGGTGGTGGACGACAAGGTTTGTGCGCGCGAGATCGCATAAGAAGGCAACACCGAAATGCCCTCGCCCTCGCTGACCAAACCCAAAGCGGTGGCCACTTGCGACACCTCGTAAGCGGGTTGAATGTGTTTGTTCCATTTGGCAAAAGCTTTGTCTACCAACACACGCAGGCCGCTGCCGTGGCGCATCAAGATCAAAGGCTCATCCAGCAAATCTTGCCACTCCACCTCGCGTCGCTGCGCCAAACGATGCGCACGGGGGCAAACCAACATCAGCTTGTCGGTGTAAACCGGTGTCGCCAATAAATCTGCAGCATCGCTGCTGGCGGTGCACACCGCCATATCCGCCTCACCACGACGCACCAACTCGGGCAAAGATTCCACAGAAGCGTCCAACAACGTGACCTTGACCTGTGGGTGATGCAAACGAAAACTCGCAATCACTTTGGGAAACAAAGCACTCGCCAACAAAGGCGATGCCGCCACGCGCAAGCGACCCGCCTTCACATGCTGTGAATTTTGCAAAGCAGAAATACCGGCCTCTAACTGCGCAAACACCTGTTCCACCGTGGGCAAGAACGCAAGCCCTGCTTCTGTCAACACCAAGCGGCGTGTGGTGCGATCAAACAAACGCGCCCCTAAATCGTCTTCCATGCCGCGCACCAACATCGACAAGGCCGAGGGCGTGAGGTGCAGTTTCTCAGCCGCACGGGTCATGCTTGATTCTTGGGCCACGGCCAAAAAGGCACGCAGTTGTCTCAAACTCAAATTGGAGGCAGCGATCTTGGAACTCATGGCCTGAGTTTATGTCGCAGACGGCAGACCCCAGATTCAACAAATTGACTGCACGATTGTTCAATTTATATCGCCCCACGCAGGCGCAGGGTTTGATTAAATCCAGCTGTGACTCACTTCAACCCCACTTCCCCCATTCGCAACGCAGCAGCTTTGCACGCGCCCCAAGCCAAACCGCTGCGCCGCGAAGACAGTGCTTTGCTGCGCGGTGCGGGCTGCTTTGGGCAAGACGTGGTGATTCCCAATGCTTGCCACATTGCCTTTGTGCGCAGCCCGCAAGCGCATGCGCAGTTGCTGGGCATCCAGACCGATGCAGCCATGCAAATCGACGGGGTGTTGGCGGTACTGACCAGCACCGAGCTGGGACAGCACAGCCTGCCCGCACACAACCCGTTGCTACACGTGGTGCAAGACACCACGTTTCCTTTGCTCGCGCATGACCATGTGGCCTATGTAGGGCAACCTGTGGCGGTGGTGGTCGCCACCAGCCGCGCCATCGCCCGTGAAGCCGCAGGCGCAGTCGCGCTGTCACTGCACACCCTGCCACCCAGCAACGACTTCGCATCCACCGACGCCACCACACGCACTCAACACAACAGCGGCCAAATGCCGACGGGCAGCACGCATGTGGTGCAGGCGCACATCCAGTCACCACGCGTCAGCGCCATGCCCATGGAGCCACGCGCCTGCAGTGCCATGCTGCATGGCATCGACTCGGATGCGGATGTGAAAAGCCCGCACCGCATCACCGTGTGGCTGGGCACGCAAACCCCCTCCCGTGCGCAAGCCGATTTGGCACGGGTGCTGCAAATGCCGACGGAGGAAGTGCTGCTCATCAGCCCCGATGTGGGGGGTGCGTTTGGCGCCAAAGCCTCAGTCAGTCCGGAAGACTTGCTGACTGCCCTCACCGCACAACACATGCAACGTCACGTGCAATGGGTGGCCAGCCGCTCAGACGACTTTGTGGCGGGCATGCAAGGCCGTGGCTCAGTGCTGCAAGGCCGCTTGCACGTCAACGCCGAAGGCATGCTGGAAGGCTTGTGGGCACGGCTGCACTTCACGCTGGGCGCATGGTTGCCTTTTTCTGCCGTGGTGCCGCTGCGCAATGCCGCGCGCATCTTGCCCGGGCCTTATGCGCTCAAGCACCTCGACATTGAAGGCATGGCCACGCGCGCGCATGCTGCGCCGGTCAATATCTACCGAGGTGCAGGTCGCCCCGAAGCCGCCTTGCTAATGGAAACCTTGATCGAACAAGCCGCGCGTCAATGCCAAATCGATCCGGTGGACTTGCGTTTGCGTAACCTCATTGCCGCCCAAGACATGCCCTACACCACGCCCACGGGCGAAGTGTTGGACTCTGGCGATTACGCTTTGGCACTCCACACAGCCTGCGAACAATTTGGCTACCACGCCGCACGCGTTGAACAATCTGAACGCCGCCGCAAAGGCGAACTGGTGGGCATTGGCATGGCGCTGTATGTGGAGCCCTGCGGTCAAGGGTGGGAATCGGCACGCGTGACTTGGCATAAGAACGGCCACGTCACCGTGGCCAGCGGTGCACCTGCGCAAGGCCAAGGCCACGTCACCACCTTTGCACAACTGGCTGCCGACATCTTGGGTTGCGAAGCCTCAGACGTGGACGTGCACATGGGCAACACAGCCCTGTGCCCAGCAGGCACCGGTGCGCTGGCCAGCCGGAGCATTGCCATTGGGGGCAGTGCCATCGTGCAAGCGTGTCGTGCTGTGCTGGCTCGCCGCGAACGTGGCGAAGCGCTGCCGATCACCGCCGAAGAAAAATTCGCATCCAACGAAGCATGGAGCTACGGCTGCGTGATCGCGCAAATGCGCATCGATGCCGACACCGGCACCCCCACCATCGAACGCATCACTTGGGTCGATGACGCAGGCCATGTGCTGCAACCCCAGTTGGTCCACGGCCAATTGATAGGCGGTGCGGCACAAGGTTTGGGTCAAGCCATGCTGGAGCGTTTGGTCTACGACGAGCAAGGTCAACTCATCACCGGCTCGTTGATGGACTACGCCATCCCGCGCGCCGACAACATGCCCCCGATTGACATCAGCAGCATGCACACCCCCAGCCCCAACAACCTGTTGGGTGCCAAAGGTGTGGGTGAAGCGGGCTGCATTGGCGTGCCCGCTGCGTTGATGAATGCCGCGCGTGATGCGCTTTCGCCTTTGGGCGAATTCGATTTGCAACTCCCCCTCACGTCAGAACAACTCTGGCGTGTTTTGTCGACCCATTTTGAAAAGGAAACCCCATGAAATACAAAAAGTCAGAAGCCAAAGAATACGCACGCGAACACATGGTGGGCGTTTGGGCAGCCAACCTCACCCCCTTCAACGACGCCTTGCAGCTCGACGAAAAAGCCTACCGTGACAACCTGAACCACTGGGTCAACGACTTGAAACTGGGTGGCTTGTTCATCGCAGGCAAACAGGCTGAGTTTTTCTCGATGTCTATCGCCGAGCGCAAACGCTTGATCGACCTATCGGTCGAGGTCGCCAGCGATGCGGGCAACCGCAACGGCGCAGGCGCATGCGGCATCGTCACCTCGTGCTCAGACACCAACCTGGATGTGGTGTTGGAACTGGCCGAGCACTCCAAAAACGTGGGCGCCGACTACGTGATCGTGCACAGCCCCGTGCTGCACTTTGGCGCCGACACCGACGAGACGATTTACGAGTACTACCGCTACCTGTCCGAAAAAGTTGACCTCGGCTTGGCCATGTGGAACCACCCCGACTGCGGCTACGTGATGAGCCCCGAGCTGTGCGCCCGCATTGCCGAGTTGCCCAACGTCGTGGCCATCAAGTACAGCACCGACCGCGCCAAATACGCGCGTCTGACCGAGATGGTGGGCGACAAAATTCACGTCAGCAACCCCGATGAGCCGGATTGGTTAGAGAACATCATCGAACTCGGTTGGAAGCTCTACCTCTGCTCCACGCCCCCGTTCTTGCTGCAATCCAAGGTGGACCAGCGCATGAACGAATACACCCAACTGGCCTTTGCAGGCAAGTTTGAAGAAGCCCGCAAAGTGCGTGACAGCTTGGACCCTGTGCGCGAAGCCATCAAACACAGCAAACCCAAAGGCAAGCCGCAAGCGCACGGCAAATACTGGCAAGAGCTGCTCGGACAACACGGTGGTCCGGTGCGTCGCCCTTTGCTGCAATTGACCGAAGCCGAACGCGAAGCCACACGCCAAGCGTTTGCGCAATGCGGCTTGCGCACGGCCTGACATGAACACACCCCTGCAACTGCACGTCAACGGCCAAGCCATGCGCTTGGACGTGGCGCCATCGCGTTTGCTGTTGGAGGTGTTGCGCGAAGAGTGCCAACTCACCGGCACACACCAAGGCTGCGATACCGCACAGTGCGGTGCTTGCACCGTGCTGGTCGACGGTGCAGCCGTGAAATCGTGCAACCGCTTGGCCGTGCAATGCAGCGGGCAACACATCACCACCATTGAAGGTGTGGCCCCCAACGCGTCTGAATTGCATGTGATGCAGCAATGCTTCAGCAAGCACCATGCGTTGCAATGCGGTTTTTGCACACCGGGTTTGGTCATGCGCGCACTGGCCTTGGTGCATGAAGCAGTGCCCGCCGAAGACCACGCTGTGCGCCATGCGCTGTCTGGCAACTTGTGCCGCTGCACGGGCTATGAAGGCATTGTCAAAGCCGTGTGCGAAGGCCTGACTTTGCTGCGCACACCACCATCGGGTACCACTGCGCCATGAAACACACCGGCTACCTTCGCCCCCAAAGCTTGGCCCAAGCGCAAGCCATGCTGGCGTCGCACTCAGACGCGCAAGCCTTGGCCGGTGGGCAGAGCCTGCTCGCGGCCATGAAGCTTGGCCTGTGCCAGCCCACGCATTGGGTGGACTTGCAAGACCTGCCTGAGCTGCAACACATCACACGTCACCCCGATCACTTGTGGATCGGTGCCATGGTCACGCACGAAGCGGTGGCCAACAGCGCTGACGTTCAAGCGTGGTGCCCCATGCTCGCGCACTTGGCGGGTGGCATTGCCGATCCGCAAATACGCCATGTGGGCACCTTGGGCGGCTCACTCGCCAACAACGACCCTGCGGCCTGCTGGCCTGCCGGTGTGTTGGCCTGCGCAGCCACGGTGGTCACCACCCAACGCGAGATGGCAGCAGACGATTTTTTTGTCGGCTTGTTCGCCACCGCCTTGCAGCCGGGCGAGCTGATCTTGGGCCTGAAGTTTGCGCCTATCGCATCGGGCCACTACATCAAGTACGAACAACCCGCCTCGCGCTTTGCGTTAGTCGGCATCGCTGTCACACGCTCGGCACAACACACGGTGCGCGTGGCCGTGACGGGCTTGGGGCATGGCGTGACGCGCTGGCATGAAGCCGAAGACGCACTCACAGCAAACTGGTGCGTGTCGGCCTTGGATGGTTTGTACATCTCTGACGCAGAGGCCATGAGCGATGTGCACGCCAGTGCCAGCTATCGCGCACATTTAACAGCCGTGCTGTGCCGTCGTGCGGTGGCGCATCAAACGGGTGAATTGCCCGCCATGCCACGCGCCTCACAACGCCGCGCTGCCCCCCAAGCCACACAGCAAGCACCTGGCGCCATCCCACCGGGCCACAGCTTGCACGGCGAACACACATTGAACGCGCGCTTGCTGCAGGTCTGGCAAGCACTGCTGGACCCCGCCATCTTGCAGATGAGCATTCCGGGTTGCTCGGCCATGCAATTACTCAGCGCGAACCATTACCAAGCCACGGTCAAAGTCGGGTTGGGCCCAGTCTCGGCCAAGTTCGAAACCACGGTGCAACTGCATCCTGACATGGCGCCCACGCCAGGGTCTGCGCATGCGCAATGTGGTTTGGATGTGTCAGGTCAAGCCGGTGCTTTGGGCAGCGGTCGAGCGCAAGTGCATGTGCGCCTAGAACAAGTCGGCTCACAAACACGTTTGACATGGTCTGCGCAACCGCAGCTGCAAGGCACCTTGGCACAGCTCGGCAACCGTTTGGTGCAGGCCAGTGCACAGCGTTTGAGTGAACAGTTTTTTGAACGTTTTGCACTGGCCTTATCGGGTGAATCACCGAGGGGTGGCGCTTGGTTTTTCTTATATGCTTTGTCTCAACCGTTGCGCCGCTGGTGGCAACATTTTTTCAGGAAATAAAGTCCGATGACTTCTTCTCACGATGTACCACGCCACGACCATTACAGCGCGCCGCTGAACTTTCAACGCTGGACCGATGACCACGCCCATTTGCTCAAACCACCCGTGGGCAATCAGCAAATTTGGAAGAACTCCGATTTGATTTGCACCGTCGTGGGCGGCCCCAACCAACGCACCGACTTTCACGTCGATCCGTTCGAAGAATATTTCCACCAATTCAAAGGCAACGCATCGCTGCTGATTGCCGATCGCGGCAAGTTTGAGCGCGTGCACTTGCGCGAAGGCGATGTGTTTTTGTTGCCCGCTTTTGTGCGCCACTCGCCCCAACGCCCCGAAGCAGGGAGTTTGTGCACCGTGATTGAACGCACCCGCCCCTTAGGCGAGATGGACGCCTTCGAGTGGTACTGCGCCGAATGCGGTCACATGGTGGCACGCCGTGAGCTGCAACTGCAAAGCATCGTGGAAGACTTACCCAAAGCCTTTGCCTCGTTTTACGACACCACCGACACCCAACGCACCTGCCCACATTGCGGCACGGTTCATGCTGGCAGAGACTGGCAAACTTGGCACCAACGTTGCGCACATAATTTCCCCAACACGGCCTTTTGATTTTTTGAACAACACCGGAGACTCAGCCCATGCAACAACGCACCCTCAAAGCCATTTGCGCAGCAGCCATTGCCACCTGCGCATTGGCCACCACATCGGCCTCTGCCCAAGTGAAGATTGGTTTCATGTCCACCCTGTCGGGCCCTGCGGCCTCCTTGGGCCAAGACATGTACGACGGTTTCATGTTGGGGGTGGAGCATGCAGGCGGCAAGCTGGGCGGTGCAGCCATTGAAGTGCTCAAAGAAGACGACCAACTCAAGCCTGAACTGGGCGTGCAAATCGTCAGCAAGTTCATCGAACGCGACAAGGTCGACATCGTCACCGGCGTGACCTTCTCCAACGTGATGATGGCCGTGGCCAAACCCTTGGCCGATGGCAAAGCAGTGTTCGTGGGCTCCAACGCTGGCCCAGCACCCTTAGCCGGTGCACAGTGCAATGCCAACTTCTTCTTCACGTCGTGGCAAAACGACATGCAAGCTGAAGTGGTGGGCAAATACGCCACCGACAAAGGCTACAAAAACGTCTACATCATGGCGCCCAACTACCAGTCGGGCAAAGACAACGTGGCAGGCTTCAAACGCTACTTCAAAGGTGGTGTGGCAGGCGAGGTGTACACCACGGTGAACCAACCCGACTACTCCGCCGAAATTGCCCAAATGCAAGCGGCCAAGCCTGACGCCTTGTTTGTGTTTTACCCAGGCGGCATGGGCGTCAACTTTGTGAAGCAAATGCGCCAAGCGGGATTGCTGGGCCAAATTCCTTTGTTGTCGGTGTCCACCACCGATGGCTCGACCATTCCTGCACTCAAAGACACCGCACTCGGCGTGATCTCGGGGACCTTCTGGGGCCCAGACTTCAACAACGCAGCGAGCAAAAAGTTTGTGGCCGACTTCGAGAAAAAGTACAACCGCATTCCTTCACAATACGCCGCACAGTCGTACGACTCAGCGTTGTTGATCGACAGCGCCTTGAAGAAAACCGGTGGCAAAGCCAATGACAAAGTCGCTTTGACAGCCGCCTTGCGTGCCGCCGATTTCAAGTCAGTGCGTGGCAATTTCCGTTTCAACAAGAACGGTTTCCCCATCCAAGACATGCACGTGTTTGAAGTGGCCAAGGACGCACAAGGCCGTGTATCTCTCAAAACGATGTCAACGCCCCTCAAAGACTTGGCCGATCCTTATGTGAAAGATTGCCCGCTCAAATAAGCACCGTCTTGTCACACACACCGGGGTTGGCTTTGAGGCAAACCCCGGTTCTTTTTTAAAGATCGCATGAGTTTCAATTTGCTATTGGCACAGAGCCTCAACGGGCTGCAATTTGGTGTGCTGTTGTTTTTGATGGCGGCGGGGCTGACCTTGGTCTTCGGGATCATGAGCTTCATCAACCTCGCCCATGGCGCGCTCTATATGTTTGGCGCTTACTTTGCCGCTTTGGTGTTTGCGGCCTCGGGCTCGTTCGTGCTGGCCTTGTTAGCGGCAGCGGTGGGCGTGTTTGTATTGGCTGCGCTGCTCGATGCGGGTGGTTTGGCTGTGCTGCACAAACGGGATCACCTCGACCAAGTGCTGGCCACCTTTGGCATTGTGTTGTTCAGCAACGAGTTTGTGCGCTGGGCTTGGGGCAATTCACCGCTGTTCATGGACACGCCAGAGGCGCTGTCGAACTCGGTGCAAATTTTGGGATTCAACTACCCCGCTTACCGCTTCGCCATCATCGGCGTGGGCCTCGCCGTGGCTGTGGGTTTGTATGCGCTGATTGAGCGCACCCGCATTGGCATGCTGATTCGTGCAGGTGCGAGCAACCGCGAGATGGTGTCTGCGCTGGGCGTGAACATTGGTTGGCTCAATCGTTTTGTGTTTGCCTTGGGCGCAGGCTTGGCCGGTTTGGCAGGCGCCATGGTGGGGCCTATTTTGTCCATCCAGCCAGGCATGGGCGAGCCGATTTTGGTGCTCACCTTGGTGGTGATTGTGATTGGTGGCATTGGCTCGATTCGCGGCGCATTCTTAGGCGCCTTGGTCGTGGGCGTGGTCGACACACTGGGCCGCGTGTTGCTGCCGATTTGGCTGCGTGAATTGTTTGACGCCTCGGTGGCCAATGCCGCAGGCCCTGCCTTGGCGTCCATGCTGGTGTATTTGTTGATGGTCTTGGTGTTGGCGTTCAAACCCGACGGTCTGTTTCCTGTGAAGGCACGTCAACAATGAGCACCCCACAATCAACATCACGCACCGGCTTGCGTACCGCATTGGCTGGCCTGCTCATCACCGCCTTGGCCGCCGTGCCGGTGTATGCGTGGTTCACGCAAGACGTGTACGCCCTCACCTTGTTTGGCCGCATTTTGGCCTTTGGTTTGGCTGCGTTGGGTTTGAATTTGGCGCTGGGTTTTGGCGGCATGGTGAGCTTGGGCCATGCCATGTACATCGGCTTGGGCGCTTATGCCGTGGGCATTTTGTCGAGCCTCGGGCTGCATTCGGGTTGGCTGCACATGGCCACCGCGGTGTTGGTGACGGTGGTGATTGCCGCACCTTTGGGCTGGGTGGCGCTGCGCACACAAGGCATTGCGTTCATCATGATCACGTTGGCTTTTGCGCAGCTGTTTTATTACGTCTTCGTCAGTCTCAAAGCCTTCGGTGGCGACGACGGTATCAGCCTGCAACAACTCAGCGATTTCGGTTTCTTAACTGGCAACAAATTTGCCATGTATGTGTCGCTGCTCATCACCGTGCTGTTGGCGTTGTGGGTGTTGCAACATGTGGTGGCCTCGCGCTTTGGGTTGGTATTGCGCGCCACCAAAGCCAATGATCGGCGTGTGCAAGCCTTGGGTGCACGCAGCCTGCCCTATCGCATCACAGCCTATGTGATCTCGGCGGTGTTGTGCGCGTTGGCAGGCTTTTTCTTGGCCAACCTCACGGGCTTTGTGTCGCCCGCCATGATGACCTGGGCGGTCTCGGGCGAGCTGATTGTGATGGTGCTCTTGGGTGGCATGGGCAGCGTGTTTGGTCCCTTGGTAGGCGCCTTTGCGCTGCTGCTGACCGAAGAAGGTTTGAAACTGCTGACCGAGCGCTGGCCCATGATCTTGGGCCCGCTGATCGTGTTGATCGTGATTTACCTCAAGCGCGGGCTCTGGGGCCTGCTGGAGGAGCGTTGAGATGATGAGCAGCTTGTTAGAAGTACGCGGCTTGGTGAAAAACTACGGCGGTCTGCGCGTGACCGACCATGTGAACATCAGCTTGCAAGCCGGACACATCCACGCGCTGATTGGTCCCAACGGCGCGGGCAAGACCACCCTGGTGAACCAAATCGTAGGCGAAGTGGGCAGCGATGCGGGGCACATTTTTCTCAAAGGACAAGACATCACGCATTGGTCGGTGGCCAAACGCGCGCGCGCAGGTTTGGGGCGGTCGTACCAAATCAACTCGGTCATTCCTGAGTTCACCGCCTTAGAAAACGTGTTGCTGGCCGTGCAAACCGCACAAGGCCACAACTTTCATTTTTGGCAGGCCGCCACATCACAACGTGAATTGGTTGAACGCAGCGACGCCGTGTTGGACCTGCTGGGCTTGCTGGCCGTGCGCCAACAGCGCGTGCGCAATTTGTCTTACGGTCAGCAACGCCAAATTGAATTAGCCATGGCGGTGGCCTCACAGCCTGATGTGCTCTTGCTGGATGAACCCATGGCGGGCTTAGGCCCGGCTGAAACGCAACACATGATTGACGTGCTGCAAGGCCTGCGCCAGCAGTTTGCCATTTTGTTGATCGAACACGACATGCATGCCGTGTTCTCGCTGGCTAATGAGGTGAGCGTGCTGGTCTACGGCCAAGTGGTGCTGTGCGACACGCCCGATGCCGTGCGCACCAGCGACATCGTGCGTGAAGCCTATTTGGGCGATGAGGAACTGAGCGCATGAGCACGCCGCTGTTAGAAATTCGACAAGCCACCAACGGCTATGGCGCCAGCCAAGTGTTGTTTGGCATGACCCTCTCCGTTCAAGCTGGCCAATGTGTGAGCTTGCAAGGCCGCAATGGCATGGGCAAGACCACCACCCTCAAAAGCATCATGGGCTTGTTGCCGCTGTGGCAAGGCGAGGTGTTGTGGCAAGGACAAGCCATTCACACATGGGCCCCCCATCGCGTGGCACAACTGGGCGTTGGCTTGGTGCCTGAGGGGCGGCAAATTTTTCCTAACCTTACCGTGTGGGAAAACTTGGTGGCCACCGCGCGGCCTGCGCGTGCAGGCAGCAAGGCCTGGAACTTAGAACGCGTGTACGCCTTCTTTCCGCGCTTGGCCGAGCGTCAAAACAACTTTGGCAACCAGCTCTCGGGTGGCGAACAGCAAATGCTGGCCATTGGCCGCGCCTTGATGACCAACCCGCAACTGCTGATCTTGGACGAAGCCACCGAAGGCTTGTCGCCCTTGATTCGCGAAGAGATTTGGGCGGCCTTGAACGTGCTGCGCAGCGAGGGTTTGTCGATCTTGGTCACCGACAAAAACATGCAGCAACTGCTCGCCCTGTGCGACACCCACTATGTGATGGAAAAAGGCCGCTGCGTGTGGTCTGGCAACTCCGCCGCGTTCCGTGCGGATGCCAGCGTGCGTGAGCGTTATTTGGCGGTTTAACTTAGCCAAACACCACCGGCGCAAAGTAGCGCTCCACCGTCGCCAACAAACTCAAACCCACCACCCATGATGTTTTGGGGTTGTCCGGTGACGGACGGTTGGTGATGTCGGCATGCATCTCGCCAAACACGCCTGTGGCGTGCACCAAGTGTGTGTTGCCTTTGGCTTGAGGGTCGACCACGATGCGCACTTGCGTACGTTCAAAGCCCGTACCCGCCATAGCCAAACTGGCCGCAACATTCAGGTTTTGGGGATAGCGCAATGCCGCTTCACGCGCATGGCCATCAAACAGCACCACGTCCTCCGTCAACGGCTGCGCAATGCCTAAACGTTGCAACTCGTCGGCCCATGCCGATGGCGGTTTGCGAGATTCATAGACCACCTGTGTGTCGGGCAAATCGCGCACGGCACGGATGTAGTCCAACGCGCCAATGGCGCCGCTGGGGAAAATCAACTTCGCCCCGCCCTGCTCGGCAGCTTGGCAGAGCTGATTGAAAAACGCTTCGTCGGCCATGGCCCCCACCGACACCGCGACAAACGACAGACCTGCAGCCAAACAAGCGTGCGCATAGCTGTGCACAGCATGGTGGCCAGCCGCTTCCACCACCAAGTCGGGTTTGAATTGCAGCACCTCGTCCATGCTGAACAAGCCGGTCACGCCAGCAGGTAATTTGCTGAGCGAGGGAGAACCGGCGCGCAACAAAACAGCCAACACACAATCAGGCCCGTGCTTATCGCGCAAGCGGCCAATCAACTCTGCAGCGATGGCGCCATAACCGATAATGACTAAACGAGCTTTCATGAGGATGCGTCCGTGTGTAAGGCGCGGTTGAGGCCAAAGCCTGTGCCGTCGGGCACTACGCCCCCAGCATGCACAGCCACCGCGCAATATTTGAATTCAGGTATTTTGCCAAATGGATCGAGCGCTGCATTGGTCATCAAGTTGGCCGCAGCTTCGTAATACGCAAAGGGCACAAACACCGCGCCAGCAGGTGTGCCGTCATCGCGTCGCACATGCAAGCTCACTTGGCCACGGCGCGAGGCAATCGTCATCACATCGCCCGCATGCAACCCCAAGCGCGTGAGATCAGCACCACACATGGAGGCGGTGGCCATCGGCTCAATCGCGTCAAGCACGGTGGCGCGACGCGTCATGCTGCCTGTGTGCCAATGCTCCAACTGCCGCCCCGTGATCAATACAAATGGGTACGCAGCATCAGGTCGCTCGTTGGCGGGAATGATGTCGGCGGGCACCAAGTGCACACGGCCGTCGTCGGTGTCGAAGTGGTGTTTGAACACCGTCGGCTCACCCGGATCGTCGGCTGTCAAGCACGGGTAGGTCACGCTGGACTCGCGCTGCAAGCGCTCCCACGTGATGCCGCTGATGCTGGCGTGCATGGCTTGGCGCATTTCTTCGTACACGGCTGCAACGCCGCTGTGCGCACCTTCGTAGTGCCAATGCAAGCCCATGCCTTTGGCCATTTGCTGGATGATCCACAAATCGGGTTGGGCTTGGCCCGGTGGCTCAATCGCTTGCTGACCCAGTTGCACCATGCGATCGGTGTTGCTGACCGTGCCGGTTTTCTCAGGCCAGGCGGTGGCGGGCAGCACCACATCGGCCAGCCAAGCGGTCTCGGTCATGAAAATGTCTTGCACCACCAAATGGTCCAGCGAGGCCAAGGCATGACGGGCGTGGTTCAAGTCGGGGTCGCTCATGGCGGGGTTCTCGCCCATGATGTACATGCCGCGCACCTTGTGCGGATCGCTGTCATCGGCCAAGGCTTTGTGCATGATTTCGACCACGGTGTAACCGGGCTGGTCATCCAGCGGTGTGTCCCAAAACTTTTCAAACCAATCGTGCGCAGCGGGGTTCGTCACGCGTTGGTAGTTGGGGTACATCATGGGAATGAGGCCCGCGTCGCTGGCCCCTTGCACGTTGTTTTGACCCCGCAAGGGGTGCAAGCCTGAGCCAGGTTTACCGATCTGCCCTGTCACACTGACCAAGGCAATCAGGCAACGCGCGTTGTCGGTGCCATGAATGTGCTGACTCACGCCCATGCCCCACAACACCATGGCGCTCTTGGCGGTGGCAAATTCGCGGGCCACCTCGCGCAGGGTTTCGGCGGGCACGCCACAAATGGGCGCCATCGCTTCGGGGCTGTAGCCTTTGACGTTTTCTTTCAAGGCTTCAAAGTTGTTGACGCGGTCACGGACGAACGCTTCGTTCACCAGCCCCTCGTCAATCACCGTGTGAATCAAGGCGTTGAGCATGGCCACATCGGTGTCGGGCTTGAACTGCAGCGTGCGCCACGCGTGTTTGCCAATGTCGGTCACACGCGGGTCTGCCAACACAATCTTGGCGCCACGTTTGGCCGCGTTTTTCATCCACGTCGCGGCCACGGGGTGGTTGGCGGTGGGGTTGGAGCCGATGACAAAAATCAGGCTGGCATGTTCGACATCGTTGACTTGGTTGCTCACTGCCGCAGAACCCACGCCTTCTAACAAAGCCGACACGCTGGAGGCGTGGCACAAGCGGGTGCAGTGGTCCACATTGTTCGAGCCAAAGCCTGTGCGTACCAATTTTTGAAACAGGTAAGCCTCTTCGTTGCTGCCTTTGGCTGAACCAAAACCGGCCAAGGCTTTTTTTCCATGCGTGTCGCGCAACTGCTTGAGTGAACCCGAAGCCAAAGCCAAGGCCTCGTCCCAAGTGGCTTCACGAAACACCTGCGAGCAATCGGCCGCATGCGCGTTGAGCTGGCTCAAAGCGGCGGGATCTTTGCGCACACCCGCTTTGCGAATCAAGGGCACCGTCAAGCGCTGGGGATTGTGGATGTAGTCAAACCCAAAGCGGCCCTTCACACACAAGCGGTTGTGATTGGCCGGGCCGTCGCGCCCATCCACGCTGACGATTTTGTTGTCTTTCACGTTGTAAGTGAGCAAGCAGCCCACGCCGCAGAACGGACACACCGAGTCCACTTGTTTGTCGACCGCTTGCGAACCGACTTGTGTTTTAGGCATCAACGCGCCCGTGGGACACGCTTGCACACACTCCCCGCAAGCCACGCACGCGCTGTCGCCCATGGCATCGCCCAAATCAAACACGATCTGACTGTGCGCGCCACGGTTGGCATAACCGATCACGTCGTTCATCTGCTCTTCACGACAAGCTCGCACACAGCGGTTGCACTGGATACACGCATCAAGGTTCACCGCCATCGCCGGATGCGACACGTCGCACGCCGGTTGCTCGCGACGCAGCGCACGCAAGGCAGGACGCACCGTCACTTTCAACCGAGAAGCCCAGTCGCTGAGTTCACCGTGCTGCCCTAGGTCCGCGGCGGCGGGGTTTGCGCCCGGCGCATCATTCCATTTGTGCCCCACATCCGGCATGTCAGACAGCAACATCTCCAACACCATCTTCTGACTCTTCACCGCACGGTCACTCACCAGAACTTCGAGCCCCGCCGTCGCCGTGCGACAGCAGCTGGGGGCCAAGGTGCGCTCGCCTTTGATTTCGACCACGCACGCACGGCAATTGCCATCGGAGCGAAGGCCGTCTTTGTGACACAGATGAGGAATGTCTACGCCGTGGCGCTGCGCAGCTTTGAGAATGCTCTCGCCCTCGTAGGCGTGCACCGTTTGGTCGTTGAGCTTGAACGCCACAGTGGCTGGCATCAGCGTTTGTTTGGAAATGGGCGCATTCATTCAAGCCACCTCGTGAGGGAAATACGTTTGCACGCAACGCACAGGATTGGGCGCTGCTTGCCCCAAACCACAAATCGACGCATCGGTCATGACTTGGTTGAGGTCTTCCAGCGTGGCGTTGTCCCACACCGGTGCTTGCATGAGCTGCGCGGCTTTGGCCGTGCCCACACGACACGGCGTGCATTGGCCGCAGCTCTCGTGCGCAAAGAAATTCATCATGTTCAAAGCCGCATCACGGGCGCTGTCGTGTTGGCTCAACACAATCACCGCTGCGGAGCCAATGAAGCACCCATAAGGCTGCAAAGTGTCAAAGTCCAAGGGAATGTCGTTCATGCGGGCAGGCAAGATGCCGCCCGACGCGCCACCCGGCAAATAGGCATACAAGGTGTGGCCGTCCAACATGCCGCCGCAATGCTCGTCAATCAATTCTTGCAAGGTAATGCCCGCAGGCGCCAGCTTCACCCCGGGCTGTTTGACGCGCCCGCTCACACTGAAGCTGCGCAAGCCTTGGCGTCCGTTGCGCCCGAAACTGCTGAACCACGCGGGGCCTTTTTGCACGATGTCGCGCACCCAATACAGTGTTTCAAAGTTGTGTTCTAAGGTGGGTCTGCCAAACAAGCCCACTTGCGCAATGTAAGGCGGGCGCATGCGCGGCTCGCCGCGTTTGCCCTCAATGCTCTCGATCATGGCGGACTCTTCGCCACAGATGTAAGCCCCCGCACCGCGTCGCAGCACAAGGGTGGGCAAGGGGCAAGGTGGGTTGGCCTGCAACGCGGCCAACTCTTGCGTCAACAACGCGCGACAGCCGTGGTACTCGTCACGCAAGTAGATGTAAACGGCGTCAATGCCCACCACATGCGCGGCGATCAACAGGCCTTCTAAAAAGCGATGCGGGTCACGCTCTAAATACGTGCGATCTTTGAAGGTGCCAGGCTCGCCTTCGTCGATGTTGACCGCCATCAAACGCGGTGCCGCTTGCTCGCGCACGATGCGCCATTTGCGCCCTGCCGGAAAACCCGCACCGCCTAAGCCGCGCAAGCCCGACGCCTCCATCGCTTGCAGCACTTGCTCAGACGTGATGTGTGGCTGTGTGCCCTTGTCATCCCCCTGCACCAGCGCCGTCAGCAAGTCGTAGCCCCCTTGCGCACGGTACTCGGCCAACCGCAAGGCATCGGGCACAGTCGCTTGCGTGTGGCCGGCTTGCACAGCCACCACGACGGACTCTGGCGTGGCATGGACCACCGAGTTTTGATGCACCACGGCCACCGGTGCCTGTTCGCACCGCCCCACACAAGGGGCAGCCACCACGCGCACATCGGCACGCCCCAGCAGGGTTGGCAGTTTGGCCAACAACGCTTGAGCACCGGCCAATTCGCAACTCAAACCATCACACACACGCACCGTCAAACTGGGCACCGCTTCATCACCGCGAATGACTTCGAAGTGGTGATAGAAGGTCGCCACCTCCAACACCTCGGCCTGCGGCAGATTCATCTCTGTGGCCAAAGCCACCAAATGGCGCGCGTGCAAACCGCGATAGGTGTCGTTGAGTTGGTGCAAATGTTCAATCAACAGATCGCGACGGTGTGGGGCTACGCCAACCAGCGCACGCACCTCTTGAAGCGACACCTCATCGGCTTGGCGCCCCTTGAGGTGACTGATGCGACGAAGCGTCTCGCGCATCTGATCGGCAGAGGCCAAGGGCTGTGTGTGGGAGGAAGTCATCGTGGGTTTACGTGGTCTTATTTCTAGTGGGCATTTTCAGGCGAAACGCCCCGTTCGTCTGTCGCGTTGGCTCTATCATTCTGACCTATGAAATTCATGACTTGGCCCATCCCCGCACTGCTCGCTTGGGCTTCATCGTGGCTCATCTTCAAAGCGTTGCAAACTGTCGGCCTGAGTGAAACGATTGCGTTGGTCACGGCCACATTTTGGGGTGGTTTTTTGAGTAAATTTGGCAGTACGACCATGCGCAAAGCCTTGATTGTGTTGGGCTTTCCGCTGTCTATGCTGGTCTCATCTTCTACCTTGCACATGCCGCCTCTGGCGTGGCTGATGTTGCTGGGGTTGATTGTGTTGGTCTACCCCCGCAAAGCTTGGCGCGATGCCCCTTTGTTCCCGACCCCCAAAAAAGCGCTGAAACATTTACCAGACCACATCACACTGCTGGGCGGTGCGCGCATTTTGGATGCCGGTAGTGGCATGGGTGACGGCTTGATCGCTCTGCGCGACGCCTATCCACGCGCCGATTTGAATGGCCTAGAAATGAGCTGGCCGCTGCGCATATTGAGTGCCATGCGCTGCAGCTTTGCGCGCATTCGCCAAGGCGACATTTGGCTAGCCGATTGGCGCAGCTACGACTTGGTGTACTTATTTCAACGCCCAGAAAGCATGCCCAGAGCCGTTGAAAAAGCCGAAGCTGAAATGCGTCGTGGCGCGTGGCTGGTGAGCTTAGAGTTTGAAGCCCGAGAATTGGTGCCACATGCCGTGGTTTATGGCGCGGATGGTCGTCCGGTGTGGATGTACCAAGTGCCGTTCAAACGACGCGGGTGACCCACAGTTTGTCGATGCGACGACCGTCTAAATCGACCACTTCTAACATCCAATCACCGCACACCACACGCTCAGACACGGTCGGCAAATGCCCCGAAATGGCCATCACCAAACCCGCCACGGTGTTGTAAATGCCGCGGTCTTCATCAGGTAGATCGCGAATTTGCAACCGTGCTTTGAACTCACTCACAGGCATCAAACCATCGATCAACCAACTGCCATCAGGTCGCGGTGTGGCCCAAGCCTCGTCGGCAGAAGCGGCATGCAACAACTCACCTGTGATGGCCTCTAGCAAATCGCGCGGGGTTAACAAGCCTTGCACCACGCCGTACTCGTCCACCACCAACACCATGCGGCCATGCGCGGTGGCGCGCTCTGCCGGACGGCGAAATTGCTCTAACAAATCCAAACCACTCAGGGTTTCAGGCACAAACGAGACGGGCTGGGCCAAGCGGTCTACCGTCATGTCGGTGTTGGGCGGCAAGCGCAACAGTTGCGACACACTGATCGCGCCCACCACATCGTCTAGGCCCCCGCGACACACGGGGTACCACGAGTGCGCGCCTTCAGCCCCCACCTGCGCCAGCGCTTGCGGCACGGATGTTTTGGCATCTAGCCACTCAATGTCCGAGCGATGCACCATGATGGAAGTGAGTGTGCGTTCGTCGAGGTTGAACACGTTTTGCACCATTTGGTGCTCGTGTTGCTCGATCACCCCAGCATCCACACCCTCGACCAAACTGGCCGTGATTTCTTCTTCCGTCACCGTGCGTGCGCCGTGCACATCGATGCGCAAGAGCTTCAAAATACCGCCCGTGCTGGCCGACAAAAAATACACAAAGGGCTTGGCCACGGTGGCCAGCGCCAGCATCAGCGGTGCAGCCACGCGTGCCACCGCCTCTGGAAACAATTGGCCAATGCGCTTGGGCACGAGTTCGCCAAACAAAATGGTGCTGAAGGTGATCAGCGTGACCACCAAGGCTGTCGCCAAGCCTTCGGCAAAGCGCTCGGCCACACCGTGATGCGCCAGCCAAACAGACAAGCCATCGCTGAAAGCGGCCTCGCCCACAATGCCGTTGAACACGCCAATGGACGTGATGCCAATTTGCACGGTCGATAAAAACTGGGTGGGCTGCGCCATCAAGGCCAATGCTGCGCGTGCGCCGCTGTCACCCGCCTCGTCCAGCGCTGCCAACCGCGCCTTGCGGCTGGACGACAGCGCCATCTCCGACATGGCAAACACGCCATTGAGCAGCGTCAGAAAAACGATGAGAAGAACATCCATGCGCAGCACTACAAGATTAAAAAATTAAAAACACATCCACCATGGCACTTTACTTGATTGCATCGACGCCACCGATTCGCTGAAACGCTGTGCCCGCAACACGCAAACGTGCGCATTACACTCGCGCCGAACGATGAAGTTTTAGACAGGATCGCTATGGTGGATATCACGTCAACACAAACAGCCTCTGAACTGCTGGTGCGCCATTGGAAAGAAGGCACAACTTTGGCAGCCTTGCCGCCCTCGCTGCGCCCCACGAACCGCGAAGAGGGCTATGCGGTACAGGCACACCTAGAAACCACGAGCCAGCAGCCGCTGTTTGGCTGGAAAATCGCGGCGACCAGCACAGCTGGCCAGCAGCACATCGGTGTGGACGGGCCCATCGCAGGCCGACTGCTTGCAGAGATGGTGTATCGCGATGGCAGCGCTGTTCCCTTAGGTGCCAACCGCATGCGCGTAGCCGAGGCGGAGTTTGCATTTCGCATGGGTCGCGACCTGCCCCCTCGTCAAACCCCCTATGAAGTGAGCGACGTGCTCGCCGCTGTGGCCGAGCTTCACCTTGCGATCGAGATCCCCGACTCCCGTTATACAGATTTCGTCACCGTGGGCGCCCCGCAATTGATCGCGGACAACGCCTGCGCACACCAATTCGTGCTCGGCCCCAAAGCGCCAGAGATTTGGCGATCACTCAACTTGGCGTCGCACCGTGTGGTCGGCAAGGTCGGCGAACGACTCAGCCGCGACGGCATCGGGTCTAACGTGTTGGGCGATCCACGTGTCGCACTCACATGGCTGGCCAACGAGCTGTCAAACATTGGCGTCACATTGGCGGCAGACCAAGTCGTCACGACCGGCACATGCTTGGTGCCTTTAGAGATTCAACCCAATGACACGGTGTCTATCGATTTCGGTGTGTTGGGTCAGGTCAGTTGTTGTTGTTGTTGTTGTTTGACAGAAGTTTGAGTCCGCCCCCACCGGAGATCCATGCCCATGAAAATCACCCACATTCGCACGACACCTGTGCTCGCCCCCTTGCCTCGCCCCGTGCGCACAGCCTCGGGCACGATTGGCCAATTTCCCCTCGTCTTGATTGATGTGAGCACCGATAGCGGTGTCGTGGGCCGCGCCTACGCACAGGTGTATTTGCCTGAGCTGCTGCCTGCGTTGGCGCAAGCCGTGTCCGACCTTGCTGGCATGGTGATCGGTATGTCGCTCGCGCCCCGTGACATCCATGCGCACCTGCTCCGCCGTTGCCGATTGTTTGGCATGAAGGGGCTGCTGGGCGTGGCGCTCGGTGGGCTGGACATGGCGCTGTGGGACGCATGGGCACGTGCACGCAACGAGCCCCTGGCGCGCGCACTGGGGGCAGATCTGCGGCCACTCAAGGCCTATCACAGCGTTGGGCTGTACGACGCAAAGACGGTGGTCGAGATCGCGGAAGAAACGCTGGCTGCAGGGTTTTCAGGGCTGAAGATCAAGGCCGGATTCCCCACCTTCGCCGAAGATCTCGCGGCCATCCGCGCGGCCAAGAAAGCACTGGGCAACGCAGCCTCGCTGATGATTGATTACAACCAATCGCTCAGTTTTCCAGAGGCCATGGCACGCTGCAAGGCGCTGGATGACGAAGGTCTGGCATGGATTGAGGAGCCCGTGCTCGCCGATGATTTAGAGGGCTGCGCCCGCATCGCAGACGCCATCATCACGCCCCTCCAAATTGGCGAAAACTTTCACGGCCCGTCAGAGATGCGCGCAGCCATTGCCGCACGCGCCTCTGACTTGGTGATGCCCGACGCACAGTTCATCCACGGCGTCACAGGCTGGCTGGAGGCCTCGGCGCTGGCTCATACATCGGGGCTGCCCATGTCTTCTCACACATTCTTAGAAGCCAGTGCGCAACTGCTATGCGCCACGCCCACCGCAGATTGGATCGAAGTCTTGGACGCCGCAGGTGGGCTGCGGCATGCCCCGCTGCAGATCAAAGACGGCATGTTGATACCTTGGGACACCCCTGGCATTGGCATGGAATGGCGCGAGGACATGGTCGCTCGCTACCGCGTGTAACGCAGCGCTGACAACCACCACATCACACATGGCACTTTACTTAGTTGGCGACATTCAAGGCTGTGACGAAGCGCTGGGACGCTTGTTGGCACACGTCGCGTTTTCACCCAGCCGTGACACCCTGTACGTGTTGGGCGACTTGGTCAACCGCGGCCCCAACAACGCGGGGGTCTTGCGCCGTTTGATGGGCTTGGGCAGCAGCGCTCAATGTTTGCTGGGCAATCACGATTTGCATTTGCTCGCTGTGTCACGCGGCGTGCGTAAACCCAACAAGCAAGACACCATTCAAGACATCTTGACCGCGCCCGACAGCCACGAGTTGTTGCACTGGCTGCGCCACCAAAACATGGCCATGCAAGTGGGAAACGTGCTGATGGTGCATGCGGGCGTGCTGCCGCAATGGACAGCGGCGCACACCATGGCGCTGGCGGGGGAAGTTGAAGCCGTGCTGCGTAGCGACGACTGGGTGCAGTTCATGCCGCAGATGTATGGCGGCCTGCCCAATGTGTGGCGTGATGATTTGGCCGGTGCTGACCGCTTGCGCGTGATCGTCAACGCCCTCACCCGCTTGCGCTTTTGTGATGCACACGGCGCGATGGACTTCAGCGTGAAAGAAAGCGCAGACAAAGCCCCCGCGCACTTGATGCCGTGGTTTGATGTGCCAGGCCGATTGACGGCCAATGTGCGCATCGCTTTTGGTCATTGGTCTACCGTGCACATTGCAGACCGCGCAGATGTGGTGTGCCTAGACGATGGGTGTGTGTGGGGTGGGTGCTTGAGTGCGGCGAAGCTAGAAGCTAAAGACACCCTGTTGACCGTGAACGAAGCTCCTGCTTGGGAGCTGCTGAGCGTGAAGTGTCCACAAACCATGGACCCGTTGGCGTAGCCAAGCAGTTTGGCCGCCTTTGCCCCACGCAAGGCACTTTAATTACTTCTCTAGGGCTACCCTAGCCAGAAAAGAGAGAACTTTCCATTAGCATTCAGTCTCAATTTTTTGAGCACTAAATGGGTCTTAATTGGAACGAAATTAAATCTAGGGCATTGCTTTTCAGCAAAACGTGGGCCGACGCCTGCAACGAAGACAGCCAGGCCAAACCCTTTTGGATCGATTTCTTTGAAATCTTTGGCATCACCGACAAACGCGTTGCCACCTTTGAGCTGAACGTTAAAAAGCTGGGTGGCGCCCAAGGCTTTGTGGACCTGTTTTGGCCCGGCGTGCTGTTGGTGGAGCACAAGTCGCGCGGCAAAAACTTAGACGACGCGGTAGACCAAGCCGTGGGCTACCTGCACAACCTGCGCGAGCGCGACCTACCTCAGTTGGTGGTGGTGTGCGACTTTGCCCGCTTTCGCGTGCGCATCTTGGCCACGGGCGAAACCGTGGAGTTTGAGCTTCAGCACCTGCACAAACACGTCAAGCTGTTTGGCCTGCTGGCGGGCTACAAGGTGCAAGACATTCGGGCAGAAGACCCCGTCAACATCAAAGCGGCTGAACGCATGGGCCGCTTGCACGACGCCCTCAAGGCAAGCGGCTACGAAGGCCACGCGCTAGAGGTGCTGCTGGTGCGCTTGCTGTTTTGCTTGTTTGCCGACGACACGGGCATCTTCCAGCCCGCGCAATCGTTTCGTGACTTTGTAGAAGAACGCACCGCGCCCGATGGCTCTGACCTTGGGCCTCGCTTGGGCCAGCTCTTTCAAGTGCTCAACACGCACGAAGCCAGCCGCAACAAACACATTGACGAACAGCTGAACAGGTTTGCGTACATCAACGGCAAACTGTTTGAAGAAACCTTGCCCATGGCCGACTTCAGCACCGCCATGCGCGAAGCGCTGCTGGATGCGTGTGCGCTTGATTGGTCGGCCATCAGCCCCGCCATCTTTGGCAGCTTGTTTCAAAGCATCATGGACGAAAAGGCCCGCCGCAACTTGGGCGCGCACTACACGTCAGAGGCCAACATCCTCAAGCTCATCAAGCCCTTGTTTTTGGACGAGCTGCACGCCGAGTTTGAGCGCATCAAAGGCAACCGCCACAAGCTGGTGGAGTTTCATACCAAGCTCAAACAACTCACCTTCTTTGACCCCGCCTGTGGCTGCGGAAACTTCCTCGTTATCAGCTACCGAGAGCTGCGCGAGCTAGAGCTTCAAGTGCTGCGTGCAGACAACGAGCTGAGCGCACACAAAGGCCAGCTGAGTGTGGACGTGAACAACCTCATTGGCGTGAACGTGGACCAGTTTTACGGCATTGAGATTGAAGAGTTTCCCGCGCAAATTGCCCAAGTGGCCCTGTGGCTGGTGGACCACCAAATGAACCTGCGCGTGAGCGTGGAGTTTGGTTTGTACTTTGCACGCATCCCGCTCAAAAGCACGCCGCACATTCAACACGGCAACGCTTTGCGCGTGGACTGGAACGAGGTGCTGCCTGCGCACCGGTGCAGCTACTTGCTGGGCAACCCGCCGTTCATTGGCAAGAAAGAACAAACGCCGCAACAAAAAGCTGACTTTGAACCCGTGATGAATTGCATCAAGGGCTTTGGCGTTTTAGATTTCGTAGCCGCTTGGTATGTCAAAGCTGCCAGCTATTTGCGCAGCGTTGAAAACGAAGCAGCGCCTCGCGTGGCCTTTGTGTCTACCAACAGCATCACCCAAGGTGAACAGGTGGGCGTGCTATGGGCTTGGATGTTGTCGCAAGGTGTACAGATTCAGTTTGCACATCGCACCTTCTCTTGGTCAAACGAAGCCAAAGGCAATGCAGCCGTGCATTGCGTGATCGTTGGTTTTGGCTTGAACGACCGCAACGACAAAACTATTTTTGAATACGCGGACATCAAAGGCGAGCCATTGGCTGTGCCTGCTAAAAATATCAATCCGTATTTGGTTGACTTCGCAAACCTATTGCTAGAACGTCGCTCGAAACCTATTTGTAATGTGCCGCCTTTAGTAGAAGGCATCACACCTCTTGATAACGGAATACTGGCGTTCACAAATGAAGAACGGGTAGCCTTTATCCAAAAAGAACCACGCGCTGAAAAATGGTTCAGACGTTGGCTCACTGGGAATGACTTAATCAACGGCGAAAGTAACTACTGTCTGTGGCTATCAGAAGCAACCTCCACCGAGTTACGTGCCATGCCGCACGTCATGGAAAAGATTGCGCAAGTCAAACACTTCCGTGAGAACAGCAAGTCATCGCAAAAGTTTGCGGTAACGCCATGGCTTTTTCGTGAAACGACCATTCCAGACAAGTACATCTTGATTCCCAAAACAAGCTCTGAACGTAGGCGCATTTTTCCACTTGGCTTTGTTGAAAATGCAGTGGCTACAAACTCGGCGCTGTATATGAACGGCGGCGGCCTTTATGAATTTGGAGTCATTTGCAGCGTCATGCATAACGCATGGCTTCATCTGGTTGGCGGCCGTCTAAAAAGCGATATTCGTTACTCCAAAGATATTGTTTACAACAACTACCCGTGGCCCGGCTTCGCAGGCGAAGCACTCAGCGACAAACACCGCCAAGCCATCGAGCAAGCTGCGCAATGCGTGCTCGACGCACGCGCCCAATTTGCAGGCGCGTCCTTGGCAGACCTGTACGACCCGCTGACCGTGCCGCCCACCTTGCTCAAAGCCCACCAAAAACTAGACGCCGCCGTTGACGCCGCCTATCAACCCAGCGGCGGCAAAAAGTCCTACGCCTCCGACGCCGAACGCGTGGCCTTCCTCTTCGAGTTGTACCAAAGCATCACTAGCTTGTTGCCTGCGCCAGCCGTCAAGAAAACACGCAAAGCAAAAGCAACAGAAAGCTAATAGATATGACCAGTCAATTAATTCCGTGTTTTAGCCAAAATATCCTGCCCACCAAAATTGTCACTTCGCAAAAAGTCAGTGCTTGCACTCAAAGGGAATATTTGCAGCGAAAGCGGACAGCAGCGGTAAGTACGCCTTCGCGCGTTCAAGTGACGCTCGGTTCGCTATGTGCAGGGCGCATCTTGACCAGTTCCACCGCCACCGTTCCAGCGCGAGAGACAGGCACAAAAAAATACGGGCCGCGTATGCGGCCCGTATTCATGTTTGGGAAAGAGGAGAGTGCAGCGGGTCTTAACCCAGCCTGCACCTCCAATTTCTGGCTTTTTGGATGTCGCAAGAGAAGATAACCTCGCGACGAGTTTTGATTTTAACATAACCTCGGACCTTCTGACCCGCATGCGCATCGATCAACAATTAAATGCTTACTCTCTCGGCATAAATGCACGGCAGCACTTCTTTATGAGTGCATGGTTCAACTTGGTTCACCAGCACTCGTTGGACTCCTATCGGGTGCGTGTGATGAACCCGTTGAACATCCTGCGCGAGCTGCGCCGCATGATCGATCCACCAGCCAACGAAGCGGATCGGAAGGTTGTCGCATTAGAAGCCCTGGAGATTCTCCGCGACCATCCAGTCATCATAGCCAACGCGAGCAAGCACCCAGGGCTGCCTGACGCCGTCACTTTCATTACGGAAGCGGTACAGACCAAAGAGGATGGATTCAAGAAGAACGCCTTGTTGCTTCGTTCATTCATGCGCGAGGTCGAGGGCACGCTGGATCAGCACTTCTTGGCAGATTGCTTCACTTGGATGGAGGGCAAGCTCACTGGAGTCCCCGCAGAGGAGACCGACGAACAACGTGCGGAGAGCTACGTCAGTATCGAACGGGTATGCCGGGACATCATTAGCGTTTCCCACGACTTGGGTTTCAGTCTGGAGAGCCTGTTTCACCTCTACCGGCTGCTCCTGCCTAAGGAGCCGTCAGGACCGGGCACGCATAGCACGCAACCATTTTCGGATGGCCGCACTGCAGCGGTCGAGCCAGCTCCACCGGCCACGGCACAGCGCATGACTAATGGCACCGATACGACTCCGCCTGTTGCCCCGCCGGCTCCGGAATCTTACGAATTTTCCAAAAGGTTCGAGCGGCTGAAGAGCAAGCTCTTGGCGGCACCGCGCGAGCACCAGGTGATTTTTGCGATTTCTGGCGCACCGAAGACGCCAGATGTCTGTTGCGGTAATTTCGGTGACGTGATCATCTCGCAGGACGAACCAGAGCTGCGCGAAGGAACATATGGAAAGCAGCTCTTTTCCAAGACGCCGCGTCGATTGTTTGCATCTGCGGTCGTGAAGAGCCGGGACGGTCGCTCTGCCGGGCTTCAGGCTTATGGTGAGATAGGAAAAATCCTCGATCTCATGAGATTCGAGTACGACACACCAGACATCAAGGCGGGCACGCGCTTCTTACTTAAAGATGGAGAAAAGTATCGCCTGCTTTCGTTGCCGCAACTCGTGCCCAATCCTGAGGCCGATCCTCCGACGAAGACGCTGGAGGAGTTCGTTACGCACCTTACGGACCTCGCCGCTAGAGATCCGTCGCAGACCGAAACGCGTGATCGGATCTTCTCAGCGTTCCGCCTGTACCGGTTGGGCACGGGCGCGAACATGTTCGACAACAAGCTCGTGAACTGGTGGACGGGATTGGTGAATCGCCCCGTGTTTTGAGGAGGCTCCAACCTTTGAGAAGATGGAGCTATGAGCAAATCAAATCGTTTTTCCCCCGAAGTACGCGAACGCGCTGTTCGCATGTTGCAAGACCACCGTGGCGAATATCCGTCCACATGGG
>CAUPRM010000009.1:0-106666 GCA_963513725.1 uncultured Limnohabitans sp. | reverse complement strand
GGCCTTCCTTCGAGGAAGGCCAGAACATGCGTCCTGCCCACAGGTGCCGACGGTGTCGGCGTTGAGACCCTGTCCCCGATCAATTCAGGTGGGGGAGTTTGAGGTGGCCATAAGTGGGGGAATTTGGGTGGCCATCAGGGCCGTATCCAAGTCGGACTGGATTGAAAGCCCAATCGCAAAGTCCCCACATAGGGCTTAAATTGAACTTTTTCTACACGATCAATTGTTAAATTATTTTCAATATCTTGATAAAAATAACTATTAATTTTGTAATCTGAAGCTGCGGCTTTCGTCACCAGCTGGAAACTTAAAAGAAATAAAAAACAAATGATACGCAGCATAGATAGCTGCAGATCATAGAAGCATTAAACAGCAGCCATTTAATCTTCAAATAATTTAGCTATTTTTAGATAGATATAGAGAGTTTGTGTGAGCTATTGAGAGCAATCTGGCTTGATTTACACCCAGCCTAAATTTCCATAACAGCAGAAAATCTTATGCAGCTCATGACTAATTGAATTTTCTCAAATAACTGCGCAGTCACATCACAAAGAAATTTTAATTATTATTTATTCACATAGAAATTTTTAAGCATTAATTCAGCATAGCGTATGGCCTCTGCCTCGCTTAGAAATTCTGTCAATTCTTCACCCATAATTTCAACCGTGTACGTAGCTGATTTCACGCTGACTAGCGCCAACACAAGATCGTTATCCAAGTTCGACACATACTGTTTGATGATGTACGCATTTTGAGCATTCATAGACGTTGTCCAACAAGTGGCAAGCCTGACGGGTTCCCAAGGGCAGCGCGGCCGTTATCGCTCGACAGGCGATTCGACCAAAAGCACATCGGTGACGTCTGGGCTAGGAACGGTGACACGGTGTCCTTGAAAGAAGATCTTCAAATCGGCCAGACGTTCACTGTAAATTCTGAAGGGCGCTTGGCCATTCACGGTTTGACTTTCCCCAGCCTTGAGCGTGTGTGTGGTCGTTTGCTTGTTTTGCCCCACCACACAAGCAGAGATGTCATTGATCGCCATCAAATACACATACTCAGCAGGTTTTGAGGGGGACGGTGATCTCAATGTCACAGGCGTTTGGGTCCAAGGGCAATCCTTGGTGGCAGTTGGCGAAAATAAGTCCTGCGTAGAGGACATGGTCAGAGGAGCAGACGCTGCTTGCATCGCGACATCACTGACCAAGCTGCTGGCGGAGGGCTGGGCAGAGGCCAGAGGCTGTTTGTCCGCATTGTTTGAAATGTCCTCCACAATCACAGCGACATCGTCGAAAAAGTATTTATCCTTTAACGCGATCAATGGTTCTTTTAAAAGACGTGTCCCCATCAAGATCACAACTATAAGAAGCAACACACGGGAAAAAACAATATGTTCTTTCCAGCAAATTCGAATCGATTGGATAAAGGTTTTGTAAATCGGCGGGTTGTAATCGCGGTTTGAAATTTCGGCAATTTTGTCAAGCATGGCGAGCGCATGGTCATTCTTATTGCGCTTGACGACACCTGATGGGTGGGGATACGTGATGGGCTCATTCAATGGTGCTGAGCCACTTTCTGCGGCTGTTTTCTCATCCAGCGCGTTCAGCAACCTTTTGCCCAGTTGATATTTGATCAATGGGCTGTAAAAAGCACTATCACCCTCTTTTTCCAGCTGATCGAGTTGAGCCTGTGAGATTGCGTTAGCTTTAGCGAATTCATTCGCACTAATATTGGCAAGTTCTCGAAGACATTTCAAGCGCGTAGCGTCAGCGGGTTGCCACAAGGAGGAAGTCATTGCTAAAAGTCAGTCAAACAGTTCTTTGAAATTGACAGAATTGTAAACGCGTTAACAATTGGCATGAGATAATGTTTATATTGTTAATTTCTTCAAATTTATAATTTATTTTTGGCGTAGATGGATAGACAAAGTCAGTTCGTTTGTTCTGCACGGCAACTCTTTGAGGAAAAGGGTTACGCCGAGGTGGGAATGCGGGAGATCGCTGCCCATGCAGGCTTCAGCCCCGTACAAGCCTATCGAATTGGGCTTACAAAAATTGATTTACTGGCAGAAATCAGCATTGCGCTGAGTCATGAACAAATCGACAAAATTACAAACAAATTTCAAAGAACACCCGATGAAAACGTCAGCGATTTCATTCACCGCTATTTGGTGACGCTTTACGCTTCTGACATCAAACACATCAAAATACGCCGTGAAAGTGCGGCATACGGCTGGATGTGGTCTGCCACCTACGAAGAACGCATCCGCGATCAAGTGATGGCATTGCTCAGCCCCATCATTTCTGCGTTGACAGCCGAAGCGCATGCGGACGTGCCCGCTTGCTGCATTGCGATTTGGTCGCTTTATTACGTGGGTTACCGCAATGCCGTTGTCAGCGGGGCAAGCGCAAAAGAATGCCTTGATTTCATCAGCCCCAGCTTGAAATTGTTACTGCCAAGCAAAGCGTAAAAATGAAAAAACCCTAAGCGAAAAAATCACTTAGGGTTTTATTTTGGCGGAGAGGGAGGGATTCGAACCCTCGGTAGGGTCGCCCCTACGCCTGATTTCGAGTCAGGTACATTCGACCACTCTGCCACCTCTCCTGATGCGGTTCGTTTTGTCGAAGCCAATATTCTATCAGGCGCGCAGCACCTCAATACCGCCCATGTACGGGCGCAGCGCGACAGGCACGCGAATGCTGCCATCGGCTTGCTGGTGGTTCTCCAACACCGCGACCAAGGTGCGGCCCACGGCCAAACCCGAGCCGTTCAAGGTGTGCACGAGTTCGTTTTTACCTTGCGCGTTTTTGAAACGGGCTTGCAAGCGGCGGGCTTGGAAGGCTTCGCAGTTTGAGACCGAGCTGATTTCCCGGTACGTGTTTTGCGCAGGCAACCACACTTCCAAATCATGGGTCTTGGTGGCGCCAAAGCCCATGTCGCCGGTACACAGCGCCATCACGCGGTAGGGCAATTCCAACTTTTTCAACACGGCTTCGGCATGGCCGGTCATGTCTTCCAAGGCTTGGTAGCTGTGGTCGGGGTGCACGATTTGCACCATCTCCACTTTGTCGAACTGGTGCTGGCGAATCAAACCACGCGTGTCGCGTCCTGCGCTGCCCGCTTCAGAACGGAAGCAAGGGGTGTGGGCGGTGAGTTTGATGGGCAACTCCGCCTCGGCCACGATCACGTCGCGCACGAAGTTGGTCAACGGCACTTCGCTGGTGGGGATCAAATACAGCTCAGTGCTTTCGCCGCTGGCTACGCCGTCTTGGCCGCCTTTTTTGGCGGCAAACAAGTCTTCTTCAAACTTGGGCAACTGACCGGTGCCCTTGAGGCTATCGGCGTTGACGATGTAAGGCGTGTAGCACTCGGTGTAGCCGTGCTCTTGGGTTTGCACGTCCAACATGAACTGCGCGAGGGCGCGGTGCATGCGGGCAATGGGGCCCTTCATCACGGTGAAGCGCGAGCCGGTCAGCTTGACGCCCATTTCAAAGTCGAGGCCCAAGGGCTCACCCAAGTCCACATGGTCTTTGGGGGCGAAACCCAGCTCAGCGGGTTCGGTGCCCACAGGGCTCCAACGGCGCAGCTCCACATTGGCATGTTCGTCAGCGCCGACAGGCACGCTGTCGTGCGGCAAATTGGGCACAGCCAACAACAGGGCTTGCAGTTCAGCTTGCAAGGCGTCCAGTCGCACCGCAGAACTTTCGAGCTCGGTTTTGATGTCGGCCACTTGCGCCATCACAGCGTCCGCGTTCTCGCCTTTGGCCTTGAGCATGCCCACTTGCTTGGACAGTGTGTTGCGGCTGGACTGCAGCTCTTCCGTGCGTGTCTGCAGGGTTTTGCGCTCGGCCTCTAAGGCTTGGTACGCGTCCACATTCAAAAACGCTTGAGGGG
The DNA here is from genome assembly GCA_963513725.1 of uncultured Limnohabitans sp. Classification (GTDB taxonomy): domain Bacteria; phylum Pseudomonadota; class Gammaproteobacteria; order Burkholderiales; family Burkholderiaceae_C; genus Limnohabitans. Next base: position 102,775 of record CAUPRM010000009.1, on the reverse strand, counting down.
TTTTGCGGGTTTCGAGTTTGGCAATGACGCTCGGCAAGTCACGGCGCAACTGGGTGATGTCTAACATTTACTTCAATCCTTTGGGAAGCGGGAATTTGATGGTTTCTTCAACACCATCCAAGGTTCGTACAGACACGGCGCCCAAGGCGCGCATGCGGGCAATCACTTGTTGCACCAAGATGTCGGGCGCTGAAGCGCCAGCGGTCAAGCCCACGCGGGCTTTGCCTTCAAACCAAGCAGGTTGAAGTTCTTCGGCGTTGTCGACCATGTAGCTTTCTGCGCCATAGCGCTGTGCCACATCGCGCAAACGGTTGCTGTTGGAGCTGGTGGGGCTGCCCACCACGATGACCAAATCGACCTCAGCGCTCAGCACTTTCACCGCGTCTTGGCGGTTTTGGGTGGCGTAGCAAATGTCTTGCATCTTGGGCTTGCGGATGCTGGGGAAACGAGCGATCACCGCTTCGGTGATGTGCGCCGCATCGTCCACGCTCAACGTGGTTTGGGTCACCACTGCCAAGCGCTCGGTTTGCTTAGGCGTCACACGGGCCACATCGGCCACGTCTTCCACCAAGTAAATACCGTCGAGCAATTGGCCCATGGTGCCTTCCACTTCGGGGTGGCCCTTGTGGCCAATCATGATGAACTCAAAGCCCTCTTTGTGCAGCTTGGCCACTTCGACGTGGACCTTGGTCACCAGCGGGCAAGTCGCGTCAAACACGGTGAAGCCGCGCCGCGCCGCCTCTGCCTCGACCGACTTGGGCACGCCATGGGCACTGAACACCAGCGTCGCGCCTGGGGGCACATCGGCCAAGTCTTCGATGAAGATGGCACCGCGCTGCTTGAGGTTGTCCACCACATAGGTGTTGTGCACGATCTCGTGGCGCACATACACAGGCGCGCCAAACTTGTTCAACGCACGCTCCACGATCTCGATGGCGCGATCCACGCCCGCACAAAAGCCACGCGGTTCGGCCAGGACGATTTCTTGAAAAGTGGGGTTCATAAAACGGCTGCTCGCACGGGGCAATTACAAAATGCCAATGACGTGCACTTCAAACGTCACAGGCTGGTTGGCCAACGGGTGGTTGAAGTCGAACAGCACCGAATCCTCGGTCACTTGTTGCACGGCACCGGCAAACGAGCCTTGGCCGTTGGGTGCAGGAAACTGCACCACATCGCCCGCGGCGTATTGCTCGTCAGGGTCGCCAAACTCTTTGAGCAGGCTCTTGCTGACCCACTGCTGCATATCAGGGTTGCGCTCGCCAAAAGCGGCGCCAGCGGGCAACTCAAACGTGGTGCGTGTGCCTTCGGCCAAGCCCAGCAATTGCTGCTCCAACGCAGGCGACAACTCGCCCGAACCCAGCGACAACGTGGCCGGTTTGTCGTTGAAGGTGTTGATGACATCGCCTTGCGGTCCCGAAAGCCGGTAGTGCAGCGTTAAAAAGGAAGCGGGGCCGATGGTAGGGTGGTCGTTGGATGCAGACATGGGACTCTCTTTGAACTGGGGCCTATTGTAGAAAGCTCCAGCCCTGTCGCTCATTTCTGCTTGCACGAGCGCCCACCGCCCTTTTTGAGAGAGCCACGCCATGACCGAACCGATGTCGATCCAGCAACTCCCCCTTGACATGCGCCCTCGCGAAAAGCTCCTCAAGCACGGGGCCTCGGCGCTGACCGACACCGAGCTACTGGCCTTGTTTCTGCGCACCGGCATCAAGGGCAAAAGCGTGTTTGTCATGTCCCAAGAACTGCTGGACCGATTCAAAGGGTTTGCAGGCCTCATCCACGCCAGCGCAGCCGAGCTCAAAACCTTCAAAGGCATGGGCGGCGACGCCAAACGCTCGCAATTGGTGGCCGTGCTCGAAATGGCGCGACGGGCCTTGACCCAACAATTAACTGAAACCACGGTGATGAATTCGCCCAATGCGGTGAAACAATACTTACAACTCGAATTAGCGCAACTCAAACACGAGGTCTTTGCCGTTTTGTTCCTTGACGCCCACAACCGCCTGTTGTCCTACCAGCCCATGTTTCGCGGCTCGCTGTCGCAAACCATGGTCTACCCAAGAGAAGTGGCCAAAACGGCACTCGCCTTAGGGGCCGACGGCGTGGTGTTGGCGCACAACCACCCCGGCGGCACCGTCAAACCCTCACAAGCCGACATGAAACTCACCCGCACCTTGCAAGAAGCACTGGCCTTGATCGATGTGTCCGTGCGCGACCACATCATCGTGGCCCAAGGCAAATACCTGTCGATGGCCGAAGAAGGGTTGCTGTGAAAGCCAAATCATTGCAAGACTTGGCCGCCATTCGCCAGCAGGTGAACAACGCCGCGCTGGCCGCTGCCGCCGCCGAAAAAGCCCGCATCGAAGCCGCACAAAAAGCCGAGGCAGAACGCCATTTGTTTGTGCGCGCCGTGGGTGCCGTCAAACCCATTCCCGTCAAAGCGCGCGTGCTCAACCTGTCCAAACGCCCCGAGCCACGCCCCTTGCAGCAAGACTTGGACGACCAAGCCGCGCTGCTGGAGAGCATGAGCGACGAGTTCGACGTGAGCACCCTGCTCGACGTGGACGACCAACTGAGCTTTAGACGCCCCGGCATTGGCACCGACATCACCCGCAAACTGCGCAAAGGCGAATGGAGCCTGCAAGGCCAACTCGACCTGCACGGCCTGCGCAGCGACGAAGCCCGCGAAGCCCTCGGCCAATTTGTGCGCGACGCCAAACGCATGGGCTGGCGATGCGTGCGCGTGGTGCACGGCAAAGGTTTGGGCTCACCGGGCAAAGAGCCCGTGCTCAAAAGCAAAGTGCAGCGCTGGCTGGTGCAGAAAAACGAGGTGCTGGCCTTTGTACAGGCCAAACCTTCGGATGGCGGTGCGGGGGCATTGGTGGTGTTGCTAGGGCCAAGCAACGTTTAAAGTTTGACAGCGCAGCCATGCCCGAGGCCTGCGCTGTTTAGGCCATGCCTTTGTTACGCATCCAATCTGCCGTCTGAAAAAAGCTGTTCTTCAAGCGCGTTCGCAAACCTTCAGGCACACCGGTTTCGCCCATCGCTTGGTCCATGCACGCCACCCATTGGTCGCGTTCTTTGATGCCAATCGAAAACGGCATGTGGCGCATGCGCAAGCGCGGGTGGCCGTGTTTTTCAACGTAGTAGTCGGGTCCGCCCAACCAGCCACACAAGAACATGAACAAGCGCTCGCGGGCATTGGCCAACTCGGGGCCGTGGGCGGCACGCAGCTCGGTGTAGCCAGGCTCTAAATCCATCAGGTCATAAAAGCGGTCGACCAAGGCGCGCACGCGCGGCTCGCCGCCAATCCATTCAAACGGGGTGTCAAACGGTGATTTTTCTTCGATTTGCATGGTGAGATTGTCAGGGCTGATGATTCAAGGCAGGGTCAAATGTTTGGCGGCTTCGCGCACGGTGAGGCCAGACAGGTTGGCACGGTGTTGCACCAAAAATTCGGTCACCGCATGCGGGTTCCAGCGCGCGTAGTCGCGCAGTGCCCAGCCAATGGCTTTGCGGATGAAGAACTCTTTCTCATCCGCCAGTTGTTGCGCAAAGCCAAACAAGCGCGTGGTGTCGGTGTCTAAGCGCCAGCCCAACTGATGCAGCATGGCCGAGCGGCGCACCCAATGGCTGGGGTGCTTCAGCCATGTCTCCATCGTGACGGCTGCGTTTGGTTTTTGCAGCACCGCTGCGCGCATCACCTCGGCGATGACGGCACTCAAGCCGTCCACGGTTTCCCACCATGCGTCGCGCAGCAGCAAGGCTTGCAACGCGGGCAGGTCATTCACGCTCAACTGGGCGCTGTGTTGGCGCAGCAAATCCACGGCGGTGTAGCGGTATTCACGCTCGGGCTTTTGCCACAGTAGTTCGGCGGCGGCCAACAAATCAGCTGAGCTTTGCCACTTCACTTTGCCAATTTCTTTGACCGCTGCGCGGCGCGCGGGCGCTGCCAATCCTAAGAACTCAAATTGGTTGAGCAGATAGGCTTTCATACCTTCTGCCTTGGCTTCATCGGCCAAGGGGATCAAAGCGTGTTCAACGGCATGGACAAACTGCTTTGGCGTCATCTTGCTCTACAAGCTAGCGCGCGATTCAAGATGCTTGGCGCAAGGTCTGCACCACAGGGCGACGCAGCACATCGCGCAGGCCCCACCAGCCTGCAGCCAAAGCCAACAACGCGCCCACCACCGCGCCCAGCAAAGGCACCCACAGGCTGGCCGTCCATTCAAACTCAAACGCAAAGCGGGCCAAGCCCCAGCCCATGGCCATCGCGACGCCACTGGCCAAGAAGCCCGCCAACGCGCCCACACCCGCCAGCTCGGCACGCTGCACCTTGGCGAGTAAGTGGTTGGACGCACCCAAAGCACGCAACACCGCGTATTCACGCGCACGCTCTTCGCGCGTGGCGGTCACCGCCGCAAACAAGACGACCAAGCCAGCGGCCAAGGTGAACAAGAACAAAAACTCCACCGCACTCACCACTTGACCCAACACGCTTTGCACTTGGTTCAGCGTTGCACCCATGTCCACGCTGGTGACATTGGGAAAGCGGCTGATGAGTTGGTTGTCGAATGTGGGAGAAGACTTCACCAACTTGCGGGTCGGGTTGGCAGAAGGCGTGGCGCTTGCTTCAGCCACTGCGTCTGCACCTGCCACACGTTGTGGCGCACGAAAGGCGGCGATGTAGGTGGTGGGCACATCAAAGCCCGCGCCCGTGACGAGGCGGCTGACGGGGTACATCACAAAGAAGTTGGCGCGCATCGACGTCCAGTCCACACGCCGCACCGAGGTGATGCGCGCTTCGTGCAACACGCCCGCCATGTCAAAGCGCAAGCGGTCGCCCAGCTTGAGTTTCAGGGTTTTGGCAATACCGTCTTCGATGCTCAAACCATCCAGCTCCTCAGCTTGCCACGCACCTGCAACGACCGAGTTGTGCTCAGGTTGATCGGCACTGAACGACACGTTGAATTCACGGTCCACCAAACGCTGGGCACGCTCTTCGCTGTAGCTGTCGGGGGTGACGGTGTTGCCATTGACCGCCACCAAGCGTGCGCGAATCATGGGGTACCAATCGGGCTTGCGCACGCCTGCGTCGTGCAGGGTTTGCAAAAACGGCTCGGCCTGATCGGGCTGAATGTTGATGACAAAACGGTTGGGCGCATTCACCGGCGTGGCATTGCGCCAACTGCTGATCAGGTCGGTGCGCAGCAGCACCAGCAAGGCCAAGGCCAACAAGCCCACCGCCAGCGCGCTCACCTGCACCATGGCGTAGACAGGACGTGCGCTGATTTGTCGTGTGGCCAACATCAGCCACGGCGGCGCACTGCCCTCCACCACGCTGCGGCGCAGCACTTGCACGGCCAACCAAGCCATGCCGGCAAACACCAACACCGCACCTGCAAAGCCACCCACCACCATGAGGCCCAATTTCAAATCACGGCTGACAGCAATCAACAGCACGGCAAAACCGGTGAGTCCCAAGGCCCACACGCTGAGCGTGGTGGCTTTGAGTTCACCCACATCGCGGCGCATCACGCGCAGCGCAGGCACGCTGGCCAGCTGCAGCACAGGCGGCAAACCAAACGCCAGCAGCAAAGTGAGGCCCGTGCCCAAGCCATACACCACCGGCCACACGCTGGGTGCGGGCAACGCGGTGTCCACCAAGCCTTTGAGCAAGGCCACGAACACCAAGTGCACGGCATAGCCCAAGGCCAAACCCAAGGTGCTGGCAAAGGTGCCCACCCACACAAATTCGGCGGTGTACGACAAAGCAATGTGGCGCTGACTCAAGCCCAACACGCGCAGCATGGCGCAGTCATCCAAATGGCGCGCAGCAAAGGCGCGTGCGGCCAAGGCCACCGCGACGGCACTGAGCAAAGCGGCCAGCAAAGCCACCAAGTTCAAGAACTTACCCGCACGGTCCAAGGTTTGGCGCATCTCGGGGCGGCCTGCTTCGAGCGACTCCACACGCACACCGCGCACTTCTGGTTTTTTACTATCGGCTTCGGCCCACGCTAAAAAGTTTTTCGTGGCGTTGTCTGCGCCCACAACGGCGTAGCGCCAGGTCACGCGGCTGGCGGGTTGGATCAACCCCGTAGCGTCTAAGTCGGCGCTGTTCATCAACACGCGGGGTGCAAAGTTCATGAAGCCTGCGCCACGGTCTGGCTCGTTCACCAACACGCGGCTGATGCGCAAGCTGCTGTTGCCTAGCAAAACGCTGTCACCCACATCGAGGCCCAAGGCTTCTAAACCTGCAGGCTCGACCCATACTTCACCGCTAGGGGGGATGGTTGCGATTTTTTCAACGCTGTCATTGCTCAACGTGCGTTGCGCTTGCGCCAAGCTGCTGGCAACTTTGAGTTCGCCGCGCAAGGGGTAGCCCATCTCCACAGCTTTGAGTGCGACCAAACGGCTGTTGCTCTCTGCACCGCTTTGCGATTGACCGCGCGCCATGGTCGGAAAGCTCAAGGTGGTCACACCCTGCAAGCCGTCCGTTTTAGCGCGTTGCACGATGTGCGCGGGTGTGGCTTGGTCGCTCACCACCACCACATCACCGCCTAAAAGTTGACGGGCGTCGCGCTGCAAACCACCGTTCAAACGGTCGGCCAAAAAACTGACCGAGCTGAGTGCAGCCACGCCTAGCGCCACGGCCACCACCAGCAAGCGCAGCTCGCCTGCGCGGGCATCGCGCCACAGCGTGCGCCATGCTTGCGTCCACCAAGTCACGCCTGTTCGTGATGCGTGAGACTGTGCCACTTGTGCATCACCCGTTGAATGTGCGCCGCCAACGTGCGCGGACTCGCTCATACGGGCTTCACCTTCTGCACGCCGCCCACAGCCAGCGCGGGGTCCAACTGCAAACGTTCAAGTGCGGTGTAGCCCAAAAAGTGTTTATTGGTGGCGCGACCAATGGTGCACAGCTGCAAACGCGTGGCCACGTCGTAGCCCATTTGCGTGATGCCGCTGCGCGACACCACCACAGCCACACCCATTTGCGCAGACTTCATCACCATCTCGCTGGTCAAGCGGCCCGTGGTGTAAAAAATTGAATCGGCATCGGCAACCACCCCGTTCATCCACATCCAGCCGGCGATGGTGTCTATCGCGTTGTGGCGTCCCACGTCTTCCACAAAGATTTGCATCTGCTCGCCGCTGAACAAAGCGCAACCATGCACCGAGCCCGCCGATTTGTAAGTGGTTTCTTGCACGCGAATGGCATTGAGCAAGCCATACAAACGCGCTTGGCTGATGCGCGCATCGGGCAGCACCAAGGTGTCGATCTCACCCATCAAGTCGCCAAACACACTGCCCTGCCCGCAACCGGTGGTGACCACGCGTTTTTCAGTGCGCGCGGCGATGTCGGCAATGCCTTGGTGGGTTTTCACCGCCGCCACGCCTGCACCGTCTTCGCCTGCGTCCCAATCGACGGTGATGGACTCGACCTCGCTCACATGGCCCACCAAGCGTTGGTTGCGCAAATAGCCCAGCACCAACAACTCGGGGTGTGCGCCAAGGGTCATGAGGGTGACGATTTCGCGCTTGTCCACATAGACGGTCAACGCGCGCTCCGCTGGGATGGACGTGAACTCGCGCACGCCGTGCTCATTGACGACCTCAATTTGGCGCGTCAATTCGGCTTGGGCTTGGGTGAGACGGGGCAGAGATGGCACAGAAGATAAAGCGAGGGGCATAGAACGACAGGCTACAACAAAAAGGGCCGACACCTTGGCAGGCGCGGCCCAATGCACAGCGAGGCTGTGTGGATTACGATTTTTTAGCCGGTGCCGCAGGCGTTGCGGTTTTGGCTGGGGCTGCTGTCGTGGCAGCCGCCGCAGGGGCAGAGGCCCCAGCCGCTGGTGCTGCCGCAGCAGGCGCAGCTTCTGGCGGTGTGTAGACAAACTTGCCAGGGTCCACACAAGGTGCCGTAGTGGCAGATTTACCTGCTTGGGCTTTGTGGGTCTTTTGCACATGTGCTGCCACTTTGTCTTGCGACTTGCAAAGCAAATAGCTGTCCATCTTGCCGGCGTGCGCTGTCTTGGCAGCCGCCTCAGCCGCTTTGGCCTTGGCTTCGTCGCTAGGCGCAGGCAATTTGGCAAACGCGGTGGCGCTGGCCACGGCCAACATCAAGACTAAGAGTGTTTTGGTCATATCAGTTCCTGTATCAGTGCGCAGTTCAAGCGCGAACGGCTGGGCCGTTGGCGGGTTCTGAACGGTGCGCGGGAATCTTGCCAGCTTGGATGTCATCGTGCCAGAGTTCATGGTGTTCTTTGGCCCATGTCTCATCCACATAACCGGTTTTCATCGCTTTGTAAGCGCCTTCCATGCCGATGGTGCCCATGTAAATATGGCCCATGAACATGGCGATCATCAGCAACGTAGCCACGGCATGCACCATGTGCGCCATTTGCATGGTGCTGCGTTCGTAAATCAAGCCAGGCACGATCTTGTCGAGCACAAAGCCCGACGCCACCACCACCAAGCCCAAGCCAAACACGCCGCCCCAAAAGACCACTTTCTCGCCAGCGTTGAATCGGTGCGAAGGCACTTCTTTGCCACCGAACATGCCACCGGCCTTGATGAGCCACACAAAGTCTTCTTTGCTGGGCCAGTTGTCTTTGAGGAAGGTGAAAAACACCACGGTCAACGACACGGCAAACAAAGGACCGGCAAAGTTGTGCGCGTTCTTCAGCAAGTAAGTGATCCAGCCAAACAAAGTTTCGCCAATGACGGGTTTGATGAAAAACTTGCCAAACGCCATGGTGATGCCAGACAGCGCAAGGACCACAAACGCAATCGCGTTGGTCCAGTGGGCTGAGCGCTCGAACGGTGTGAAGCGCTCAATCTCTTTGCCCGTAGGCGCGCCGTGCAAACGCATCATGCCTTTGCGCCAGTAGAAAACGGCGATGGCACCCAGCACGATCAACAACAGCGAACCACCGTAAGGAATGATCCAGTTGTTGCGGACTTGGCGCCATGCCTCACCCGCGTTGGTCACGCGTGAGCCAGGGTACTGCACAAAGGGTTGAATCAGCACGCCAGCTTCGGGGGCTTGTGACTTGGGCAAGCTGCTATAGCCTTCCACGCCTGCGCCTACCGCGCGCCACATGGGCGCGTTGTTGCCGGGTTGGACTTTGCCGCGTTCGCCATTGGTTTGCTCGGCGTAACCGGGCGCATCGCTGGCGTCAGGCTTGACGTCTTGAATGTTGACGCTCTGGATGGCCGGAGCCACCGCAGGCGCTTTGTCTTGCGCGACAGCCGACAGTGCGAACACCGTCAAAGCTGCACACAACACCGATTGAAAAGAGCGGTACATGGTGTGCCCCTTGATTTACGGTGCGCGACTGTGGTCGTTTTGGCCGTATTGGCCGCGAGCGCGCAGCTGTTGCTCCCAGCTGGTTTTGTCACCGGCGGTCCAGCCTGGCTCGACAAAGTGATTTTGAGCACCGCTGTAGGCTGTGGCGTCGTTTTTGGTGCCCAGCGTTTGCGCCTTCTCACCGCAAGCGGTGAGCGCGGCGACGCTCAAAAGAATGAGTGACATGCGTTTCATCATTTCTTCACCCCTTCGACTTGTGGCTGCTTGCCGGCTTGCTTAGAGCCGTAAGCCGTGCCCCAGCCCCACACTTCCGCACCCTTGTTGCGCTTGACCACGCGGTTACGGAAGATATCGGCCACCATGTCGCCGTCACCGGCGAGCAAGGCTTTGGTCGAGCACATTTCGGCGCAAGCAGGCAACTTGCCTTCGGCCAAACGGTTGCGACCGTATTTTTCAAACTCAGCTTCGCTGCCGTTGGCTTCTGGGCCACCCGCACAGAAGGTGCACTTGTCCATCTTGCCGCGCACACCGAAGGTGCCTTGGCTTGGGAACTGAGGTGCGCCGAACGGGCAAGCGTAAGAGCAGTAGCCGCAGCCAATGCAAATGTCTTTGTCGTGCAAGACCACGCCTTCGTCGGTCTTGTAGAAGCAGTTCACAGGGCAAACGGCCATGCAAGGTGCATCTGAACAATGCATACACGCGACAGAGATCGATTTCTCGCCGGGGACGCCGTCGTTCAAAGTCACCACACGGCGGCGGTTCACGCCCCATGGCACTTCGTGTTCATTTTTACAAGCGGTAACGCAACCGTTGCACTCGATGCAACGCTCAGCGTCACAGATAAATTTCATGCGTGCCATTTAATTCTCCTTAGGCGCGTTCGATGTTGCAAACGGTGGTTTTGGTTTCTTGCATCATGGTCACGCTGTCGTAACCATAAGTCGTGGCTGTGTTCACAGCCTCACCGCGCACGATGGGCGCTGCACCCTTGGGGTAGTGCTCCAGCATGTCCTTGCCTTGCCAACGACCCGAGAAGTGGAACGGCATCCAAACGGTGCCGGTGTCCACACGCTCTGTCACCAAAGCTTGTACGTTCAAGCGTGCACCAGTCGCGCCCAACAGCCACACGCGCTCGCCATTGCGAATGCCACGGTCAGCCGCAGTCTTGGGGTTGATCTCAACAAAGGCTTCTTGTTGCAGCTCGGCCAGCCAAGGGTTGGAACGGGTCTCTTCGCCGCCACCTTCGTACTCGACCAAACGGCCCGAGGTGAGGATGAGCGGGAACTTCTCGTGCACCTTGTCGGCGATGTTTTTGTCTTGGATCGTCTTGTACAAAGTGGGCAGACGCCAGAACGCTTTTTTGTCAGCGTGCGTGGGGTACTTTTCCATCAAGTCAGGACGCGTGCCATACAAAGGCTCGCGGTGTTGTGGGATGGGGTCTGGGAAGTTCCACACCACGGCACGCGCTTTGGCGTTGCCAAAAGGATGGCAACCGTGGTTCTGCATAAACACACGGATCATGCCGCCCGAGTTGTCGGTCTTCCAGTTCTTGCCCTCGGCCAATGCTTTTTCGGCATCGGTGAGTTCGTCCCACCAACCGAGTTTCTTGAGCAAAACGTGGTCGAGTTCAGGGTAGCCCGTGGTGATGTCCGCGCCTTTGGAGTGCGAGCCATCTTCTGCCAACAGGTTTTTGCCGTCTTTCTCGACGCCAAAGTTGGCACGGAAGTTACCGCCGCCGTCCATGACGTGCTTGGAGGTGTCGTACAGGTTGGAGGTGCCTGGGTGCTTGAGTTCGGGCGTGCCGTAACAAGGCCAAGGCAAGCCGAAGTAATCGCCACCGAAGTCGTAACCAGTTTCTTTGTCTTTGCCGCCTTTGGACTTGAGGGTCTTCACGTCAAACAAATGCATGTTGCGCATGTGCGCTTTCAGTCGCTCTGGGCTTTGGCCGGTGTAGCCAATGGTCCAAACCGACTTGTTGATTTCACGCAAGATGTCTTCGGGCATGGGTTCGTCCATGCCTTTGACTTTTTGCAGCTTGTAGTTCTTGACCAACTCTGGACCAAAACCGAGCTTTTGGGCGAACTGATACATGATCATGTGATCGGTGCGGCTCTCCCACAAAGGTTCGATGACCTTGTCACGCCATTGCAACGAACGGTTTGAAGCCGTGCAAGAACCGCTGGTTTCAAACTGCGTGGCAGCCGGCAACAGATAGACCGCGCGGTTGGGGTTGAGGTCTTCGGCTTTGCCGGGCATGGCAGCCATCGCTGCCGTGGCCGATGGGTAGGGGTCAACGACCACCAACAAGTCCAGCTTGTCCATGGCACGCTTCATCTCCAAACCACGGGTTTGTGAGTTGGGGGCATGGCCCCAATAGAACACGGCCTTGAGGTTGCTGTCTTGGTCGATGAGCTCGTTCTTTTCCATCACGCCGTCGATCCAACGCGACACAGTGATACCGGGCTTGGTCATCATCGCGGGCGATGCAAAACGACCTTTGAGCCAATCGAATTCCACGCCCCATGCTTTGGCGAAATGCTTCCATGAACCTTCGACGATGCCGTAATAGCCGGGCAACGAGTCGGGGTTAGGACCCACGTCGGTCGCGCCTTGCACGTTGTCGTGGCCACGGAAAATGTTGGTGCCGCCACCGGACTTGCCGATGTTGCCCAAAGCCAATTGCAAGATGCACGAGGCACGCACGATGGCGTTACCAATGGTGTGCTGGGTTTGCCCCATACACCACACCACCGTACCGGGGTTGTTTTCGTGAAGCATGGTGGCAACCTTGGTCACCTGTTCAGGCGACACGCCGCAGACTTCTTCGACCTTGTCGAGCGTCCACTTGGCCATCACTTCTTCTTTGACCTTGTCCATGCCGAACACGCGGTCGTTGATGTACTTCTTGTCTTCCCAGCCATTCTTAAAAATGACATGCAACAAGCCAAACAAGAAAGCAATATCAGAGCCCGAACGAATGCGCACGTACTCGTCGGCCTTCGCTGCCGTGCGTGTGAAACGTGGGTCCACCACGATCATCTTGCAGCCGTTTTCTTTGGCATGCAGCATGTGCATCATGGACACAGGGTGGGCTTCTGCCGCGTTGGAACCGATGTACATCGCGACCTTGCTGTTTTGCATGTCGTTGTACGAGTTGGTCATCGCGCCGTAACCCCACGTGTTGGCCACACCGGCCACGGTGGTGGAGTGGCAAATACGGGCTTGGTGGTCGCAGTTGTTGCTACCGAAGTAGCTCACGAACTTGCGCAGCAAATAGGCTTGTTCGTTGTTGTGCTTGGACGAACCGATCCAGTACACGCTGTCGGGGCCAGAGGTCTTGCGCAGCTCCAACAGCTTGGCGCTGATTTCGTCCAAGGCCGTGTCCCAGCTGATGCGCTCGTACTTACCGTTGACCAATTTCATGGGGTAACGCAAGCGGAACTCGCCATGGCCGTGCTCGCGCAAGGCCGCACCTTTGGCGCAATGGGCGCCGAGGTTGATGGGCGAATCAAACACCGCTTCTTGGCGTACCCAGACGCCGTTTTCAACCACGGCATCGACCGCACAACCCACCGAGCAGTGGGTACACACCGTGCGTTTGACTTCAATTTTGTTGGGCGTATCGCCAGACATCGTGCCTGAGGCTTGCGCTTTTTTGACCAAGCTCAGCTGTGTAGCAGCCAAGCCCACACCAATGCCCAAACCGGAGCGACGCAGAAAACCGCGGCGGTCCAAAGTCGGCAAGGCTTGCGACAAACCGCGCTGCAGGCGGTTGACCAAAGTCGAACCACCAGCCGATGGGCTGGCAGCACTGGAAGATTTACGGGTTAACAACATAGGTGCTCCAAATCAGACGCGGGCGGTCTGGTAATAGCGTTTGACGTGCTCGCTCAAGCTGTATCCGCCACCGTTTTCAGGCGCGGGAGGCAGTGCTTTGACGGCCGCTTCGGGTGCGTTCACACCCGGCAATGTGGTGACTGCGGCGACGGCAGCACCAGCGGCTGCTGCGCCCATAAAGAAACCACGGCGCGATGGCGCAGCTTGGTCTTTGGCGTGTTCTTTTTGCATGTCTTGCTCCTCTTGGGTTTGTGCGTATGCACAACTTTGCATACTGTATCGAATAAAGGCGTTTGTCTAGTACGTAGTTACGCCAAAGCACTAGAAAACACTCGGAAAAAGTACGGGATCCTCGGCGAAACGCCGCTTTGCCCCCCTCCAAACGCCTCACTCTCTTCAAAAGAAGAAGTGAAACGCGCCCATGCACTCAACTCAGCATGTCAAAGCCTTGTGACTCAACGCTCACAAATGCGCGCGTCAACTCGGCCAAGGCCCCGTAAAAGCGGGCGCGTGGATTGGCTTGCAACGCATCACAAAACGCGGGCAACCAGGTTTGCACATGGTTGCCAAAAAATTTCGCTTGTTGCGTGAGGTTGGACACAGACACATCGTCGCCCGCCACCAAAAAGCGCATGACTTCAAAAACATACGACACATGGTCTTCGGTTTCGGACATGGTGCTGGCGTCACGCGTGAGCCTCAACGCGGCCAAATCGGTGCGCAACTGGGCCAACGGCTTTTCGTTCAAGAAACCCGTCAAAAAGTGCGACGCGTACACGTAGACCTCGGGCTTGCCCACACCGCCAAACAAGGCGTCGTGTTCGTGCTGAATGCTCAGATCGTCCATGTCGCGGGTGACGCCGACCAACTGGCGCCAAGGCTCCTCCAAAAAGCCACCGGCAGTGGGCGCTTCGGTGGGCGCCACGCGCAACTGGGCCAGCATGTCGGGGCGTGCAGGGGCGTAAAACAGCTCGGCAATCAAGCCATACAACTCGGCGCGCGCGGTTTCTTCGTCAAGGGCAGAGGTCAGGTGAGGTGCGGTCATACAAATAATTTAGAGGATTTTTTGCTCGTCGCCAGACGAATAAATATCGATCACGCGGCAGTCGCCGCACATTTTGAGGCGTTCCAGCGCCGCGCCTTGGAACATGGCGTGGCCAGCGAGTTTGCCGATCATGGCTTCCACACCTTTGAGCGTGCCAAAGGGTTTGCGGCAGCGGATGCAGCCATAGGGCTGGGTTTCGTTGAGCACGCGCACTTCTTTGCGCTGGGGTGTCAGCAGCAAACGCGGCACCAAGTTCAGCGCTTTTTCAGGACAGGTGCTGACGCACAAGCCGCACTGCACGCAGTTTTTCTCGAAGAAGCGCAGCTGCGGCGCTTGCTGGTTGTCTTGCAAAGCGTTGGCGGGGCAGGCGCTGACGCAGCTCATGCACAAGGTGCAGCTGTCTTTGTTGACCTCCACCGTGCCCAGCAAAGCACCGTCGGCGGGCAAGGCCAGCGCTTCGGTGGCGGTGTTGGCCTTCAAGGCAGGGGCATGCTCCAGCAAGTGGTCGATCACAAAATTCAAGGTGCTGCGTTTTTCAGCCGTGACCGCAAAGGTGGCCAAAGGCACAGCCGCGTTCAAGCGTGACTTGCCCGTGGTCAGACGTTGCAACTCCGCATCCAATTCCAAGGCTTGCGTGGCGCGCACCAGTTGCACCGGCGCTTGGGCAGGTTTGGCAAAGCCCAAGCCTTCCAGCAAAGCCTGCGCTTGGTCCATCTGCGCTTGCAAACCGTCCAAGTATTGCGGAGCCTCCTCAGCGGTGACCAGCACCAGAACTTGAGCCGCACCATAGGCCAAGGCCGACAACCACACCTCCAGCCCCAAGCTGGCCGTGTGCCACACCGACACGGGGATGACGTGCGCGGGCACGCCCTGCGCCAGCTTGAGCTGCGCCGCACGGCCCAACTCTTGCATCACCGCTTGGCCCGCCTCTTGGCTGTGCAACAAGATGACGGCGTCTTTGCCGCCCGCTTTTTGATAGGTGCTGAGCAGCGTTTTGAGCTTTTGCCCCTGCTCGCTGGCGCGTGGGTAACCGTAGGTCAACGCCCCCGTCGGGCAGACGGTGGTGCATGCGCCGCAGCCCACGCACAGGTTGGGGTTGACCTTGATTTGCTGACGTGACTTGTCGGAGCTGACCGCTTCGGCCGAGCAAATGTCCACGCAGGCGTTGCAGCCCACTTGTTCGTTGCGGCTGTGCGCGCACAGCTTTTGTTTGTAGGCAAAAAACTTGGGCTTTTCAAACTCACCCACCAACTCGCGCAAGCGCATGAGGTTGGCCACGCTGGCTTCACGGAAGTAGCCTTGCGGCAAGGCATGGCGGTTGAACGCGCTGTGCGTGCGCAGGTCGAGCACCAAGTCGAACTCCGCCGTTTCTTCTTGTGCCACGCGCTGAAAATCAATCGCACCGATGGCGCCGCAAGCGGTCACGCAATCGCGGTGCGAGGTGCATTTGTTCAGGTCAATTTGGTAGTCCAGGCCAATCGCTTGCTCAGGGCAAGCAGCCACGCAGGCGTTGCAACGGGTGCACAGATCCAAATCAATCGGGTTGGTGCGTTGCCATGTCAGGGTGAAGGCGCCCAACCACCCGTCCACGCGCAACACTTTGCCGCCCAACACGGGGTAGCGGCGGTCTTGGGAGCCGCCCGCGTCGCCCGCGCCTTGGGTGAAGATCGTCACGTTCAAGGTGTCGGCCAACAACGCCGCGGCTTTTTCGGCTTCGTCGATGTCGCCCAAGATCAGCAAGCGCCCTGCACTTTTGAAGGTGACGGTGGTGACGGGTTCGGGCTCGGGCAAATGCGCAGCGGCCAAGAGCGCGGCCATTTTGGGCGCTGCGTTTTTGGCGTCGCTGCTCCAACCACCGGTCTCGCGGATGTTGACGAATTTGATGACCGAGGTTTTGGCTTGCGCCTCCACGGCCAAGTCGCCAAACAAGCGTTGCTCTTGGGTGCAGGCCACCACGACATCGTCGGTGCCTTGCACGGCCTTGACAAACGCCCCCGCTTCACGACGGCACAAGGCCGTGTGCAGCGTGAGGTTTTCAGAGAGGCTTTGGCTCAGTGCCTTCGGGTCTAGGGGCTGCGTCTGGTTGCAGTCGCAAATCAGCGTGGTCATGCGTGGGGCTATCTGTGAGTGAAGGGGTGTCGACAAGCTCGGGCTCGTCGTCGAACAAGTTCAAGAACTTGGCGCTGGTCATTTGACGCAGCATGGCGGCAGGCAAGGGGTCGGGAATGCCGTAGTCGTCAATGTAAATGTCCATGCGGTCCATCACATTGAAGTGCGGATCGCTGAACAGTTTTTTCATCGCCGCGTTTTTGACCTCGGGGGCCACGTCGCGGGACATGAAGTTGGCATAGCTGGACTCTGGTGTGAGTTGGTCCACATCCGCCAAAGTGGGCGCTTCGGGTTTGGGCGTTGGCTGCCCAGTCTGAGCCGCGGCTGGGGGAGCATCGGCAAGGGCTGATTGCGCACTGGGTTGTGGCACAGCACGGGTCGAGATGGGGGTCGGCGCTGGCGGTTCATCCAACACGCGGCCTTCGCGCACCTCCGCTTTTCGGCGCGACCAGCGGCTTAAAAAGCCAGCGGGCGTTTCGTCATTGGCCATGGCCAGCGCCTCCGGAGTTACCACCACCCATGCCACCACCGCGAGTTTTTTCGGTGCTCACAGACGCGGGGTTGCCAAAGCGGTCTTGCAAGGCTCTGAAGCTGTCGGGGCGTTTGCGGCGCTTGGCCTCGACCACCCAATGCTCGTCCATGAATTCATTCATCCACGCGACCACCTCTTGCGGGGCGGGCACTTGGTCCACGTTTTCTTGGGCGTCCAACCAGCGGCCTGCATCGTGGTAACTCAGGCTGACCATGGTGGGCACGGCCATCACCTCGTCGCTAATGGCGGGCTCTTCTTCCATGCGCCACAGCACAAACCAACACGGCGCAGGCGTGGTGCTGTTGAGGTAATAGCCCTCGGCATCGTCTTTGAACAGTTCAACGGTGAAGCCGGGGTGCAGCCACAACTGCTCGTCCTCGGTCTGACGCAGGCAACGCGGTGCGGTGCCAAAGTGTTCTTCGTGCGGCGTGAGGTCGTGACCCACCACATCGTGCAGCACCCAGCGCCAAGTTTGCCAACGGCTCATGGCGCCAGGCACGCGCTCGCGGCGCATGACAACAGCAACTTGCAGATAGGGTCGGTGATTCATAGGGGGGCAATGGTAGCGGGCCAGCTGACTTGCGCGGTCTTTTGGGGTTAATCTCGTTCAAACATCGCTCGTTTTGCCCCACGTTTTAGAAACAAACTCCCATGCACGATCCCACACTTTTTCACCTGCAACCCACGCTCAGCAACGCCCGCCTGACCTTGCGCCCGATGCAACGCGAGGATTTCGATGCGCTGTACGCCATCGCGTCTGACCCACTGATTTGGGCGCAACACCCAGACCCCAACCGCTATCAAAAAGACGTGTTTGAACGCCATTTTTTCAACCCAGCCCTCACAGGCAGCGGTGCATTGGTCGTGGTTGACAACGACACCCGCCAATTGGTGGGCTCGTCGCGGTTTTACGATTGGGATGCGACGTCTGGCGAGGTCGCGGTGGGTTACACCTTTTTAGCCCGCCATCTTTGGGGTGGCCCGACCAACGCCAGCATGAAGCAACTCATGGTGGCCCACGCGTTTCAATGGGCCAACACGGTTTGGTTTCATGTGGGCGCCAGCAACTTCCGATCGCGCAAGGCGGTGGAGAAACTCGGCGCGGTGCTGTCACACGCGGGGCAACGCGCCAGCAACGGCGTGATGCACGACTACGTGTTTTACAAAATCACTCAGTAAGTTTCTAGGTGCAAGCGCCCTTCGCGCTTCAAAGCGGGCGCCACGTTGTCCCAGCCAAGGCCTGCGTCGTTGGCGATGTCGCGCAAGGCCATGACCACGCCTTCTTCCATGCTCTTCAAACCGCACACATAGAAATACGTGTTGGGGTCTTTGAGCAAGGCCGCCACATCGGCGCTGCGTTCGCGCATGAGGTCTTGCACGTAGCGCTTGGGCTGGCCAGGCGTGCGTGAGAACGCAAACTGAATATCAATGAAATCTTTCGGCAGCTTTTGCAGCGGGCCAAAGTAAGGCAACTCTTCTTGGGTGCGAGCACCAAAGAACAGCATGAGCTTGCCGCCTTCAAACTTGCCACTGGCGCGCAAGCGGCGACGCCACTCGGTCATGGCGCGCATGGGCGCACTGCCGGTGCCCGTGCAAATCATGACGATGTTCGACTTGGGGTGATTGGGCATCAAGAAACTGGCGCCGAAGGGGCCAATCACCTGCACCGTGTCACCGGTTTTCATGTCGCACAAGAAGTTGGACGCCACGCCTTGCACGGCTTTGCCTTGGTGGTCTTCGACCACACGTTTCACCGTCAACGACAGGTTGTTGTAACCGGGGCGCTCGCCGTTACGCGGGCTGGCAATCGAGTATTGGCGTGCGTGATGTGGCTTGCCTTGCGCATCCACACCGGGCGGGATGATGCCAATCGATTGGCCCTCCAACACGGGGAACGGCAGGCTGCCAAAGTCGAGCACGATGTGGTGCGTTTCGTTGACCGTGCCTGCCTCGTTGACCTGCACATTGCCCACCACGCTGGCTGTCACTGGCGCTTTGGGGCCATGCAAATTGGTGTACGGATGCGCGGCGGACCAAGGCGGCGTGCTGGCACCAAACGCGCCTGAGTTGAACGCCTCGCCCTCACCGGGTGAGGCACTCACAGACGCTGCTGAAGGCGCGCTCGCTTGAGGTTCTGCGGACGCATCGCCCGACACACCCGCCGCTTGCAACTCGGCGTCGGTCAAGGCTGCGGGCAACTCGTCCCACGTCAATTGCTCTTCGATGCTGTACGCCGCCGCTTTGGGCATGCTGCGCCAGTTGTCGATGGAGCCCGTGGGGCACGGTGGCACGCAGGCCATACACAAATTGCATTTGTCGGCGATGACCACGTAATTGCGCGAATCGTGCGTGATCGCCCCCACCGGACATGTGGCTTCACAGGTGTTGCATCGGATACAGATCTCAGGATCGATCAGATGCTGCTGAATGAGTTCGGTGGTGGCGTTCATGGCACAAATTTAACTCAGTTGAAACGGACGTAATCGAAGTCCACGGGCTGGCGGTTGATGCCCATGACAGGAGGCGCGATCCAGTTGGCGAACTTGCCTGGCTCCACGACACGACCCATCAGGCTGGCCACATAAGCGCGGTCTTCGTTGGTAGGCAGCCACTCGCCGACCTTGGACATCCACTCTTCATCGGTCACCACACGGCCATCGGGCGTGATCTTGGAGCCGGACAAAGAGCCGATGTTGCGGTGGAACGCTTTATGGGGCGCTGTCAATGTGAAAGGAATGCCCGCCTTGGCAATCACACGGTTCCAACGGTCGATGCCGCCTTTGGAGTCGGTGATGTAGTCGTCGCGCAGCACTTCGTTCAAAGCGTTGAGCATCGGCACTTCTTTTTCGATCAGCTTGCCGTCTTCGACCGACAAGATCTTGTAGCTGTTGCCCTTGAGCACGTGGTCATCACCGCGCTTGCCTTCTTCGTAACGGCCTTTCAGGCCCGAGCTGTAGAAGGTGGCCGCGTTGGAAGACTCGTCGGCACCGAACAAGTCGATGGTCACCGAGAAGTGGAAGTTGATGTAACGCTGAATGGTCGGCAGATCAATCACACCTGCAGCGCGCAGCTTGGCCACGTCGTCGGTTTTCAGCTGGTTCATCACGTCCACGGTGCGCTGGATGGTGCGGCTCACACCGGACTCGCCCACGAACATGTGGTGCGCTTCTTCGGTCAGCATGAACTTGGTGGTGCGGGCCAGCGGGTCGAATGCCGACTCGGCCAAAGCGCACAACTGGAACTTGCCGTCGCGGTCGGTGAAGTAGGTGAACATGAAGAACGACAACCAGTCAGGGGTCTTCTCGTTGAACGCCTGCAAGATGCGGGGGTTGTCTTCGTTGCCGCTGTTGCGCTGCAGCAGGGCGTCGGCTTCTTCACGGCCGTCTTTGCCGAAGTATTTGTGCAACAGGTACACCATGGCCCACAGGTGGCGGCCTTCTTCGACGTTGATCTGGAACAGGTTGCGCAGGTCATACATGCTGGGCGCAGTCAAGCCCAGGTGGCGTTGTTGCTCGACCGATGCTGGCTCGGTATCGCCTTGCGTGACGATGATGCGGCGCAGGTTGGCGCGGTGTTCGCCAGGCACGTCTTGCCAAGCTTTTTCACCGATGTGGTCGCCGAAATGGATCTTGCGGTCTTGCTCGCCGGGGTTCATGAACACGCCCCAACGGTAGTCGCGCATCTTGACGTGGCCGAACTGGGCCCAGCCTTGGGGGTCCACGCTCACGGCTGTGCGCAAGTACACGTCCATGTCGGTGGAGCCTTCGGGGCCCATGTCGTCCCACCAGTTGATGAAGTTGGGCTGCCACTGCTCAAGCGCGCGCTGCAAGGTGCGGTCTTCGCTCAAGTTGACGTTGTTGGGGATTTTTTCGCTGTAGTTGATACCGGACATGAGAGTCTCCAGAAATTAAAGCAACGGTGGGGGAAAATTTCGGTTGCAGCGCGGACCACCGGGAACCACGCTGCACAACACAAAAAACATCAAACGCGGTTCATGTCGAACTGGACTTTTTCGCCCTTGCCGTAGACCTTCAGGGCACCCTTTTCGCCGACGGCGTTGGGGCGCTGGAAGATCCAGTTTTGCCACGCCGAGAGGCGGCCAAAAATGCGGGTTTCCATCGACTCTTTTTGGCAGAAGCGCAAGTTGGCTTCCAAACCCGTCAAGCTGTCCGGCGACATGGCTGCGCGCTCTTCGACGGCGAGGCGAATTTCGTCGGCCCAATCGATGTCGTCTGGCGCGGCGGTGACCAGCCCCAAGGCCAGCGCTTGGTCGGCGTCCAGATGTTGGCCCACGACAGCACGCACGTTTTCAAGTGGCGTAACTTCTTCGTAGAAACGACGTTGCAAGCGCGACTGGTGATTGACCATCGGGAAGTGGCCGAAGTTGAGTTCGCTCAAAGCCAACTTGGGCGCTTTTTCAGGCGCGTCGGGCAAGGCCAACATGTAAGCGCGGTCGGCAGCAAAGGCCAACTCGGCCAAGGTGCCCGCGAAGCAAGAACCTTCGTCGATCAAAGCGAACAACGAGCGCGACGACACGTCAATGCGGGCCAAGGTGCGACGCAGCATGCCCAAAGTTTCGTTGACCAGCCAATGGGCTTGGTGCTGGGCCAGCACGGCGTCTGAATCCAAGGCGAGTTGCACGTCGCCAGCGGTGCGCAAGAGCCAAGTGCCGATGTCCGACTCGTTGGTGCGCATGTTCAAAATGGCGTCGTCCAACTCGCGGGCCATTTGCAGCGGGTACCAGTTCACACCAGCGGCTTCGATGCCTTCCACCGTGGTGGGCACGGCGGCTTTGGGCGCGTGGACGGTGATGGTCGCGGTGCGCTTGGCGCGATCGATGGCGACTTGCACGTATTCATAGGTCAGCGCGTCAGCCGTGACGGTTTTGTTCAAAGGTGTGAGCGTCACGCCTTTGCCAGCGGCAGCGGCGCCGGGGCGCTTGCTGGTGGCGGCGTACTTGTGGGCACGGGCTTGCACGGCTTCGGCAAATTTGGCGGGCTTGGCGACCTCGTCCACCAAGCGCCAGTCCACCGCTTTTTGGCCACGCACGCCTTCCACGCTGGTGCAGAAGATGTCGGCGTGGTCGTGGCGCACTTTGCGCTTGTCGGTCACGCGGGTCAAACCGCCGGTGCCTGGCAACACGCCCAGCAAAGGCACTTCGGGCAGCGACACGCTGGAAGAACGGTCGTCCACCAACACAATGTCGTCGCAGGCCAAGGCCAATTCGTAGCCACCGCCCGCGCAAGCGCCGTTCACAGCAGCCACAAACTTCAGGCCGTCGTGGCGGCTGGAGTCTTCAATGCCGTTGCGGGTTTCGTTGGTGAACTTACAGAAGTTCACTTTCCACGCGTGGGTGGAGAGCCCCAACATAAAGATGTTGGCGCCCGAGCAGAAGATGCGGTCTTTCAAGCTGGTGACCACCACGCTTTTGACTTCGGGGTGCTCAAAGCGGATGCGTTGCAGCGCGTCGTACAACTCAATGTCCACACCCAAATCGTAGGAGTTGAGCTTCAACTTGTAGCCAGGGCGAATGCCGCCGTCTTCGTTGATGTTGAGTTGCAAGGTGGCGATTTCGCCTTCGTACTTGACCGACCAGTGTTTGTACTGGCTGGGGTCAATCTGGTAGTCGACGGTGTTGGCTTGGCTCATGGGAATCTCCAAAGGTGGCTTGGCGCTGGTTCATGACATGCGATGAATTCATCGCCGTGATGTGCATCATATTGCATATTCTAAATTTTGCAACTGCATTTTTGTGCATGTTAGGGAATATGCCTAGGCCGAACAGATGGGGAAACTTAAAGCGGCAGCTTCAGCGCCTGACGCACTTGGGTGCGCAGCGCTAAAAAGCTGTCGTCCAACGGCTGGGCGCTGGTGTCAAAGGTGAGGTCAGCTTTGGCGTAGAAGGCCGAGCGGCCGTCCAAGATGCGCTTCAAATCTTCCAGCGCCTCTTTGCTGCCCGCCATGGGGCGCATGTCGCCTTGTGCGGCGACGCGGCCCAAATGGTCTTCGGGCGCGGCTTTGAGCCACACCGTGAAGCAATGCGACAGCGTTTCGTTGAACGTGGCAGAGTCCGACACCAAGCCGCCGGGGGTGGCGATAACCACTTCGGGGTAGATCTGAATCGCCTCTTCCAAGGCGCGGCGCTCGTAGCGGCGGTAAGCATTGGTGCCGTAGAGGTTGTGAATTTCGCTGATGCTGCAACCCGCAAACTTCTCGATCTCGCGGCTGAGTTCGATGAAGGGGAACCCCAAATCGTCTGCCAAACGCTGACCCAAGGTGGTTTTGCCTGCACCACGCAAACCCACCAAGGCGATGCGGTTGCTGCGCGCTTGCTCGTCGCCATGGGTGCCAAACATGTCGCCAATCTGCTGCCGCACGCGGCGCAGCTCGCCTTCGTTGCGCTTTTCGAGCAATTCACGAATCAACAGCCACTCAGGCGAAGAAGTGGTCACGTCGCCCAACAGCTCAAAAATCGTGCATTGCAGCGCCTGCGCCACCTGCAACAAAATCAGGATGGACGCGTTGCCGGTGCCCGACTCCAAATTGGCCAAATGCCGCTCCGACACGCGTGCCGCCTGCGCCACCGCCTTGCGCGTGAGGCCGCGACGCGCGCGCAAAGTACGCACGCGCTCGCCCAAGGTGGTGAGAAACGGATGGCGGGTGAGGTCGTCGTCAGCGTAAGACATGGCTGCACTTTAATGCAAATTCGAGTTGAACTGCAAAATAGTGCAGACAGCAAAAACCCGCAAACGCGGACGCGGTTGCGGGTTGGGCTGGCACCGAAAAACCGGCGCTCAGGTGTCTTTGGAGATCTTGATGCTTGGGAATTTGCTGGAGAAGTCTTTGGCCTTGGCCGCGATCTTCACCGCCACTTGACGGGCCACGGCCTTGTAGATGCCTGCCACTTCGCCGTCAGGATCGGCGACCACGGTGGGTTTGCCGCTGTCGGCTTGCAGGCGAATTTGCATGTTCAGGGGCAAGGCACCCAAGTAGTCCATGTTGTATTGCTCGGCCATCTTCTTGCCACCATCGGCGCCAAAGATGTGCTCGATGTGACCGCAATTCGTGCAAACGTGCACGGCCATGTTCTCCACCAAACCGAGGATGGGGACGCCCACCTTCTCAAACATCTTGATGCCTTTTTTGGCGTCCAACAACGCAATGTCTTGCGGCGTGGTGACGATCACCGCGCCGGTCATGGGTACGCGCTGGCTGAGCGTGAGCTGGATGTCGCCCGTGCCGGGGGGCATGTCGACGATCAAATAGTCCAGCGCCTTCCAATTGGTTTGGCGCAACAACTGCTCCAACGCTTGGGTGGCCATGGGGCCACGCCAGATCATGGCTTCGTCTTGGTCCACCAAGAAACCGATGGACATGACTTGCACGCCGTAGTTTTCCAACGGGTCCATGGTTTGGCCGTCCGTGCTTTCGGGGCGGCCTTCGATGCCCATCATCATGGGCTGGCTGGGGCCGTAAATGTCGGCGTCCAGCAAACCCACGCTCGCGCCTTCAGCGGCCAAGGCCAGCGCCAAGTTGGCGGCGGTGGTGCTTTTGCCCACGCCGCCCTTGCCCGAGGCCACGGCAATGATGTTTTTGACTTGGGGCAGCAAAGCCACACCGCGCTGCGCGGCGTGCGCCACGATGTTCATGGTGATGTTGGCCGATACGTTCTCGACACCCGCCACGCCTTTGGCAGCAGCGATCAATTCTTTGCGAAAACCTGCAATTTGACTCTTGGCGGGGTAGCCCAGCACCACATCAAACGACACATCGCCGCCTTGAATTTGCAGGTTTTTCAGGGCTTTGGTGGTGACAAAGTCTTTGCCCGTGTTGGGGTCGATGACGGTCTGCAGGGCGGCGGTCAGGGCTTGTTCGTTCAGGGCCATAAAACTTCTTTGTTCTTGAAATAGGAATTGCGCGCAAGTCTAGCGCGGCGCGTTTGACCGCATGCAACGCAGGTCATCCGTGCGACTGAGCGCCTATGAATGAGAGAAACCGACGAACGTGCGTCGCCAATCAAGCGTTTTTACGCGCCACCCAATACGCCGCGCCCTCGGGGCCATAGCGCTCGTCGTGGGGCACATCGCGGGCCAGCGCGAAGGTTGAGCCCGGCAACAGGTGCTGGGTTTGGCCATCCACGGTCAGCCACATCTCACCTTGCGTCACCACGGCTTGCACAGCAAACGGGTGGGTGTGGGTGTCCAACACGGTGTTGGGCGCCCAATCGCGGGCCAGGACTTCGTCAAAGCCGGCGGCCATGGCGGTTTGTTTGAATTCGTCAAAGCTAGGGAGGTTCATGGGCAAATTTTGCAGGAACTAAAATCCACCCCCTTGTTCAAAGGTCTTGTTCTAAATGTCACAGCGCCAGCTTTTCGTCACCACCGCCCTGCCCTACGCCAACGGCAATTTCCACATCGGCCACATCATGGAGTACATCCAGGCCGACATCTGGGTGCGTTTCCAGCGAATGCAGGGCCACCAGGTTGATTTCGTGGGCGCTGACGACACGCACGGCGCGCCCATCATGATTGCCGCCGAGAAGGCTGGCATCACACCGCAGCAGTTTGTAGCCAACATCGCCGCAGGCCGCAAGCCCTACTTGGACGGCTTCCACATCCAGTTTGACAACTGGCACAGCACCGATGCGCCCGAGAACCACGAGCTGGCCCGCCAGATTTACCGTGACCTGCGCGACATTCCCGAATCTGAAGGCGGCTCACTGATCGAGCGCCGCACGATTGACCAGTTCTTCGACCCCGAGAAGAACATGTTCTTGCCCGACCGCTTCATCAAAGGCGAGTGCCCCAAGTGCCACGCCCACGACCAGTACGGCGACAACTGCGAAGTGTGCGGCGCGGTGTACGCTCCCACCGACCTGATCAACCCCTTCTCAGCTTTGTCGGGTGCCAAGCCTGAATTGAAAAGCTCTGAGCATTTCTTCTTCAAGCTGTCCGACCCACGCTGTGTGGCCTTCTTGGAAAAGTGGACCCAAGACGGCAAGCTGCAACCCGAAGTGGCCAACAAGGTCAAAGAGTGGTTCACCGTGCGCACCAACCCCGATGGCACGACCAGCGAAGGCTTGGGCGACTGGGACATCTCGCGCGATGCGCCTTACTTCGGCATCGAGATTCCCGACGCTCCGGGCAAGTACTTTTATGTGTGGCTCGACGCACCCGTGGGCTATTTGGCTTCGCTGAAAAACTTGCTCGACAAACGTGGCGAGAGCTACGACGCCTACATGGCCAACGACCAGCTGGAGCAATACCACTTCATCGGCAAAGACATCGTCACTTTCCACACGCTGTTCTGGCCCGCCATGCTGCACTTCAGCGGCCGTAAAACGCCCAACAACGTGTTTGTGCACGGCTTCCTCACCGTCAACAACGGCGAGAAGATGAGCAAGAGCCGTGGCACCGGCCTCGACCCACTCAAGTACCTCAGCCTCGGCATGAACCCCGAGTGGCTGCGTTACTACTTGGCCACCAAGCTGAACAACAAAAACGAAGACGTGGACTTCAACGCCGAAGATTTCATGCTGCGCGTGAACAGCGATTTGATTGGCAAATTCGTCAACATCGCGTCGCGTGCGGCGGGTTTCTTGACCAAGCGTTTTGAAGGCAAGCTCACACAAAGTTTTGGAGAACAAGGCACCGCGCTGTTGAGCGACATTCACGCTGCCAAAGACAGCATCGCCCAAGCCTATGACGCCCGCGAATACGGCAAAGCCGCCCGCGAAATCATGTTGCTGGCCGACAAGGTCAATTCGTATGTGGACCAACACAAACCTTGGGACTTGGCCAAAGACGCCGCCAACAACGAAGCCTTGCACCAGGTGTGCTCGTTGCTCATCAATGCGTTTGCAGAGCTGAGCCGCTACTTGGCCCCTGTGCTGCCCGCGCTCGCGCAAGCGGTGGAAGCCTTCACTGGCACCAGCATGCAAAACTGGAACGCCACAGGCTACGTGGCGACCATTCAACCTTACCAACACCTCATGCAACGCGTCACCCCCGAACAACTCGAAGCCTTGTTTGAGCCACCCGTCGTCGTGGAAGAAAAAATCACCCCCGGTGGTGAAGAAATCGCCCCCACCATCAGCATCGACGACTTTGCCAAGGTCGATTTGCGCATTGCCGAAATCGTCAACTGCGAAGCGGTGGAAGGCTCGACCAAGTTGCTGCGCCTCACGCTCGATGTGGGCGAGGGTAAAACACGCAATGTGTTCTCAGGCGTGGCCAGCATGTACAAGCCCGAAGACCTCAAAGGCAAACTCACCGTGATGGTGGCCAACTTGGCCCCACGCAAGATGAAGTTTGGCGTGAGTGAAGGCATGGTGCTCGCAGCCAGCCACGCGGACGACAAAACCGATGCGGGCATTTACGTGCTGCACCCCTGGCCCGGCGCCAAGCCCGGCATGCGGATTCACTAAGTCGGCATGTTCCCACTCATCCACGGCTGGACCAGCATTGCGCGGTCAACCCAAGCCAACGTCAAGTTGGGGGCCGTGTTGAGTTTTGTGGCGGGCGCGGCCAATGCGGGCGGCTTTTTAGCTGTGGGGCGCTACACCTCGCACATGACGGGCGTGGTGTCTTCGGTCGCCGACGACTTGGTGCTGGGGCATTTCGATTTGGTCGCCACGGGTCTGGGCAGTCTGATGGCCTTTGTGGCAGGCGCCATGTGCACCGCGGTGTTGGTGAATTGGGGACTGCGCCGCCATCTCGCCAGCGCGTACAGCTTGCCATTGCTGCTGGAGTCTTTGGCGCTGCTGGTGTTTGGTTTGTTTGGTGCG
Organism: uncultured Limnohabitans sp.; assembly: GCA_963513725.1. GTDB lineage: Bacteria > Pseudomonadota > Gammaproteobacteria > Burkholderiales > Burkholderiaceae_C > Limnohabitans. The sequence continues at coordinate 75,147 of CAUPRM010000009.1, read as the reverse complement.
GCGATCAGCAGTTTTGCCAGCGTGTTCTTGCCACTCACCGTCATGCTGCTGTGCTTCATGATGGGTTTGCAAAACGCGGTGATCACCAAAATTTCCCACGCCGAAATTCGCACCACGCACATCACCGGTTTGGTGACCGACTTTGGCATTGAGCTGGGCAAATTGTTCTACGTGAACCGCAGCACCACCTCGGCGCAAGGCGTGCCTCAGGTGCGTGCGAACCGTCAACGTTTGCGCCTTCAAGCGCTGTTGATTGTTTGTTTTTTTGGTGGCGGACTGGTGGGTGCTCTGGGCTTTAAGGGCTGGGGCTACATCACCACCTTGCCGCTGGCGTTGTTGCTGTGGACTGTGGCCTTGCGCCCCGTGCTGGACGACGTCAACGTGAAATGGCAACGATGAATTTGGCTTCTTTTTCTTTTTTCCGCCCCCGTTTGCTCGACGCCTTGCAGGGGTACAACCGTGCGCGCTTGGTGCAAGACGTGGGCGCGGGCATCACCGTAGGCGTGGTGGCGTTGCCGCTGGCCATGGCGTTTGCCATTGCCTCGGGCCTCAAGCCTGAAGCGGGTTTGTTCACCGCCATCATTGCGGGGTTTTTGATTTCGGCTCTGGGCGGCAGCCGCGTGCAAATTGGCGGGCCTGCGGGCGCGTTCATCGTCATCGTGTATGGCATTTTGGAGCGCTACGGCTTGGCCAATCTCATGATTGCCACCGTCATGTCGGGGATGATGCTGTTTGCCATGGGGCTGATGCGCTTGGGCAGCTTGATTCGCTTCATCCCCGTCGCCGTGGTGATCGGCTTCACCAACGGCATTGCGGTGCTGATCATGGTGTCGCAGGTGAAAGACTTTTTGGGGCTCAGCGTCAAGGCTATGCCCGCTGACTTTTTTGGCATTTTGCACACGCTGGCCTCGCACTTGGACACCCTAAACCTGCAAGCCTTGTTGCTGGCTTGTGCCTGCTTGGGCTTGCTGGTGAGTTGGCAGTTTGTGCTGCCCAAACTGAGTCAGCAACACGCGCACGCCAAAAAAATCAGCGTGGTGCCAGGCTCCGTCTTGGTGTTGGTGCTGGCCTCGCTGGCCAGCCAATTGCTGAACTTGGATGTAGAAACCATCGCCTCGCGCTTTGGCAGCATTCCCAGCACCTTGCCTGCGTTTGAGTGGCCCACCTTCAGCTGGGAAACCGCCAAATTTCTGCTGATTCCGGCCACCACGCTGGCTTTGCTGGGCTCAATTGAGTCACTGCTGTGCGCCCGCATTGCCGATCAAATGATGGCCGACGGCCCCTACGGCGACCGCCATGACGCCAACCAAGAATTGATGGCGCAAGGCATTGCCAACATGGTGACCCCATTTTTTGGCGGCATGCCCGCCACCGGCACCATCGCCCGCACCGTGACCAATGTGAAAAACGGCGGCAACAGCCCCATCGCCGGTATGGTGCACGCCCTCACCTTGTTGATGGTGATGCTGGTGGCCGCGCCGTTGGCGGGCCATGTGCCGCTGGCAGCCTTGTCGGCCATTTTGATGTTCGTCGCGTGGAACATGGGCGAATGGCGCCAATTTGTGCACCTGCGCCAATACCGCATGCCTTACCGTGCCACGCTGCTGGCGGTGTTTTTGCTGACCGTGGTGGTCGATTTGACGGTGGCCGTCGAGGTGGGCCTGATTGCGGCTTGCCTGACCTTCATCTACCGCATCTCCAACCTCACCCGCGCCGAACCCGTGTCAGCACAAGACCAACCCGCTTTGGCGGGACGGGGTGATGCGGTGCAAGCCCACCGTTTCTACGGCGCCTTGTTTTTTGGCGCCGTCAAGTTGGTGGAAGCCATTGAAGAAAACCTGCCCACCCAAGCCGTGGTGCTGGACCTGAAAAACTTGATTTACATCGACTCCTCGGGCGTCGATGCGCTGCTGTCTTTGGCGCGTGCCTGTCACAAAAAACAACGGCGCTTGGTGCTGTGTGGCTTGGCACACCAGCCGCTGGACATTGCCCAACGCAGCGGTTTGCTGGGCGAGGCCTCGCATGCCGAATGGGCGCCTGATTTGGCACAAGGCATTGCACAAGCGCTGACACCCAAAACTGCATGTTGAGGCGGGCCGCGGGCTGCCTCAATATGAATGCCGCTTGCCTCGTCAGGCCCGACGCAGCCTCAGTCGTTAAAATCCATCCCTTCTCTTAGGAATACTCACCATGTCGATCTTTCAACGCGACCACTACACCTCCGAAGCCACGCAGTTCATCGAACAGCTCAAAGCCCAAAAGCCTGGCTTGGAACAAGCGCAACGCGATGGCCGCGCCCTGCTGTGGGACAAACAGGTGAACCGCGACGTGCAGCAAGACCTGCAAGCCGGTCGCGTGGCGCAAAAGCCTTACGTTTACCAAACCAACGCATAAAGACCGACGGTCTTGGCCTAAGCTCTTTCGATGAAGCGCATCCTGTGAACCCTGCTGACATCACCCTGCCCAACGCTGAGGCACCCCCCGCCTCCGCCATGCCTGAGGTGATCGACAACGTGGCCGTGGCCCGCCTGTATGGCGAGCCTCTGTTCACCATGCCGCAGGATTTGTACATCCCGCCCGATGCGCTGGAAGTTTTCCTCGAAGCCTTCCAAGGCCCGTTGGATTTGCTGCTGTACCTCATCCGCAAGCAAAACTTCAACATCCTCGACATCCCGATGGCGGCGCTCACGCGCCAGTACCTGAGCTATGTGGACGAGATTCGCAGCCGCAACTTAGAGCTGGCCGCCGAATACCTGCTGATGGCGGCCATGCTGATCGAGATCAAATCGCGCATGTTGCTGCCGCCCAAAAAGGTGGCCGAGGGCCAAGAGCCCGAAGATCCGCGTGCCGAGCTGGTGCGCCGTTTGCTCGAATACGAGCAAATGAAGCTGGCCGCCGCCAAGCTCAACGAAGTGCCGCAATATGGCCGTGACTTCTTGAAGGCGCAGGTGTTCATCGAGCAATCGTTGCAACCGCGTTTTCCTGACGTGCATGTGGTGGAGTTGCAGCAGGCGTGGGCCGACATTTTGAAGCGCGCCAAACTCATTCAGCACCACAAAATTTCGCGCGAAGAGCTGTCGGTGCGCGAGCACATGAGCATCGTGCTGCGCAAGCTGCAAGGCCAACGCTTTGTGGAATTTGAAAAACTCTTTGACCCCGCACAGGGCGTGCCCGTGTTGGTGGTCACCTTCATCGCGCTGCTCGAACTGGGCAAAGAAACGCTGATCGAAATCACGCAGGCCGAGGCCTTTGCGCCCATTTACGTGCGCTTGGCCTACACGCCGAGCTAACGCCCAACACCTCAACGACTGGCATCTGGCCGCACCCTTTATGAGCAACTCCAGCAACGCCCCCCAAAGTCAAACTGCCTCACCCTACGGCACCTTGCCACCGGCCTCGCCCGTGTCGGCCCGCAAACCCATCAGCCTGCCGCGCTTGCACGAGCTGCGCGCGCGTGGCGAAAAAATCACCATGCTCACCGCCTACGACGCCACCTTTGCCGCCGTGGCCGATGCGGCGGGCGTGGAATGTCTGTTGGTAGGCGACTCGTTGGGCATGGTGTGCCAAGGTTTGTCGAGCACCGTGGGCGTGACGTTGGAGACCATGCGCTACCACGTCGAAAGCGTGGCGCGTGGCGTGCAACGCGTGCAAGGCACCACCTGGATTATTGGCGACTTGCCCTTTGGCAGCTACCACGAGTCCAAAGAGCAAGCCCTGCGCAGCGCCAGCGTGTTGATGCAAGCGGGTGCCCACATGGTCAAACTCGAAGGCGGTGGCTGGACCACCGAGACCGTGCGCTTCTTGGTCGAGCGCGGCATTCCCGTGTGCGCGCATTTGGGCCTGACACCGCAAACCGTGCACGCCTTGGGCGGCTACCGCGTGCAAGGCCGTGGCGACTCGGCCACCCAACTGCGCCAACACGCCTTGGATCTGCAAGATGCCGGTGCCGCCATGGTGGTGCTGGAGATGGTGCCCGAAGCCCTGTCGACCGCCCTCACCCAAGAACTGCCGCGCTGCCACACCATTGGCATTGGCGCGGGCAACGGCACTGCTGGCCAAGTGCTGGTGATGCACGACATGCTGGGCATCAACCTCGGTAAAAACCCAAAATTTGTACGCAACTTCATGACCGGCAGCCCCAGTGTGCAAGCCGCCATGGCTGCCTACGTCGCCGCCGTGAAAGACGGCAGCTTTCCCGTCAACGCTGAACACGCTTGGTAAACACACACATGCACATCGTCCACACCATTGATGACCTCCGTCGCGCCCTCAAACCCGCTGCACTGCGCGCCTTTGTGGCCACCATGGGCAATCTGCATCAAGGCCACTTAGACCTCATGCAAATGGCCCGCCAAACGGTAGACGCCCGCGCCCCGCAAGGCGGCATGACCGTGGCCAGCATCTTCGTGAACCGCCTGCAATTCGGCCCCAACGAAGACTTCGACACCTACCCCCGCACCTTTGAGCGCGACTGCGAACAACTCGCCGCCAACGGCTGCGACGTGCTGTTTGCCCCTTCTGAAAAAGACCTGTACCCCGAACCCCAAGTGTTCAAAGTGCACCCCCCCGCAGACTTGGCCGACATCTTGGAAGGCGCCTTCCGCCCCGGCTTCTTTGTCGGCGTGAGCACCGTGGTGCACAAACTCTTCAACGTCGTGCAACCCAACATCGCGCTCTTTGGCAAAAAAGACTACCAACAGCTCATGGTCATCCGCCGCATGGTGCAACAAATGGCACTGCCCATTGAGATCATCGGCGGCGAAACGCGACGTGCCGACGACGGCTTGGCCCTCAGCTCACGCAACGGCTACTTGAGTGCCGACGAGCGTGCAGAGGCGGTGCAACTGTCGATGGCTTTGAAAGGCTTGGCTGCGGCGGCCCGTGCGGGCAATGCGGCTGGTGCATTCGATGTGGCGGCTGCCGAAGCCGCTGCCATGGAAGCCCTGCGTGCGCGTGGCTGGCAACCTGACTATCTGACGGTGCGCCGTCAGCATGATTTATCACCGCTAACAGGGCCATGTGCGGAGCCGTTGGTGGTGTTGGGGGCGGCTAAGTTGGGGAAGACGCGGTTGATTGATAACTTGGAGGTGTGAGTGCGATGGGGTCAAAGCTGCTGCTGACACCTATTTTTTGAGATTCTCGCGCTCTTGGTTGTATTGGTCGTAGTCTGGCAAGGCTTTGTCGTCTTGCCCCGTACCGGCGGATTTCGCGCGCTGCGTGGCACGGATGCCTTCATAAACAGACTGCTCAGTGAGCACGCCACACGCCGTCAAACCAGTGCACAACAGCCACGCAAAAAGTACACGCATCTGTTGCCGTCCGTCTTTACTCGCCCTTAGCCCCACGCCCCATCAACACAGCCACGGCCTGTGCAGGCGAAATGTGCCCATCGAGCAAAGCAACCACAGCTTGGGCAATGGGCATGTCCACGCCCAAGGCCTGGGCGCGTTGCACCACGGTACGGGCGCAGTACACGCCTTCGGCCACATGGCCGAGTGAGTCCACCGCTTGTTGCAAGGTCATGCCTTGGGCCAAGGCGAGGCCCACTTTGCGGTTGCGGCTGAGGTCGCCGGTGGCGGTGAGCACCAAGTCGCCCAAGCCCGACAAACCCATGAAGGTTTCAGCTTTGGCACCCAGCGCCACGCCCAAGCGGGTGATTTCGGCCAAGCCTCGGGTGATCAGCGCCGCACGTGCGTTGAGGCCGAGTTGCAAGCCGTCGCACAAACCGGTGGCGATGGCGAGCACGTTTTTCACCGCGCCGCCCACTTCGACGCCGACGATGTCGTCGTTGGCGTACACGCGCAGGCTGGGGTTGTGAAAGGCTTGCACCATGGCGTCGCGGGCTGCGGCATCGCTGCTGGCGGCCACCAAGGCGGTGGGCATGCCGCGTGCCACTTCTTGGGCAAAGCTGGGGCCGCTCAATGCGCCACCGCGCAACACGGGGGCGACTTGCGCGCGTACTTCGTGGGCCATCAAACCCACACCCATCGGCGAGGCATCAGGACGTGAAGCACTGGCGTGCGAAGCGTCTAAGTGAGAGGCCTCAGGCTGCGCCGCTTCAAAGCCTTTGCACAGCCAAGCCACAGGCACTCGGTCGCCCAAGATCGGGGCCAATTGGGCCAGCATGCCGCGCAGGGCGCTCATGGGCGAGCCCACGACCACCAAATCTTGCTCGGCCAACCAAGGGCCCAAAGCGTCTGAAGACACCTGCACACCCGCGGTGAACGGCAAGCCGGGCAAGTAGCGCGTGTTCACGCGCTCGGCTTGCATGGCTTGCACTTGCGAGGCATCACGCGCCCACAAGGTCACGGCATGGTGTGCGCCTGCGTTGATGGCCAAGGCGGTGCCCCAGGCACCGGCGCCAAGCACGGCAATCTTCATGGCCTGAACCCGCTCTGAATTTACTGAACCGCAGCGGCAGCTTGTTGCTGCTGTTGTTGCTCGTACATGGCTTGGAAGTTGATTTCAGCCAAGTGCACAGGTGGGAAACCAGCGCGTTGGATGATGTCGGCCACGTTACCGCGCAGGTAGGGGTAAATGATTTGTGGGCAAGCGATGCCAATGACGGGACCCATTTGGTCTTCAGGCAAGTTGCGCACTTCAAAAATACCGGCTTGTTTGGCTTCGACCAAGAACACGGTTTTGTCTTGGATTTTGGTGGTCACGGTGGCAGTCACGGTGACTTCAACAATGCCTTCAGCCACTTGTTCCATGCCCACGCCCAACTGGATGTCCACCGACGGCTGCTCTTGAGCCATCAGGATGGCAGGCGAATTGGGTTGCTCCAACGACATGTCTTTCAAGTAGACGCGTTGAATTTGAAATACGGGAGTTTGTTGTTCGTCAGACATTGTTTTTCCAAGTGCATAAAAAAACCCGCGTCGGCAAAACACCGAGGCGGGCGACCCATCGGGAGGCTGAATTATGTCAGTTTCAGGCTTGCAACAAAGGCAGTAAACCGCCTTGACTGTCGAGTGCCATCAAATCGTCACAACCGCCCACATGGGTGTCACCAATGAAAATCTGGGGCACCGTGCGGCGGCCCGTGATTTCCATCATGTGCGCCCGCGCTTGGGCGTCGGTGTCGATGCGCACCTCTTCAATGTGGGCCACGCCTTTGGCGGTCAACAATTGTTTGGCGCGGATGCAATACGGGCAAACGGCGGTGGTGTACATCTTGACGGCTTGCATGCAGGTCTTTCAGAAGTAATTAGGCTTTGAAGACAGGAAGGTTAGCTTCTTTCCAAGCTTTGAGTCCGCCCTGCAAAGAATGCACCTTCTCGTAGCCCAGTTTTTGAGCCATGGCTTGGGCGCGCTTGGAGCGTGAGCCCGCCGCGCACACCAAAATCAAAGGCACGCTTTTGTTTTTGACCACGCTGGCCAAACGGCCTTCGAGTTGGTCCAAAGGCACGTTCACCGCGCCGTTGATATGCGAAGCCGCAAATTCTTCGGCGCTGCACACGTCAATGACCACGCCTTTTTCGCGGTTCATGCACTGCACAGCCTCATTGGGCGAAATACCGGTGGCGGCGGCGCCTTGCACCACAGGCAGCACCAAGAAGAAGCCGCTGCCGAGCGCCACGGCGATCAGCATCCAGTTGTCGAGAATAAATTTCACGGGGAATCCAGTTCAGGGGGGTTAGAAAAATTCGTGTCAGCCCCGCATTCTAAAATCACGGCCAACCTTTCACTGACTTTGTTTCACACACCATGTACAAGCTTGTTTTAATCCGCCACGGCGAATCGACCTGGAACCTTGAAAACCGCTTCACCGGCTGGACCGATGTGGACCTCACCCCCACGGGCATCGAACAAGCCAAAACGGCTGGCCGCTTGCTCAAGGCGGAAGGTTTTCAGTTCGACGTGGCCTACACCAGCGTCTTGAAGCGCGCCATTCGCACGCTGTACCTCGCCTTGGACGAGATGGACTGCACATGGCTGCCCGTGGTGAAAAGCTGGCGTCTGAACGAGCGCCACTACGGCGGCTTGCAAGGCCTGAACAAAGCCGACATGGCCAAGCAATACGGCGACGAGCAAGTGCTGATCTGGCGCCGCAGCTACGACACGCCCCCGCCTGTGCTCGAAGCCACAGACCCCCGCAGCGAGCGCAGCGACCCCCGTTACGCCAAACTGGACCCCGTGCAAGTGCCGCTGACCGAATGTCTGAAAGACACCGTCGAGCGCGTCATGCCGTTCTGGAACGAGTCAATGGCCCCTGCCATCAAGGCGGGCAAACGCATCGTGGTGGCTGCGCATGGCAACTCCATCCGCGCGTTGGTGAAGTACCTCGACAACATCGGCGATGACGACATCGTGGGCGTGAACATCCCCAACGGCATCCCGCTGGTGTACGAACTGGACGAAAACCTCAAGCCCATTCGCCACTATTACTTGGGCGACGCCGAAGCTGCCGCCAAAGCTGCTGCGGCAGTGGCCTCACAAGGCAAAGCCTAATCGGGCTGTCAACCCACGCGCCGCCAAGGCGCGTTGTATATTGGCTTCCTCGCAAATCACGTCAACACTCAAGGGCAACATGAGCCACAAACTCAAGATCGCAGGTTGGATCACCGTCGGCGCGCTGGCTGGCGCACTGACCACCGTCTCGCTGCAAACCACGGCACGCGCCAACATGGCACCGCTGCCGCTGGAAGAGCTGCAGCAGCTCGCCGCCGTGTTCAGCATGGTCAAGAGCGACTACGTCGAACCCGTGGACGAGAAAAAGCTCATCAGCGACGCCATCACCGGCATGGTCGCTAGCCTTGACCCGCACTCGCAGTACTACGACAAAAAGACCTTCAAAGAGTTCCGCGAAGGCACTACCGGTCGTTTTGTGGGCGTGGGCATTGAGATCACCCAAGAAGAAGGTTTGATCAAAGTGGTGTCGCCCATCGAGGGCTCACCCGCTTTCCGTGCGGGCATGAAGTCGGGCGACTTGATCACCAAGATTGATGACACCGCCGTCAAAGGACTCTCGCTCAACGACGCGGTCAAACGCATGCGTGGCGAGCCTGGGACCAAAGTGCTGTTGACCATCTTCCGCAAGGACGAGAACCGCACTTTCCCCGTGAACATCATTCGCGAAGAAATCAAAACACAAAGCGTCAAAGGCAAAGTGATGGAGCCCGGCATGGGCTGGATTCGCTTGAGCCAGTTCCAAGAACGCTCGGTGGACGACTTCGCCAAGAAACTCGAAGAGATCTACAAACAAGAACCCAAGCTCAAAGGCTTGGTGCTCGACTTGCGCAACGACCCCGGTGGTTTGTTGGATGCCGCGGTGGCCGTGTCGGCCGTCTTCTTGCCTGAAAACGTGGCCGTGGTGTCGACCAACGGTCAATTGGCAGAGAGCAAGTTTGTCTACAAAGCCTCGCCTGAGTTTTACCGCCGCACCAGTGGCAACGACCCCATTGCCCGCTTGCACCAAGCGACCAAAGGCATTTACCGCACCGTGCCCTTGGTGGTGTTGGTGAACGAAGGCTCGGCTTCGGCCAGCGAGATCGTCGCCGGTGCCCTGCAAGACCACAAACGCGCCACCATCATGGGCAGCCAAACCTTTGGCAAAGGCTCGGTGCAAACCGTGCGTCAGCTGGGTGCAGACACGGCGCTGAAGATCACCACAGCGCGTTACTACACGCCAAGCGGCCGCTCCATCCAAGCCAAAGGCATCGTGCCTGAAGTGTTGTTGGACGACACCGCCGAAGGCAGCCCGTTCGCCATTTTGCGCATGCGTGAAGCCGACCTCGACAAGCATTTGGAAAGCGGTCAAGGCAAAGATACCAAAGACGTGGCCAAAGAAAAGGAAAAAGAAAAAGCGCGTGAAGAAGCCATGAAGCGTTTGGAAGAAGAGTCCAAAAAGCCCAACAGCGAGCGTCGCCCGCCTGAATTTGGCAGCGAGCAAGACTTCCAACTGCAACAAGCCCTCAAGCAACTCAAAGGCCAGCCCGTGCTGGCCAGCAAGACGCAAACCGAGCGTCCTGCCGAGAAAAAAGACAAATAAGCCACAGGTGCGCTTGCGGTGAATGACGACCAACTGCTGCGCTACTCGCGCCACATCTTGCTCGACGAGGTGGGCATTGAGGGGCAGCAGCAACTCATTGACAGCCATGTGTTGATCGTCGGCGCCGGCGGCTTGGGCTCGCCCGTCGCCTTGTACTTGGCCGCCTCGGGCGTGGGCCACATCACCATCGCCGACCACGACACGGTGGACCTCACCAATTTGCAACGTCAAATCGCCCACAGCACCAAACGTGTGGGCGAAGCCAAAGTCACCTCGGCGGCGCAGGCCATGCACGCGCTCAACCCCGAAGTGCGCATCACCCCGCTGGCCCACAAACTCGACGCCGCCGAACTCGACCGCTTGGTGCCCACCGTGCACGTGGTGGTCGATTGCTGCGACAACTTCACCACACGCCAAGCTGTCAACGCCTCTTGCGTGAAGCACCAAGTGCCGCTCGTCTCAGGCGCAGCCATTCGCTTGGATGGGCAATTGGCGGTGTACGACGCACGCGACGCGCAATCGCCCTGCTACGCCTGCCTGTTCCCGCCAGACACCGCGCCAGAAGAAGTGCGCTGCGCCACCATGGGCGTGCTCGCGCCGCTGGTGGGCGTGATTGGCACCATGCAAGCGATGGAAACAGTCAAATTGATCACCGGCATCGGCTCGCGTTTGGTGGGCCGCTTGCAAATGTTGGACGGTCGCGGCATGGAATGGAACGAAATGCGCGTGAAGCGCAACCCCAGCTGCCCCGTCTGCGGGCAAAGCCACTGACGCCCAAGCCTCAGCACAAAGCCAAGGCTTCCCCAACGCTGCGCAACCCGCAGTCAGCGCCCTCAGTGGCAAGACCCAAAACGCTTTCTGAACGCCCGAGGCGGCACAGCCCGCCCATCGGCAAACAACCCCAAGTGCTGACTTTGTGCCTGCATCTGCAGCGCGTCATACGGGCCTGCGCGCTGCTGGTAACCCGAAGACCAAGCGTGGCCCTGCGCCACCATCCACGCCCCCACGTCATGCCCTTGGCGCGAGATGTTCGCCAACAAACGGCCATACGTGTCGCGGTAACGCCCCTGCACCTCCACCAACTGACCTTGCAACACCCCATGCAAGGCCTCGCGCGACTGCGGCCCCCACGCTTGGCACACCTCGGGCGCGTCCAGCCCCAGCAAACGTATTTTCTTAGCCTCGCCCCCTTGCAGCGGCTGCACCCACACCGTGTCGCCATCGCTCACATGCGTCACCATGCCGGGCCACGCCAGCGCTGACGCACTCACCCAACAACACGCCCAAACGACAAGGCGGCGCAAGTGCCAAGACGGAAGCACCGTCACAACGACGTGTCCCCTGAAAATTGACGCCCCCGCAAGCGGTAAGTCTTGGGCAAATCAGGCGCGATCTCTTTTTTCAGCGCTTGGGCACTGGCATGCAAGCGCGCAAGGAAGCTGTCTAACTGCACCATGTCTTCGGGCGACAAGACACCCAAAATGCGGCGATTGATGTCTTGCACCTCGGGCATCAAGTCTTGGTACAAGCGCAAACCTTCTGCCGTCAACGTCAAGCGAGCGCCTCGTCGATCAGAAGGCGTCGTGGTGCGCATGATCAGTTGCTTTTCCACCAAGGTGCTGATGGCACGCGAGGTGCGCGCACGGTCTAACTGCGCATGCTCAGCCAGCGTGGACGGGGGCACCCCTTCGCGCCCATACAGCAAGCCCAGCACACGCCATTCGCGGCGCGTGATGCCATAACGCCCTTCGCACAAACGCACGACCATGGCCCCCGCTTCGGCCGACAACAGGCCGAGTCGAAACAAAAGCAAATCGTCGACAGAGTCGAGGCGTTGAGAAGGGGTGCGTTGTGTCATCAGGGTTTCCGAGAGGAGCAATTGATTAGAACAATCAACCATCTGGCACCTACATTGTGAAGGTTTCCTACCTTCACCTCGCCCACGATGACATTCAAACTTCAACACCTCTGCTTGCTGCTCGCTAGCTTTTCACTGCTGCCCGCCGTGCAAGCGCAAGACAAACCTGCGCTCAAAATCGTGGTCGGCTTTCCGCCAGGCGGCTCTGCCGACAGCTTGGCACGACTGATGGCAGACGGCATGCGCGAAGACTTCAGCTCCGTCACCGTCGACAACCGAGCAGGGGCAGGTGGGCGCATCGCCTTGGCCTTTGTCAAGGCCGCCAAGCCTGACGGACAAACCGTGATCGTGCTGCCCAGCGGCCCGATGGTGCTGTTTCCACACGTTTACAAAAAATTGGACTACGACGCGGTGAAAGATTTCACCCCCGTGTCGCAGCTCGCGCGCTTTCAGTTTGGCGTGGTGTCGGGCCCGGCCAGCCACGTCAAGACCATGGCAGAGATGATCGCCCAATCACGCACCGAACCCAACAACGCGAGCTACGGCACAGCCGGCTCAGGCACGCTGCCGCACTTCATGGGCGTGATGCTCGAACAAGCCGCCGGCATCTCGCTCAACCATGTGCCGTTCCAGGGCGGCGCACCGGCCAACAATGCGTTGCTGGGTGGCCACATTGGCTACAAGTTTGACGTGGTGTCTGAAACCGCCGAGCTGCACCGCACGCAAAAGGTTCGCATCATCGCCGTGACCGGCGCCAAGCGCGACCCGCAAGTGCCGGAAGTTCCCACCCTGAAAGAAGCTGGCATCCCCATGGAGGCCACGGCGTGGTTTGCCATGTACGGCCCCGCACACATGAAGCCCGAAGTGTTGCAACGCCTGGAGAAGTCGGCCATGAAAGCGATGAACCATCCCGCCATGCGCGAACGCATGCTTAAACTCGGTTACGAAGCGATTGGCTCCAACGGTGCAGACTTGGCTGCAGCGCAAAAGGCCGATTTGAAAAGCTGGGAAAAACCCATCAAAGCCACCGGCATCTCGCTGGACTGAACCACATCACATCGTATGACACACACACACGCTCTTTTACGCACGGTGGCACTGGCTATCGCTTGCATCAGCCCCTTTTCGGCAGCCTTGGCGCAAGCCCCCAGCTTTCCGAGCAAGCCGGTGAAGTTGATCAACAGCTTTCCGCCGGGTGGCCCTTCTGACATCTTGGCCCGCTCGCTGGGCGAGGCCTTGCAGCAAACCTTGAAGCAACCTTTTGTGGTGGAAAACCGCCCGGGCGCAGGCGGCAACTTAGGCGCTGACTTGGTGGCCAAAAGCGCGCCCGATGGCCACACGGTGCTGATCGGCATCGACACCACATTCACCGTCAACCCCGGCATTTACAAAAACATGCCGTACAAGCTGAGCGATCTCAAACCCGTGATGATCATTGCGTCTTCGGGCTTGCTGATTGGCGTGAACCCCGCCACGCAGATCAAAACCATGAACGACTTGATCGCGCGCGGACGCGGCAAAGGCTTGACCTTCAGCTCGGGCAGCAACGGCAGCCCTGGGCACTTGGCCGCAGAGATTTTTGGCGATGCTGCCAACGTCAAAGTGACCCATGTGCCCTACAAGGGCAACACGCCTGCGGTGACCGCGGTCATCTCGGGTGAGGTCGACGGCGGTGTGCTGGCCACGCCCGGCATGCTGCCCTTCGTCAAAGCCGACAAGATGAACGCGCTGGCCGTGACCAGCCGCAAACGCTCTCCCCTCGCGCCCGAGGTGCCCACGGTGGCCGAACTGGGTTTGAAAGACTTGTCGCTGGAAGTGCTCTACATCGCGATGGTGCCCGCCGCCACGCCCCCTGACGTGGTGGCCATTTTGCAAAAAGGCATGACAGAAGCCTTGGCACGTCCAGACATCAAAACACGTTTAGACAACTTGGACTTGGTCATCGAAGCCGAGACAGGCAGCGCCGCTGCACAGCGCCTTGAAAACCTGCGCAACCGCTACGCCCCCATCATCAAAGCCACTGGCATGCAAATCGAATAACACCGCTCATGACGACACAACGCCCCAACATCATCTTCATCGTCGCCGACGACTTAGGCTTTGCCGACCTCGGCTGCTACGGCGGCCGCGATGCCAAATTTGGCCCCGTCTCCCCCGTGCTCGATGGCCTAGCCGCCAACGGTCTGCGCTTGACCGAAGGCTATTCCAACTCCCCCGTGTGCTCGCCCACCCGCTTCGCCATGATGACGGCGCGCTACCAATACCGCTTGCGCGGTGCCGCCGAAGAGCCCATCAACAGCCGCAGCAAAGGCAGCACCACGCTGGGCTTGCCGCCCGAGCACCCCTCCTTGCCATCGTTGCTCAAAGCCAGCGGCTACCGCACCGCGTTGATTGGCAAATGGCACTTGGGCTATCCGCCCTCGTTCAGCCCCCTCAAATCAGGCTACGAAGAGTTCTATGGGCCAATGGCGGGCGGCGTGGACTACTTCAGCCATTGCAGCGGCAATGGCAGCCACGACCTTTACCAAGGTGAAGAAGAGCACGCGGAAGAAGGCTACTTGACCGACTTGCTGTCCAAACGCGCCGTCGATTACGTGGAACGCATGGCCCCAGGTGCAGCGCAAGACACGCCTTTCTTTTTGAGCCTGCACTACACCGCCCCCCATTGGCCTTGGGAAACACGCGAAGACCACGCCTTAGCCGAGGAAGTGAAAAGCAACCTGTTCCACCTGCACGGCGGCAACATCCACACCTACCACCGCATGATCCATCACATGGACGAAGGCATTGGTTGGATCATGCAAGCGCTGGAGCGCACGGGCCAACGCGACAACACCTTGGTGGTCTTCACCAGCGACAACGGCGGTGAACGCTTCAGCGACAACTGGCCCTTGGTCGGCGGCAAGATGGACTTGACCGAAGGCGGTATCCGCGTGCCATGGATCGCCCACTGGCCTGCCGTGATTGCCCCCGGCGGCGTGAGCCAACAGCACTGCATGACCATGGACTGGTCGGCCACCATGCTGGAGCTCGGTGGCGCCACGCCCGATGCACAGCACCCACTCGACGGCGTGTCGCTCACCGCCGTGCTGCGCGATGCCTCGCACCAGTTCGACCGTCCCCTGCACTGGCGCATGAACCACCGTGGCCAACGCGCCCTGCGTCATGGCGACTGGAAGTATTTGCGCGTCGACGGCAACGACTACCTGTTCAACATTCCAGCCGACGAACGCGAGCGTGCCAACCTCGGTGGCCGTCAGCCCGAACGTCTGCAAGCCATGCGTCAAGCGTGGGAAGACTGGCACGCCACCATGCCCCCTATTCCCGAAGACGCCACCGTGAGTTTGGGCTATTCGGTCAAAGACATGCCTCAACGCTGATATAACAACGCGAGTCCGATTACGATCAGCGCATGCACCACTTGAAACACTGGCTCCCGTTCCTAAACTGGCAACGCCCGACTTCGCAATTGCTCAAAAGCGAAGCCTTCGCAGGCTTGAGCGTGGGCCTGATGGTCATCCCGCAAGGCGTGGCGTATGCCGCGTTGGCGGGCATGCCACTCATCACCGGCATTTACGCGTCGTTGCTGCCGGCGTTGGTGGCGGTGCTGTTCAGCGCATCGCAACGTTTGTCGGTGGGGCCCACGGCGCTCACGGCCATTTTGGTGTCGGCGTCGCTCAGTGGCATGGCCGAACCGGGCAGTGCAGCGTGGATCAACCTCACGGTGTGGCTGTCGCTCATGACGGGCTTGCTGCAAGTGATGCTGGGCTTTGCGCGCTTTGGGTGGCTGCTGAACTTGGTCAGCTCGCCGGTGCTGATGGCGTTCACACAGGGCGCGGGCGTGCTCATCATCTCGTCGCAGCTGCCGGCCTTGTTGGGTTTTCAAAAGGGCTGGTCCACCTTGCTGACAGGCACGGGGATGGACTGGGCCAGCTTGGCGTTTGGCTTGGTCACGTTGGTGCTGCTGGTGGTCGCACGCCGCTGGCGCCCTACGTTTCCTACCGTGTTGGTGGTGGTGCTGGGCGCGGCAGGCTTGAGCTGGGCACTGGGGCTAGAGGCTTCGGGCACGGCGGTGGTGGGCGCGTTGCCCCAAGGCTTGCCCGCGTTGTTTGTACCCAGCATGATCGATTGGGAAGTGTTCAAGCAACTGGTGCTGCCCACCTTGGTCATCACGCTGGTGAGCTTTTTAGAAACCGCCTCCAGCGCCAAGGTCGACAACGACCGCAGCGGCAAACGCTGGGACCAAGACCAAGACCTGATTGGCCAAGGCTTGGCCAAAGTGGCCTCAGGCTTGTGCGGCGCTTTTCCGACCAGCTCGTCGTTCAGCCGCTCGGCGCTGAACCTGTATGCGGGCGCGCAATCGAGCTGGGCCACCTTGGTGTCGGTGGCGGTGATCTTGGCCATCCTCTTGCTCTTCACCCCCATGCTGCACCCCGTGCCGCAATCGGTGCTGGCCGCCATCGTGGTGGCCGCGGTGATGGGGCTGATCAAGCCGCATGCGTTTGTGCAGCTTTACAAAATTGACCGCGTCGAAGCCGCCACGGCGGTGGTGACGTTTGTCATCACCCTGCTCTCAGCCCCGCGTTTGTATTGGGGCGTGTTGGCCGGTGTGGTGATGGGACTGAGCCATTTTTTACACACGCGCTTGCACCCGCGCATCATTGAAGTGGGCCTGCACGCGGACGGCAGCCTGCGCGACCGCCACTTGTGGAAGTTGCCCCCGTTGGCCAACCACCTCTACGCCCTGCGCATGGACGCCGAACTCGACTTCGCCGCCGCCAGCACCCTAGAGCGCGCCGTGATGGAGCACCTCAGCCAGCACCCCAACGTCGCGCATGTGTGCCTGTTTGCCATGCCCATCAACCGCATCGACGCAACGGGCGTGGAGAGCCTCGCCAAGCTAGAAGCCATGCTGCGCGAGCGCGGCATCAGCCTGCACATCAGCGGCATGAAGCTACCCGTAGAAACCGTGCTGCGCCGCGCAGGCTGCCTGCAAGCGCATGCGGGGCTGCATATGTATCGCACGGATGCAGAGGCGATTGCGCAACTGCGACAGTTGGAGACGTTGCCTGCAGATATGGGGTGGTGTATTTAAAGCTCGACCACTAGAATACTGTTTTTATAAACAGTATCCAATGACGCTTCGCTCCCTCTTCGTCGACTTCAACAGCTACTTCGCTTCGGTTGAACAGCAGCTCAACCCCGCGCTGCGCGGGCGGCCTGTGGGCGTGGTGCCGGTACTGGCCGAAACCTCTTGCTGCATTGCCGCCAGTTACGAGGCCAAGGCGCTGGGCATTGGCACGGGCACGGGTGTGGCCGAGGCACGGCGGCTGTGCCCCGACATTGCCATCGTGCTGGCCGACCACGCCAAGTATGTGGAAATGCACCACCGCGCCGTGGCGGTAGTGGACACGCTGGCCCCCGTGCGCCAAGTGCTGTCGATTGACGAGATGGAGTGCGAGCTAACGGGCCGCTGGCAACAGCGCGAGCGTGCGGTGGGACTGGCCGAGCGCATCAAGGCCGAGGTGGTGGCGCAGCTGGGCGAATGCATGCGCACCTCGGTGGGCATTGCGCCGAACACGCTGCTGGCCAAGCTGGCGTCGAACATGCAAAAGCCCGATGGGCTGACGGTGCTTGAGGCCCACGACATTCCGCAACGCCTGCTGGCGCTCAAGCCGTCGGCCATCAACGGCATTGGTCCTCGCTTGATGCAGCGTTTGCAAAGCTGCGGCATTCACACGATGGCGCAGCTGTATGCCGCCCCCCGCGAGCTGCTGCGCACGGCATGGGGCGGCGTGGCGGGTGCCGAGATGTACGACAAGCTGCGCGGCCAGTGGTATGGCCCGCGCGAGACGGTGGCCAAGTCGCTGGGCCACTCACACGTGCTACCGCCCGACTTGCGCAACCCCGCAGGCGCGTTTGCGGTGCTCAACCGCTTGACGCAAAAAGCTGCCATGCGCTTGCGCAAGCAAAACGTGTACGCCTCCAGCATGAGCGTGCATGTGCGCTGCCGCCACGGGTACGGCGGCAACCGCGGGCAAATGATGGGCGATGACCGCGCCGCACACATTGGTGAAACCCAAGACACCGCGTTTTTGCTGCACACGCTAGAACAGCTGTGGCACAGCGGCTTGCACTTGCTACGCCAGCCTGTGACGGTGGGTGTGCAATTGCATGGGTTAGTTGAAGCGGGTCAACACACGGGCGATTTGTTTGGGTTTGATGAAGCCGCGGCGGATGCTGCGGATGCAGAGGGTGTGCCCCAACTTACGGGCTCATTGTCAGCGCGCACGGCTCAAAAGATAGAGCCTGTGCGGGACCGCCGCAAACTACTAGCCGCCATCGACATGCTCAACGGCAAGCATGGCAAAAACACGGTGTACTTCGCCAGCGCTCAAGCAGGGCTAGACCACGCGCCCATGCGAATTGCGTTCAATCGAATCCCTGATTTGGAGTCGGAGCGCTAGGCGTTTAAGCCGTCACGATCCATCCTTCCAGCGGATCGCACTCAGGCAACCCGTAGTGCGCATGCCCCGCCTCATGCTGCGTTTGCGACCACGCGGCTTGCACCATGCACAGCACGGCGTCTAGGCTGTCGCCGCTGGCATCGTCCACCAAAGTGTCGTGTTGGGCATGGGTGAGTTTGAGGCGCAGGCCCAAACGGGTTTGGCCCATCTCCAAAGCTTGCAGCAACTGTTTGCGTGCAATCAAACGCTCGGGCGTTTGTTTGGCCTTGTCGTCGCTTTTGTAGCTCGTGTTGCCGATCAACTCACGCGCCAGCAAGCCGGGGTAGGCCTCCAACGCAATACGCGTTGGCTGGGAGGGTGTGGCTGCAAGCGCAGCGGGTGCGTACAAGGCTGGCAGCGTGACACCAGCCTCAATCAACAACGGCACACCGGCGTGCAGCATGAAAGCGACCGGCGGGTTCACCCATTTCATGGACGGGCTAGACCCCGCTGGCGTGTCGGTGGCGCGGTGGGCAAATTTGCCGCCCACGGGACGCGCATCGCAAAAGGTTTTGAAGATGTCGCGGATCTCAGCACGACTGAGGGCGGCGTAGTGCTGCATGCAGGCCAACCAATCGGTGGGCCAGCTCAAGGTTTCCACCAGTTCGCGCGGCAAGCCAAAAGGCAAATCGAAACCGCCCACCCACGCTTGAGGCTGTTTCAGCCAGTCGGCAAAGGCGCCCAAGGTGTCAAAACGTTCGAGGCTTTGCAGCTGCACGCGGCCAGCTTCGGCGTGGCCGACAGCCACGACGATGGGTTTGCGTTTAGTGGGGCTGCTGCTGAAATCGCAGCCAATCAGGGTCAAGCGCGGCCGACAATGGACGCAGTGGCCATCAACTCTTCCAGCAGCGCGAATGAGACGTTGCCCGACACACCGTAAGGGTCGAGCTCGGGGGTTTCAGAGTACTTCAACACGATGGACGGATTGAGTTTGTCCAAACGCACATGGCCCATGGTCCAACCGCCAAAGCGACGCTCAGAAATTTCTTCGTAGGCCAAGATCACCACATCTTTGTGACGCGGGTCTTTGACGATGTGGGTGTACAGCGCGTTGACTTGGTTGCGACCACCTTCAATGGCTTGCAAATAAATGCCACCACCAAAGCACAGCACGCCGGTGATGCCGTTGCTGATGTTGTGCTCACGCGAGCTGTTGAGAATGGATTCCGTCTCTTCGGGGGTTTCGGGTTTGACCGAACGGCTGACGTACAACAAGCGAACCAACATGGCATCAATCCTTATTTAGGAATCAGAGACAAGAACTCACGACGCAAGTTGGGGTCTTTCAAGAACGCCCCGCGCATGACCGAGTTGATCATCTTGCTGTCCATGTCTTTCACGCCGCGCCATGACATGCAGAAATGGCTGGCTTCCATCACGATGGCCAAGCCATCGGGTTGGGTTTTTTCTTGAATCAAGTCGGCCAATTGCACCACGGCCTCTTCTTGAATTTGGGGGCGCCCCATGACCCATTCGGCCAAGCGTGCGTACTTGGACAAGCCAATCACGTTGGTGCGCTCGTTGGGCAACACGCCAATCCAGATCTTGCCAATGACGGGGCAAAAGTGGTGGCTGCACGCGCTGCGCACGGTGATGGGGCCAACGATCATCAGCTCATTCAGGTGCTCGGCATTGGGAAATTCGGTGATGGCCGGTGCTTTGACGTAGCGGCCTTTGAAGACTTCTTGCAAGTACATCTTGGCCACGCGGCGGGCGGTGTCGCCGGTGTTGTGGTCGTGCTCGGTGTCAATCACCAAGCTGTCGAGCACACCTTGCATTTTGGTTTCGACTTCGTCGAGCAAAGCTTCCAGTTCACCCGGTTGGATGAACTCGGCAATGTTGTCGTTGCTGTGGAAGCGTTTGCGGGCGGCGGCAATGCGCTCACGAATCTTGACAGATACGGGGGTGCCTTCAAAGTTGTCATTCTCATTCATGGCGTCGATGGTAGCAGCGAACAAATACCCCCATTCAGTAACGTTTTCCTGTCAAAAACACACCAAAGCGCAGCACCCAAGACGCAAAAACATCTAAGGCGCGCTGGGTCCAGGGGCGGTTGAGGTAATCGTGTGGCTCCACGCGACGAGCCCCCGCATTCATGGCGGCCTCCAAGTTGGACTGTAGAGCGCGGGCAAACGCATCGTCGCGCACCACCACGTTGGCCTCGCGCGCCAGCAACAGGCTCAAAGGATCGAGGTTGGACGAGCCCACGGTGGCCCAATGCCCGTCAATCACCGCCACTTTGGCATGCAAAAAACTGGCGTGGTATTCGTAAATTTCCACACCCGCCGACATCAGCTGCCCGTACAGCTGACGCGAGGCACGGTAAGGCAGCAGGTACTCGTATTGACCTTGCAGCAACAAGCGCACGCGCACGCCTCGCTTGGCCGCCATCACCAAGGCACGGCGCAAGCGCAGTCCGGGGAAGAAATAGGCACTGGCCACCACCACCTCGTGGCGCGCAGTGCCAATGGCTTTGCGGTAGGTGCGCTCAATCTCACTGCGATGGCGCACGTTGTCGCGCAGCACAAAATGCGCGCCCCCACGCGAGGGCGAATGTCGCAACGGGTTGGCCAAACGCAACGCGTCCAAAGCGCCCGCCAAATCTTGATAACGTAAATCACGCACGGCCTCCATGCGCGACCACAGCTGGGTCATGGTGTCTTGCACCGCGCGCACCAAAGGGCCGCGAATTTGAACGGCGTAGTCCAAACGCGGTGCGCTCAACAAACCGTGCACATGGGGGTCTAAAAAATCATCCAAGATGTTGATGCCGCCACAAAACGCCACTTGCGCATCGACCACGCACAGTTTGCGGTGCAGCCGTCGCCAGCGGCTAGGCACCGTCAAACCCAAACGGTTCAAGGGCGAAAACACCCGCCACTGCACCCCCGCTTGGGCCAAGCGCTGCGACCACACATCAGGCACTTGCCCGGTGCCTACACCATCCACGACCACGCGCACCACCACACCGCGCTGCGCGGCAGCCATCAACGCTTCGGCCACATCGGCGCCTGCACCGGCCATGCTGAAGATGTACGTCTCTAACCAAACGTCATGCTGAGCGGCATCAATGGCCTCCACCAACGCGGGAAATAAATCGACCGCCCCCACCAACAAACGCATGGAATGCGTGTTGACAGCGGTGGAGTGAGATCGGGTCACGGCTGCACCCAAGCCAGTTCAACCAGCAGTGGCAAATGGTCCGACATGCGCGCCCAAATGCCGCCTTTGGGCACATGGGTGTCGACGATGTGCACCCCGCGCGCATACACATGGTCGAGTTGCACCAAAGGCAAGCGCGAGGGATACGTCGGCGCATGCGCCTCTTGGTTGGTGTGCAAACCCACGTCCGCCATCATGCGCGTGATGGTGCTGCCCCAGTCGTTGAAGTCACCGGCCACCAGCAATGGCATATCGACAGGCACCTCACGGGCGATGTAATCGTGCAACTGCTTGATTTGCCGAACGCGACTGGCGGGCAACAACCCCAAATGCACCACCACCACATGCACCTCGCGCTCTTGCACACGCAGGGCAACGTGCAACAAGCCGCGTTGCTCGAAGCGATGGTCCGACATGTTTTCATGGCTGTGCGTCAGGACGGGCCAACGGCTGAGCAACGCATTGCCGTGTTCGCCATGGCGCGTGATGGCGTTGGTGCGGTACACCGGCGTGTACCCCTCGGGCGCTAAAAAGTCCGCTTGGCCCAAGGCAGGCCAATGCGCAAAACGCCGCGCATGGCGGTGGTTGAAAGCCCGCACCTCTTGCAGGCACACGATGTCCGCATCGAACTGCTCCACCGCATGACCCAGGTTGTGAATTTCCAAACGACGTGCGGGCCCCAAGCCCTGCACGCCTTTGTGGATGTTGTAAGTGGCGACTTTGAAGGTTTTCATCTGAATGCGCCAGAGTGTGCCTGAGCCAGCAGGCGAACCAAGGTCACAAAAATCTGATACAAACTAGGCATGATGAAAACCAATACTTTCCTACTTATTTCTTCGCTTGTGCTGGGTTGCACATCAGCGGTTGCCAACGACAGCGTGACGCCACGCGAAGCTGCGTCCAAAGTGCAATGGGGCATGAGCTTAGGGTTGGACCGCTACACCGAATCCAAAATGCAACTACTGGGTACCGAAGTCGGTGTCCACGCGCGCCTCAACGGCTTAGAAGCTTTGCCTAACTGGCAATTAGAAGGCGATGTGTTGCTGGGTCGTCAAAAGTACACCAGCACAAACACCGGTGACATGGATGGCGTTTTAAACATCGAAACCCGTTGGCGCGCCCTGGCACCCGTTTATCAAACAGGCACGGGCCAAGAAGGCCTGTCTGCAGGCCTAGGCTTGCAGACACTGTGGAACGATTTGCGCGGCCAAACCAGCACCAATCACAGCGGCTACGAACGCCAAGCCACGCAAATTTGGCTGCCTGTGCGCTGGACCAGCGCTGCGACATGGGAACTCGAAGGGGCGCTGCTATTGCGCGGCACACACACCTCACGTCTGTCTCAAGCCAACCCCATCAATGCCGACATTCGCAACACCCAAACCAATGGCGCGTACCTGCAAGCCAGCACACGTTTCAAATTAGACGATGGCACCAACCTCTCACCCTTCGTCCGGATAACGCGCTTGGGCGACTCCGATACCGTGAAGTCAGGTGGTCAATCTTGGTTTGAGCCCAAGAGCACACGCTGGCAAATCGGCGCTGTCCTGAATTTCTAAAGACCTAGCGAGCGGCCACCAACCGCTCTCACCCGCGGGCACCATGACGCGCCTCTATGATGCGCGCCATGTCCCAAGCTCCCGAATTCCTCACTGACTTACCCACTTGGCGCGCCGAAAGCGGCGCCCCCGCACCCCGCCGCGTGGTGCGCGCCGACGACACGCTGTCAGCCGATTCGGCCTACCGCTTGGCCTGCGAAGGCACAGGCTTGCTGTGGCAAGGCGACTTTCACAACGCCCGCCAATTGCTGCAAGCCCTCATGCGCCGCGCTGAGCGCAAGCCACGCAAAGTCAGTAAAGCCAGCAAAACGGCAGAAGCAGCCCCCTCGGCAGAGGCCTCCACCGCAAGCTTGGCCGCAGCATCTGCCGCTCAACACTTCCACCTGCACCGCCAAGCCTTGGGCCAGCGCGCCCGCACGTTGGCCATGGTGCTGGTGCCACTCAACGGCGACTACACCATCCCCCTGCGCCGCGCCCCCGATTTGCGTCAAGCCTGCACCGAAGCGTGGGGCCCTGCCACGGGGGAAGCGTGCATGGTGTCGTTGCGCGAACTGTTAGGCCTTGTAGGCGCGCACGAATGGCGCAAGAAGGGCCTTGAAATACCAGCCCTAGGCGAGGCCCCCAACAACCGCATTCACCCGCACTACGGCGTGTTCTCGCCCGTGCGCGGCGAATACCTCGACTTGGTGGCTTCCACACCACTGCCCAACAAAACCTTGGCCTTTGACATTGGTGTGGGCACCGGTGTGCTCTCGGCCTTGCTGGCCAAACGCGGGGTGCAGCGCATCGTCGCCACCGACCTCGACCCGCGCGCCCTCACCTGCGCCCGCGAGAACCTAAAGCGCCTGCAACGCATCGACAAAGTAGAACTGGTGCAAGCCGACTTGTTCCCCGAAGGCCAAGCGCCCTTGATCGTGTGCAACCCGCCTTGGGTGCCCGCCCGCCCCAGCTCCCCCATCGAACATGCGGTGTACGACGAAGGCAGCCGCATGCTGCGCGGTTTTTTGTCAGGCCTGCGCGAGCATCTCAGCCCTCAAGGTGAAGGCTGGCTGATCTTGTCGGATTTGGCAGAGCACTTGGGCCTGCGCTCACGCGAAGAGCTGCTGGGCTGGATCGCCGAGGGTGGCTTGACCGTGTTGGGCCGTCACGATGTGCGTCCGCGTCATGGCAAAGCGGCTGACACGTCTGACCCGCTGCATGCCGCGCGGTCTCAAGAGATCACGTCCCTGTGGCGCCTTGGTAGCGCCGCTTGATCCACGGCCAAAAGCCACGCTCGGTGTCTTCTTGGGCTTGCTTGGCCGCCGTGAAGGCTGCGTCAACCGGCACTTGACTTAAGGCCTGCAACACAAACTGGCACACCGCTGGCGTGAATGGCGCAGGGTGCCCAGCCCCCGCCACCTCCAACACCTCGCATTGCGCAAACTCTTGCTGCATCTCACGCACTTGGCTGGACGGACACACGCCTGACGCGCCGCCGTGAATCAGGCGAACCGGCCCGTCGAAGTGGCTCAACAAGTGGCCAAACTTCATGCCCTTCCAGTCCTTGCGGTAAGGCAAATCGAAGTGCGCGGGCGACTGCACCGCCTGCACCGCACCCAAGGTGACGTTGAGTTTTGCAGCAAGCATCTCGGGCTCGGGCAAACGGCCTTGCACTTTCATGCCGTCGTAAAGGCCGTAAATGGACATCCAATGCAAGCTCAGGCCAATGTCGTTGAAAAACAAACCATCGACACGCGGGCCCAATTCGTGCGCCAGATACATCGCCAAAATGCCACCCATGCTGGTGCCCAACACATCCAAACGCATGACAACGCCGTCCTCGCGCAGCACCACCTGCTTTAAAAACGCCAAGGTGTCGGCCAAATACACCGACATGGCGTAGCCCTGATCGCCCGGCAGTGGGCTCGAATCACCACGGCCTGCATGCTCCAAGCTGATCACGCGCAGTCCACGCACGCCTTGCGCTGCTTGCAGCAAAGGATCAAACGATGCACGGGTTTCTAAAAGACCCGGCAAACACAACAACACATGTGTGCTGTTGGCATCGCCTACCTCGCTGTACGCCAAGTGGCGCTGGGCAGCGGGCAGTGCGTAGTGGCGAGCGGGAAATTGGAAAGTAGTCATAACTAGGGTTTATCCTAATCGATTCGCCAGCACCTTGACGACGCCAGTGAGGTCGCCGCTAACATCTCGTTCATGCTCAAACACACCTACGCCACGAACGACAGCACGACTGTTCTGAGCCTTTCGGGGCTGACTGGCGGACCCGGCGCAACGCCTTTGTTCACCAACCTAGACTTCTTCCTTCCCGCCGGCGTCACGGCCGTGGTGGGCGACGAGGGCCAAGGTAAAACCAGTTTATTGCGCCTGCTGGCCGCTCATCTCCAACCCACAGAGGGGCAAATGACGCTGCACAGCCCCCACTGCCAATGGCCCGTGCAAACGACCGACTACCAACACCAAGTGTTTTGGTGCGATTTGAGTTTGCCTGGTCAAGACAACGACACCGTGCAAGCCTGCTGGGATGCCTGGCGAATGCGCTACCCCCGCTTCGACGATGCGCTGTTGCAACAGCTCATGCCAGCGCTGAGCTTGACCGAACACACGCACAAACAGCTCTTCATGCTGTCCACCGGCAGTCGCCGCAAAGTCGCGATTGCAGGCGCGCTGGCCTCGGGCGCCGCTGTGACCTTGCTAGATCAACCGTTTGTGTCACTCGACGCGGTGTCCATCCAAGAAGTGCTGAACTTTTTACAAGACATGAGCGCGCACCCCACACGGGCTTGGGTGGTGGCAGATTACACAGCGCCTGCAGGTGTAGATTTGGCGTCGCTCATCGCGCTTTGATCTGGCTCCATCGAGAACACTCAACGCGGCCACAAAAGCAAAACGCCACCCGAAGGTGGCGTTTTGCTGAGGAACATCAGGGCTGATTAAGCCTTGGCTGCATCCAAGTTGCGCAAGCGGATGTGCAGTTCGCGAAGTTGCTTCTCGTCCACCGGGCTTGGGGCTTGGGTGAGCAAGCACTGGGCGCGTTGGGTCTTGGGGAAAGCAATCACGTCGCGGATCGATTCGGCGCCGGTCATCAAGGTCACGATGCGGTCCAGACCGAAGGCCAAGCCGCCGTGTGGAGGCGCGCCGTATTGCAAGGCGTCGAGCAAGAAGCCG
This sequence comes from uncultured Limnohabitans sp., assembly GCA_963513725.1. Lineage (GTDB taxonomy): Bacteria > Pseudomonadota > Gammaproteobacteria > Burkholderiales > Burkholderiaceae_C > Limnohabitans. The sequence continues at coordinate 48,900 of CAUPRM010000009.1, read as the reverse complement.
AACTTGAGCTGGGCTTCTTCGGGCGTGATCTTCAAAGCATCAAACACTTTTTGTTGCACATCGGCGCGGTGGATACGCACCGAGCCGCCACCCATTTCCCAACCGTTCAACACCATGTCGTAGCCCTTGGAGATGCACTTCTCGGGCGCGGTGACCATCCAGTCTTCGTGGCCGTCTTTGGGTGCCGTGAAGGGGTGGTGCACAGCGGTGTAGCGTTGGCTTTCATCGTCGAACTCGAACATCGGGAAGTCGACCACCCACATCGGCGCCCAACGGTCTTCGAACAAACCGTTTTTCTTGCCGAACTCGCTGTGGCCGATCTTGATGCGCAGAGCGCCGATGGCGTCGTTCACCACCTTGGCCTTGTCGGCACCGAAGAAAATCAGGTCGCCGTTTTGTGCGCCCGAGCGCTCCAGCACTGCGGTCAATGCCGCGTCGTGGATGTTCTTGACGATGGGGGACTGCAAGCCGTCACGGCCTTTGGACAGGTCGTTGACGCGGATGTAGGCCAAGCCCTTGGCACCGTAGATCTTGACGAACTCGGTGTAGGCGTCGATTTCGCCACGGCTGATGCCGCCGCCTTCGACCGAGCCGTTGGGCACGCGCAGAGCGACCACACGGCCGCCTTTCATGTTGGCAGCGCCTGAGAACACTTTGAAGTCCACATCGCCCATGACGTCGGTGACTTCGGTGAACTGCAGTTTCACGCGCAGGTCGGGCTTGTCGGAGCCGTAGATGTACATGGCGTCCTGGTAAGTCATGACCGGGAACTCGCCCAAGTCCACACCAATGGTTTTCTGGAACACGCGTTTGATCATGCCTTGGAACATGTCGCGGATTTCTTCCTCGCTCAAGAACGAGGTTTCGATATCAATCTGGGTGAATTCAGGTTGACGGTCAGCGCGCAAGTCTTCGTCACGGAAGCACTTGGTGATTTGGTAGTAACGGTCATAGCCCGCCACCATCAACAGCTGTTTGAACAACTGCGGCGACTGAGGCAACGCAAAGAAGTGGCCGTCATGCACGCGGCTAGGCACGAGGTAGTCGCGGGCGCCTTCGGGCGTGCTCTTGGTGAGCATCGGAGTTTCGATGTCAACAAAGCCGTTTTCGTCCAAGTACTTGCGCACTTCCATCGACACTTTGTAGCGCAGCATCAGGTTGTTTTGCATGTACGGGCGACGCAGGTCCAGCACGCGGTGTGTGAGGCGTGTGGTCTCAGACAAGTTGTCGTCATCAATTTGGAACGGCGGTGTGACCGACTCGTTCAACACGATGAGTTCGTGGCACAGCACTTCGATCTTGCCGCTCTTCAAACCTTCGTTGGTCGTGCCATCAGGACGAGCGCGCACCAAGCCCTTGACTTGGATACAAAACTCATTGCGCACGTTCTCGGCCACGTTGAACATCTCGGGACGGTCAGGGTCGCACACCACTTGCACATAACCTTCGCGGTCACGCAAGTCGATGAAGATCACGCCACCGTGGTCACGGCGACGGTTGACCCAGCCGCACAGGCTCACGGTTTCGCCAATCAGGGCTTCGGTCACCAGACCGCAATAGTGGGAACGCATTGCCATTTTTATTTTCTCTTTTCGTTAATAGCTGGGGCGCTAGGAGATACAGCGCCCATGGAGATGACATACGTCAGCGCTTCATCCACACTCAAATCGAGATCGATGACATCACTGCGTGGCACCAGCAAGAAAAATCCGCTGGTGGGGTTGGGGGTGGTGGGCACGTAAACACTCAGGTGCTCACCTTGCAACTTGGAAGCGACTTCACCCACGGGAGTCCCCGTTTGAAAGGCGATGGTCCACATGCCCGCGTGGGGGTATTGCACCAACAAGGCTTTGCGAAACGCATTGCCGTTGCTAGAAAACAAGGTGTCCGACACCTTCTTCACGCTGGCGTAAATCGACTTGACGATGGGGATGTTGGTGAACAACTTGTCCCACTGACGCACCAGCCATTTACCCAGTACGTTGGAGGCCAAAGCACCGGTGACCAACAGCACAAGCAGCACCAAGACCACGCCCAAGCCGGTCATGCTGCGCATGTTCGTGACGCTGTCCTGAGATACCAAAGGGCGAAACTTGGAGATGGTGTCGATGAAGATGCCATCCATCACGCCCACGAGCCAAGTCAGCACCCAAACCGTGATGGCCAAAGGTGTCCAGACCAACAGGCCTGCGAGCAGATATTTTTTAATGGGCATGAAGTGCTCGGGTAAGGAGGGAAGTTTTTAAACGCAAATCAGTGGCAAGCGCATGACGCGCCACAACCACCGGCAGCCGCCGGGGTACTGGCCGAAGACTCGCTGGTGCTCGCAGCCGCAGGTGCCGCAGCGCTATCGCTGCTAGGCGCTGACGCATCGGCAGGCACGGCTGCTGGCGCCGAAGTGCCGCCAGAACTGCCTTTGAAGTCGGTGGCATACCAACCCGAGCCTTTGAGCTGAAAACCAGCGGCTGTGAGTTGTTTAGAAAACGTGGGTTTGCCGCAAGCTGGGCAGTCGGTCAACGGATCGTCGGCCATTTTTTGCAGGACGTCCTTGGCATGGCCGCAGGACCCGCATTTGTAGGCATAAATGGGCATGGCTAGGAGGGTTCGGTAAAACCACCAATTATAGGCGCCCGCCCCGTCTTCAAGGCCCATGCGCCAAGCCCGCACAACAGGGGCTTGCCCAGCACCTCTGGGCCGTCAGGCCACACCCACCAATTTGTGATGGCTGCTGTGGGTATTGCGAATGGTTTGCGGCCCCAACGAACCCAACACCATCCCCGTCAAACTGGCCAACACCCCTGCCAATTGGGATGGAAACACCTCACCCGCAGGCGTGAGTAAAAAAACGCCCCAAGTCAGCAAGCCCAACACAATCGCCAAAATGGCGCCTTGGGTCGTGGCGCGCGACCAATACAGGCCAAATGCCAATGGCACAAACGTACCGACCAAGGTGACTTGGTAAGCACTCGACACCATTTCATAAATCGATGTGCCCTGCATACGGACGGCATACCCCAGCACCAACAGGCTGAACACCAGCACCGTCACACGCATGGCTTTGAGTTCTTGTTGGTCGCTTTGATGGGGGTGAAATTGACGCCAAATGTTCTCGGTGAACGTCACGCTGGGCGCCAGCAAAGTCGCCGAAGCGCACGACTTGATGGCCGACAACAGCGCACCAAAAAACAAGACCTGCATGACAAACGGCATTTGCGTCATGACCAAGGTGGGCAGCACTTTTTGAGGGTCGTCAGCCATGAGCGCCTTCGCCTGCTCGGGCATGATGATCATGGCGCTGACCACCAAAAACATGGGCACAAACGCAAACAAGATGTAGCAAATGCCGCCAATCACGGGGCCATGTGTGGCGGCCTTGATGCTGTTGGCCGACATGACGCGTTGAAACACGTCTTGCTGCGGAATCGACCCCAACATGATGGTGATGGCCGAGGCAAAGAAAAACAACACATCCTTGGTGTTGGGCTCAGGCCAAAACTTGAACATGTCTTGGCTGATCGCCAGCGCAATCACCTTGTCGGCACCACCGGCCTGCCCTGCGGCAAACACAGCCAAGATGGAAAGACCCACCACCAAAATGATCATCTGAATGAAGTCGGTGATGGCCACCGACCACATGCCACCAAACAAGGTGTAAGCCAAGATCGACACCACACCAATCACCATGCCCAGCTCTAAGCTGACCACGCCATCGGACAAGAGGTTGAACACCAAGCCCAAAGCCGTGACTTGCGCCGACACCCAGCCGAGGTAGCTGACCATGATGATGAGCGAGCACACCACTTCCACCGTACGGCCGTAGCGCTCGCGGAAGTAGTCGCTGATGGTGAGCAAGGTCATGCGGTAGAGCTTGGCGGCAAAAAACAAGCCTACAAAAATCAAGCAAAAGCCCGCCCCGAAGGGGTCTTCCACCACGCCGTGCAAACCGCCATTCACAAACTTGGCGGGAATGCCCAACACCGTCTCAGAACCAAACCACGTCGCAAACGTGGTGGTGACGATCATGGCCATGGGCAGGTGACGGCCTGCGATGGCAAAGTCAGCCGAGTTTTGAACACGCTTGGCCGCCATCAGACCAATGGCGATGGTGGCCAGCAAATAGACGATGACGAGTGTGAGCAGCACGGGTCAACTCCCGAAAAATCAAAAAAACGCGTGGGTGCGCAAAAACACCTGAACCACAATCAAGCCACCCAAAAATCCAGCGCCCACCCACATCAGGCGTTGCAGCATGCGGTTGGTGCGGCGCTGCTCTTCGATGAGCAATTGCAACTGGGCGTTGCCGTCGTTTTGGCGATGCTTCAAAAAGTCATGCACCAAGCGCGGCAACTCGGGCAAGAGCTTGGCGTAGCGCGGTGCTTCGGCCACCAATTGGTCCCACAGTTTTTTAGGGCCCACTTGGTCGAGCATCCACTTTTCCAAGAACGGTTTGGCGGTGCTCCACAAATCCAACTCGGGGTCGAGTTGACGGCCCAAGCCTTCGATGTTGAGCAAGGTTTTTTGCAGCAACACGAGTTGCGGCTGAATCTCGACATTGAAGCGGCGCGAGGTTTGAAACAAACGCATGAGCACCAGTCCCAAAGAAATTTCTTTCAGCGGGCGGTCAAAGTACGGTTCGCAGACCGCACGAATGGCCGACTCTAGCTCGTCCACTCGCGTGTCAGCGGGCACCCAGCCGGACTCAATGTGTAGCTCGGCCACGCGCTTGTAGTCGCGGCGGAAGAAGGCCGTGAAGTTTTGCGCCAAATACTCTTTGTCGGTTTCGGTGAGCGTGCCCACGATGCCAAAGTCCAGCGAAATGTAGCGGCCAAAGGTGGCTGGCTCTAAGCTAACTTGGATGTTGCCCGGGTGCATGTCGGCATGGAAAAAACCATCACGAAACACTTGGGTGAAGAAGATAGTCACGCCATCGCGTGCGAGCTTAGGAATGTCCACACCCGCGGCACGCAAACGGTCCACTTGGCTGATGGGCACGCCCTTCATGCGCTCCATCACGATCACGTCATCGCGACAAAAGTCCCAAATCATTTCGGGAATCAACACCAAATCGAGGCCTTCCATGTTGCGGCGCAATTGCGCGGCATTCGAAGCTTCACGCATGAAATCGAGTTCATCGTGCAGGTATTTGTCAAACTCGGCCACCACTTCACGGGGCTTCAAACGTTTGCCGTCGGCACTGAGGCGGTCAACCCAGCCGGCCATCATGCGCATGAGGCTCAAGTCTTTGTCAATCACCGTGAGCATCCCCGGGCGCAACACCTTGACGGCCACTTCGCGGGTCAAGCCATTGCGGTCTTGGATGACGGCAAAGTGCACCTGCGCGATGGAGGCACTGGCCACCGGCTGGTGCGTGAACTCAACAAAGATTTCATCCAACGAACGACCAAACGCACGCTCAATGATGGCCACGGCGGCGTCCGACGAAAACGGCGGCACACGGTCTTGCAAGTGCGCCAGTTCGTCGGCAATGTCGGGGGGCAGCAAATCACGGCGGGTGGACAGCACTTGGCCAAATTTCACAAAGATGGGGCCGAGGTGCTCCAGCGCTTCGCGCAAACGCTGGCCACGTGGCGCCGACAAATCGCGTCCGATGGACACGATGCGCGCCAGCAAACGCAGGCCCGGCTTTTGAAAACTGGTGAGCACCAGCTCGTCCAAGCCATAGCGCAAGACGATGAGAACGATGTAGATGCCGCGCAACAAGCGTGTCATGTCGAAGCCTTTGTCGTCATGCGCTGTTGCACAAAGCTGCGTAAAGCATCCACCACACGCAGACCGGTTTGCACCAAGGTGTGGGCGGGGGCGTCGCCAATCAAACGGGCCAAGTCTTCTTCAGCATCCCAACGCACATGGTCGATGAGCCAATTGACTTCGGCAGCCAGCTGCACATCGCCCTCAATGCGAATAGGTGGCTTGTCGCCCTGCAACACGGTTTTGGCCAACGCGAAAGGGGAAGGTTCATTCACACGCAAGACCAAATCGGCCACCGAGGCGCCGTCTTGAGGCGGCATGAACTCAACCAAGCCTGCAGGCGTGAATTGACATTGAAACACTTGGTCACGCCAGCACACCTGCACTTGACGGCCTTTTTGGCGCTGCAAGCGGTCACGCGCCGCGGGCTCGTGCATCAACACATGGTTCAAAAACAAGACCACGCGCTGCTGCACTTCAGCCACCGCCCAAGCGGGCGGCGTGAAAGAAGACGGGAAATCGGTAGGAAGTTTGGCGCGCAACGCATCTGCTGCGTCGGCCAACCAAGAAAAAGGGGACTGTGTTGCCATAGTCCCCAATTATTCCCTGTTTGGGCGCTCCTCTCGAAGCGCCCTGATCTGACCGAGGTTTATTGCAGCGCTTGCACGCCTGCCACCAACCAGCCCAAGCTGCCGTCTTTGGGCTTGGTCATGTTCCAGACTTCGCGGAATGGGGTGGGTCCAGCAGATGCATCTTCACGAATCAAACCTGAGAACTCGACGCTGGCCATGTAAGCCGCACCAACCTCTTCAACGCCCAACAACTGGGCATCCAACATGACAACTTCCGTGTGGTTGACTTGACCGCTGGCCGTTGCCTCGCGCTCGGCCAATTGGGTTTTGATTTCGTCCAACATGCTGTCGGTCATCATGACGCGCAAAGCAGGAATGTCTGAACGGTCCCACGCTTGCTGCAACGTGATGAAGTTTTCTTTGGCGGCGTTCACAAAACCCAAAGCATCAAATCCAGCTGGAATACCCCACGTCTGGTTGCCAGCCAAGCCAGAACCAATCATGGAACCGCCTGCATACGCAGCCTGAGGGGCGTAAGTGGGGTCGGTGTCCATCGGACGAGCCGAAGCGTCGTTGCCCACATTTTTGGGGTTGTACTGCGGCAAGTTGCTGGGATTGACGGGTGCGCCAGCACCTTCAAAAGCGAAAGGGCTATTGCCTGTTGCCTGCGCAGATTGACGACGGCGCATGACCATGCCCACCACGATCATGATGCCCAAAGCGATCAAACCAAACATCAAGAATTGGCCAAACTCAGCGCCAAAACCCAGTGAGTGGGCCAACCAAGCCAAACCCAAACCGGCGGCCAAACCACCCAACATGCCACCCATACCCCAAGATTTCTTAGGCTGAGCCGCAGCAGGCGCTGCGCTAGGTGCGGCCGTTGGCGCAGGCGTGACGGCTGGCGCGGGTTTAGCGGCGTCGCGTTGCGTCACGTTGCTGGACTGCTGCCCGACGGACTTACCGCCACCCAAACGTTTCGCCGCATCGGCGTGCAGGCTTGTAAAAGCCAAGGCAATGACCAAAATTGTGGACCACAGTTGTTTCATTTTTTCATCTCCATTTATTTTTGAAAGCTCAGCACTTGATTCCAACATGAAGTGCGACTACACCGGCGCTCATGTTGTGAAAGTCCACATGACCAAAACCACTTTGCTTCATAAGGGCTTTGAGTTCTTCTTGACCCGGGTGCATCCGAATGGACTCAGCCAAGTAGCGGTAACTCGCGTCATCGCCCGCAATCATCTGGCCCAGCTTGGGCAAGATGTTGAAGGAGTACCAGTCGTAAGCCTTCTCTAGCGGTTTGGCCACTTTAGAGAACTCCAGCACCAGCAACTTGCCGTTGGGCTTGAGCACGCGGCACATTTCTTTGAGCGCCACGTCTTTGTGCGTCATGTTGCGCAGGCCAAAGGCCACGCTGACCACATCGAAATGGTTGTCGGGGAATGGCAGTTTTTCGGCGTCGCACACCAAAGTGGGCAGCACAAAACCTTGGTCCAGCAAGCGATCTCGACCTGTGCGCAACATGGCTTCGTTGATGTCGGTGTGCACCACGCGGCCCGTTTTACCCACCTTTTTGGCAAAGGCCATGGACAAATCGCCCGTTCCACCCGCGATGTCGAGCACTTGCGAGCCCTCGCGCAAGTCGGCCACCATCACGGTGTAACGCTTCCACAGGCGGTGCAAGCCGGCGGACATGAGATCGTTCATCACGTCGTATTTGGACGCGACCGAGTCAAACACGCCACGGACGTGTTTGGCTTTTTCTGTTTCGTCGACGGTTTTGAAGCCGAAATGGGTGCTGCTCATAATTTTGTTAATTTTATCAATGTGCGTGACTGCTGCAGCCTGCGCCTGCTTTGTCGGGCATCGGTGCGTCACGGCTGGTGCCAGCTTCGCTCAGGCGGCGTTCGTAATCAGCCCACAGCTGGTCTTGCTCCGAACCCAAGAAATACAGGTATTCCCAAGTGAACAAGCCGCTGTCGTGGCCATCGCTGAAGGTGGGTTTGATGGCGTAGTTGCCCACAGGCTCCAAACCTTCCAGCCCCACCTCGCGCTTGCCGGTTTGCAACACTTCTTGGCCTGGGCCGTGGCCTTGCACTTCGGCGGAGGGGCTGTAAATGCGCATCAACTCAAACGGAATGCGAAACGCAGCGCCGTCTGAAAAGCTGATTTCAAGCGCACGCGAGGCACCGTGCACGGTGATGTCTTGCGGGGTGGGGGTATGTTTTTCGAGGCCTGCCATGGCTGTCTTTCTGGTTAAACCAACACGCGCTCAATGCCGCCGGCATTGGCTTGGGCCACGTACTCGGGCATCCACTGCTCGCCCAAGATCTTGCGCGCCATCTCGACCACGATGTAGTCGGCTTCGAGCAAACCGTTTTGCAAGTCATCGCCGTAACGGGTCAGACCTTGCAAGCAGCTGGGGCAGCTGGTGAGAATTTTCATATCGCCTTTGGCTTGACCGGTCATGGCACGCAAGGCCACTTCGTCTTTTTGCAACTCGGCTTCTTTGCGGAAACGCACTTGGGTCGAGATGTCAGGACGCGTCACCCCCAAGGTGCCCGATTCGCCGCAGCAGCGGTCGCTCTTGACCACTTGATCACCCACCAAGGCTTTGACCGTTTTCATCGGGTCTTGCTGCTTCATGGGGCTGTGGCACGGGTCGTGGAACAAATAGCCGGCTTGCTGCTCGGCGTTGAGCTTGATGTCTTTTTCGAGCAAGAACTCGTGGATGTCGACGATGCGGCAGCCCGGGAAAATCTTGTCGAACTCGTAGCCTTGCAGCTGATCAAAACAGGTGCCGCAGCTGACCACCACGGTTTTGATGTCGAGGTAATTCAGCGTGTTGGCCACGCGGTGAAACAGCACACGGTTGTCGGTGATGATTTGCTCGGCCTTGTCGAACTGACCCGAACCCTTTTGCGGATAGCCGCAGCACAGGTAACCCGGTGGCAACACGGTTTGCACGCCCGCATGCCACAACATGGCTTGCGTGGCGAGACCCACTTGGCTGAACAAACGCTCCGAACCGCAGCCGGGGAAATAAAACACTGCTTCGGTCTCAGCAGTCGTGGCCTGCGGGTTGCGAATGATCGGCACGTAGTCTTTGTCTTCAATGTCCAACAAGGCGCGCGCGGTTTTCTTGGGCAAACCGCCGGGCATTTTCTTGTTGATGAAGTGAATCACCTGCTCTTTGATAGGCGCCGTGCCCACGGTGGCGGGCGGTGCCTTGGTTTGCTTGCGCGCCATCACCCCCAGCACATCGTGCGCCACGCGCTGCAACTTCATGCCCACATCGACCATCGCGCTGCGTGCGAACTTGATGGTTTCAGGGTTGGTGGCGTTGAGCATGAACATGGCCGCGGCATTGCCGGGGCGGAAGCTCTTTTGGCCCATCTTGCGCAACAAGTTGCGCATGTTCATCGACACGTCGCCGAAGTCGATGTTGACTGGGCAAGGCGTCAAACACTTGTGGCAGACCGTGCAATGGTCGGCCACGTCTTCAAACTCTTGCCAATGTTTGATGGACACGCCACGGCGGGTTTGCTCTTCGTACAAAAAGGCTTCGACCAACAAGGAGGTCGCCAAAATTTTGTTGCGCGGGCTGTAGAGCAAGTTGGCGCGTGGCACATGGGTGGAGCACACGGGCTTGCACTTGCCGCAGCGCAAACAGTCTTTCACGCTGCCCGCGATGGCACCAATGTCGGACTGCTGCATGATCAGCGATTCGTGGCCCATCAAGCCAAAACTCGGCGTGTAGGCTTGACTCAAATCGGCATGACGCACACTGACGTCAGTATCGACATGGCGCAGCAATTTGCCTTTGTTGAAACGACCTTCGGGGTCGATGCGGGCTTTGTAATCGGCAAAGGGCTTGAGCTCAGCGTCGGACATGAACTCCAGCTTGGTGATGCCAATGCCGTGCTCGCCCGAAATCACGCCGTCCAAGGAACGTGCCAGCACCATGATGCGGGCCACCGCCTCGTGGGCGGTTTGCAGCATGGCGTAGTCGTCGCTGTTGACGGGAATGTTGGTGTGCACATTGCCGTCACCGGCGTGCATGTGCAGCGCCACCCACACGCGACCTTTGAGCACGCGTTTGTGAATGGCATTGCACTCGTCCAAGATGGGCAAGAACTGAGCGCCCGTGAAGATGTTTTGCAACCCAGCACGGATTTGCGTTTTCCAGCTCGCACGCAAGCTGTGGTCTTGCAACTGCGGGAACAAACCATCGCAGTCACGCAACCAGCCTTGCCACAGGCCACGCACGTCCTCAATCAAGGTGCGGGCTTGTTGCACACGGTCTTCCATCAACTCGGGCGAAGGAATATCTGCCGCATCGTCAGACTTGCCCAGCGGCAAATTACCTTTTGCAAAAAATTCGTCCAAAGCCTCGCACAAGGCGATCTTGTTGCGCAAGCTCAGTTCGATGTTGATGCGCTCAATGCCGTCGGTGTACTCGGCCATGCGCGGCAGGGGAATGACCACGTCTTCGTTGACCTTGAAGGCATTGGTGTGGCGACTGATGGCGGCCGTGCGTTTGCGGTCCAACCAAAACTTTTTACGCGCCTCGGCACTGACGGCGACGAAACCTTCACCGCTGCGCGAGTTGGCCAAGCGCACCACTTCCGAGGTGACGCGGGCCACGTCGTCGGCGTTGTCACCGGCAATGTCGCCGATCAACACCATCTTGGGCAGGCCACCGCGTTTGCTCTTGGTGGCGTAGCCCACCGCGCGCAAGTAGCGGTCGTCCAAATGCTCCAAACCGGCCAGCAACACGCCGCTGCGCTTTTGCTCGGCAAACATGAAGTCTTTGATGTCCACGATGCTGGGCACCGCGTCTTTGGCGTTGCCAAAAAACTCCATGCACACCGTGCGGGTGTGCTGGGGCATGCGGTGCACGATCCAGCGGGCGCTGGTGATCAGGCCGTCACAGCCTTCTTTTTGAATGCCAGGCAGACCGCTCAAAAACTTGTCGGTCACGTCTTTGCCCAAGCCTTCTTTGCGGAAGGTTTTGCCGGGAATGTCGAGGCGTTCTTCGCGAATGGGCGTCTTGCCATCGGCTTCGAAATAGTTCAGCACAAAGCTGGCCATCTCGGCATCGTGAATCTTGCCCAGGTTGTGCTGCACGCGGGTGACTTCCAGCCACTGCGCATCCGGCGTCACCATGCGCCAGCTGGCCAAGTTGTCGAGGGCAGTGCCCCACAACACGGCTTTTTTACCGCCCGCGTTCATGGCGATGTTGCCGCCAATGCACGAGGCTTCGGCCGACGTGGGGTCGACGGCGAACACAAAACCACCGCGCTCTGCGGCGTCGGCCACGCGTTGCGTCACCACGCCGGCTTCGGTCCAAATGGTGGGCACGGGCTGGTCAAGGCCCGGCAAGTTGCGCATCTCCACCTCGGTCATGGCTTCGAGCTTTTCGGTGTTGATCACCGCGCTGCGCCATGTCAGAGGAATGGCACCGCCGGTGTAGCCCGTACCGCCGCCGCGCGGCACGATGGTCAGGCCCAAATCGATACAGCCTTTGACCATGCCAGCCATTTCGGCCTCGCTGTCAGGTGTCAACACCACAAAGGGGTATTCCACGCGCCAGTCGGTAGCGTCGGTCACATGCGACACGCGCGACAGGCCGTCGAACTTGATGTTGTCGCTGGCCGTGAGCTTCTTCAACAAGCGCGTAGTCTTTTTGCGCAAGTCGGCAATGGTGTCGAACTGCGCATTGAACGCTTCAATGGCGCTGCTGGCCGCTTGCAACAACTGCCCCACCAAGGCATCGCGCTCGGCATCGTCTTGGGGCGTGCGGCGACGGGCCACTTCGCCCAAACGGTGGTGCAAAGCCTCGACCAATTGGTGGCGGCGCTTCGGTGTATCCAGCAAATCGTCTTGCAAATACGGGTTGCGCTGCACCACCCAAATATCGCCCAACACTTCGTACAACATGCGGGCAGAGCGGCCAGTTTGGCGCTCTTGACGCAGACGCAAGAGCAATTCCCAAGCATCGAGACCGAGCAAACGGATCACGATTTCGCGGTCAGAAAACGAGGTGTAGTTGTAGGGAATTTCGCGCAGCCGTGGGCTTTCAGGGGCCGTGGCGAGCAAATGGTTGAGCGAGGTGGGAGCGTTCATAGATCAGGGGGCGCGTAGACGGCGCTTAAGGTTCGCTTATTGGGCATGAATGGTACTGCAGGGTATGTCCCTAGCATTGGGCCGTCTCAGAGAGAACTTACGCGCAAAGTGGATGCTTCAGCGCCGCCAGCCTTGGCACATCAGCCATTGGGCGGTAGCACAGACCAACACCAACGCGCCGTAGGTGGCCATCTTGCCGTCTGCGCCCCAGAGCCACAAACCGCCGACCAAGACGACCGTGCCCAACACACCGCCCCAAAACGTCTGTTTCAACACGCTCCAGCGCGAGGCCGAGAGCCAACCGCGCAGCGCAAAGCGGGCCAACAAGGCACACAACAAAGCCATCCACCAAGCGGGGGCGATGAAGTTAAAAGTGTGAATGACGTGTTCTAAAGGACCCATGCGCGTAAATTTTATAATCTGACGATGGCAGTCTGGGCTTTGGGCCTCAATCACAACACAGCTCCGCTCGACTTGCGGGGTAAATTCGCGTTCGCCCTCGAACAAATGGCGCCCACATTGAGCGCTTTGCGCCTGAGCCACAGCCAAGACAGCGAGGTGGCCATTTTGTCCACCTGCAACCGCACCGAGATTTACGGCGCAGGCGATGCCACCCAACTGCAACAAACCTTGGCTTGGCTGGCCCAATCGGGCGGCGTCTCCCCCGATGCGCTGCAAGGCCACACCTACGCCCTGCAAGACGACCAAGCCGCCCGCCACGCCTTTCGCGTCGCCAGCGGCCTCGACTCCATGGTGCTGGGCGAGCCCCAAATCTTGGGCCAAATGAAAGACGCGGTGCGTGCCGCCTCTGAAGCCGGCGCCTTGGGCACCACCCTCAACCAACTGTTTCAGCGCTCCTTCGCGGTGGCCAAAGAAGTGCGCAGCTCCACCGAGATTGGCGCGCACTCCATCAGCATGGCCGCCGCTGCCGTGCGTTTGGCCAGCCAACTGTTTGAAGATTTGAGCGAAACCCGCGTGTTGTTTGTGGGCGCAGGCGAAATGATTGAGCTCTGCGCCACCCATTTCGCAGCCAAAACGCCCAAAGCCATCGCCATTGCCAACCGCACGCTGGAACGCGGCGAAAAACTCGCCACCCAATTTGGCGGCGAAGTGATGCGCTTGGCCGACCTGCCCGAGCGTCTGCACGAGTTTGACGTGGTGGTGAGTTGCACCGCCAGCACCCTGCCCCTGATTGGCTTGGGCGCGGTCGAGCGGGCCCTGCGCCAACGCAAACACCGCCCCATGTTCATGGTCGATCTGGCTGTGCCGCGTGACATTGAGCCCGAAGTCAAATCACTCGAAGACGTGTATCTCTACACCGTGGACGATTTGTCGGTGGTGGTGCAAACCGGCCAAGCCAACCGCCAAGCCGCGGTGGCACAAGCCGAAGTCATCATTGATGCGGGCGTGCAAAGCTTTGCCAATTGGCTGGACCAACGCAGCAACGTGCCCCTGATTCAGCAACTCAACACCCAAGCCGACGAATGGCGCCAAGCCGAACTCGCCCGTGCCCGCAAACAACTGGCCAAAGGCGACGACGTGGAGGCAGTACTCGAAACCCTGTCACGCGGTTTGACCCAGAAAATGCTGCACGGCGCCATGGCCGAGTTGCACGCCGGTGACGCCACCGCACGCGAGAACGCACGTCGCGCGATTGAGCACTTCTTCTTGCGCGGCAACCGCTAGGCTTGGCCATGAAAGACTTTTTACGCGCCCAGCTGGCGCGCTACGCGCAACGCTTGGCCGAACTTGACTTCTTGTTGTCTCGCGAAGACATCATGAAAGACATGGCGCAGTTTTTGGCCCTGTCACGCGAACACACCGACGTGGCCGCCACCGCCAGCCGCTTCGCGCGCTACCAACAGCGCGAAGCCGACATGCAGGCCGCGCAACAGATGCTGCAAGACGTGGGCGACGATGACGAGATGCGCGCCATGGCTGACGAAGAAATCGCCAGCGCACAAGCCGAATTGACGCAGCTAGAAGCCGAATTGCAGCGCATGCTGCTGCCTAAAGACCCCAACGATGCGCGCCCCGCCTTCATCGAAATTCGCGCAGGCACGGGCGGCGACGAATCCGCGCTGTTTGCCGCCGACTTGCTGCGCATGTACATGCGCTATGCCGAGCGCCAAGGGTGGCGCACCGAGATCGTGAGCGAATCACAAAGCGAACTGGGCGGCTACAAAGAAGTCGTGGTGCGCATGGACGGAGGTTCAAGCGGCGACGGCGTGTATGGCTGGCTCAAGTTCGAGTCGGGCGGCCACCGCGTGCAGCGCGTGCCAGCGACCGAAACCCAAGGCCGCATCCACACCAGCGCTTGCACGGTGGCGGTGCTGCCCGAGCCGGACGAAGCAGAGGCCATCAAAATCAACCCGTCTGATTTGCGCATCGACACCTACCGCGCCAGTGGTGCAGGTGGTCAGCACATCAACAAGACCGACTCTGCGGTGCGCATCACCCACTTACCCACGGGCATCGTGGCCGAATGCCAAGACGGCCGTAGCCAGCACAGCAACAAGGCGCAAGCGCTGAAAGTGCTGACGGCCCGCATCCAAGAAAAAGACCGTGCCGAGCGCGCCGCCAAAGATGCCGCCATGCGCAAAGGCCTGATTGGCAGTGGCGACCGCAGCGACCGCATTCGCACGTACAACTTTCCGCAAGGGCGCTGGACTGACCACCGCATCAACCTCACGCTGTACAAACTCAACTTCATCATGGAAGGTGATTTGGGCGATGCCCTGCAGGCCCTGCGTCACGCGCATGAAGCCGAGCAATTGGCAGCCCTGGAAGTGGGCAACACATGAGCACCCCCACCATCCAGCAAGCCCTCACTGCGGCGCAAACCTTGGGGCTGCCGCGTTTGGACGCCCAAGTGCTGTTGCTGCACGCCTTGGGCCGCGAACCGCATGACCGTGCGTGGCTGCTGGCCCACAGCGACGAGGTACTCACCTCTGTCATTCAAGAGGCTTTCGCCAGCTACGTGCAGCGACGACTCAACACCGAACCCGTGGCCTACATCACCGGTCACAAAGAGTTTTTTGGCCTGCGCTTGCACGTCGACGCCCGCGTGCTCGACCCCCGCGCCGACACCGAAACCTTGGTGGAATGGGCACTGTCTAACTTGGCCGATACGCCCGCCCCTACGGTGGTGGATTTGGGCACCGGCAGCGGCGCGATTGCCTTGGCCCTCAAGCACGCGCGTCCTGATGCCCAGTTAAGCGCCGTGGACGCCAGCGCCGACGCCATGGCCGTAGCCCAGTCCAACGCACAACAACTCGGACTGGCCGTGGCGTTTCACCACGGTTCTTGGCTCGCGCCCTTTGAAGCGCCCCACGCTGACCCACCCGTTTTGTTCGACGCCATCGTCTCCAACCCACCCTATGTGGCCAGCGACGATGCCCATTTGGCCGCTTTGAAACACGAACCCTTGTCCGCCTTGGCCTCGGGCCACGATGGCTTGGACGACATTCGCCTCATCGTGCGTCAAGCAAGCCAACACCTCAAACCCGGCGGCTGGCTGCTGCTGGAGCACGGTTTTGACCAAGCCCATGCCGTGCAAACTTTGCTGAGCAACCAAGGCTTCCAAGCGGTACAAAGCCGCCCTGACATCGCGGGCATCCTGCGCTGCACGGGCGGACAATGGCCAACAGTGAAATAATTAACTTTTGATTTGGAGAGTGACTTCATGAGCGATACACAACAACGCATTGATGAACTGGTGAAGGGCAACGAGGTGTTGCTGTTCATGAAAGGCAGCGCAAGCTTCCCCATGTGCGGGTTTTCTGGCCGCGCCATTCAGATCTTGAAAGCTTGCGGCGTCGACCCCAAAGCCATCAAGACTGTGAACGTGCTGGACGATGCCGAGATTCGTCAAGGCATTAAGGAATACAGCAACTGGCCCACCATTCCTCAGCTCTACATCAAGGGCGAATTCATTGGTGGCTCAGACATCATGATGGAAATGTATGAGTCGGGCGAGTTGACTCAGGTGATCAACGGCTAAATCGCATTTGCCCCACACAACGAAAAGCCCGCTTTCAAAGCGGGCTTTTTTCATGGTGGCGTGGTGACGACGGGTGGCTGCCCCGCAGGCATGGGCAATGGCGGTTTGCAATCTTCATTGCCAAAACGCTGCACGCACAGACTTTGCGTGCAAGCGCTGATCAAGCGCCGCCGCGGTTCTTCGTTACGATCCACGATCACGGGCTCCATGACCGTGATGCTGCTCATGGACATGATGGGCGTACACACCGTTTGCTTGGTATTCGAAGCACCTTGAACCGTGACGCAGCTGACTTGCCCTGTGGGCACCTGAATCCAACGTTGGCGCATCTCGAACGACCGAACCTTGTCCTCTGGGTATTGACTGAACGCACCCGGTGAACACTCTTGATACGCAGCCTTGTACTCTGGCGTGGCGCATCCTGCCAACAGGACGAAGCAGGCAGACAGACATGAAAGAAAAAACGTTTTCATTGCCACATCATTTTGGCTGAGATCACAGCGTTGGGATAGTCCATGCGCCCTCGACTGCCGTTGTAACGGCCTAGCGCCAAAGCCAAATGCCCGTTTTCAAGGTTCAGGTAATGCCGCAAGATCACACAGCCGAAGCGCAAATTGGTCTGCGCCTGAAACAGCACCGACGCGTCGTCTTGCGCCAACACACGCGTCCAAAACGGCATGACCTGCATGAAGCCTCTCGCGCCCGCGCTGCTGATCGCGAACTTGCGAAAACCACTCTCAACTTGAATCAATCCCAAGACCAGCGCGGGCTCTAAACCCGCCCGCTGGCTTTCGTACCACACAGTTTGTAAAAACTCGCGACGCAAATGCGGACTGGCTAACTCGTGCGCCAACACATCGGGTGAGCCATTCGGCGTCACAGAGGTCGCACTCAAATGGGAGGCGGTGGGCCTTGCTTTGCGGCGTTGCAACTGTTTGTCTAAACGGGCCTCAGCCTGTGCCAACCACAGCTGAAATGCCTGCGCCGCTTTGTCATCGGCATGCACCAAGGTGGGAGGATCGGCCTGATGGACAGCGGCACTCAGTGCGGTGCGCACCGAGTTGATCAAGGGTTCTTCACGTTGGCTGCCTGCGTGCGCTGTGACCGCACATACGACGCAGCCCAAAAAACAAGAGGCGATCAACCGCCGCAAACGCAGCAAACCGCACGCCACAGCAAAAATCAGGGGCTCAACACCCGCAAGGCCGGTTCGGCCTAAACGGGAGCGAGCACCCTGTTGCATCACAAACCGAGTTGGGCCTTCACATGCGCCAACACGTCGGCCACGGCCACTTTGGTGGACTCGGCGTTGCGGCGGTGTTGGTACTCGACCACGCCGTCTTTCAAACCTTTGTCGCCAATGGTGACGCGGTGAGGCACGCCGATCAGTTCCCAGTCGGCAAACATCGCGCCGGGGCGCTCGCCACGGTCGTCCAAGATGACGTCCACGCCCAAGGCCAACAGGTCTTCGTACAACTTGAAGGCGGCGGCTTTCACGTCTTCGCTGCGGTCCATGTTGACGGGGCAAATCACCACGGTGAACGGCGCAATCGCGTCGGGCCAAATCATGCCGCGCTCGTCGTGGTTTTGCTCAATGGCGGCAGCGGGCAAGCGCGTCACGCCAATGCCGTAGCAACCCATTTCCATGAATTGCGGTTTGCCGTTCACATCCAAAAATGTGGCGTTCATGGCTTGGCTGTATTTGGTGCCGAGGTAGAACACATGGCCCACTTCGATGCCGCGCTCAATGGCGAGCACGCCTTGACCGTCTGGGGAGGCATCGCCCGCCACCACGTTGCGGATGTCAGCGACCAAGTCGGGCTCGGCCACATCGCGTCCAAAGTTGACGCCGGTCATGTGGAAGTCCACTTCGTTGGCGCCGCAAATCCAATCGGCCATGACAGCCACATCGCGGTCGGCCACGATCTTCAAAGGTTGCTTCAAGTTCACGGGGCCGAGGTAGCCAGGCTTGCAACCGAAGTGGTCGTCGATTTCCTGCGTCGTGGCGAAGCGGAAACCGCCTTCAAAGCCTGGCAACTTGCCGACTTTGACTTCGTTCATGTCGTGGTCGCCGCGCAAGAGCAAGAGCCACACGTGTGATTTGACGACTTCGCCTTTGTCGTTGAGGGTATCGGTCGCCAACACCAGCGATTTGACGGTGGTGTTCAGCGGCACGTTGAGCAAAGCAGCCACGTCTTCGCAGGTGCTTTTGCCTGGTGTGGCGGTTTTGGTCAAAGCCTGCGTGGCTGCACCGCGCGTTTGCGTGGGGGCCAAGGCTTCGGCCTTTTCCATGTTGGCGGCGTAGGTGCTGGTGGGGCAATAGACGATGGCGTCTTCGCCCGTGGCAGCAATCACTTGGAACTCTTCGCTCAAGTCACCGCCAATGGCGCCGCTGTCAGCAGCCACGGCGCGGTAGGTCAAGCCGAAGCGGTCAAAAATCTTGCGATACGCATCGGCCATGACTTGGTAGCTTTGCTTGGCCGAAACTTGGTCACGGTCAAAGCTGTAGGCGTCTTTCATGATGAATTCGCGACCGCGCATCAAACCAAAACGGGGGCGACGCTCGTCGCGGAATTTGGTTTGAATTTGGTAGAAGTTTTTAGGCAGTTGTTTGTAGCTGCGAATTTCTTGGCGAGCGATGTCGGTCACCACTTCTTCGCTGGTGGGCTGCACCACAAAATCGCGACCGTGACGGTCTTTGATGCGCAGCAACTCAGGCCCCATCTTCTCGAAACGGCCGGTTTCTTGCCACAGCTCAGCAGGCTGCACCACGGGCATGGTCAGCTCGATGGCACCCGCCTTGTTCATCTCTTCGCGCACGATGGCTTCGACCTTGCGAATCACACGCAAGCCCATGGGCATGTAGTTGTAAATGCCAGCACCGAGCTTTTTGATCAGGCCCGCGCGCATCATCAGTTTGTGGCTGACCACTTCGGCATCTGCGGGGGCATCTTTGAGGGTAGAAATTAAAAACTGAGAGGCTTTCATGCGGGCAACTAAGGTCGATAAACAGTGGGGAATTTGGGTAAATCTGAGAGACAAGATGCAGCTCTGTGCATAATGGACTCAGTTTAAAAATTTGAGGTTTGATTATGCTTGACCGAGAAGGGTTCAGACCCAATGTCGGCATCATCTTGCTCAACCAAAGAAATCAGGTTTTTTGGGGCAAGCGCATTCGCACGCACAGTTGGCAGTTCCCGCAAGGTGGCATTGATCGAGGAGAAACCCCCGAACAAGCCATGATTCGCGAACTGCACGAAGAAGTGGGGCTCAAGCAAGAGCATGTGCGCATCGTTGCCCGTACCCGTGATTGGTTGCGCTATGAGGTGCCTGACCGGTTTATTCGCCGTGATGCGCGTGGCTTTTACAAAGGCCAAAAGCAAATTTGGTTTTTGCTTCAATTGGTGGCGCCTGACCACCATTTGAATTTGCGCGCGACCAACCATCCAGAGTTCGACGCTTGGCGTTGGAACGATTATTGGGTGCCGTTGGATGTGGTGGTGGAGTTCAAACGCGGGGTCTATGAAATGGCATTGACTGAGCTGTCACGCTTTTTGCCGCGTCAAGACAACCGCAACCGATTTCAGCGCAACACCCATCAAAATCCTCAAGACATGATGGTGATGTCCAAGCAATTTGGGGTGTCTGGTCACATGGAGCTGCCACCCGGCGCGACATTTGACCCAGATCCTCAATCTGCACTTCGTCCTCACGAGAGTTGAAGCGATTGACATGGGCGCATGTGCCCCATGTCATCGCTTTGCTCAGGACAACTTGGTGAGCACCAAGTTGTCGCGGTGGACCATTTCTGCTTCGGCCACGTAGCCCAGCAACGACTCCACATCGGTCGATGGCTTGCGACAGAGCAAGCGCGCTTCGGCGCTGGCGTAATTGGCCAAACCACGCGCAATTTCTTGACCTTGCCCATCCAAGATGGCGATCACTTCACCGCGTGAAAAATCACCACTCACGGCTGTCATGCCAATGGGCAACAAACTCTTGCCTTCGTTGCGTAACTTAGCAACCGCGCCATCGTCGATGGTGATGGAACCGCGCAATTGCAAATGGTCCGCCATCCATTGCTTGCGGGCTTGCTGCTTTTGAGTCGGTGCGATCAACAAGGTGCCAATAGCCTCGCCTTGTGCCAGTCGCAACAAGGCATCAGGCTCACGTCCCCACGCAATGACCGTGGAGGCACCCGAACCTGCGGCTCGTTTGGCCGCCAAGATTTTGGTGATCATGCCGCCACGACCGATGCTGGAGCCCGCTCCGCCCGCCATGTCTTCGAGCTTGGCGTCCCCTGCGCGCGCTTCGTGCACGAAGGTGGCGTTGGGGTCACGACGCGGATCGGCGGTGAACAAGCCTTTTTGATCGGTGAGGATGATCAAGGCATCGGCCTCGACCAAGTTGGCCACCAACGCCCCCAAGGTGTCGTTGTCACCAAACTTGATTTCATCGTTCACCACGGTGTCGTTTTCATTGATGACCGGCAACACGCCATGGGCCAACAAAGTCAACAAGGTGGAACGGGCATTCAGATAACGCTCACGGTCAGCCAAATCCGCGTGGGTTAAGAGCACTTGTGCAGAACCCAAGCCGTTTTCACGTAACTTGGTTTCGTACATCTGGGCCAAGCCCATTTGACCCACGGCGGCGGCGGCTTGCAATTCGTGGAGCTCTTTGGGGCGCGTGGTCCAGCCCAGACGCTTCATGCCTTCGGCAATGGCGCCACTGGAGACCATGATGAGTTCGCGCCCATCGCGCATAAGCGCGCTGAGTTGGCGACACCATTCACCAATGGCTTGCTCGTCTAAACCGCGACCTTCATTGGTCACCAAACTAGAACCGACTTTGACCACGATGCGACGCGCATCGCGCAACACGGTGGAGCGAAGTTCTGTCATGTTGAAACGTTAATGTTGAAACATTAGGGCGTGGGCTCAGCAAAGCGCGGATCGATGTACTCAGGCGGCTGCTCGGCCACCTGTTGCGCTTTGATGTGCTTGTAGATTTCTTTGATCAAAGGCTCGCAACCTTCACGCGTGAGCGCAGAGATTTCAAACACGGGACCTTTGTACTTGAAGCGCTTGACGAAATCGGCCACCAGCGCAGCACGCGCTTCGGCAGGGATCATGTCGAGCTTGTTCAAGACCAACCAACGTGGTTTGTCATACAAAGCTTTGTCATATTTTTTCAGCTCAGCCACGATGGCCTTGGCTTGTGCCACGGGATCCACAGCATCGTCAAAAGGTGCGACATCCACGATTTGCAACAACAAACGGGTGCGTTGCAAATGACGCAAGAACTGATGGCCCAAACCTGCGCCGTCAGACGCACCTTCAATCAAACCCGGCACATCGGCGACCACAAAGCTTTGCTCTGGGCCCACACGTACCACACCCAAATTGGGGTGCAAGGTGGTGAAAGGGTAATCGGCAATTTTGGGACGTGCGTTGGAGATCGCGGAGATCAACGTGGATTTGCCTGCGTTAGGCATGCCCAACAAACCGACGTCGGCCAACACTTTGAGCTCCAGCTTCAAGCTGCGCTTTTCACCGGGCCAGCCGGGTGTTTTTTGACGCGGTGCGCGGTTGATCGCGCTTTTGAAGCGCATGTTGCCAAAGCCACCGTCACCGCCTTTGGCGATGGTGATGACCTCACCCGGCGTCAGCAACTCAAACAGCACGTCGCCAGTTTCAGCGTCGGTGATGATGGTGCCCACGGGCATTTTCAAAATAATGTCATCTCCGGCGGCTCCGAACATGTCGGACCCCAAGCCGTGCTGCCCGCGCTTGGCCTCGTGGCGGCGCGAGAAGCGGAAGTCGACCAAGGTGTTCAGGTTGATGTCGGCAATGGCAAATACATGCCCACCGCGTCCACCGTCGCCACCATTGGGACCTCCAAATTCTTTGTACTTCTCATGGCGGAACGAGACGCAGCCGTTCCCCCCATCGCCAGCGGCAATGTCGATATAGGCTTCGTCAACGAATTTCATGGATGTAGTCTAAAAAGAGTAAAGCCCCGACGAATCGGGGCTTTGCAACATTCTGCTTAATTCAATTAAGCAGGTGTCACGTTGACCATATGCTTGTTCAAAGCGCCTTTAACGCCGAACGACACGTGGCCGTCAACCAAAGCGAACAAGGTGTGGTCTTTGCCCACGCCGACGTTAACGCCGGGGTGAAACTTGGTACCACGTTGACGCACGATGATCGCGCCAGCGGAGATCAACTCACCGCCGAAAGCTTTCACACCGAGCATTTTGGGCTTGGAATCACGCCCGTTTCGCGTAGAGCCGCCGCCTTTTTTCTGTGCCATGTCAAATGCTCCTTAACCGTTGATGGAAGCAATCTGCAATTCAGTGAACTGCTGACGATGCCCTTGGCGTTTTTGGTAGTGCTTACGACGACGCATTTTGAAAATGCGAACCTTGTCGTGCTTGCCATGAGACAAAATTGTCACTGTGACAGTTGCACCGGACACCAAGGGTGTGCCGACCTTGAGTTCAGCGCCGTTACCGACTGCCAAAACTTGATCGATCACAATCTCTTGGCCAACGTCCGCAGCAATCTGTTCTACTTTAATTTTTTCACCAGCAGCAACACGATACTGTTTGCCACCGGTTTTTATGACCGCGTACATGTGAGACCTCTAGATAAGAATCTATTTGGATATCTGCGAACGAATTTCCGCAGAGCCCGAAATTGTAGCAGTTCTAAGCCTCGCACGCACATACCTATAATTTGCTGGCTTTTCAACTGTTGAGTACCTCCCTGTTTTGACCTCTGCCTCCTCCTCCGCCCCGTCTTTGATTGCTGCCGATATGGCAGAGGTTGACCGTGTCATCGCGCATCGCTTGGACTCCGGTGTGCCTTTGGTGAGCACCGTGTCGCAGTACATCATCTCCGCAGGGGGCAAGCGCATCAGACCAGCCTTGGTCTTACTCATGTCTGGCGCGCTGGGCTACCAAGACGCACAGCGCCACAACTTGGCTGCGATTGTGGAATTCATCCACACAGCCACGCTGCTGCACGACGATGTGGTGGATGAATCCACGTTGCGCCGTGGTCGCGCCACCGCCAACGAATCGTTTGGTAACCCAGCCAGCGTGTTGGTGGGTGACTTTTTGTATTCACGCGCCTTCCAAATGATGGTCGACTCCGGCGAAATGCGCGTGATGGAGGTTTTAGCCGATGCCACAAACGTGATTGCGGAAGGCGAAGTCTTGCAGCTGATGAACATGCACGACGCTTCGCTGGATGAAGCCGGTTATTTACGCGTGATTCGCTCCAAAACAGCAAAATTATTTGAAGCCAGCACCCGTTTGGCGGCCATCATGGCGCGCAGCACGCCCGAAGTGGAAACGGCATGCGCAAACTACGGCCAAGCCTTAGGCACCGCATTTCAAGTGATTGACGACGTGCTCGATTACGACGGCGATGCGCAAGAGCTTGGCAAAAATTTAGGCGATGACTTGCGTGAAGGTAAAAACACGCTGCCCCTGATCATTGCCATGCAGCGCGCACCTGAACAAGAACGCGCCCTCATTCAACGCGCCATCGAAAACGGCGAGATGGAAGCGTTGCCCGACATCGTTCGTATCGTGCGCAGCACGGGCGCTTTGGAGGCGACTCGCAGTTCCGCTAGCTTAGAAGCTGAGCGCGCGATTGCGGCTTTGCACGTCTTGGCACCCAGCCCTTACCGTGATGCACTGCACGCTTTGGCGGCTCAACTCTTAGATCGCCGAAGCTAAAGCACCAGTCCTTCGGGCAAGAAGCTGTTATTCCTGCACCAATCTGCAGGGTGCTTTGATATTCTTTTCAACACGCTTTTCTTCACAATATTTCATCGCACGACGCTCGCCTTCGGCCGACATTTTGATATGTATAGAGCAGCGAAAGACCATCTTTTCGCCGTCACTATGGCTATCAAAAGCCGCCGCGCAATGGCTCATGGGCGTCATTTCTGGTTTTTGCTCTTTCCACGCCGAGCGCATTGGATCAGGCAACTCGTTCAACGGAACCGTTGGATAACCCGCAGCACGCACGCTCATACTTGCCAATGCAAAAACAATAAAAGCAAAAGCCAAAATAGTTTTTTTCATTTTGATATCGTTTTGTTAAAAATTTCATTTTAGGACTGCGCCGTATGAAATAGGGTGCGATATAAAACAAAAAGCCCGCATTCAGCGGGCCTTTGACGCACATCAAAACGACCTTAAACGGCAGCTGGCTCTGCGGCAATCAAGGCAGTATCCAAAGTGCCTGCTGTTTTCAAAGCCTGCACCCAAGTTGGCGAAACGCCACGACCTGTCCAAGTTTGCTCAGGGTTGGCAGGGTTGCGGTATTTAGGGGCAACTTTCTTACCAGCCAAAGCACCTTTTTTTGCAGCCTTGGGCGCCTTCGCGGCTTTACCAGCTTTCGCGGGCTTACCTTCGGCCAAGGCCTTGGCGATGTCTGCAGCCGTCAAGCCTGCATCTTTGGCCATTTGAACAATTTGCGACAACACTTTGTCGTGCGATTTGCTCAATAACGCTTGTTCTTTTTTAGCCAACAACTCACGTTGCTTGCGAATAGTAGCGAGTTGGTTTGCGACCGTTGTACGTGCCATATATTCATCTCCAGTAAGCGAATTTAAAAAGAGAATGATATATCAATTTCTTTTAATCATCGGCAGCTATTGATCTGATGACGATCCAATACTGATTTTCCGCACGACACCTCTCTTAAATTGATTTAATTTGGGGTCAGGTTTTAAAGAAGTCATACGAACCATACGCATATATACGTAGTTAACCTGTGTACGCACAATGCACCTTATAGCGCGCTATTTTGTAATGCAGACTCCCACAAGACGAAAACCCACGCCCAAACAATGCAACTCCACGACACAAAGGGCGCAGCATGCAACCGTCATTTCAAGGGGTCAATAAATCCACCGAGCTGTCCGTCATTCAGCCCTTAGACGACATACTCAAACAAGCCGTCGCACAGGGGGCTTCAGATATTCATTTTGAAACGGGCGAAACCGAATTCCGAGCGCGCTTTCGCATTGATGGCATCTTGCATATCGCAGCCACACCCACACTCCATTTGAGAGACGCCATGGTTTCTCGCCTCAAAGTCTTGGCACGCATGGATATTGCCGAGAAACGGGTGCCGCAAGATGGGCGCATTCAATACCCTTACCAGGGTCAAACCATTGATTTACGGGTCAGCTCATTACCCACCTTGCATGGTGAAAAAATTGTGGTCCGCTTGCTCAATATCAGCCGCGAACGCCCAAGTCTTGAAACACTCGGCTACGAAGCCGATGACCAAGCCCGACTGTTGGCCGCCATTGCACATCCTCACGGCATGGTGCTGATGACAGGCCCCACTGGCTCAGGCAAAACCTTGTCGCTTTACAGCTGCCTTGAGTTACTGAATCGGCCCGAGGTGAATATCTCCACCGTGGAAGATCCGTCTGAAATTCAATTACCCGGCGCAAATCAAGTCAATATCAACGAGCGAGCAGGGGTCACATTTGCCAGCACCTTGCGGGCTTTACTGCGCCAAGACCCAGACATCATCATGGTCGGTGAAATACGCGATCTTGAAACGGCCGCCATCGCCATTCAAGCCGCGCAGACAGGCCATTTGGTTTTATCGACCTTGCACACCAACGACGCCCCCAGCACCTTGGCTCGCCTGCGTCACATGGGTATTGAAGCGTTCAATGTCGCCGCCAGCATTATTTTGATCGTGGCGCAGCGGCTCGTGCGTCGCTTGTGCAACGCCTGCAAACAAAGCGCGACAAACGTGCAAACACAAACGTGGCTGCAGGAACTCAGCACGCAAGATCAACAGGCCATTGGACTGGCGTCACGCCCCTCGCCCACGCTCTATCACGCTGTGGGTTGCAACGCCTGCGACCAAGGCTACAAAGGGCGCATCGGCATCTACCAAGTCATGCCCATCGGAGGCGCCTTACAAGCGCTGATCTTGCAAAACGCCAGCACGCAGGCGTTGGCCCAACAAGCCTCACAAGAGGGTGTTCGAACCCTGCGGCAAGCCGGCTGGCTCAAAGCACTACAGGGCATCACGTCTGTGCAAGAAGTCATGACGCTGACGCACCATGGCTGAGCCAATTTTTCTGTGGCGCGGCGTCGATCGCGAGGGCAAAAATGTCAACGGCGAGATGCAAGCCCCTACCTCGTCGGCCGTGACAGACGCTTTGCAACGCCAAAGAATTCGCGCCACAAGCGTGAATCGCAAGCTGTCTCTACCTGTTTGGTTACAGCGCAACGCCACCGTCAGCAGCTCAGATGTGACACGACTCACCCGTCAGCTGGCCACGCTGTTGCAATCGGGCGTGCCCTTGCTACAAGCCTTTGACATCATGAGGCGCGGTCTACGCCACACAGCACTCCAACAGATGGTGCAAGACATTCGCCATCACGTCGAAGGCGGTCAGGCCTTGCATCAAGCCTTGCAACGTCATGCCGTCTTCGACGCGTTGTTTTGTAATTTGGTCGCAGCAGGGGAAATGGCGGGCATGCTCGACACGCTGCTCGACCGGATCGCCCACCACCGAGAAAAAGCCGAAGCACTGCGCAGCAGCTTGCGCTCTGCGCTGATTTACCCGACAGCCGTGTTGGTGATCGCGGTGGTGGTGATGGCACTGCTGTTGTCGTTTGTGGTGCCTGCATTTGAGGGAATTTTTCAGTCTTTCAACGCCGAATTACCAGCCCTCACACGTTTCGTGATTGGCTTGAGCTCTGGCTGGCAACGCCACGGATGGACCCTTCTGCTGTTAGTGTTGCTGGCGATCTGGGGCCTGCAGCAATGGGCCAAGCGCAGCAAAACACTGCAATGGCGACTGCACGGCTGGGTGCTGCACCTGCCCATCGCGGGCACGCTTGTGCGACAGGCGTGCATGGCCCGCTGGACACGCACCTTGGCCACTTTATTTGCAGCGGGCATCACCTTGACGGATGCACTGGATGCGGTGAAAGGCGTTGCCGGAAATCTGCATTACCAAGACGCGACCGAGTCCATGCACACCCAGCTCATGCAGGGGCGCTCGTTGGCACAGGCACTTGAAAGTACGAATGGTTTGTTCTCGCCCATGGTGGTTCAAATGTGTGCGATTGGCGAAGAGTCGGGGGCTTTGGACCGCATGCTCGATAAAACGGCCGAGCACTATGAACGCGAAGTCACCGCGACCGTCGCCAAACTGTCCACCTTGATGGAGCCGTTCATCATGGTGGTGCTAGGCTTGCTCATTGGCGGTTTGGTGGTCGCCCTGTATTTGCCAATTTTTCAACTGGGACAAGTGGTATGAATTTGAATCTCTGGCTGGCCTTTGGCGTGGGCCTGATCTTGGGCAGCTTTGTGAATGTGCTGGTTCACCGCTTGCCGCGCATGGTCATGGCGAGTTTCGAGCCAAGCAACGACGACACGCCTCGTTTTGACCTGTGTCTGCCAGCCTCGCACTGCCCACATTGCCACACCCCGTTGCAAATCAAACACCTGCTGCCTGTGCTGAGCTTTGTCTGGCTCAAAGGCCGCTGTGGTTTTTGCAAATATCCCATTGGCTGGCAATACCCCACCGTCGAGTTACTCACCGCGTTGATTTGGACAGCTTGCGCATGGCGCTGGGGCCTGACCAGCACAGCCCTATGCTGGGCACTTTTTGGCACAAGCTTGCTCGCACTCTCACTCATCGACTGGCAAACCACCTTGCTACCCGATGCCTTGACGCAACCCTTGCTCTGGTTAGGCCTCATCGCCAGTGCTGACCAATGGGTGGCATTGCCCCTGACGCAAGCCGTTTGGGGCGCCGTTTGGGGCTATGGCGCCTTATGGAGCATCGCCACCGCGTTTGAACGCATCACCGGCAAACAAGGCATGGGTGGCGGCGATTTCAAATTACTTGCGGCCTTAGGCGCTTGGTTGGGTCCTTTCGCTTTAATTCCGCTTGTCATCCTCGCCAGCTTCACCGGGGCCATTGTTGGACTGAGCCTGCAATGGCGGCATCGCTTGCCGGCCAATGGGTACGTACCGTTTGGCCCGTTTCTCGCAGCTGCAGGGGCTTTTTTAGCTTGGGAAAACCCAGCGCAATTCATGCAAAGCTTGGGCTGGCCTGCGTTTTGAATAGACTCAACGCCATGCAAGCCCCCCTCCCCCCTTTTCGCTTAGGCCTGACTGGCGGCATTGGCAGCGGCAAAAGTACCGTCGGCCAAATGCTGGTCGAAGCGGGCGCTGCCTTGATCGACGCCGATGCCATCGCACGCAGCGTCACTGCCCCTGACGGCTCCGCCATTACCGCCATTTCCCAAGTCTTTGGCTCGGAGTTCATCAATGCAGAAGGCGCCTTAGACCGTGACCGCATGCGCTCGCTGGTGTTTTCAGACGCGTCTGCCAAACAAAGGTTAGAAGCCATCATCCACCCCTTGGTCTCATTGGCCACACAAAGCCAAGCACAAACTGCGGTCAATGCGGGCCACTCACTGCTGGTGTTCGATGTGCCTTTGCTGGTTGAATCTGGCCGCTGGCGTGCACAACTCGACGGCGTTTTGGTCGTGGACTGCGAAGTTGCCACACAAATTGAACGCGTCAAATCAAGAAGTGGTTTGAGCGCAGAAACTGTGCAAGGCATCATCAACGCCCAAGCCACTCGGGCGCAACGCTTGCAGGCCGCCGATTGGGTCATCTTCAACGAAGGGCTGCCGCTGGATGCTCTAAAAATCCAAGTACATCAAATCATGCGTGATTTGTCATGCAAAGTTTGACGCACTGACAGCTCTCAGCGGTTATGATCATCGCTCAAAGCTATCAATATCAAATTTTTCGTTTTTCTGCGTGATTCTGTACGAACATCCCTTCAATGAACGTGTGCGCACTTACCTGCGTCTGGAACATCTGTTTCAGCGATTTGAAGAGCTCACGTCACGCGATCACCCCGTCGACAACCACTTTGCGCTCACCACCTTGTTTGAGCTGGTTGACGCAGGCGGCAGAACCGATCTGAAATCCGACATCCTCAAAGACCTCGAACGCCACAAGCAACAGTTCAACGGCTGGCGTGGTAACCCGTCGGTCTCTGAAGCAGCCTTAGACATTTTGCTGGGGCAGTTGGAGCAATGCTTTGAAGGCCTCAATGGCGCGGTCGGCAAAATTGGACAAACCATCACCGACAACGAGTGGCTGGCCGCATTGCGCAATCGCGTCACGATTCCTGGTGGCACCTGCTGCTTTGATTTACCGGCCTACCACGCTTGGCAACAACTCAGCCCTGACGTGCGCAGACGCGACATCTTGCGCTGGGCGCAAGCTTTTCAGCCCATGCAAGCCTCGGTCAAGTTGCTGCTCTCTTTGATGCGTGACACCGGAAGCGCTCAAAAAATCATGGCCATGGGCGGTCAATACCAACAATCACTGGCTCAAGGCAAATTCCAATTGATGCGCGTCGCCATCGATCCCGCCTTGGGCTTCATTCCTGAAATCAGCGGCAACCGTTTGATGATTTGGGTGCGCATGATGCGCCAAGATGGTGAAGGCCGCTTGCAAGCCAGCACCGACGACGTCGCGTTTGAAATGGCTTTGTGCGCTTAACCCATGACGGCCTCGCTTCGCATCGTGACGTGCCCTCAATGTGGCGGCCCTAGCCGCTACGAATCTGCCAACTTGTTTCGCCCTTTTTGTGGTGAACGCTGCCGCAACATCGACTTAGGCGCTTGGGCCAACGAAGAGCACCGCTTGCCCGATCAAACGCCGCAAGACGACGCCGACTTCGAGAACACGCCCTTGCAATAAACCGCGCCCCCAAAGGTCGCCGCAAGGTTTAAACGGCGTGCGTTGCGCCCTCAAACCCACGCTCTTGCGCAAACCACTGCAAAACCGGCAAGGTGCCGGGCAACACAGGCTTCATCTCGACCGGTAATTGCTGCCAAGCAAATTGCTGCGCTTCGCGCATTTGCAACTCACCCGACCATTGCGTGACTTTGCAAAAGTTCAGTTGCACCAACGCGTGCGGGTAGTCAATGCGCTCGATCTTCCAAGGCTCACAGTTATCAATGGTGATACCAATTTCCTCTTGCAGCTCGCGACGCAAGGCTTGCGCCACCGTTTCACCGGCTTCAAGTTTGCCGCCCGGAAACTCCCAAAACCCTGCGTAGGCCTTGCCTTCAGGTCGGCTGGTGAGCAAGAAGGCTTGATCAGCCCGAACAAGTACACCGACAGCCACCTGCACCAAGGTCCGGTCAGCTGAACGAGGCTGGTCGGCATCGACCACACGCACGAGGGTATCGGTCACGGCTTAAGCAGCGTGCTTGCCCGCGTAGTCGCGTGCAAACTGAAAAGCCACACGACCACTGCGAGAGCCACGCTCCAACGCCCAAATCAAGGCCTCAGGCTTAGCAGCCTCAATAGCCTCGCGCGACACACCCAGCGACGACATCCACTGCGCAGCAATGGTGAGGTACTCGTCTTGACTGAAAGGGTAAAAACTGACCCACAACCCAAAGCGCTCAGACAAAGAAATTTTCTCTTCAACGCCCTCGCCCGGATGCACTTCACCATCCTCGGTGTGGGTGTAGGTGAGGTTTTCCTTCATGTACTCAGGCAGCAAGTGACGGCGGTTGCTGGTGGCGTAAATCAACACGTTGGGTGTGGCCGCGGCAATCGAACCATCCAAAATAGACTTGAGGGCTTTGTAGCCTGGCTCGCCATCTTCAAAACTCAAATCGTCACAGAAGATCATGAATTTTTCAGGCCGCGTGGACACCACGTCAATGATGTCGGGCAAGTCGGTCAGATCGTCTTTGTCGACTTCGATCAGACGCAAGCCTTGCGGTGCATATTCATTCAAACAAGCCTTGATCAACGACGATTTGCCGGTACCGCGCGCGCCCGTCAGCAGCACGTTGTTGGCAGGCAGGCCTTTGACGAACTGCTCGGTGTTGCGCTGGATTTTTTCTTTTTGACCGTCGATCTCTTGCAAGTCCGCCAAACCGAGTTGCGCGACATGGCGCACAGGCTCCAAACCACCATGACCACTGCTGCGTTTGCGGTAGCGAAAAGCGACGCTCGCCGACCAATCGGGGGCTGACATGGGTTGTGGCAACACAGACTCGATGCGCGCCATCAGCGCCTCGGCGCGTTGCACCAAACGCTCTAAAGGGTTTTGCATGGAATCGCTCATCAGCTTCTGTAATCGGCGTTGATGCTCACGTAGTCGTGGCTGAGGTCACAGGTCCAAACGGTGTCGCTGGCTGTACCGCGACCCAAAACCACGCGCACGGTGATTTCGGATTGCTTCATCACGCGTTGGCCATCTTCTTCACGGTAAGCCGGATGACGACCGCCCTGCACAGCCACATGCACATCGTCCAGATACAAGTCGATGCCCGTCTGGTCTAGGTCGGCAATGCCTGCGTAACCGACGGCCGCCAAGATGCGGCCCAAGTTGGGGTCACTGGCAAAGAACGCCGTTTTCACCAATGGCGAATGTGCAATGGCGTACGCCACTTGACGACACTCTGCGCCATCGCGACCACCCTCAACTTGGATGGTGATGAACTTGGTGGCACCTTCGCCATCACGCACGATGGCTTGCGCCAATTGGCGCGCCACTTGCATCATGGCCTGCAGCAAAGCTTGGCCCTCGACGCTGCTCAAGCTGGTGATGGTTGGGTGCGCGGCTTTGTGCGTCGCGATGACCACGAAGGAGTCGTTGGTCGAGGTGTCGCCGTCCACCGTCACACGGTTGAATGAGCCCTCGGCCAAAGCCAGCGAGAGTTCTTTCATCAACGCCGGCGCGACGCAGGCATCGGTGGCCACATAGCCCAACATCGTCGCCATGTTGGGACGAATCATGCCGGCGCCCTTGCTGATGCCGGTGATGCTGACGTTGGCGCCCGCAATTTGCACTTGCGTACTGGCCGCTTTGGGCACGGTGTCCGTGGTCATGATGCCTTCGGCGGCATCAGCCCACTGCTGCGACGACGTAGCTTGAGCCGCAGCCGCAATGGCCGCAGGCAAGCCCGCGATGATGCGGTCGTGCGGCAACGGCTCCATGATGACGCCGGTTGAAAAAGGCAGCACTTGACTGGGCGCAATATGCAGCGCCTCGGCCAATGCCACGCAGGTTTCACGGGCACGTTTCAAGCCGTCTTCGCCGGTGCCTGCATTGGCATTGCCCGTGTTGACGACCATCGCACGTATGCCTTGCCCTGCGTCTAAATGCTCACGACAAATTTGCACGGGCGCCGCACAGAAACGGTTTTGTGTGAACACACCACTGACAGAGGCACCCTCGTCGATCAAGACCACCGTCAAATCTTTGCGATCTGCTTTGCGAATGCCGGCTTGAGTCACCCCGATGCGCACGCCAAGAATGGCATGCAAGTCGGAGACTTGGGGAGGAAGGAGATTGACTGGCATAAATGGTCAGGCCAATTGGCCGTGGCAGTGTTTGTACTTCTTGCCGCTGCCACATGGGCAAGGCTCGTTGCGGCCAACGGGCGGCATGCTGGTGGCGAAAGTGGCGGCATCGGCCGTCACCTCCGCATCACCCAACTCATTGGGTGCGGTGTAGGTCACGTTGTGCAGCGTTTCTGCGCGGTCTTCCAACTCGCTGGCCGCTTGTTCGATTTGCTCATTCGACTCAATCTTGACCGTCATCAACACGCGGGTGACTTCGACTTTGACCATGTCCAACAACTGACCAAACAACTCAAACGCTTCGCGCTTGTATTCTTGTTTGGGTTGCTTTTGCGCGTAACCGCGCAAATGGATGCCTTGGCGCAAATAGTCCAAGGCGGCCAAGTGCTCACGCCAATGGCTGTCGATGTTTTGCAGCAACACCACGCGCATGAAGGGGGTGAATTGCTCAAGGCCCACGCGATCGAGTTTGGCTTGGAACGCGGCATTCGCGGCATCCACCACTTGGGTAAGCACCTCTTCGTCCGTGATGGCCGAGGCTTTTTCAATGGTGCTTTGCAAAGGCAAGTCAATCAACCACTCTTGCATCAACGCACGCTGCAAGCCCGCGATGTCCCATTGCTCTTCCACCGATTCTTCGGGCACGTACTGACGCACCAAATCGCTGAATGTGCCTTCGCGCAAACCCGCAATTTGAGCCGTCAAATCTGACGCATCCAGAATGTCATTACGCTGCTGGTAAATCACACGGCGTTGGTCGTTGGACACATCGTCGTATTCCAACAACTGCTTGCGCACATCAAAGTTGCGCGCCTCGACTTTGCGTTGCGCACTCTCAATGCTGCGTGTGACGATGCCAGCTTCAATGGCCTCGCCCTCTGGCATTTTCAGACGGTCCATGATGGCTTTGACACGGTCACCGGCAAAGATGCGCATCAATGCGTCGTCCAAGCTCAAGTAAAAACGTGACGAGCCAGGATCGCCCTGACGACCAGAGCGACCGCGCAATTGGTTGTCGATGCGACGCGACTCGTGGCGCTCGGTTGCGATGATGCGCAGACCACCCAAGGATTTGACCGCCTCATGGTCTTTGGTCCATTGCACGCGCAAGGCATCGATCTGTTGCTGCTTGGCTGCGGCGTCAAGCGCCTCATTGGCTTCAACCTCCGCAATGGCCTTTTCGACGTTACCGCCCAAGACAATGTCGGTGCCACGACCAGCCATGTTGGTGGCGATGGTGATCATCTTGGCGCGACCCGCTTGCGCCACGATGTCGGCTTCACGGGCGTGCTGCTTGGCGTTCAACACCTGATGCGGCAACTTGGCCTTCTCAAGCATCTCGGCAATCAGCTCGGAATTTTCAATGGAGGTGGTGCCAACCAACACCGGTTGACCGCGCTCATAACATTCGCGAATGTCGTCAATCGCAGCCTTGTATTTCTCGGCCGTGGTTTTGTACACACGGTCCAATTGGTCTTCACGGCGGCTGATGCGGTTAGGTGGAATCACCACCGTTTCAAGGCCGTAAATTTCTTGGAACTCGTAGGCCTCGGTGTCGGCCGTACCCGTCATGCCACCCAATTTTTGGTAGAGACGGAAATAGTTTTGGAACGTGATGGACGCCAAGGTTTGGTTTTCAGCCTGAATCTGAACGCCTTCTTTGGCTTCTACCGCTTGATGCAAACCATCGCTCCAACGACGACCGGACATCAGGCGGCCCGTGAATTCGTCAACGATGGTGATTTCACCGTCTTGGCACACGTAATGTTGATCTCGGTGATACAGATGGTTGGCGCGCAACGCAGCGTACAAATGGTGCATCAAGCTGATGTTGGCAGGGTCGTACAACGACGCGCCTTCAGCGAGCAAGCCTTGCGCCACCAAAATACGCTCGGCATTTTCATGACCTTGTTCGGTCATGAACACTTGGTGCGATTTTTCATCCACCGTGAAGTCACCGGGTGTGATGATGCCCTCGCCCGTGCGTGGATCTTCCTCCCCCACTTGGCGCGTCAAAAACGGCACCACTTTGTTGATGGCGATGTACAACTCGGTGTGATCTTCCGCTTGACCACTGATGATCAGCGGTGTGCGTGCCTCATCGATCAAGATGGAGTCCACTTCGTCCACGATGGCAAAGTTCAATTTACGTTGCACACGGTCTTGCGGCTCGTAGACCATGTTGTCGCGCAAATAGTCAAAGCCGTATTCGTTGTTGGTGCCGTAAGTGATGTCTGCACGATAAGCCGCTTGCTTTTCATCCCGGGGCATTTGAGGCAGGTTGATACCGACCGACAGGCCCAAGTAGTTGTAAAGGCGGGCCATCCACTTGGCATCACGGCTGGCCAAGTAATCGTTCACCGTCACCACGTGCACGCCTTGATCAGACAAGGCGTTCAAGTAGACGGGCAAAGTCGCCGTGAGTGTCTTGCCTTCACCGGTGCGCATCTCAGCGATCTTGCCTTGGTGTAACGCAATACCGCCAACCAACTGCACATCGAAGTGACGCATTTTCATCACGCGTTTAGACGCTTCGCGCACCACGGCATAAGCCTCGGGCAACAGCGCATCTAAGGTTTCGCCTTGTTGAACACGCTTTTTAAATTCGTCTGTTTTCGCACGCAATGCCTCTTCACTGAGCTTCTCTAAGGAAGGTTCCAATGCGTTGATTTGCGCGACAGTTTTGCGAAATTGTTTCAGCAGGCGCTCATTGCGGCTGCCAAAAATATGAGTCAAGAAATTAAGAGCCATGCGAGCACTGCGGTGGACCCCTCTCTGCTGAGCAAGGGCGTCGCAAAATCCTTTGTAAAAGGCTTTGTAGAAGCTGCGGATTTTAACCGTCACTCGCATCCATAATTGCGCATGGCTACCCGTTCAACACCGCACCCTGACACTCTGGCGGCATATCGCGCCTTGGGCTACAGCAGCGTCCCCAAAGCGAAGGTCTTGATTCGGGGCAGATCCCGTACTCTGGATCAGGTACTGAGTAACGCTCCAGGCCTGTCACAACTGACAGCAATGACCCAAGACACGCAGGCAAGAATTCGGGCGATTGCCCCATTACTACCAGCGTCATTGCGTGCGCTGGTTCAATCGGGCGGCGTGGAAGGCGATGCGTGGTGCCTGTTGGTGCCCAACAGTGCCATCGCCGCCAAACTGCGCCAAACCATTCCTGCCTTGTGCGCGCACCTCAGAACCAAAGGATGGGTCGTGAACACCATCCGCATCAAAGTGAAATCGCACAGCTAAAAAGAAAAAGCCTGTTGCACTTACGTACAACAGGCTTTTATTTGGTGCCGCTTGTCGGAATCGAACTGACGACCTACCGCTTACAAGGCGGGTGCTCTACCAACTGAGCTAAAGCGGCATGGACAATATTCTAACCGATTTCGAGTGCTTATTTCACGCGAGTCAGTGTTGGACGCGTTGGATTTGTGGGTGGCGTTGGCGATCCATCCGTGTCGTCTTGCGCATCAACCGTGCGTGAAGAATCGACCGAACTCAATGCAGGTCGCGCAGCGGCAACAGGCGACGTTGCCGTCACATCAGAGGGACGCAAGGCGGACGTTGGAAACGCCATACCTTGTCCGTTTTCTCTGGCATAAATCGCTTGCACACGGTGAATAGGCACCATGATTTCGCGGGGCTTGCCTGCAAAGCGCGCTTTGAATTCAATGAACTCATTACCGAGCGTCATGCCGCTTGTGGCGTCATAACTCACGTTCAACACAATCTCGCCGTTCTTCACATATTCCATCGGCACCTGAACGGTTTCATCGACCAACACAGTCACATAAGGTGTGTAGCCGTTATCAGTGCACCACTCATGCAAAGCACGCAAGAGGTACGGTCGGGTCGATGTAGCGTCAGGGGCGTTCAACATAGTAATTACTTGCGCATGACCTTTTCAGACGGCGTCAATGCCTCAATGTAGGCGGGACGCGAAAAGATGCGTTCTGCGTACTTGAGCAACGGCGCTGCGTTCTTTGACAAGTCAATGCCGTAGTGATCCAAGCGCCACAACAAAGGCGCAATGGCCACGTCAAGCATGGAGAAGTTATCACCCAACATGTACTTGTTTTTCAAGAACACGGGGGCCAACTGCGTCAAACGGTCACGAATGTGAGCGCGTGCTTTTTCCAGCGCTTTGTCGTTCGGCTTCACGCCGCGAGCTTCCAACAAAGTGACGTTGGTGAACAATTCTTTTTCGAAGTTCAACAAGAACAAGCGCACGCGCGCACGGTCCACAGGATCGCCGGGCATGAGTTGTGGATGCGGGAAACGCTCATCGATGTATTCATTGATGATGTTCGACTCATACAAGATCAAATCGCGCTCGACCAGGATTGGCACCTGACCGTAGGGATTCATCACATTGATATCTTCGGGCTTGTTGTAGAGGTCGACGTCGCGAATCTCAAAGTCCATGCCTTTTTCAAACAGGACAAAACGGCAACGATGAGAATAGGGACACGTGGTTCCCGAATAAAGCACCATCATGATGGGCGACTCCTAAAAATCAAAAAGAGTGACAGGCTGACCTGTCACTCCGTGAGGTGACAGCAGGCGCGACACGCCTACTGTCGAATTGGCTTGAATTACTTGATGTCTTTCCAGAAGGAAGCATTCAAGCGCCACGCGATAAACGTGAAGCACAACAAGAACATCAAGACCCAAACACCGATGCGAACACGGGTATTTTGAGCGGGCTCAGCCATCCATTGCAGGTAACCCACGAGATCACCCATGGCTTGGTCGTACTGAAGTGGCGTCATGGTGCCTGGTGTTACTTGTTCCCAGCCTTTGAAGACGTGAACTTCATGACCATGCTCTTCCACGGTGTCATAGATAGGACGACGCACACCTTGCAATTCCCACAATACATGGGGCATGCCCACGTTCGGGAAGACCAAGTTGTTCCAACCGGTTGCTTTGGTTTCGTCACGGTAGAACGTGCGCATGTAGGTGTAGAGGTAATCCGCACCTGTGCCACCGTGACCCGCGCGTGAGCGCGCAATCACAGTCAGATCAGGCGGGTTAGCGCCAAACCACTCTTTGGCTTGCTTAGGATCAATGTTGGCCTTCATGGTGTCGCCGACTTTTTCAGTCGTGAACAACAAGTTGTCTTTGATCTGCTGCTCCGTCAAACCAATATCTTTCAATCGGTTGTAACGCATGAACGCCGCCGAGTGGCAGTTCAAACAATGGTTCACAAAGATCTTGGCGCCGTTTTGCAAGGCAGCCAGATCATTGGTTTTGTTAGGCGCTTTGTCCCAAGCGATGGTGTCGCCAGATGCTTGCGCACCCGACACCACACCGAGAAACAATGCCAAGCTGAGAATAATTTTTTTCATGGTTTATGTTCTCCGTGAATCTCAGTGAGCAGCAAATGTCACGCGGTCAGGCACGGGTTTGGTTTGACCCAAACGGCTCCACCAAGGCATCAACAAGAAGAAACCGAAATAGAACAAGGTACCCACTTGTGAAACGCGCTCGCCGATGGCTGATGGGGGTTGTACGCCCAAGTAAGCCAACACCACAAAATTGATGACGAACACGCCATACATGTACTTGTGCCAGTCAGGACGGTAACGGATCGATTTGACCGCGCAGTTGTCCAACCAAGGCAGGAAGAACAAGATGACCACAGCGCCACCCATGACGACCACACCCCAGAATTTCGCATCAATGGAGAGCATCATCAAGGTCACAGCCACAGCAGCACCGACGATGCCAGCCTTGAACATCGGCGCCAACTTGGCGCGGGTTGCGCCCAAGAATGCACCGCCCAACACGCAAGCGATCAAGGCATACATCATCTCGCTGGTGATCGCACGCAACATCGAATAGAAGGGCGTGAAGTACCACACGGGTGCAATGTGCAACGGTGTCTTCAATGGGTCCGCTGGGATGAAGTTGTTGTATTCGAGGAAGTAACCACCGAATTCAGGCGCGAAGAAAATGATCGCGGTGAACACCAACAAGAAACCGCTCACGCCCAAGATGTCGTGCACGGTGTAGTAAGGGTGGAAAGGAATACCGTCCAAAGGATGACCGTTCGCATCTTTCGGTGCGTTAGGACCTTTGATTTCCACGCCATCGGGGTTGTTCGAACCCACTTCGTGCAACGCAATGATGTGCGCCACCACCAAGCCCAACAGAACCAAAGGCACAGCAATCACGTGGAAGCTGAAGAAGCGGTTCAAGGTGGCATCGCCCACCACGTAGTCACCACGAATCAGCAAAGCCAAGTCGGGACCCACGAAAGGCACAGCAGCGAACAAGTTCACGATCACTTGAGCGCCCCAATAGGACATCTGGCCCCATGGCAACAAGTAGCCCATGAACGCCTCGGCCATCAAGCACAAGAAGATCGCGCAACCGAACACCCACACCAACTCGCGTGGCTTGCGGTATGAACCGTAGATCAAGCCGCGGTACATGTGCATATAAACCACAACAAAGAACGCAGAGGCGCCTGTGGAGTGCATGTAGCGAATCAACCAACCCCATGGCACATCACGCATGATGTATTCCACAGAACCAAACGCCAAGGCGGCATCTGGCTTGTAGTGCATGACCAAGAAAATACCAGTCACGATTTGGATCACGAGCACCAACAGCGCCAGCGAGCCAAAAAAGTAGAAGAAGTTGAAGTTTTTGGGTGCGTAGTACTCAGACAAATGCTCTTTGTACAGCTTGGAAGCTGGAAAGCGGTTGTCCACCCAATTGAGCAGCTTGGCGCCAGCGCTGGCGTCTGCAGAGATTTCTTTAAATTCAGCCATGGTGCGTCCTATCAGGCTTTCTTGTCTTCACCGATCAACAACTTTGTGTCGGAGAGGTACATGTGAGGCGGAATTTCGAGGTTGTCAGGTGCGGGCTTGTTCTTAAACACGCGACCTGCGATATCGAAGGTAGAACCGTGGCAAGGGCACAAAAAGCCGCCATTCCAATCATCGGGCAATGAAGGCTGGGCACCGGTTTGGAACTTGTCAGACGGCGAGCAACCCAAGTGCGTGCAAATACCCACAGCCACGAAGACTTCGGGTTTGATCGAACGGGCTTGATTGCGTGCGTACACGGGCGTGAACTCGTCGGGCTTGCGCTCCGACTTCGGGTCAGCCAGCTGAGATTCTGTTTTATTCAACGACTCAAGCTGCTCAGGTGTGCGCTTGACCACCCAAACAGGCTTGCCGCGCCACTCGACAGTGATCTTTTCGCCTGGCTTCATCGCCGAAATATCAACCTCTACGGCAGCGCCAGCGGCTTTTGCTCGTTCAGAAGGTTGAAACGTACTTACGAACGGGACAGCAACTGCTGCGCCGCCCATTGCACCCGCGCAAGTCGAGGCGATAAGCCACGTGCGTTTGCTGGTGTCTACTGGGGTGTCACTCATGGAATTCCTCAAGCAATTGTCACTGGTTGGGTTAGCCGCGCATTGTAGCTGACCGTTTCTTGCCCAATGCTTTCAGTTTATTGGTTGCCTGTCTTGTCGATTTCTTGTTAAGATTTTAGAAACTTTATATTTAACAAAAAGGAAAATGTATGTTGCGTGAATTCAAAGAGTTTGCCGTCAAAGGCAATGTGATGGACTTGGCCGTTGGCGTCATCATCGGTGCAGCCTTTGGAAAAATCGTCGAATCAGCGGTCAATGACTTGATCATGCCGCTGATCTCTGCCGTGATTGGCAAGATCGATTTCTCTAACTTTTTCATCGCTTTGGCCGCTGTCCCTGAAGGAACAGCCACCACCTTAGAGGCCATGAAAAAGGCGGGCGTGCCGGTGTTTGCTTATGGCAACTTCATCACCGTTGCCGTGAACTTTTTGATCTTGGCATTCATCATTTTCTTGATGATCAAGCAAATCAACCGCATCAAAGGTGAAGCAGAAGCAGTGCCTGCACCAGCCCCCGTGACCAGCGAAGAAGTCTTGTTGCTGCGCGACATCCGCGACAGCCTCAAAAAGTAAACCTTATCCCGCCAGCTTGCGCGCCATGGCCAGCGCGGCTAAGAAACTGG
Source organism: uncultured Limnohabitans sp. (assembly GCA_963513725.1). Taxonomy (GTDB): domain Bacteria; phylum Pseudomonadota; class Gammaproteobacteria; order Burkholderiales; family Burkholderiaceae_C; genus Limnohabitans. The sequence goes on along the minus strand of CAUPRM010000009.1, from coordinate 8,039 downwards.
CGGGGCTGGCTTTGCCAGTTCCAGCCAAATCAAAAGCAGTGCCGTGGTCTGGGCTGGTTCGCACCAAGGGCAAGCCCAAGGTCACATTCACGCCTTCGTCCACGCCCAAATACTTCACGGGAATCAAGCCTTGGTCGTGGTACATCGCAATGACCACATCAAATTCGCCCCGCTTGTCAGGGGTGTTTCTCGCCCGCATGAAAACCGTGTCAGGCGCAAAAGGGCCGCTCACCCACATCCCCTCGGCACGCGCTTGCTGCAAGGCCGGAATGATGATGTCGAGCTCTTCACGCCCCAACAACCCACCCTCGCCTGCATGCGGATTCAAGCCGGCAACGCCCATGTGTGGCGCTTGGCCCGTCGCACGTAACTGCGCTTGGTGGGTGATGCGCAAGGTCTGCAAAATATTTTCGACCGTCACCGCCTCAATCGCATCCCGCAACGACACATGGATGCTCACCAACACCGTTCGCAGCTCGTCATTGGCCAACATCATGCGCACAGGCATGTCCGACACCGCAACGCCCGCGTGCATGGCCGCGCATGCTTGCAACAATTCGGTGTGCCCCGGGAACGGCACACCCGCCGCAGCCAAAGCCTCTTTGTGCAAGGGTGCCGTCACGATGGCCGAGACTTCGCCTCGCAAGGCTGCGTGAGCCGCCCACGTCACCGCATCGGCCGCCCATTGACCGGCGACGCCGCTGACGCGCCCCCATGCTGGCAAAGTCGCCGCCACACCCGCAGGCGACACTGACAAAACAGGCACCGTCAACGCAGGTACATCGCGCGGCAAATCTTGCAACCGAGACAAAGGCAGCAAGCTCAAACGCGGCTGATCTGGGTGCGCATCATGCACAACCTGAATGGCACGCTGCATGGCCGACACATCGCCCACCACCACGCAACCCGCTGTTTGATCGGACGCTTCAAGAAAAGATTTGGCAATGATTTCTGGGCCAATGCCCGCCACATCACCCAAAGTCAGGGCGATAGGTGTGAAAGCGTTAGACATGCTCACGCTGGGTTATCGATGTCGATGAACTGATGCGTCAGCCCCAGCTGCTGCGCCACTTGAGCCGCCACAGCGGGCGCACCATAGCGTTCCGTGGCATGGTGACCACAAGCCAAAAAGGCGACCCCCGTCTCGCGGGCAATGTGTGCCTGTGGTTCTGAAATTTCACCCGTGATGAACGCGTCCGCCCCCGCGGCAATGGCCGCCTCGAAATAACCTTGCGCACCGCCTGTGCACCAAGCAACACGCCGAATCACACGCCCGTCACCCGCAAGCAACACAGGCGTACGGCCTAAGGCGTTGCCTGCCTTATGCGCCAAAGCATCAGAATTTTTAAAGACTTGATCGCTGCCACATTCCGCCAACCAACCCAAATTTTGTTCGCCAAACGCGGGGGCGCCAGCCAGCCCCAAGCGCAATCCGAGTTGTGCGTTGTTGCCCAAAGCCGGGTGAGCATCCAACGGCAAGTGGTAGGCCAACACATTGATGTCATGCGCCAGCAACAACTTCAAACGCTGCTTCATCCACCCCGTCACGCTACCGTCTTGGCCGCGCCAAAAAAGGCCATGGTGGACAAAAATCGCATCTGCCTTCGCAGCGATCGCAGCTTCAATGAATGCCAAACTAGCCGTCACACCTGACACCACATGCCCAATCTCAGCACGTCCCTCGACCTGCAAGCCGTTAGGTCCGTAATCTTTGAAACGCTCAGGCTGTAGCAAGGTGTTGCACGCGCTCAACACATCTTGGCGGGTGACGAAAGTGGTGCTCATGGGGCTGGTGGTTTGGTTTTAGGGCGCTGGGACGGTGTGACATCCAAGGTCAGCGCTTGGTTACGACGCATCACTGCCAGCTTGACGGGTTCGCCAGGCTTGAGCGCGGCAATCGCTGTCAACAGCTCACCCACACTGCGCACATCTTGACCAGCCACGCTGAGCAAGACATCGCCAGGCTTTAAGCCTGCTTTGGCTGCGGGTGCGTTTTGCAACACGCCAATGATGATCACGCCTTCGGTTTGCTTTAGGCCAAAGGTCTCTGCCAATTCGGCCGTCAACTCGGCAGGCTCAACCCCCACCCATCCCCGCGTGACTTGGCCATCGCGCACGATGCCTTCCAACACTTGCCGCGCGGTCGACACAGGAATGGCAAAGCCAATGCCCATATTGCCGCCCGAGCGTGAATAAATCGCGGTATTGATCCCCAACAAACTGCCATTCACATCCACCAACGCACCGCCGGAATTGCCAGGGTTGATGGCTGCATCGGTTTGGATGAAGTTCTCAAACGTGTTGATGCCCAACTGGTTGCGCCCCAACGCAGAGACGATGCCACTGGTCACCGTTTGCCCCACGCCAAAGGGGTTGCCAATGGCCAACACCTTGTCGCCGACTTGGAGCGTGTCTGAATTACCCAAGGCAATGACAGGCAAGCGGTCCAAAGTAATTCGCAAAACAGCCAAATCAGTTTCGGGGTCTGTGCCAATCACTTTGGCAATCACGCGGCGGCTGTCGCTCAGCGTGACTTCGATTTCATCCGCGCCATCCACCACATGGTTGTTGGTCAAGATGTAGCCCTCGGGGCTGACGATCACACCGCTGCCCAAGCCCTGCTGGGGGCTGTCGTCTTCACGATCACCGTAAAAATAGCGAAACAACGGATCGTTGGACTGAGGGTTGGCCGACTTGGCCTGCGTCGTGGCAATGCTGACCACCGCAGGAGACGCCCGCTTGGCCGCAGGACTCAAACTCCCCGGCATCAAAGCACCGGGCGTGCTGGGCGCAGCCTCTAGCAACGTGACGCCCGCCACACCAGCGCGACGGTTCAACCAATCTGGCTTCAACGTCGCCACCACAAACCAAATCGCCAGCAAAACGGTGACGACTTGCGAGAACAACAACCAGTGACGTTTCATTGGGTGTCCTCCGATGCGTTAAGACGCGCCAGAGGCGTCGTCAGCGTCAGGCGCCTGTGTGTGCTTGATGAACAGCTGGGCCGCCCAAATACCCACCTCGTACAAGACACACATGGGAATGGCCAGCGCGAGTTGCGACACCACATCCGGCGGCGTCACGATGGCCGCGATGATGAACGCCAGCACGATGAAGTAAGAGCGAAAGTCTTTGAGCTTTTGAATCGACACCACATTCAAACGTGCCAACACAATCACCACAATCGGCACTTCAAACGCCATGCCAAACGCAATGAACATGGTCAGCACAAAGCTCAAGTAAGCCTCAATGTCAGGTGCAGCCGTGATGCTTTTGGGCGCAAAGCTCTGAATGAACTTGAACACCTGTCCAAACACAAAGGTGTAACAAAACGCCACCCCCATGAAAAACAACAAGGTGCTAGACACCACCAGTGGCAACACCAACTTCTTCTCGTGCGAGTAAAGCCCCGGCGCCACAAACGCCCACACCTGATACAAGACCACGGGCAAGGCGAGCAAGAAAGCCGCCATCAACAAAATCTTCAAGGGCACCAAGAACGGAGAAATCACCGAGGTGGCAATCAACGTGGCGCCCACCGGCAGTTGCGCCACCAAAGGCGCCGCCAACAAGTCGTACAACTCAGCGGGCCCGGGGTAAATAGCCAACACAGCCGCAGCCACCGCCACACCGATGACCGCTTTGACCAAACGGTCACGCAACTCCATCAAATGCTGCACAAAAGGCTGCTCAGTGCCAGCCAGTTCGTCTTTAGAAATATCAGACATCAACAGAACGCTTCACAACAGGACGAAAACGCGCCACACGCGCGGCGCTCGATTGCGCCTTGGTACGCACGCCGTTTTGCACCTTGTACCAATGCGGCGTTGAGCCGCGCTTGAGGCGCCATTTCTTTTTGGGATGCTGGTATTGCGGCACCGGCGGCAAAAAAGCCGCTTGCGTGTACCCATCGCTGCTGATGCCCGCCGTGGTCTCGGCCCAGTCTTTTTCAAAGTCGCTGCTGGCGGTATGGACAGACTGCTCCACATCGCGTGCAGCAGTCTCCATCGTCTCTTTCATCTTCTTGAGCTCGTCGAGCTCCATCGAACGGTTGACCTCGGCCTTCACATCGGCCACATAGCGCTGCGCCTTGCCAATCAAGGTGCCAATGGTGCGCGCCACACCCGGCAGCTTCTCGGGGCCGATGACGATCAACGCCACCGCGCCGATCAGCGCAATTTTGGAAATACCAAGGTCAATCAAAGCAAGCGATCAAATGTGAATTAAGACTTCTGCTTGGCTTCGACGTCAATCGTCGTTTTGTCAGCAGACACAGCAGCGGGTGGGGCAGCTTTGTCGTCAGCGGCAGCACCGCCATCTTTCATGCCGTCCTTAAAGCCCTTGACCGCACCGCCCAAGTCTGAGCCAATGTTTTTCAGCTTTTTCGTGCCGAACACCATGATGACGATCAACAACACGATCAGCCAATGCCAAATTGAAAATGAACCCATGTCTAACTCCTAAATTACTGAACGAATTCTAATCAGCCGCGCAACCACGGACGTGCACCGCCCATGACGTGCCAATGCAAATGATGCACCTCTTGGCCACCTTCTGCCCCCGTGTTGGTCACGATGCGAAAGCCGCCCTCTGGATAAGGTCGCGCACCTTCTTGAATAGCAAGCTTAGGCGCCAGCAACATCATGCGGCCCAACAACCCTTCATGCTCAGGGGTGACATGCGCCATCGACGGAATGTGCAATTTCGGGATGATCAAAAAATGCACAGGCGCCCAAGGATTGATGTCGTGAAACGCGAAGACTTCTTCGTCTTCGTACACCTTGCGTGAGGGAATTTGGCCCGCGATGATCTTGCAAAAAATACAATTTTGATCTGTCATACCCACCTCAATCGCCCGACAACTCACGCGCTTGCGCTTTGCGCAGCGCTTTCTCTTCCAGCCCACTCAGGCCTTCACGACGGGCCAACTCATTGACCACATCGGCAGGCGTCAAGCCGTAATGCGCCAGCGCGATCATGCTGTGAAACCACAAGTCCGCCACTTCGTACACCAGCTTAGAGGCGTCACCGCCGTGGTCCACGTCTTTGGCGGCCATCACGGTCTCGGTGGCCTCCTCGCCGATCTTCTTCAAAAAGGCATCAGGGCCTTTGTGCAGCAAGCGCGAGACGTAGCTTTTTTCAGGGTCGCCGCCATTGGCGGGCTTGCGGCTTTCAATCACGTCGGCCAGACGTTGCAGGGTGTCGATAGAGCTCATGTCAGTGGCTTGTCAAACGTCATTTGTAAATAGATTCAGGGTCTTTGAGCACAGGCTCGCAAGCCTGCCACTCCATGCCCTCTGAGCTTTGGTTTAAGCGTTGATAAAAGCAACTGTGGCGACCAGTATGGCAGGCAATACCGGGCTCATGCCCCTCTTGCGTCACCTTGAGCAACACCACGTCGTTGTCGCAGTCAATGCGCATCTCGTGCACCGTTTGCACGTGGCCCGACTCTTCGCCTTTGAACCACAGCTTGTTGCGCGAGCGGCTGAAATACACCGCACGCTTCAACTCCGCCGTTTTTTGCAGCGCCTCGCGGTTCATCCACGCAAACATCAGCACGTCGCCGCTGTCTTTTTCTTGGGCGATCACGGGCACCAGCCCCTTGTCGTCCCATTTGATGTTGTCTAGCCAATTCATAGGGGGGTGATCTTACCCAGTAGGGCAAGCCCAGCTTTGCAATTTCCCGTTGTTTACTCACGCCCAAAATAGGCTTCAAACAATACGCTGTATAAAATTACAGCCTTCTGATGGGTACACCATGCCAAACACATCCACACATATCGACTCGGCCAACCACATCGCCGTTTTTCAAGAAACAAACATCCGCCGTGTTTGGCATAACGACGAGTGGTGGTTTGCACTCAGCGATGTCATCGTTGTACTCACCGACTCTGCCGATCCAAAGCAATACATCAAAAAGATGCGCAGCCGCGATGCGGCGCTCGATGCCAACTGGGGGACAACTTGTACCCCCCTTGCGCTGTTGGCCCCAGACGGCAAGATGCGTAAGACCAACTGCGCCAACACCGAAGGCCTGTTTCGCATCATCCAGTCCATCCCTTCACCTAAGGCCGAACCATTCAAACGCTGGTTGGCGCAGGTGGGCTACGAGCGGGTCAAGGAAATCGAAAACCCCGAACTCGCCAGCACTCGCGCACGCGAGCTTTACCAAGCCAAAGGATACCCACAAGCGTGGATTGAAAAGCGCTTGCGCTCCATCTCGGTACGCGGAGAACTGACCGACGAATGGAAAGCCCGTGGCGTGGCTGAAGGAAAAGAATATTCCATCCTGACCGCTGAAATCGCCCGAGCCACCTTTGGCGTAACACCTGTTGAACACAGCCAGCTTAAAGGCTTAGACGTGGTCAAAACTGGCAACAACCTGCGCGACCACATGACCGACCTAGAGCTGATCTTCACCATGCTGGGCGAAGCAAGCACCACCGAGATTGCCCGCCGCAGTGACGCTTTGGGCTTTGATGAAAACCGAACATCCGCCAAAGAAGGCGGAAAGATTGCTGGCAACGCACGCAAAGCGCTGGAAGCCAAAACTGGCAAGAAGGTGGTGAGCAAGATCAACTATCTGGGTGTACTAACTGCCCAACCTCAAGCCAACGTAAAAGCAAAGCCGCCAAAAAATTGAGCGACCTGTCCGTGTGCCTTGCAATCTTGCTCAGTAGTGAAACCTCAATTGGGCAATTTCCAACTGATCGCCTGTGACGCGGTACACCATGCGGTGCTCGTCATTGATTCGGCGGGACCAAAAGCCTGCAAACGCATGCTTCAAAGGCTCGGGCTTGCCTATGCCCATGAATGGCTCACGCGCTGTAGCCTCAATCAGCTTGTTGATGCGCTCCACCATCTTGCGGTCTTGCTTTTGCCAGTAGAGGTAATCTTCCCAGGCCAGCTCAGCAAAAACCAGCTTCACTTGATCAACTCGCGCTCAACAGCCTGCCCCGCATTGAGCTGCGCAATAGACGCCAGCAAGCGGCGAGCGTTGGCAGGCGTGCGCAACAGATAGGCTGTTTCTTCCAAAGCTTTGTAATCGTCTAGCGAGAGCATCACCACCGACTGATCACCATTGCGCGTGATGATCAGAGGTTCGTGGTCTTCGCAAACTCGGTTCATCACGCCAGCCAAATTGGCGCGAGCTGTGCTGTATGTCATGGCGTCCATATCGTCTCCTTGTTGTACATATTATTGTACAAATTTAGACGTTTGCAAAATCATGAGAAACAAAGATGCACACGACCAATGTCACTGAATTATTGGTTGCTTAATGTTTAGTCAATCTCAGCGACAGCATCTTGAAAATCATTCTCATGCACTAACAACACTCGCACGCCACTTTTGCGTAGCTCGACGGCCTTCTCGACTTTTCGTCCATAACAAGCATATGCCCAACAGGGATTGCCGTTCGCGCCAATGATTAAGTACTTAACACTCTTGGTAATGTTTGGTGAAAAATTACCCCCTAAGCGCTCGACCGTCGCAGCAAGCTCTTTCCGGGTGTACTTAGAAGACGCGCCGGTGAAGCAAAAGGTTGAGTCTGGAAACTCAATTTCGGGACACACCGCGCAGAGTCCGACGATATTTACACCTTCTGAAATTACAGGACTTGTAATTGTTCGATCATCAAGAATTGATGTGAACTCCGAAAAGAAAGATTTAAGAACAGCATGCTCTTCATCATCGATTTTTTGATCTTTCAATACACCTAGTATCAAACTATCCAATTCATCGTATGGCCAGCAAGTTTTTAGATGCTCATGGGCTTGCAACCATACAGAAAGCCCTCTTAGTTCGTCTTCCGTGACTTTCCCGTCTGAAGCGATCCCACCGAGAATTGCATGCAAGCGCTGCAAGTCTGCAGTTGTTTGATCAAAATACTCTGTTGAACCCTGATGGCCAGTCCAAATTCCCCCACCCGTGGCCACCCCAAATTCCCCCAGGCAGCGCAGCTAGATTATGACGTTTCAGGCTGGATGGCCAAGCGTGCCGCCGCCTCCTTGAGCCTGTAGCTCTTACCCTCAAACTCC
>CAUPRM010000008.1:0-115032 GCA_963513725.1 uncultured Limnohabitans sp. | reverse complement strand
GCTGAACAACATCGCCAAGAAGTGGACGATGCCGGTGCAAAACTGGAAGCCCGTGCTGAACCGATTTACGATCCAGTTTGAGGGAAGGATGCCGACGAATTAACACGCGCTCCGTTTACACAAAATTCGGGACACCCTCGAACTCCGCCTTGAATTTCAAGCACTGTTGATGCTTTTCTGTGCTGCCATTTATTTTTATGCCTTCAAAATCAATTTGTTTTTATTTGATTGGCTCAATTTTTCTTCGGGCGTGAGTTGGATTTTTATTCCTAGTGGTCTGAGACTTTTATTTGTACTGGTTTTTCATCAAACAGGTGCCTTATCGATTGCATTGGCATCTTGTTTGCTCAATTACACCTATGGTGTGCCGGATGCGCATCTCTTCAACATCGTGACAGCTTTGATTTCTGGCTTGTCTCCTTGGCTTGCGAGGTTCATGGCGGTTGATTTTTTCAAGTTGAGTACGAACCTTAATGGATTGACGTTTTATAACTTGTTCAAAACTTCGGTACTTTTCGCCTTGATCAGTGCGGCCCTTCATCAGCTTTGGTTTTTTTGGTCTGGCAAGACGTTTGATTTTGTTTCCAGTACCTTTGTGATGATCGTCGGGGATTGGCTTGGCACCGTGTTGGTACTGGCATTCGCAAGTTTGTTATTTAAAATCTATCGAAAATTCTTTTAAAGATAAATTTTTATTAAATCAAAATAATTACTTTAAATTATTTTGACTAATCTGAGTCATTGAGACCCGTTAAAATTTTGCACCACTTTTATCGCCACCTATGACTACCATTCTGATCGTTGAAGACGAAGATCTGCTGCGCGAAGGCGTGCAAGAGGTTTTAGAAATGCACGACTATGTCGTGATTGGCGCCGGCGATGGGCTGGAGGCCTTGCAGTGGTTGTCGGAGACGCACGTAGATTTGGTGGTCACCGACTTGGTGATGCCCAAAATGGATGGCGTTGATTTCGTTGCCAAATTGCGCGAGGGCCATCCGCATCTGCCCGTCATTGTGGCTTCGGGCAGCACCAACTCCGTCATTGCACGTTACGGTTTGAAATCGATCGATATTCCAGGTGCCAACGCCAGCATTCCTAAGCCTTTTAAAAGCAAAGATTTGCTCGCCAAGATCGAAGAGCTCTTGGCTGAGCGCGTCACCGTCAAATAAGCACCGATGCGGCAGGGCCGCTGCACCGCGTTCAGAGTGATGCAGCCGTGATCACCTTCAAAAAATGACCCACCATCGTGGGGCAGAAGTAAATGCTCTCAGCCTTGGTGATGACCGCAATCGCTTCTTCTGTCGATTTCGGCCGCGTGCTGAATTCACCGGTTGTCAATTCTTCATAGGCTTCGGCGATGGCCACAATTCTGGCGCCCACAGGAATCGCTTCACCCGCTAATTTGTCAGGGAAGCCTTGGCCGTTGTAATGCTCGTGGTGCGCACGAATGATGCGCGAGACGCCTTTCATGTCATCCAAATTCTTCAGACATGACGCACCCAGCGCAGCGTGGTTTTCGTAGGGATGGACATCGCTGAGGGGCAACTCAAACACCTTGACGCCCAAAATACGATCGCTCAGGCTGAGCTTGCCAATGTCATGCAACAAGCCCGCAATGTAGATTTCTTGGCACTGTTCTTTGTCCAAGCCAGCGGCGTGCGCCATTTTGAAAGAGAGCTCGGCCACGTTGCGCGAGTGCGTGAGCAACTGCTCATCGCGCATGCCCAGCAAGCCTGAAAACGCTTTGATGGAGGCGATGTACGAGTCGCGCAGCTTTTGGTTGGACTCTATCAATTCAGCTGTTCGTTCTTTGACCTTCTCTTCCAAGTTGAGCACCAAGTCGTTCAGCTTGACGTTTTGCTCCTCTGTCAGCGCAGTCAGTCGGGAGCGGTCTTTTTTGAGTGTGATCAGCTCTAGGGACGACTCGATGGTGGCTACCAATTCAGCATCAACCCAAGGCTTGGTCAGGTAGCGGTAAATACCACCTTGGTTGACCGCTGCAATGGCGCTGCTGATGTCGCATTGCCCGTCAGCAAAATGCGCATGGTGTCAGGGTGGCGTTCCTTGACCGCTGCCAACAACTCGGCACCATTCATTTCAGGCATGTGCATGTCTGAAATCACCACATCGACGGGGGTGCTGGCCAAGAGTTCGAGCGCCGTCTGTCCGCTGTCGGCGGTCAGCACTTTGAAGCTATTCAACGACAACATGCGTCTCAGCGCCGAGAGAATGTTGGGCTCGTCATCGACGCACAGGACAGTGAATTTCATGGGTAATGTTGTAGATTTACGTGGCAGTCGTTTGATGGATGGGCAGCATCACCTTGAAGGTGGTGCCTTTGCCCACTTCGCTTTCCACGCTGATGCTGCCATGGTGACGCTCAATGATGCCATGCGTCACCGAGAGTCCCAGGCCCGTTCCCACGCCCACAGCTTTGGTGGTGAAGAACGGGTTGAAAATATTTTTCAAATGTTCTGGCGAAATGCCGCAGCCTGAATCTGACACCGAGAAATACACATGGCTGTCATCCGCCGACGTGGTAATTCGAATCAGGCCGCGCTGTGCGGGGTCGATGGCTTGCGTGGCGTTGACTACCAAGTTCAACACCACTTGGTTGATCTGTGAGGGCAGGCAATCGATTTCGGGCAAGGTGCCAAACACCAGCTCCACATCGGCTTTGTTTTTGAATTCGCTCGCCACGATGTTCAAGGTTGACGCAATGCCTTTGTGCAAATCGGCTTTGGACCAAGCGGCTGTTTTCTCGGTGCGTGAGAAGTCTTTCAAATCTTGAATGATGGTCTTGACGCGTTGAATGCCCTCCCGGGTTTCCGACAGCAAGAAGGCCACATCGCTTTGGATGAACTCAAAATTGATGTCTTCTTTGATCGCGTTGACTTGTTCCAGCGTTAATGCCCCTTGGCCTGGCTGGCAATGCTGCTCATAGGCATCAATGATTTTTTGATACGCCTCAAAGTAGCTCACCAGCGACGCAATGTTGGACGACACATACCCAATCGGGTTGTTGATTTCATGCGCAACGCCCGCAGATAACTGCCCCAAGGCCGCCAGCTTTTCTGACTGGTACAGCATGTCTGAGGTGTCTTTGAGTTGGTCCGTGACGCTCAACTCGCGGCGTATGGCTGAGAAATAAGCGCGCCACAAAAACACACCCATCGCCACCAAGCCCAACAAGATCGAGATCGATGACAACACCAATGCATTGCGTTTGATGACATCGAGCTCCCCGCCATCGACGGAGCCCATCATGTCGAGGCGAATCCAAGCTAAATCGACACCCACATTCACCTTTTCCCAGCACACCAAAATGTCGCCCTCAACCTTGCTCAAGTGATTCACATCGACGGGATTGGGAACTGGCAGTACGGCGTCGTGAAAGATCTCGACAGGTTCGTTACCCGGCGTTCTTGCGAGGTGCGTGAGCACTTTGCCTTGCTTGTCCACGACCTGAATGGACAGCACCTCGTCGTTGTACATGGTTTGCATCATGCGCGACTCGATGGTGGAGAAGTCCTTCTCCACCAGCGGGTCCACCACGGCCACGATCAAGCCGTGCGTGAGGTTTTGCGCGCGTTTGAGCTTGCTCTCCAGCAGCAGTGCTTTGGATTGTTTGTAGGCAAACAATCCGCTGCCCATTTGCACCAGCACCAACACGCCAATTATCAAGATGACCGGTCTGAGCCGCTTCCACTTGAGCAATGCTTTGAATTCGATCATCGGGCGACGCGGCTTTTCCTTAGGCGTTTTTAAATGCAGCAGGGCGCTTGTTGACAAACGCATCCATGCCTTCTTTTTGATCGGCGGTGGCGAACAAGGCGTGGAACAGGCGGCGCTCAAACATCACGCCGTCGGCCAAACCGCTTTCAAACGCACGGTTGACCGACTCTTTGGCCGCCATCGTGGCAATTTGTGAGTAGCCACAAATCATCAGCGCAGCGCCCAAGGTTTCTTCCATCAATTTGTCCAGCGGCACGATGCGGCTGACCAAACCTGCTTTTTCGGCTTCATTGGCATCCATCATGCGACCGGTCAACGCCAAGTCCATGGCCTTGGCTTTGCCTACGGCGCGTGGCAAGCGTTGCGTGCCACCTGCGCCTGGGATGACACCCAGTTTGATTTCGGGCTGGCCAAACTTGGCGTTGTCGGCCGCGATGATGAAGTCGCACATCATGGCCAGCTCGCAGCCGCCACCCAAAGCGAAGCCGCTGACCGCCGCAATCACGGGCTTGCGAATGCTGCGGATGGTTTCCCAGTCGCGGGTGATGTAGTCGTTTTTGTACACATCGGCAAAGCTGTACGTGGCCATCGCGCCAATGTCAGCGCCTGCCGCAAATGCTTTTTCGCTGCCGGTGATGATCATGCAGCCGATGGCCTCATTGGCGTCAAACGCTTTGAGTGCTTGGCCCAACTCCACCATCAAGGGACCGTTCAGCGCATTGAGCTGCTTGGGGCGGTTCAAGGTGATGACGCCCACTTTGTCGGCTTCGGTGTGAACGGTGATGAATTCGTAGGCCATGGGGGCAGCTCCAAAAGTTTTGTAAGAAGGTTTTGGCTCTAACTATAGCCAAGCTTGCGTGGCCTTCAGGCGGTGCGATCCAAGGGTAAACATTAACCAACCGATCGGTCGGTTAATGCTAAATTTCTCAGCAGGAGATCACCCATGACCGCATCTAACCCCACTGCCAACGACGGCGCCACCGTCTTGTATGAAGCGTACGGCAGCGTCGCTTTGCTCACGCTGAATCGCCCGCAAGCCCTCAACAGTTTCACCCGTCAAATGCACCACGACCTGTGGGCCGCGCTGGACCGTGCTGAGGCCGATGCGGCCATTCGCGCCGTAGTCATCACGGGGGCAGGGCGGGGCTTTTGTGCGGGGGCCGACTTGTCGGAGTTTGACTTTGCGCCTGGCCCCGATTTGATCGCGCGTGCCAACCCGGGCCCCGTGATTGATCAAGCCTTCAACCCTACGGCGCGCAAGTTGCAAGGTTTGCGCATGCCCACGGTGGCCGCCATCAATGGCGTGGCAGCGGGGGCAGGGGCTTCGTTGGCCATGTGTTGTGACATCGCCATTGCGGCGCCGACGGCCAGCTTCATCCAAGCTTTTAGCAAGATTGGTTTGATTCCCGATGCGGGCGGCAGTTGGCTGTTGGTGGAGCGTTTGGGCATGGCGCGCGCCATGGCCTTGGCCATGACCGGCGACAAACTGCCCGCCGCGCAGGCCAAAGAATGGGGCCTCATTTGGGAGGTCGCCGACGACAGCGTGGCCGCCGCTTTGGCTTATGCCCAGAAGTTGGCCGTCATGCCCACCAAGGCCTTGGTTGAAACGCGTCACCTCTTGCGCGACGCGGGCACGCGCAGCTTCACTCAGCACTTAGACGCTGAGCGCGACGCGCAATCGTCGCTCGGTTGCACCCACGACTACATCGAGGGCGTGACCGCGTTCTTGGAAAAACGTCCTGCTGTTTTCAAAGGCGAATGATGCGCACCGAATTGCAAAACGACCCGCAAGCCATCGCGCTGGCACAGCAGGTGGCCCAATCCATGTTCGCGGTGGACACCGCCACCAAAGACACCATGGGCATCGAAATTTTGGTGTGTGAGCCTGGGCGCGCCGTGCTGCGCATGCCTGTGCAGCCGCTGCATTTGAACGGCCATCAAATCTGCCACGGAGGCTTCATCTTCACCTTGGCCGATTCGACCTTTGCGTTTGCTTGCAACAGCTACAACAAAGCTGCTGTTGCGGCCGGTTGCAGCATTGAGTTTTTGAAGCCCGCCAAGTTAGGCGATGTGCTGACGTGCGAGGGCGTGGAGCAAACGCTGTCAGGTCGCCACGGTATTTACGACATGCGCGTGACCAACCAACACGGCGACACCATCGCCCTGTTTCGCGGCAAAAGCGCCCAAATTCAAGGCACGGTGATCCCCGCATGAAACCCGCATTCACCTCTCAGCAGTTTCCGTTAGAGCCCATCGAGAAGGCCAGCATCGACGAGTTGCGCGCCCTGCAACTCAAGCGCCTCAAAGCCACGCTGCAACAGGCCTACGCCAATTCGCCCGTGTACCGCGCCAAGTTTGATGCGGCGGGTGTGCACCCCGACGATTGCAAATCCTTGGCCGACTTGGCCAAGTTCCCGTTCACCACCAAAGCCGATTTGCGCGACAGCTACCCGTTTGGCATGTTGGCCAAACCGCGTGAACAGTGCGTGCGCATTCACGCGTCGAGCGGCACCACGGGCAAACCGACGGTGGTGGCCTACACCCAAAACGACATCGACACCTGGGCCAATGTGGTGGCGCGCAGCATCCGTGCGGCAGGGGCTCGCCCCGGCGACATGGTGCATGTCAGCTATGGCTACGGCTTGTTCACCGGTGGCTTGGGCGCGCATTACGGCGCCGAGCGATTGGGCCTCACGGTCATTCCCTTTGGCGGCGGTCAGACCGAACGCCAAGTGCAGTTGATTCAAGATTTCAAGCCCGACCTGATCATGGTCACGCCCAGTTACATGCTCGCCATTGCAGATGAGTTTGAGCGCTTGGGGCTATCCGCTGCGGAGTCGAGTTTGCGCCTCGGTATCTTTGGTGCAGAGCCTTGGACCAACGACATGCGCCGCGCCATCGAGCAGCGCTGCGGCATTGATGCCGTGGATATTTACGGCTTGTCCGAAGTCATGGGCCCAGGGGTGGCCAGCGAATGCGTGGAGACCAAAGACGGCCCCACCATTTGGGAAGACCACTTCTATCCCGAGATCATCAACCCCGAAACGGGCGAGCCTGTGGCCGACGGCGAAATGGGCGAGTTGGTGTTCACCAGCTTGACCAAAGAAGCCTTGCCCATCATCCGTTACCGCACCCGTGATCTGACGCGCTTGTTGCCCGGCACGGCGCGCACCATGCGTCGCATGGAAAAAATCACCGGTCGCAGCGACGACATGATGATCGTGCGCGGTGTGAACGTGTTCCCCTCACAAATTGAGGAGTACATCTTGAAGCGCCCTGAGCTGGCCCCGCACTACCAATGCGTGCTGACCCGCGAAGGCCCGATGGACAACTTGACCGTGGTGGTCGAAACCCGACCTGGCATTGACCCTGAAGCTTCAGCAGCCCGAGCTGCCGCGCAAGCCTTGCAGCACGATGTGAAGATGTTTGTCGGCACCAGCATCGGCGTGACGCTCAAAGCCGAAGGCGGCGTAGAGCGTAGCCAAGGCAAAGCCAAGCGCGTGGTGGATTTGCGAAGCTTGAAGTAAGCCGCAGGGTTGTGGCACAGCAGCGGCGTGTGCGGCATGCGCGTCATGCGCGTCATGCACGCTGCCGTGGGTTTAAGCGGCCAACCAAGCTGCCACTTTGTGGCTGTCTTGAATGGCCAATCGCCAAGTGCTGTGCGCTTTGGCCTTGGGCAAGCTCAGCGGTAGGCGCAGCAGTTGGTGGTCGCGGCTGACCAAGGCGGTCAGCTGCGTGGCGCGGCCTGCGTACAGCAGCACATCGTCCAGCTTCTTGATGCGCCATGCTGTGTGGGGTGCTGACTTGGTGGTGGGCGCGGTCACTTCTAATCCCAACCATTCGTCCCCCGGTGCAAAGCCCGCACGCTGTGCCGCACCGTCTGCCAACACTTGTTTGATCTGCACGCTGTGGTCTTCGCTCACGCGCAGGCCCAAGCGTTGGGCGAGGGGGGCTGGGTCTTGATGGATGGCTACGCCGTGCGCTGTGAGCAGTTTTTCCAAAGGCAACTCGCGTGTGCCATGCACCCACGCTTTGAACTCAGGTGCCCATGAGCGACCGGTGAGGTCGTGCAACACGGCCAGCACATCAGCTTCTTGCATGGGACCGCTGCGTTTGCCGGTGCAGCAGCGTTGCCATAAGGCGCGCATCACGTCGTCCAGCGAGACGCTGTGGTTTTTCACGCCGTGCTGGCGCAGGGTGAGGTCGAGGCACAGGGCCACCAAGGCGCCCTTGGTGTAGTAACTCACCGTCAAATTGGGCGTGTTGGCGTCGTTGCGGTAGTACTTGGTCCAGGCTTCAAAGCTCGATTGCGCGACGGTGTGCACCTTGCGACCCGGCGTTTGCAGCACTTGGTTGACGGTCTTGTTAAGCAGGCGCAGGTAGACAGCATCGTCGATCAGATGTGCGCGGCGCAGCAAGAGGTCGTCGTAGTAGCTGGTGAAACCTTCAAAGAACCAGAGCAACTCGGTGGTGTTTTCGCGGCTGTAGTCGTATTGCGCAAATTCAAACGGACGCAAGCGCTTGACGTTCCAGGTGTGAAAGTACTCGTGGCTGATCAGCCCCAGCAAGATGGTGTAGCCGTCGCTCAGCGCTGGGCTGGTTTTGCTGTGGGCGTTCGCTTGCGTTTTGGCTGGGGCGGCTGGTGTTTCTTCCAAGCGCGGCAAGTCAGCGCGTTGGCAAATCAAGGCGGTGGAGTTGCGGTGTTCTAGGCCGCCGTAGCCATCGGCCACGGCATTGAGCATGAACACATAGTTCTTGTGCGGTGTCTGGCCGCGCTTTTTGCCGTGCCAAAACGCGATGGCTTGCTCGCAAATGCGTTGCGTGTCGCGCAGCAAGCGTTCGCCGTCAAAGGCCGGTGTGGCGCCTGCCACCACGAAGCGGTGTTCAATGCCGCCTGCCTTGAAGGTGCCCGACCAGAAGGTGCCCATTTCGACGGGGCAGTCCACCAACTCGTCGTAGTTGGCGGCGATGTAGGTGCCAAACCCTTGGCGGTCGACTTTGAGTGGCGTCAAACCGGTGGCAACTTGCCAGCGGCTTTGCAGTGCAATCAGTTCGAGTTGATGCGGCTGCTCGGTTTGCCCAGCCACTTGCAAACACAGGCTGGTGCCGTTGAAAAAGCCGCGCTGCGCATCCAACCAAGCGGTGCGGACGGAGTCGTCATGGGCGTGCACTTGGTAGTGCAGCGTGACGGGCGCGCCTGCTTGGCAGTCCACCTCCCAGGTGCATTTGTCGAGTTGCTGCACGGCCACAGCGCGTGTGCCTTGGCGAGCGGTGATGCCCACGATTTGTTTGGAGAACTCGCGCACCATGTAGCTGCCCGCAATCCATACCGGCAGCGATACGCGCTGCTGGGCCGCAGGTTGGGCCACGGTCAGGGTCACGCCATACAGATGGGCGTGTAGGTCAGCCGCTTCGACGCGGTAGTGGAGGTTGGCCGCTTTTGCGCGGGCGTGGAGGGCCGCCATGTCAGGTCGCTGCTGCGCCGATGAGGCAAGACAGCACAGACACCACAGTCAGGCGAAAGCGCAGCGTCATCCATTCACGCAGGCCCGCTTCGGGCCATGTTTTGCGGTCCACCAAGTAGCAGCCGACCAGCAGCAAGGCCAGCACGGGCAAGCCCGCAAAGGCCGGCATGATGACCGCCACCCACGCCACCAGCGAGGGTGTGACGCCCCACATCATGTGCAGCTTGCGTTGCGGTGCGTTGTGGCGCAAACCAATGCCCCAATGGATGCCGCCCAAAAAGGCAGCGATGGTGGCCGCATAGGCGCTGAGTGCGATGGCCACAAAGGGGTGCGCTTCAGGGGTGACGATGTGCAGCAGCAAGGCCAGCGTGACAAAGGGGAGCAAGCCCGCGTAGCCCAAGCGTTGGATCAAAAGACCGGCGTTGGAGTCTGGGGTGATGGGGGAGTGGACCATGCTGGGTGTCTCGCTTATTTGCTGGCGTCTGCCAAAAGTTTTTCGATTTGCGGCGTGCTGATGGCGCCTGGCACACGGGTGCCGTCTTGCGCAATCAGCGTGGGCGTGCCGGTGATTTTGTGTTTGCGCCCGAACTCGGTGTTGCGTTCAATGGCGGCGGTGTTGCAGGCGGCTGCGTTGGCGGGGGCTTGGTCGCGCGTCATCATGTCGCTCCACGCGGTGGCAGGGTCTTTGGCGCACCACACAGCTTTGGATTTGTCGACCGAGCTTTGGCCCAGCACGGGGTAGAGGAACAGGTAAATCGTGACGTTGTCGACTTTGGCCAAGTCGCGTTCAAAGCGTTTGCAGTAGCCGCAATTGGGGTCTTCGAAAATGGCGAGTTTGCGTTTGCCGTTGCCGCGCACCATGGTGATGGCGTCTTTGATGGGCAGTGTGTTGAAGTCGACAGCGCCTAATTTGGCTTCGCGTTCTTCGGTCAGATTGCGGCGATTTTTGGTGTCGATCAGGCTGCCTTGGATGAGGAAGTTGCCTTCGGCATCGGTGTAATAAATTTCGTTGGTGCTCAAGCGAATTTCATACAAACCCGGCATCGGTGAGCGCGTGACTTCTTCGATTTTGGGAATTTGCGGGATGCGTTCGCTGATGTTTTTGCGAATGGTGGCCTCTTGGCCCTGCGCCCAAACTGAGCCCGTCACACTCAGGGCGAGTAAAGCAGTGGCGAGCCATTGGCGAATTGAAAAGGACATGGTGGTTTGTTTCGTGAAAAGGGAAGTCAGAGATAAAGACGTGCGGCTTGGTCGCTTCAAAAGGCGTTCACCTGTTTTTAACCCATGGCCTGTTGCATGGCCCACGCTTTGATGGGAGCCAAGCTG
The DNA here is from genome assembly GCA_963513725.1 of uncultured Limnohabitans sp. Classification (GTDB taxonomy): domain Bacteria; phylum Pseudomonadota; class Gammaproteobacteria; order Burkholderiales; family Burkholderiaceae_C; genus Limnohabitans. The sequence continues at coordinate 104,506 of CAUPRM010000008.1, read as the reverse complement.
TTGAAGCCGCTCATGCCCCAGTTGCGCAGGGCTTGCACGCCGGTATTGGGATGTGCGAACAGGCGTTGCAAACCATCGCAGGCGACCCAAGTGGGCAGCAGGCCCGCTTTACGGGCGCGCTCGTAGCGGCGTAAAAAGTAGCGGTCACCCGCGTTGCGCCAGTAGTCTTTGCCGTCGCGGGTTTTTAAAACCTCTGCCAGTTCGGCCACATCGGCCAAACCGAGGTTCAGCCCCAAACCGGCCAGCGGGTGGATGTTGTGTGCCGCATCGCCCGCCAAGGCCCACGCGCTGCCGTTTGCGAATTGACCGGTCCAGTGCTGGGCGCGAGCCAGTTGCAAGGGCCACATGGCGCGTTCGCTGGTGAGCGTGAGTTGGCCCAGCACCCCTTGGCTGGCGTCTTCTAAGGCGTGTGCAAATGCGGTGGCATCAAGTGCCAACACGGCTTGCGCTCGCGTGGGCGGCAGCGACCAGACCAAGCTGGCGGTGTCGCCTTGTGCGCCGCCCATGGGCAGCAGCGCCAAAATTTCTAGACCTTCGGGACCGTGAGAAAACCATTGCAAGGCCTGTTGGCGATGCGGTGTGCTGCAACGCACGCGGGCAGCCACGGCGTGTTGTTGGTAAGGCATCACCTCAAAGTCCACGCCCAATGCCGCGCGTGTGGCGCTGTGGCGGCCTTCGCAAATCACGGTCAAGTCGGCGGGTGTGGCTTGGCTGTCGGTGTCTGTGAGGCAGGTGATTTCAGCTTGGTAACGCACCGCTTCGGCGAGTTGGGTTTCCAACACCGGCACATCCACAATCCAAGTCAGACCGTTGGACGTGGGGCTTTCAAAATGCGTGAAGCCGCCATCGTCGCCCCACACACGCATGTGTTGCACGGGCGTGGCGTGTTGCGGGCTGGGCCAGCAGCGCAGCGCAGACAGCAAGTCGCGCGATGCGCTGTTGAGGGAATAAGCCCTGACGTCTTGAGGTGTGCCGCGGCCGGCAGGTGTGCCGTGCGAAACCAAGCCCACGCGCAAGCGTTGGCGTGCCAGCAGCAGCGCCAGAGTGCGCCCCACCATACCGTCACCCCGAATACAAACGTCAAATTTTTGAGCCATGGGCAAGATTGTAGGAGGGCGGCATAATGAAGCATGCCCCTTTCTGCAGCAACCCCATCCGCCACTGCCCCTTGTTCAGAGTCCGCGCTGGCGCCCTCATCGCAGTTCCACGCGCGCTTGAACGCGTTGTGGATTTATCCCATCAAGTCGTGTGCGGGTGTGTCGGTGCAAGAGGCTGTTTTGACGTCCATGGGTTTGGCCTCGGACCGCACTTGGATGGTGGTGGATGCGCAGGGCGACATGGTCACGCAGCGCGATTTGCCGCGCATGGCGTTGATTCAACCGATGCAAGTCCCCGCCAGCAATGGCGCGTTGTCCGCTTGGCAGTTGCAAGCGCCTGGGATGACTGATTTACCGCTGATCTCAAACCAACCCAGCGCGTCGAACACGTCTGTGTTGGTGCGCGTTTGGCAAGACACCGTGCCCGCCTTTGACATGGGCGTCGCATGTGCGCAGTGGCTGACCCAATTTTTGGGGTTGAGCCATGGCCCTTTGCGCTTGGTGCAGTTTGACGCGCGTCACAAACGCGTGGCCAGCTTGACATGGACACAAGGCGTGGAGGCTCTGAACCAATTCAGCGATGGATTTCCGGTCTTGGTTGCAAGCAACGCGTCGTTGGCTGAACTCAACGCCCGCTTGCTGCGACAAGGCGTTGCGGCGGTAGACATGCGCCGCTTTCGTCCCAATGTGGTGCTGGGCGATGCGCCTGAGCATGCCTTGTTGCCGCACGACGAGGATCGCGTGGGCGTGATGACGCTGGCCACCGACAGTGGCGTCCCCGTGCAACTTCAACCCGTCAAACCCTGCCCACGTTGCCCGATTCCCAACATCGATCCGGACACTGCTTTGACGACGCCTTCGGTCGGGGACGCCTTGCAGCAGTACCGGCTAGATGCACGCGTGGATGGCGGCATCACGTTTGGCATGAATGCCATTCCCGTCCAAGGCGTGGGCCAAGTGCTGCGTGTGGGGCAGCGTGTGTCAGCGGACTGGGTGTTCTAGCGCGGTCAACTTGTAGCGTTCGAGACGCGGCCCGCCCAAGGCCAGTGCTTTGGCAATCGCCGCATGGGCTGGGGCTTCTTGATGGGTTTCGTACAGCACTTGCGCCAAGTTGTTCCAGCCATCGGCGGCGTTGGGGTGCGCAGTGGTGGCGAGTTCGTACTGTGTTTGTGCGCTTTGTAAATCGCGCTGCTGGTAGTAGCTGTTGCCCAGCGCGAGTCGTGCTTCTAGGTGATCAGGCCAAGCTTGAAGCGCGGTTTGGTAGGCCTGCATTGCTTGCAGGGGGGCGACGCGCTCAAGCGTGATGGCCGCTTGCACGTACTCGGCTGCAGAGGCTGTCGCTGGGAGCTGATCGGGCGGTAAAGCCACAAACGCCCACTGCTTGGCTTTTGCCCAACTTTGCGTGAACTCGGACACCGGCATGGTCAAACGCTTTTCATCGCCAGACCGCAAGGTGACTGTGCCTGCCGCTTGGTCATAACCCACCACCACGGCGTAGTGCCACAGCGGTAGCCAATCCCAGCGTAAATTTTGCAACACCACGACGGGGTGCCCAGCTGCCACCTCTTGCCACAGCGCCTGGGGTTGGCCTTTCAAGACGTAAGGCACAACGCCTGCGCGACGTGCACCCCCCAGCATTTCTAAGGCGAAGCTGCCTTGTCGTTGCGGCACATACACATCGGCTGCCAGTTGTTCCAACGTGCGCGCGACCCCTGCATGGTGAAGCACCGTGGCCAAAGCGGCTGGGCCGCATTGGTCTTGTGTTTGCGGATAAAACGCAACTTGGCTGAGTTCCACCTCGGCCGGTAATGGGCTGCGGGTGTCGAAACTGTGGGCGCTGGGCACAGAGGCACAGCCTGAGACGCCCAGCGCAAAGGCCACAAGCAGCCCGAGGCCGTGTGTGCGTTTAGAGACCACCCAAATCCTCAATGGCATCAACCACCATGCTGGTGCCAATGGCAATCAGCAAGATGTCACTCGCCGCGCGCACGTATTTGTAGCCTGCGGGCGGTGGTCCCAAACGTTGCCTCAATTCAAGGGGGACGGGGTAGAGCGTCACACCTGCAGGCAAAGGCTGACCAATGGTCCATTTTTTGGCTTGCCCGGGCGGCAGGCAGCCATTTCCCTTTTTCGCCAAGCCTGGTGGGCATCGGCCTTGTCCTATTTGTGCGCCGTACATGTCGCGCACGGCTTGGTGGTGTCTGGGCTCAAAGTACGCGCCTTGGCGCGCTTCTCTGGGTTCCCTTGATTCACGGTTGCCCCTTGACTCTTCGCCTTCGTGCCAACGCTCAGACTGCTCTTGCGTGCGTCGGTGTTTGCCTTGTCCTGCACCGTCTGGGCGATCTGCCCAAGCGGCTGAGGCCATGAACGCCACGCATAGGACAGGGATGGCCCATGCGTGCTGTGTGGTGTGGATCTGTGTTCGCATCGCGTTGTTCCTTTCAAATGGCAATCGCCACCAAAATGCCCACTAGCAAAATAATCACCAAGTCCATTTGGCTCAGACTGCCGCCTGCGGGCATGGCGTCAATGCGTTCGGCCAAGGCATGAACTTCTTGCTCACTCAAAGCCGCCACGCGGTCTTTGGCCAACAAGCCCGCCACACCCATGGCTTCCAGCTTTTCTTTGACAGTGGCGCGCTCGACAAAACTTTGCACTTTGGCGCGGTCTTGTTCGGCTTGGTTTTGGGTGGCGAGCTCTTGTGTTTGCACGATCTCGGCGCGTGCGGCAGGGGCCAACATCAGCATTGCAGCGGTGGCTGTGACGATGATGGTTTGCGAAAGTTTGGTGTTGCGTGTCATGGTGTTTACCTTTTTATCGTGGAGGAAAAATCAATCGTCTGCGCGGATTTCGGTGGCCTTCCACACGCCTGCGGTGCGCGTGGCTTTGATCTGAACGCGCGCACCGTTTGCCAAGGTCACGCCTTCGATGCTGGTGGTGTTGTCATACGTGAATGTGAGCCCGCGCAAGCTAAATGTGTTTGGTGTTGCGGTGGTATTGAGATTGCTCACTGTTCCGTGGAACTCGAACTCGTGCGATGCCACGTCTGTGTTGTTGGGCGTCTCCACCTTGGTTGCGACCAAAACGCCGTTGCTAACCGCACCGTGAATCTCCACCCGAACGCCAAGCGCCAAGGTGCCACCGGCGATGCGTGCGGTGCTGGCATCGACGGGGATGCCGTTGACGGTGAAGTTCGCGAGGGAAACAAAGGCCGAGATGAAACCGTGAATCTCGGCGTCATGCTCGTCTTCTGCGTTGAGTTGTGCCAACGGCGAGGTGAGCAAGCGAATTTGCGTGGCGAGCAGCAGCGGTGCCATCTTGACGCGAACAAACACGCCGTCGGATCAAGTGCTGGGGACGACCGTGTTGCTGTCCCAACTGATGACGTTGGAAGACTGACCGGTCGTACCCAGTTTGAAGGTGTGATTGAGGGCACTGAAGCTGTTGACCATGCCACTGAGTTTGTATTGCGTGGGCTGGGTGGCAGACACTTCAACGCGGGTGGCTTGCAGATGGCCCGTGGTCTGGTCCACATAGCCGTGTACTTCTACAAAATGCGCGGTGGTCAGGTCTGTCAATTGCGTCGCTGCGCCTTCAAACACCGTGCTTGCCAAGACATCCACCGTCAAGCCCAGCATGTCAAAACTGCTGGCGCTGACGTTGGCGACAGGCCCTTGCCACTCGCTGCCGCAACTGATGCGGTAAGCCGTGGCCGTCGCTGTGCCATTGGTGGTTGTGGCCGCGGTGACGGGGGAGCCTTGTATAGAGACCACCATGCCCACTTTCAGCGTATCGCCAAACGACGAGCCATCGTCTCGTGACAGCAAGGTGGCCGCGTCGTCGTTGTAACGAATGCCATTGACGATGATCGAGCCCAGCCCTGAAATCGTGCCGCTGGTGAAAGAGCCCGTGCCGCCGCTCGATAGGCCCGCCACGTCCGAGCCGCCACCGCCGCAGCTGGTCAGTTGTACGGCTGTGCCGACCATGCCCAAGAGCAAGGTTCGACGTGTGAAGTTGGGGTTGGTTTGAATTGATCGCATGTGGAACGCTCCGTTCATTGAGGTGAATCTGAAGAAAGGTCGGGCGATGGCATCGCCTTGGAAAAGGAATACAAGCCAATTCGTACGGCTTGGTCTTGCACGCGGTTGGCCGCTTTGTCGGCATCCATCAGGGCTTGCAGTTGAGGCCCGAGCGTGGTGATCAAACTGCGCCACTGTGCGCTGATCAGCGTCTTGGCTTGGGTGATGGATTCGGTTGACAACTCATCGGCCAAGAGGGCTTGTTCAAAGTGCTGGTGGCCATCGCCGAGCACGTTGGTCACGGCGGCTTCTAAGTGCTCGCCCACGTTGGTGCCCAAGAAGCCAATCATTTGTGGCCAGTTGTCGTTGGGCACAAAGATGTCTTCCAGCAACTCGACCGTGTCTGTGGATGCGCGGTGCGTGACTAAATTCAGTCGAATCATCTCGGCCAACAGTGAACGGGCGTGCACGTCCTTGGTCACATTCGCAGCCAACGCTTCGAAGCTGGGGGCGGGGCCTTGCCGCGGAATAGCGATGGGCTTGTGGGCTTTGTCGACATAGTCGGTGTGTGAGATCCAGTGCGTCAGCAAGTCATTGGCGGCAGACCGCGTGACGGGCAACTTAGGGGTGACGGTTTGTTGAATGCGGGCGACTTCACGTCGCGTTAACCCGGTCATGGTGCTGATGCGGCTGGTCAAACGTTCGGGGTTGCCACCGTCGCAAGCTTGTTTGGCTGCATCCACATACGCATGGCGCACCAGTTCTTCAATGGCTTGAATGGGGACGCCTTTGGCCAAGCACAGCTGGGCGAAAGGTTTCAGCAGATGGCCCATCGCGGCCAGCAAGGTCTGCTGTTCGGTGTGCAAAGGAGCGGGGGTGGTCTTGTTCATGTGAGCAACTTGGAAAAGTGTTCACAGTATAAATGTGCAAAATGCACATTTGTCAAGAGGCCGTTGATTTTTTAGGGATTAGTACAATCGCGCCCAGTTATTAAGGATATTTTTATGAGTTTGAAATGCGGCATCGTGGGTTTGCCCAACGTTGGCAAATCCACCCTGTTCAACGCCCTGACCAAAGCGGGCATCGCGGCTGAGAATTACCCCTTTTGCACGATTGAGCCCAACACCGGCGTGGTCGAAGTGCCGGACCCACGTTTGCAGCAGTTGGCCGAGATCATCACGCCCGAGCGCATCGTCCCTGCGATCGTTGAATTTGTGGACATCGCAGGCCTCGTGGCTGGCGCCAGCACAGGCGAAGGCTTGGGCAACAAGTTCTTGGCCCACATCCGCGAAACCGACGCCATCGTCAACGTGGTGCGCTGTTTTGAAGACGACAACGTGATCCACGTGGCCAACAAGGTCGACCCCATTGCCGACATCGAAGTCATTCAGACCGAGCTCTGCTTGGCCGACTTGGCCGCCGTCGAAAAAGCGATTCACCGCGTGAGCAAAATCGCCCGCTCTGGCGACAAAGAAGCCGTCAAACAAATGGCGATTCTCGAAAAGTGCCAAACCGCGCTGAACGACACCAAGCCCGTGCGCACCATCGACTTCAGCAAAGAAGAGCTGGTCGAACTCAAGCAGTTCTTCTTCATCACCGCCAAGCCTGCGATGTTTGTGGCCAACGTGTCGGAAGATGGCTTCGAGAACAACCCGTTCTTAGATCGCCTTAAGGCCTTTGCCCAAGCGCAAAACGCACCCGTGGTGGCCATCTGCGCCAAGATCGAAGCCGAGTTGTCTGAGATGGAAGACGCGGACCGCTTGGAGTTCTTGAAAGAACTCGGCCAAGACGAGCCAGGTCTGAACCGCCTCATTCGCTCTGCCTACACCTTGCTGGGCTTGCAAACCTACTTCACCGCTGGCGTGAAAGAAGTGCGCGCGTGGACCATCCATGTGGGCGACACCGGCCCACAAGCCGCTGGCGTGATTCACACCGACTTTGAGAAGGGCTACATCCGTGCCCAGACCATCGCGTTTGACGACTTCATCGCCTTCAAAGGTGAACAAGGCGCCAAAGACGCAGGCAAGATGCGCGCTGAAGGCAAGGAATACGTGGTGAAAGACGGCGACGTGATGAACTTCTTGTTCTCGTCTTAAGCAATCGTCTTGCTTCAAATAGAAAGCCGCTCAGTGAGCGGCTTTTTTCCGTCTCAAACTTTAACTGTCCTCAGCAGAACGCAACTAGGCTAGACGCTATCGACAAACTATACGCTGATTGCGTACAATTGTATAAAAGCTGTTTTTGTAGAGTTACCAGCGTTTTCTCGCTACCGAGCCGACTACCTAGACGACGAAGGCTTTCGTGGGCTGCAAACGGCCATGATGAAAAATCCTGAGTCAGGGGATGTCATTGAAGGCACGGGTGGGCTCAGAAAGTTACGACACGCAGATGCGCGTCGAGGCAAAGGAAAGCGTGGTGGCTTGCGAGTCATCTATTACTGGTGGGACGGGGCTAACCAGTTTTGGTTGTTCACGCTCTACGACAAAGACGAAATGACGGACTTGAGCCCTGATGAAAAGAAAGCACTCAAACACATGTTGAAAACCGAGCTGGAGGCACGGCGATGAAAAAACGCAATCTGTTTACAGAACTGACCGAAGGCTTTGAAGCCTTGGATAACGTGCGCACAGGAAAAAAAACGTTGCGTACCCATGTGGTTGAAGAAAAGCCAGTGCCTGAGGTGACAGCTGATGAGTTGATGGCCTTGCGTGAGCGCCTGCACTTGTCACGCGCTGTTTTTGCGCATTATTTGCGAACCAAAACTCGTACGTTAGAAAATTGGGAGCAGGGTCGATCTAAGCCCAACCCACATGCCGCGTTGTTGATTAGGTTGGTTGAAAAGTACCCTGACACGGTGGAGCGATTGGCTGCTGTCTGATTCGACGGAAGTCTCTTGTGGCATGAAATTCCCTCCTTGTGAAAAATAGCTTGTCCAGCAGCTAATATCTCCGCCTACTTAAAAATTGCGGAGACAGACATGCCAGGACTTTTGAACAACATTGACCCCGACGGATTGCTGGAGTTTTCCGTGGTCTACACCGATCGCGCGTTGAACCACATGTCCACACGCTTTCAAGGCGTGATGAAGGATATTTCTAGCATTCTCAAAGAGGTCTATGCGGCCAAATCGGCTGTGTTGGTGCCCGGCAGCGGCACCTTTGGCATGGAGTCGGTGGCACGACAGTTCGCCACAGGCCAGAAAGTCTTGGTCATTCGCAATGGTTGGTTCAGCTACCGCTGGACGCAGATTTTTGACATGGGCCACATCCCCTCTGAAACCGTGGTCATGAAAGCCCGCCGCATCGAAGACGGCTCACAAGCCGCTTGGGCGCCGTGCCCTGTGGACGAGGTGGTGGCTGCCATCTTGACTGAGAAGCCTGCGGTGGTGTTCGCCCCGCACGTTGAAACAGCGGCGGGCTTGATCTTGCCCGACGACTACTTGCGCCAAGTGTCGGATGCGGTGCACCAAGTGGGTGGCCTGTTTGTGCTCGACTGCATCGCGTCGGGTGCCATGTGGGTCAACATGCAAAAGACGGGCGTGGACGTGCTGATCAGCGCGCCGCAAAAAGGCTGGAGTGGCTCGCCGTGCTGCGCCATGGTGATGCTCAGTGAGCGCGCACGCGCGGCCATCGAGCACACCACCAGCACCAGCTTTGCTTGCGACTTGAAGAAGTGGCTGCAAATCATGGAGAGCTACGAAAACGGCACCCATTCGTACCACACCACCATGCCCACCGATGCATTGACACGCTTGCGCGAAGTGATGCAAGAAACCCGTGCCTATGGGTTCGAAAAAGTACGCGCCGAGCAAATCGAATTGGGTGCCAAAGTGCGTGCATTGCTAGAAGGTCGCGGCATTCGCAGCGTGGCCGCAGAAGGTTTTAAAGCCCCTGGTGTGGTGGTGAGCTACACCACCGACACGGGCATGCACAACAGCAAAAAGTTTTTGGCGTTGGGCTTGCAAACGGCAGCTGGTGTGCCCTTGCAATGCGATGAACCTGCGGACTTCATGACCTTCCGCATTGGCTTGTTTGGCTTGGAAAAGCTGCACAACGTGGATCGCACCGTGGGTCAATTGGCCGATGCGCTGGATCGCATGGGGGTTGAGGCTGACGTGGCTGTGGCGGCTTAATCCTTTTGAGGGTGGTCATCCCCAATGCTGCGGAAACACCCAAAGCAACCCACCCGTCATCGCCACATAACGCGCAAATTTGCCGATGGCCATGTAACCCACGCAGGGCCAAAACGGCAAGCGCAACCAGCCTGCGACAGCGCATAGCGGGTCGCCCACCCCGGGCACCCAGCTGAGCAAGCAGGCTTTGGGCCCGAGCGCGTGCAGCCAGCGCAGGGCGCGTGCGTTGTGGCCGGAGGTTTCTTGGTGGCGCAGTTTGTCTCGCACACGGTGTGCGCCGTGTCCCATCCACCAGCTGATGGCGCCGCCCACGGTGTTGCCTGCCGTGGCGACGAAGATGGCGGGCCAAAACAGCTCGGGGTTGAGTTTGACCAAGCCAAACACCACCGGTTCAGAGCCCAAAGGCAGCAGCGTGGCCGATACCAACGACACCACAAACACCGTGCTCAAACCGAACTCGGGCAAGGCCAAGGCGGCCAGCACAGATTGCATCCAAATTTCCATGCGATGAAGTGTAGTGACCTGCCTCCCAACCCTCGGGAAAGCCCGATTTTTCCTTCACGAAACTTGCATCTGCTGAAATTTTAAGCAGGTACAATTGCGCCTCCTTTTTAAGCACCATTTACTTTCTTTACCCATGCACATCGGTCCCTACACATTGGCAAACAACTTGTTTGTCGCGCCGATGGCTGGCGTGACCGATAGGCCGTTTCGCATGCTGTGCAAACAGCTGGGCGCGGGTTATGCGGTGAGCGAGATGGTCACATCGCGTAAAGATTTGTGGAAGTCGCTCAAAACCTCGCGCCGTGCCGACCACACAGGCGAGAGCGGTCCCATTGCCGTGCAAATTGCAGGCACCGACGCCGCCATGATGGCCGACGCTGCGGTTTACAACATTGAGCGCGGCGCGCAAATCATCGACATCAACATGGGTTGCCCCGCCAAGAAGGTGTGCAACAAATGGGCGGGTTCGGCCTTGATGCAAGACGAGCCCTTGGCCATGTCCATCGTGCAAGCGGTGGTCGATGCCGCACAACCGCACGGCGTGCCGGTGACTTTGAAGATGCGCACCGGTTGGTGCGACACCCATAAAAACGCGGTGGCCTTGGCCCGCGCCGCAGAGGCGGTGGGCGTGCAAATGATCACCGTGCATGGCCGCACCCGCGAGCAGGGCTACAAAGGTTTTGCCGAATACGACACCATTGCCGCCGTCAAGCAAGCGGTGCAAGTGCCGGTGGTGGCGAATGGCGACATTGATTCGCCTGAAAAAGCGCAAGAGGTTTTAAAACGCACTGGCGCAGACGCGCTGATGATTGGCCGCGCTGCCCAAGGTCGCCCTTGGATCTTTCGCGAAATTGCGCATTTCTTGGCCACCGGCGAGCACTTGGCACAGCCTTTGGTGGCGGAGGTGCGTCGTTTGTTGTTAGACCATTTGGACGAGCATTACGCGCTCTATGGCGAGCTCACTGGCGTGCGCAGTGCGCGCAAACACATTGCTTGGTATGTGCAAAGCCTGCCCGCGGGCGAGGCTTTCCGCCAACACATGAATACCTTAGAAGACAGCGCCACGCAGCACCGCGCTGTCGCTGCTTTTTTTGATGATTTGGCCCAGCGCCATGAGCGCTTGCCCGAACCCGTTTTGTCTGTCGATTCTTTGGTTTTGCATGAGTAAAAAAAATATTGAAGAGGTGGTTCGTTCCAGCCTCGAAACCTACTTTCGGGACCTCAATGGCACCGAGCCTGACAACATGCACGACATGTTGGTGCGTCTGGTTGAAAAGCCGCTGCTCGAAATCGTGATGCTGCAGGCCGAAAACAACCAATCCCGCGCGGCCGAATGGCTGGGGCTGAACCGCAACACCTTGCGTAAAAAACTTCTCGATCACAAACTTCTCAAATAAGCCTCTTAGCAAAGAAAAGCATGAAAGCACTCATCTCCGTCTCTGACAAAACCGGCATCGTCGAACTGGCGAAAGACCTGCACGCCCTGGGCGTGAGCCTGATCTCCACCGGCGGCACTGCCAAACTGCTGGCCGAACAAGGCCTGCCCGTGACCGAAGTGGCCGAAGTCACCCAGTTCCCCGAAATGCTCGATGGCCGTGTGAAAACCCTGCACCCCAAAGTGCACGGCGGCCTGCTGGCCCGCCGCGACACGCCCGAGCACATGGCCGCTTTGAAAGCGCACAACATCGACACGATTGATCTGTTGATCGTCAACCTCTATCCGTTTGAAGCCACCGTGGCCAAGCCCGGTTGCACGCTGGCCGACGCGATTGAAAACATCGACATTGGCGGTCCCGCCATGGTGCGCTCTGCCGCCAAGAACTGGAAAGACGTGGGCATCGTCACCGACGCCAGCCAATACCCCGCTGTGATGGCCGAGTTGAAAGCCAACGGCAAACTCAGCGACAAACTGCGCTTTGCTTTGTCGGTGGCTGCGTTCAACCGCATCAGCCAATACGACGGCGCGATCAGCAACTACTTGTCGAGCGTGAACTTTGAAGCTGAAAAACTGAGCGAAGACTACGTGCCCGAGCGCGCCCAGTTCAGCGGCCAGTTCAACGAGCAATACGTCAAAGTGCAAGACCTGCGCTACGGCGAAAACAGCCACCAACAAGCCGCCTGGTACCGCGACCTGGCCCCCGCTGCGGGCTCGCTCGCCACCGGCGTGCAGTTGCAAGGCAAAGAGTTGAGCTACAACAACATCGCCGACGCCGATGCGGCTTGGGAATGTGTGAAGAGCTTCGACACGGGAGCCAACGGCGACCCTTCACAGTTCGCGGCTTGCGTCATCGTCAAACACGCCAACCCTTGCGGCGTTGCCGTGGGTGCGAACCCGCTGGAGGCGTACAGCAAGGCTTTCCAGACCGACCCCACCAGCGCGTTTGGCGGCATCATCGCCTTCAACCGCCCGGTGGACAAAGCCGCTGCCGAAGCGGTGAGCAAGCAGTTTGTCGAAGTGCTCATGGCCCCGGACTTCAGCGCTGAAGCGCTCGAAGTGTTCAAGAGCAAAGTGAATGTGCGCCTGATGAAAATCGCTTTGCCCGCCAACTATGGCGACGTGCGCAATGCTTTGGAAACCAAGCGCGTGGGCTCGGGCCTGTTGCTGCAAAGCGCTGACAACCACGAGTTGGCTTTGGCCGATTTGAAAATCGTCACCGTCAAACAACCCACGCCCGAAGAACTGCACGACTTGTTGTTCGCCTGGAAAGTGGCCAAGTTCGTTAAATCCAACGCCATCGTCTTCTGCAAAAACGGCATGACCATGGGCGTGGGCGCAGGCCAAATGAGCCGCCTCGACTCCGCCCGCATCGCCAGCATCAAGGCCGAAGCTGCGAAGTTGAGCCTGCAACACACCGTGGTCGCCAGTGACGCGTTCTTCCCGTTCCGCGACGGCCTCGACGTGGTGGTGGACGCAGGCGCGACCTGCGTGGCCCAGCCCGGTGGCTCCATGCGCGACCAAGAAGTCATCGATGCGGCCAACGAACGCGGCGTGGCGATGGTGTTCACCGGCGTGCGCCATTTCCGTCATTGATCGCCTCCATTGAGCATTGATCACCCCAACGCGCCGCTCGATGCGGCGCAGCCCGCACAGGCCAACACCCCCGTTGTTGCGTTAACCACCAACGCGGCTCCAGCCTCAACGCTTGAGTCAGCGCACGAGCCAGCAAGCGTGAACTTCGCTGAACTTGGCCTCAACGCGGAGTTGCAAAGCTCGGCGGCTCAAGCGGGCTTCACTGCGCCCACCCCTGTTCAGATCGAGGCCATTGGCCCCGTGCTCAAGGGGCGCGATGTGCTGGCTACCGCGCAAACCGGTTCCGGCAAAACGGCAGCCTATGTGCTCCCGCTCTTGCAGCTGCTCATGGCCGTCACAGCGCCGCGTGACGATGCACCTAAGAAGCGCATCACCCAAGTGCTGGTGCTCGTCCCCACACGGGAACTCGCGACACAGGTGAGCGATGTGCTGCGCGATTTGGCGCGGCCCCTCACGCAGTCCATCAAAGTGGGCACGGTGTTTGGTGGTGTGTCGATCAATCCGCAAATGATGAGCCTGCGCAGCGGTGCCGATGTGGTGGTGGCCACGCCCGGCCGCTTGCTCGACCTGGTCGACCACAACGCCTTGCACTTAGGCCAAGTGCAACACCTCGTGTTGGACGAGGCCGACCGCTTGCTCGACCTCGGCTTTGCTGAAGAGCTGCAACGCATCTTGGCGTTGCTGCCAGCCAAGCGACAAAACCTGTTGTTCAGTGCCACTTTTGAGCCCACGGTGCAAACCTTGGCCGAGGCGCTGCTGAGCAACCCTGCCCGCATCACCATCGCGCATACCGAAGCGCACGCGCCCGACATTGCACAACGTGCGATTCGGGTGGATGAAAAAAGCCGCACAGCCTTGCTGCGCCACTTGATCAAAACCCACGCGTGGAAGCGCGTGTTGGTCTTCGTCGCCACGCGTTACGCGTGTGAGCATGTGGCCAACAAGCTTTACAAAGCAGGCGTGTTTGCCACCGCGTTTCATGGCGAAATGAGCCAAGGCGCGCGCCAAGATGTGCTGGCCGAGTTCAAAGAAGATCGCTGGGAAGTGGTGGTCACCACCGACCTCGCCGCGCGCGGCATCGACATTGCGCAGCTGCCTGTGGTGGTCAACTACGATCTACCGCGTTCCGCCACCGATTACACCCACCGCATTGGCCGCACAGGTCGCGCGGGCGCAAGTGGCGAAGCTGTGAGCTTTGTGACGACGGCCACGCTGGCGCATTGGCAACTCATTCAAAAACGCGCCCAAGTGCAGCTGCCCCTCGACGTGCTGGAAGGTTTTGAGCCGACCGAAGTGCCGCCTCCTGTGTCCCCGTTGAATGACGGCACGGGTGGCATCAAAGGCAAACGCCCGAGCAAGAAGGACAAACTCAGGGCTGCTGCGGCAGCTTCGAAAACCCAAACTTAAGGGTGCTCGGCAGGTCCTTCGCTGTCTCAGCCCCTAAGCAAAACGCCACCTTTAAGGTGGCGTTTTTGCTGGGCTTTCGTCGCGTTAATGGCGCTGTTGATGCCTCACGGATCAGCGATCAATCGTTGATCTCGTCCAAATCATCGTCCTCATGCAGGCCGTGCATGTCTTGTTGTTCACCGGCCGGGCGTGGCGTGCGCACGCCACCTTTGGCCAAGAGTTCCACATAAAACTGGGTGCCTTTGTCGGCAACTACGGCGTCGATGCGCTCGATGATGGTGGCCAAGTGCACCACTTCAGCGGCTTCTTCGGTCACGCCAAATTTGCAATCGAAGTCCCAAAAGTCTGCGCCTTCGGGTAAGTCGCGGCGGCGTTCGCGCTTGAGGTATTTGCGAATCTCGTGCTTGATGGCTTCGAGCAAACGATCGGGGTGTTTGCCTTCAACGTGCAGTTGGAATGTTTTTTTCATGGAGGTCCTTCTAAGGAAAATACGCCGTGTCAGGACGAGAGTCTAAAAATGCAATTAAGGCTTAAAGCGGTATTTGAGTTGGAAGCTGATCGCACCGTGTAGTTTGTCTTGCACGGTAGGGATGAAGCTCACGTTCAGCCCCAATTGTCGTCCTTCGAGCGCGACCACGGGAATGATGGCTGGAAACCAGCCGCCGTGGTTGGCGTTGGGGTAGCCGTTGAAGCCACCGACCACGGCGCCCGCCTTGAACGGCCCGATGTCAAAAGGCATGACATACAGGCCGACGTAGTGTGACGTTGCACGGTCGCTGTTCTCAAATACGCCTGCCGTGACCGAGTACACATCGCTCAGCGGCACCTCAATGCCCAAACCCGTGTTGACGTTGTTGAGGTTTTTATCGCGCTCGACATGGTGGGAGTAAAAGCCAGGGTTGAACCATGTGCGGGCCAAATCAACGGCGTGGGCAGCGGGCAGAACGAGGGCGGCTGCGAGGACAAGAACCCGTTTTTTCATAGCTGCGCAAACACTTCGGCGGCCACTTGCACGGTTTGGGCAATGTCGGCTTCGGTGTGGGCGGCGCTCACGAATCCAGCTTCGTACAGCGCGGGGGCGATGTAAACGCCGCGGTCCAGCAAGCCGTGGAACAGGCGGTTGAATTTAGGGCTGTCGCTGGTCATCACTTTGGCGTAGTTTTGGGGCAGCTCGGGCAACAAGAAGAAGCCAAACATGCCGCCTTGGCAGTCGGCGCTGAAGGGCACGCCAGCTTTGTTGGCAGCAGCCGTTAAGCCGTCGACCAAGCTTTGGGTGCGGGCGCCCAAAGCGTCATAAAAACCAGGCTTGGCAATTTCGCGCAAGGTGGCCAAACCGCAGGCAGTGGCCACGGGGTTGCCGCTCAAGGTGCCAGCTTGGTAAACGGGGCCTGTGGGGGCCAGTTGCGACATGATGGCGCGAGGGCCACCAAACGCCGCCAGTGGCATGCCACCGCCAATGACTTTGCCCAGCACGGTGATGTCGGGTTTGAAACCGGGAATGAGTTTGGCGTACACGCTTTGCGCGCTGCCCAGTGCCACGCGGAAACCGGTCATCACCTCGTCAAACACAAAGAGCGCGCCGTGCTCGGTACACAGCTCGCGACAGCGCTTCATGAAGGGCACGGAGGCGCGCACAAAGTTCATATTGCCAGCGATGGGTTCGATCATCACGCAGGCCAGCTCTTTGCCGTGCAAGGCGAAGGCTTCTTCCAGTTGGGCGATGTTGTTGTACTCGAGCACCAAAGTGTCGCGCACCACTTCAGGCGGCACGCCCGCGCTGGTGGGGTTGCCAAAGGTCGCCAAGCCCGAACCAGCTTTGACCAGCAAGGCGTCGGCATGGCCGTGGTAGCAGCCTTCAAATTTGATGAACTTGTTGCGGCCTGTGGCGCCGCGTGCCAAGCGCAGGGCACTCATGCCGGCTTCGGTGCCCGAGCTGACCAAACGGACCATTTCCATGGAGGGCACATGCTTCAAAATTTCTTCGGCCAATTCGATTTCACGTTCGGTCGGGGCGCCGAAAGAAAAACCATCTAAGGCCGCTTTTTGCACCGCTTCTAAAACCACAGGGTTGCCGTGACCCAAGATCATGGGGCCCCAAGAGCCGATGTAGTCGATGTACTTTTGGCCATTGGCATCCCAAAAGTAAGCGCCTTGTGCGCGTTGCACAAAGCGGGGCGTGCCGCCCACGGCGCGAAAGGCGCGCACGGGCGAGTTGACGCCGCCGGGAATCACTTGGGCGGCGCGGTCAAACAGGGCTTGGTTCAAATCGGTCATGGGGTTCAGTGTTTGGTTTCGTGTCGGGGGAGCGAGAAATCTTCGGCGGTGGGCAGGCGTTCGTCGCCGTCGGTGGCGTCGTCTTCCAGCTCTGCCCAAAACAAGCGATCGGGTAAGACATGGCCCATACCGGGTCTGAAGCCGCTGTTGAGGCTTTGGTCTAAAAATTCCAAAGCTTCATGGGTGGCCTCTTCGAGGTCTGAGCCCGCTGCGAGCATGGCGACCAAGGCCGCGCTCAAGGTGTCACCAGCGCCGGCGAAGATGGCATCGAAGCGTTCAAAGCGTTCACTCAGCATCACGGTGTGCGCAGTGGCCAAGGCGTTTTCAAGGTGTTGGTCGGGCTGGCTGATGCCGGTGACCAACACATAAGGCACGCCCATTTCGGCGGCGGCACGGGCAATGTCGCGTGGGCCGGGGCTGCGCTCTTGGCTCCACTCGGGCAGCAACCAGCGCCACAAGGTGTTGTGGTTGCCAATGAGCAGGGTGGTTTGCGGCAAGATGAGTTCGCGAAACGCATCCAAATAAGCGTCGATTTTTTCGTCTTCCCACCACGATAAATTGGGCATGTAGGCCACCACGGGCACATTGGCGTAGTCGGTGCTGATTTCGGCAATGACGCTCAGGTTTTCGGGATCGCCACAAAAGCCAACTTTGATCACGCGCACGTTCATGTCTTCCAGCACGCTGCGGGCTTGCTCGGCCACGGCTTCGTCGTCAAACGCGACGTGGTCAAAAATCTCAGCGGTGTCGCGCAGATAGGTGCCGGTGACCACCGTCAAGGCATGCGCGCCTACGGATGCGCAGGCCAACGTATCGCCGCTGATGCCGCCTGCGCCACTGGGGTCGTTGGCGTTGAACACCAGCACGCAAGGCGGTGCGCCCACCGTTTCGTCGGAGAGCGTGATGTCAGTGGAGGAGGGGGTAATTTCTTGCGCCATAGCCGGTCTATACAATGCTTTTCATTCTATGTGCTGACGAAAGAAATGCTGTGGCGAATACTTGGATGTGTCTAATTTGTGGATGGATTTACGACGAAGAAGCGGGCGACCCTGAACACGGCATCGCCCCCGGTACAGCTTGGGCCGATGTGCCCATGAATTGGACCTGCCCTGAGTGCGCCGCACGCAAAGAAGATTTCGAAATGGTGCAAATCTAAAGCCACGCGCCAGCGCCCAAGGGCTTTGTAAAAGCGTCCAAAGGCCCTGCAAACGCGCCCAAGGGCGCGAGGCCAAGTGTTCTGCTTGGCCGTTTATTTCACTTTTTTCACAACCGCATAACGCTCCAGCGTTTCCGTGCGGGCTTGTGCGTGATCGACGATGGGCTTGGGGTAGTCGCGCCCTAGCATCAGTCCCGCTGCGTCGAGTTCCATGGGTTTGGCCAGCCAAGGCGCGTGGATGGCCGCATTGGGCAACTTGGCCAGCGCTGGCACGTAGCGGCGGATGAATTTGCCTTCGGGGTCGAACTTCTCGCTCTGGCTGGTGGGGTTGAAGATGCGAAAGTACGGTTGAGCATCGCAGCCGCTGGAGCTGGCCCATTGCCAGCCGCCGTTGTTGGCGGCGAGGTCAAAGTCGTTCAGATGTTGGGCAAAGTACTGCTCACCCCAACGCCAATCAATGCCGAGGTCTTTCACCAAAAAGCTGGCCACGACCATGCGTAAGCGGTTGTGCATGTAGCCCGTTTGGTTGATTTGCGCCATCGCTGCATCCACCAGCGGATAGCCGGTGCGGCCTTCGCACCACGCGGCAAATTGTTCTTTGGCGTGTTTGTTGTGCGCCCATTTGATGGCGTCGTACTCGGGTTTGAAGGCTGCATTCACCACACGCGGGTGGTGGTGCAAGATTTGATGATAAAAATCGCGCCAAATCAGCTCCGACAGCCACACTTCGGCGCCTGCTGAGCCTGTCAACATGCGCTGATACGCAGTGGACGCGAGCTGGCGGATGGACACCGTGCCAAAGCGCAAATGCACCCCCAAATAGCTCGGGCCCTTGATGGCGGGGAAGTTACGTGTTTCGTCGTAACGGTCCATGCGGTCAAAGAAATCTTCAAACAAAGCCAAGCCGCCGGGGCTGCCGGTGGGCACATGCAAGGTGCTCAGGTTGGTTGTTTCAAAGCCCAGATCGGCCAGCGTGGGAACGCTGGTTTGGTAGGCCTTGGGGCGTGCTGCCAAGGCTTTGATGTATTTGCCTACGGGGTAGCTGCGCAGGTAAAACGGGTTGATTTTTTGCAGCCAAGCATTTTTGTAAGGCGTGAACACGCCATAAGGCTTGCCCATTTGGGTGAGCACTTCGCTGCGCTCGAAAATGACGTGGTCTTTGTAGGTCTGAAAACCAATGCCTGCGTTGGCCAAGGCGCCGCGCACTTGGGCGTCACGTGCCAAGGCGTCGGGCTCGTCATCGTGGTTGGCAAACACCTCTTGCACGCCCAGTTCTTTGGCCAAACGGGGCACTTCGTCGGCGGCAACGGCGTGGCGCACGATCAGTCCCGCGCCTGCTTGGCCCGCCATCGCATGCAATTCGGTGTCCAGCGTGACCAAGGACTCGCGGATGAACTCCACCCGGCGGTCTTGGCGGGGCAATTTGTCCAAAATGGCGCGGTCCAACACGAAGACGCAGTGCACGTGGGTGCAGCTTTTTAGCGCGTGGTAGAGCGCTGCGTTGTCAAATGCACGCAGATCGCGTCGAAACCACATCAGTCCACTGGCCACATGCGCTGTGTGGCGCGAAGTGTTTGGCATGTTCACCCTTTAAAATTGCACTATGACCGCTGATTCTGCCTCCATCAACTTGACGCATCACTTTTTGATTGCAATGCCCGGGTTGGAGGACGAGACTTTTTCCAAAAGCGTGGTCTATGTCTGCGAGCACAGCGAGCGCGGTGCTTTGGGCTTGGTGATCAACAAAGTCAGCGATTTGTCGATGCGCGATTTGTTTGAAAAAGTCGACTTAGATTTGAACCGTCTTGATTTGATCGACGCACCGGTGCTGCAAGGCGGCCCTGTGCACACCGAGCGCGGCTTTGTGTTGCACGATGCCATGCTGGCCAATCCCGACCCTGAGCTCACCGAAGAAGAGGCCGCACTGAGCGCGATCTCCAAACCTGATTCCATTTATGCCTCCACCATGCGCATTCCGGGTGGCTTAGAGATGACGACCTCCAAGGATGTGCTGGAGGCCTTGTCGGCGGGCAATGGCCCGCGCCGTGTGTTGGTGTCGCTGGGGTATTCGTCGTGGGGTGAAGGTCAGTTGGAGTCGGAGTTGGCCGAGAACAGTTGGTTGACCGTGCCTGCGGATACCGCTGTGATTTTTGAGACGCCGGTGGCGCAACGCTACGAACGCGCCATGGCTTTGTTGGGCTTGCAGTCGTGGATGCTGTCCAGCCAAGTGGGGCACGCATGAGCGAAGCGCGAGACGTGAACGCCCAAGCCGCGGCACCGCTGGTGTCGGCACTGAAGCCTGCGGTGCCTGCCCACTTTCAATCATTTTTAGCGTTCGACTTTGGGGTCAAACGCACCGGTGTGGCCTATGGCAGTCGCATGCTGCGCGATGCACAACCGCAAGCCACAGTCAATGCCGAAGGCGATGCACGTTGGGTGTTGATCACCAAACGCATTGCCGAGTGGCAACCCGATGCTTTGGTGGTGGGCGTGCCCTATCACCCGGACGGTGCTGCGCACGAGAACACGGCCAAAGCCAAGAAATTTGCACGCCAGTTGAACGGACGTTTTAACTTGCCGGTGTTTGAAGTGGACGAGCGTTACAGCACCACCGAGGCCCATGCGCAAGGTGCCAAAGATGCCGATGCGGCATCGGCTTGCATCATCCTCAACCAATTTTTCAGGGAAAACTTATGAGTACCCATGTGGACCATTTCATTGACGGAGTTTGGGCATGAGCGGCAATCTGTTACTCGACGCTGAGAGCTTGTATTTAGAGCTGCTCAAAGGTGTGCGCAGCATGCTCACGCCAGAGACCCGTTTGGTCGGCATCACCTCGGGTGGTGCTTGGTTGGCTGCGCGCTTGCAAAAAGACTTGGCGCTGGCAGGCGAGGCGGGCAGCATCTCGTCGGCCATGCACCGTGATGATTTCGCCAAGCGCGGCTTGGCAGATGGCGGCGCCACCAAGTTGCCGTTTGAGGTGAACGGTGCGCACTTGATCGTGCTCGATGACGTGCTCTACACCGGCCGCACCATTCGCGCCGTGTTGAACGAGATCTTTGACTATGGCCGTCCCGCCAGCGTGCAGTTGGCCGTGTTGGTGGACCGTGGTGGGCGCGAGTTGCCCATCCAAGCCGATTTTGCGGCTGCGCGCGTGGCCTTGCCCGCCAGTCAATCGCTCGCTTTAGCCAAGGCCGAGAGCGGTCAATTTAATTTTTCTGTGAAGGGCTGACATGCTCTACAAACGCAACCCACAACTTAATAAAAACGGTGAACTGATTCACCTGCTTTCCACCGAAGGTTTGTCGCGCAACATCTTGACGCACATCCTCGACACCGCGGCCAACTTCGTGTCGGTCAATGACCGTGAAGTCAAAAAAGTGCCGCTGCTGCGTGGCAAGAGCGTGTTCAACCTCTTCTTTGAAAACAGCACCCGCACCCGCACCACATTCGAGATCGCGGCCAAGCGTTTGTCGGCAGACGTGTTCAATTTAGATATTGCGCGTTCATCCGCCGCCAAGGGCGAGTCGTTGCTCGACACCATCGCCAATTTGAGCGCGATGGCTGCCGATATTTTTGTGGTGCGCCACAGCGAGTCGGGCGCGCCTTACCTCATTGCCGAACACGTGGCGCCGCATGTGCATGTGGTCAACGCCGGTGACGGCCGTCACGCACACCCCACGCAGGGGTTGCTGGACATGTACACCATCCGGCACTACAAAAAAGATTTCACCAACCTCACCGTGGCCATCGTGGGCGACGTTTTGCACTCGCGTGTGGCGCGCTCGGACATCCATGCGCTGACCACGTTGGGTTGTGCTGAAGTGCGCGTGGTGGGCCCCAAAACTTTGGTGCCCAGCGACTTGTCGGCCATGGGCGTGCGCGTGTTCAACAACTTGGAAGAAGGCATCAAGGGCTGCGATGTGGTCATCATGCTGCGCTTGCAAAACGAGCGCATGAGTGGTGCGTTGCTGCCGTCGAGCCAAGAGTATTTCAAGTCGTTTGGCTTGACGCAAGAGAAGTTGCAGTTGGCCAAACCCGATGCCATCGTCATGCACCCTGGGCCGATCAACCGTGGCGTTGAAATTGAGTCTGCGGTGGTCGATGGACCGCAAAGTGTGATCTTGTCGCAGGTCACTTTTGGTATTGCTGTGCGTATGGCCGTGATGTCTATCGTGGCGGGGAATGAAGCATGAACATCCTGATTCAAAACGGTCGCGTGATGGACCCGTCCTCTGGGTTCGACCAAATCGCCGATGTGGTCGTCGCGGACGGTCATGTGTTGGCCATCGTCAAACCCGGTGAGGCCATGCCTGCTGGGTTTCGCCCTAAGCAAACTGTGGATGCCACGGGTTGCATCGTCGCCCCGGGTTTGGTCGACTTGCAAGTGCGCCTGCGTGAGCCTGGGCATGAGCATGAAGGCATGTTGGACTCAGAGTTGACGGCTGCGGTGGCCGGTGGCGTGACGAGCTTGGTGTGCCCCCCTGATACCGACCCCGTGCTGGATGAGCCCGGTTTGGTGGAGATGCTCAAGTTCCGTGCCGAGCGCTTGCACCGTGCGCACGTGTTTCCTTTGGGGGCGTTGACGCGTGGCCTCAAAGGCGAAGTGTTGACCGAAATGGCGGAGTTGACCGAGGCCGGTTGCATTGGCTTTAGCCAAGCTGAAGTGCCTTTGGAAAACACCCAAGTGCTGCAACGTGCCTTGCAATACGCAGCAACCTATGGCTACACCGTGTGGCTGCGTCCGCAAGAGTTGCATTTGGGCAAGGGTGTGGCAGCCAGCGGCCCCTTGGCCACGCGTTTGGGTTTGAGTGGCGTGCCCGTAGCAGCCGAAACCATTGCCCTGCACACCATTTTTGCGCTGATGCGCAGTACCAAAGCGCGCGTGCATTTGTGCCGTATCTCCAGCGCCGAAGGGGTGGAATTGGTGCGTGCCGCCAAGCAAGAGGGTTTGGCCGTGACGGCGGATGTCAGCATCAACTCGCTGCATCTGAGCGACCACGACATGGGTTATTTCGACAGCCGCGCACGCTTGACACCACCTTTGCGCCAACAACGCGACCGCGATGCTTTGCGCGCGGCCTTGGCCGATGGCACTTTGGACGCCTTGGTGTCTGACCACACCCCCGTGGATGCCGATGCTAAGGCCTTGCCTTTTGCCGAAGCAGAACCCGGTGGCACAGGGTTGGAGCTCTTGTTGAGCTTGGCCTTGAAGTGGGCGCAAGACAGCGGTGCAGGCTTGATGCGTGCTTTGGATGTGTTGACGGCCCAGCCTGCGCGTGTGCTGCGTGCAGGCGCTGGCAAAGCGGCGGCGAAAGCCAGTGACGCGGGTCAATTGCACGTGGGTGGTGTCGCCGACTTGGTCGTGTTCGATCCTGATGTGCAATGGCAGGTCATCCCTGAAGCGTTGCGCAGCCAAGGCAAGCACACGCCGTTTGCGTTTGACATGACGGGCATGGCTTTGCCTGGGCGTGTCAAAGCCACCTTGGTCGCCGGACGCTTGGCGTTCCAAGCGTGACGAGCGCCTGCTGATGCACGTCCTTCAAGCCGTTTGGAAATTTGTACGCGTCTTAGCGTGGATCGTGCGTGGTTATGTGTCCGTTCGACGAACCTTTGGCAAGCTCAGTGATGAGCAGCAAGCCCGAGCGGTCGAAGTGTGGGCGCGTGGCATGTTGGCCATCATCGGGATTGAGGTGCGTGTCAAAGGTCATCCAGCGCAAGGGCCTGTGCTGATGGCGGCCAATCACATTTCATGGCTTGATATTTTGGTGATGCATGCGGCATGCCATTGCCGTTTTGTCGCGAAGTCGGAAATTCGTGCATGGCCGTTGGTGGGCGTGCTCACCACAGGTGGCGGATCGCTCTACATCGAGCGTTCGTCCAACCGCGATGCCATGCGTGTGGTGCACCAAATGGCCGATGCGCTGCGTCAAGGTCAAGTGCTGGCTGTGTTCCCCGAAGGGGGCACAGGCGATGGCTTGAGCTTGCTGCCTTTTCATGCCAATTTGTTGCAAGCGGCCATTTCGGCCGACGTGCCAGTGCAGCCTATTGCCTTGCAATTTTTAGAAGCGAGTACAGGTGAACACAGTTTTGCGCCTTGCTATCACGACCACGACACGCTCGTGAGTTCGTTGTGGCGCACGTTGTGTGCGCCACCGCTGTTGGCGCAAGTGCGCTACGGTGACATTCAAATGGCCAATGGCCGCAACCGCCGTGTGTGGGCGCAAGACCTGCAAGCGACAGTGGCAGATTTACGCAACTGATAAGCTCTTTCATCATGGCCAGCACTACCACTATCAAAACCAAAGCGTCGGCACGATCGGCTGCTCAAAAAGCCGCCGTCAAAACGGTGAAGACCGTTGCTCAAAAAGTGCCGAGTGCCAAAGCGCAAGCGATAGAGCAACAGGAAAATTTAGACCTCATGTTTTCTTTGGCGGCAGAAACGTTTCGCGTCATGTCTGCGCCCATGCGCTTGAAAATCATCAATTGCTTGTGCAACGAAGAGAAAAATGTGGGGCAGTTGTTGGCGGAAATTGACACCACCCAGCCCAATATGTCGCAGCATCTGAACACCTTGTTCAAGGCGAAGATTTTGGGTCGTCGCCGTGAAGGTGTGCAAATTTACTACCGCATCATCAATGACCGTGTCGTTACTTTATGCCGTGCTGTTTGCACGCAAATTGCCATCGACAGCGACATCGCCCATTGATCAGGGCTTGAGGTAGACGTAGCCTTCTTTGGCTTGCAAACGCGCCACCTCGGCCACGCCAGACGGTACGATTTTGGCGTCCATCGAGACTTTGCTGGGATCGATGTTGCGTGAGACCAAGGTGTTGTTGCACACCCTGAACTGCACGCCTTTGCCACTCAAGTCGCTGACCACGCCACTGAATTCACGGCCTTTGCTGTCTTTGGCACCATCCAGTAAAAAGTCGATGCCCAAACCGTGCGTCACCACCACGATCTTGGCGCTGGGGTCTGCACTCAGGTGGTTGCGCACATTGCCCAAAATGCCTGCTGCGGTTTCTACGCCCGTGTTGACGTGGTAGACCACTTTGATGTCTTGGGCATGTGCCCAAACGCAGGCTAGGGTCAGCATCAAAGCCAGACCGAAGTTTTTGAATGATTTCAGGTAGGTCATGTGTGTCTCTTTAAAGCAGTGAATCTGCCCAAATATTTTGCGCCCAATTCATGGCGTAAACGCCTTCTAGTTCACTAGGGGCCGGTGACACGCCACCTGAGCCAGCCACGGTTTTGTAGGTTTTGTCTTTGGCGTCGTACTGATGCACCGAGGCCACATGCACCACCAGTTTGTCGTTCACAAAGCTGTAGCAGGTGTTGGTCAAGAAGGGGGCCGGGTTGATGGCCATGTCGGAGAGTTGGGCCACGATGGCTGCCGCCGTCACTTTGCCGTGTGAGTTGGCCATGTGACCTGACTTGGGCATGAGCGGCGCGATCATGATGGAGTCGCCAATCACGTGAATGTCTTTGGCTTGTGTGGACTCGAAGGTTTGAAAATTCACGCCGCACCAGCGTGCATTCACGTTAGCCAGCTTGGATTGCACCGCAATGCTGCCTGCACGCATAGCGGGCAACACATTGAGCACTTGGGCTTGCACATCGTTTTGAATTTCAAATTTCAGGGTGTTGGTTTTGGCATCGACCGCCACCACTTTGTGTTGCGGCACGTACTCCAAGATGCCTTTGTAGTTGTCGGCCCAAAACTTTTTGAACAAGGGACCTTTGGAGGTCACGTCTTGGTTGGCATCCAAGATCAGCACCTTCGACTTGGGTTTGTGCTGCTTGAAGTAATGCGCCACTTGGCTCGCTCGCTCGTAAGGGCCGGGCGGGCAGCGGTAGGGGGCTTCGGGGATCGTGATGGCAAACACGCCGCCATCAGGCATGGCTTCGAGTTGTTTGCGCAGCGCCAAGGTTTCGGGACCGGCTTTCCACGCCTGCAAAATTTGGCCAGAGGTATTGGCCTCTTTCAAGCCCTCGATGGTGTTGAACATCAAGTCAATGCCGGGCGACATGACGAGCTTGTCGTAACGAATGCTGGGGCCGCTGGCCAAGGTGACAGTTTTCTTCTCAGCATCGACGCTGATGACATAGTCGCGCACCATTTGCACGCCATGCTTGCCCGAGAGTTTGTCATAGGGCGTGGTGATGTCGGCCATGGTTTTGCTGCCGCCAATCACCAAGTTGGAGATGGGGCAAGACACAAAGGCGGCGTCAGGCTCAATCAGCACCACATCGATTTGGTAGTTCGAGAGCATGCGGATGTATTTCGCGGTTGTGGCGCCGCCGTAGCCGCCGCCAATCACCACCACACGGGCTTGTTTGGGAATGTTGCCTGTGGTGGCGCAGGCCACCATGCTGCCCAGTGCGCCCATAGAACCCAGCGCCAAAGAGGTTTGAACAAAACTGCGACGTTTCATGACGGTCTCCTGCGGCTTAGCGCTTGGTGGCGGCGTAGTACGTCGCCAAGGTTTCGATTTGGGCATCGGTCAGGCCCTTGGTAATTTGGTGCATCACGGTGGCAGGCCGTATGCCACTTTTAAAGGCTTGCATTTGTTGCACGTGGTAGTCCTTGGGCATGCCTGCCAGAGCGGGAATAGCCGATCCCTCGACGGTGCGTCCTTCGGTGCCGTGGCAGTTGGCACACATGGCTGCGGTGGCGCGGTTGTTGAGTTGCGTGGTTTTGTCTTCGGCGTATGCGTTAACGCTCAAACCCACGTAAATGATGGTCGCAGCGAGTAAACGCAGCAAGTGGGAATGTGTTTTTTTCATCGTGACCTCGTTAAAGAGAGAAATTAATCAGTGATCGGTAATATATCCAGAATGACACAACGCCTGCACGGGGTTTACCCAGTGCAGGTGCTCTTAACCAGCTGAAAAATATAGCTTGAGAATTTGAATTCGTTTTACGTGTTGCCCTCTGCATCAACGTCGGCGAGCTTATAGGGAGCGTATTTAAGTGGGTGGCGTAGAGTCTGTTTTATATGATTTAGTCCTTGCTTATATTTGGTTTATGCTACGTGCTCTGGCATACGTATAACTTGGTACACATCAAGTCCAATACCGCTTGCCGTTTTGGGAGAAGTGATGTTGAAAGCACCGTTTTTTCGGTTTTTAAGCATGAGTTTGTGGCTGTGTTGCGTTGGTTTGGTCACTTCTTCGTATGCCGAAATGCCACAATCGCAAGTGGCTTCACCCCAACCTCTGATGCAGGCCAAGCAAGTTGTGCCCAACGTGTACTACGTCCAGGGAGCTTCCGAAATGGGGTCGTCTGCAAATCAAAACTTCATTTCTAACGCTGGATTTGTGGTCACGCCTGCAGGCGTGGTGGTGATTGATGCTTTGGGTTCACCCGAACTGGCGCGTCGCTTATTGGCCGAAATCGCCAAGGTGACAAACAAGCCCATTCACACCGTGGTGCTGACGCATTACCACGCTGATCACATTTACGGTTTGCAAGTGTTCAAAGATGTGGGCGCACGCATCGTGGCGCATGGCGCTGCGCGTGAGTACCTCACCTCCGACACGGCGCGTTTGCGCTTGGATATTTCACGTCAAGAACTTTGGCCGTGGGTAGACGAGAAAACCCGCTTGGTACCTGCCGATGAATGGTTGATCACATCCAAAATGCTCGTTGTGGGCGGTGTGCGCTTTGACATTCAACCGGTTGGTCCATCTCATACTGCTGAAGACTTGGTGGTCTACTTGCCAAAACAGAAGGTATTGTTTGCAGGCGACTTGGTGTTTCGCAATCGCATTCCATTTGTGGGGCAAGCAGACAGCCGCCACTGGATTGATGCTATGGAAAACTTGCTCCAATTTGATACCCGATGGGTAGTACCAGGTCATGGCCCTATTTCCAACGACCCCAAGGGGGATATGACTTTGACGCGCGATTACTTGATTTATTTACGTGAAGTCATGGGCCGAGCTGCCAGGGACATGGAACCGTTTGAAAGTGCCTACGACGCAACGGATTGGTCAAAGTTTGACAAAATGCCACTTTTTAAATCCGCTAACCGTATGAACGCCTACAACACCTATTTGCTCATGGAGCATGAAGCCAAGTGACGCATGCCACACGTTTGTCTCGGCGCCAAGTTTTGCAAAGCATCGCCTTTTTCGCTGCGGGCTCAGGTTCTCTGACGACCCTAGCCGCGCCTGAGACTTTGCCCATGACGGACTCGTTGGCTGCTTCGCTTGGTCAAGCACTGCGTATCAAGCAACCTTTGGTGGTGATGGTTAGTCTGCATGGTTGTGCTTTTTGCAAAGTGGTGCGCGAGAACTATTTGCAGCCCTTGCGAGCCTCGGGTTTGCAGGTGGTGCAAATCGACATGCGCGATAACCGTGCTTTGGCGGATTTTGATGGCACAACCCTCACGCACGATGCGTGGGTGCGCAAGCAGGGCATCAAGTTGGCCCCCACCGTTTTGTTTTTTGGCTTTGAGGGACGTGAAGTGGCAACTCGTTTGAAAGGCGCATATCTGCCGGATTTTTACGGCGCTTATTTGGATGAGCAGCTGGCAATGGCTCGTCGCGTGGTAGCCGGCGCATGATTCCGATCAAGACTGAATCCGCTTGGCGTGGGACATCCGACTGCCGCAACTGCGGCATTCGCGAAATGGTGTTGTTCGCCGATTTGAATGAAGAAGACTTCAACCTCGTCCACGCACCGATTGACGACTTGGTGTACCAGTCTGGCCAGCCCTTGTACGACGAATCAGACACAGCGCTGGGCGTTTTTACGTTACGCAAGGGGCTGGTTAAGTTGGTGCGCGTCACGGCGGATGGTCGAGAGCGTGTGGTGCGTGTGCTGTTTGCAGGCGATGTGGTGGGTCTGGAAGCCTTGGCCACAGGCCGCTACGACAGTCAAGCTGTGGCTTTGAGTGAAGTGTCCTTATGCCGCATTCCGCTGGATGTCATTCACCAACTCGGGGCTAATAGCCCACGCTTACATCGCAAGCTCATGGAGAAGTGGCAAAGTGCGCTGAAGCAGGCTGACGATTGGTTGGCTGAGTTGAACTTTGGCAGTGCACGTCAGCGTGTGTGCCATTTCATTTACAAAATGCATGATGTGTCCGAAGATGGCACCGCCACCTTGTTTGGTCGAGATGACATGGGTGCGATGATGGATCTCAAGCTGGAAACC
This sequence comes from uncultured Limnohabitans sp., assembly GCA_963513725.1. Taxonomy (GTDB): domain Bacteria; phylum Pseudomonadota; class Gammaproteobacteria; order Burkholderiales; family Burkholderiaceae_C; genus Limnohabitans. Next base: position 75,719 of record CAUPRM010000008.1, on the reverse strand, counting down.
GTCAGTCGTGAGGTTACCGCTTTGGTTCGCTCCGGCGTGATCGCACCCTTGGACAAACATGGGCGGCATTACAAAGTATTGCAACCCGCGCTTTTGCAAGAAAGATAACGAAGAGATATGCCATGAAATTTTTTTGGATCTTGATTTTGTTGATGATGTCGGCTGTGGTCCATGCGCAGCAGCATGCACTGTTCAAAGATGCCGACCTCAACTCAGGAGAGAAGCTGATTGCAGAAAACCAATGCAACGAATGCCACATTCGTCGCGTCGGAGGCAATGGCAGTGCAATCTACAAACCGAAAGGTCGCATCAATACGGCAGGTGCTTTGCGCGGCATGGTGGAGTACTGCAACACCGAGTTGAATTTGGGGTTTTTTCCGGAAGATACCAATGCCGTCGCTGCTGTCTTGAACAAACGCCACTACAAGTTTCGTTAAGTTAATTTGGGTTATGGCGTAAACCCGATGGTCTTTGCATCAGAGATAATTTATATTAGCGCTAATTGATATATAACTTGATGTGGAAGGACTATCTGTGAAAACACCAGATGGCATTCAATCGGGACGCATTCAAAAAGCGCCCGAAAATTTTTTAGACCGTGACGGCATTCGCACCGTCATTACCGAGAGCAAGACGGGCCGACGCAACTTCATTCGCAGCGCGTTTGCTGCTGCGGCTGCAGGTGCAGCAGCACCGGTGGCGTTGGCTCAGGGCAACCCTGTGCCGACTGAGGGTGGTGATCCCAATATCTTGAACCTGCCAGAACACGCTACAGGTTTAGGTCAAGGTGTGGCGGCCAACAATGGCTACGGCGTGCCTTCCAAGTTCGAGTCCAATGTACAGCGCCGTCAAAGCCCAGGCCTGACACAAACCACGCAAGCTTCGGTGTCGTTTGCGCCGCTGCAGTCCTTGTTTGGCATCGTCACGCCGAGCGGCTTGCACTTTGAGCGTCACCACCAGGGCTGGTGGGACATTGATCCGTCTAAGCACCGCTTCATGATCAACGGCATGGTGAAAACACCCAAGGTGTTCACTATGGATGAAATCATGCGCTTACCTTCTGTCTCACGTTTCCACTTCATCGAGTGTGGTGCCAACACGGCTGTCGAGTGGGGCAACGTGGCGGTGCCTACTGTGCAATACACGCATGGCATGGTGTCGTGTAGCGAGTTCACGGGCGTGCCACTGATCACCTTGCTCGAAATTGCGGGCGCTGATTTTAAGAATGCCAAATTTATCTTGGCCGAAGGTGGTGATGGTTCATCCATGACCCGCACCATTCCCATGAGCTTGATCTTGTCTGGCGAAGTGCTGGTGGCCTATGGTCAAAACGGCGAAATGCTGCGCCCTGAAAACGGCTACCCCTTGCGCCTGATCGTTCCTGGCATTCAAGGTGTGAGCTGGGTCAAGTACCTGCGCCGCATTGAGGTGGGCGACATGCCTTATGCGGCCAAAGACGAAGCCGTGCACTACATGGACTTGATGCCTGATGGGCAGCACCGTCAGTACACCAACATCCAAGAATGTAAGAGCGTGGTCACCACGCCTTCTGGCGGTCAAGTGCTGTTAGACAAAGGTTTTTACAACATCACGGGGCTTGCATGGTCGGGCCGTGGGAAGGTGAAAAAAGTCGATGTGTCTGTCGATGGTGGTCGTAATTGGCGTCAAGCCCGCTTGGAAACGCCCGTGCTCAGCAAAGCGCTGACACGCTTCAACATCGACTGGGTGTGGGACGGCAAGCCCGCCATCATCCAAAGTCGCGCCACAGACGAGACGGGTTTTGTGCAACCCACCTACAAGCACCTTCGTGCAGCGCGTGGCACCCGTTCTATCTATCACAACAACGCGATCCAATCCTGGTTGGTGCAAGAAAACGGTGAGGTCAAGAATGTCCAAGTTTCGTAAAGTCATCTTGACCACAGTGCTGCTGGTTACTGCTGGTTTTGCCAGTGCACAAAGCACGGCTTATCCCGGCGTGGGACGTCCCGCCACCGTCAAAGAGGTGGCCGCATGGGACATCGATGTGCGCCCTGATTTCAAAGGTCTACCTGCAGGTTCTGGCTCAGTCGCCCAAGGTCAGGACTTGTGGGAAGCCAAGTGCGCCCATTGTCACGGCGTGTTTGGTGAGTCCAACGAAGTTTTTAGTCCTTTAGTGGGCGGCACGACCAAAGACGACATCAAAACCGGCAACGTTGCCAACTTGAAACGATCCGACTTTCCTGGCCGCACCACGATGATGAAAGTCGCCACCGTGTCCACACTGTGGGACTACATCAACCGCGCCATGCCATGGACTGCGCCTAAGTCACTCAAGCCTGACGAGGTGTATGCGGTCACCGCGTACCTATTGAGCTTGGCCGATGTGGTGCCTGAAAACTTTGTGTTGTCAGACAAAAACATCGCCGAAGTGCAAAAGCGCATGCCCAACCGAAACGGCATGACCACCCTACATGCGATGTGGGCAGGCAAAGAGTTCAACGGCACTGCCAAACCCGACACCGCCAATGTGGCATGCATGAAAGACTGCATTCCGGAAGCCAAAGTGGCGTCGATGTTGCCCGACTACGCACGCAATGCGCACGGCAACTTGGCTGACCAAAACCGTTTGGTGGGACAACAACACGGTGCGAATACAGCGGTGCCTGAAAATAAATCAGTCGCTACGGGTTCCTCAGCCGCGGCCCCTGCTGCGCCTAAGTCCGTAGTCAAAGTGGCTGATCCCGCGTTGGCTTTGTTGGGCAAACACAATTGCACGGCCTGTCATGCACAGAACACCAAAGTGGTGGGCCCCAGCTTTACCGACATAGCCAAAAAGTACCCAGGCAAGGCTGAGTATTTGGCAGGCAAAATCAAGGCAGGCGGCGCAGGCGTGTGGGGTCCTATCCCCATGCCCGCACAATCTGCACCCGAGGCAGACATCAAACTGATTGCCAACTGGCTCGCTGCCGGTGCGGCAAAATAACATCCAAGTATTTTTAGGAGCACTACATGCAAAATCGTCGCGAGACCCTCAAGCACAGCGCCGCTGTGGCAGGCCTCTTGGCCTCTACTGGCCTGTTCCCTCAATACGCGCAAGCGTTTGACAAAGCAGCCTTCGATGCCAAAAGCGTGGCCGAAGCCGTCAAAGCCATGGGTGGCGCAGCCCCCGTGGAAAGCAAAGACGTCACCATCACGGGTCCAGACATCGCCGAAAACGGCGCTGTGGTGCCATTGGGTGTGAGCACCAGCTTGGGCAACGTCAAGCGCGTCTTGTTGTTGGTTGAGAAAAACCCATCTGCTTTGATCGCTATGTTTAACGTGTCGCCTGAAGTGGAAGCCAACTTCTCTACACGCGCCAAGATGGGCCAATCGTCGGACGTGTACGCCATCGCGATCACCAACGACGGCAAAGCTTTCTTCGCCAAGAAGGAAGTCAAAGTGACACTCGGCGGCTGCGGCGGCTAATTTAGAAATTTCAGGAGAAATACCATGGCAGATCCAATGCGCATCCGCGCCCAAGCAGCTGGCGACAAAGCAACCATCCGTGTCTTGATGAGCCACGAAATGGAATCCGGTCAACGCAAAGACGGCACCGGCAAAATCATTCCCGCTTGGCACATCCAAGACGTAACCGCGACTCTGAACGGCAAAGTCGTGATGACCGCTGAGTGGGGCCCAGCTGTGTCTAAGAACCCTTTCTTGCAATTCACCATCAAAGGTGCCAAAGCCGGCGACAAAGTGGGCATTACTTGGAAAGACAACAAGGGCGACACACGCTCTGACGAAGCAACAGTTTCGTAATCAACAAGAACGCAGTGGAGACACGAATGAAGAATCTAGTAATCGCTTTAGGGCTCATCGGCTTGTCGGCCGCTGCGTTCGCCCAAAAGTCGTCGACCGACAGCATCGCGGAATACCGCGCCATGTTGCAAGACGGCAACCCTGCTGAGTTGTTTGAAGCCAAAGGTGAAGACCTGTGGAAGCAAAAACGCGGTCCTAAAAAAGCATCGCTTGAAAAATGTGACTTGGGCAAAGGCGCAGGCGTGGTCAAAGGTGCGTGGGTCGAGTTGCCCCGTTACTTCCCGGACACCGGCCGTGTGCAAGACCTTGAGTCACGTTTGGTGACGTGCATGCAAGAGCTGCAAGGCTTCAACGGTGAAGAAATTGCCAAGACACCTTTTGGCCGAGGCGAGCAAAGTAATGTGACCGCATTGGCGACTTGGATTGCTGGCGAATCCAAAGGCATGAAGTTCAACCTCTCACAAAGCCACGTGGAAGAACGCAAGATGTATGAAGTGGGCCAACGCCTGTTCTTCATGCGCGGCGGCTCACACGACTTTGCCTGTGCCACATGCCACAGCCAAGACGACAAACGCATCCGCTTGCAAGACTTGCCGAACCTGACCAAGAACCCAGGTGCAGGCGCTGGTTTCGGTGCTTGGCCCGCTTACCGCGTGTCCAACGGTCAAATGTGGGGCGCTCAGTTGCGCTTGAACGACTGTTACCGTCAACAACGTTTCCCTTACCCCTTGTTTGGCAGCGACGCCACTATCGCCTTGGGCGTGTACATGGGTGTGAACGGCAAAGGTGGCGAAGCCATCGCGCCCGCGATCAAACGATAAGGACAACGAAAAATGAACCGCACATATCAAATTGCTTTGGGCGCAGCCGCTGTGGCCTTGCTGACCGCATGCACCACGCCCATGCCCTCGAGCGCCGACCTCGATAAATTGACACAAGACGTCTTGGGTCGCTCATTCCGCGATCAAGGCCAAGCCAAACTCGACCGCTTGAACCCTGACGAAGACAACCGTTTGTGTGCTGAGTCTGATCGCACCGGTGTCGCATTGGATGCCAAAGTGACTGCCGAAATCGAAGCTCGCAACATGAAAACCATCAAGGCGCCAGCCGATGGCAAATACTTGGGTGACTTCAAAGAAGGCGAAAAAGTGGCACAAAGCGGTGCCGGTAAAACTTGGACTGATAAGACCGATTCGGTCAACGGCGGCAATTGCTACAACTGCCACCAAATCAGCAAGACTGAGTTGTCTTACGGCACCTTGGGCCCAAGTTTGTACAACTACGGCAAGATCCGTGGCGTGACTGATCCCAACAGTGCAGTTGCTAAGCCGATCGTGGAATACACGTGGGGCAAGCTGCAAAATGCGCGTGCTTACAACGCGTGTTCCAACATGCCGCGCTTTGCGCACAAGGGCATCTTGACCGAAACGCAAATCAAAAACGTGATGGCTTTGTTGCTCGACCCTGCGTCGCCTGTCAACAAGTAATCTCTAAATGGCCGCAGCATGAGCTTTTCATCTGCGGCTTTTTTACGCAATTTAAATAAGTAGGTGCTGATATGAACTTAACCAAACGTGAATTCATGCAAGTCATGGGTGCTGGCTCAATGGCTGGTCTCAACATGAATGCCTTTGCGCAGGCTGATGCAGGCGTGGCCGCTCGGGGTCTGTACGACATTCCTAAGTTTGGTCAAGTTTCATTCCTGCACATGACCGACTGCCACGCGCAGTTAAAACCCATTTATTTCCGCGAGCCCAGTGTCAACCTTGGCATTGGCAGCATGAAAGGCCAGTTGCCCCATTTGGTGGGCGAGCATTTGCTCAAAACCGCAGGCGTGCGCCCTGGTAGCGCCGAAGCCTATGGCATGAGCTATTTGAACTTTGAAGTGGCCGCCAAGCGCTATGGCAAAGTAGGTGGATTCGCGCACTTGGCCACTTTGGTCAAGCGTCTCAAAGCCAGCCGCCCCGGCGCGTTGTTGCTTGACGGCGGTGACACATGGCAAGGTTCAGCCACTTCGTTGTGGACCAACGGCCAAGACATGGTCGACGCTTGTAAATTGCTTGGCGTTGACGTGATGACCGGCCACTGGGAATTCACCTACGGCATGGAGCGCGTGCAAGAAATTGTGAACAAAGACTTTGCTGGCAAGGTCGACTTTGTAGCGCAAAACATCAAGACCCAAGATTTTGGCGACCAAGTGTTCAAGCCCTATGTCATCCGTGAAATGAATGGCGTGCCTTGCGCCATCATCGGCCAAGCCTTCCCCTACACACCGATTGCCAACCCACGCTACATGGTGGCTGACTGGGCTTTTGGCATTCAGGACGAGCACATGCAAAAGATGGTCGACGAAGCCCGTGCCAAAGGCGCGCAGGTGGTGGTCGTGCTGTCGCACAACGGCATGGATGTAGATTTGAAAATGGCCAGCCGCGTCAGTGGCATTGACGCCATCCTAGGCGGCCACACCCACGATGGCATGCCCGTGGCCACCTTGGTGAGCAACAAAGGCGGTAAAACCATCGTCACCAATGCGGGCTCCAACGGTAAGTTTTTGGGCGTGATCGACTTTGAGGTGAAGAACAAGAAGATCACGGACTTCCGTTACAAGCTGCTGCCCATCTTCTCTAACATGCTGCCAGCCGACAAAGAGATGGATGCGCTCATCAATAAGATCCGCGCACCTTACGAAGCCAAGTTGAACGAGACCTTGGCTATCACCGAGGGCACGTTGTACCGCCGTGGCAACTTCAATGGCACGGGCGATCAGTTGCTACTCGATGCGTTGATGGATGTGCAAGGCGCTGACATGGCCTTCTCGCCAGGTTTTCGTTGGGGCACCTCCCTTTTGCCGGGACAAGCCATCACGCGCGAGTGGTTGATGGACATGACGGCCACGACTTACTCTTACGCCACGGTCAACGAGATGACCGGCGAGACGATCAAAAACGTGCTCGAAGATGTGTGCGACAACTTGTTCAACCCCGACCCGTACTACCAACAAGGCGGTGACATGGTGCGCGTGGGTGGTCTCGAATACGTGTGCCGCCCGAATGAAAAAATGGGCAACCGCATTGGTGAAATGCGCCTCAAAGGCAAACTCATTGACGCCAACAAGACCTACAAGGTGGCGGGTTGGGCACCTGTGGCTGAAGAGGCCAAGCACCAAAACCTCAAACCAGTTTGGGAAGTGGTTGAGCAATGGCTCAAAGCCAGCGGTGGCAAAGTGTCTCAACGTAGATTGAATACGCCCAAACTGGAGGGCGTTTTACCCAACCCAGGCTTTGCCGCCTAAGTTGGAATAGACGGGCGCTGCTGTTGCTTAGCGCCCCATGCTCCAAATGTTGGTAGAGCGCGCGCCGCTGCGGCAAAACGCTAACACAGGCCCCGTTGCCGCTTTCATCAGGGCGGCGAATTGTTGCGTTTGTTCAGGCGTGATTTGACCGCTGATCACCGGCAGGTAGTGGTAGCTCAAGCCCGCTGCGGCTGCGGCTGCGGCCATCTGTGCTGAAGTGGGCTGCGCTGGACCACCTTCACCATCGGGGCGGTTGTTGATCACGGTGGTGAAGCCATGGGCTGCAATCGCCGCCATGTCTTGGGGCTCAATTTGTGGCGCGGTTGCAAAGCTGGGATTGTGTTGGGTGATTTGAACGCTCATCTGAGTCCTTGTGTGTGTATGCTGATGTTGAGTTTACAAAAGGACGCAGCGTGTTTGGCACAGACTGCGTCGCATCCTTTAACTGCGCTGGGTGTGAACCTTGCGTTCTGCCCATTCATAGAGTCCCATGCCCAGCAGCATGGCCAGTACAAACACCAGCGCTTTGTCTTGCCCTGCCGCCATCGACACCAAGGCTGGACCAGGACAAAAACCAGCCAGTCCCCATCCTGCACCAAACAGCAATCCGCCCAGCACCAAACGTTTGTCGATGTGTGTGGCGGTGGGTAAATGCAAGGCGCCACCTAAAAAAGTAGTGGTGCGTTTTTTGGCAAAGGTGAAAGCGAACAGGCCAACCAACACGCCGCCGCCCATCACAAAAGCCAGAGACGGGTCCCACAAGCCTGCAAGGTCTAGAAAGCCCTGTACTTTGCCGGGATCTGTCATGCCCGAGAGCAGCAAGCCCACGCCAAACAAAAGGCCGACGATGAATTCAAAAATGCGATGCATGAAGGACTCCTTAAATGATGTGGCGAATCACAAACACGGTGGCAAATCCAGCCGCCATGAATGACAGCGTGGCCACCAATGAGCGAGGTGACAAACGGCTTAAACCACAAATGCCGTGCCCGCTGGTGCAACCCGCACCGTAGCGCGTGCCTAGGCCCACCATCAAACCGGCGATCACCACCGTTGCCCAGCCCGCGTCGATGCGGGGTGCGCTGAACCAGTCCGCAGGCAACCACAGACGCACAACCAAGGGTGAGGCGAACAAGCCCAATACAAACGCAATTCGCCAACTTGCGTCGCGTACTTTGGGCGCTATCAGCCCACCCAAGATGCCGCTGATGCCCAAAATTCGGCCATTTAGCAAAATGAACATGGCCGAAGCCAAGCCCAGCAAGACGCCACCCGCAAGTGACATCCACGGTGTGAAATGAATCCAATCTATTTGCATGATGAAGCTTTCGTGGTGATGGATGCAGACATTGTGAAACGGGGTTAATATATCAGCTATTTCTTATATTTGAAAGGCTAGCCATGTCGTCTGTTTCAAACCCTGTTGTCCACGGCATCTTTGATCCGGCAACGTGGACCATCACGTATGTGGTCTATGAGAAAGAGGGCAGTGCCTGCGCCATCATTGACTCGGTGCTTGACTACGATCCCAAATCAGGGCGCACCAGCACCGCATCGGCAGACAAAGTCATTGCGTTTGTGCGTGAAAAAAATCTTCAGGTGTCATGGATTTTGGAAACACATGCGCATGCCGATCACCTCACCGCTGCGCCTTATTTGAAGGCGCAGTTGGGGGGGCAAACCGCGATTGGCGACCACATCACCACGGTGCAGCACGTCTTCAAAGGCATCTTCAACTTGGAGCCTAGCTTCAAAGAAGATGGCACCCAGTTCAACCACCTGTTGAAAGAAAACGAAGCCTTCGCGATTGGCAGCCTGACGGCACGCACTTTGTTTGTTCCCGGCCATACGCCTGCTTGCGTGGCCTATCAAATTGGCGATGCGGTGTTTGTAGGCGACACCTTGTTCATGCCCGATGTCGGCTCGGCACGCTGTGATTTCCCGGGCGGGGATGCCAAGACTTTGTACGCCTCGACGCGCAAGTTGTTGAGCTTGCCGCCTGAGACCCGTCTCTTTATGTGCCACGACTATCCGCCCAACGATCGCCCCATTCGATTCGAAACCACTGTGGCTGAGCAGCGTGCGCACAACATCCATCTGCACGATGGCATTGACGAAGCCGAGTTCATCCGCATGCGCACCACGCGCGATGCCACCTTGGCCATGCCCGTGTTGATCTTGCCGTCCGTGCAAATTAACATCCGTGCGGGCGAGATGCCTCCAAAGGAAGACAACGGCGTGTCGTACCTGAAAATTCCAGTCAATGCGTTGTGAGTGCTAACGGCTCAAACGCTGACGGAATAAGCCTTAGATGATTTGGTAATTAACAACCAAAAACTCAGTCGTTCCCTTTTGAGCGCAACGCTCTCAGAATTCATCCATCGAAACTTTTCAGATGAATTCAAAGGGAACACACATGATTCAACGTCAACACTTTCTCAAGACACTCGCCGCTACCGCTTTGCTGGCAGTCAGCGGTTTTTCCGCAGCGCAGTCGCCCGTCACACTGCTGAATGTGTCTTACGATCCGACCCGCGAGTTGTATGCCGAGTTCAATGCCGCCTTTGCCAAACATTGGAAAACCCAGACCGGTCAAGAGGTGAGCATCAAGCAATCGCATGGTGGCTCAGGCAAGCAAGCCCGCTCGGTGATTGATGGCATCGACGCTGATGTGGTCACGTTGGCATTGGCCGGTGACGTGGATGCGCTCTACAAACACGGTGGCTTGATCCCTCAAGATTGGCAAAAACGCTTGCCGCATAACTCTGCGCCTTACACCTCCACCATTGTGTTGGTGGTGCGTCAAGGCAACCCCAAAAGCATCAAAGACTGGGACGATTTGGTCAAGCCAGGCATCAGCGTCATCACCCCAAACCCCAAAACATCGGGTGGCGCACGTTGGAATTATTTAGCTGCTTGGGAGTTCGCCAAACGCAAATACGGCGGCGACGCCAAAGCCAAAGACTTTGTGGCCGCGCTCTACAAAAACGTGCCTGTGCTCGACACGGGGGCGCGTGGTTCCTCGGTGACCTTTGCGCAGCGCAACCAAGGTGATGTGTTCATTTCTTGGGAGAACGAAGCCCATTTGTTAGAGAAAGAATTCGGCAGCAAGGTCGACATCGTCTATCCATCGATCAGCATCTTGGCTGAGCCGCCAGTCACCCTCGTGGATAAAAACGTCGATCGCAAAGGCACCCGCAAAGTGGCCGAAGCCTATTTGAATTACCTGTACACCGACGAAGGTCAAGATATCGCGGGCAAAAACTTTTACCGCCCCATTTCTGCCAAAGCTCAAGCCAAGTACGTCAAGCAGCTGCCCAAGTTGCCGCTGTTCACCATCGACCAAGCTTTTGGGGGTTGGGCCAAGGCCGACAAAGACCACTTCGCTGACGGTGGCAGCTTTGACCAAATCTATTTGAAGAAGTGATGTTCAGTGGCCAATGATCTTGGCCAAGAACGCCTGCGTACGCTCATGGCGAGGGTGCTCAAAGAATTCGGAGGGCGGGGCTTCTTCCACAATTTGTCCTTGATCCATGAACACCACGCGGTCGGCCACTGCGCGTGCGAAGCCCATTTCGTGGGTGACGCACAGCATGGTGATGCCTTGTTGGGCCAACTCGGTCATCACGTCTAACACCTCTTGAATCATCTCGGGGTCTAGGGCTGACGTGGGTTCATCAAACAGCATGATTTGTGGACGCAAGCACAAGGCCCGTGCGATGGCCACACGTTGTTGTTGACCACCTGAAAGTTGCAAGGGGTACTTGTGGGCTTGGTCGGCAATACGCACGCGTTCGAGTTGCTGCATGGCCCGTTGGTTCGCTTCAGCGGCAGGCATCTTGCCAACAAAAATGGGTGACAGCGTGAGGTTTTCCAGCACGGTGAGGTGCGGGAATAAGTTGAATTGCTGGAACACCATGCCCACTTGGCGACGCACTTGGTCGATGTCGTGCAGGTTGTCACTCAGCGTCACACCGGCTACCGTGAGTTGGCCTTCTTGATGTTCTTCCAAGCGGTTGATGCAGCGAATCAAGGTGGACTTGCCCGAGCCCGATGGGCCGCAAATGACGATGCGCTCGCCGCGTTGCACGCTCAAGTTGATGTCACGCAGCGCATGAAAATTGCCAAACCATTTGTTGACGTTCTCGAACCTAAGGATGGGGTCAGACACGGAGTTTCCTTGTGGGGGCATCAGCGGTGCGCGAGTTGGCGCTCAACCCACAGGCTGTAGCGCGACATGGCGAAGCAAAAAACAAAGTAAATCAGGGTGATGAACAGATAGCCTTCGATTTTGAAAGGCCGCCAGTTTGGATCGCCGCTGATGGCCAGCCCCAAAGCGCCCGAGAGTTCGTACAAACTCACGATGGTCACCAAGGAGGTGTCTTTGAAGATGGCAATGAAGTTGTTCATCAGCCCCGGCACCACATGCGTCAAGGCTTGGGGTAGCACCACCAAACGTTGGGTTTGCCAATAACTGAGTCCTAAGGTGGCGGCGGCCTCCACTTGTCCTAGGGGCACCGCTTGCAAACCACCGCGAACAATTTCTGCCGTGTAAGCCGCTGAGAACAAGGTGATGCCCACCAACACGCGCAGCAACACATCGGGCGAGGTGCCACTGGGCAACAGCAAAGGAAACATGAAGCTGGCCATGAATAACACTGAAATCAAAGGCACGCCGCGCACCAACTCGATGTAGCCCACGCACACGCTGCGCAAGGCGGGCAGTGTGCTTTGCCGCCCCAAGGCCAGCAACACGCCCAACGGAAACGCCAAGCTGATGGCAAGTGTGGCCAGCATCAAGGTCAGCGGCAGGCCACCCCATTGGTCGCTGGGTACAGCTTGCAAGCCGGTCGATACGCCCCACCAAGTGCCGCCGCCCATCAAGCCAAAAAACAGCAGCCACACGGCCAACCAAATCAGCGCCAAGCTGCGCCGCCAAAAGATCGGCAAGCAACTCAGCACCAGCACCGCTACCAGTAAAAGCGTGGCGAACACAGGGCGCCATTGCGCCTCAAAGGGGTAACGCCCGAGCAAGATGAGTCGGTATTTTTCGCTCACCACGCCCCAACAAGCGCCGACGCCTCGCAGGGCTTGGCAGCTGTCGGCATCGGCTTGCCACACTGCACGCCACAGCCCCCAGTTGAGGGCCGTCGGTAGCCACCACAGCAGCGTCGTCAGCAGGAAGGCACTCAATACCGCTTGCCCTGTCGTGGGCCAGAGATGGATGTGGCACCACTGCCAAAGCGTGCGGTGTGTCACGGGCGCAGGTCTGGCCGCGACCCAAGGGTGTGTGGTGGGTTGACGAGGCATCAACGCGCCTTCAATGCCATGCGGCGGTTGTACACATTCATCAGCGCGGCAGTCAGCAAGGACAAGCTCAGGTACACCGCCATCACGATGGCGATGCACTCCACGGCGCGGCCCGTTTGGTTCAAGGCCGTGTTGGAGATGTTGACCAAGTCGGGGTAGCCGATGGCCACCGCCAGCGATGAGTTTTTGATCAAGTTCAAATACTGGTTGGTCAGCGGCGGAATGACCACGCGCATGGCCTGTGGCAACACCACCCAACGTTGTGTCTGCCAAGCCGATAAGCCGATGCTTATAGCCGCCTCGGTTTGACCGCGCGGCACCGCATTGATGCCAGCACGCACCAACTCTGCGACAAAGGCCGAGGTGTACAGACTCAAACCCCACGTCAAGGCCAAGAACTCGGGCGTCACGCTGGCACCGCCCGTGACTTCGCCGACACCTTCAACGATGCGCCAAACTGGCACGTCCCACATCCAAGACCCATCGGCATGAACCAGCCAAGGCAGGGTCAACCCACCTTTGCTCAGAAACAGACAGTCGTTCAAGTGCAGCGGTGCGTCCGTGTCTGGCATGAACTCCACCAGCAAGACGTACCACATGAAGAGTTGCAGCAGCAGGGGAATGTTGCGAAACAGCTCGGTGTAGCTGTAGCAAAGACCACGCGCCAACGCGTTGTTGGACACACGACCCAAGCCCAACAGGCCACCCCACACGGTGCAGATCACCATCCCCAACACCGAAACGCGCAAGGTGTTGAGCAGGCCAACCAAGAACGCCTGCCAATAGGCTTGCGTTGAGTCGTAGGGAATCATCGACTCGCCGATGTCAAAGCCTGCGGTGTCAAATAAAAATCCAAAGCCACTTTGAATGCCACGCGCACGCAAATTGGTCAGCGTGTTGTTGAACAGCCAATACGCCAAGCCCACCAACAGGAAGACCAACAGAGCTTGGTAGAGCAGGGCGCGCGTACGGCGGCTGTGAAGGGGCATGGCGAGAACAGAAGTTCGTAAGCGCGTGATCAGCGGATGGGCATGGCGTATTGCAAACCGCCTTTGTTCCACTGCGCATTCAAACCACGCTTGAGTCCCATGGGCGTTTGTTCACCCAAGTGACGCTCGAACATTTCGCCGTAGTTGCCCACAGCGCTCACGGCACGCGCCAACCAGTCGCGGTCTAGGCCTAAAAGTTTGCCGGTGTCGTCGGATTTGCCCAGTAAGCGCAAAACGACGGGGTCGGTGCTCTCAGCTTTGAGTTTGTCGACCGTGGCTGCCGTGATGCCGACTTCTTCCGCCTCAATCAAGCCATACACCGTCCACTTAACGATGGCCAACCATTCGTCATCACCTCGGCGCACCAAGGGGCCCAAAGGCTCTTTGGAAATCAGCTCGGGCAGGATGACGTGGTCTTTCGGTGTCTTGGCTTCTTTGGCGCGGATGGAGGCTAATCCTGAGGCGTCGGTGGTGTAGGCCTTGCAGCGGCCCGCAAAGTAGGCGGCATTGGCTGCATCAAATTTTTCGAACACGACGGGTTTGATGTCGAGTTTGTTGGCGCGTGAAAAGTCAGTCAGGTTCTTCTCGGTGGTGGTGCCCGATTGCACACACACGGTGGCCCCTTTGAGTTGCTTGGCACTTTTCAGGTTGTTCTTGGCGGGCGTCATGAAGCCTTGGCCGTCGTAATAGGTCACGGCGGTTTGATGCAAGCCCATGGAGGCATCGCGTGTCAGGGTGAACGTGGTGTTACGCGACAGCACATCGACCTCACCCGATTGCAGGGCTGTGAAGCGTTGGGGCGCAGACAGCGGCACGTAGCGCACCTTGTCGGCATTGCCCAACACGGCGGCGGCCACAGCGCGGCACACGTCCACATCCAAACCGGTCCATTTGCCTTGACTGTCGGCTGCGCCAAAACCAGCCAAGCCCGTGTTGACCCCGCACACCACTTGGTCGCGTTGCTTCACGGTGTCTAGGGTTTTGCCGGCCCATGCATTCATGGCGCTGGCGCTCAGAAAAACCAAGGCCGCCACAGCCTGTAAAGGTCGACGAATCAGAGGTGAGTGCATGGGGGCTCCTGCTTGAAAAATAGAACTGAGACATTGTCCGTCAAACCTCAAGACCTTTGGCCTGATGCGCCCTGTGGCTGCATAGATGAGTTGGCTATTAACAAACTACAAAACTGTTGTTTGTGATTGGCTGGGGCTTGCACACAATCGCGGCCATGTCTCAAACACCCACCCTCATCATCGTTCCAGGTTGGCGCGATTCAGGCCCCGGTCACTGGCAAACTCTGTGGGCAGAGTCTTTGGTCGGTGCTGTGCGCGTCAAACAAGACGACTGGATGCAGCCCACGCGCAACGCTTGGGTTCGCAGCATCAGCGACACCATCTTGGCGCAACCCGGCCCCGTTGTGGTCATCGCGCATAGCCTGGGCTGCATCGCCACCACACATTTACCCCCTGAGGTGGCGTCGCGCATTCAAGGTGCTTTGTTGGTGGCGCCTGCAGACCCTGAGCGTCGTGGCCCTTTGGTGGATTTCGCGCCTGTGCCTTACCAAGCCTTGCCTTACCGCAGCGTGTTGGTGGCCAGCAGCAATGACCCGTTTTGTCCTGTGCGCACCGCGGGTGCCTATGCCCGCGCATGGGGCAGTGAGTTTGTGCGTTTGCAAAATGCGGGGCACATCAACATCGAGTCGGGCTTTGGTGAATGGCCTTTGGGTTTGGCGTTGTTGCAGTCTCTGGTGGGCACACCTTTGACTCCCCATGTTTCACCGAGCAATTTGACGTCGGGTTCAGCTTTGGATTTTCAAATCGCATGAGTACCACTTATCGACCTGCGCGCGTTCTTCCAGGTTTCAACATCACCCTAGGTTTCACGCTCACCTACTTGAGTTTGATTGTGCTGATCCCGCTCTCCGCGTTACTTTTCAAAACTTTCACGCTCACGTGGGACCAATTTGTTGCCGCGGTGACCGGTCCGCGCGTGATGGCCTCTTACCGCTTGACCTTTGGGGCCTCGTTGATCGCAGCTTTGGTGAACGTGGTGTTTGGTTTGCTCGTGGCTTGGGTGCTGGTGCGCTACGATTTTTTCGGTAAAAAAGTGGTGGACGCGTTGGTGGATTTGCCTTTCGCCTTGCCCACGGCTGTGGCTGGTATTTCGCTCACCGCGTTATTGGCTGGCAACGGCTGGGTGGGGCAGTATTTAGAACCGCTCGGTATTCAACTTGCGTTCAACCCCAATGGTGTGGTGATTGCTCTCATCTTCATTGGCTTGCCTTTTGTGGTGCGCACGGTTCAACCCGTGTTGGAGGACGCTGAGAAGGAGCTCGAAGAAGCGGCGACGTGTTTGGGCGCCACGCGTTGGCAAACTTTCACGCGGGTGATTTTTCCCAGCATTGCGCCTGCCTTGCTGACGGGTTTTGCCATGGCGTTTGCGCGTGCGATTGGCGAATATGGCTCGGTCATTTTCATCGCGGGCAATATGCCGATGGTGTCGGAGATCACGCCGCTGATCATCATCAGCAAGTTGGAGCAGTATGACTACGCGGGCGCGACGGCTGTGGCCGTGGTGATGTTGGTGATGTCGTTTGTGTTGCTCTTGGTGATCAACGCTTTGCAAGCTTGGCAGCGCCGCCGTACGGGAGCATCGGCATGAGTACCACTTTGAACCCATCTCTGCGCCGCGCACAAGCGGGCACCACAGAACCCGCATGGGTGCGCTACAGCCTGATTGGCGTGGCGTTGACGTTTATGTTTTTCTTTTTGGTTTTGCCTTTAGCGGCTGTCTTCACTGAAGCCTTGCGCAAAGGCTTGGACGCTTATGGGCAAGCGCTGCAAGAGCCTGATGCATGGTCGGCCATTCGTTTGACGTTACTCACAGCATTGGTTGCCGTGCCATTGAACCTTGTGTTTGGCATTGCCGCTGCTTGGGCCATTGCCAAATATGAGTTCACAGGCAAAGCGTTTTTGACCACTTTGGTCGACTTGCCGTTTTCGGTGTCCCCCGTGGTGGCCGGTTTGATTTATGTGCTGATGTTTGGCGCGCAGGGCTGGTTTGGTCCTTGGTTGCAAGCGCATGACATTCATATCATCTTTGCGGTACCTGGCATTGTGTTGGCCACCGTGTTTGTCACGTTCCCGTTCATCGCGCGTGAGTTGATTCCGCTGATGCAAGCGCAAGGCAATGACGAAGAGCAAGCGGCCATTGTGTTGGGTGCCACAGGCTGGCAAACCTTTTGGTATGTCACCTTGCCCAACATCAAGTGGGGTTTGATTTACGGCGTCATTTTGTGCAACGCCCGTGCCATGGGTGAGTTTGGTGCGGTGTCGGTCGTGTCAGGCCACATCCGCGGGCAGACCAACACCATGCCTTTGCATGTGGAAATTTTGTACAACGAATACCAATCGGTGGCGGCGTTTGCCGTGGCCTCGCTGCTGGCTTTGTTGGCCTTGGTGACTTTGGCTATTAAGTCTGTGGTGGCGTGGCGTCATGCGCGTGAGCTGAAGGCCACGGTTGATTTGCCCATGAAACGCCCACACGCATGAGCGCACGGAATTCACACACACCTAGTCGCAACGCCGTGAAATTTAAGAAGATGAGACCCGAATCATGAGCATCGAAATCAGAAACATCCACAAACAATTTGGCGCTTTTCAAGCGCTGGGCGATGTGAGCCTAGACATTCACTCTGGCGAGTTGATCGCTTTGTTAGGCCCTTCGGGCTGCGGCAAAACCACCTTGCTGCGCATCATTGCGGGTTTAGAAACCGCAGACGCTGGCACCATCTTGTTCAGCGGTGAAGACACCACCCATGTGCATGTGCGCGAGCGTCAAGTGGGTTTTGTGTTTCAGCATTACGCCTTGTTCCGCCACATGACGGTGTTTGAGAACGTAGCCTTTGGATTGCGCGTGAAACCGCGCAGCGAACGCCCCAGCGAAGAACAAATCAAGAAGAAGGTGCACGACTTGCTGAGTCTCGTGCAACTCGATTGGCTGGCTGACCGCTATCCCTCACAACTGTCTGGCGGTCAACGCCAACGCATTGCCTTGGCGCGCGCTTTGGCGGTCGAGCCCAAAGTGTTGTTGCTCGACGAACCCTTTGGTGCCTTAGACGCCAAGGTGCGCAAAGAGCTGCGCCGCTGGTTGCGCC
Organism: uncultured Limnohabitans sp.; assembly: GCA_963513725.1. GTDB lineage: Bacteria > Pseudomonadota > Gammaproteobacteria > Burkholderiales > Burkholderiaceae_C > Limnohabitans. Next base: position 58,195 of record CAUPRM010000008.1, on the reverse strand, counting down.
GCTTGCACGACGATTTGAATGTGACCACCATCTTTGTGACCCACGACCAAGAAGAAGCGCTCGAAGTGGCCGACCGCGTGGTGGTGATGAACAAAGGCAATGTCGAGCAGGTAGGCTCACCTCAAGAGGTGTGGGAGCATCCAGCCAGCCCATTTGTGTATGGCTTCTTAGGCGATGTGAACTTGTTCCATGGCCGTGCCCACGAGGGCGAAATGCACATCGGTGTGGAAGACCAGACCGTGCGCGTGGCCAGCCCCGAGCACCATGCCGCGCAAGACGCTAAGGCCTTTGCGTATGTGCGTCCGCATGACTTGGATGTGCGTCGCTACACATCAGGCGACGAAGGCATCGTGGCCAAACTGACCCGAGCCATTGTGGTGGGACCGATTGCCCGTTTGGAGTTGATCGCGGCTGAAGGTGACAGCCCTTCTGATGCGCAGATCATTGAAGCGCAAATCCCTGCATCGCAGTTCTACGAGCAGGGATTCACAGAGGGTGAGACTTTGGTGCTCACACTGCGAAAAGCGCGGGTGTTTGTGGCCTAAACGGTGCTTGCTTAGACGTATTGTTTGAGCCAAGCTATAGCGCGGCTCCAGCCGTCTGTCGCAGGCGTGGCGCGGTAGCTGGGGCGATAGTCTGCGTGGAAAGCATGGGGGGTGTCTGGGTACACCACAAACTCGCTGGCCTTGGCCGCTGAGTTGCCTTGATTGGCAGCGAGCGCCAAGGCTTGTTTCATGGCGTTGACCGACGTGACGGGAATGCCCGTGTCTGCCCCGCCGTACAAACCCAGTACAGGTGCTTTCAGTGCAGTGACCAAGTCGATGGGGTGTTTGGGATTGTTGGCATTGGTTTGGCCTTCCATGCGACCGTACCAAGCCACGCCTGCTTTGAGTTTTGGGTTGTGCTCGGCATACAACCATGTGATGCGACCGCCCCAGCAAAAGCCGGTGATGGCTGCACGATCGGCATTGCCGCCGTTTTGGCTGGCCCATTTCAAAGTGGCGTCCAAGTCGGCCATCACTTGTGCGTCTGGTACTTTGGCAATTAACTCGCTCATGAGTTTGGCCAATTCGCCATAAGCGCTGGGGTCACCTTGGCGTACAAACAGCTCAGGGGCAATGGCCAAGTAGCCCAGTTTGGCGAAACGTCGTGTGACATCGGCAATGTATTCGTGCACACCAAAAATTTCTGAGATCACCAAGACCACGGGCAAGTTGGTTTTTCCAACAGGGGCAGATCGGTAGGCGGGCATTTGAAAACCGTTGACATCGATCATCACTTCACCTTCGACCAAACCCTCACCTGAGGTTTTGATGGCTGTTTGTGCGATCAACGGCATGGCTGCCGCGGCATAGCCCAAGCCCAGCGCGGACTGCAAGGCCAAGCGACGTGTGGGTTGGGGCATCGTCTGTCCATCGTGGTTGAGCAGCGCTTGGGTGTCTTGGATGAAGTTGGTGTTCATGGCATTTCCTCTGGGTTCAAGAAAAAAATTTGTGTGAGCTTACGCTGAATCTGTGATTTGCTGAGTCACCCAGTCATGAATCCTTTCATCTTGAATGTGGATCATGCGGGGAGTTTTTAATATAAGCAATCAATTATTTAAGCATACAATTTAGATTCACCACGCAAGACTGTTCAGTCTGTCTTTGAACTTTTGATGGAGTAATTTGATGAGCACTTTTGACCATGCCAACTTGATTCAAGGCATCAACGAGTCGTTGGGGTTGTTTCGTAAAGCACAACCCGATGCGATGCAAGGTTTTGGGCAATTGGCCAAATCGGCCATGGCTGAAGGAGCGGTCAGCACCAAACACAAAGAGCTGATGGCGCTTGCCATTGGCATCACGCAACATTGCTCGGGCTGCATTGGTTTTCATGTCAAAGCGCTGCTCAAATTGGGTTGCACTCGCCAAGAGTTGGAAGAAATGCTGGCGGTGTGTGTTTACATGGGCGGTGGTCCTGCCTTGATGTATGCAGCTGAAACCCTCAAAGCTTGGGATACCCTCGCTTAAAACTGCCCTTTTATCCCCTTTGTCTTAGGTCGTCATGAACCGCCATCTGCTTTTCCTTGCCATCGCCCAAGGGCTGTTCCTTACCAACAACGTGACCTTCATCGCGATCAATGGCTTGGTGGGCTTGAGTTTGGCCCCGGTGTCGTGGATGGCGACCTTGCCCGTGATGGGCTATGTGGTGGGCGGCGCACTCAGCACCGGTTTGGTCGCCAAATCCCAGCAACGGTTTGGGCGCAAGGGCTCTTTTCAACTGGGGTTGTTGGTGGCCTTGCTGTCCGCGGGCTTGGGGGCTTGGGCCGTATCGATTCAATCGTTTTGGCTGTTGGTAACGGCGACCGTGGTGGCCGGTTATTACAGCGCGAACGCCCAGTTGTACCGCTTCGCTGCCGCAGAGTTGTGCGCCGTGGACTACCGCGAAAAAGCGGTGTCTTTGGTGATGGCGGGTGGTTTGATGGGTGCCATCATTGGCCCTAATTTGGCCATTCAAACCAAGAGTTTGATGGACAAACCCTTTGCAGGCGCTTATGTGGCACTGGCCTTGATTGCTGTTTTGTCGATGGCCGTGGTGAGTTCGATCAAGTTCCCCGCAGTCACGGCTGGACCCATGCATGCAGACACTGGCCGCCCTTTGAGCGTCATCATGCGACAGCCTGTGTTTGTGATCGCCACTTTGGCGGCTGCTTTAGGGTACGGGGTGATGAACTTGCTGATGGCGGCCACGCCTTTGGCGATGCAAGTGTGTGGTTTGCCTTTTGAAGACACAGCTTGGGTGCTGCAATGGCATGTGATTGGCATGTTTGCCCCAGGATTTTTCACAGGACATTTGATCAAACGCTTTGGCGTGCTGTCCATCATGGGCGTTGGCGTGGTGCTCAACGCGGCATGCATTGCGGTGGCCTTGTCAGGCACAGATCTGCATCAATTCTTGTTTGCTTTGTTTTTGCTGGGCGTGGGCTGGAACTTCTTGTTCACCGGCAGCACCACGTTGTCGATGCAGGCTTACACAGCCGCTGAAAAGAATCGTGCACAAGCTGCCATTAATTTCTGTGTGTTCGCCACGATGGCGTTCACTTCATTCGCATCGGGTGCTTTGGTGACCAGCCAAGGCTGGAGTTGGCTCAATTGGGGTTCGCTGCTCCCCGTCGCTGTGACGGGGGCGGGCCTGTTGTGGCTGAAGTTCAGGTCTTCGTCAGTCCCAAGAACATCCTGAGAAAGAAGATGCCCATGCCGATGATGAAGGCGAGGCCGATGATGCTCATCAGCCCGTAGTCGGTGGTGAAAAGATCAATCCAGAGTTTCATGGTGCCATCCTTGTGAAAAGTGATGACACCATCTTGCACCTTGTTTTGCTGCGAAAGATTGATCTGTCGCAAGCGCTTAGCTTTTAAGGTCTTCCTCTGTTTTCATCGGGCAAGTGCTGAGACCAAACAAGGTGTACGCGCCGCAAAAACTAAACAGCCCAGTGGCCAAAACGATCACACCGACGTAGCCCCAAGCGCCGATTTGCCCCGTGGCTGCCAATGCAATCAAGACCAAGCCCGCCACGATGCGCAAGACGCGGTCAATGCCGCCCACATTTGATTTCATAGGTTTCTCCAAGGTAATGCCGAATTAGACCTTGGCATCATGCGCGCACGCTTGATCTAAATCAAGCGTGGCGCTTTGGCGTTTTAAGGCAGGCTACGGGCGTAGGCCGCCATGGCTTCGATTTCCTCGTCAGTCAAACTGCGTGCGGCGCTGGCCATGGTGCCGTCCATGTCTGCGCGTGCGCCAGAACGCAGATTACGCAGTTGCGTCACAAAGTACTCGCTGGACTGACCCGACAGGCGTGGCACATGCTTTTGCCCCTGCAACTGCGCGCCATGGCATGACGCGCAATATTGCTGCTGGGCAATTTGTTGACCGCGTGCAATGTGTGCAGCGTCGCCACCGGCATGCGCAGCAGGCGCAGGCTGACGGGCATAGTGCGCTGCGATGTCGCGCATGTCTTGTTCGCTCAGTGTGGCGGCGATGGCTTCCATGCCGCCACCTTTGCGTCGTTGGTCACGAAACTGCAGCAGTTGATAAAAGATCGACAGCGGTGGTTGCGCCGCCAAATGGGGCGTGCCGGGAATGGCCGACACGCCGTTCTCTCCATGGCAAGCCGCGCAGAGTTGCGCTTTGGCTTGGCCCGCCACAGCATCAGGGGCTGCAGTGGCGTAAGAGGTGGTGAGTGCTAAGAAAAAAAAGGCCATTCCAGGAATGGCCTTTGAAACGTTCGAAAACATTATTTGCTGTGTGAGACGCGGAAGATGGCACCGGCGACGTCGTCAGAGACCAGCATTGAGCCATCTTTCATGACATGCACGTCGGCAGGGCGGCCCCAGAAATCATCGCCTTGAATCCAACCGGAGATGAAGACTTCTTTCTTGGTCACGTTGCCTTTGGCATCGAGGGCTACACGCACCACATCGAAACCGGTTTTCTTGGTACGGTTCCATGAGCCGTGCTCAGCGATGAAGATGTTGTTGGTGTATTCGGCAGGGAATTGCTTGCCTGTGTAGAAGCGCATGCCCAAGGCAGCGACGTGGGCGCCAATCTTCAAGACAGGTTTGTCAAACTCTTCACAAGAACGGCCTTTGCCGAAGTCGATGTCCAGCAGATCGCCTTGGTGGCAGAACGGATAGCCAAAGTTCATGCCTTTACGGGTGACGCGGTGCAGCGTGTCGTTGGGCAGATCGTCATTCACCCAGTCACGCGCGTTATTGGTGAACCACAACTCTTTGGTCACGGGGTGGAAGTCCATGCCTACGCTGTTGCGAACGCCGTGAGCCACGGTTTCCAAGATATTGGTCTTGAGGTTCAAGCGAACAATCGTGGCGTGTGTGACGGGTTGCACGGTAATGTTGGCGGGGGTGCCAATTTGGAAATACAAATAGTTGCCGTCAGGGCTCAACTTCATGAACTTCCAGCCGTGTGGCTCGTCCTTAGGCAACGCATCAAACACGACCACGGGTGCTGGTGGGGTGTCCAAGTTGGCTTCAATGTTGTCGTAGCGAATGATGCGAGACAGTTCAGCCACATACAACGAACCGTCTTTGAATGCCACGCCGTTGGGGCGATGCAGACCTTTGGCGATCACTTTGACGTCACGCTTGCCGTCTTTTTCAACCACGGCATACACGTTGCCTGGGAAACGGGTGCCCACAAACAAAGTGCCGCTGGGGGCTTGCACCATCGATCGTGCGTTGGGCATGCCAGACGCCCACAGTTCGACTTTGAAGCCAGCGGGAACTTTGAGTTTGTCGGTGGGAATATCGCTCACTGGCAGCGCCGTCATGCCGGGGGGATGGGGCACCAAGTTCAGGGCAGCTTGTTCAGCCGTGCGGCCTTGTGCCCAAGTGGGCGGGATGGCCGCAGCAGCGGGCGCGGCGGCAGGGGCTTGTGCCATGGCCAGTGTGCTCAGGGCCATGCCCAGTGTGAGGGTGGCACTTTGTAGGGTGCGATTGAAGTGATTGAGTTTCACGAAGGTCTCCTTTTAATGGGTTGGATTAAAACTGAAATTTCTTGTGATCGAGTCACCAAGGCGATTGGTACTGCAGTTGCCTTAGTTTTCGCCATGGGTCTGTTGCAAGCTGCGCGATACAGTGCAGCATGAGGGTTCTTTAAAGTCACGCGCTCGCAGCGCGTGAGCTAATTCATGGTGCTAAGACCGTTTTGAAAGGCTATTTTTATGACCCGTTTTTTCTCTTTGTTTTTAGGGGTTGCTTTGACCTTTTTTCTAGCCAGTGCAGATGCGCAAAACTTCTCCAACCGCAAAGAAGGTGTTTGGGTAGCCAAGGACTTTCGCTTTCACACAGGGGAGGTAATGCCTGAATTAAATGTGGGTTACACGACCCTCGGGGACCCCGCGAATGAAGCTGTGGTGATCTTGCATGGCACCACGGGGACAGGTACAGGCATGTTGAACCCAGCGTTTGGTGGCGAGCTGTTTGGTCCAGGCCAAGCCTTGGATGCCAGCAAGTACTTTGTGATCTTGCCCGACGCGATTGGCACGGGGCGCTCCAGCAAACCTTCAGATGGATTACGCGCCAAGTTTCCGCGCTACAACTACGACGACATGGTGAGTGCGCAGTTCCGTTTGCTCACGGAAGGCTTGAACGTCAAACATGTGCGCCTGATTTTGGGCAACTCCATGGGCGGCATGCAGGTGTGGTTATGGGGCATGACGCATCCTGAATTCATGGATGTGATGGTGCCCATGGCGTCAATGCCCAGCGAGATGTCGGGTCGCAATTGGATGATGCGCCGACTCATCACCGACTCCATTCGCAATGACCCTGAATGGATGGGCGGCAACTACACCACCCAACCCCGCAGCTGGCAATTTGCCTCGGTGTTTTATGCCACGGCCACCAGCGGTGGCCATCAAGCTTTGCAACGTTTAGCGCCTACACGCGAGAAGGCAGACCATTTGTTGGACCAGCGCTTGAAAGCGGCATTCCCAGGCGACGCCAACGACCACTTGTACCAATGGGACTCTTCGCGCGACTACAACCCATTGGCCAATCTTGAAAAAATCAAAGCGACGGTCTTGGCCATCAACTCGGCCGATGACGAGCGCAACCCACCTGAGTTGGGCGTGATGGACAAGGTGCTCAAACGCATTCCCAATTCACGCTTGCTCTTGATTCCTGCCAGCGACCAAACTGCGGGCCACGGCACGACGGGGCAGGCGAAGTGGTGGAAGACTGAGGTCGAGGCTTTGTTGAAGGCCGCGCCTCGCCGAGGTCAAAAATAAAAAGCTCATCGCTTGCGTAGCCCCAAAAACATCACCGTGGCGACCACCAGCAAACCGCCGATCACCTGAATGGGGGCGATCGCTTGGCCCAGCATGACCCAAGCCAGCACCAAAGCAAACACCGGCTCCACATTCATGATGGCAGAGTTGCCCACGACGCCCAGACGCGGCAGCACCGTGAACATGATGGTGAAGGCGGTGCCGTACAAAAACGTCAATGCAGCCAAACCCCACCAACCGGCTGCGGCTGTGGGCAGATGAAGTCCGCCTTGTGCCACCACGACGCTGCTGCTGAGCAAAAACACCAAGCTCATGGTGCTGAAGGTGCGCAGTCGTCCATCTAAATCGCCGGCTTCATGTTGGGTGAAGACCAAAGCCAAGCCAAAAGTGGCGGCAGCGGTGAGGGCAAATGCCACGCCGATGCCAATGGCACTCCATTGTGCTTGTGCGCCCAGTCCTGAAGCTGCACCGAGCACGTCTAGCGCCAAGGCCAAGCCCAGCAGCATCACGGGCATGGCGCGCAACAGCGTAGGGTCTGCTCTGTGTCCATACACAACGCGCGCCCACAGCGCCGTCCACAAGGGGTACGTGTTAAACGCCAGCAGTGCCAACGCCACGGGCAAGCGCGCCACAGACGAATACAAACACAGGCTCTGAATGCCCACCAGCAGTCCAACAGCGAGCAAGCCGCGTTTGTGTTGCTGGGTCAAGCGCATGGACACGCGATGGCGCCACAGCAGGTAAGCCACCACGGCGGCCGTGATGCCGCTGCGGACGGTGACGGCGGTGGCAACGTCCACACCGTTTTGAAAAGCAAACCGAGCGGCGACATGGTTAGAGCCCATCATCAACGCGATGAGTAACAGTGTGGCAAAGGCTGTAGCGGAAAGACGATTTTTAGGAGCAGTCATCTTTTCAGCATAAGGTACGCACCCAAGGCCTGGCGTCACCACAGCGTCTTTCGCCATCAAGGAGGCCATTTTTTGATCCGAAATAAAGCATAAATTTACATACGCCATTTGGCGTATATGTTAATATTGCTAACAGGGAAATACAGCAACAGGAAATTTGTGAAATTCTCAGTTTTAACAGTTGAGGCCTCCTCTTGAAAACCTCTTACTTGCGCTATCTTCAGCTGATCGAAGCCCTTGATACAGGTCCTTCGAGCATCATGGCTGAGATTGATCCGCTTGCCAAACAGCTACTTGACAAGATTTTGTTGCGTCATACGCAAGACAACCCCATGACGGTTAGCAATGCCATGGAGCTGTCCTGCATTGCTTCCCCTGCGACGATCCAACGCAAGTTAGATTTGTTGCGAGAAGCTGGCTTGATTGAACAAGTCTTCAAAGGTAAGAACCGTCGCACCAAATATTTGGTGACCACGGCTTTGTCAGAACAATATTTCAAAGACTTGAGTGATGCGATGGCTCAAGCTGTTGCCGAACCTGATTTACTTGCAGCCTAAATACAGTGTGTTGAGCATTTAAGTGGTGCCTCCGACGGGAATCGAACCCATATCTACACCTTAGGAGGGAGTCGTTCTATCCATTGAACTACGGCGGCGGCCGATGGGTATTTTAGAGGCTCACTTGCTCAGCATTCGCATGGCTTCTTCCAAGCCTTTCAAAGTCATGGGGTACATGCGGTTGCTCATGAGTTGCTGGATGATGCTGACGCTTTGGCGGTATTGCCACACACCTTGCGGTTCGGGGTTGATCCACGCGTATTTGGGGAACGCATGGGTGAGGCGTTGCAGCCATTCAGCACCGGCTTCTTCGTTGTTGTATTCCACGCTGCCGCCGGGCTGAACAATTTCGTACGGGCTCATGGTGGCGTCGCCAATGAAGATGAGTTTGTAGTCTTTGTTGTACTTGCGCAGGATGTCGACGGTGGCGAATTTTTCGGCAAAACGGCGCTTGTTGTTGCGCCACATGAAGTCGTAGACGCAGTTGTGGAAGTAATAAAACTCCAAGTGTTTGAACTCAGCCTTGGCGGCGGAGAACATTTCTTCCACGCGGGCGATGTGCTCGTCCATTGTGCCGCCCACGTCCATGAGCAGCAACACTTTCACGTTGTTGTGGCGCTCGGGACGCATCAAGATGTCGAGGTAACCGGCGTTGGCCGCGGTTTTGTGGATGGTGCCGTCCAAGTCCAATTCTTCGACGGAGCCTTCACGTGCAAACCGACGCAAGCGGCGCAAGGCCACTTTGATGTTGCGGGTGCCCAGTTCTTGGGTGTCGTCGTAGTCTTGGTAGCTGCGTTGGTCCCACACTTTGACGGCACTTTTGTTGCCACCTTTGCCGCCAATGCGAATGCCTTGCGGGTTGTAGCCCCCATTACCAAACGGTGAGGTGCCGCCTGTGCCTATCCATTTGTTGCCGCCTTCATGGCGTTCTTTTTGTTCTTCGAGACGTTTCTTGAGCGTCTCCATCAACTCGTCCCAGCCCATTTTTTCAATGGCGGCTTTTTGCTCTGGGGTGAGTTCTTTTTGCAGAATTTTTTCGAGCCAGTCCAACGGCACTTCTTTGGTGAAGTCGGTCAGCATGTCGACGCCTTTGAAGTACGCGCCAAAGGCACGGTCAAATTTGTCGTAGTGCTTTTCATCTTTGACCAAGATGAGGCGACTCAAGAAATAGAAGTCATCCAAGCTGCAGGCATCGCTGCCAGGGCCTACGACTTGGGCTTTCAAAGCTTCCAAGAGCGTGAGGTATTCCTTGACGGAGACCGGCAGTTTGGCTGCGCGCAGGGTGTAGAAAAAATCGATCAGCATGGTGCTTTAGTCTTGTTGCGCCTTGCGTGTGCGCAGGTGGCGGGCAGCTTGCAAGCCGATGCCGCCGCCCAAGCCGACCAGCAAAATCGCAATCATGCTGCCTGCGCCGTAACCTTCGGCAAACAAGTTCAGTCCAAATGTCACGCCCAAGCCGTAGCCGAGCAGGGCGCCAATCACGAAACCCAAGGCATCGGTCAAGCCTTCAATCAATTGTGCAAGCATGGGGTGTCGATCAACGGTTGCGGCTTTGCATGAACACCAGTTTTTCAAACAGGGTCACGTCTTGCTCGTTTTTCAACAGGGCGCCGACCAAAGGCGGCACGGCGACTTTTTCGTCTGCCGTTTGCAGGGCAGTCAAGGGAATGTCTTCGGCGACCAGCAGTTTGAGCCAGTCGATCAATTCACTCGTGGATGGCTTTTTCTTCAAGCCGGGCAAGTTGCGGATGTCGAAGAAGGTCTTCATCGCCATGCTCAACAACTCTTGCTTGATGTTGGGGAAATGCACAGCCACGATTTGGCGCATGGTGTCCGCATCAGGGAACTTGATGTAATGAAAGAAGCAGCGGCGCAAGAAGGCGTCGGGCAGCTCTTTCTCGTTGTTCGAGGTGATGAACACCAAGGGACGGTTTTTGGCTTTGATCAGCTGGCGCGTTTCGTAGCAATAAAACTCCATGCGGTCGAGTTCGCGCAACAAATCGTTGGGGAACTCGATGTCGGCTTTGTCGATTTCGTCAATCAGCAGTGCCACAGGTTCTTCAGCCATGAAGGCCTGCCACAGCACGCCTTTGATGATGTAGTTGTCGATGTTCTTGACGCGCTCGCCACCATCTAAATCAGACATTTGGCTGTCGCGCAGACGACTGACCGCGTCGTACTCGTACAGGCCTTGCTGCGCTTTGGTGGTCGATTTGATGTGCCATTGCAGCAAGGGCATGCCCAGTGCCTGCGCGACCTCTTCGGCCAGCATGGTCTTGCCTGTGCCGGGTTCGCCTTTGACCAACAAGGGGCGTTTGAGGGTCATGGCCGCATTGACGGCGAGCATCAGATCGGGGGTTGTGACGTAGTTCTCGGTACCGGTGAATTTCATGGTGAGGCGCTCTATATAATTCGTGATTGACTTTAATCAATCTGTCTTGGCTGGATTTGCACTATGAACAAGTTTCTCTCAACCGCGTTAGCTTTCGTTGTCGCCGCTGCGACCTTTTCTAGCCAAGCTCAAGAGCTCAAAGGCGATGCCAAAGCTGGTGAATCCAAAATCGCCATGTGCATTGGTTGCCACGGCATCATTGGCTATCAGGCCAGCTTTCCTGAAGTGTACAAAGTCCCCAAAATCTCAGGCCAAGGCGAGAAGTACATCGCCTCTGCATTGACGGCTTACAAAAAGGGCGAGCGTAAGCACCCCACCATGCGCAGCATTGCTGTGAGCTTGACCGAGCAAGATATCGCTGATGTGTCTGCTTACTACGCTGCACACGGTAAGGTCGAGGGCGCTGCGTTGCCCGAAGCCGCTACCGAAGCCAAAGGCAATGTGGCCGCTTTGTTGACCAAGGGCGCATGTGCCTCTTGCCACGGCGCTAACTTTGCCAAGCCTATCGATCCAAGCTACCCCAAGATTGCCGGCCAAAACGCCGACTATTTGTTTGTCGCTCTGAAGTCTTACAAAGTTGAAGGCACCTCGTCATGGGGCCGTAGCAACGGTGTGATGGCTGGTGTCGCCAAGCAATTCAGCAACGCTGAACTGAAAGAATTGGCGAACTACGTGGCTGCACAACAGGGTGATCTGAAAACTGTGCCTCAGTCGAAATTCCGCTGAACTGGTTCTGTTTCGCTATGAAAAAGCCCGCTGCTAGCGGGCTTTTTCACGTCTGAGGCCATTGAGTTTTCAATCGCGTGTGGCACGCCGCTGCACGGCGTCAATGTAGGCATGGCCATCGGGGGGACGGCCGCTGCGTTGGCTTTCCCAAATCATTTGGCCCAAGGCGTCCATGGTTTCGTGGTGGGCCGTGTGCAAGCTGTCCCGTCGCGCGGTCAGCAACTCAACGGCTTGGCGGATGCCACGCGGTTGGTCAATCGAGCATTGCTCACTCACTGAAAGGTGCATGGACAAATGCAGGAAGGGGTTGACTTGGCCGTCCTTGACCTCGTACATGCGCGCCAAAGCGGCATCGACATCGGCAAAGTCGGCGTGGTACTCGGGGTGCTCGGCCACCCATTGACTGGCAAGCGTTTCAAGCGCATCCATAGGTTGCGCGTCGCGCCATTTGGCATAGACCGAACAGAAAAAACGCCGAACATCGGCTTGGCTGGGTTCAAACATGGTTGCATTGTCACTCAGGCGTCCTGACCGAGTCGCAAGGAGGTGCGATTGGCTATATTCAGTCATCGAGATTCAAAATGAACGAGGAAGACCATGAACCAAGCTTTTATTTGTGACGCCATGCGCACACCTTTTGGTCGTTACGGCGGCGCTTTGTCGTCTGTGCGTGCCGATGATTTGGCGGCAGTGCCCCTGAAAGCGTTGATGGCACGCAACCCCAATGTCGATTGGTTGGCCGTGACCGATTTGATTTATGGCTGCGTCAACCAAGCCGGTGAAGACAACCGCAACGTGGCCCACATGGCGAGCTTGTTGGCGGGTTTACCGATGGAATTGCCTGGTGCGACCATCAACCGTTTGTGCGGTTCGGGTATGGATGCGATTGGCACGGCCGCTCGCGCCATCAAAGCCGGTGAAGCCACGATGATGATTGCCGGCGGTGTGGAGAGCATGAGCCGCGCCCCCTTTGTGATGCCCAAGGCCGAAAGCGCCTTCAGCCGCAGCAACACCGTGTACGACACCACCATTGGCTGGCGCTTCATCAACAAATTGATGAAAGAAAAGTATGGCGTCGATTCCATGCCCGAGACCGCAGAGAACGTGGCCACCGACTTCAACATCAACCGTGAAGACCAAGACAAGATGGCCTTGGCCAGTCAAATGAAAGCGGTGGCCGCTCAGCAGTCGGGTTACTTCGACGCTGAAATTTGCCCCGTCACCATTCCTCAGAAAAAGGGCGATGCCGTGGTGGTCAGTCAAGACGAGCACCCACGCGCGACCAGCATGGAGTCGCTGGCCAAACTCAAACCGGTGGTTCGCCCTGACGGCACAGTGACCGCAGGCAATGCCAGCGGTGTGAACGACGGTGCCTGTGCCGTTTTGTTGGCCGACGAAAAAACAGCGGCTAAGCAAGGCCTGACGCCGCGCGCACGCATTGTGGGCATGGCCACCGCAGGTGTGCCGCCTCGCATCATGGGCATTGGCCCCGCACCTGCTACGCAAAAAGTGCTGGCGCTGACGGGCTTGACCTTGGCTGATTTGGATGTCATCGAACTCAACGAAGCCTTTGCCGCGCAAGGCTTGGCTGTGTTGCGTCAACTCGGTTTGCAAGACAACGACCCGCGTGTCAACCCCAACGGCGGCGCCATTGCTTTGGGCCATCCTCTGGGTGCCAGCGGCGCACGTTTGGTGACCACGGCCATCAACCAGTTGCATCGCACCGGTGGCCGTTACGCTTTGTGCACCATGTGTATTGGCGTGGGGCAGGGCATTGCGATGATTGTTGAGCGCGTGTAAGCACCATGATCAACAAAGTGGCTGACTCCATCGCGCAAGCGTTGGCGAATATTCCCGACCAATCCACCGTGATGATTGGTGGCTTTGGTACCGCAGGCATTCCCGATGAACTGATTGAGGGCCTGATCGCTTCGCTGTCTGACAGCGCGGTGCAAGGCTTGACGTTGGTCAACAACAACGCTGGCAACGGTGATGCGGGCATTGCGGCATTGTTGAAAACGGGGCGCGTGCGCAAGATCATTTGCAGCTTTCCGCGCCAAGCCGACAGCTATGTGTTTGATGAACTTTACCGCTCGGGAAAATTGGAGCTGGAGTTGGTGCCGCAAGGCAATTTGTCTGAGCGCATCCGTGCGGCGGGCGCAGGTGTGGGCGCGTTTTTCTCGCCGACGGGCTACGGCACCGAACTGGCCAAAAATGCCGATGGTTCCCTCAAAGAAACCCGTGAAATCCAGGGTCGCATGTATGTTTTGGAATACCCGATTCATGCCGACGTGGCCTTGATCAAGGCGGAAAAGGGCGACCGTTGGGGCAACCTGACGTACCGCAAATCGGCCCGCAACTTTGGACCTTCGATGGCCATGGCCGCCAAGCGAACCGTGGCCTCCGTGCATGAGGTGGTCGAATTGGGGGCTTTGGACCCCGAGGTCATCGTGACGCCGGGGATTTTTGTCACCCATGTGGTGAAAGTGCCGCGTGTCGCCACCCAAGGTGGTGGTTTTAAGAAGGAGGCTTGAGCATGGCCTACATCCGCAGAACCAAAGACCAAATGGCCGCCCGTGTGGCGCAAGACATGCCCGAAGGCGCGTATGTGAATTTGGGCATTGGCATGCCCACCTTGGTGGCCAATCACCTGCCAGCCGGCTTAGAAATTATTTTGCACAGCGAGAACGGCATCTTGGGCATGGGCCCTGCGCCCGCTGCCGGCGAAGAAGATTTCGATTTGATCAACGCGGGCAAGCAGCCCGTCACCTTGATGCCGGGCGGGTCGTATTTTCACCACACCGACAGCTTTGCCATGATGCGTGGCGGGCACTTGGACATTTGCGTGCTGGGTGCGTTTCAGGTCAGCGAGCGTGGCGATTTGGCCAATTGGCACACGGGCGAGCCCGGTGCAATTCCAGCGGTCGGTGGCGCCATGGATTTGGCGATTGGCGCCAAGCAAACCTGGGTGATGATGGATTTGCTCACCAAGCAAGGCCAAAGCAAAGTGGTGCGTGAATGCACTTACCCTCTCACCGGTTTGGCTTGCGTGAAACGCATTTACACCGACTTGGCCACCTTGGTGGTGTCGCCTCAAGGTTTGCAGCTGGTCGATTGCGTGGAAGGTTTGTCTCACGCCGAGCTGGAGCAGTTGGTGGGGTTGAGTATTCAGGCGTAAAAAAAGCACTCAGCGTGGTCCGCTGAGTGCTTGGCATGCGTGGCTTGGCTTATTGCTCGGCGAAGGCACGTTCGATCACGAAGTCACCGGGCTTGGTGGTGTTGCCTTCTTGGAACTTGCGCTCTTCCAGCATGTGCTTCAAGTCTTTGAGCATTTGTGGGCTACCGCAAATCATCACGCGGTCATGGACAGGGTCGAGAGGGGGCAGGCCGAGGTCGCTGAACATCTTGCCGCTTTCCATCGCATCGGTCAGGCGGCCTTGATTGCGGAACGGCTCGCGGGTGACGGTGGGGTAGTACAGCAGTTGTTTGCTGACCATCTCGCCCAAAAACTCATGCTTGGGCAGTTCTTGGGTGATGTAGTCGTGGTAGGCCAGTTCTTTGACTTCACGCACGCCGTGCACCAAAATCACTTTTTCAAAGCGCTCATAGGTGTCGGGGTCGCGGATGACGCTCAAGAACGGCGCCATGCCTGTGCCTGTGGAGAGTAAATACAGGTTTTTGCCGGGTAGCAAATAGTCGATCAACAAGGTGCCAGTGGGCTTGCGGCCGACCACGATTTTGTCGCCCACTTTGATGTGTTGCAGCTTGGAGGTGAGCGGGCCGTCTTGCACCTTGATGCTCAAAAACTCCAAATGCTCTTCGTAATTGGGGCTGACGATGCTGTAAGCGCGCAGCAGCGGCTTGCCATTTTCGCCACGCAGGCCAATCATGGTGAAGTGGCCGTTGGAGAAACGCAGCGCTTGGTCACGCGTGGTGGTGAAGCTGAACAGGCGATCGGTCCAGTGGTGGACGGACAAAACTTCTTCTTCGAGAAATGCACTCATGGGTTGAATAAATCTATAGAAATCAAGCCTCTAGTGTAGGTCAGTGCTTCTAACGCTTGGCTATAAGGCCTTGCACGCTGTCGCATATGGGGAGCCTCTCGTTGAGGGCTTGAGTGATACATTCTTCTGCTTCATTGCCTCATTTTTCGTGTTTTTCGCCTGATGTCTGACGTTACAACTTCTTTGCCCCTGACCGATTTGCCGGGTCACCACATCCGCCGTTTGCAACAAATTGCGGTGGGCTTGTTCATGGAAGAGACCCAAGCGTTTGGGCTCACGCCCGTTCAGTTTGCAGCCTTGAATGCGGTGGTGGCTCAGCCTGCCATTGACCAACGAACTTTGGCTGCCAGCATTGGGTTTGACACCTCCACCATCGGCGGCGTGGTCGATCGCTTGGAGGCGCATGGCTGGGTGCGACGCCAAGTGTCGCCCGAGGATCGGCGAGCACGCTTGCTGCATGCCACGCCTGAAGGGGCACAGTTGCTGGCGCAGGTGAGCCCTTCGGTGTTGCGCACGCAGCAACGCATCTTGGCGCCTTTGCCCGAGGTACAGCGGCAAGAATTTGTGCGCATGCTGACGGTCTTGGTCGAGGCCAACAACGATGCCAGCCGCGCGCCGCGCAGCGTGGAATAAGGTGGTTGTTTGGCTTAGGCGTCCTGTCTCTTCGTCGACAGGGCAAGCTTTGCAGTTGTTTCAATGTGCGTCAAAGTCTCGCCTATGAAGATATTCAACACATTGCAAGACGTACAGGCATCGGTGGGTCAAGAGGGCGTCGTCAGCGATTGGCTGACTGTGACCCAAGATCAAATCGACCAATTTGCCCAAGCCACGGGCGACCATCAATGGATTCATACCGATCCTGAGCGGGCCAAAGCAGGCCCCTTTGGGACCACCATTGCGCATGGATTTTTGACCTTGTCGTTGCTGCCGCGTTTTTTTGCCACAGCTTTCAAGATCGACAACGTGCGCATGGGCGTGAATTACGGCTTGAACAAAGTCCGTTTTACAGCGCCTGTGCCAGTTGGCAGCCGCTTGCGTGCACACATGACGCTTCAAGCTTGCGAGCCGATTGACAACAACGGCATGCAACTGACATGGCTCGTGTCTGTGCAGCGAGAGGGCGCTGACAAGCCCGTTTGCGTGGCCGAGTCGTTGACTAGGCTTTATGCGTAAAACCGTTTTGTCGCCAAGCCTCAAACACGATCACCGCCACAGCGTTTGAGAGGTTGAGGCTGCGTTGGCCCTCGCGCATGGGCAAACGCAGGCGTTGGTTGAGCGCAAAGGTGTCGCGCACTTCAGCGGGCAAGCCGCTGGTTTCTGAACCGAAGACAAACCAGTCGCCCGGCTGAAACGCCATGTCGTGAGCCGTTCCCGAGCCTTTTGTGGTGAGGGCGAACATGCGGTCTGGAGCTGGCTGGGCATCTGTCAAGAACGTGGCCCAATCGGCGTGGCGCAAGACGGGCGCGTACTCGTGGTAGTCGAGTCCCGCACGGCGCATGTGCTTGTCGTCCATCGAAAATCCCAAGGGCTCAACCAAGTGCAGGGTGCAGCCGGTGTTGGCCGCCAAGCGAATGATGTTGCCCGTGTTGGGCGGAATTTCAGGGTGAACGAGGACGATATGAAACATGCCCCCATTGTCTCGCATGCTTCAGTCGTCTTGAACGTGATCGCGCGTTTCGGTGCGTGCC
The DNA here is from genome assembly GCA_963513725.1 of uncultured Limnohabitans sp. Lineage (GTDB taxonomy): Bacteria > Pseudomonadota > Gammaproteobacteria > Burkholderiales > Burkholderiaceae_C > Limnohabitans. Next base: position 41,125 of record CAUPRM010000008.1, on the reverse strand, counting down.
AACACCAAGGCCGTGATGTGCGTTGCACCCGCTGCGCGCAAGGTTCGCGCGGCTTCAAACAGTGATGCGCCCGTGGTCATCACATCGTCCAGCAAAACCAAGCGCTGGTTTTTGACGCGTGTCATGCGCGATGGGTCGACCCAGAAGGCATCGCGCACATTGTCAAATCGGGCATCGCGTTCTGCGCCAACTTGGTGTGCGCTGTCTGTCGCGCGTCGCAGGGTGTGCGCATCCGCTTTGTCTGGCGCGAGATGACGGGCCAGCTCAAAGGCTTGGTTAAAACCGCGTTCGCGCAGTCGTTGGGCAGACAGAGGCATGGCGATCACGGCAGAGGCTGCTTCGAGAGCTGGTTCTACCCAAGGCGCATGCCGCATGACCTCGGCCAAGCTGCGACCTAAGCTTGGATCTGCTTGAAATTTAAAGCGTGCGACGCACTCGGACCATGGAAATGTGTAACTCACAGCGGCGACGCAAGCATCCAGCGGTGGTGGGCTTGGGTTGCAATGCGGGCATGTGGTTTGGGTGAGTGTCAATGCGCAGGTGGGGCAGCGTAGTCGCGGCTGCGCGAAGAGCGCCATGCAGTTTTCACACACCGGTCGGCTAGGCCAGGCTTGGCAAATCTGGCAAAGGCTGGGCCACTGGCGCACCTTGAGCCATGGACCCAACCCATGTCCGAACAAGGCTTTGCTGCGGGATGCGAACGTCATGCCTCAATATACTGCTGACCCATGTCTGATACACCTGCCGACCGCCCCCCAACCCTTGACCCCATTGCCAGCGCCCGTTGGGCGCAGTGGCCACACGCCGAGTCGCCTTGGTTGAACGAGGAGGTGGGACGTCGCATGGCGGACCGCCTGCAATGGATTCGCCTAGAACCACAGCGCTGGGTGGACTGGGCGCCTGTCAGCGGGGGCCTCCATACCCACCAAACCGTACGCGCGCGTTACCCCAAGGCTCAGTGCGATGTGGTCGAGCCAACTCCCGCGCGTCAAACGCAGGCGCAAAAAGTGCTGCAAACCCCGTGGTGGAAACGGTTGGGACGCCTAGACCACGTGTCGGTTGCCCAACCAGCGCCTGGTTGTGCCGATATGGTGTGGGCCAACATGGCGCTTCATACAGCCGCTGATCCACAGGCTTTGCTGCGTGAATGGCACCAAATGCTGGCGACAGATGGGTTTTTGATGTTCTCGTGTCTCGGACCAGACACTTTGCGCGAGCTCAACGCAGTCTATGCCCATGCGGGGTGGCCGCCTGCCTGCCATGCCTTCACCGACATGCATGATTGGGGCGATATGCTGGTGCAAGCGGGTTTTGCTGAGCCAGTCATGGACATGGAGCGCATCACCCTCACGTATGACAGCCCAGCGAGTTTGTTGGCCGAATGCCGAGCTTTGGGGCGTAATTTGCATCAAGACCGGTTTACTGGGATGCGGGGACGCGTTTGGCGGGCTCAACTGGAACAAATGCTGTTGACGCTGGCCCAGCCTTCGCCAGACGGTCGTTTGGCCGTCACGGTTGAGGTCATTTATGGCCATGCACTGAAACCTTTGCCTCGCGCCAAAATGGCCAGCCAAAGTACGGTGACCCTGCAAGATATGCGCTCACTGCTGGGGCAGTCAAAGCGGGATTGAGCCTTGCTAGAATCCTTGCTGGATATTTATAGGACAAACACCAACACTTTGCATTGAGTTAAATCAGTGTTTGTTGTGTTTGTAATGCTGAAAGCTATCAATTGAGGCAATCTAACGTGATGAAGAACAATCTTTTACAAAAGGTGGCTTCGGGTTTGCTGTTCGCCGCCGCCTGGGCGAGTACAGCAGCTTGGGCTGTGAATGACTTGCCCGGAGGCCCGGGCGTCAGGCAACTGAATTTGCAAGCCGGTGCGACAAAAATTGCCCAAGAGCAAGGTTGGTTGCATTGGTTCATGCTGATCATCTGTACGGTGATTTTTGTGGCCGTGTTTGGTGTGATGTTTTATTCCATCTGGAAACACCGCAAATCCGTGGGTCACAAGCCTGCTTCTTTTCACGAGTCTGTCAAAGTTGAAATTGCATGGACCGTCATTCCTTTTGTGATCGTGATCTTGATGGCGCTTCCCGCCACCAAGGCCGTGGTCGCTCAAAAAGACACCTCCAATGCTGACCTGACCATCAAAGCGACGGGTTACCAGTGGAAATGGGGTTACGACTACCTCAAAGGCCAAGGCGAGGGCATTGCCTTCATCTCAACTTTGGACAACGCACAGCGCGAGATGTCAAACAACGGCGCCAAAGGCGTTGACTTGGATGACTACTTGCTCAAAGTTGACAATCCTTTGGTCGTGCCTGTGAACAAAAAGATTCGCATCATCACCACCGCCAATGACGTGATTCATGCCTTTGCTGTGCCCTCATTGGGCGTGAAGCAAGACGCGATTCCCGGCTTTGTGCGTGACACGTGGTTCCGTGCCGAAGCGGTCGGTAGCTACTACGGCCAGTGCCAAGAGTTGTGCGGCAAAGAGCACGCTTACATGCCCATTCACGTCAAAGTGTTGAGCGCAGAAGACTACAGCGCATGGGTGGCGGATCAGCAAAAGAAAATGGCTGCGTTGCAAGACGATCCATCGAAAGTGTGGACCTTGGACGACATCACCAAGCGTGGTGAAAAAGTCTATGCAGCCAATTGCGCGGCATGTCACCAGCCTAACGGCAAAGGTGCAGGCCCGATCAAGCCACTCGACGGCGCAGCTGTCGTGTTGGACGCTGACAAGTCCAAGCAAATCAAAATATTGTTGAATGGTCAAAATAACTTGACGATGCCAGCTTGGAAGCAACTGAGCGACACCGACATTGCGGCCGTCATCACATACACAAAAAATAATTGGTCGAATAAGACCGGCCAGCTGGTTCAGCCTGCTGATGTCAAAGCCGCCCGTTAATTCACTAGCGTTTAGAAGGAAAACATCATGAGCGCAGTACTCGACTCTCACGGTCACGCAGTGGGCGACCACGGCCACGACGACCACCACGGTGCCCCACACGGCTGGCGCCGTTGGGTTTACGCGACCAACCACAAAGACATTGGTACTTTGTATATGTTGTTCGCATTTGCTATGTTGATGATTGGCGGCGTTTTGGCGCTGTTGATTCGCGCTGAGCTGTTCCAGCCCGGCTTGCAGCTGATCAACCCTGAGTTGTTCAACCAACTTACCACCATGCACGGTTTGATCATGGTGTTCGGCGCCATCATGCCGGCCTTCGTGGGTTTTGCGAACTGGATGATCCCGCTGCAAATCGGTGCGTCTGACATGGCTTTTGCCCGTATGAACAACTTCAGCTTCTGGTTGATGATTCCTGCGGCTGCCATGTTGGCCGGTTCGTTCTTTATGCCCGGTGGCGCTCCCGCTGCGGGTTGGACTTTGTATGCACCTTTGACCCTGCAAATGGGTCCCTCGATGGACGCTGGTATTTTTGCCATGCACATCTTGGGTGCTTCGTCCATCATGGGTTCGATCAACATCATCGTGACCATCTTGAACATGCGCGCCCCTGGCATGACCTTGATGAAGATGCCGATGTTCGTTTGGACTTGGTTGATCACCGCTTACTTGCTGATCGCTGTGATGCCTGTGTTGGCCGGTGCTATCACCATGACGTTGACGGACCGCCACTTCGGCACCACGTTCTTCAACCCCGCTGGTGGCGGTGACCCGATCATGTACCAGCACATTTTCTGGTTCTTCGGTCACCCTGAGGTGTACATCATGATCTTGCCGGCCTTCGGCATCATCAGCCACATCGTGCCCGCATTTGCTCGCAAGAAGTTGTTTGGTTACGCCTCTATGGTGTACGCCACTTCGTCGATCGCGATTTTGTCGTTCATCGTGTGGGCACATCACATGTACGCCACAGGCATGCCTGTGACCGGTCAGTTGTTCTTCATGTACGCCACGATGTTGATTTCTGTGCCAACCGGCGTGAAAGTGTTCAACTGGATCGCAACCATGTGGAAAGGCTCGATGACTTTCGAGACCCCCATGCTGTTTGCTGTGGGCTTCATCTTCGTGTTCACGATGGGTGGTTTCACCGGTCTGATTTTGTCGATGGCTCCGATTGACACGCAAGTGCAAGACACGTACTACGTGGTGGCTCACTTCCACTACGTGTTGGTGGCAGGTTCCTTGTTTGCCATGTTCGCTGGCTTCTACTACTGGTGCCCTAAGTGGACCGGTGTGATGTACAACGAAACACGCGGCAAGATTCACTTCTGGTGGACCCTGATCTCGTTCAACGTGACCTTCTTCCCCATGCACTTCTTGGGCTTGGCCGGTATGCCACGTCGCTACGCTGACTACCCCATGCAGTTTGCCGATTTCAATGCCTTGGCTTCGGTCGGTGCCTTTTTCTTCGGTTTTGCTCAGGTTTATTTCTTCCTGTTCGTCGTGGTGCCCGCCATGCGCGGCAACGGTGTGAAAGCTTCGGCCAAGCCTTGGGAAGCTGCGGAAGGCTTGGAGTGGGAAGTTCCTTCTCCTGCACCTTTCCACACCTTTGAAAACCCACCCAAGCTGGATGCCACTGCAACCCGCGTGATTGGTTAATGATGACGACGCCCGAGCAGCGCAAAAAAAACTTCCGCATGGGCCTGATCTTGGCCTCTGTGGCGGTGGTCTTCTTTGTTGGCTTTTTCGCCAAAGTCATGCTGTTGAATCGCTGAAGCCATGTCCACCACACGCAATAACTTGCTGATGTTCAAAAAGCTGCTCGTCGTGGCAGCTGGCATGTTTGCGTTTGGGTATGCCTTGGTGCCCATGTACAAAGCCATTTGCGAGTTCACGGGCATCAACATCTTGGCTTTGGGCGAGCGTGAGTTACCAGGCGCGGGCTCTGCTCGTGCCAAAGTGACCAACACGCAAATTGACACCAGCCGCACCATCACGGTGGAGTTTGATGCCAATGCCCGTGGTCCTTGGAAGTTCAAGCCTGCGCAAAGCTCGTTGCAAGTTCATCCGGGCGAGATGATGACGGTCATGTACGAATTTGAAAACGTGCAAGACCGTGTCATGTCGGCCCAAGCCATCCCCAGTTATGCGCCACGCCAAGCGGCGGCCCATTTCAACAAGCTGGAATGTTTTTGTTTCAACCAATACACCTTGGCACCTGGCGAGAAAAAGCAGTGGCCCGTGGTGTTTGTGATTGATCCCAAACTAGGCAAGGATGTGACCACCATCACTTTGTCTTACACCTTCTTTGAAGTGGGCTCCAAGACCCCACCTGCACCGACAGCTGCTTTGGGTGTGCTGCCTCAAACAGGAGAAGGCGTGTGAGTAACAAAGGCTCTTTGTGGCGTTCGGTGCGCGCAGTTGCTTGGTCGTTTATCGGAATTCGCAAAGGTAGCGGGTTCCAAGAAGATGTTGCCAACATCAAACCTTTGCATGTGCTGGGTGTGGGTGTTGTGGCAGCGTTGTTGTTTGTGATTGGGTTGATCGTGTTGGTCAACCTGGTCGTTGCTAAATAAGAATTGAAGGAGTGAACATGAGTAGCACCGCACACGGTTCAACACCGTATTACTTTGTGCCCCACGAGTCGCGCCATCCGGCGTTTGCTGCATTGGGTTTGTTTTTTGTGATCTTGGGTGCAGGCCAATGGATCAATGGCGCAGATTGGGGCAAATATTCTTTGTTCTTCGGTCTTGCTGTTTGGCTGGGCGTGTTGTACCAATGGTTTGGCGACGCCATCGCTGAAAGCGAAGGCGGTCAGTACGGTCACAAAATTGACTTGTCTTACCGTTGGAGCATGAGCTGGTTCATCTTCTCGGAAGTGATGTTCTTCGGCGCCTTCTTCTCTGCTTTGTGGTGGGCTCGTTCGCACTCAGTGCCAATGTTGGGTAGCTTGGACAACGCCTTGCTCTGGCCTGATTTCAAAGCTGTCTGGCCTTCGATGGCTGCAGGTATGACTGCTTCACCCGCCGGCATCATTGAGCCGTTCCAAACCATGACACCTTTCTGGTTGCCCACCATCAACACGGCCTTGTTGTTGAGCTCTGGCGTGACTTTGACGGTGGCGCACCACGCAATCCGTGAAAACCATCGCTCGACCGCGATCAAGTTCATGTGGTTGACCGTGTTGTTGGGTGTGGTCTTCTTGTTTGTTCAAGGCTATGAGTACTACCACGCGTACCATGAAATGAACTTGAAGCTCACGTCGGGCATTTACGGTTCTACCTTCTTCATGTTGACCGGCTTCCACGGATTCCACGTCTTCTTGGGCATGTTGATGCTGTTGGTCATCACCTTGCGTTTGCAAAAGGGTCACTTTACGGCAGACAAGCACTTCGGTTTCGAAGGCGCTGCTTGGTATTGGCACTTTGTGGACGTGGTGTGGTTAGGCTTGTACATCCTGATCTACTGGTTGTAAGTCAAACAGATCACCCGTGAAAAAGGCCGCATGTGCGGCCTTTTTTGTTGAGATCACGAACGGTGGATGTTTCGATCATTGACCCGCTGCGATGCCTGTTGGGTGGATGTACCCCAGCTTCCAGCCGATCAAGATAAACACAAATATCAGGATTGAAAATCCGACGCGAAAAGCCAAAGCTTTCACCATATTGTTTGATTTTGCTTGTCCATTGCGACCGTCTCGCATCATGAACACAAGCGCGGAGCCCAAGCTCACCAAAATAGCCAAGAACGCAATTGCAACAATGAATTTCATAAGCACCATTATCTCTTTACCGCGCAGCCGTGCTTTCGCATGGGTGACGCTGGCCATGCTGGTCGGCGTGGCGGTGACGGTGCGTTTGGGTTTTTGGCAACTGTCGCGTGCCGATCAAAAGCAAGCGCAGCATGCTGCCATCGTGGCGCAACAGTCTGCGCCTGTATTGAGTACCGAAGCTTTGCTGGCTGAGCCTGCGTTGTTTGCACAATTGCACCGTCGCGTGCAGCTCCAAGGGCGTTGGTTGCGCGAGCACACCGTTTATTTGGACAACCGCCCCATGCAAGGTCGTGCGGGCTTTTGGGTGGTGACGCCTTTGGCCTTGAATGATCACACCACCGTGCTGGTGCAGCGCGGCTGGATACCACGCAACAGCCAAGATCGCTTGCAGCTAGCGCCCATCGAGACGCCAATAGGTGTGGTTCAGTTGCAAGGCCGCTTGGCACCACCGCCATCGTCCGTGTTGAGCTTAGGTCATGCTGAGGCAGATGCCAGCGCTGACTCAAGGACTTCCAACATTCGGCAAAATCTAGACCTCGATCAAATGGCTGCGCAAGTGGGTGCCCATTTTTCTGCGACTGTGCTGCAAACCGATCCGGCATCGGATGGGTTGCTGCGTGAGTGGCCTGAAATTGCCTCTGGAATCGACAAAAACCTCGCCTACGCCTTTCAATGGTTTGCCTTGGCTGCTGTGCAGCTCATGCTTTATCTTTGGTTTCAATTCATCATTCCTTATCGCCATGTCCGACGCTCCACGCCCTGAATCCGATCATCCCTTAGGGATGACGGTGTACGACTTGCCTTCACCGAACGCCGTCGCGCAAGCCGATGCCAAACGCACCCAGATGGGTCGCTTGCGAATGCTGGCTGTGCTGCTCATTTGTGCGGCGCCCGTGCTGGCGTCCTACTTCACCTATTACGTGGTGCGACCTGAAGGGCGTCGCAACTTTGGTGAGTTGATCCAGCCTACGCGTGCGTTGCCCAACGTCACGGTGCAAAGTCTGGAGGGGCAGCAAATTCAGTTGCCTGAACTCAAAGGCCAATGGCTGTTGGTCAGCGTGGCTGATGCCGCTTGTGATGCCACCTGTCTGCGCAATTTGTATTTGCAGCGCCAAATTTTGATGAGCCTAGGCAAAGAGCGCGATCGCACGGAGTGGGTGTGGTTGGTTACCGACAAGGCCAATGTGCCCGCTGAAATCATGCCCGGTTTGAAAGAGGCCAATGTTTTGCGCATCGACCCACAAGCCTTGCAGCCATGGTTGGTGCCTGCCGAGGGGCAAGCTTTGAAGGACCATTTGTTTGTGGTCGATCCACATGGCGAATGGATGATGCGTTTCCCTGCGCACCTCAGCGATGAAGGTGCCCTTAAGGCCAAAAAAGATTTAGAGCGCTTGCTGCGTGCTGCAGCCGCTTGGGACGAAGCAGGCCGTTGATGCAAAACTTTGACTTCGGCCCAGTTCTTCACCTGTTGGTGATGGGCGCGCTCGTCGCGATGGTTCCACTGTGTTGGGTTTGGCTGCGTAATCCGCGCGCCTCAACGGCCAGACGTGTTCAGCTGCTCACTTTGGTGACGCTTTTCTTGACCTTTGATTTGGTGTTGTTTGGTGCGTTCACCCGCTTGACCGATTCCGGTCTGGGTTGTCCCGACTGGCCGGGTTGCTATGGACACGCCAGTCCCGTGGGCGCACAAGCCAGCATTGCCGTAGAGCAAAGTCAAATGCCCACCGGCCCTGTGACGCACACCAAAGCTTGGATTGAAATGGTGCACCGTTACATGGCCATGGCGGTGGGCGGACTCATCTTGACTTTGGCGACGTTTGCTTGGGCACGCCGCTGGCGTGGCGGCAGCTACGGAGGTGTGGCGTGGCCAACTTTCACCTTGGTTTGGGTGTGTGTCCAAGGCGCGTTTGGGGCCTTGACGGTCACGATGAAGCTGTTCCCGCTGATCGTCACTTTGCACTTGATGGGGGCTTTGGTGTTGCTGGCTTTGTTGACCTTGCAAGTCCAGCGTGATCGTCTGCAAAGTGGTGCGGCCACGGCTTCGAACATGTCTACTGGGTTGTTCATGGCCACGCTGCTGGGGTTGGTGGCACTGACCGTGCAAGTGCTGTTGGGTGGCTGGGTCAGCACCAACTATGCGGTGTTGGCTTGCAACACTTTTCCGCAGTGCCAAGGTAGCTGGTGGCCGCTGATGGACTTTGAGCAGGGCTTTACCCTGTGGCGTCACTTAGGGCAAAACGCACAAGGCGAGCCTCTGACATTTGAGTCCCTCACGGCCATTCATTACGTGCATCGGCTCGCGGCCTACTTGGTGTTGACTTATTTGACGTGGCTCGCCTTGCGTTTGCGTCGTGTGGCCGAGTCGCCCGCGAAACTTTTGTTGGGTTTGTTGGTCTTGCAGTTGCTGACGGGTTTGTCCAACGTGGTGTTGGATTGGCCTTTGGTGGCTGCTGTGTTGCACACCGGTGGTGCCGCTGCGATGGTGGTGGTGTTGGTGTGGTTGTTAACGGGTGCGCGTGTGTCGCGTGCCGCTTTGAATTGATTGTTACGAGACCCGTTTTATGAGCCTCGCTGTTCCTTTCCTCATTCGTTTGCGTCAGTTCAATGCACTGACCAAGCCCCGCGTGATCCAACTCATCGTGTTTTGCGCCTTGATTGGCATGGTGTTGGCTGTGCCCGGCGTTCCTTCGTGGGACGAAGTCAAACTCGGCGCTTGGGCCTGCTTGGGCGTTTGGTTCGTCGCCGGAGCCGCTGCCGCCTTCAATTGCTTGGTGGAAAAAGGCATCGATTCACGCATGAAACGCACGGCTTGGCGCCCGACAGCCAAGGGCGAGCTGAGTGATGTGGAAACCTTGGTGTTTTCAACGCTCATGTGCATGGTGGGTTCTTGGATTTTGTATGCCTTGGTTAACCCGCTCACCATGTGGCTGACCTTTGCCACGTTCGTCGGTTATGCCGTGATTTACACGGTGATCTTGAAGCCCCTGACTCCGCAAAACATCGTGATCGGTGGCGCCTCGGGGGCTATGCCGCCTGTGTTGGGTTGGGCCGCCATGACGGGCGATGTAGGTCCTGAAGCCTTGATTTTATTCCTCATCATTTTCTTGTGGACACCGCCGCACTTTTGGGCCTTGGCCTTGTACCGCGTCGAAGATTACCGCAAATCGGGCTTGCCTATGTTGCCGGTGACCCACGGCAATGAATTCACACGCTTACAAGTGTTGCTTTACACCTTTGTGCTGTTTGCGGCTTGTTTGATGCCCTTCATCTATCGCATGAGTGGCTGGTTTTACTTGGTCAGCGCGGTTGTTTTGAGTTTGGGTTTTTGTGGCTACGCGTTCGCACTTTGGCGCAATTACTCGGATGAGTTGGCGCGCAAGACCTTCCGCTTTTCACTCATTCATCTGAGCTTGCTGTTCGCAGCGCTCTTAATCGACCATTACCTGTGATGACTCCAACCCGACGTTTTTTCAGCGCATGTGCCTTGGCTATTTTGGCGATGGCTATGACGGCTTGCACGCCTGACAAGCCCAAGTTCAACGCCATTGATGTCACGGGTGCCGATTACGCCAAAGGCTTCACCTTGGCCGATCACCACGGTCAAACGCGCAGTTTGAGCGACTTCAAGGGCAAAGTGGTGGTGCTGTTTTTTGGCTACACCCAATGCCCCGATGTGTGCCCCACGTCGATGGCTGAATTGGCGGAGGTCAAGCACTTGTTAGGAGCCGACGGCGACAAGTTACAGGGGGCATTCATCACGGTCGATCCTGCGCGAGACACCGCTGAGTTGCTCAAGGCGTATATGGGCAACTTTGACCCGACTTTTGTCGCGTTTATTCCAACGCCTGAACAATTGGCCACCGTCGCCAAAGATTACAAGGTGTATTACAAACGGTCAGAGGGTAAGACGCCCACGAGCTACACCATGGACCATTCCGCAGGCAGCTACGTGTATGACACGCAGGGCAACTTGCGCTTGTACAGCCGCTACGGCAGTGGCGCGCAAGCTTTGGCCCAAGACATTCAAGCGCTTTTAAAAGCACAGCCTTGAGGTTGCGCTTGTTCGCCTGACGCAGGTTGGGTCACGCGACGAGACGCATCTTGTGTGGTGCTCAAAGAAAAGGGCCGCAATTGCGGCCCTTGTCACGTTTGCACGAAGCGGTGCTTAGGCGTACTCGGCCAAAGCAGTTTTCATTTTTTTCATGGCCGCGACTTCGATCTGGCGGATGCGTTCAGCACTGACGCCGTATTCGGCGGCCAAGTCGTGCAGGGTCATGCCACCTGAGCCGTTGTCTTGCACTTTGAGCCAGCGCTCTTCCACGATGCGGCGGCTTCGTGCGTCCAACACGTTCAGTGCTGCAGTCAGTCCGTCCGAGGCCAAGACATCGCGTTGGTGCGCGGCAATCATGGCGGTGGGCTCGTGGTTGGTGTCGGTCAAGTAGGCGATGGGGCCGTAGGCGTCTTCGTTGTCATCGCTGGGCGTGGGGTCGAGCAGCACGTCGCCACCAGACATGCGCATTTCCATCTCGATGACTTCTTCAGGCTTGACGTTGAGCTTGTGCGCGACGGTGTCGATTTCGACCGCATTCAAGGTGTTGCGGTGCGTGGATGCATCGCCTTCGCCCGCATCGGCTTTGAAGCCTTGCTTCATCGAGCGCAAGTTGAAAAACAGCTTGCGTTGGGCTTTGGTCGTGGCGACCTTGACCATGCGCCAGTTCTTCAAGATGTATTCGTGAATCTCGGCTTTGATCCAGTGCATGGCGTAGCTCACCAAGCGCACGCCTTGGTCGGGATCGAAGCGTTTGACCGCTTTCATCAAACCCACGTTGCCTTCTTGAATCAAGTCAGCATGTGGCAGGCCGTAGCCTAAGTATTGGCGCGACACGGACACCACCAAACGCAGGTGTGAGAGCACCAGCTTTCCAGCGGCTTCGAGGTCGTTGTTGTCGCGCAATTTGCGGGCGAACTCTTGCTCTTGCTCCAGCGTCAGCATGGGCAAGCGGTTTGCCGCCGTGATGTACGCATCGATGTTGCCCAGCGGGGGCACCATCGACCATGGGTTCACGACGGAGAGGGGCGCAGCATGTGTCAAATTTGTCATTTTGTAGTCCTTTCGGATACCAATAACTCAATATTAGCACTTGCAAGGGGAGAGTGCTAAAACCTAGAAAAATTAGGGTTTACCCTTTTGCGTGGCGGCGCGTGTTGCGTGCGCTGTTCAGCGGCATGGCGCTGTCATGGTGGGCGTTGCGGCCTTGATGGTTTCCGTTAAGTTCGTACGCAGACGGCGTCGGCAGCAGTTGCTGCAAGGTGTGGCGCACTTGGATCAAGCGCGGATCATCTGGCATGGCGTCATCGGTGGTGTCGTTGATGCAAAAGAAATCGAGCTGGCCAAATTGTGTTTTCAATTGCTCAAGCGCTGGACCGACCTGCGCATCGCCAGTGGCGACGTACAGGTGTGAGTGGTCTTTGATTTGGGCGATGCCGTGCGCCAGAGCCCAGCGCAGGACAAAGTCCGAGACGATGGTGGGCTTGTCCCAGCTGCGAAAAACGGTAGAGCGCACACGCGCAAACATGTCGGCCGCTTCGTCTTCTAGCGCCATCAAGATGGACTTCAGCATGGGGCGCGGCGAATGTGCAAAGGTTCGTGCCGTGTGTGTGTACGCCGGGTCGAGCTGGTGCACACGTTTGGGCTGAATCCATGCGCCGGGCTGCGCCTCTGCTGCTGCCTTGAGCCATTCTTTTGACAGACGGCTGGCGTTTTCGAGCGACGTGGCATCGGTTTGCATGGCATGGCCCACGACCTCGGGGTCGTCTGACCACGCCACGTAAAAGCCGCCCTCAAAAAACCAATCGCTGACTTGGACGGGGGCGCCAAAGAACACGTCATCGTTGCAATAGAAATAACGCTCCGCCAACCCAGGAATGCGGTGAATGTAAGACTCGATATTGCCCGAGTCGAACGTGGGCAACGAGGCTTCCGGAATCAAATCACGGTGATCGATCAAGCTCAGCCGGTTGGAGGGTTTCAGCCATGCGGGCACTTGCCCGTCGGTCACGATGTAGATATGGCCGTGATCAGGAAAAAATTGCGTCAGTGCACGCAAGCTGTAACGCAACTCGTCGTTGTCTCGAAAGCGGCCCTCCACATTGCCGAAGCGGGCGATGGTTTGGTTGCCTTGTGGGCTCAAGAGATCAGAGGCGTTTTGGCGTTTGGCACGCCATCCATCGTCGTTGCCATCGACCCAGAGGTAAACGATGTCGATGGGTGAAGAAATTTGCATCCCCTATTTTAGAAGTGAGGGCTTAGCCTCGGTTAAATTGGGCCTATGTCCGAACCTCAATTTTTACCCCCCGCCGTTGCACTCGAACAGATGTTGCCTGAGTTGCAAACCAAAGGCTATGCGGTCTTGGGTGCGCACGATGTGGCACGGTGGGCGCATTGCAGCCTCGCTGAACTAAACGCCTTATGCAGCGACTGGCATGACATGCCGCCAGATCTTTATTTGAAAGACGGTGGCCATTACCGCCGCCGCCGTCATTCATGTTTTGCGTATGAGGCTGGCGTGTTGACACAAGTGGCGCACAGGGCGCATTGGCAATCGCTCGATTACAACGCGTTGCACGGGGGCATGCAGCGTTGGTTTGAGCCGATGCGCGCGGACACCGTTGCGCTGCCTGTGTGGCAGCAGTTGCTAGGCGCCTTTGGCGAGACAGCGCAAGCCCTTCGGGCGTTCAAACATCCTGATGCGCCACGCACCCAAGGTTGTATCGAAGCGCATCAATTTCGCATTGACACCACCGATGGCATTGGACGCCCCACACCCGAAGGCGCGCATCGTGATGGCGTGGATTTGGTGGGGGTGTTTATGGTCAATCGCACGGGTATCAAAGGCGGTGAGACGCGTGTGTTTGAAGCGCAAGGCCCTGGCGGCCAGCGATTTACCTTGACCGAGCCTTGGTCTTTGCTCTTGTTAGATGACGCTCGGGTGATTCATGAAACCACGCCTATTCAGCCCTTGGCGCCCAGCGGCCATCGCGACACTTTGGTGTTGACGTGTTTGGCTGGCGCGTTTCAAAAAGAAGACGCCTAACGAACACGCTGTGGTTTAGCAGCGCATGGACAGCTGAAAGACGGAGTTGGGCGCGCGTGGAATGAACATTTCGGGCAGGGGTTTGAATTTGAAGCGATTGCTGGATGTGCCACTCGCTGGCGCGTCCCACTCACGCACGTCGACCAACTCGGCCAAGGTGGTGGCCGTCAGGTGGCGCTCAATGACCTGCTGCAATCCCAGTTCAAAGTCGGTGCTGACCAACACGCCTTCGTGTGGGTTGACTGGGTTGGTGCTCAGGGGCGTTTCAAAAATCTTGGCGATGTCCCACACCGTGACAAACGACGGGTCCGCATCCATTTGATAGCCGCCGCCTGGGCCTTTGCCGGAGCGGATCAAGCCTTGTGCTTTGAGGGCTTTCAAAATACTTTCTAAGTAGGAGACCGACAAGTTGAGTCGCTCGGACATGGCTTTGGTGGTCAAAGGCCGGCCTGCAGGCTGACTGGCGATGGCCAGCACGGTTTTCAAGGCGAAATCTGTTTTATTGGAGATCATGAATAGTTTTTCAGATGTATTGCGTAGAATTATCTGGTTTTCATTCTTGTTTGTCCATGTTTTATGATTTTATTTAGGTTTTATCTACTCAAAATCTATTCATTTATAAGGTCGTGCATGGCTCTAAAATCCATCTATCTTTATTGAAGATCAACTCAGAATCCAAAGGACACGCATGGCTGATATCAACCCAAACAACAACAACCTCGTGATTGGTGAGGGCGTCACATTCAAGGGCTCTATCGCTGCGCCTGGTAAGGCTGTGATCAACGGCAATGTGACCGGCGAACTCATCGCGGATGACTTGTTGATCGGTAACAAAGGCCAAGTGACTGGCACGGTCCGCGCACGCGAAATCGATGTGCACGGCGAGCTGAACGAAGACATCATTTGCAAAGAGCATTTGTTGATTCACAGCACGGGCAAAGTGTCGGGTACCTTGGAGTACCACGAGTTGGAAATCCAACGTGGTGGCCAATTCCGCGGCAACATGACCCAAAAATAAGCCATGCGCTGAATGACAAAGCCCGCTGTTGCATGCAACAGCGGGCTTTTTTGATGGCGCTGAAAGGATGGGTGGTGCTTACCAGCGCCAACCAAAACGGCGCAACAACACTTGCGCCACAAACAAAGGGCCAATCCAGAGGTATTGCAGATCTTCAAAGAAAGAAGGTTTCTTGCCTTCCAGTTTGTGCCCGATGAATTGTCCAATCCACGCCAAGACAAAGACGCTGGTGTAAATCAGGACCTGTTGTGCATGCAAAGAGGTGATGGCCATCCACAGCACGGAACTCCAGAGCAACATCAGAACGGCGGCACGTTGCGACAAACGCAGGTAATACACCATGCTGGCGCTGAGAAATACCAACGCCGCCACAGGATGCAGCGCATGAATCAGACCCACCAAGCTGTACATGATGAGCGGCACGCACACGCAATGCAAGGCTTCGTTGGTGGCGTTTTGATGGCTTTGCGCGTAATGGGCGATCAAGGCATCGATGCGCCGCTCGGGGGCATCGCCTAGCGCGTGGTCGTGGACGGGATCGTTGACGTTCATGCGCAGGCTCCTTGCATTTGAATGGGTGATTTAACCGAGCAGCGCCTCGGCAAATTCTTGGGCGTTGAAGGTTTCTAAGTCTTCCACAGATTCGCCGACGCCAATGAAATAAACCGGCACGACCGATCCGCCTGCAGCGGCGCGCGTTTGGCCCCACAAGGCAATGGCAGCCAGCACGCCGCCTTTGGCCGTGCCGTCGAGTTTGGTGACGATCAGGCCGGTGAGGCCCAAGGTGTCGTCAAAGGCTTTGACTTGTGCTAAGGCGTTTTGACCCGTGTTGCCGTCAATCACCAAGAGCACTTCGTGAGGCGCGCTGGCTTCGGCCTTTTGCACCACGCGCTTGATTTTTTTCAACTCTTCCATCAGGTGGAGTTGGGTGGGCAGGCGGCCTGCGGTGTCGACCAGCACCACGTCTTTGCCGCGCGCACGGCCTGCGGTGACGGCATCAAAACTGACGGCTGCGGGGTCGCCGCCTTCTTGGCTGACGATCTCGACGGTGTTGCGGTTGGCCCAAATCGCCAGTTGCTCTTTGGCGGCTGCGCGGAAGGTGTCGGCCGCAGCCAATAGCACCGAAGCGCCGTTGTCGCTGAGATGGCGTGTCAGTTTGCCAATGGATGTGGTTTTACCGGCCCCGTTGACGCCCGCCACCATGATCACCGTGGGCTTGTGCGCACCAATGACGAGTTGCTTTTCGAGAGGTTGGAGTAAGTGCGCAATGCTGGCCGCCAACAAAGCCTTGACGGCGGATGGCTCGGTGGTGTGCGTGTCTTTGACGCGTTGTTTCAAATCTGCCAGCATGTATTCGGTGGCTTGCACGCCGGTGTCGGCCATAAGCAGCGCGGTTTCGAGCTCTTCGTACAGCGCATCGTCAATTTGGGTGCCCGTGAAGACGGTGCTGATGCTTTGGCCCGTGCGACGCAAGCCTGCGCCCAAACGTTTGAGCCAGCTTTGACGGGGGCGCTCAGCGGGTTCTGCCATGGCCGCGCTTGGCGCGGACGCCTCAGGGGCGGGGGCGCTTTGAGGCGTGTCGACAGGGGGGGAGATTTTTTTCTTGAAAAAGCTAAACATGTGCGGAGGTTTCTAGAATCAAGCCATTCTATGAAACCCATCACCCCCCCTCCCCAAAAGCCAGCCAAGCCGCACAAAGGTGCTGGCGAAGTTCGCATCATCGGCGGCCAATGGCGCCGCACCAAGTTGCCCGTTGCGTTAAAACCTGGCTTGCGTCCTACGCCCGACCGCGTGCGAGAAACCTTGTTCAACTGGTTGGGCCAGTCCTTGTTCGGTTGGCGCTGTGTGGATCCGTTTGCAGGCACGGGGGCTTTGGGTCTTGAAGCGGCCTCACGCGATGCGGCGCATGTGTTGCTGTGCGAGGTCGACCCAGCCTTGGTCGCGCAATTGAACAACCAGGTCACGCGCCTGAAAGCCACAACCGTGCATGTGCAGCGCACCGATGGCGTGGCATGTCTCAAACAACTCATGCCGTCCAGTGTGGACTTGGTTTTTTTAGACCCGCCGTTTGACAGCGCCTTGTTTGAGCCCGCTTTGCAGGCCGCAGCCAAAGCCATCAAACCCGAGGGTTGGGTGTATTTAGAGGCCCCAGCGGTGTGGACCGACGAGGCGTTGGCGCCTTTGGGCTTGATGCTGCATCGCCATTTGAAGGCGGGTGCGGTTCATGCGCATTTGTTGCGCCGCATCGCTTGATGTGTTTCATCGTTAGAAATTTGCAGGAGCGTCCATGTCCAAGCCCGTGATTGCCATCTACCCTGGCACGTTTGACCCCATCAGTTTGGGCCATGAAGACATCTTGTTGCGCGCTGCGGCCATGTTTGACAAGGTGATCTTGGCGGTGGCCACAGCGCACCATAAGAAAACCTTGTTCACCTTGGACGAACGCATGGACATGGCGCGTGAGGCCATGGCGGCGCACCCCCAAATTGAGGTCGCACCGTTCACAGGCTTGGTGCGCGACTTTGCACGTTTACACAACGCCAAAGTCATGGTGCGCGGCGTACGTGCGGTCACCGACTTTGATTACGAATTTCAACTCGCGGGCATGAATCGCCAACTCATGCCCGATGTGGAAACGGTGTTTCTCACGCCAAGCGCAGAGTACCAATTCATCTCCAGCACGTTTGTGCGTGAAATTTCGATGCTCGGTGGCGAGGGCGATGGCCGTAACCTGGTGTCGCCAGGCGTTTATCAGCGCTTGATGGCCAAAAAAGCAGCCGCTGCTTGATGCCCGCATGACCGAGTTCTTGCTCATCCGCCACGGGGAGACCGATTGGAACCGCGAACTGCGTTTTCAAGGCCAAATTGACGTGCCGCTCAATGACATAGGGCTGTTGCAAGCACAACGCTTGCAACGCCGTTTTGAAGACGGCTTGACGGCTTGGCAGCGAGAGGGGCGTGTGCCCACGCGTTTGATCAGCAGTGACTTGGTACGTGCCCAGCAAACGGCCCAAGCCGTGGCGCAAGCCTTGGGCCAGTCGTGTGTGACCGAAACGGGTTTGCGCGAGCAGTGCTTTGGCGTGTTTGAGGGCTTGCGTGCTTCCGACATTCAGGCTCAGCACCCCGATGCTTGGCAGCGTTGGTTGAAATTTGATGCGCATTACGCCGTGGAGGGCGCGGAGAGCACGCAGGTGTTCTATGACCGCGTGATCGCGGCGATGGCTTTATTGGCGCAGCAGCACGCCGGTGAGCGCTTGGTGGTGGTCACCCACGGCGGTGTACTCGACATGATTTGGCGCCATGCCCAAGCCTTGTCCTTGAATGGCCCGCGTGTCTGCGATATTCCCAATGCTGGCTTGAATCAGGTGGTTTGGCGTGACGCCTCGTTGCACATCCTCGACTGGGCCGATACGGCGCATTTGGCAGATATGCCGCCGCAACCGCTTTACCGTCAAGCCGTTGCCAAAGCCACGCCAGCAGACGCCAAGCTGTGACAAGCAACCGCACGGCCTGTGCGGGTGTTGCTGGCGGAGATAATCCTTTTCTATCTTTGAATTTTGCGGATTTTTTTATGGCCTTGATGATCACCGACGAATGCATCAACTGCGATGTGTGTGAGCCCGAGTGCCCCAACGAGGCGATTTTCTTAGGCCCTGAAATTTACGAGATCAACCCCGACAAATGCACGGAGTGCGTGGGGCATTTTGATGAGCCTCAATGCGTTCAGGTTTGTCCCGTGGCGTGTATTCCTGTGAATCCGCAGCGGTTAGAAGGACGTGATGCCTTGATGGCTAAATTTCGGCTGTTGCAGCAACAAAATCCGTGAACCTTCCCAGGCCTAGGCGGTCTATGGCGCAGCTTTCGGGCTAGCGCCATTTTTTTCAACCTTTGTTTTGGGTGGCTTGGGCGTGTTGTCTTTGGCTGTGAAATATGGACTGGCCAATTTTTGATGCTTGCCGTGAGGAGGCGGCACAGGCGCTGCGTGTTCGACGGTGATGCTGAACAGAGCGTCACGGTTGTACGTGGGAATCGCTGCCACATTGCGTTTGCCCAGTTGCTCCGACTTGAGTCGATTTTTTTCCAAAGCATCTGCTTCTTGCTGGGCTTGCAAGGTTTGCGTTTTTTGTGTTTGGGCTTGGCGTACGTTGCGGGCATCCGCGACCGAGGGGATGATCGCGCCGTTGCATGAGGGGCTGGCGCTGTATTGATCGCCACAGCGGTATACCGTTTGCGCTGCAGCCTCAAACGCGATCAGGAGGGGGGCCCACCAAATTAACAGGGCTATTTTGTGGCTAGTGAGACGCTGGCTTGATGGCGAGGTCGGGTGCAGAAGGTGGCGTTGTCGCATGGCTGGACTCCTCTTTGGCGGCGAGGTTCGCCGGCCTAGGGGGTTTGGGCCGGGGGGGCTTCGCCGTGTGAATCATTTGTGTTGCTTTGACCATATCGCCTGCGAGCAAATGGGGCAAAGCCAAACTGGTACGCGACACACAGTCTTCAATGGCGCTGCGTTGGTCGGGGGCTGGTTTTTTCAGCACCCAATTGGCCACTTCAGATTTATTCCCGGGGTGGCCAATGCCGATACGCAGTCGCCAATATTGATCGGTGCCGAGTTGCGCATGGATGTCGCGCAGGCCATTGTGTCCGGCGTGGCTGCCGCCGAGTTTGAGTTTGGCTTCGCCAGGTGGGATGTCCAGCTCATCATGAACCACCAAGATCTCATCGGGTTGGATCTTGAAGAACCGAGCCAAAGCGCCGACGGATTTGCCAGACAAGTTCATGAAGGTTTGCGGCTCCAGCAACCACACGTTTTGCCCTTTGACGGTGGTGCGTGCCACCAAGCCGTGGTAGGCACGGTCTGGCTGCAGCTGAACTTTGAGGTCGCGTGCGATGGTGTCTATCCACCAAAAGCCAGCGTTGTGGCGGGTGGATTCATAGTCTGGGCCTGGATTTCCAAGGCCAACGAGCAGCTTGATCATGTGCAAATTATCCGTGAGGGTGTGTGGCGCGCTTTGTCTAGGCGCCCACAAGCAAAACGGCCCACCGAGGTGGGCCGTTCAAAGCAAACGCTAAAAAGAAATTACTTCTTCTTTTTGTTGTCGCCAGCAGCAGCGGCGGCTTCTTGAGGTGTAGGTGCCTCAGCCTTTGTTGCCACCACAGCGACCAACACCGGGTTGGAGCTGCCAGGAGCCACAACAGTCACGCCTGCGGGCAGGGTGATGTCTTTGGCGTGCAACGAGTGACCTTTGGTCAGGTTGCTCAAGTCCACAGCGATGAACTCTGGCAAATCTTTTGGCATGCAAGAGATTTCCAACTCAGTGGCGATGTGGTTGATCAAGCACTGGTCAGCCTTCACAGCTGGCGAGTTCTCTTCACCTGAGTAGTGCAAAGGCACTTTTTTCTTCATCTTGGTGTTGGCATCGATGCGTTGGAAGTCGATGTGCAAGACGAGTTGTTTGAAGGGGTGGTATTGCACGTCGCGCAACAACACTTCAGTGCTCTTGCCGTCGATTTCCATTTGCAACACAGAAGCGTGGAAGGCTTCTTTTTTCAGGGCATGCCACAAAGCGTTGTGATCGATTTCGATCAACGAAGCTTCAGTAGCGCCACCATAGACGATGCCTGGTGTACGACCTGTGATACGCAGACGGCGGCTCGCACCCGTTCCCTGCTTAGCGCGCTCAAAAGCGACAAATTTCATAATTAACTCCTGTAGGAACCCACCGCGACCAGTGTGGCTCTCGTTTCAAAAAAAGGCTGCCGAAGCAGCCCAGGTTAATGTTCCGCGACGAAACGAGCTGTTTAGAACAGCTGGTCTTGGTCGGAGAACAAGCTCATGACCGACTCACCTTTGGCAATGCGCTGGATCGTCTCTGCGATCAGCGGGGCCACGGTGAGTTGGCGAATCTTTTTGCAAGCCTTCCCAGCTTCGCTGAGTGGGATGGTGTTGGTCACGACCACTTCGTCGAGCGCATCGCCTTGGGCAATACGTTCGATGGCGGGACCTGAAAAAATAGGGTGTGTGCAGTAGGCGTAAACCTTCTTAGCGCCACGTGCTTTCAGCACTTCTGCTGCTTTCACCAAGGTGCCAGCGGTGTCGATCATGTCGTCCATGATGACGCAGTTGCGACCATCGATGTCGCCAATCACGTTCATGACTTCAGACACGTTCGCTTTGGGGCGACGCTTGTCGATGATGGCCAAATCGCAACCGAGTTGCTTGGCCAAGGCGCGAGCACGCACCACGCCGCCGACGTCAGGCGAGACCACAATCAGGTCTTCGTAATTCTTTTGACGCAAGTCGCCCAGCAACACCGGCGAGGCGTAAATGTTGTCCACGGGGATATCGAAGAAGCCTTGAATTTGATCGGCATGCAAATCCATGGTCAGCACGCGTGCAACGCCAGCAGTTTGCAGCAAGTCAGCCACGAGTTTGGCGGAGATAGGCACGCGGCTTGAGCGAGGACGACGGTCTTGACGGGCGTAACCGAAATAAGGAATCACGGCGCTGATGCGTTCTGCTGAGGCGCGCTTTAAGGCGTCGACCATGATCAGCAATTCCATCAAGCTTTCGTTGGTGGGGGCGCAAGTACTTTGCACCACGAACACATCACGAGCGCGCACGTTCTGATTGATTTCGACAGTCACTTCACCGTCAGAAAAGCGTCCGACGTGGGCTGCACCCACTTCAATGCCAAGATGCGTGGCGATTTCGGCAGCCATCGCAGGATTGGCGTTGCCGGTAAAAATCATGAAGTCTGGGGTAGGGGTGGACATGATGACGGAGTGACTTTCGCTTCAGGACCAATGACGCCAACATGCCGTCGAATAGAAACATAAATTTTGGCAGGGGAAGAAGGACTCGAACCTTCGCATGCTGGAATCAAAATCCAGTGCCTTAACCAACTTGGCGACTCCCCTACACAGGTCAACAGCTTTGCAGCTGCTAACCGTTAACTTTCTCTGACAACCCACCCAGCCAAGGGATGAACCATCATGTTGCTGCACACCCGCATTTGCCAATTGTGCGGTGCTGATTCTATCAACACATCACTGGGCATTTGCGCAAAAACTGCACTGCCAGATCCTGTCATGCGTGGACTTAAACCGAAAGAGGTCAGCCATTGAATGGCTTGATCTATTTCAGGGCACAGCGCCTGAGCAACTGGCTGCAAATCGTTTCTACCGAAGTCGAAAGGATGAACAGCGAAGACCGGCAGTATAGCAGTTTCTGAGTCCCTTTTCAAATTTGGGTCGCGAAAAATTCTTTCGGTGTTCAGTCCGGCGTTGGGTTTGACCACCACAAACCGACTGGGTGGCAATTCAATGGGGGTGATTTTTTCGCCAATACCTTCCACCCAAGCGTTGTGACCTTGCAAAAAGAAAGGCACGTCCGCCCCCAACCGCAAACCAATAGGCAGCAGTTGCGAGAGGGGCCAATTCAGCTTCCAGAGACGATTTAACGCAAGCAAGGTGCTGGCTGCGTCCGACGAGCCGCCACCCATGCCCGCTTGTGCAGGAATGTTTTTTTCAATCGCGATGTGTGCGCCTAACGACGTGCCGCTAGCGGCCTGTAACGCTTTGGCGGCACGAACGATCAAGTCATCGGCGGGGAGGGGGGTGGTCAAGTCTTCGCGGCTGATTTGTCCGTCGTCTCGCACGTCAAAGTGCAGCGTGTCGCACCAATCAATCAGCATGAAAACGGATTGAAGCAAGTGGTAGCCATCAGGGCGTTGGCCTGTGATGTGTAAAAACAAATTCAATTTGGCAGGGGCCAAAACATGGGTCAGCGCGCGCATGGTGTGTGAGTGCTTAATCGAGTTTGATGCGGAGATGCACAGTGGGTGTGGGCGAGACACGTTGCGCGATGAGCAAGCCTTGAGGCAATTGAGAGAGGTCTGCTTGCCAACCTGGCGCCATGCTGGGCACCCCATTGAGCCAGTCAAACAAGGCATGCACAGGAAGGGCTGCGCCCGTGGCTTGCTCGGTGAGTTCGTCCAGCGAATCAAACCGTTGCAGTTGGCCTCCTTGTTGTAATTGAACCGTACTTGGGGTCCACCGCAGTGCCGCCAATGTGGTGCCTAGGGGCGAGTACAAATCCAAACGTCCGTAGGTGGCTTCGCCGCGCAGCAAAAAACCAGCGCTCATCGATGTGGCGGGATCGCTTTGGATGCGCAAGCTCAGACGCCCCTGCCATTCGGGTGCGTTCACGGGCACATCGTTGATGACGGTTGGCGGCTCTGTGGTTGGCAAGTTGGGTGACGCGCAGCCTGCCAGCGCACACATGCATGCGACAAACACAGGCCAAAGTCGCCACGCATCACAGCCACCAAACCGCATGGTTTAGAGCGCAGGCTTGAGGCGCTGCAAAGTTTCTTGCAAGGTCTCGTTGTTGGGGGCGACGTCGAGTGCTTCGCGCCACACTTTGCGTGCGTCGTCGGTGCGTTGGAGGTGCCACAGCACTTCGCCCAAATGCGCGGCAATCTCTGGGTCTGTGCGGTCTTTGTAGGCCTTTTGCAAATAGGTCAACGCTGCGGATGCATTACCCAGTCGAAACTCAACCCAGCCCAAACTGTCGGTGATGAAGGGGTCATCTGGCACAAATGTCAGCGCTTTGATGATGAGTTGTTTGGCTTCGTCCAAGCGCAAGTTGCGATCTGCCAGCGAAAACCCCAAAGCGTTGTAGGCGTTGTGGTACGACGGATCGAGCTGCATCACGTTGCGCAACAGTTTTTCCATGTCGTCGAGGCGGTTGAGCTTTTCGGCCAGCATGGCTTGTTCGTACAACAAATCGGTGTCGTTCGCGCTGACGGTGGCCAGCAGTTCATAGGCCGTTTGCCATTGACGGTGCTCGCGCAGCAACTGCACTTCGGCCAGCAGTCGGCTGCGTTGTTCGTCGGCATTGCGCGATGGCAGTTGCGCCAACAATTGACGCGCTTCGCTGAGTTTGCCTTGGCGAGCCAGCAAGCTGGCGCGGCGCGTTTGGGCTTGAGCGAGTCCACGTGCCGTGTTTTCGTTGTCGCTGTTGGCGGCCAACGCCACATAACGCGAGAGTGACTGTTCGGCTAACGCGTCTTGGCCTTGTTCAAATTGCAGTGAGCCTAAAACCAACCAAGCATCCGCGTGCTGTGGGAAGTTTTGGGTGATGGTTTGCAGCTGCTCGCTGGCGGTGTCGTAGCGTTGCAATTCAATCAACACGCGCACGTAGCTCATGGCCAACTCGGGCGTGTTTTGGCGGCGCAAAGCTTGCGTGACCAAAGGCTCTGCCTCTTTGACTTGACGTCCCATCAATTCCAACGCCAACAGGGCAGGGCTCAGGGCCTTGCTGTCCGCCGCGCTGCCTTGACGTGCTGCTTCCAGTGCTGCCGCCGTGTTGTTATGCGCCAAGCGCATGCGGCCCACGCTGGTCCAAGCCTCGCTCGCAGTGGCGTTGTTGCGCAAATACGGTTCGAGCGCTTGCTGAACGATGTCGGCCGCTTGTTTTTTGTCGCTGACGCGTGCGTACTGACGGGGAATCTGGCTGATCACGGCATTGCGCTCTGTTTCTGGCGCGAAGCTCAGCTCTTTTTTGAGCGGCCCCAAACTGTCGGTCACTTGGTTGAGGGCGATCAAAATTTGCAGCAAATGCCCGTTGGCCTTTCGGTCTTGCGGTGCGGCTTGGGTCCAACTGCGTGCGGCCATCAAGGCGCCGTCGCCCGAGCGGGCTTGCAGAGCGACATCCACAGCGCGTGCATACAACTGAACATCGTTGGTCTTGCGTGCCGCATCTAAAAGCAGCGCAAAACCGGCCGCTGGCTCACCTTGGCGCAGGTTCAACTCGCCCAGCAAAATTTCATACAAAAGCTCGCCCGACATGGGCGAGTTGTTGATTTTTTCAACCTCGGGCTCGGTTTGCGCTTGGCTCGCTGTGGCCCATACCGTACAAGCACCTGCACACAGAACGACACGCATAGCCCAGAGACGGGCTGCAGACAAGGGGAATTTCATAGGGGCATCATAATCGCGGCAGTTTTTTTGAGTCTGTCCATGCCCGAATTACCTGAGGTTGAAGTTACCCGTTTGAGCTTTGCGGATCGCATTGCGGGTGCCCGCATCACCGGCGTGCGCGTCGGCAAACCGTTACGTTGGTCGTTAGGCTGCGGCCCGCAGTCTTTGCGGGGGCGTGTGGTGTTGGGCGTGCGTCGTCGCGGCAAATATTTGTTGGTTGATTTGGACAAAGGCTTGCTGCTGTGGCATTTGGGCATGTCGGGCAGTTTGCGTTTCAGCGATGACCGAAGCCCGCCCCAAGCGCACGACCATTTCGATTTAGACACCAGCCAAGGCCTGTTGCGTCTCAATGACCCACGTCGATTTGGCGCGGTGGTCTATGCCGCGGATGAACACAGTCCCGAAGCCGTCAAGCTGCTGGGGCATTTGGGCGTCGAGCCTTTGAACGGCGATTTTGGGCTGGACGCTTTTCATCTGGGCCTGCGAAAACGCAAAACAGCCATCAAACAGGTGCTGCTTGGTGGCGAGTTGGTGGTGGGCGTCGGCAATATTTACGCGTCTGAAGCCCTGTTTTTGGCAGGCATTCGTCCGACGGTGCGTGCCGAGCGCGTCAGCCGACCTCGGGCGGAAAAACTGCGTTTGGCCATCATCGACGTGCTGGCGCGTGCGGTACAAAAAGGCGGTAGCACCCTGCGCGACTTCTCCAGTGCGGATGGTCAGCAGGGCTATTTTCAGTTGGAAGCCCATGTGTATGACCGTGCTGGCGCGCCTTGTCGTGTGTGCGGCACCGCCATTCGCCGCATTCAGCAAGGGCAGCGCTCCACCTACTTTTGCCCTGCATGCCAAAAACCTTGACGCCATCCCCAACGTTCGCTGAGGCGGTGGTGGCTTGGCAGTTGCAGCACGGTCGCCACGACTTGCCTTGGCAAAACACCCAAGACCCCTATGCCGTGTGGCTGTCTGAAATCATGTTGCAACAAACGCAAGTGGTGACGGTGCGCGACTACTTTGCCCGTTTCATGCAGCGCTTCCCGAGCGTGGCCGATTTGGCCGCGGCGCATCAAGACGAGGTGCTGGGCCTGTGGAGCGGCTTGGGTTATTACAGCCGCGCACGCAATATGCACCGTGCCGCACAAGATGTGGTGGCTTTGCACGAGGGCGTTTTTCCACGCAGTTCAGAAACTTTGCAAACCCTGCCCGGCATTGGTCGATCCACCGCCGCCGCCGTGGCTTCGCTGTGCTTCAGCGAGCCGATCGCGATTTTGGATGGCAACGTCAAGCGTGTGCTCACACGATTTTTGGGATTTAAAGAAGACTTGGCGTCTTCGCGCCATGAGAAAACGCTGTGGCAGATCGCCCAATCCATGTTGCCCCAAGCGGATGTGGCCCAAGCCATGCCGCGCTACACCCAAGGCGTGATGGATTTAGGCGCTACGGTGTGCACGCCTAAAAAACCGCAATGCGACCGCTGTCCGGTGCAGGCGCAGTGTGTGGCTGCTCAAGAAGGCAAGCCCGAGCTGTACCCCGTCAAAACTCGCAAGCTCAAACGCAGTTCAGAACAACTGTGGCTGCTGCATGCGCAGACGGCACAAGGGGATGTGTGGCTCATGCAGCGTCCGCAAACGGGTGTGTGGGCGGGCTTGTATTGCCTGCCTGTGTTTGACAGTTTTGAGGCGTTGCAAGCGGCGGTGCCTGCATCGCAGCGAAACCAATTGGTTGATGGCCCCGTGTTCAAACATGTGTTGACCCACAAAGACTTGCACTTGCATCCCGTTCGGTTGGTGTTGCCCAAACCGGTGTCTTTTACTGCGACCTCAAGCGTTGCAGGGGTTGATGCCGCCTCTGCATCAGCCGAAGGCGCTGCTTGGGTGGGGGCGACCGATTGGCCGGCCTTGGGCCTGCCCGCGCCCGTGCGCAAACTGCTTACGGGTTGACGTCTAACTCGCGGTGACGCTTGAGCGTGATCCAGTTCTTGGCAAAGCGTTCGCTCAGCAGTTCTACCAAATACACGGACCGGTGTTGCCCGCCTGTGCAACCAATGGCGACCGTGACGTAGCTGCGGTGGTCGTGGTTCAAGTCGGGCAACCACGTATCCAAAAAATGGCTGATTTGTTCGGCCATTTTTTCTACCGAGGTTTGCGCTGCCAGCCACTCAGCCACAGGTGCATCACGACCCGTCAGCGGTCTCAGCATGGGTTCGTAATGGGGGTTGGGCAGCATGCGCACATCAAACACGTAGTCGGCATGCACGGGAATACCGCGCTTGAAAGCGAACGACTCAAACATCAACGTGAGTTGCGTCGCGGGCGCGGAAATCAGCGATTTGATGTAGCTTTGAAGCTTGGTGCTGCGCAACAGGCTGGTGTCGATGATGTGCGACTCTTCACGCAGCTCTGACAGCAACTCGCGCTCCAACTCAATCGCCTCCACCAAGTCGCGTTGTTGGTCACGCACCGGCTCATCGTCTTTGCGAGACAAGGGGTGGCGACGGCGTGTTTCCGAAAAGCGGTGCACCAAAATTTCTGTGGTGGCATCTAAAAACAGCATGCGCACATCCACGTCTAAAGCGCGCAGATGTGCCAGTTGTGCGGGCACGAGGGGCAACGATTGGGCGCTGCGCACGTCCATTGCAATGGCAATTTTGCTGGCGCTGTGTTGCTGCTCAAGTTGCACAAAAGGCAACAGCAATTCAGGGGGTAAATTGTCGACGCAGTAGTAGCCGGCGTCTTCCAAGGCGTGCAGCGCGACCGATTTGCCGGAGCCCGACATGCCGGTGATCAGGACCAATTCTTGTTTCATGCTTTGCTTTTCAAAGGCGCAGTGTGGTTGAGCATTTCGCGGGCATGGGCCAAGGTGGTGTCAGACACTTTCTCGCCGCCCAACATGCGGGCAATTTCGCCCACGCGATCCGCGCCACTCAGTGCCGTGACTTGGCTGGCCGTGCCTTGTGCATCGCTGTGTTTGGACACCACCCAGTGGTGATCTGCACAAGCTGCGACTTGGGGCAAATGGGTGACGGCCATGACTTGGCGATCACGCCCCAGTTGCTGCATCAAGCGGCCCACGGTTTCGGCCACGGCGCCGCCCACGCCGGAATCGACTTCGTCAAAGATCAAGGTTTGGGCGGTGCCCAACTGGCTGGTGGTCACCGCGATGGCCAAGGCAATGCGCGACAGTTCGCCGCCCGACGCCACTTTGCCCACGGGGCGCGGTGTGCTGCCGGGGTGGCCTGCCACCAAGAAGTTGACGCTTTCTAAGCCACTGGCCGTGGCTTGCTCGGTGGGGTCGAGTTGCACCTCAAAGCGACCGCCCTGCATGCCCAAACCTTGCATGGCTTGGCTGATGGCTGTCGCGAGTTTGGGAGCCGCTTGGGTGCGCGCTTTTGAAATCAGGCGGGCTTGCGCTTGGTAGGCCGCAGCGGCTTTGGCTTCAGTGGCTTCGAGCGTGGCCAAGTCGGTGGCGGTGTCGAGGTGGGAGAGGCGTGCTTTCCACTCTTGGTACAGCGCGGGTAATTCTTGGGGCGTGCGCTTGAAGCGGCGTGCCAGCGACATCCACAACGACATGCGGTCGTCCAAGGCTTGCAAGCGCTCGGGGTCGAGTTCGGCATGGCTGAGGTAGGCGTGCAGCGAGTGCGCCACGTCACCGGCTTGCGCCAAGCTAGAGGCCAGCACGTCCACCCAGTTGGCAAACTCGGGCGCCACGTCGGCTTGGTCTTGCAAGGCGTCTTGGGCTTTGCTCAGCAAACGCAAGGCACCTTGGTCGTCGTCTTCGAGGGCGGCGATGGCACTTTGAGCCGCATCCATCAAGGCTTGTGCGTGCGACAGGCGGGTGTGTTGGCTGTTGAGCTCGGGCCATTCGTCCGTGGCGGGGGCGAGTTTGTCGACCTCGGCCATTTGCCATAACAAACGCTCACGTTCTTCTTGCAGCGTGGCCTGTGCGGTGCGTGCCTCTTGCAGGGTTTGGATGGCGCGTCGCCAGGTGGTCCATTCTGTGTTCAAGGCTTGCAGGTTCACGCCGGCATAGGCATCGAGCAAGCCGCGTACGGCGTCGGGACGGGTCAAGCTTTGCCAAGCGTGTTGGCCGTGAATGTCGAGCACCCGGTCACTCAACGATCGCAGTTGGGCGGCAGTGGCGGGGCTGCCGTTGATCCACGCGCGGCTTTTGCCTTGTGTGTCGATGGTGCGTTTGAGCAGCAAGCTGCCTTGCTCGGCCGCATTGGCAAAGCCTTCGTCTTCCAGCCAAGCGTGTAAGTCAGGTGTGGTGTCAAACTCTGCGCAAATTTCGGCCCGTGTGGCACCTTCGCGCACCACACCCGCATCGGCGCGTGCGCCCATGACCAGCTGCAGCGCGTCAATCAAAATGGATTTGCCAGCGCCGGTTTCGCCGGTGAGTGCGGTAAAGCCCTGCGACAAGTTCAGATCGAGCTCACGCACGATCACAAAATCACGCAAGACGATGTGCTGCAAACTCATGCCACGCCCTCGTTCCAGTGGAGTTTTTTACGCAAGGTGTCAAAGTAGTTCCAGCCGCGTGGGTGCAAGAACCGCGCATGGTGCTTGGATCGCGTGACCGTGATGCGGTCGCCCAGCAGCAACGAGGCGAGTGACTGCATGTCAAAGTTGGCGCTGGCGTCGCGGCCCGCGACCAAATCAATCACCACTTCGCCCGTGTCAGGCAACACGATGGGGCGGTTTGACAAGGTGTGCGGCGCGATCGGCACCATCACCCAAGCGGGCAAGGACGGGTGCATCAGCGGACCGCCCGCTGACAAAGCGTAGGCGGTGGAGCCGGTGGGGGTAGCGATGATCAAACCGTCTGCGCGCTGGTTGGCCACGAAATGCCCATCCACCTCCACGCGCATTTCCACCATGCCGGTGGTGGCGCCACGGTTGACCACCACGTCATTCAAGGCCAGTGCGTCAAACACGCAATGGCCGTCGCGCCACACTTTGGCGTGCATCATGGCGCGTTTGTCTTCCTCGTATTCGCCGTTGATCATGGCTTTGAGGGTGGTTTGGAAATCTTCCAGTGGGATGTCTGTGATGAAACCCAAGCGACCTTGGTTGATGCCAATCAGCGGCACGTTGTAGGGCGCCAATTGACGGCCGTAGCCCAGCATCGTGCCGTCGCCGCCGACCACCAAAGCCAAATCGCAAGTTTTGCCAATGCCTTGCACGTCCATCACGGGGTAACCCGTGAGGCCGGTGTTGGCGGCGGTGTCGTGCTCCAAAATGACTTCACAGCCTTGGGTGTGTAAAAACTGAGCCACCTTCTCCAAGATCAAGCGAGATGATGGCTTGGTGCCGCCCGCAGTCGGGAGTTGGTATTTTCCAAGTAAGGCAATGTGACGAAACTTTGATTTCATAGGCAAATTACATCACTAAAATTCGACAACAAATGACCATGCTAGACGATCGCGCCAAGTTGTTGCTGAAAGCGCTGGTAGAGCGCTACATCGCCGACGGGCAACCCGTCGGCTCACGCACGCTCTCTCGCGCCACGGGCATTGAGTTGTCGCCCGCCACCGTTCGCAATGTGATGTCTGATCTGGAGGCCTTAGGCCTGATCGTCAGCCCGCACACGTCGGCGGGGCGCATTCCGACGGCACGCGGTTATCGCTTGTTTGTGGACACCATGCTCACCGCCGATCGCGGGCACTTGCATGCCCCGAGCTTGGCACCCGATCAGCCGCAAAAGGTGATTGCCAATGCGGCACATTTGTTGTCCGACTTGTCGCAGTTTGTGGGGGTGGTGATTGCCCCGCGCCGCAGCTCGGTGTTTCGTCACATTGAGTTTTTGCGGCTGTCTGATCGGCGCTTGTTGGTGATCATTGTGTCGCCCGAAGGCGATGTGCAAAACCGCGTCATCTTCACTGAGGCGGACTACACGGCGTCCCAACTCATCGAAGCGTCCAACTATTTGAACCACCATTTCGCAGGCATGGCCATTGAGCAAGTGCGCGAGAAGTTGCTGGCCGAGGTGGAGTCTTTGCGCAGCGAGATTGCCACCTTGATGCAAGCGGCTGTGCAAGTCAGCACCGAGGCTTTGGCACAAGAGCAAGACGACGTGGTGATCAGCGGCGAGCGCAATTTGTTGTCGGTCAGCGATTTTTCCAGCGACATGGGCAATCTGCGCCGCGCCTTTGATTTGTTTGAGCAAAAAGCCCAGTTGGTCCGCCTGTTGGACATTTCAGCCCAAGCTGAAGGTGTGCGTATTTACATTGGCGGTGAAAGCAAAATTGTGCCGATGGAAGAGTTGTCGGTGGTCAGTGCCCCCTACGAGGTGGATGGCCAAGTGGTGGGTACCTTGGGCGTGATCGGCCCAACCCGCATGGCTTACGACCGCATGATTCACATCGTGGACATCACGTCCAAGCTGGTCAGCAACGCGCTGAGCCACAAATAACAGTTTCTAGTTAACGCCCGCAGTGCGCACTGCTGAATCGTGCGCTGAATGGCTGTCGCTTGTTTGACCTGCTGCAATGGGCGATGCGGGAAACCCTCTTTTCACGGCTTGGTTTTTGACTAAACATACGCGCGTGTGATTTTTAAACCCGAAGGAAACTTTATGAAATTAGCCGCTTGGCTCAAACTCAATTGCGCTGTTGCGCTCACAGCCGTGGCGCTGTGTGGTGGCCATGCCACGGCCCAAACGGCGGGCGCAGCACCTGTTGCCAATGGCAAAACTGAAATGCTGTGGCTGGGGCAAGCGGGTTACCGCATCAAGACACCGGGCGGCAAAACCATCGTGATCGACCCTTGGCTCACCGGTGGCCCCAAAGCCCCCGCACCTTACAAAACAGATTTCGCTGCTCTGGGCAAAATTGACTTGCTGCTGGTCACGCACGCCCACGTCGATCACTTGGGCGATGCACCTGCCTTGGCCAAACTGAACAACACCGTGCTGTACGGCCCCGCCGACATGGTGACGCCCTTGATCACGCTGGGCATGTTGCCTGCCAACTTGGGTCACCGCTTTAACAAAACAGGCCATGTCAAACCCTTGCCCGGCATCAAAGTCACGGCTGTGGCGGCGGAGCATTCATCGCTGATCGTTTGGAACAACCCTGCCACCGGTAAAAACGAGTCACACCCTGCTGGCGAAGCGGTGGGTTACATCATTGAGCTGGAAAACGGCTTCAAGATTTGGCACATGGGTGATACCGGTTTGTTTGGCGACATGAAATTCATCAGCGAGCGCTACAAACCTGATTTGGTTTTGATGCCCATTGGCGGTAACTTCACCATGGACCCAGAAGACGCGGCTTACGCTGCTCGTACTTGGATTCAACCCAAGATGGTCATGCCCATGCACTACAACTCCAACCCTTTGACCAAGGGCACCTTGGCTGAATTTCAAGACGCCATGAAAGGCAGCCCCATCAAAGTGGTGCCCATGACCGAAGGTCAAACCATCGAGTTCTGAAGTAAGGCGTGATCAGATTCAGGGCTTAAGACTTACGCACGCCGAACAAAATGCCGCAGGTCACCAGCGCGAGGCCTGCGAGCAAATTCAGGTGCATGGGTTCACCCAACACCGCCACCGCGCCCAACGCCGAGAGGCCGGGCACGAGGGCGGTGATCATGGTGGAGCGCACAGGGCCGTAATGGCGAATCATCACATTGAAGGTGATGCCTGAAATGACCACCGAGCCTACGCCTTGGTAGATCGCTTGGAACAACATTTCGGACGCTGGTGCTGCGTTTAAGTGGCTTGCGATCAGGCCACTTGAAACGGCCAATGCATAGACCGGTACAAACGTGACGCAAGAGAACGCCGTGATGGCGATGGTGGCGCGCACGGGGTCTAGCGAATGGCGGCGCACCGTCACGCTGTAGCACGACCAGCAGAACGCGGCGCTCATGAACAGCAAGTCGCCTTTCCACACCTCACCGCCCTCAAATGCTTTGAGCAAACTGGCGCCACCCACCATCAAGTCTCCCAACACGATGCAGGCCAAACCGATGGCGCGCGTTTGAGAAATACGCTCGTTCAAAATCACGATGGCCAGCAGAGAAGTCCACAGTGGCAAGCTACCCGGCATCAGCACCGAGGCGTGTGCGGCTGGCGCGAAGAAAAAGCCTGAGTAAGCCAGCATGGCGTAAAGCATGCTGCCAAAGACGCCCGCCATGGCGGTGATCCGCAGCGGCAAGGGCGACAAGCCCCACAACGAGCCCACTTTGTCACCCGCTGCACGTTGCTTGCGCAGTAACCACCAACCCCAAGGCAACAGCACACTGCCTGCCCCCAAAATTCGCAAAAACGCGATGTCGAGTGGCAATAGGTTGTGGGATGCTGAAGCGCGGGCGATGACGATGAAGGATGTCCAAATCAGCACCGTGACCACGGCTGAGACGAGGCCAGCTGATCGAGGGGAGAGTTTCATGCGGGCGATGATACGACCGAGGTCGTGGACGATGCACTCGCGATGCTGCTCAAGCTTGGTATGGCAGCACAGCCTCTACAATCACCGACTTGAGATGGGGCGTTAGCTCAGTTGGTTAGAGCAGAGGACTCATAATCCTTTGGTCCACGGTTCAAGTCCGTGACGCCCTACCAATCAAATCAAGGACTTAGCCCGGCTTTCATGCCGGGCTTTCTTGTTTTAGACCTGCTCTTGTAGAAAGTTTTCTACAGAGATCACAACGATGAGGGTATTTTCAAGCCGTGAGTAGGAGATTGATTGATGGACTCTTTCACTTCTCATCATTAACCAGCGTCAATCTGAACAAGTTTCTCTCGGAGGTGCGAGTGCTGAATGGTTTTAGAATTGATCAACAACTTGAGGCATCTATGCGAATACTGATTTTTCTTTTCTTGTTCTTAGAAGCTACAAATATTTGGGCGCAAGAGATGTGTTTCTCATGCAATGGCACCTACTTTGTGAAAAACGTTAGTCAGGTTAAGGCGAATCACGCTTTTGGTTTGTGCCTAAATAAAAAAGACATGTCCGTTACCTATGACACTGAGGGTAGTCGTCAGTCGAAATGGACATTCTTCGAGAAAATTGACTCAGTGGGTACTGTTTATTACTACTGGCAAAAAGAATATGACAACAGCTTGTTTGGACGCCTTTCGGAGCAAATAGAGTTGTCAGACGTCAAGTATCAGTATCAGTATTTTGCTAAAGATAAGCTGAACAACGTTGCTGTGTCTGTGAACGGGCAATGCATTCCAGTGCTGCGCATAGGAAATTGATGTTTGGCATAAGGAGGAGCTATTTAATTTTGACTAGCATCTTCTCAGCTTCCACTAGGCCCGCATCTCGCGCGCGTTCAAGATATAGACGCGCCAGATTAGCATCGCCTTTTGTGTACTTACCAGTAGACAAATACTCTCCTAAAGTAAGCGCAGCATGTGCGTGCTTATCATCTGCAGCCTGCCTCAGAGTTGTAATGCCTTTTTGAGCATCAAACATTGGTCCAGTTTCAGATAAAAGGATTCGTGCATACCAGTAGCGTGCCTCGACTACGTTACTGTTTGCAGCTTGATTTAGTTCTTTTGCTGCGAGCCTGATTGCGTCAGGTTTGGATTCTTTATTTAGCACTAATAGAGCTTTGGCGCTTCTCAATAGTGGATCTGAATTGTCAAATGGCTTCTGCAGCTTTGCCAAATGGCGCTCTGCAGTATCTACATCCTTATTGGTGCCATCGGCGCCAAGCAGCAGTTGCCAAGCTAGTACAAGCCGAGCCTTTTCATCTCCATTAGCAACAAGTGTTTCAAGGTTGATACGCGAGGGATAGGTACGCAATCTAAAGTCTGGTCCTTGACTATCCCACTGCATAACTTCTTGCTGGGGACTTTGTGAAGAGAGATACGTTGTTACTTTAGGGTGAAGAAAAGGAGCTTTTTGAACAGTAAAAATAGAAATCAAAGAGAAGCTGAATATGGACAACGCTGCTCTCATTCTCCACTTTTGTACACTGCCGTTAGTAATTAGTTGCGCCAAAACGCGTTTTCCCAAATCCCCTGCGAATCTGCTGCTAACTCGGCGACGTGTAACCCATTCAAGAATGCCCCAACCGAGAAGACCTACTACTATGGCAACAGTCATTGCTGATAGATAGCCGAGCATCGGCCAGCCAATTAAGTAGGCTAGGGCAGCAACTAAGCCTACCAGTCCGATTAGGTAGACAGTTGATTCAAACAGTTCAGCGTCATAGATTAGCTCAAGCGCTGATTTGAGGGTATGCGATGCGCGTGAAGGGTACTTCGCATCAACCAACTGATTACTCCGCAGTCGCGCTCGATCGGAAAACTGTTCTGCCAAACTCTTATCTTCAGAGAGCGTTTCGGCAATATTCATGTTCAGTTCTGAACTCAGAAAGTTCGCAGTGGCATCTAGTAGTGTTTCATTTCGTCGCCAAAGCCATCGACCACATGATTTGATCTCTTGTTCAAGCGTAGCAATATCATTTTCGAGCAATTGACCCGCTAAATTTTCAAAACTAAAAACCTTATATTTTGGACCAAAGCCGTATATAACAAAGAATTTATCTACTGCTTGAATCTTGGCCTCTCGAACATCTAGTCTAATTTGATGTACCGTGCTCAAGATAAGACCATCTGGTCGGTGTGTGACTTTCTGCAGCTCTCCAAGTGACGGGAACGATTCCTCGGATATTCGGTTAAGTACAAGATTGGACAGTATTGTGTTATTGGTATCGACGGTGATCAATTCTTTTTGTGTTACCTCGGACTTGACTATGCCTATTTTGTGTTCTTTACCAGTAGCATCACAGCCAACGCAATCAATTTTTCCAGTGGCACTACATGGACTGCAATTAAGATGTCCCCCGCCATCACACGTAGGGCAACTGACGGTACCGCCGTCACAGCATTGGCAGTGGGAACGACCAGTGCCATTGCAATACATACAGTTGTGGTACTCGGTGTAATAGTCTGTTACCCAGAAACCTTGGTGATCTCGACGTTGTCGCGATGCTTGGACTGATGTTTGACCTCTACCTGCGCAAGTAAAGCACTGCCTTTTTGTAGTGCCGTTGCATACATTGCAGTAAACCCAGCCGTCTGCGTCGCACTCATAACAATTAACTGTACCCTTTCCGTTGCATTTTTTGCATGCAAGTTTGCGTTCTCCTACGCAAGTGTTGCAAACATACTCGAAGCCAACATTCTTTGGCTTAAATAGAAATCCGGCTTCCGCAGGCATAAGACGACGATAACTACCTGCAGCAGCATCAGCCCATTGTTTAAGAGCCAACTCACCGTCTTGCTTCGCACGCTCTAAACGTTGATTAAGCTCACTCTGAAATGCCTCGGAATTTTCAAGCTTATCCGCATTTGAACTCAGTGGACCACGTCCTTTTATCCAGCTGATAGAGAAGCTGAGTTGCTGCTCCAGAGTAAGTTCAACATATAGTCCAAATGCGTGTTCGGGTTCTAACTCAAGCAAATGCGAGGCATCAAATCGTGTGAGCGGCGTAATGTGCTCTGCAACCACTCTACAAACCTCACCAGATTGAATGATTGGCAGAGTATTTTCTGTTGTTGCTGGGGAAACTTCCAGCGATTCAGTCAAATTCATGGTTGTCTTAACACCTGACAAAATTTAGAGGGATCTCCATCAACTATCGCACCGCTCGGCAGCAGTCCTGTCCGTTTTGCGTATAGACGAAGGTTGTCTGCATGCTCGCGGTCTGATCCAAGGTGATAGGTGAAGACCGCCATTTTGAGTAACTGTGCATCAGCCAATAAACTTGGATTAGAAATGAGAGTATTGATGTCAACGTGCACTCCCACTGGAGCATGAACTTCAGACTGAAGTCGCTGCAGCCACGTAAGGTCAATTACCGGCGGCTTAAGCTTGTTGGATAGCTGTGTTTTCTTTTCATGTCGTGCCAATGCTTGGGGGTCAAAAACAATTTGTCCTAGATAGCCTTTAGGGTCTATTTGGCGAGCGCACTGTAATTGACGGCGATCGCCTGAAGTTAGAAACCAGCGACCGTCGGGGCGGCCTTGGCGAAGGACTAAGGCGGCACTTTGTATTGCCTCACAACCAGTATCAACTTGTTTTATTTCAGCATTGATGACTCGATCATCTCGCTGAGATAATTCGGAAATTGCATCAGCTAAAAAAGCGGCAGGCTCATCCGATACACGGCCTCGACGATCCTTCAAACGCACTTCACGCCAAACTTCTGGAGTTGTATTGCGTGAAGTTACGCCTTGAAGCGTGGTTGTTCTGCCGAGCGTCAGATCGTGATGTAAAACCCACTGTCGATCACGTAATTGCTGCAGATCGATTTCGACGCCATCCCATTCTCCTTCCCATGCTAAACGCAAAGCAGAAAGTGAATTTTCTGGAGCAGCAGGGCTACCACGGTGGGCGTGTAATTCCATGCCATTGCAAGCGGAATGTGCTGCTGTAATTGCCGTAGTCGTTAAACTGATTGCAAGCGACATTAAAAGCTTTAAAGATATGCGCTTAATGTGATTTCTCATTTTCGTAACCATAAGTGATGCCACCTAATATGCGAGTGCGTATGAACTCATTTGCAGGGTAGCCTAGGCCTTGACCGATGGCCACTACATGCAACGCGTTAACCAACATGTAAGGCCCTAATTGAACAGACGTATCGCTTACCTCATTCAGTATCTCTGCGCGCATATAGGTATAAAGCCTGCTGTTAGTGATCACGTTGCTACTAAGAGAAAGGCCGATCCACAACGAGCAGATAACACTAGCTGGCACAAAGAAAAGGTAGCGAGATTTCGATGCGGGAGAATTAAGACAATTGAGTGTTAGGCATGTAATTAAATATAAAAGCTTGGAAAAATGTCCTATTGCGCCTAGCAGCGAAAATAAAAGCGCTACTGGTGGAACTAGCACTGCGCGAACAGCATCACGACCGATCTGCTCGAATCGCTGACCATCAGCAAAGCTTGCGATGGAAGCCTCGTATTTAGGCAACTGTAGTCGTACCAAACGAGTAAGTAGAGGTGTGAAAACAGTCTTTTCAAATTCTGCAGCAGAACCATATTCAGCTCGAACGACGACCGTAGAAGGTAGCTTAAGCTGATTCTGGAGTTTAGATTGGACGTTCGGATGTGAAAGAAACTCGCCCCAGCCCATACCCAGTGGTATTTGGGTATTTAACTTTCCATTTGAAGATGAGACTCTACGTCTAACTTGAATAGCTACAGCTTCTTTAAAGCCGGCTTCATCAGAGGGAAGCCAATCAGCTGTAACGGGAATTTCTGATTTTACTTTCCGTCGAACAGCATCATGTCGAATTGGCGGGACTGTAGCGGGAGTCCATCCTTGTTTACCCAGTCGATCGAGATAATCTCTCCATGCTTGATTTTGTCTATATTTGATCTGATCATCAAGGCTCTGAGAACCTCCTTTAGATCGGTAACTTGCCCATTGCTCTTTAGTGTTTTTTATTGCTTCCGTATACTTTTTGTAGTACCCAGCTGCGCCGCCTAGCTCATCCGAAATTTGTCGAGATATCAATTGAAGCTTTACGTCAGCTATTTTTTCATCAAGACGATCAATGGACGAAACCATTAAAGGAAACAAAGCAAGAAAAGTTTTTCCTTCAGGACGAGAGAAAATTCGAGGATCATTTTCAATTAGACCATCCAATTCAACTTCGCCTTTGACCAGTGCCCGCTGAACCAAGACAATGCTGACGGCAGTTCGTCGAAAAGCCGCTGAACTATGCTCTACAAGCGTATCAATAAAAATTTGCAACGAAGCGAATGTGATACTTGCTGCCAATAGGCACCAAAAGAGGATAGCAACTCCTCGTGGTGAGGCTATCTTGGATTGCGTCCTGCGACTCAGTAGCAACTGCAAAACGATCAAGGCAACCGCCGCACCGGATAGCACCCGACCATAACGTTCAATATAGTGAATCTGCTCGGCAGTTCCAACACCCCCAACAACGTCAAGTAAACGTGCATTGAAAGCAAGCTCGAAACACAAATACAGCGCAGTTAGAGCTGTAATTGAGGCGATCTGGCTGCTTTTCATCTTTTAGCGATCCAGAACTATGCGCACAGGTTTTTGTTCCTGACTTGAAAAAGTCAAGTTACGCACAGTTGCAGGCACAGGAGCTGCAGAAGCCGATTTAGTTAACTTAGATAAGCCGACTGTCTCTCCCGCACCGATTGGAGGACTATTGGCTGACGTGCTCACAACCGAAAAAGTATGCGGTGGACTTGGCAAATATCGTGAATGTTCGGACTGCGTTGTAGCCTGTGTTCTATATGCAGTAGCTGCCAATGTTGATAATTCAGACTTAAGTAATCTTTGATTTGTGTAAGTGAAGCGAGTTGTGCGACTTCCGTAAGTGTAATCAAAAGTGGCTTCATCTTTAGAAAAGGTTACTTTTGGTTGTTGCCTGCAATCTCCCATTGCCCAAGAGAGCACTTCTGATTCTTTTATCGACAAAAGATGTGTTCTATTGGAACAGTTACGCTCAGATGCTTCCACTACAAGGATCATCCTTCCACCGATCAGCTGACTATTAAAAATGCGAGCCGAGGTTGCATTTGCTATGGGCAGCACACGTAAGCGATTCTGCAATTTGACTGAGTATTCACCGTTTAAAACTCGTAGGCGTCCTTCACTACCGTCCTCCAGTTTGAAGCTTCCAACATCGCTTCCAAACAATTCAGCTCCATCGACCTTAAAATCTATGTACCCTCTTGGGGTTGTTTGAATTGCACATCCCACCAGAGAAAGTAATGTAAATATACTAATTATTTTCATGAGTTGTGATTCTGCAAAGTTTCAAATTTAGTTTAGCATAGCAATAACTATTTGAGCATGTAGCGCTTGCTAACTTGCTAAGTTCTCACCAAGAAAGTCAAGTAGGGAGCGTGCTTGCTGTTGAGATGGCTGGGTTAATTCTCTAAGTCGTCCCTCAGCTTGCCATTGACTGCTTCGTTGGCGTAACAGTAATCATGATCAATTACGTATCCCAACTTCTCTAGTTTTAACCTCTGTTTCTTAATCGTTTATTACTGCTTCGACACACGCTCGTATTCAAAAGTCGCCACATTGGTTTCCTTCGAGTTAAAAATCGCTGTTACTTTCTGAATATTTAGATTTGATTTACTATTTTTTAACACCAAGCAAGCTGTACTTATCGAGGTGTTAAAAATCGGTCGTTTTCTAACGGTAGTTTTAGTGCGCTAAGCACACTGAGCTAGCTCCTTACGAATTTGCGTAAATTGCTTTGCGTGTGCTTTTGCTACTGCTGTGCGAAAGTCAGCTGCGTGATAACAGATGGCTTTCAAGATGTTGAGCGCGTGCTCACAGTTTTGTAGATCAAAGTTGGACATGCGGTTTAAACTGAAGTTGCCCTCTCCAAAAATCGCAGAAACTAAAAGCTTCGATGCTTGCGTTGAGCTTCCCGTCCTCGGGTGTTCTTTGATCATGCTTAAAAATTCGTTGACTGATCGAATGCCTTCATCCCAAACTTGTTGCGTCATATAGGTTCCTTTTTTTTCTCATCAAAATTTCGCTGATGAGGAACGACGATGAAGGTAGGCTTCATCTGCTGATGTGTTTTGTGAACATTCGTAACCTCCTAAGAAACGGAAATACCAAGTTAAGCAAGCAATGTCGTGTCATACGCGCTTCATGAATAAGCAGAAGGTCAAAACACTCAATGTCGCAAATTGCGATGCAATGAGGAGTCTCAAGATCTTTGTATGACGTGACTGTTGCAACTGCATAAGTTGCTTCAAAGTTTGGACTAGTCGTTTGCGTTCACTTGCGTTCAGTGTCTGTTCGGCTGTAGTTGAAGATTTGAGTTCATATAGCAGGAATGAGTTCATTCGAACGCTTTTGAACATCTCCTCAAGTCGGTCAATCGGGCGAGCATGGTTATCACCAGAGTTTCTTGTTATGTATGGTTTCATGCCTCGTACCTCATAAGATTTGTGTTGTCAGGGTCGTTTGCTGCGGGAGCCATGCTCGCAAGACGTTTTATCCAATTGGGATCGATTGGAAGATTTACATTGCGATCTAGCAATCCAGCTATTGAGTACGCCATTGAGATTGCATACCCACGCATGACTTTGCCATCCAACTCGTACAAAAGATAAGGATGTCCTTCCGGGCGCCTGTATAGGGAGACTCGAACATTCTGGAATTCAAGTAGTTCAGAAAACTGTTGAAAACTCAGTTGACCAGAGTTGTAGTCCAGAACTGTGTCGACAGCCCTGATGGCCAGTCCAAATTCCCCCACCCGTGGCCACCCCAAATTCCCCCAGGCAGCGCAGCTAGATTATGACGTTTCAGGCTGGATGGCCAAGCGTGCCGCCGCCTCCTTGAGCCTGTAGCTCTTACCCTCAAACTC
>CAUPRM010000007.1:0-119774 GCA_963513725.1 uncultured Limnohabitans sp. | reverse complement strand
TGGTACCACTCCTTCCCATCCCGAACAGGACAGTGAAACGACTTAGCGCCGATGATAGTGCGGGTTCCCGTGTGAAAGTAGGACATCGTCAGGCTGTTACAGCCGCAGAAAGCCCCGCTCGTTTGAGTGGGGCTTTTTGTTTTTTAGCGATTGATTAATGTGTTTTTAATACGGGTTGCTGCACCTGATGTCACCAGTGATTCACACATTTCTAACGTCCAATTCTCAAACGTCGTCTGGTCAAAATATTTGTGCAGTTCGTGAAAATACGAGCAGTTACTGGCCCATTTGCAAAATACGTCGATATTCACAGATTGCAACTCTAGCAATTTAAACTTCAAAAGAACTTTAGCTGCGTATATCGCATGTTTTAACGGCGAAGCTGTAAACCCTTTCAAACGAGCTCGTGCAAATACTAGGGCATTTGCGACATCTGTAAACGCTGATCCGTGTCCAGGTAGAACAAGCTGTGGTTTGAGCAACTCAATGAGATTTAGCGTTGCCTCAACTTCATCGAAGGCCGACAAGCCTTCTATTTCAGGGAAAACAACCCCAAACCCTCTTTCCCACAAAGCATCCGCTGAAATCAGAATACCTTCTGCATGGCAGAACAAGATAATTGAGTGCGGATCATGTCCCGGTGCCGAATAAGCATGCCACTGTCGACCTGCGACTTCAAAGGTGTCGCCAGATTGGATGCAACTTAGCGCTTTGAACGGCGGGCAGTGCTGGCCCGTTGGCGTGTAGGTCAGTGCTTCAGCATTCCATTGCGTCACATACTCAAAATGCCCTGGCGGAATACGTGTCTGAACTTGTGGGTACGCTGTTTGAAGGTGTGCATTTCCGCCGCAATGGTCGCTGTGCAGGTGTGTGTTGATGATCGTATTCAGTGTTTGAGTGCCGATCACGGATTGAATCAAGTCCTCCGTTTGTTGCGCATGCGTCCAATAGCCTGTATCAACCAAAACAGCTTGTTCCGAGTCGTGAAGCAAAACATTGTTCGAAGACAGCCATCCGCGTTCAAGAAAAGTAACGCCTGTAGGCAGTTGAATTTCAACGGTCATTTGTTTGCGCGCAATTCACGTCTCAATACCTTACCCACGTTCGTTTTCGGTAATTCGTCTCTGAACTCAATGTATTTAGGCTGCTTGTAGCCTGTTAAGTTGTCGCGGCAATAACTAGAAATATCTTCCTCCGTCAACGTCACATCACTACGCACCACAAAAACTTTGATCGACTCGCCTTGCTTCTCATCGGGAATGCCGACTGCGGCGCACTCAACAACGCCAGGGCAGAGGGAAATCACGTTTTCAAGTTCATTTGGAAAAACGTTGAAGCCACTGACCAAAATCATGTCCTTTTTTCGATCCACAATTTGTGTGTAACCGTGCTCATCCATGATGCCAATATCACCTGTGCGCATGAACCCATCGTCCGTGAAAGCCTTGGCTGTTTCTTCGGGTTGTTGGTAATAACCTGTCATCACGTTGGGGCCTTTAATGCAGATTTCGCCGCTTTGTCCCAGGGGCAAACTTTGTCCAGAATCGTCTTTGATGGCGATATCGATGCTAGGCAGAGGAAGACCAATTTTTCCGCTGAACTGTGTCGCGTTCACCGGGTTATTGGTCCCGATCGCACAGGTCTCGCTCATGCCCCAGCCTTCCACCATGGCGCAATTTGTCACTTCTTGCCAACGTTTGGCCGTGCCTTCGGAAGCCGCCATTCCTCCTGCTTGCGACACACATAAGCTTGAAAAATCGAGTGACTTGAAATGAGGATGCTGTAACAAAGCGTTGAACAGCGTGTTCACGGCCGGCAACAGATGGAAAGGGCGCTTTTTCAGCACGTCCACAAATTTATCGATATCGCGCGGGTTCGGTATGAGCGTCATATGGGCGCCCCACCGAATGGACAGCAAACACAGCGTCAACGCGAAGATGTGATAAAGCGGCAACGCGGCAATAGAGTTGACCTTTCGAACATCGCCAATGCGTTTGACCGCAGGTGTGAACCAAACCTCGGCTTGCAACACCGCTGCAATAATATTTCTGTGCGTGAGAACGGCGCCTTTAGACAAGCCAGTCGTTCCCCCTGTGTACTGAAGAAATGCAGTGGACGACAGGTCGGTATTTGCCGGTTTCAATGACAGACTCGCGCCTTTCGCCAACACCTGCGTAAATGACACAATCTTTCTTTCGTGCCCATGGGGTGTGGTTCGCGAGAGCTTGAATGCGGGAACCATTCCTGCCAAATGGCGGGCCGCAAAGGTCAGCCAATGCCCCTTCCAAAATCCCAGCATATCGCCCAAAGATGTCAAAACGACCGTCTCAATCGGTGTTTGATCGATCACTTCTTGGAGCGTTTTCGCAAAGTTTTCCAAGATCACAATCGTGGTGGCACCAGAGTCGTTCAGCTGGTGCTGCAACTCTCTGGCGGTGTACAGCGGGTTCAC
Source organism: uncultured Limnohabitans sp. (assembly GCA_963513725.1). GTDB lineage: Bacteria > Pseudomonadota > Gammaproteobacteria > Burkholderiales > Burkholderiaceae_C > Limnohabitans. The sequence goes on along the minus strand of CAUPRM010000007.1, from coordinate 117,322 downwards.
GTTCACGCAGACATAGCCAGCACGAAGAATCGCAGACATCGTGACAGCAAATTGTGGCAAGTTGGGCAGCATGATGGCGACGCGTGAGCCAGGCTCCAAGCCCAGTTGCTGGAGCCACGCACCTAAGGCAGCAGATGCATGGTCAACATCCGCGTAAGTCATCCATTGGTCCATGCAGACCGAAAAGGGCGCTGAGGCATTTTTCTTGAACGAGGCCTCTAAAAATTCACCGACTGATTTAAATTGCTCGGGATGCACCTCATGCGGCACGCCCTCTGGGTAAGATTGCAACCATGGTTTATTCATTCATGTCTCCTTAGAGGCATTTTGAATGCCACAAGGACGCGTCGCCATTGGGAGTGTCCCTCGGCAGACAGTCACATTTCTTCGTTGTCAGATAGTTGCAAGAATAAGGGAAAACCCGTATAATTGTGCCTATGACTTTGACACACACACTGACACAAACGGCTTTAGACGCGTGTCGTCAATTGCTTGCCCGTTTTGGTGTGCCACAGCCGCTCAAACAAGATACAGAGGGTGTTTTGATCCCCATTTGTCCATTGAACGCCAGTCATTTGTCCGGCATCAAAAAACATTTACTGGCCTTGTCTGCACAAGACCGGTATTTGCGTTTTGGCTATGCCGCTAATGACGAACAGGTGCTTCGCTATGTCGACGGTTTGAAGTTTGAGCGCGACGAGATTTACGGTATTTTTAACCGCAACTTAGACATCGTGGCCATGGCACATTTGGCCATCATGAAAGAGCCCGGCCGCACGTCGAATGCAGAGTTTGGCGTCTCGGTACAAGCCTCTGCGCGAGGCCGTGGCTATGGCGCGCGATTGTTCGAACGCGCGGTCATGCACGCTCGCAATGAAAAAATTTCCGAAATTTATATTCACGCCTTGAGCGAGAACGCCCCCATGATCCGAATCGCTCGAAAAAGCGGCGCGACCGTGGAGCGTGATGGTTCAGAGACCGAAGCCTATTTGCGCTTGCCCAAGCGAGATTTAGACAGCCGCGTCACTGAGTTGGTGGTGGATCAATTTGCAAAAGCCAACTACAGCATCAAAGAAGACGCGAAGAAATTTTGGGACTTCTTAGCCAAAGTCGAAGAAATCCGCCAAGGCGTGCGTGCAGGCCGCCACCAAGCTGCAGAATAGTCAGGCAATCAACGCCGTGCTTGGGCTATGCTTAAGGCTTGACAGACTTTCGCGGCCAAGCGCCGCAATCATGTGATCGCCCCGAATTCAAGAGCTGCAGACTCGAATGACCAACGCACCTATTGGCAGCGTTTCATCGAGTTCATCCATCCCGGCCCCGACTCTCACGAAGAGCTCATGGGCGCTTTTTCCGACGCAGAAGAAAACCAAGTCATTGGCGCTGAGAGCCGCATCATGCTCGAAGGCGTGCTGCGCATGGCTGACTTGACGGCAGGGGAAGTCATGGTCGCCGCACCGCGCATGGACTTGATCAACATCGATGAGGCCATTGACGACTGCATGCATCAGGTCATTGATACCGCGCACTCTCGCTTTCCCGTTTTTGAGGGGGAGCGCGACAACATCGTCGGTATTTTGTTGGCCAAAGACTTACTCAAACTTCAGCGGTCGCCTGCGCTCAATTTGCGCACCTTGCTGCGCCCGCCCGTCTTTGTGCCCGAAAGCAAAGGCTTGAACGATCTGCTGCGTGAGTTTCGCAACACCCGCAACCACATGGCTTTGGTGGTCGACGAGTTTGGCCGCATTGCCGGCCTGATCACCATCGAAGATGTGCTGGAACAAATCGTCGGTGAGATTGAAGATGAGTTCGATCAAGACGACGATGCCGGCGATATTTTTTCCCTGGCCGACAGCACCTTCCGCGTCAGCGGTGACACCGATATGTCGCGCGTTGCCGAAGCTTTCAACATCGCCTTTGAGTTGGATGAAGACACCGCCAATGGCGAGAACAAATTCGACACCATTGGGGGCTTCATTGCCCACGCGATGGGGCATGTGCCACGTCGTGGGGAATTTTTCGATGTCAGCGAGCAGCGTTTTGAAGTGATGCACACCAAAGCTGGGGCCGTGAAATGGTTCAAGGTCTACCCCTCGCCAGCTAAGGCGCAGCCTCGTTCGGTCTGATGCAACTGACGCAAAACACGCCCCGCCTGCCCCTGTCTCGTGTCTGGCTCACCTTGGGGCTGATCGCAGCAGGGCTGTTGCAAGCCTTGGCATTGGCGTGGCCTTTTGCAGGAAATAGTCAAGGCGTGGCATTGGGCTGGTTGCAGCTTTTGAGTTTGTCATTCGCTGCGGCATGGCTAGACCGTTCCGAACAACCGCGAGAGGCCTTTTGGCGCATTGGGAGGTTTGCTTGCGCATGGTTAGTCGGCTGTTTGTGGTGGTTGTTCATTTCGATGAACACGTACGGCGGCATGCCCGCCCTTTTGGCTGGGGCGGCTGTGCTGGCACTTGCGGCGAGCTTGGCTTGTATTTACGCTGCCGCCGCTTGGGTGTATTGCGCCATCGGCGTGCGCCAACTCGGTGTTCTCAGCAAAGCGACCGCCTTTGGCGTGCTGTGGATGTTGGCAGAGTTGGTGCGTGGCACCTTGTTCACCGGCCTGCCATGGGGGGCCATTGGCTATGCCCACGTGGATGGTGTTTTGCATCCTTGGGCCTCATGGGTTGGGGTGTACGGCATGAGCGGCATGGCCGCGTTTGTGGCCATGTTGCTGGGCGCTGAAAACGGACAGTCACGCACCGCTTGGCGCAACCGTTTGGCGGGCGGGCTGTTTGTTGGTGCATTCGCCACGGTGGGTGTCACGACCTTCACGCCGCTTGCGTCTGTCACGGATTCATCCTCTCACGCCCCATTGACCGTCACGCTGCTGCAAGGCAATGTGCAGCAAGATTTGAAGTTCGGTACAGGCGTGGCCCAAGCCCTGAATGACTATCGGCAAGGGCTGTTGCAAAGCCGTGCTGACTTGGTCGTCATCCCCGAAACGGCATTGCCGCTTTTGCCGCAGCAATTGCCCGCAGGCTATTGGCAAGACTTGCAACAACATTTCTCGCACGGCCAGCAAGCCGCGTTGATCGGCATGCCTTTGGTGGCCCAGGTCAACGCGGAGGCGGGGAGCTCGGCTGAACGCGCACGTCAATTCACCAACTCCGTCTTGGCGTTACAGCCCAACACGGCAGGTGAACCGTACCGTTACGACAAGTACCATTTGGTGCCCTTTGGCGAATTTGTGCCCCCCATGTTTCAGTGGTTTGTCCGCCTGATGCACATTCCCATGGGCGACTTTTCACGCGGCGCCGTGGTCCAGCCTTCGTTGGCATGGAAGGGCGAGCGCATCGCCCCGAATATTTGTTTTGAAGATTTGTTTGGCGAAGAGCTGGCCAAAAGTTTTGCTGACCCCGATCACGCCCCCACCATCTTGGTCAACGTCAGCAACATTGCTTGGTTCGGCGATACCGTCGCCATTGACCAACATTTGAATATTTCCCGCATGCGCGCCATGGAACTGGGGCGTCCGATGTTGCGGGCCACCAACACAGGGGCCACCGCCATCATTGATGCACAGGGGGTGGTCACGCATCGTCTGCCCAGCGCAGTGCAAGGTGCCTTGCATGGGCAGGTTCAAGGCGTTCATGGGCCGGCGACGCCCTACGCCCGCTGGGTCTCTGCTTGGGGTCTTTGGCCGTTGGTGGGCTTGGCTTTCGCCGTGTTGGCGTGTGTGGCTTGGCTGGGTTCTCGAGCCAAGCACGGTAAACGCTATTTCGGCCCGTAAAATCAAGGGTTTGCAGGCGTCTTGACCTGCTCCTTTTCGCCAACGCCATGTTGGCATGGGTTTTATGCTGACTTTTCAACAAATCATTCTCAAACTCCAGTCCTACTGGGCCGAGCAAGGCTGTGCCTTGTTGCAACCCATCGACATGGAGGTCGGTGCGGGCACCTCGCACACCGCCACGTTCTTGCGCGCCTTGGGCCCAGAGCCTTGGAAGGCCGCCTACGTGCAACCCAGCCGCCGGCCCAAAGACGGCCGCTACGGCGAGAACCCCAACCGCTTGCAGCACTACTACCAATACCAAGTGGTGTTGAAGCCCGCGCCCAGCAACATCTTGGAGCTGTACTTGGGCTCGCTCGAAGCCCTCGGCTTTGACCTCAAGAAAAACGACATTCGTTTCGTCGAAGACGATTGGGAAAACCCAACTTTGGGCGCCTGGGGCTTGGGCTGGGAAGTGTGGTTGAACGGCATGGAAGTCACGCAGTTCACCTACTTCCAACAGGTCGGCGGCATTGACTGCAAACCCATCACCGGCGAAATCACCTACGGCCTAGAGCGCTTGGCCATGTACCTGCAAGGTGTGGACAACGTCTACAACTTGCAATGGACCGATGGCTTGACGTATGGCGATGTCTACAAACAAAACGAAGTGGAGCAATCCACCTACAACTTCGAGCACAGCGATGCCGAATTCTTGTTCACCGCTTTTGGTGCGCACGAGAAGCAAGCGCAGCACCTCATGGGCGCGCAGCTCGCCTTACCCGCTTACGAGCAAGTGCTCAAAGCCGCACACACCTTCAACTTGCTCGACGCCCGCGGCGCCATCAGCGTGACCGAGCGTGCTGCCTACATCGGCCGCATCCGTAACTTGGCGCGCGCTGTGGCGCAAAGCTATTACGAGAGCCGCGAGCGCTTGGGCTTTCCCATGGCCCCGCGCGAGTGGGTCGAACAAATGCCAAAGAAGACCGCTTGAGCGTAGGACACAAGAACATGACGACACAAAACCTACTCATCGAACTCTTCGTGGAAGAGCTGCCACCTAAGGCATTGCAAAAACTTGGCGACGCTTTTTCTAGCGTGCTGTTCGAGCAACTCAAAGCCCAAGGTTTGACAGCTGCCAATTCTGCTGTGACGGCCTACGCATCGCCACGCCGTTTGGCTGCACACATCACCGCCGTGTCTGCATTGGCCGCTGACAAAGCTGTGCAACAAAAACTCATGCCCGTCACTGTGGGCTTGGACGCCAATGGCAACGCCACGCCTGCCTTGTTGAAAAAACTGCAAGCCTTGGGCGCTGGCCCCGATGCCGTGGCGCAACTCAAACGCGCACCCGATGGCAAAGCCGAAGCCTTGTTTTACGACAGCATCGTCAAAGGCGCGAGTTTGGTCGATGGTTTGCAAAAGGCCTTGAACGAAGCCATTGCCAAATTGCCCATCCCTAAAGTGATGAGCTACCAGCTTGAGACCGACTGTGAATTGCCCGGCTGGAGCAGCGTCAACTTCGTGCGCCCCGCACACAGCTTGGTCGCCTTGCACGGCAGCAGCGTGGTGCCCGTCAAAGCGTTGGGCTTGACCGCTGGCAACAGCACACAAGGCCACCGCTTTGAAGCCCGTGTGTCGCCCGTCGTGTTGGCCAACGCCGACGTCTACGCCGACACGCTCGCCAAAGACGGCGCTGTCATCGCCAGCTACAAAGAGCGCAGCCGCGACATGATTCGTCAGCTTCGCGCCAAGGCCCGCCAGTTCAATGCGGTGCTGGAAGTGGAGCAAGGCATGCAGGCCTTGAGCGATGCCGAGGCTGAGGTGGCGTTGCTGGACAACGCCTTGGTGCAAGAAGTCACCGCCTTGGTCGAACGCCCCAACGTGTTGGTGTGCGAGTTTGAAAAACAATTCCTCGACGTGCCCCAAGAGTGCCTCATCCTCACGATGAAGGCCAATCAAAAATACTTCCCCTTGCTCGACGCAGCAGGCAAGCTCACCAACCAATTCTTGGTGGTCAGCAACATCACGCCCGATGATGCGTCTGCTGTGATCGGTGGCAACGAGCGCGTGGTGCGCCCACGTTTGGCCGATGCCAAATTCTTCTTTGACCAAGACCGTAAAAAGACACTCGCTTCGCGCGTGGAAGGTTTGGCCAAGGTCGTGTATCACAACAAACTCGGCACCCAAGGCGAGCGCACCGACCGCGTGCGCGCCATCGCCAAAGGCATCGCCGCTTTGTTGCCGCAAGCCAAAGACGCTGCCGTGAACACAACATTCATGCAAGCCGTCGACACCGCCGCGCAACTGGCCAAAACCGATTTGCTGACCGACATGGTGGGCGAGTTCCCCGAGTTGCAAGGCATCATGGGCGGCTACTACGCCCGTCACGATGGCTTGGGCGAAGACACGGCGCAAGCCATCGAAGACCACTACAAGCCACGCTTTGCAGGCGACGAATTGCCACGCAACACCGTGGGTGTGGTGGTGGCCTTGGCCGACAAGCTCGAAACCCTCGTGGGCATGTTCGGCATTGGCAACTTGCCCACGGGTGACAAAGACCCCTTCGCTTTGCGTCGTCACGCCTTGGGCGTGGTGCGCATGTTGAGCGAAGCCAATTTGGATGTGGCGTTGGACGCGCTGATTGCACAGGCCATCCCCGCCTTCGGCGACAAAATCACCGACCCCGCAGCAGCGTTGACCTCTTTCATTTACGACCGCCTCTCCGGCGGCTTGCGTGAGCAAGGTTATTCCGCGCAAGAGGTGGAGGCCGTGCTGGCGCTGCGCCCACAACGCTTGAGCGATGTCGCCAAGCGCCTCACTGCCGTGCGTGCTTTCGCCGCCTTGCCTGAGGCTGCTGCTTTGGCTGCTGCCAACAAACGCATTGGCAACGTGCTCAAAAAAGCAGGCGAAGTCGACGCACACGTCAACACCGCCTTGTTCAAAGAAGACGCTGAACAAGCGCTGTACGCCATCATGCAAAAGTTGCTGCCCGAATCGGAAGCCCAGTTCAAAGCCGGCGACTACACAGCCTCTTTGCAAACCTTGGCCACCTTGCGCTCGCCTGTGGACGCGTTCTTTGACGATGTGATGGTCAACGCCGAAGAGATGGATTTGCGCTTGAACCGCCAAGGTCTGCTCAAAAGCTTGCACCTCGCCATGAACCGAGTGGCCGACTTGTCGTGCTTGGCAACTTAAGCTTGGTTCACGGTCACACTTAAGCGCAAGACATACACCGCATGATCACCAAACTCGTCATCCTCGACCGCGACGGCACCATCAACCAAGACAGCGACGATTACGTCAAGTCTGCCGATGAATGGTTGCCCTTGCCGGGGGCCTTAGAAGCCATTGCACGACTGAATCACGCGGGTTGGCATGTGGTGGTGGCCTCGAACCAATCGGGCTTGGGTCGCGGCTTGTTCGACGTGGCTGCGCTCAACGCCATGCACGCCAAGATGCACAAGCTCTTGGGTGTGGCGGGCGGTCGCATTGATGCGGTTTTTTACTGTCCGCACAGCCCTGATGAAACCTGTCAATGCCGCAAGCCAGCGCCGGGTTTGTTTGAGCAAATTGGTGAACGCTACGGCATGGAGTTGACTGGCGTGCACACCGTGGGCGACAGCTTGCGTGATTTGCAAGCCGGTGCGGCGGCGGGGTGCACCCCGCACTTGGTCTACACGGGCAAGGGGCAAAAACTGCGCGGCAAAACATTACCCGCTGATTTTCCGCAAGACACGCGTGCGCATGAAGACTTAGCCGCCTTTGTCGATTGGCTGCTGGTGCAGCCCGAGACCAAAGTCCACGCGGTGCACAAAACACCTCATAAAACAGGAGCCCTCGCATGATGGCCATGATTCGATCCACCGTGCACATGGCGTTCATGTTTGTCACGGTCATTCCATTTGCTTTGTTGATTGTGTTGGCGGCGGCGGTGGGCTTGGGGCCGAACAAACGTTACGCCATCGCGGCATCTTGGCTTAACCTGAGCATTCAAGCGGCACGCGTCATCATGGGCGTGCGCTACCGCATTCAAGGCCAAGAAAATTTGCCTGATGGCGCGACCAGTCCCGCCATTTTGTTGGTCAAACATCAATCGACCTACGAGACCTTTTTGATGCCGGCGATCATGCCGCACGCCTTGGCCTATGTGTTCAAACGCGAGTTGTTGTACGTGCCATTTTTTGGCTGGGCCATTGGCTTGTTGGACATGATTCACATCGACCGCAGCCAGCGCGCCAAAGCCTTTGGCAAAGTGGTGGAGCAGGGGCAGAAGTTGCTGGCGCAAGGGACGTGGGTCATCATGTTTCCTGAAGGCACGCGCATTCCACGCGGTGAGCGCGGCAATTACAAAAGTGGCGGCGCGCGCTTGGCCATCGCCACGGGCGCACCCGTGATTCCGATTGCGGTGACCTCCGCCAAATGCTGGCCACGCAAGGCCTTCATCAAGTTCCCGGGCGTGGTGGACGTGTCGATCGGCGCGCCCATTGACAGCGTCGGGCGCGAGGCCGATGAGCTGACCCGTGAAGTCGAAAATTGGATCGAGTCCGAAATGCACCGTCTCGATCCCGAGGCCTACGTCGCCAAGTCGTGAGGCCTTACGCATGAGCCGCTTCTTGCAACTCGTGCTGGATATGTTTGAGGTGTCACCCAGTCCTGTGCCGCCGCCTTTGCCAAGGCCGCGAGCGCTGCAAGGGCCGCATCAACCCGCCGAACCGCTGGGCCAAGTGCTGCCCAAAGCGCAGTTCACCCACCCGCGCGCCACGCGTCGCATTCAACTGGGCACCTCCGATGTGGCCTATGCCTTTCGACGTGGCAAGCGCCGCACCATCGGCATGTCTGTGGGCCCCGATGGGCTGGAGGTCAGCGCGCCGACGTGGGTGACGGTGGGCGAGGTGGAGTCGGCGCTGCGCCAAAAGGCCGATTGGATTTCTCGCAAGCTGATTGAAATGGGCGAGCGCCATGCGCAGATGGGGGCCCAGCGCATCGTTTGGTGCGATGGCGTGGTGGTGCCTTATTTGGGCGGACAGTTGCAGGCCGTGCTCGACTCCAGCCGCGCTTTGAAAAAGAACAGCGCGCAATTTGAACCTTCAGATCGCCCAGACACCTTGCACACGCTGCGCTTGGGCCTACCGCTTCACGCCACGCCCGAGCAAATTCGCGATGCCGTGCAGGCCTGGCTCATGCGGCAAGCCAAAGCCTTGTTCACCGAGCGCTTGCATCACTTCGCGCCGCTGTTGAATGTGCAGTGGCAGCGCCTGTCGCTCAGCAGTGCGGCGACGCGCTGGGGCAGTGCCAGCGCGAGTGGTGCGATTCGTCTGAACTGGCGCTTGGTGCACCACAAGCTGGAGGTGATTGACTATGTGGTTGCCCATGAGTTGAGCCATTTGCGCGTGATGGACCACAGCCCGCGCTTTTGGGACACTGTCAAAACGGTCATGCCCGACTACGCTGAGCGCCGTCGCGTGCTGAAAGATGAGCCCTTGCCGCCTTGGCATTGACGCGTTTTTGGCGGCTTTGAATTTTCCCGTCATAATTGACGTTTACGTAAACGTAAACACAACATGGCCACCACATATTCCATCAGCGACTTGGCGCGTGAGTTCGATCTCACGACCCGGGCCATCCGTTTTTACGAAGACATGGGCTTGCTGCAGCCGGAGCGCTCCGGCCCCGGCGGCCGCAATCGTGTCTACAGCCACCGTGACCGCACGCGTCTGAAGCTCACCCTGCGCGCCAAGCGTTTGGGCTTGTCGTTGACGGAGGCCAAAGACCTGATCGACATGTACGACAGCCCGCGCGACACAGGCCCACAGCTGCAAAAGTTTTTGGTGGTGCTGGCCGATCACAAACGCCAGCTGGAAGAGCAAATGGCCGAAATCCAAGCCAACCTTGACGAAGTCAAGGTGCATGAAAAAGAAGCCCGCAGCCTGTTGGCCAAGCAAGGTGCGGTGAGTGCGACACAACCCAAGGCCGTCAAAGCATGAGCACGACAAACACCCCTCCATCCGTCACGACGGCGCATCCCGATTTGCACGCCCGCATCGAAGCCAGCTTTGTGCGTCAAGGCATGATGCGCCACCTCGGCGCTCGCTTGGTGTCGGTCGCGCCCGGTGAGGTCGAAATCGCCTTGCCCTATTCCGAGCGTGTGACCCAGCAGCAAGGCGGCTACCACGGCGGCGCGATGGGCGCTTTGGCCGACATCGCCGCAGGCTACGCCGGTCTGACCTTGGCCGCTGAGGGGCAAGAGGTGACCACGGTCGAATACAAGATCAACTTTTTGGCTGCCTTCCAAGGCGGCGAGTTGCGTGCACGCGGCCATGTGGTGCGTGCGGGCAAGCGGCTCATCATCACCACGGCCGAGGTGGTGCATCTGAACGACGACGGCGGTGAATCGCCTTGCGCCTTGATGCAACAAACCTTGGCCACCGTCAAACAAAGTTACTGAGACACACAAGGAGACCCCCATGAACAACTTGCCCGGACTGAATTTTCAACTTGGTGAAGACATCGACGCGCTGCGCGATGCCGTGCGCGAATTCGCCCAAGCCGAGATCGCCCCGCGCGCCGCCGAGATCGACCGCAACGACCAATTCCCCATGGACCTGTGGCGCAAGATGGGCGACTTGGGCGTGTTGGGCATCACCGTGGGTGAAGAATTCGGCGGCGCCAACATGGGCTACCTCGCGCACATGATCGCGATGGAAGAGATCTCGCGCGCCTCGGCCAGCGTGGGCCTGAGCTACGGCGCACACAGCAACTTGTGCGTGAACCAAATCAAGCGCAACGGCACCGATGCGCAACGTCAAAAATACTTGCCCAAGTTGATCAGCGGTGAACATGTGGGCGCATTGGCCATGTCCGAGCCCGGTGCGGGTTCTGACGTCATCAGCATGAAGCTCAAGGCAGAGGACAAGGGCGGCTACTACGTGCTCAACGGCAGCAAGATGTGGATCACCAACGGCCCCGATGCCGACGCGCTGGTGGTCTACGCCAAGACCGAGCCCGAGTTGGGCGCACGCGGTGTGACGGCCTTTTTGATCGAAAAAGGTATGAAGGGCTTCAGCGTCGCGCAAAAGCTCGACAAGCTGGGCATGCGCGGCAGCCACACTGGCGAGCTGGTGTTCCAAAACGTCGAAGTGCCCGCTGAAAACATTTTGGGTGGCCTGAACATGGGGGCCAAAGTCTTGATGAGTGGTTTGGACTACGAACGCGCTGTGCTGACTGGCGGTCCTCTGGGCATCATGCAATCGGTGATGGACAACGTCATCCCCTACATCCACGACCGCAAGCAATTTGGCCAAAGCATTGGTGAGTTCCAACTCATCCAAGGCAAAGTCGCCGACATGTACACCGTGCTGCAAGCCGGTCGCAGCTTTGCCTACACCGTGGCGAAAAACCTCGACTTACTTGGCACCGACCACGTTCGCCAAGTGCGCAAAGACTGCGCATCGGTCATCTTGTGGACCGCCGAAAAAGCCACGTGGATGGCTGGCGAAGGCGTGCAGATTTTTGGGGGCAACGGCTACATCAACGAATACCCCTTGGGTCGTTTGTGGCGCGATGCCAAGCTGTACGAAATTGGTGCCGGCACCAGCGAGATTCGCCGCATGCTGATTGGCCGCGAGTTGTTTGCCGAGACTTGCTGAAATCCGTAGTCACAAAAAGGAATTGCGGCACGGCGACAATCGACGCATGAGCACATCACTTCAACACCTCTTTGACAACAATCGGGCGTGGGCCGGCCGCATGATTCAAGAGAATCCTGCGTATTTCTCACGCTTGGCCAACCAGCAAAATCCCAAGTATTTGTGGATTGGCTGCTCCGACAGCCGCGTGCCCGCCAACCAAATCACGGGCCTCGATCCAGGGGAGGTGTTTGTGCACCGCAACGTGGCCAACGTGGTGGTGCATTCCGATTTGAACGCCTTGTCTGTCATCCAATACGCGGTGGACGCGCTCAAGGTGGAGCACATCATGGTGGTGGGCCACTACGGTTGCGGTGGTGTGTTGGCCGCCACGCGTGGCACGCGTGTGGGCTTGGCAGACAACTGGTTGCGTCATGTGCAAGACGTGCGCTTGCGCCATCGCCAACGCCTCAACCATTTGCCGCAAGCTGAACTTGAATCGGTCATGTGTGAGATGAATGTGATCGAGCAGGTGGGCAACGTCGCCTTGTCCAACGTCATGCAAGACGCATGGGGCCGCGGCCAAAAAGTGACCGTGCACGGCTGGATTTACGGCCTCGACAACGGCTTGGTCAAAGACCTCGGCGTGACCATGAGCCACGCGGGTGAAGTGGTCGATGTGTTCCGCAACGCTTTCAAACGCTACCCCCGTGGTGGCATGCTTCCCGCCGCGTGACCCTGTGGGTCGGCGCGGCATTTTTCTTTTTTAAATTGGAGAAATTCATGTCCGACCCTATCGTCATCGTCAGCGCTGCTCGCACACCCATGGGCAGCTTTCAAGGCGACTTCTCAAGCCTCGCCGCACACGACCTCGGCGGCGCAGCCATCAAAGCCGCGGTAGAGCGTGCTGGTATCAACCCAGAGTTGGTGACCGAAGTTTTGTTTGGCAACTGTCTGATGGCAGGCCAGGGCCAAGCCCCTGCGCGTCAAGCCGGTTTCAAAGGCGGTTTGCCCAAAAGTGCGGGCGCCGTGACGCTGTCCAAAATGTGTGGCTCAGGCATGCGCGCTGCGATGTTCGCGCACGACATGCTGATCGCTGGCACACACGATGTTTTGGTGGTCGGCGGTATGGAAAGCATGACCAATGCGCCTTACCTCATGCTCAAAGGCCGCGGCGGTTATCGCTTGGGCCACGACCGTTTGTTTGACCACATGATGCTCGACGGTTTAGAAGACGCTTACGAAGCAGGCCGCAGCATGGGCACCTTCGGCGAAGACTGTGCCGCCAAATACAGCTTCACACGCGCCGAGCAAGACGCCTTTGCCACCGCCAGCGTGCAACGCGCGAAAGCCGCCACCGAGTCGGGGGCCTTTGCTGCAGAGATCACCCCCGTCACGGTCAAGACCCGCACTGGCGAAAGTGTGGTGTCGATTGACGAAGGCCCCGGCAAAGTCAAGCTCGACAAAATCACCTCGCTCAAGCCCGCGTTTAAAAAAGACGGCACCATCACCGCCGCCTCTAGCTCGTCCATCAACGATGGCGCTGCCGCCATGGTGTTGATGCGCGAAAGCACCGCCAAGCAATTGGGCTGCACGCCCTTGGCCCGCATCGTCAGCCACGCCACACATGCGCAAGAGCCCGAGTGGTTTGCGACCGCGCCCGTTGGCGCCACACAAAAAGCGTTGGCCAAAGCCGGTTGGGCTGTGGGTGATGTGGACTTGTGGGAAGTCAACGAAGCCTTCGCTGTCGTGCCCATGGCGCTCATGAAAGAGCTCAACGTGCCACACGACAAAGTCAACGTCAACGGCGGCGCGTGTGCCTTGGGTCACCCCATCGGCGCATCCGGTGCACGCATCATGGTCACGCTGATTCACGCGCTCAAAGCACGCGGCCTGAAAAAAGGCTTGGCCACCTTGTGCATCGGTGGCGGCGAAGGCACGGCCGTGGCCTTAGAACTCATTTAAGGACGCGCCATGTTGCTCACGCCTGACCAAACCATGATCCGCGACGCTGTGCGCGACTTTGCTCAACAAGAACTGTGGCCCAACGCCGCCAAGTGGGACAAAGAGCACACCTTTCCGCACGCGGTGCACAAGAGGCTGGCCGCGCTCGGCGCGTATGGCATTTGCGTGCCCGAAGACTTGGGCGGCGCTGGTTTGGACTACCTCACCCTCGCTTTGGTGCTCGAAGAAATCGCCGCAGGCGATGGCGGCACCAGCACTGCCATCAGCGTGACCAACTGCCCCGTCAACGCCATCCTCATGCGCTACGGCAACGACGCGCAAAAGAAACAATGGCTCACCGAATTAGCCCAAGGCAACATGCTCGGCGCGTTCTGTTTGACCGAGCCACATGTGGGCTCCGACGCGTCGGCCCTGCGCACCACCGCCACCAAAGAGGGCGACGAATACGTCATCAACGGCGTGAAGCAATTCATCACCAGCGGCAAAAATGGCCATGTGGCCATCGTCATTGCCGTGACCGACAAAGGCGCGGGCAAGAAAGGCATGAGCGCCTTCATCGTGCCGACCAACGCGCCCGGCTACCAAGTGGCGCGACTCGAAGACAAGCTGGGCCAACACAGCAGCGACACCGCGCAAATCAACTTCGACAACTGCCGTATTCCTGCTGAGAACTTGATTGGCGTTGAAGGCGAGGGCTACAAGATCGCCTTGTCTGCGTTGGAAGGTGGCCGCATCGGCATTGCCGCGCAAAGCATTGGCATGGCCCGCAGCGCGTTTGAAGCGGCGTTGCACTACAGCAAAGAGCGCGTGAGCTTTGGCACCGCCATCTTCAACCACCAAGCTGTGGGTTTCCGTTTGGCCGACTGCGCCACCCAGCTCGAAGCCGCGCGTCAGTTGATGTACCACGCCGCTGCTTTGCGTGACGCCGGTTTGCCGTGTTTGAAAGAGGCCGCCATGGCCAAACTCTTTGCCAGCGAAACGGCCGAGAAGGTGTGCAGCGTCGCCATTCAAACTTTGGGTGGTTACGGCGTGGTGAGTGACTTTCCCGTCGAGCGCATTTACCGTGACGTGCGCGTGTGCCAAATTTACGAAGGCACCAGCGACGTGCAAAAAATCATCATCCAACGCGCCTTGGCTTGATGTCGCTTCACATGCCATTCACGTGGCGTGTGTAGCATCGTGCTTCGTTAACAGGACATCGTATGAACTTCGCCCAATCCCACATTGCCACGCTTTTCAAATACGGCGGCATCAGCTTCATTGCTGGCGCCGTCAACCACGGATTTTTCAGCGAAACGCGTTCGTTTTGGACGGCGGGCTTTGGCGTGTTGTCCTATTTGTTTGGCGCATGGTTGGAGACGCGCAACCGCGAAGCGCTGAATGTGCGCTGGACCGATGTGCTGGGTTTTGGTTTGGTGTCGTCCATCGGATTGGGCTTTTTCACAGGCGGTTTGCAACACTTCCCTGATTCGCCAGACCGCAGCTTGTGGGTGGTGCCCTTGGGGTTTGTGCTCAGCCTTTTGGCCATGTACTTCATGGAGGGGCGCACGCGCACCTCGGTGCGGTCTTTGGTGAGCTACGGCTTGGTGGCCTTTGCGGTGGTCATGGCGATTTCCGCCACGGCATGGTCGTTTTTGCAAGGTTTGCCGCCATCCGAACACAGTCACGCCCATGACAACAGCTCCGCCGCAGAGGCGCACACGCATGGCGTCGCGACAGAGGCCGCGCATACCCATCAGGACGCTGCGGCTGCAGACACCCGCATCGTCGCCATCGAGATGAACGATGCCATGCGCTTCACCCCCGCCAATTGGCAAGCCACCTCCGGCGAGACCGTGCGCATTCGCGTGACCAACACCGGCAAAGTGCGTCACGAAATGGTGATTGGCAGCGAAGACGATTTGCGCGCCCATGCGGCCGCCATGAAGCAGCAAAAAGAAGGGCACTCACACGCCCACAACGCCTTGTCCTTGGGCGCGGGTGAAACGGGTGAGTTGGTCTGGACCTTCACCGATGCCGGCGTGTTGCACATGGCGTGTTTTGAACCCGGCCATTACGACGCAGGCATGCGCGGCACCATCTCGGTGTTGCCTTAAACGCGCGATATGACCACCGCTGTCGCTTGCCCTTGTGGACGCACCGACGTCAAGCGTCGCCCCTTGGCGTATGCCGCCTGTTGTGGTGCTTTTGTGGACCACGTTGACGCGACGCCTGCCCCCAACGCTGAGGCCTTGATGCGTTCTCGTTACAGCGCCTTTGTGCAAGAGCGCGCTGACTATTTGCTCGCCACGTGGCACCCGAGCACACGCCCAGCATCGCTCGACTTTGATGCGGGTGCCAAATGGTTAGGCCTTGAGGTGCGCGACCACCACATGACCGGCGACCACACGGCCGAGGTGACTTTTGTCGCCCGTTACCGCCTGCCCAGCGGCGCCGTGCGCATGCATGAGCGCAGCCGCTTTGTGCGCGAAGACGGACGTTGGTTGTATGTGGACGGCGATGTGCTCTAGCGCGTCGTGCCAGGACGCTGTTTTTCTTCGTCAGTTCCGGCCCTGATAATTGGCGTATGAAATTCGAAGCCGTGTTGTTTGATTGTGATGGCGTGCTGGTCGACAGCGAAGCCCTCACCTGTGGGGCCTTGCGCGACATGCTGCAAGAAAGTGGCTGGACGCTGACCTTGCAAGAATGCATGGCGCACTTTGTGGGTCACACCGTGCGCAATCGCCGCGACTTGATCGAGGCCAACACAGGCAAGCCGTTGAGCGATGCCTTCATGGATGAGTTTTACCGCCGTCGCAATCTGCGTTTAGAGGCCGACATCACGGCCATTCCCCACATCCACGCCGCGGTGCAGCATGTGTTCGATGCTTGCCAAGGTCAGATTGCCTGCGCGTCTGGCGCAGACCGATTCAAAATCAATTTGATGCTGGGCAAAGTGGGCTTGTTCGACTTCTTTGACGGTCGCATTTTCAGTGGCCACGAAGTGCCGCACACCAAACCCGCACCCGATGTGTATTTGGCCGCTGCCGCGCATTTGGGCAAAGACCCCAAGCGTTGCCTCGCGGTCGAAGACACACCGGTGGGCGTGACCGCTGGCGTCGCGGCGGGGGCTACGGTGTGGGGCTATGCCGCCCACGGGCAGGCGGACGTGTTGCGTGCGGCCGGTGCGGCCCATGTGTTCACCTGCATGAGCGAGTTCCCCGCGCTGTTTACCGCCGCCTGATGGGCTGGCACCCAAGACGCTCAGCGATGGCGTTGTTGACGAAACGCGTCGGGTGAGGTGCCTGTCCAGCCTTTGAACGCACGAATAAAGCTCTTCTCGTTTTGAAACCCTGCCGCTTCGGCAATTTGTTTCAGCGGTCGCGTGGTGCGTTGCAGCTGCGTCATGGCGACATCGCGGCGCACGGCGTCTTTGAGTTCTTGCAGCGAGGCGTTTTCTTCTTTCAGTTGTCGGTGCAGCGTGCGTGCCGACATGTTGAGCCAGGCGGCCAAGTCTTCGGCGTTGCGTCCATGCTCGGGATGTTGGGCCAAGGTTTGACGCACTTTCTCCACCAGCAAGCGGTCGCGTCGGTAAGGGCGCACGGTCAACAGCAAAGCGCGTTGCAGCATCTGTTGCAGCGCGGCTTCATCGCGGCGCACGGGTAAGGCCAAATAGCCCGCATCAAACTGCAAGGTGTTCGCCGCCGCGTTGAACGTGGTGGGCCCGTCAAACAACACGCGGTAGCTGTCTTGGTGAGCTGGCGCAGCAAAACGCAGATGGGTGGCTTGCAGGGGAATGCGCGAATCCGTCAACCAACACGCCACGCCCAAGGCATTGCGCAACACGGACACCACACAGAACTCGCGAAACAGCCCCAAGTCGCGCACTTCGTCCAATTGCAAGGTGGCAACGCCGTGGCGTTCGCTGAGGTGCAGGTGAATGTCGTCCGTCAGTAGGCCGTGGTGCCTGCACCAGCGGGCCAGCGCCAAACCCAGGGTGGGCGAGGTGAGCGAGGCACGCACCAGCAACCCGTAGCTGCCCCAAGGCAAGCGGCGGCTGAACCAGCCCAAGCCTTCGTCGTCCAAGGCTTGCATGGCGAGGCCTGAGATCAGCTCCATCTGCATGGCCGTCACGCGGGCATCGTTTTGTTGCAGCAGCTTTGGCTCGATTTGTGCCTTGGCCAGCGCCTCATCCATGGGCATGCCACGTTGTGCGTAAGCGGCCGCTATTGCCTGAATAAAAGCAATCGGCGTCTCTGCACGACCTTGCGCTGGCGACGGTGTGTTTGCGTGGCTAGGGTTAACCATATTGGAGGTGCATTGTGGCAGGATTTGCAACCCTGCTGACGCCCAACGCGTGACGGTTCGGCCTAAGCTCTGACGCAAAGGACGAAGACATGACTGTTTTGCACACCCAATTGAACCCCCGCTCCGCAGATTTCGCGGCCAACGCTGCCGCCATGCGCGCCGTGGTGGACGATCTCAAAGCGCATCTTGAAAAAATCGCCGTCGGTGGCGGCGAAGCGGCGCGGGCCAAACACACCGCACGCGGCAAACTCTTGCCGCGTGACCGCGTGCAAATGCTGCTCGACCCCGGCACGCCGTTTCTCGAAGTCGCGCCGCTTGCCGCGTTGAACATGTACAACAACGACGCCCCGTGCGCGGGCCTGATTGCCGGCATTGGCCGCGTCAGCGGCGTGGACTGCATGATCGTCTGCAACGACGCCACGGTGAAGGGCGGCACCTACTACCCCCTGACCGTGAAAAAGCATTTGCGTGCGCAAGAGATCGCGCAGCAAAACAACTTGCCTTGCATTTACTTGGTGGACTCAGGCGGCGCCAACTTGCCCAACCAAGACGAGGTGTTCCCCGACCGCGACCACTTTGGTCGCATCTTCTTCAACCAAGCCAACATGAGCGCGCAAGGCATTGCGCAAATCGCGGTGGTGATGGGCAGTTGCACGGCGGGTGGCGCGTATGTGCCCGCCATGAGCGACGAAACCATCATTGTCAAAAACCAAGGCACCATCTTTTTGGGCGGCCCGCCTTTGGTGAAAGCCGCCACGGGCGAAGTGGTGACGGCCGAAGACTTAGGCGGTGGCGATGTGCACACCCGCCTGTCTGGCGTGGCCGACCACTTGGCGCAAAACGATGTGCATGCCTTGGCGCTGGCGCGTCATGCCGTGAAAAACCTCAACGCCCAAAAACAACCCAACATCGCCACGCACACACCCGTGCCGCCGAAGTTCGATGCGCAAGAGTTGTATGGCGTCATCCCCGCAGACACGCGCAAGCCGTTTGATGTGCGCGAGATCATTGCGCGCATCGTGGACGGCTCGGAATTTGATGAGTTCAAAGCCCGCTTTGGCACCACGCTGGTGTGCGGCTTTGCGCGCATCGAAGGTATGCCTGTGGGCATCATTGCCAACAACGGCATTTTGTTCAGCGAGTCCGCTTTGAAAGGTGCGCACTTCATCGAGCTGTGTTGCCAGCGAAAAATTCCCTTGGTGTTTTTGCAAAACATCACCGGCTTCATGGTGGGCCGCAAGTACGAAAACGAAGGCATTGCACGCAACGGCGCCAAGATGGTCACAGCCGTGGCCACTGCGGCGGTCCCGAAGTTCACCATCATCATTGGCGGCAGCTTTGGGGCGGGCAACTACGGCATGTGCGGCCGTGCTTTCAGCCCGCGCTTTTTGTGGATGTGGCCAAACGCGCGCATCTCCGTGATGGGCGGCGAGCAAGCGGCCAGCGTGTTGGCCACCGTCAAGCGCGATGGCATTGAGGGCAAAGGCGGCGCTTGGAGCATGGAGGAAGAAGAGGCTTTCAAAGCGCCCATCAAGCAGCAATACGAAGACCAAGGCCACCCCTACTACGCCACGGCGCGCTTGTGGGATGACGGCGTGATCGACCCCGCCGACACGCGGCGTGTGCTGGCGCTGGGATTGAGTGCATCGTTGAATGCGCCGATTCCTGACACCAAATTTGGTTTGTTCCGCATGTGATGTAAGAGGCGTTTTGATGACAACCACCAACCCTTCAGCCCTCTCTGTTTCTACCCATGCGGGCGTGCGCACCATCACGCTCAGTCGCCCCGATGTGCGCAACGCGTTCAATGATGAAGTTATTTCAGAATTGAAGAATGCTTTCACCGAAGCAGGCCTTGCCACCGACGTGCGTTGCGTGGTGCTCGCTGCGGTGGGCCCCGCGTTTTGTGCCGGCGCTGACCTGAACTGGATGCGCCGCATGGCCGACTACACGCGCGACGAAAACTTGGCCGATGCCGGACAGCTCGCCGCCATGTTGCGCGCCATTTACGACTGCCCCAAGCCCACCATCGCCCGCGTGCAGGGCGATGTGTTTGCGGGTGGCTTAGGGCTGGTCGCTGCGTGCGACATGGCGGTGAGTGTGGACACGGCCACCTACTGCTTGAGCGAGGTCAAACTCGGCCTCATCCCCGCCACCATCAGCCCTTACGTGATTCGTGCCATGGGCGCCCGCGCCTCGCATCGCTACTTTTTAACGGCGGAGCGTTTCAGCGCTGCCGAAGCGCACCGCGTGGGCTTGGTCCACGAGGTGGTCGCATCAGAGGCCTTAGATGCCAAGGTGGCCGAACTCACCCACGCGTTGGTGAGTGCCAGCCCCAACGCTGTGCGCGCCTGCAAACGCTTGGTGCAAGACGTGGCGGAACGCGACATTGACGATGCGCTCGTGGCGCACACCGTGGCGGGTATTGCCGACATCCGTGCCAGCGTGGAAGGCAAAGAGGGCGTGCAATCGTTCTTGCAAAAACGCAAACCCAACTGGCTGCTCTGACGCGGGCTCGCCCGCCGTCGATTCACCCATCGCCATTCACGCCTTGCCTTGAACTCAGAAAGACAACCCGTCATGTTTCAAAAAATTCTCATCGCCAACCGTGGCGAAATCGCCTGCCGCGTGGCAGCCACTGCTCGCAAACTGGGCATCCAAACCGTGGCTGTGTATTCCGATGCAGACGCACAGGCCAAGCATGTGCAAGTGTGTGACGAAGCCGTTCACATCGGCGGCAGCGCGCCCAAAGACAGCTACTTGCGCTGGGAGCGCATTTTGCAAGCCGCGCAAGACACTGGCGCACAAGCCGTGCACCCTGGCTACGGTTTCTTGAGCGAGAACGAAGATTTCGCCAAAGCCTGCGCCGCAGCTGGCTTGGTCTTCATTGGCCCCCCCGCCTCAGCGATTCAAGCGATGGGCCTCAAAGCAGAGTCCAAGCAGCTGATGGAAAAAGCCGGCGTGCCCTTGGTGCCTGGCTACCACGGCGCCGACCAAGACCCCGCCTTGTTGCAGCGCGAAGCTGACCACATGGGCTACCCCGTGCTCATCAAAGCCAGTGCGGGCGGCGGTGGCAAGGGCATGCGTATTGTTGAAAAGATGGCTGACTTTGCCGAGGCTTTAGCCAGTTGCAAACGCGAAGCCATCAACAGCTTTGGCGACGACGCGGTGTTGGTCGAGAAGTATGTGCAGCGCCCGCGCCACATTGAAATTCAAGTGTTTGGCGACACGCATGGCAACTGCGTGTATTTGTTCGAGCGCGATTGCTCGGTGCAGCGCCGCCATCAAAAGGTGTTGGAAGAAGCACCTGCGCCTGGCATGACCGAAGCGCTGCGCAAGCAGATGGGCGAAGCCGCCGTCGCCGCCGCGAAGGCCGTGAATTACGTGGGTGCGGGCACGGTGGAGTTCATCGTGGAGCAAACGGGCTATGACAGCCCCGAGTCCATGAAGTTCTTTTTCATGGAAATGAACACCCGCTTGCAGGTGGAGCATCCGGTGACCGAAGCCATCACCGGCCTCGACTTGGTGGAGTGGCAATTGCGCGTTGCCAGTGGCGAGCCTTTGCCTTTGCGCCAAGACCAATTGCGCATTCAAGGCCATGCCATCGAAGCGCGCATCTGCGCCGAGAACCCCGACAACAACTTTTTGCCTGCCACTGGCACCTTGGCGGTGTACCGCAAGCCTGCGTGCAGCAGTTTTGAGATCAGTGATCTGTCGTCATGTGTGCGCATTGACGACGGCGTGCGTGAGGGCGACAGCATCAGCCCGTTTTACGACTCCATGGTGGCCAAGCTCATCGTGCACGGCGACACGCGCGAGCAAGCCTTGGCCCGCTTGGACGAGGCGCTGGCGCAAACGCGCATCGTGGGCTTGACCACCAATGTGCAGTTCTTGCGCCGCGTCATTCAAACCGATTCGTTCGCCACGGCCAAGCTCGACACGGCGCTCATTCAGCGCGAAGACAAAGCCTTGTTTGGCCAAGAACCCTTGGGCTTGGCCTTGACCGCCGCTGCCGTGGTGGCCAGCACCTTGCAGCGTGAAGCCGCCTTGGCTGGCCACGACCCGTTCAGCCGTCGCGATGGCTGGCGTGCTTACGGCGTGGCGTCGCGTCGCTTTGGTTTTGTGTTTCACAGCCAAGCGCAAACCGCGTTGCTGACCTATGGCCACGATGGCACGACACAGTTGAGCGTGATAGAGCAGGTGGCCGACGCCTCCGCGTTTGAACCCGTCACGGGGCCGTTGACATGGCGCGCCGAAGGCGATCAATTGGCCATTGCGTTTGCAGGTCAGCAGGCCCGCGTGCAGGTGTTCATGCATGTGGACGGTGGCGATGATGTGGCCCATGTGTTTGCCCCGCAGGGGGCGACACGCATCACCGTGATCGATGCGCTGGCCCATGCGGGCGAGGCGCCAGAAGAGGGCGGACGTTTGACGGCTCCCATGCCAGGCAAGGTGGTGTCTTTCTCGGTGAACGTAGGCGACAAGGTCAAGGCCGGTCAGCCTTTGGCGGTGATGGAAGCGATGAAAATGGAGCACACCATGGCCGCGCCCGCCGATGGCGAAGTGCTGGAGCTGCTGTACGCACCCGGCGACCAAGTGGCAGAAGGCGCGGAGCTGCTCAAACTCAAAACCGAATGACCGCATGAAAATCACCGTCTGCCTCACGAACCTCAAACCCGAGCCTTGGGTGGACAGCTTGCGCGCGCTGCTGCCGCACGCGGACGTGTCGGTGTGGCAAGCCGGTCACCCTGTGGCCGACCATGCGGTGGTGTGGGCGCCGCCGCAACAATTCATCGACGAACAGGCGGGCCTCAAAACCTTGTTCAACATTGGTGCGGGCGTCGACGCCTTGTTGCAACTGCGCTTGCCGCCCACGCTGCAAGTGGTCCGTTTGGATGACGCGGGCATGTCTGTGCAAATGGCCGAGTACGTGAGCCACGCGGTGATTCGTCATTTCCGCGAGTTCGATGCGTACGAGCGCGATGTGCGTGAGGGCAAGTGGTCGTACCGCAAGCCCAATGTGCGTGCTGATTTTTCGGTGGGCGTGATGGGCTTGGGCGTGTTGGGTGCCCGTGTGGCCAAGACCCTGCAAGCCTTTGAATTTCCCGTGAATGGCTGGAGCCGCAGCGCCAAACAATTGCCGGGCGTGCAGTGCTTTGCGGGCGCGCAGCAATTGAACGCGTTCTTGTCCAGCAGCCGTGTGTTGGTCAATTTGTTGCCGCTCACGCCTGAGACCGAAAACGTGTTGAACCAAGCCACGTTGTCGCAACTGCCGCCGCATGCCTATCTGATCAACGTGGCGCGTGGTCGACATTTGGTGGAAGACGATTTGTTGGCCCTGCTCGACAGCGGTCATTTGGTCGGTGCGACTTTGGATGTGTTTCGCACGGAGCCGTTGCCTGCGGGTCATGCGTTTTGGACGCACCCCAAAATCACCGTCACGCCGCACACCTCGGCGCGCACTTTGCGGGATGAAAGCGTGGCGCAAATTGCACAAAAAATGCTGGCGCTCGAACAAGGGCGCACCATTTCTGGCTTGGTCGACCCGCGCACGGGTTATTGATTTTTGAGAACGATGACAACCATGAACTTCCCGCCTCGCGTCCAACTCATCGATGTCGGCCCTCGCGACGGTCTGCAAAACGAAAAACAGCCGGTGCCTGCATCGGTCAAGGTTGAACTGGTGCATCGCCTGCAAGCCGCGGGCTTGCAAGAAATTGAAGTCACCAGTTTTGTGTCGCCCAAGTGGGTGCCGCAGATGGCTGACAACGCCGAGGTGATGGCGGGTATCACGCGTTTGCCCAAGGTGCGCTACTCGGTGCTCACGCCCAATCTGCAAGGCTTTCAGGCGGCGGTGGCATCTAAGCCCGACGAGATCGTGGTGTTCGGCGCGGCCAGCGAGGCCTTCAGCCAAAAGAACATCAATTGCTCAATCGCCGAGAGCATCGAACGCTTTGCGCCTGTGGTGGAGGCAGCCTTGGCGGCTGGCATGGCCGTGCGCGGTGCGATGAGTTGCACGGTGGGCTGCCCTTACGAAGGCGACATCGCGCCCGAGCGCGTGGCGTATCTGGCAGGCTTGATGAAGCAAATTGGCGTGCAGCGCGTGGACGTGGCCGACACGATTGGGGTGGGCACGCCGCTCAAGGTTCAGAAGGCCATCGAGGCTACGCTTCAGCATTTCGATGTGTCGCATGTGTCGGGGCATTTTCACGACACGTATGGGCAGGCACTGTCCAATACCTTGGCGGCCTTGCAGATGGGCGTGTGGAATTTTCAGTCGTCGGTGGCGGGCTTGGGCGGCTGCCCGTACGCCAAAGGCGCCACGGGCAACGTGGCCACCGAAGACGTGGTGTACATGCTGCATGGCATGGGCATTGAGACGGGCATTGACCTAGATGCCTTGATCGATGCGGGCGCCTTCATCAGCGACTTTTTGGGCCGACCATCGGGCTCGCGGGTGGCGCGCGCCGTGATCAGCAAACGTAACAATTCTTAACACTTTCATTTTCAAATATGGCGATAGACTCGCTCCTTCGGACATTCAACCCTCAGGAGCCCTATGTCAATTCCCCGCGTTCAAACCACCCGCCGCCAATTCAACCGCCAAGCCTCAGCAGGCTTTGCCGCTTTGCTGACGCTGGCCTACACCCAAGCCCACGCCCTGAGCTTGGCCGATTTGACCGACAAAGATGCGGGGCAGGGCCTCAAAGCCGCGTTGGAAAAAGGCGCGCAAGCCGCCGTGAGTTTGTTGGGGCAAACGGATGGGTTCATGGGCAACGAGAAGGTGCGCATTGGCTTGCCCGGTTACCTGAATGACGCGTCCAAGTTGCTCAAGCGCTTTGGTTTGGGGCAAAAGATCGATGAGTTGGTGCTGGCCATGAACCGCGCGGCCGAGTCGGCCATTCCCTTATCCAAAGACTTGCTGGCGGGTGCGATTCAGTCGATGTCGGTCAGCGATGCCAAATCGATTTTGAGCGGGGGCGACACCTCGGTCACGGAGTTTTTCAGTACCAAAACACGCGAACCTATGGCAGCGAAGTTCTTGCCCGCCGTGACCCAGGCGACCGAAAAAGTGGGCGCAGCCACCCTTTACAACGAAGTGGCAGGCAAGGCGGCCAGCTTTGGCGTGGTGAACAAAGAGAATGCCAATGTGCAGCAATACGTGACCGGCAAATCGTTGGATGGCCTGTACGTGATGATTGGCGAAGAAGAGAAAAAGCTGCGCCAAAACCCAGCCGCTGCCGGTAGCGCGCTGTTGTCTAAAGTGTTTGGCGCGGTGCGCTAAAGCCAACTTGTCGATGAATAGCAAGTGAGACACCGGGGGCGTTGTCTTTGCTCGACAATGCTCCCATGTGCGGAAGCGAACTCACCCCCAAACCTCAAGGCCCTTCAGCTGTTGCGCTGAATTTATTGGCGTATTCACAAACCGTGTTGCGCGATCCGGGGCCTGTCCCTTCTCCCTGTATTTCGGTCTGTCGCATGACGGATGACACCCAAGTCTGCGAAGGCTGCTGGCGCACCTTGGATGAAATTGGTGGCTGGGGGCAAGCCCCCGATGCCCGCAAGCGCTTGGTGTGGGCCCGCATTGCCGAGCGCATTTTGGTGGCCGTCACGCAAAGTGGTTCGTCCCCGAAAGTGACGCCATGAAAACCATCACCTGCTACCTCGATTTCATTTCGCCTTACGCCTACTTGGCGTTCGAAGCCTTGCCCAGCGCCTTGATGGGGGTGAGCCACCATGTGGTGTACAAGCCCGTGTTGTTTGCAGGCATGCTCAAGCACCATGGCCAATTGGGGCCTGCGGAGATCGCGGGCAAGCGGGAATGGACCTATCGCCAAGTGCTGTGGCAAGCCCGCCAATTGGGTGTGCGTTTGGACATGCCTGCCGCGCATCCGTTCAACCCCTTGGCCTTGCTGCGTTTGGCGTTGGCATGCAGCGCGGATGGCGCGCCCAACCGTTGGGTCTGCGAAACCGTGTTTCGCCATGTCTGGCAAGGTGGCGCAGCTGCTGATGACGCCGCACGATTGCAAGCGCTGGTGCAGCAGCTCAAACCCGCGCGTGCCATGGACGCGCCCGAGGTGAAAGCCCAGCTCAAAGCCAACACCGAAGAGGCCATCGCGCGCGGGGTGTTTGGTGTGCCCACCTTCTGCGTGGACGACAAGACGTTTTGGGGCTTGGACGCTTTACCCATGCTGCGTGCTTACCTTGACGAAGATCAATGGTTTGACAGCGCTTGGGACTCGGTTGCAAGCATTCAGCAAGGCGTGACGCGTTGAATGGGGGTCTTGTTTTGAGATTGCCCGCATGCCGAACGCCTTCAATTTTTCCGCCTCCCCGTTTGACTGTTTAACCCCCGACGAGCAGCGCCTCGTGCGCGACAGCGTGGATGTGGCGTATTACCCCGAGGGCGAGGTCATTCTCGATGTGGGGGCTGCGCCCACGCACTTGTTGGTGATCATCAAAGGCTACGTCACGCAGCTGGAGGGCGATGAAGTGATCACCACTTACGCGCCTGACGACACCTTCGATGGTCGCGGTTTGGTGGCCGGTAAAACCAGCAGTCGTTTTGTGGCGCAAGAGGAGGTGGTGGCGTATCAGCTGGCGCGCCAAACCGTCACCGATTTGATCGCCAGCAACGCCACCTTTGGTGCCTTGTTGTTCTCGGATTTGAGCAACAAACTCACGGCCTTGTCGCAGCGGCAAAGTCAGCATGAGTTGCAGTCGTTGACCTTGTCGCGTGTGGACGAGGCGTTTGTGCGTCCGCCACATTTTGTAGACGGCGACACCGATGTGCTCTCGGTCGTCAAGGTGTTCCAGGCGCAGCGCATCGCCAGTGTGCTGGTGCGTGACGCCACGACCTCGCCGGAGCGACTGGGCATCTTCACGGCGAAAACTTTGCAGCGCGCCATCCTCACCGGCATCCCTCTGGATCAGCAGCCCGTCGGGCCCTTGTCGAACTTCGACCTCATCACCATTCAACCTTCCGATCAGGTGGGCGACGCCTTGGCACTGCTGATGCGCCATCGCGTGCACCGTTTGGTTGTGGCGGATGGTGCGCGTGTGGTCGGGGTGTTGGAAGCGCTCGATCTGTTCAGCTTTTTGTCCAACCATTCGCACCTGATCACGGTGCAGGTCGAGGCCGCGACAGACATTGCGGGCTTGGCACAAGCCGCCACGCAAATCACGCGCATGGTGACCACTTTGTACCGCAGCGGCACGCGGGTGAGTCTGATTGCGCGCTTGGTGCAAGACCTGAATGCACGTTTGTTTGAGCGAGCGTGGCAGCTCATCGCCCCCGCCGATTTGGTGGCCAACAGTTGCCTGTTTGTGATGGGCAGCGAAGGTCGGGGCGAGCAGTTGCTCAAGACCGACCAAGACAATGGTTTGATCTTGCGCGATGGCTACACACCGCCCGAGAACTTGGAGGCGATTTGTCGCCAGTTCTCACAAGCGCTGGCCGCTTTTGGCTACCCCGAATGCCCGGGCCACATCATGGTCAGCAACCCGATGTGGCGCAAATCTGCCTACGAGTTTGGGCAAATGGTGCAGCAGTGGTTGCTCATGCCCGATGCCGACAGCTTGATGAACTTGGCGATCTTTTTGGATGCGCATCCGGTCTGTGGCGATGCGCATTTGCTGGCGCATGCGCAGCACGCCTTGATGCGTTTGGCCACCGACAACGACGCCATGTTGGCGCGCTTTGCGGCATCGATCGATGCGTTTGGCCAGTCCCTGGGCTGGTGGAATCGCTTGTTGGGTCTAGACGATCAAAAGGGTTTGCACCTGAAAAAAGAAGGCATTTTCCCGCTGGTGCATGGCGTGCGCAGCTTGGCGCTGGCTGAGCATTTGCAAGAGACCAGCACCATCGCACGCATTGAGGCCTTAGTGGCCAAGTCGGTCATCACACCCGCGTTGGCGGCTGACCTCACGCAGACCTTGCATTTTTTGATGGGCTTGAAACTCAAGGCCGGCTTGACGGAGATGGACACGCAACAGGCGGTGAGTGGCTTGGTCGATGTGGCCAAGCTCTCGACCTTAGACCGTGACTTGCTCAAAGACGCGTTGGGCGTGGTCAAACATTTCAGAGGCTTGTTGCGCAGCCGCTTCAAGTTGGACGCCCTGTGATGCTGTCGGTGTTGTCGCCGCAGCATTGGTGGGGGGCACTCAAGCGCGAGTGGCTGATTTACCACCTGGGCTTGCCCGAGTTTCGTTTCATGTTCGACGCACCACCGCCCAACGAATGGGTGTCTCTGGATTGCGAAACCACGGGCTTGAACGTGGGCACGGACGAGATCATTTCGATTGGTGCGGTGCGCATTGTGGGCAACCGCATCATGACCAGCGAGCGCTTGGAGTTGTTGGTGCGTCCCGAACGCGGGGTGTCCGCGGACAGCGTGCGCATTCACCGGTTGCGTGAACAAGATGTGGCGCAAGGCTTGCCTTTGGATGAGGCCATGAAGCAACTCATGCGCTTCATTGGCAGTCGTCCGTTGGTGGGCTATTTTTTAGAGTTCGATGTGGCCATGCTCAACCGCGCCATTTGGCCTTTGCTGGGGCAGGGCTTGCCGCAACCCAAGATCGAAGTGTCGGGCTTGTACTACGAACACAAGTTTCGCCAAATGCTGCCTTATGAGCAGCAAACCAACCCCGACATTGATTTGCGTTTTGCCACGCTGATGGCCGATTTGAAGTTGCCCGTGCGTGATGCGCATGATGCGTTGAACGATGCGGTGATGGCCGCCATGGCCTTCATCAAGCTCAGGCAGTTGCGCGGCGATTGAGATTTGTTGAGACGAAAAAAACCGGGCATGAAGCCCGGTTTTTTGTGTCCCCCATTGCGTCGTCAAGCGCGCTGGGGTTGCACGGTTTGGATCAGTGACCCGAAGCGCCCGAGGCGCCAAAACCTGTTTCCGAACGCACTTGCTGAGCCGCAAATGCGGCACGCTCGTTCTTGGCGTCGTCGCTGCGATCGAGGATCGAGAACAACCAAATGCCCACGAAACCAATGGTCATCGAGAACAACGCAGGCGATGCGTAAGGGAACAAGGCCGAGCCTTTGGGGTTGCCCAGTGTGGCTTCCCACACCGAAGGCGACACCACGGTCAAAGCGACCGAAGAGATCAGGCCCAAGAAGCCACCAATCACCGCGCCGCGTGTGGTGCAGTCTTTCCACAGCACCGACATGAACAACACAGGGAAGTTGGCAGACGCTGCAATCGCGAAGGCCAAGGCCACCATGAAGGCGATGTTTTGCTTCTCGAACGCAATGCCCAAGGCCACAGCGATGACGCCCAAGGCCAAGGTGGTCATGCGTGACACGCGCAACTCAGCAGCGCTGTCGGCGTTGCCCTTCTTGAACACCGTGGCGTACAAGTCGTGCGACACCGCAGATGCGCCCGACAAGGTCAAGCCAGCCACCACCGCCAAGATCGTGGCGAAAGCCACTGCAGAGATGAAGCCGTAGAACACGTCGCCACCGACCGACTTGGCCACCAGCACCGCGGCCATGTTGGCAGTACCTGCGCCGCCTTTGATGACGCCTTTGGCCACATCAGCCATTTCGGGGTTGGTCAAGACCAAGGTGATTGCGCCGAAACCGATGATGAAAATCAGCACGTAGAAGTAGCCAATCCATGTGGTCGCCCAGAACACCGATTTGCGAGCTTCTTTGGCGTCAGGCACCGTGAAGAAGCGCATCAAGATGTGTGGCAAGCCAGCGGTACCAAACATCAAAGCCATGCCGAAAGAGATGGCAGAGATGGGGTCTTTGATGAAGCCGCCAGGTCCCATCAAAGCCAAGCCAACGGCTTGTGCTTCTTCGGGGGTCTTGCCGCCTGCTTCTGCGATGGCTGCTTTCACGGCCACGCCTTGTGCAAACAGAGCTTCAGGGCTGAAGTGGAATTGCGCCAAGACCATGAAGGCCATGAAGGTCACGCCAGCGAGCAACAAGCACGCCTTGATGATCTGCACCCAAGTGGTGGCGGTCATGCCGCCAAACAACACGTAAACCATCATCAGCGCGCCGACGATGACCACGGCCATCCAGTAGTCCAAACCGAACAACAACTTAATCAGTTGACCCGCGCCGACCATCTGTGCAATCAGATAGAACGCGACCACGACCAAGGTGCCAGACGCTGCAAACGCGCGAATGGGCGTTTGCTTGAAGCGGTAACCGGCCACGTCGGCGAAGGTGAACTTGCCCAAGTTGCGCAGACGTTCAGCCATCAAGAACGTGATGACGGGCCAGCCCACCAAAAAGCCGATGGAGTAGATCAGGCCGTCGTAGCCCGATGCCATCACGGCCGCGGAAATACCGAGGAACGAAGCGGCAGACATGTAGTCGCCCGCAATCGCCAAGCCGTTTTGGAAACCGGTGATGCCGCCACCGCCGGTGTAGAAGTCAGCGGCAGATTTGGTTTTAGCCGCAGCCCATTTGGTGATCCACAAGGTGCCAGCGACGAAGGCGCCGAACATGCCGATGGCCGTCCAGTTGGTGCTTTGTTTCGCGGTGTCGCCCACGTCGCCACCCGCGGCCATGACCGCACCGCTCGCGACAAGCGCCAACAGGGCTGTCAAAAGTGTTGAAAACTTCATCATTTGGTAGCATCTTTCAAAATTTCTTTGGTCAATGCGTCGTATTCGCCGTTAGCGCGACGCACATACAGACCGGTGATCACGATGGTGAAAATGATCACGCCCAAACCGATGGGGATACCCAGCGAGGTCACGCCAGCGCCAATAGGCTGTGCGAGAAAGGGTTTGTTAAATGCAATCAAAGCGATGTAGCCGTAATAGACGACCATCATCAAAATGGTGAGCAGCACACCGAAGCTGTTGCGCTTGGAGCGCAACTCAAGGTACTTCGGGTGACTTTGGATCTTGTCGACCACTGGATCACTCATGGTTTATCTCCCTAGGGGTTGTAAAAGAACAGGAAGGAAAAGCCTTCATGACCGGGCGGATTCTGCGCAGAGGGACTGACCAAGCCCTTACGTAACAGGGGTGGGAAAACCCTCGGTTTGGAACTTAATGGTTAGAGACTCGTTTTAATTTTGTCAGTGAATACCCGAACGTTTCAGTCGATGTTTAGCACTGTTTTGGTGCGAAATTGACGCCGTATCTTGCATTGGGAAAAAAGTGCAAAGGGTTTTTGCTGATTTTTCCTGTTTTTACCTATTTTGGGTATGAATTCAGGTGCTTTGATTGTCAGAATGTGGTCAGCAAATCCACAGATAGTCGCCTCGCGCAGCACTCCCATCGGAGCGTTGAATTTCAAGCTAAGGAGACTGATTTAATGTCAAAACTAGATGTCAACCGACCTATGTCGGCCGAAGAGAAGAAGGTCATCTTCGCCTCTTCTTTGGGTACCGTTTTCGAGTGGTACGACTTTTACCTATACGGTTCACTCGCTGCGATCATTGCGAAGCAGTTTTTCAGCGGTTTAGATGAGGGCTCTGCGTTCATCTTTGCGTTGCTGGCGTTTGCTGCTGGTTTCATCGTGCGTCCTTTTGGCGCGATCTTCTTTGGCCGTTTGGGCGACATGATCGGCCGCAAATACACCTTCTTGGTGACCATTTTGATCATGGGCTTGTCCACGTTCATCGTGGGTATCTTGCCGAACTACGCCAGCATTGGTGTGGCGGCTCCCGTCATCCTGATCTGTTTGCGTTTGCTGCAAGGTCTGGCTTTGGGCGGTGAGTATGGCGGTGCTGCTACATATGTGGCTGAGCACGCACCTCACGACAAGCGTGGCGCTTACACCTCTTGGATTCAAACCACCGCAACTTTGGGCTTGTTCCTGTCGTTGATGGTGATTTTGGGTACACGTACAGCCATCGGCGAAGAAGCATTTGCCGAGTGGGGCTGGCGCGTTCCGTTCATTGTGTCTATCGCTTTGTTGGCTGTGTCGGTCTACATCCGCTTGTCCATGAACGAGTCACCTGCTTTCGTGAAAATGAAAGCTGAAGGCAAAACTTCTAAGGCGCCTTTGACCGAATCCTTCGGCCAATGGAAAAACTTGAAGATCGTGATCTTGGCCTTGATCGGTTTGACTGCAGGTCAAGCTGTGGTGTGGTATTCGGGTCAGTTCTACGCGTTGTTCTTCTTGACACAAGCGTTGAAAGTTGACGGCGCAACCGCCAACATTTTGGTGGCTGTGTCCTTGTTGATCGGCACACCGTTCTTCATCATCTTCGGCTCGTTGTCTGACAAGATTGGCCGCAAGCCCATCATCATGTTGGGTTGCTTGTTGGCTGTGTTGACTTACTTCCCCGTGTTCGAAGCGCTGACCAAAGCTGCTAACCCAGATTTGTATGCAGCACAGCAGAAGAACAAAGTGGTGGTCACTTCTGACGTGAACGAATGTTCATTCCAGTTCAACCCCACAGGTACTGTGAAGTTCACCAGCTCATGCGATATCGCTAAGCAAGTGTTGGCTTCTAGCTCAGTGAGCTACGAAAATGCCGCTGGCGCAGCTGGTACACCTGCCTCCATCAAAATTGGTGAAGTCGAAATCGCCAGCTACAGCTCCAAAGGCTTGCCCGCTGACGAAGCCAAGGCCAAGTCTGCTGAGTTCCGCAAGGCTGTTTCTGATGCTTTGAAAGCTGCTGGCTACCCTGCCAAAGCTGACCCAGCCAAAGTGGACAAAGTCAAGATCACCATCATCCTCACTTACTTGGTGATTTTGGTGACCATGGTTTACGGACCTATCGCAGCGATGTTGGTGGAAATGTTCCCAACACGTATCCGTTACACCTCTATGTCTCTGCCTTATCACATCGGTAACGGCTGGTTCGGCGGCTTGCTGCCCACCACTGCCTTTGCGATCGTGGCGCAGACCGGCAATATGTACAACGGCTTGTGGTACCCCATCATCATTGCTGGTATGACCTTCGTCATCGGCATGATCTTTGTGAAAGAAACCAAAGACGTAGACATCTACGCGGAT
Organism: uncultured Limnohabitans sp.; assembly: GCA_963513725.1. Classification (GTDB taxonomy): domain Bacteria; phylum Pseudomonadota; class Gammaproteobacteria; order Burkholderiales; family Burkholderiaceae_C; genus Limnohabitans. The sequence goes on along the minus strand of CAUPRM010000007.1, from coordinate 84,744 downwards.
GACTAAGCCCATGTAAGCAACCTAGGGGAACCTAGGTGCTACATTCGAGCCCTCCCTTGTGGAGGGCTTTTTACTGATTTCGGAGATTTGATATGTTGAAAATTTTCTTGGGTTTTGTGATCTTCGCCGCCTTGGCACTCTTTGTGATCATGAAGGGTGGCGACAGCTTGGACATGGGCGGCGAGAAGCATGGCGACGAAGCGATTCATGCCCCCGCTGAGGCTGCGTCTGGCCCTGCCTCCGCACCCGCGACAGAGGCCTCTGCCGCCAAATAAGCGCGGTATTTCAATGCCCCAGCTTGGGGCTTGACGCACGCCACGGATTTCCGTGGCGTTTTGCTTTTGGGCTGGTGTTGTGCCAATGCCCTGAGTCATCGCTGGGCTGCTGGTGAGTCCCTAGAATGTTGGGCTTACTTCAAAAGGCCCCGCCATGTCAGGCACCATCCGCATCCGTGGCGCACGCCAACACAACCTCAAGAATTTAGACCTCGACATTCGCACGGGCGAACTGACGGTGGTCACGGGGCCCAGTGGGTCCGGCAAATCCAGTCTGGTGTTTGACACCTTGTACGCCGAAGGCCAGCGCCGCTATGTCGAAACCTTCAGCGCCTACGCCCGCCAGTTCTTAGACCGCATGGACCGTCCTGCCGTCGACAAGGTGGAAGGCGTGCCACCCGCAATTGCGATTGATCAAACCAACCCCGTGCGCAGCTCGCGCTCCACCGTGGGCACGATGACCGAGCTGAACGATCACTTGAAGTTGTTGATCGCCCGTGCGGGCCAGTTGTTTGACCGTCAAACCGCGCAAGCCGTGCAGCACGACACGCCGCAAACCATTTACGCCGAATTGCAACGCCGTTGCGCAGACCAAGCGCAAGACCCGCGCTTGATCATGACCTTCCCCGTCGAGCTGCCAGCCAACACCACGGCCGCCGAAGTCGAGCAGTGGCTGAGCGCCAGTGGTTTCACCCGCGTCCATGCTGAGCGCGAAGTGGCCACGCCTACAGGGCCACGTAAGTTGCTCGATGTGGTGGCCGACCGTTTTAAGTTGGGCAACACCGAACAAGCGCGCGTGTTGGAGGCGATTGAGTTGGCCATCAAACGCGGCAGCGGTCGTTTGAATGTGTATTGGTCTTTGGATGCCGAAGCCACACCCGAACTCTGGCGGTTTTCGACGGGCTTGCATTGCCCCGACAGCGACTTGCGTTACAGCGACCCCATTCCGTCCATGTTCTCGTTCAACTCGGCGGTGGGCGCATGCGAAACCTGCCGCGGCTTTGGACGCGTGATTGGGGTGGACTACGGCTTGGTCATCCCCAACGAGAAACTCACCTTGCGTGCGGGGGCCATCAAGACCATTCAAACCCCTGCTTGGGCTGAAACCCAAGACGATCTCATGCGCCATGCAGAAGCCGAAGGCATTCCCCGCGACACGCCTTGGGCCAAGTTGACCCAAGAACAAAAAGACTGGGTCATTCACGGCTCGCCGCTGTGGAAAGGTAAATGGAACCACCAGTGGTACGGCGTGAAACGGTTCTTTGAATATTTGGAGAGCAAGTCCTACAAGATGCACATCCGTGTGCTGCTCTCGAAGTACCGCAGCTACACCCCATGTGGCGTGTGTGCGGGCGCGCGACTCAAAACCGACAGCTTGCTGTGGCGCATTGGCAGCAAAGAAAACGCCGATGCCGTGTTGCCGCCCGCCAAGCGTTTCATGCCGCAAGGCGTGCAGTGGACCCGCGCGCAACTCGAAGCCATGCCTGGGCTGTGTTTGCACGATTTGATGCTGTTGCCCATCGACAAACTGCACCGCTTTTTCAACGCCACCGAAGTCGATGTGGCCGGCACCGATGCCCAAGCGCTGCACTTGCTGATGGATGAAATTCGCACGCGCATGAAGTACCTCAGCGACGTGGGCATTGGCTACCTCACGCTCGACCGTCAAAGCCGCACCTTGAGTGGCGGCGAGGTGCAGCGCATCAACCTCACCACAGCCTTGGGCACTTCGTTGGTGAACACTTTGTTTGTGCTGGATGAGCCCAGCATTGGCTTGCATCCGCGTGACATGAACCGCATCAACCAAGCCATGCTGCGTCTGCGCGATGCGGGCAACACCTTGGTGGTGGTGGAGCACGACCCGGCCGTCATGCTGTGTGCCGACCGCATCATTGACATGGGGCCAGGCCCCGGCGTCAAGGGCGGCGAAATTGTGTTTGACGGCACCACCGAAGATTTGAAGTCGGCCGACACCTTGACGGGGGCTTATTTGGGGGCGCGCAAAAGCATTGGATTGGGCCTTAAGCGCTTGGTCACCGACAGCACGCCACGTTTGATTTTGGAAGGCGCACGCGAGCACAACTTGCAAAACCTCAGCATCGAGTTTCCTCTGCAGCGCTTGGTCTGCATCACGGGTGTGAGTGGCTCGGGTAAGTCCACGCTCATCCAAGATGTGTTGACGCCGGCCTTGATGCGCCACTTCGGTCGCGCCACCGAAACGCCGGGCGCACATGACCGCTTGTTGGGCGCTGATCATTTGAGCGACGTGGTGTTTGTGGACCAATCGCCCATCGGCAAAACGGCGCGTTCCAACCCCGCCAGCTACGTGGGCGCGTGGGATGCGGTGCGTGAAATTTTTGCCGTCGCACCCATGTCCAAGCAGCACGGCTACACCGCCTCAAAGTTCAGCTTCAACAGCGGCGATGGTCGTTGCGCGACCTGCGGCGGTTCAGGTTTTGAGCATGTGGAAATGCAATTTTTGAGCGACGTGTATTTGCGTTGTCAAGATTGCAACGGCAAACGTTACCGACCAGAAATTCTGGAAATCACCATCGAGCGCGAGCTTCGCGGCGTGGCTGCGGGGGCGGCGGCGCAGCGACATTCTGAGCGAAGCGAAGACGAGCAAGACGCTGCACCCGCAGTCGCGACGCGAAGAGTCTTGAACGTGGCTGACGTGCTTGAGTTGACAGTGGGCGAAGCGTTAGAAATTTTCGCCAACGACCGCGAGGTCGTACGCACCCTGCAACCCATCGTCGATGTGGGCCTCGATTACGTGAAGTTGGGCCAACCCGTCCCCACCTTGAGTGGCGGTGAAGCGCAGCGTTTGAAGCTGGCGGGTTTCTTGGCCGAGGCGGCCAAAGCCAAAACATCCAGCCGTCAAGCCTTGGCCAAAAAGGGTGTGCTGTTCATGTTTGACGAGCCCACCACGGGCCTGCATTTTGACGACATCGCCAAGCTCATGCGCGCCATGCGCCGCCTACTTGAAGACGGCAACTCGCTCATCGTGATTGAGCACAACCTCGATGTGATCCGTGCCAGCGATTGGCTGATCGACCTTGGCCCTGAGGGCGGCGACGCGGGGGGCTTGCTGGTGGCCGAAGGTCCGCCTGAAGTGGTGCGTTTGCATCCGACCTCGCACACGGGGTTGGCGTTGCGTGAGTATGCGGAGTCTATGGGGTCGATTTATGCGGTGGCTAAGGCTTCTGTGGGGCTTCTTGCTGCTGAAGGTTCGCTTCGTTTCTCTAGCGCTGCTGCTGGAACAGCCGGTGTGCCGGGCGCCTCAGACGCAGGCTCAACATCGTTGCCCGGCACACCGACTGCTCCAGCAGCGGTGAGTGGCTTGCGACATGCTTCTAGCGATGCTGGCGCTATTCAAATCATTAACGCGAAAGAGCACAACCTCAAGAGCTTGAGTGTGAACATTCCTCGCGGCAAGTTCAACGTCATCACGGGTGTGTCGGGTTCGGGCAAGTCGACGTTGGCGTTTGACATTTTGTTCAACGAGGGGCAGCGCCGTTATTTGGAAAGCTTGAATGCGTATGCGCGCAGCATCGTGCAGCCCGCAGGTCGCCCTGAGGTGGATGCGGTGTACGGCATTCCGCCGACGGTGGCGATTGAGCAGCGTTTGAGTCGCGGTGGTCGCAAGTCCACGGTGGGCACGACCACCGAGGTGTGGCATTTCTTGCGCTTGTTGTACGTCAAGTTGGGCACGCAGCATTGCATCCACGACGGTGCAGCGGTGCAGCCGCAAACGCCTGACCGCATTGCCGCGCAGTTGATGCGCGAGTTCAAGGGGCAGCTCATTGGTTTGCTGAGCCCTTTGGTGATGAACCGCAAAGGCGTGTACACCGAGTTGGCCGATTGGGCGCGCCCGCGTGGCTACACCCACTTGCGCGTGGACGGACACTTCTTGCCGACCACGGGCTTTCCGCGTTTGGACCGATTCAAAGAGCACACCATTGAGTTGCCCGTGGCCAGTCTTGAGGTCTCCGCGCAGAACGAAGCCGCGCTGCGCGAGGCCTTGGCCACCGCGCTGGAGCATGGCAAAGGCGTGGTGCATGTGTTGAGCCAACTCGATGGTTTGCGTGAGGCGATGGAGGTTGGCGCTGACACCAACAGCATTGGCCGCTTGGATGTGTACTCCACCAAACGCGCTTGCCCAGTGTGCGACACCTCGTACACCGAGCTGGACCCGCGCTTGTTCTCGTACAACAGCAAACACGGCTGGTGCCCTGACTGTGTGGGCACGGGCGTGAAGCTGGACAAAGACCAGCGCAAAGTGCTGGACGATTCAGTACGCGATGACAAAGAAAAAGGTCGCGAACAAACCTTCGCCGAGCCCGATGTGGACGACTTGGCCGACACCGCCTGCCCCAGTTGTGAAGGCACCCGTTTGAATGCCACGGCACGCGCCGTGAAGTTTGCAGGCGTGGGCATCACCGACATCGCGCGTTTGAGCGTGACCGACATTCGCAAGTGGGCCGAAACCTTAACCTTGAGTGGCCGTGAGGCAGACATCGCCCGCGACCTGTTGCCTGAGATCAAGAGCCGTTTGGAGTTCTTAGAGCAAGTGGGTTTGAACTACCTCACGCTGGACCGTGGTGCACCCACGCTCAGCGGTGGCGAGGCGCAACGCATTCGCTTGGCCGCGCAACTGGGCAGTAATTTGCAAGGCGTGTGCTACGTGTTGGACGAGCCCACCATTGGCTTGCATGCGCGTGACAACCAAATCTTGTTGAACGCTTTGCATTTGCTCAGCGACAAAGGCAACACCTTGGTGGTGGTGGAGCACGACGAAGACACCATTCGCCGCGCCGACCACATCATCGACATTGGGCCTAGCGCGGGCAAGCGCGGTGGGCGTTTGATGGGCGAGGGCTCGGTGAAAGACATCACCGATCAAGCGGATTCGCAAACGGGGCGCTACTTGTTGCACGCGATGCGCCATCCGCTGCAGGCGCGGCGTTCTGTTACCTCCCTCGCTGCGGAGGATGGCGTGTTGCTGGGTTCCTCATGCGGCAAGCCAAAATCGTCACCCGGCAACACGCCATCCTCCTCCGATGCACTGTCACTCAACTGGCTGTCTCTCGAAAGCGCCTCGCTGCACAACCTGAACGACGTGAGCGTGGACGTTCCTCTCAAGCGTTTGGTGGCGGTCACAGGTGTGTCGGGCTCTGGCAAGTCCACGCTAGCCCGCGATGTGTTGCTGCACAACGTGGCCGCAGCGGTGGCGCAGCGTTCGACGCAGGCGGGCCGTAAGCTCGACGAAGAAGGCCAGCATCCCGCGTGGGTGGGCTGTGCGGGGCTTGATGGCTACCAAACCATCGACCGCGTGTTGGAGGTCGATCAAACGCCGATTGGCAAAACACCGCGTAGTTGCCCTGCAACCTACATTGGGTTTTGGGACACGATTCGCAAACTGTTTGCAGAAACACTCGAAGCCAAAGCCCGTGGTTACGGCGCAGGGCGTTTCAGTTTCAACACCGGCGAAGGCCGTTGCCACACCTGCGAAGGCCAAGGCCTGCGCACGATTGAAATGAGCTTCTTGCCTGACGTGAAAGTGCCGTGTGAAACCTGTCACGGCGCACGCTTCAACCCTGAAACCTTGGCGGTGAGCTGGCGCGGCAAGAGCATTGGCGATGTGCTGCAAATGGAGGTCGACGAGGCCGTTGAGTTCTTTGCCACCATGCCCAACATCGCGCATCCGTTGCAACTGCTCAAAGACGTGGGCTTGGGTTACCTCACCTTGGGCCAACCTTCGCCCACGCTGAGCGGTGGTGAAGCGCAGCGCATCAAGCTGGTGACCGAGCTGAGCAAGGTGCGCGACGACGTGACACGTCGTGGCAACAAAGCACCGCACACGCTGTATGTGTTGGACGAGCCCACAGTGGGCCTGCACATGGCCGACGTGGACAAGCTGATTCGCGTGTTGCACCGCTTGGTGGATGGTGGTCACAGCGTGGTGGTGATTGAGCACGACCTCGACGTGATTGCCGAAGCCGACTGGATCATTGACCTCGGACCCGAAGGCGGTAGCGGCGGCGGCTTGATCGTCGCTGCAGACACACCGGAGGCGGTGGTCGAACTGGGCACACACACAGGTGTGGCGCTCAAGCCTGTGTTGGCTAGATCGTGAGGTGAAGAGAGGCTCAGTGACCGAGCCTCTTTTTACGACAAAAGCGAGGATTACCCCGCCGTAGACAGCGCCAACCCCGCATGCTCGCGCAGCGGATGGAAATGAATCTTTGGGAAACGCTCTTGCGCCAAGCGCACGTCATAAGGCGACGTGCACAAATACGCCAAGGTGTTGGCCGCATCCAACGCCATGCGCTGCGGATACGCGTAGTTGAACTCACGCAGCTCTGCAGGTGTGTCCGCAGTGATCCAACGCGCGCCGGTGTACTGGCAGCTCTCTAGCTTCACATCGCAGTCGTATTCGGCTTTCAAGCGGTGTTGCACCACTTCAAACTGCAACTGACCCACGGCGCCCAGCAGCATCGCGCCGCCTGCTTCGGGTTTGAACACCTGAATGGCGCCTTCTTCACCCAGCTGGTCTAGGCCTTGTTGCAGTTGCTTGGTGCGCAATGGGTTCTTCAAAATCACCGTCATGAACAACTCAGGCGCGAAGAACGGCAAGCCTGTGAATTGCAAGGCTTGCCCGTCGGTGATGGTGTCACCCAGCTGCACGCCGCCGTGGGTGGTGAAGCCGATGATGTCGCCCGCATAGGCCTCCTCCACTGCTTCGCGGCGTTGCGACATGAAGGTCACCACGCTGGTGGGGCGCAGCTCTTTGGCGGTGCGTTGCACCTTGAGTTTCATGCCAGGCGTGAACTTGCCCGAGGCCACGCGCACAAAGGCAATGCGGTCGCGGTGGTTGGCGTCCATGTTGGCTTGCACCTTGAACACCACACCGGCAAAACCTTCGTCTTCGGGTTGAATGGTTTTTTCAATGGCTTGCTTGTTGACGACAAGATGGCTCAGACGAGGGCGCGGCGAGGGGGCGAGGTCGACCAAGGCGTCGAGCACTTCCATCACACCAAAGTTGTTCACGCCCGAGCCAAAGAACACGGGGGTTTGCTTGCCGGCCAAGAAGGCTTCTTTGTCGAACTTCGGCGATGCGCCGGTGGCCAGCTCCATGCTTTCCATGGCGGAGGCCCATTCCAATCCAAAACGCTCAGCCAGCTTGGCTTGCTCGGTGAGTGGGTGGGTTTCAAAGTCTTGCGGCAAGCGCTCAGAGCCTGAGTCAAACACGGTCATGGCTTGTGTGCGCAAGTTGATGATGCCGCCGAACAACTTGCCTTGACCCACAGGCCACGTCATGGGCACGCAGGGCATGCCGAGTTCGCGTTCGACTTCGTCGAGGATGTCGAGCGGGTCGCGCACTTCGCGGTCCATCTTGTTGACGAAGGTGATGATGGGCGTGTCACGCTGACGGCAGACCTCAATCAAGCGGCGGGTTTGGGCTTCCACACCGTTGGCCGCGTCAATCACCATCAGGGCCGAGTCCACGGCGGTGAGCACGCGGTAGGTGTCTTCCGAGAAGTCTTTGTGGCCGGGGGTGTCGAGCAGGTTGATGACGTGGTCGCGGTACAGCATTTGCATGACCGACGAGGCCACCGAGATGCCGCGTTGCTTCTCAATCTCCATCCAGTCCGAGGTGGCGTGGCGGCTGGCTTTGCGGCCTTTCACAGCACCGGCAATTTGAATCGCACCCGAGAACAGCAACAGCTTTTCGGTCAGCGTGGTTTTACCCGCGTCAGGGTGAGAAATGATGGCAAAGGTGCGGCGACGGCGCACTTCGTTCAGAAAGGAGCTCATGGGGCGGTGCGTGTAAGCACGTCATGTCAAAGGGCAGAATCATAGCGCTCGGGGCTGCGCGCTTTGAGGTTGGGCGTGGGTCAAGATGGCTTGCACCAAGATGTCGCGGTCAAAGGGCTTGGGCAGGACTTCGCGAAAACCGAGGGCCATGCATTCTTTGACGGCATCTTCAGCCACATTGGCGGTGAGGGCGATGACGGGCACGTCGCGGTAAGGGTGGTCCAGATCGTCGCGAATGCGGCGAACGACTTCGGTGCCCGAAATGTCCGGCATGATCAAGTCCATCAGCACGAGGTCGTAGCGGTGTTCGCGCATTTTGTTCAAGGCATCGCTGCCGTTGATCGCGTGCTCGATGAGGGCGTTGGGCAAGCCGCGTTTGATGCTGGCGGTTGCGACCAATCGGTTGGTGACGTGGTCGTCGACCACCAAAATGTCGAGTTCAATCGGGTTGGCGCTGCTGGGGTCTGTGGGGCGACGTGCCATGGGCGGCTCGGCCACGTCGATGGGCAGTTTGACGGTAAAGGCACTGCCCATACCGAGCGTGCTTTCCACGCTGACGCTGCCTTTGTGGCTTTGCACCAAGCTGCGTGTGATGGCCAGCCCCAACCCGTTGCCATGCAAGGCGTTGCCCGCTTTCAAGTCGTTGTCGCTGATCTTGAGTTGCACAAAGGGTTTGAAGATGTTTTCGAGGGCCGACTCAGGCATGCCTGTGCCCGTGTCTTCAACGCGTATCGTGATGTTGCCGTGTTTGGGCGTGTTCGGCATCGCTTCAAAACGGATGTGCATACGCACTTGGCCTTGAGAGGTGAATTTCAAAGCATTGCCGAGCAGGTTCAAGATGATTTGAGCCATTCGATGCGCATCGACCAGCGCCCATTCGGGGACGTTGGGGTCAATGTCTAGCGGATATGCCACACCCAGTTGATCCGCCCGTGGTGACAGGGTTTGGTGGGTGCTGCTCAGCATCTCGCGCAGATTGACGGGCTGCAAGTTCAGCACCAATTTGCCTTGCTGGATTTGCGAAAAGTCCAACAAATCGTTGATCACCGTGACCAAATGTGCGGCTGAGTTGCGCGCACCTTTGACGTATTGATCTGCCGGTTCGGGCAGGTTCGCGTCGGAAGACAGCAGCCCCAAGTAACCCATGACGGCATTCAAAGGGGTTCGCATTTCGTGGCTCACCATCGCTAAAAATTGGTCTTTGTGCGCGCTGGCCACTTTGAGGTTTTTAGACAGGCTTTCGAGCCGTGTATTGGTTTGACGCAGGCGGCGCAGGTGCTGCTCGTTGGCCGTGTCATAAATTTGCACCAAGGCCAGTTGGGCCAGCAGCATGAGTATGAACATGCCCGCCGCAAACGACAGGGATTGCCAGGCGTTGTCGGCAAGCGGAGCGCCGTCGCCCAACGATTGCAATACAAATGGGTGTTCAAGTTGAGGCAGCATGCCTCGGGTTTGCAAAATATACAGACCCATCACGCTTGCCATAGACGCCAGCATGGCCAACAGGCCACCAACGCGTGAGCCCATGAACAAAGGCAGCAGGGGAATGATGGCCAACCACGTCAACACGGGGGAGGCGACGCCTCCCGTGATGGATGCATTGAAGAGCACCAGCGTCATGAGCGTGATTTGATAGATCACGCCGCCCCACTTCACGCCGCCACCATAGCGCCACACCAGCATGCCGACGAGCACGCAAGCCGCAGCCAAGGCGCAAGAGCTGGCGCTCGTCGTATGGCCAAGCCAATACAACCACGGGGTGAGACCCAGCAAGCCAGCCATGGCGGACACAGAAAACCAGACAAAGTACACGTTCGCACTTTGACGTAGGTGCGAGGCGAGTTGCCGTTTGATAAAAATGTGGATGTGGCGATGAACGTTCATGTCTAATGTTAAACCTTTAGATTTAATTTCAAGGGGCGTGTGCATCGCGGGTTAAAATAATGCCCATCCGAGGAGCGCTGCAGCCTGTACCCGTCATTTCTGAGGGTTCACAGGTGAGGCTCGGACACACAGGTCGATTCGCTGCTTTTTGCGGCATTGGGCCTCACGTTTCCAACCGCGCTCACCCACTGTCAACGTGAGGTGAGTCCTGCGGAAATTTCGGTTTCGGACTCCCACGCTTACCGCGCGTTGCCAGTGGCTTTGCCCACCTTTGGAGTCTCACCAATGAACGCTGTTCTCAAATCCAATCCCGCCACCGATTACATCGTGGCCGATATGTCGCTGGCCGCTTGGGGCCGCAAAGAAATCAAAATCGCCGAAACCGAAATGCCCGGTTTGATGGCCATCCGCGAAGAATTCGCCAAAGCGCAGCCCTTGAAAGGCGCTCGCGTGACCGGCTCTTTGCACATGACCATCCAAACGGCTGTGTTGATCGAAACCTTGAAGTCTTTGGGCGCTGACGTGCGTTGGGCTTCTTGCAACATCTTCTCCACCCAAGACCACGCGGCGGCTGCGATTGCCGAAGCGGGCACTCCTGTGTTCGCCACCAAAGGCGAAACCTTGGCTGAGTACTGGGACTACACCCACCGCATTTTTGAATTTGGCGCCAAAGGCACCGAAGGCGAAGGCCCCAACATGATCTTGGACGACGGCGGCGATGCCACGTTGTTGATGCATTTGGGCAAGCGCGCTGAAACCGACGCTTCGTTGATCGCTAACCCCACCAGCGAAGAAGAAACGTGTTTGTTCAACGCCATCAAAGCCAAATTGGCTGTGGACCCCACTTGGTACAGCCGCAAGGGCGCGCACATCATCGGCGTGACCGAAGAGACCACCACTGGCGTGTTGCGCCTGAACGAGATGGCCGCCAAAGGTAGCCTGATGTTCCGCGCCATCAACGTGAACGACTCTGTCACCAAGAGCAAGTTTGACAACCTGTACGGCTGCCGCGAATCTTTGGTGGACTCCATCAAGCGCGCGACCGACGTGATGATCGCGGGCAAAGTGGCTTGCGTGGCTGGTTACGGCGACGTGGGCAAAGGTTCTGCACAAGCCTTGCGCGCTTTGAGCGCCCAAGTGTGGGTGACCGAGATCGACCCGATCAACGCTTTGCAAGCTGCGATGGAAGGCTACAAAGTGGTCACCATGGAATACGCTGCTGACAAGTGCGACATCTTCGTGTCTGCCACCGGCAACAAGAACGTGATCCGTTACGAACACATGGCCGCCATGAAAGACGAAGCCATCGTTTGCAACATCGGTCACTTCGACAACGAGATCGATGTCGCTTCACTGGAAAAGCTGCAGTGGGACGAGATCAAGCCGCAAGTCGACCACGTCATCTTCCCAGACGGCAAGAAGATCACCTTGCTGGCCAAAGGCCGTTTGGTGAACCTGGGTTGCGCCACCGGTCACCCCAGCTTTGTGATGAGCTCCAGCTTTGCGAACCAAACGATCGCTCAGATCGAGTTGTTCACCAAGCAAGACCAATACGAAGCTGGCAAGGTGTATGTGTTGCCCAAGCACCTCGACGAAAAAGTGGCGCGTTTGCACCTCAAGAAAGTTGGCGCAATGTTGACGGAACTGAGCGACGAGCAAGCCGCCTACATCGGCGTGTCTAAGAACGGCCCTTATAAAGCCAACACCTACCGCTACTAAGCCCTTTGGCTTTTGTCCATGCGCGCAGACCAACTTCTCGTCGACCGTGGCTTGGCCGCTTCGCGCTCACAAGCGCAGCGGCTCATTGCCTCGGGCGTCGAGTGGCGCTTGGGCACCAAGCCGTGGCAACGCGTGACCAAAAACGGTGACGAGTTGCCATTGCCGAGCGAGCTGCGCTTGCTGGACAACGCAGAGGCGCGCTATGTGTCTCGCGGCGGTTTGAAGCTGGAAGGTGCGCTGCTCAGCAGTGGCCTGACCGCCCAAGGTTTGCGTTGCCTCGATGTCGGGCAAAGCACGGGCGGCTTCACCGATTGCTTGCTGCAAAAAGGCGCTGCGCAAGTGGTGGGGCTGGATGTGGGGCATGGCCAATTGCATCCGCGTTTGCGTGACGATGCGCGCGTGGTGTGCGTGGAGCGCATCAATGCGCGTGAGTTGCAGGCCGACGATGCGCGTGTGCCCCAAGCGCGTGAAGGTTTTGATTTGGTGGTGGGCGATGTGTCTTTCATCTCGCTCACCCTCGTTTTACCCGCGTTGCTGCCATTTGTGAAAACGGGCGGTGCGCTGTTGATGTTGGTGAAGCCGCAATTTGAATTGCAGCCCAGCGACATTGGTAAAGGTGGCTTGGTCAAAGACCCCGCCAGCTATGTGCAGGTGGAGGCGCGATTGCGTGACGCCTGTGCGAGTTTGAATTTAGAGGTGTTGGGCTACTGGCCCAGCGCCATTGCCGGTGGTGATGGCAACCAAGAGTTTTGGATCGGTGCCCGTCGCGCCTGACGCGCCAAGAAGAGAGATAGAGATGATCGTCAACAACAGTTTGAGCATTGAGTTTTTTCCACCTAAAACGCCTGAGGGGGCCGACAAGTTGCGCGCTGTGCGCCAAGCGCTGTACCCCCTCAAGCCCCAGTTTTGCTCGGTCACCTACGGTGCGGGCGGATCGACGCAGGCCGGTACGATTTCGACCTTGAAAGAAATCTTGAGCGAAGGCATGGCGGCTGCCTCGCACTTCTCGTGCATCGGTGCCACGCGCGACAGCGTGCGTCAGCAGTTGGCCGAGTTCAAAGCCATGGGCGTGAAACGCTTGGTGGCGTTGCGCGGCGACTTGCCCAGCGGTTACGGCGCGGGCGGTGAGTTTCAATACGCCAGCGATTTGGTGGTCTTCATCCGCGCTGAGACGGGCGACGATTTCGGCATCGAAGTGGCGGCCTACCCCGAGATTCACCCACAAGCCAAATCGGCAGAAACCGACTTGCAAGCCTTTGCGACCAAGGTCAAGGCCGGCGCGGACTCGGCCATCACGCAATACTTTTACAACAGCGATGCGTATTTCCGTTTCGTGGACGATGTGCAAAAACTCGGCGTTGAGATTCCCATCGTGCCGGGCATCATGCCCATTACCAGTTCGTCGCAACTGTTGCGTTTCTCCGATGCCTGTGGCGCAGAGATTCCACGTTGGATTCGCTTGCGGTTGCAAGGCTACGGTGACGACATGGCCTCCATCAAAGCCTTTGGTTTAGAGGTAGTGACCGACTTGTGCGATCAGCTGCGCAGCGCTGGCGCACCGGGTTTGCATTTCTACAGCATGAACCAAAGCGCAGCGACCTTGTCCATTTGTGAAAACCTAGGTTTGACCGCTTAAGCTGCGTTTGTTTGACCTGGGTCAAATGCCGCAAGGTGCGGCTTTGATGCGCATCAATGGCGGCAGATCTTTCTTGATTTGAAATAGATCTCACGGGAATAGCCCGGAGTCTAAGAAAGAAAAATCATGAAAAAAATAATCATCGCCGCCGCTGTTGGCATGTTGGTCGCCGGTCAAGTCGCCGCACAAGAATCGCCTTGGTTGGTGCGTGTGCGTGCCGCTCATTTGGACATGGCCAACAAAGGCGCCACCAATCCTGACCTCGCTTTGAGTGTCAACGACAAGACCATTCCTGAATTAGACGTGAGCTATTTCTTCAACAAAAACGTGGCTGCTGAGTTGGTTTTGGCTGTGCCACAAAAGCAAGTCGTGTCTGCGGGCGGTGCTGCGATTGGTACCTTTAACCACTTGCCCCCCACCTTGACCTTGCAATACCACTTCACCGATTTGAAGGGTTACAAGCCTTACGTGGGCGCAGGTTTGAACTACACAAAGATCACCAACGTGAACTTGACGACGGGCCATACCTTGGACAACGACACTTGGGGCACGGCGTTCCAAGCGGGCGTGGACATTCCATTGACCAAGCAAATTTCTTTTAACTTAGATGTGAAAAAAGTGCACATCAAAACCAATGTGTATGCCAGCAATGGTGCCAATGGTGGCGTCTTGAAACTCGACCCCGTGATCGTGGGTGTGGGCGTGGGCTACCGCTTCTAAGCACCTCACGAAGTATCAAGGCTTTCACAAAAATGCCCTGCAATGCAGGGCATTTTTCATGGGCGATCAACGCGATAACTTAGCGCTCATCAAAACTCACCACCACGCTGGCCGTGGTCGGGCGTGCTTGGCAACTCAGCACAAAGCCTTGTTCCATTTCCCAGGGTTCGAGGGTGAAGTTTTTGCTCATCTCCACCTTGCCTTCCATCACCTTGGCGCGACAGGTGCAGCACACGCCACCTTTGCAGGAATAGGGCAAGTCCAAGCCGTGGTTGAGGGCCACGTCCAGCACATGGTCGTCGGGGCCCATGGTCATGTCGTAAGGTTTGCCATCTAAGACGATGCGCAGTTGGATCGCATTTTTTGACGGGTCTGTTTGCGTGGTGCTGCTCTTGCGGGGCGCTGTCGGTGTGCTGGAGGTGAAGCGCTCTGAATGCACGCGTTTGGCAGACACGCCCGCATCAATCAGCGCGGCTTCGGTGGCTTCGATCATGGCTTCGGGGCCACACACAAACACCTCATCCATGCTTTTCACGGGCAGCAGTGCCGCGATGATGGCGCGTATTTTGTCGCCATCAATGCGCCCTTCCAGCAAGGGCACTTCTTGGGCTTGGCGCGACAAGATATGGATCAAGGTCAAGCGGTCGGGGTAACGGTCTTTCAGGTCCTGCAGCGCCTCGTTGAACATCACGCTGGCCATGTGCCGGTTGCCATAGACCAAGGTGAATTTCGATTCAGCTTGACTTTCCAGCGTGCTGGCCATGATCGACAAGATGGGCGTGATGCCCGAGCCCGCCGCAAAGCCCACGCGGTGTAAAGCCCGCGGACGTTGCACGCCAAAGCGGCCTTGTGGCGGCATGACTTGCAGGGTGTCGCCCGCTTTGAGTTGTGTGGTGGCCCAGTTAGAGAACAGGCCGCCGTCGACCGCGCGGATTCCCACTTGCAACACGCCATCGCGTGTCAGCGTTTGTGGGGTGGAGCAGATGGAATAGCTGCGGCGTACATCTTGACCCTCGATGGTGGCGCGCAGGGTCAAAAACTGACCGGGTTCAAACGCGAACGTGCTTTGCAAATCCGCAGGGATGTGAAAGCTGAGCGCCACGGCGTTGGCGGCTTCGGCGTCGACGTGCGACACGGTGAGGGTATGGAATTGAGGGGCTGCAGACATGGGGCTGGCCTGTTCAAAAATTAGTAGGGTTTGAAGTAGTCAAACGGCTCCATGCATGACAAGCACTTGTAAAGCGCTTTGCAGGCGGTGGAGCCAAAGTGAGAGGTCTCGGTGGTGTCGTGCGAGCCGCAGTGCGGGCAAGGCACCACGTCAGGCTTGTGGTGACGTGCCGCAAATTGCATCACGGTGGAGGTCGCGTCGGTGTCGCTGCGCATGCCACAGCGTGCCGGTGGCGCGATGCCATACGCGCGCAGTTTGTCGCGCGCGGCTTGGTTCATCCAGTCGGTGGTCCATGCAGGCGCCAGTTGGGTTTGCACACGGGCGTTCACGCCCAGCGTGGCTAAGGTGGCGCGCACGTCGTCTTCAATTTGGCCCATGGCGGGGCAGCCGCTGTAGGTCGGGGTGATGACCACAGTCCAGCTGCCATCGCTTTGACACACCACGTCACGCAAGATGCCCATGTCACGCAGGGTGACGACCGGAATTTCTGGGTCGCTCAAAGTGTCGAGCGCCGCCCAAATGCGAGCCAGTAACGCGGCCTGATCGGGGGGCGTCGGTGCGGTTGGCACAACAGGCGCCGACGCCACAGATGACGCCATGGCCGCCCATGCCACTTGTGCGTTTGAAATGGGGGTGGTCACCACACGCCTTGTGGGTGCGCGCGTGCCAAACTTTGCATTTCGGCCAACAAAAAGCCCAAATGCTCCGAGTGCAAGCCGTGCTTGCCGGTATGCACAAACCCGTCCGTGGACGGCTGCTGCAAGGTGGCCTCAGCGATGCCGTTGCGCACCAATGTTTGCCAGTCGTCGCGCACGGTGGCGGTGTCGATGCCAATGCCCGCAGCGGCAGCTTGCGTTTCAAAATCACTGGCGGACCAAAATTCTTGCGTGTACGGCAGCATGTGGTTCAGCGCTGCTTGTGTTTTGGCGTGCGAGACCTCGGTGCCGTCGCCCAAACGCACCAGCCAGTCGTGTGAGTGACGGAGGTGATAACGCACTTCTTTGAGTGATTTGGCCGCAATGGCCGCCAAATGTGCGTCTTGTGAGGTCTGCAGTTTTTCCCACACCAAAGCCATCAAGCTGCTATACAAAAAATTGCGCACGATGGTGACGGCGTAGTCGCGGTTGTCCACGGCGTAGCCCACCAAGGCGGCGTGATGCGGCAGCTCTAGCAAGGTGTAGTTGCGAAAGTCGGGCACGTCACGGAAATACGCCAAGCTGTCTTCGGTGGCGCCGTCGCCTTTGAGCGTGGCCGCGTGCTGGTAAAGCATGCGGGCTTGTCCGATCAGGTCCAGGCTGATGTTGGCCATGGCAATGTCTTCTTCCAAGATGGGGCCGTGGCCACACCATTCGGCATTGCGCTGGCCCAGCACCAAGGCGTTGTCGGCCAAGTGCAGCACGTAGTCCAAGTGCGTCGTCATCACATGTGCCCCACTTCGTCGGGGATGACGTAGAAGGTGGGGTGACGGTAAATCTTGTCGCTGGCGGGCTCGAAGAACTCGGCTTTGTCGTCAGGGGCGCTGGCGGTGATGGTGTTGGAGGGAACCACCCAAATGCTCACGCCTTCTTGGCGGCGTGTGTACACGTCGCGTGCCATTTGCAGGGCGTGTTGCGCGTCACTGGCGTGCAGGCTGCCACAGTGCTTGTGTTCCAAGCCTTGTTTGCTGCGCACAAAGACTTCCCACAGGGGCCACTCGTTCAATGCTTTGGGGCTTGCTTGGCTCATGCGGCCTCCTTCAAGGTGTGTTGTTTGCGGGCGTGGGCCAAGGCAGCGTCGCGCACCCATTGGCCGTCGTTCCAGGCTTTCACGCGGGTGCCCAAGCGTTCTTTGTTGCAGGGGCCGTTGCCGTTGACGGTGGCCCAGAACTCGTCCCAGTCGATTTGGCCGTAGTCATGGTGGCCGCGTGCCTCGTTCCACTTCAGGTCGGGGTCGGGCAGGGTGACGCCCAGTACCTTGGCTTGCGGCACGGTGGCGTCGACAAACTTTTGACGCAGGTCGTCGTTGCTGATGCGTTTGATGCCCCAGCGCATGCCCTGCACGCTGTTGGGGCTGTCGGCGTCGGGCGGGCCAAACATGGCCAAGCACTTCCACCACCAGCGGTTGACGGCGTCTTGCACCATGGCTTTTTGCTCGGCGGTGCCTTGCATCATCACCAGCAGGGCTTCGTAGCCCTGGCGCTGGTGGAAACTTTCTTCTTTGCACACGCGCACCATCGCACGGGCATAAGGGCCGTAAGAGCAGCGGCACAGCGGGATCTGGTTCATGATGGCCGCGCCATCGACCAGCCAGCCGACCACGCCCACGTCGGCCCAGGTGAGGGTGGGGTAGTTGAAGATGGAGCTGTATTTGGCTTTGCCGGTGTGCAGCGCGTCGAGCATTTGGTCGCGGCTGGTGCCCAAGGTTTCGGCGGCGCTGTAGAGGTACAGGCCGTGACCGCCTTCGTCTTGCACTTTGGCGATCAGGATGGCTTTGCGCTTGAGGCTGGGGGCGCGGCTGATCCAGTTGCCTTCGGGCAGCATGCCGACGATTTCGCTGTGCGCGTGTTGGCTGATTTGGCGCACCAAGGTTTTGCGGTAGGCCTCGGGCATCCAGTCTTGCGGTTCGATGCGACCGTCGGCATCAATCCGCACGTCAAAGCCCTCTTGCAAGGCCGCTTCTGACGCGCTGACGGGTTTGGCCACGGCTTTGAGCTGCGCGCCTTGGGGTGCTGACGCATCGGCGGCGTCGGGCACGTTGAACGATTGGGTGTACATGAACCACTCCTGCACCAGCGACATGCGGTGCGCAAGCGAAAGTATAAAGAATTAGCCGACCGACTGGTCGGTTAATTGTCTAGGGGTTTTTCCGAGCCTAAAAAACCGACAATGGGCGTTTTTAAAAAAGGGACAGCGCCATGGCCATTCAAGCCGTCGTTTTCGATGCCTACGGCACCTTGTTTGATGTGTATTCGATTGGGGCCTTGGCGGAGCGCTTGTACCCCGGTCAAGGCGCTGCCATTTCGGTGCTGTGGCGTGACAAGCAAATTGAATATTCACGCTTGATCACGATGTCAGACCCGCACGCGACGGGGGGCAGCAAGCACTACCAGTCGTTTTTCGAGGTCACACGGGCCGCATTGCAATACACCTTGGCGCGTTTGCACTTGGCCCAGTCGGCGGCCAATGAAGGCGCGTTGATGCGCCAATATGCGCATCTCACCGCATTTCCTGAAAACGTGGGCGTGTTGGAGGCGCTCAAAGCGCAGGGCATTCCGACCGCGATTTTGTCCAATGGAAGCCCCGACATGCTGAATGTGGCGGTGACCCATGCGGGCATGTCCACCTTGATTGACCACATCATTTCGGTCGACAGCGTGCGCCAATTCAAAACTTCGCCCGAAAGCTATGGCTTGGTGCAGCAGGTGCTGCCGTATCGGTTGGACGAGATTTTGTTTGTGTCAAGCAACGCTTGGGATGCGTTGGGCGCCACTTGGTTTGGCTTTCAAACGCTGTGGGTCAATCGTCAAAGCTTGCCGCATGAAACCATCGGGCCTAAGCCCACGGTGACAGGTCGCGATTTGACCGACGTCTTGGCGTTTTTGAAGCCAATGCGGTAAGCCGGCACCGCGTTCGGTGCCGCTGCTGGCGCGGAGCGGGTGTTTAGCCGCCCGACTCCACGGCCCAGCTCTGGCCGGGGCCACGCGCCAAGGCTTTGGCCACGATGGGCAAGGCCTCGTTGAGCAGGGGCTTCAAGGTGTAGGGCGGGTTGATCAAGAACATGCCGCTGGCGCTCAAGCCCGTATCGTCGCCGCCGGTGGCCCGACCAATGGCCAAAGTGGCGTGCAACCAAGGCTTCTTGAGTTGGGTGCACATGGTTTTGAGTTTGCGTGGCAAATCATGCGCCTCAGGGCGAGGAATGATGGGATACCACACGATGTACGTGCCCGTGGCAAAGCGCTTCAAGCTGTCTTGAATGCAGTCGATGACGCGGTAGTAGTCGTTCTTGATCTCGTAGCTGGGGTCAATCAGCACACAGGTACGGCGTGAACCACTGGTCGAGACGGGCGGCGGCAGCAGGGCTTTGAGTGATTCAAAACCGTCAGCGCGCGTCACGCTGACCGTGCGGCCCGCGTTGAGTTGCTCAATGTTTCCCGTCAACGATTTGTGGTCGGTGGGGTGCATCTCGAACAGCTTGAGGCGGTCACGGGCTTCGTAACGCAACAAGCGGTGCATGATGAAGGGCGATCCGGGGTAGATGCGGGTGCTGCCCCCTGAATTGAAGCCGGCCACCATGTCGAGGTAATCCTGCAACGCGGGGATTTTGGCCAAATCTTTGGTCGCCAGCAATTTCAAGATGCCGTCAGCGGCTTCGCCACTTTTTTCAGCGTAGTCGCCATCGAGGCGATACAGGCCCGCACCGGCGTGGGTGTCCACAAACTGAATGCCGGGATCTTTGTGCATCAAGTGCTTCAAAGTCGCGATCAGCGTCAAATGTTTGAGGACGTCGGCATGGTTTCCGGCGTGAAAGGCGTGGCGATAACTGAACATGGGCCGGATGGTAACCCGCCATTTCTGGTGGTTTTGGCCTGACTTGCTTTAAGTCCTTGATTTTTCGTATAATTTCAGGCTATGCAGCGCTTGAGTGGTCCCGCGGCAGAGGTTTCGCAAGAAGCACATCCCACCTAAGAGGTTCTCAACAGAAGAACGCCGACCGTGGAAAAGGGCCCTACAAACCTCTCTCCTTTTAGGATTTAACTATGTTTACATTCAGCGCAAAACCCGCTGACGTGGTGCATGAGTGGTTTGTGATTGACGCCACCGATAAGGTGCTCGGACGAGTAGCCAGCGAAGTTGCTCTCCGTTTGCGCGGCAAACACAAAGCCATTTACACACCCCACGTCGATACAGGTGACTTCATCGTCATCATCAACGCTTCCAAGATCAAGGTCACTGGAACCAAGTCTTTGGATAAGGTGTACTACCGTCACTCGGGTTACCCCGGCGGTATCACTGCAACAAATTTCCGCGATCTGCAAGCCAAACACCCTGGCCGCGCGATTGAGAAGGCTGTCAAGGGCATGTTGCCCAAAGGCCCACTCGGTTACGCCATGATCAAAAAGCTCAAGGTGTATGGCGGTGCTGAGCACCCACACACCGCACAACAGCCTAAAGTGCTGTACATCTAAGGAGCTGAAATGATTGGTGAATGGAACAACGGCACCGGCCGTCGCAAATCAAGCGTCGCTCGCGTGTTTCTGAAAAAAGGCTCCGGCAAAATCACGATCAACGGTAAAGACATCGCCGCATATTTCGGCCGTCAAACCTCGATCATGATTTCGAAGCAACCCTTGATGCTGACCAACAACGGCGAAGCGTTTGACATTCAAGTCAACGTGCACGGCGGTGGTGAGTCTGGCCAAGCTGGTGCAGTGCGTCACGGTATCACCCGCGCTTTGATCGACTACGACGCAGCTTTGAAGCCCGTCCTGTCACAAGCCGGTTTCGTGACTCGCGATGCTCGCGAAGTGGAACGTAAAAAGGTTGGCTTGCACTCTGCTCGCCGCCGCAAGCAGTTCAGCAAGCGTTAATCCGCTTTCTGTTTTGCCAAAAGCCGCATGGGTTCGCCCTTGCGGCTTTTTTGTTGTCGGCCGTGTTTTGTGCGATCCATCAAAGCCCATGCTGCAAGCAGCGTTACTCTGGGCGCTGCGCTTAATTCCCGAGTAAACCGATATACTTTAGCGATTGAATTTGGAGAGTAAACCATGAGCGCAGTTGCCGAAAACATTGAAACCGAAATGCCTGAACCGATCAACTTCACCGACAGCGCCGCTGCCAAGGTGGCGGATTTGATCGCTGAAGAAGGCAACCCAGAGTTGAAGTTGCGCGTGTTTGTGCAAGGTGGCGGATGTTCTGGTTTTCAATACGGCTTCACGTTTGACGAAGTGACCAACGAAGACGACACCACCATGACCAAAAATGGCGTGTCCTTGTTGATTGATGCCATGAGCTACCAATACTTGTTGGGCGCAGAGATTGACTACAAAGAAGACTTGCAGGGCGCGCAGTTCGTCATCAAGAACCCCAACGCCACCACAACCTGTGGCTGCGGTTCTTCGTTCTCGGTCTAATTCTTCGACCCCCTAAGACGCACCGTCAGGCGGGGAAGATGCCACCCAAGATGCGGGCGCCTTTGGCGCCCGTAACTTTTGGTGCGTTGCCAGGCAGTCCTGATACGGTTTGACGTGCGAGCCACGCGAAAGCCGCGGCTTCCACCTGCAAGGGTGGCATGCCACGTTCTGCCGATGACACCACTTGGCACGAGGTAGAAGATAAACCCGCTTGTAAACGTGCCATCAACAAGCCGTTCAGTGCGCCGCCACCGCACACGATCAATTCGCACGCATCTGGCGCATGACGCAGCACATCGTTCACGCACGCTTGTGCCGTGAATTCGGTCAACGTGGCTTGGACATCGGCCGGTGACGCATGCTCAAAGCGGGTCAGATGGGCGGTTAACCACGCAGGATGAAACAAATCACGCCCCGTGCTTTTCGGTGGGGGTTGCTGCAAAAACGGTTCTTGCATGAACGCTTCCAGCAAGGGCGTAATGACTCGCCCACTACGCCCCCATTGGCCGTTGTCATCGTAAGGCTGGCCTGTGTGTTGTTGGCACCAGAAGTCCATCAACGCGTTGCCAGGGCCGCAATCAAAGCCGAGCACATCGCCTTGGGCGGACAGCACGCTCACATTGGCAATGCCGCCGATGTTGAGTACCGCGACGGTTTGCGCAGCCTTGCCAAACACACCTTGATGAAACACCGGCACCAGAGGTGCGCCTTGGCCACCTGCGGCCACATCGCGGCTGCGAAAGTCGGCGACGACGGCGATGCCCGTTAATTCCGCCAAAAGCGAGGGATTGTTGAGTTGCAGGGTGTAGCCCACGCCGTCGAACAGGCCGGGTTGATGGCGCACCGTTTGCCCGTGTGCGCCGATCGCTCGAATGGTGGATGCGGTTTGACCTGTGGCCGTCAAGAGCGCTTGCACCACTTGGGCATACACCTGCACCAAAGCGTTGGCCGCCAACGCACCTCGGTGCAGCTCGTTGGCCCCAGCGGTGTTCAAGGCCATCAATTCGGCTTTGAGTGTGTCGTCAAAAGCGAGCGTTTGGTGCGACAAGACCCGAGGCGTGCCTTGACTGAAATCGACCAGCACACCATCGACACCGTCGAGCGATGTGCCCGACATCAAGCCGATGTAATGGCCCGACATTTATTCAGATTGACTTGGCTGAGCGTTTGCAGCGGCGGCAAGGTCAACCTTGGCGGCCGTGGCGTGACGCATGAACTCTGTGCGTGCCGCTGCCGACACTTCCACCACGTCACTTTGGCGCGCCATGGTGAGTGGGTCTTTGTGTTGGCCGTTCACACGGAATTCAAAGTGCAAATGCGGGCCTGTCGCCCAGCCTGTGGCGCCGACCGCGCCCAAGGTTTCGCCTTGGGCCACGCGTTGTCCAGCGCGCACCGCAATGCGGCTCAGATGGGCGTACACGGTGGTTTGGCCATTGGCATGCTTGACGATCACCACGTTGCCAAAGCCGTTTTGAACGCCAGCGACGTCCACCACGCCTTGGCCCACGCTGCGCACAGGCGTGCCAGTAGGGGCTGCGTAATCCACGCCCAAGTGTGCGCGCCACGTTTGCAAAATCGGGTGAAAGCGCATTTTGAAGCCGCTGCTCACACGAGAAAACGCCAAGGGCGATGCCAAGTAAGAGCGGCGCAGACTGACGCCTTCTGCGTTGAAGTAGCCGCCATCTTTGGCGCGGGCTTCTTTGAACCAAAACGCTTGGTGCGTCTTGCCGTTGTTCACAAACTCCGCCGACACCACACGGCCCGAGCGCAAGGTTTCGCCATCGGCTTCGAAGGTTTCGTAGACCACGGCAAATCGATCGCCTTTGCGCAGGGCTCGGTGAAAGTCGATGTCGCCCGCAAAAATATCGGCCAATTGGCTGGCCACGTTGTCTGGAATGTCGGCGGCGTCGGTGGCCGCAAACAAGGAGCTTTGAATCACGCCATTGGCGTGGCGCGTACTCACGTTCAGCGGGGCCGATTCCAAACGTTCGGTAAAGCCAGTTGCGGTGCGCTCCATCACCCAGCGCGAAAAATCGGTCGCATTGTCAGGGGCCCAGCGCACGGTCAAGCGTTTGAGGTTGCGCGACTCGTCGCCTTCCACGGTGACCAAGCGGCCATTGCGCGCCAAAATTTGGCTGCGTGCCACGCGCGCATTGCGCAGGTAAGCACTGGCTTCGGCATCGCTCACGCCAAGGCGGCTGAGCAGGCTGTCTGCGGTGTCGCTGGAGCGCGTGACGTCCGAGCGAAAGAGCATCAACGAGGGGTCTGTGGCGGTGTTGCTGGGCAGCGACAAGGTGGACACACTTTCCACCACTTGGTTCAGCGACGTGCCGCTGATATTCGTCGACAAATTGCCGACCGCAAATGCGCCACCGCCAATGACGCACAGGCCCAAGGCAAAGCCAGCCATGGTGCGGTGGGGATGTGTCTTTTGTAAATTTTGCAGGCGCTGTGCCCACTGGAAAAAGAGTTGCAGCAAGGGTGAGGTCTCCGGCTGTCGGTGGGGGCAGGGATCGTGTCCAAGGCCCTACGTCTGCGGCCTCTAAAATCAGCTGCAAACACCAAAGCGTCGAGTATACCTTGCGCATCAAAAAATCCTTATGAATCAAGCCTCTTTACATACTTACCCTATCTCTGATCGTGTGCGCGACGCCTTGGCCGTCACCCAGCGCGGCTGCGAGGAGCTGATTCCCGCCGACGATTGGTTGAAAAAGCTGGCGCGCTCAGAAGCCACGGGCCAGCCCTTGCGCATCAAATTGGGTTTGGACCCGACAGCGCCCGACATTCACATCGGCCACACCGTGGTGCTCAACAAAATGCGCCAGTTGCAAGACTTGGGGCATCAAGTCATCTTTTTGATTGGCGACTTCACCAGTTTGATTGGCGACCCATCGGGCCGTAACAGCACGCGCCCACCGCTCACGCCGGAGCAAATCAAGGTGAACGCTGAGACGTATTACAAGCAAGCCTCGTTGGTGCTCGACCCCGCCAAAACCGAAATTCGCTACAACAGCGAATGGTGTATTCCGCTGGGCTCGATGGGCATGATTCAGCTCGCGTCCAAGTACACCGTGGCGCGCATGATGGAGCGCAACGATTTCCATGACCGCTTCCATGCCAACACGCCCATCAGCGTGCACGAGTTTTTGTACCCGTTGATGCAGGGCTACGACTCGGTGGCCTTGAAGTCTGATTTGGAGCTGGGCGGTACCGACCAAAAATTCAACTTGTTGATGGGCCGCCATTTGCAAGCCGAGTACGGCCAAGAAGCGCAATGCATCTTGACCATGCCCTTGCTCGAAGGTTTGGACGGCGTTGAAAAAATGTCCAAGTCCAAGAACAACTACATCGGCATCAGCGAAGCGCCCAACACCATGTTTGCCAAGGTGTTGTCCATCTCTGACGTGCTCATGTGGCGTTGGTACACCTTGTTGTCATTCAAGTCGATGGCCGACATTGAGGCTCTGAAAAAAGAAATCGAAGGTGGTCGCAACCCCAAAGACGCCAAGGTGGCTTTGGCCAAAGAAATCACCTCTCGTTTTCACGGCGCCGCAGCGGCCGAGGCCGCGGAGCAAGACTTCATCAATCGCAGCAAAGGCGGCGTGCCCGATGAAATTCCAGAGGTCTCGCTCAGCGGCGCGCCCATGGGCATTGGTGCGTTGCTCAAAGCAGCAGGCTTGGCGCCTTCTAGCAGCGAAGCCAATCGCTTGATCGACGGCGGTGGCGTGCGTGTGGATTCCAGCGTCGTCAGCGACAAAGGCTTGAAGCTCGATGCCGGTACCTTCGTGGTGCAAGTGGGCAAGCGCAAATTCGCGCGTGTCACGCTCAGCTGATCGCCAGGCATGAACAACCAAACACCGCCATCGAAATGGCTTTCCCCTCAAGGCTTGCTGTGGGTGTCGGTGCTCGTGGCCTGCATCACCATCGGTCTGAAAACTTTGGCGTGGTGGCTGACCGACTCGGTCGGTTTGTTGTCGGACGCCATGGAGTCGTTGGTGAACTTGGCGAGTGCTGTGTTCGGCTTGATGATGGTCACCATTGCGGCTCGACCTGCTGACGAGGACCATCCGTATGGTCATCACAAGGCCGAGTACTTTTCGTCAGGCTTTGAGGGCATCCTCATCGTGGTGGCAGCGTTGGGCATTGTGTGGGCGGCCAGTCATCGTATTTTTGACCCACAACCGCTGGAACAAGTCGGTTTGGGCTTGGCGTTGTCAGTGGCCAGTTCGGCGCTCAATGGCGTGTTGGCATGGGTCATGTTTCGTGCCGCCAAGACGCACCGCTCCATCGCGCTTGAGGCCGATGCCCGCCATTTGGTCACCGATGTTTGGACCTCTGCGGGCGTGGTGATCGGCATTGGCTTGGTCAGCTGGACGGGTTGGCTGTGGCTGGATGCTGTGGTCGCGATAGGTGTGGCTTTGAATATTTTGAAAGAAGGCTGGCACCTCATTTGGAGCGCTTCGCAAGGCTTGATGGACGAGGCGGTGGAGCCTGATGTGCTGGCTCAAATCCAAGAGGTGCTGCACGATTTTTCGCACAGCCGCCATGGCCGCGGCGCAGCGTCGGGTGAGACGGTGCACATCGTGCGTTTTGACCATGTGACCACCCGCAAAGCCGGGCAGCGTCGGTTTGTGGACATGCACATGCACATGCCTGCGGAGTGGTCGCTGGGCCGTGCCGCCGCTTTGCGTGCCAGTGTGGAGCAAGCCTTGATGAGCACCGTGCCTGGTTTGCGCGCCACGATTCAGCTGTTGCCCAGTGATGTGGAAGCCCATTTTGATGACCCGCGCGATTTAATTTAACCCACGTCAGACACAAACAAAGGTTGTTGAAACGATGAAAGCGGTATTGCAACGGGTGAGTGAGGCCCGTGTGGTGATCGACGGCCAAACGGTGGGCGAAATTGGCCAAGGTTTGATGGTGTTGTTGTGCGCAGAAAAGGGCGACACAGAAGCCGTGGGCCAGAAAATGCTCGACAAAATTTTGAAGCTGCGCGTCTTCTATGACGAGGCGGGCAAGATGAACCACAGCGTCAACGATGTGGCGGGCGGCTTGCTGGTGGTGAGCCAATTCACCTTGGCCGCAGACACCCGCAGTGGCACCCGCCCCAGTTTCACCAGCGCGGCCTCTGCCGACGAGGGACGTCGCTTGTACGACGCCTTTGTGGCGCAAGCCAAAGTGCAGCACGCGAACGTGCAAACAGGCGTCTTTGGCGCGGA
This sequence comes from uncultured Limnohabitans sp., assembly GCA_963513725.1. Lineage (GTDB taxonomy): Bacteria > Pseudomonadota > Gammaproteobacteria > Burkholderiales > Burkholderiaceae_C > Limnohabitans. The sequence continues at coordinate 58,199 of CAUPRM010000007.1, read as the reverse complement.
TATGAAAGTGCATTTGGTCAACGATGGCCCTGTGACCATCCCGATCACGATAATCGGTGCATGACCGATTCAAAAAACACCGCTTCCTCTTTTGCCGCCTTGAGCCTCGCGGCCGCAACGCTCGATAACCTCACTCAGCTGGGCTACACCCAGATGACCCCCATTCAAGCCGCCAGCTTGCCCCTGACCTTGGCTGGCCGCGACCTGATCGCGCAAGCCAGCACCGGCAGCGGCAAGACCGCCGCATTTGGCATTCCCTTGGTCGAAAAACTCGACGCCGCCCAGTTCGATGCCCAAGCCTTGGTGCTGTGTCCCACGCGGGAGTTGGCTGACCAAGTCACGCAAGAGCTGCGTCGTTTGGCGCGCGCGGTGGGCAACATCAAAGTGGTGACCTTGTGCGGTGGCGTGGCCTTGCGCGGTCAAACGCTCAGCCTTGAGCACGGCGCGCATGTGGTGGTGGGCACCCCCGGCCGCATCATGGACCATTTGGAGCGTGGCTCTTTGAGCCTGCAGGGCGTGAAAACCTTGGTGCTGGACGAGGCCGACCGCATGCTGGACATGGGCTTTTTTGAGGACATCGTCAAAGTGGTCCGTCAATGCCCGAAAGACCGCCAAACGCTGTTGTTTTCGGCCACGTACCCCGAAGGCATTGCCAAGCTGTCCGCGCAGTTCATGCGCGAGCCCCAAACCGTCAAGGTGCAGGCGCAGCACGATGCGCAAAAAATCAAACAAATCTTTTACGAAGTGTCCAACAGCGAGCGCTTGCACGCGGTGTCCTTGCTGCTGAACCACTTTCGCCCTGAGTCCACCCTGGCGTTTTGCAACACCAAGCAGCAATGCCGCGATTTGGTGGCTGTTTTGCAAGCGCAGGGCTTTAGTGCGCTGGCGCTTTTTGGCGAATTGGAGCAACGCGAGCGCGATCAGGTGTTGGTGCAATTCGCCAACCGCAGCTGTTCGGTGTTGGTGGCCACCGACGTGGCTGCGCGCGGCTTGGACGTGGCCAACTTAGAGGCCGTGATCAACGTCGATGTGACGCCTGATTCAGAAATTCACATCCACCGCATTGGCCGTACCGGTCGCGGCGACGCCGAAGGTTTGGCGCTGTCGCTGGCCAGCATGGACGAAATGGGCAGCGTGGGCAAGATTGAGCAGTTGCAGGGCCGCGAGTCCACTTGGGCGCCGCTCAACAGCTTGACGCCTGCTGCGGGCGGCGTCTTGCAGCCCCCGATGGCGACGCTGCAAATTGTGGGTGGTCGCAAAGAAAAAATTCGCGCGGGCGATGTGTTGGGCGCGCTCACGGGTGATGCCGGTTTCACCAAAGATCAAGTGGGCAAGATCAACGTGAACGAGTTTTCAACTTACGTGGCCGTGGAGCGCAGCATTGCGCGTGAGGCCGTCAAGCGTTTGAGCGCAGGCCGCGTCAAAGGCAAGACCGTGCGCGTGCGCTTGCTGGAAGATACGGCGGGGCGCTAAGCCGCGTTAAGCCGCGCTAAGCGCGATGGGCATCAGATTCGCGCTTGTCTGACTGGCGCGCATTCAGGATTTATAAGGGTTTTTGAACCCCAGTCCAGCCAAGATGTCGATCTCGTAGGCTTCCATCTCTTCGGCGTCTTGGGTGCTGGTTTCGTGGTCCCAGCCTTGGGCGTGCAAGGCACCATGCACCAGTAAGTGCGCGTAGTGCGCTTGCAGGGTTTTGCCTTGCTCCTTGGCCTCTTTGGCCACCACGGGCGCGCACAGCACCAAGTCCGCCATGACCACGGGCTCTTGCGCGTAGTCAAAGGTCAGCACGTTGGTGGCGTAATCTTTTTTGCGATAGCTGCTGTTGAGGGCTTGGCCCTCTTCGGCGTTGACGATGCGCACGGTGATTTCTGCATCGTCGACCAGCGCATGGCGGATGCAGCGGGCCACAAAGTGACGCGGCAGCGCGGCCCGGTGGCGCGCGGCGTAAGGCACGTCGCCAAATTGCAAAGAGAGTAGAAGGTGTTTGAGCGCCATGGTGAAGTTTGCGTGAAGGGCTGACAGGTTGAACGGCAGCGGGGTTGAAGATCCGCTGCTTCAAAAATTAAGAGCGTTTGCGCACCGGCGCGCCGGTGGTGGTGCCGCGCGATGCATCGTACGCATCGACGATGCGCGCCACCAAGGGGTGACGCACCACATCCGCGCTGGTGAAGTGGGTGACCGAAATGCCCTTCACCCGTTTGAGTACGCGCTCGGCATCGATCAAGCCGCTGAGTTGGCCCTTGGGCAGGTCGATTTGACTCACATCGCCCGTCACCACCGCCTTGGCACCAAAGCCCACGCGGGTCAGGAACATTTTCATTTGCTCGGGCGTGGTGTTTTGCGCCTCATCCAAGATGACAAACGCGTTGTTCAGCGTGCGCCCGCGCATGAAGGCCAACGGCGCAATTTCAATGGCGTTGCGCTCGAAGGCTTTTTGCACGCGGTCGTAGCCCATCAGGTCGTACAGCGCGTCGTACAAGGGACGCAAATATGGGTCCACCTTTTGGCCCAAATCGCCGGGTAAGAAGCCGAGCTTTTCGCCCGCTTCCACGGCGGGGCGGGTCAGCACAATGCGTTGCACCGCGCTGCGTTCCAGTGCGTCCACCGCGCAAGCCACCGCCAAATAGGTTTTGCCTGTGCCCGCGGGGCCAATGCCAAACGTGATGTCGTGCGCCGCAATGTTGTCCAAATACATGGCTTGGTTGGGCGTGCGCGCGCGCAAATCGGTGCGACGGGTGTTGAGGGTGGGGCTGTTGTCTTCGTCCATCGCCGCGTCGCCCGCGAGCATGAGTTGCACTTGTTCGGCCGGAATGGGGCGCTCGGCTCGCTCGTACAGGGCTTGCAGCACTTCCATGGCGCGGGTGGCTTTGGCCTTGTGGCCATCCACTTTGAACTGCTCGTGACGGTGGGCAATCTTGACGTTCAGCGCCAACTCAATGGTGCGCAAATGTTCGTCAACGGGACCGCACAAGTGCGAGAGGAAGGTGTTGTTGTGCGGGGTGAAGGTGTGGCGAAGAATCAAGTCGATAATCCCTAAAAAGGTCCCCCAATGATAGGCAAATTAACAGGCATCCTCAGCGAGAAAAACCCACCCCAAGTTTTGGTGGATTGCAATGGCGTGGGCTACGAAGTCGATGTGCCCATGAGCACTTTCTACAACCTGCCCGCGACCGGCGAACGTGTGTCCTTGTTGACGCACTTTGTGGTGCGCGAAGACGCCCAAATTTTGTTTGGCTTTGGCACCCCATCGGAGCGGGCCACGTTTCGCTTGCTCATCAAAATTTCAGGCGTGGGCCCGCGCATGGCGCTCGGCATTTTGAGTGGCTTGAGTGCTGATGAGTTGGCGCGCGCCGTGTCTGACCAAAACGCGGGCCGACTCACCAAAGTGCCAGGCATTGGCAAGAAGACAGCAGAGCGTTTGTTGCTGGAGCTCAAAGGCAAATTGGGCGCAGACCTTGGCCCCAATATGTTCTCCACGCCCGATTACCAAAGCGACATCTTGCAAGCGCTGTTGGCGCTGGGTTACAGCGACAAAGAAGCGTCTGCCGCCCTCAAGTTGTTGCCCGCGGACGTGGGCGTGAGTGACGGCATCAAGCTGGCGCTCAAGTCACTGGCGAAATAAAGCATGAGCATTCAAACCGACGACTTCGCCCCCACGCCCGTGCCTGCGCGCGTGGTGTCTGCCGCGCCTGTCTCGCCCAACGAAGAGGCCATTGAACGCGCCTTGCGACCCAAGCTGCTGCAAGAGTACGTGGGCCAGATGAAGGTGCGCGAGCAGTTGGAGATTTTCATTGGCGCAGCCCGCAAGCGCGGCGAGGCCTTGGACCATGTGTTGTTGTTTGGCCCGCCCGGTTTGGGCAAGACCACGTTGAGCCACATCATTGCGCAAGAGTTGGGCGTGAACCTGCGCTCCACCAGCGGCCCCGTGCTGGAAAAACCCAAAGATTTGGCGGCTTTGCTGACCGGCCTTGAGAAAAACGATGTGCTCTTCATCGACGAGATTCACCGTTTGTCGCCCGTGGTGGAAGAGATTTTGTATCCCGCCCTAGAGGACTACCAAATCGACATCATGATTGGCGAAGGCCCTGCGGCGCGCAGCATCAAACTCGATTTGCAGCCCTTCACTTTGGTGGGGGCGACCACGCGTGCGGGCATGTTGACCAACCCGTTGCGTGACCGTTTTGGCATCGTGTCGCGCTTGGAGTTTTACACCGCCGAAGAGTTGCAGCGCATCGTCATTCGCAGCGCTGGCTTGTTGAACACGCCGATGGATGTGGATGGCGGGTTCGAGATCGCCCGTCGCTCACGCGGCACGCCGCGCATTGCCAACCGTTTGTTGCGCCGCGTGCGTGACTACGCCGATGTGAAGGGCAATGGCCGCATCACCCAAGACATGGCCAACAAAGCGCTGGCGATGTTGGATGTGGACCCGCAAGGGTTTGATTTGATGGACCGCAAGCTGCTTGAAGCGGTGATTCACCGTTTCGATGGTGGTCCTGTGGGCTTGGACAACATTGCCGCCAGCATCGGTGAAGAGCGCGACACGATTGAGGATGTGATCGAGCCATTCTTGATTCAGCAGGGCTATTTGCAGCGCACCCCCCGTGGCCGCATCGCCACCTTGGCGGCGTATCGGCATTTGGGTGTCACGCCGCCCAAATCGCACTCGGGCTTGTCTGACGACTGATTCGCGCAGGTGAGGCTCGGCGTTTGCCGCCTTACCGCTTAGGCTGTTGTTTCGTCGCGAGGCCCTGTGGCTGTCTCGTCAAAGTGCGACACATCGCCCCAGCCCACCAAGCTCAAGCCCTGTGGCGTCCACAGCAAGCGGTTGATGGCGGCGTTGCCCAAATGCCAAGTGCGTGGGGTTTGCGTGTCTTGATTGGTGGCCAATCGGTACAGCACATCCATCACGCCGCCGTGCGCCACCAACACAATTTGCTCCCCCACATGTGGGCGGGCCAGTTCGTCGACACATTGCGCAATGCGTGCGCGTAACGCGATCAATGACTCGCCACCTTCTGGCGCCCAATGCGGGTCGCGGCTGCGCCAGAGCTTGGCGTCCTCTGGCCAGCCGGTTTCGATTTGAGTCCATGTTTGCGCTTGCAGATGGCCAAAGTGACGCTCCCGCAAGCCTGTGTGCGCGGTCACATTTAACGCTGAGGCGGTGCTGTTGAGGGCCAAGCGGGCGGGCGATTCGGCAATCGCTCGGGCTGTTTCAAACGCGCGTTTCAAGTCGCTGCTGTACACGGCGGCAATGGGCTCTTGCGCCAAAGCGTGGCCGACGCGCTGGGCTTGCCAGCGACCGGTGTCATTGAGGTCGATGTCGAGTTGACCTTGGATGCGGGTGTCCACGTTCCAGGTGGTTTCCCCGTGGCGGATGGCGAGTATTCGGGTGGCAGTCATGGGAAGAGTTTAATTTCGTGCAAAATAGCACGGTCGTTCTTTTTTAAGTGGTCTGTCATGACTGTTCCCCACAAAGCTCCGCCGGTCGAAAACCGGGCCTTGCAAAAAGGCCAGCAAACCAAAGCCGCCATTGTGGATGCCGCTTTGGGCTTGGCCACGCAAATTGGTTTGGAAGGTTTGAGCATTGGCGCTTTGGCCGAAGTGGCGCGCATGAGCAAGTCGGGTGTGTTCGCACACTTTGGCTCGCGCGAAGAACTGCAATTGTCGGTGGTGCGTGAGTACCACGAGCGCTTTGAGGCCGAGGTGTTCTACCCCGCGCTTAAGGCAGAGCGCGGTTTGCCGCGCTTGCGTCAGTTGTTTGCCAATTGGACCAAACGCACCTCCGCTGAAATTGACACCGGTTGTCTCTACATCAGCGGTGCCGCTGAGTTTGACGATCGACCCGGCCCCGTGCGCGATGCCTTGGTCAGTTCGGTCAAAACCTGGTTGGCTGCGGTGTACCGCGCTGTCGTGCAAGCGTGTGAGGAAGGCCATTTGGCGGCCCACATTGATGCCGAACAAATGGTGTTTGAAGTGCACGGTTTGATTTTGGCGCTGCAATACGAGGCCAGATTTTTGCGCTCCTCCAAATCGTTGGAGCGCACCACGCGCGGCTTCGAAAACATCTTGCAACGCTACGGCGCACAAACGCCTCTCGCGGCCCCAGAGCCCGCTATCCCTTCCGTGTCTCCACCCGCTGCCAAGCGCAGCCGAACCCCCGCTAAAAAGTAAGGAGTTTTTCATGCCCAGCTACACCCCACCTCTGCGCGATATGCAATTTGTGCTGCACGATGTGCTGCATGTCACCGACGATTTCAAAGCCATGCCCAAGCATGCCGAGATCGATGCCGACACGATTGCTGCGGTGCTCGAAGAGGGCGGCAAATTCGCCTCTGAAGTACTGTTCCCGCTCAATCAAATCGGCGATGCCCAAGGCTGCACGCTGGACCGTGACACGCATGAAGTGAGCACGCCCGATGGTTTCAAAGCGGCGTTTGACCAATATGTGCAAGGCGGCTGGCCTGCTTTGAGTTGCGACCCTGCTTATGGCGGTCAGGGCTTGCCGATTGTGGTGAACCAATGTTTTTACGAAATGCTCAACAGCGCCAACCAAGCGTGGACCATGTACCCCGGCCTCTCGCACGGTGCTTACGAAGCCCTGCACGCGCACGGTACAGAGGTGCAAAAAGCCCTGTACTTGCCCAAGCTCACCAGTGGCGAATGGACGGGCACCATGTGCCTGACCGAGCCGCATTGCGGCACCGACCTTGGGCTTTTGCGCACCAAGGCTGAGCCGCAGGCGGACGGCACGTACCGCATCACGGGCAACAAAATTTTCATCAGCGCCGGTGAGCACAACATGGTGAGCAACATCGTTCACTTGGTGTTGGCACGCTTGCCCGATGCGCCCGCGGGCAGCAAAGGCATCAGCCTGTTTGTGGTGCCCAAGTTCAACGTCAACAGCGATGGCAGCGTGGGCGAGCGCAACGGCATTTACTGTGGCGGCTTGGAGCACAAGATGGGCATTCACGGAAACGCCACGTGCCAAATGGTGCTCGACGGTGCGGTGGGCACGATGGTGGGTCAACCCAACAAAGGCTTGGCGGCGATGTTTGTGATGATGAATGCCGCACGCATTGGCGTGGGCATGCAATCGCTGGGCTTGACCGAAGTGGCCTATCAAAACGCGGTGGCCTATGCCAAAGACCGCATTCAATCGCGCAGCTTGACAGGCCCCAAAGACATCAGCAAACCCGCAGACAGCATCTTGGTTCACCCCGATGTGCGCAAGATGCTGCTCACGGCCAAGGCCTATGCCGAAGGCGGTCGTGCCTTGAGTTTGTATTGCGCTTTGTTGATTGACCGTGAGTTGAACCACCCCGATGCCGCCGTGCGTGCCGACTCGGCAGAGATGGTGGCCTTGCTCACGCCCATCGTCAAAGCCTTCATCACCGACAACGCGTGGACATCCACGTCGGCGTGCATGCAAGTGTTTGGTGGCCACGGCTTTATTCGTGAATGGGGCATGGAGCAATACGTGCGCGATGCCCGCATCAACATGATTTACGAAGGCACCAACACCATCCAAAGTCTGGACTTGTTGGGCCGCAAAGTTTTGGGCAACCAAGGCGCCACTTTAAAGAAGTTTGGCGCACACATCACCGAGCTGGTGATGGCCGAGCAGGGCAACGAAGACATGGCCGAGTTCATCAACCCATTGGCCAAGTTGGGCCAGCAAATGACGCAGTTCACAGGCGAGATTGGTTACAAAGCCTTGCAAAACGCGGACGAAGTGGGCGCCGCTGCGGTCGACTACTTGCGCGTGGCTGGGCACTTGGTGTTTGGTTATTTCTGGGCACGCATGGCCCAAGTGGCTTTGCAAAAAATTGCAGAAGGCAACCGCGACACGTTCTACCAAGCCAAGCTGCAAACCGCGCGCTTTTACTTTGCCAAGCTGTTCCCCGAGACCGCATCGCTCATGGCGACTGCGCGCGCAGGCTCGGCTGTGCTGATGGAGACAGACGCGGTGTTCGCCTAATTTTGGCGTCACGACAATGTTGTAAATTCACCTGCTTATGAAACGACAAAACTTCAAATGCTTGCTGGCCTTTGCCTTCTTCGGTGCAGCCAGCAGCTTCGCTCAAATGACGCCCGTGGGCACGTGGCACACCATCGATGACAACACGGGTGAGGCCAAGGCCGAAATCCAAATTGTGGATAAGGGTGGTGTGTTGAGTGGTCGCGTGGTCAAGTCACTGCGTCAAGATCCCCATGCCAAAAAAACCTGCGAAGACTGCAAGGACGATCGCAAAGGCCAAGACATCATCGGCATGGAGATCATCCGTGGCGTCAAGCCTGAACCCTTGACCGAGCACTTGTGGGCTGGCGGCGGAAAAATCTTAGATCCCGAAAACGGCAAGGACTACACCGTGAAAATGGTGCCGAAAGAGGGCGGTAAAAAACTGCAGGTGCGTGGCTACATTGGCCCGTTCTACCGCACACAAACTTGGCTGCGTCAGCCTTAATGGAGCGAACGATGACCGATATCCTGAACCACATTGACCAAGGCGTGATGACGCTCACCTTCAACCGCGTCGATAAAAAGAACTCCATCACCTCGGCCATGTACGCGGCTTTGGCCGATGCCATCGAACAGGCCGAGCAAGATGCCACTGTGCGTGTGGTGGTCATTCAGGGCCACGAAACCATCTTCAGTGCAGGCAACGACATTGCTGACTTTTTGAACAACCCGCCTGCAGGCCAAGACTCGCCGGTGTTCCGTTTTTTGCGCAACATTGCGTCTTTTCCCAAGCCCGTCATTGCGGTAGTGGCGGGACCTGCGGTGGGCATTGGCACCACCTTGTTGTTCCATTGCGATTTGGTGTATGCCGGTGACAACGCCGCGTTCTCCATGCCCTTTGTGAATTTGGGCTTGTGTCCCGAGGCTGCTTCCAGTCTGTTGGTGCCGCAGATGATGGGTTACCACCGTGCCGCTGAAGCGCTGTTGATGGGCGAGCCCTTCATGGCGGAAGCGGCGCAAGAAGTGGGCTTGGTCAACCGCGTGGTGCCGCCGTTGGAGTTGAACAACTACGCGCAAGCACAGGCCCGCAAATTGGCGGCTAAGCCGATCACGTCGCTCGTCGAGACCAAGCGCTTGATGAAGCAAGGCCAAGCCGCGCAAATCAAAGCGCAAATGGCAGAAGAGGGCGTTTCTTTTGGCCGTATGTTGCGTGAGCCTGCCGCCAAAGAAGCCTTTGGTGCCTTCATGGAAAAACGCAAGCCTGATTTTTCTAAACTCTAAGCACGACCTGCACCCAAGAAAGTCAACCGGCATGCCGCAACGTCCTGAGATTCCCGTGGTCCTTGAGCCTGAGTACCTAGAAGGCTTTCGTCAAATTTATGAAGAAAAGATTGTCTTCAACAAAACCTTGGGGCTCAAGTTGGTCAGCGTTACCCCTGAAGAGGTGGTGGCGCGCATTGACATGAAGCCCGAGTTGGTGGGGCATTACGGCTACAACCGCATCCACGGCGGCGTCATCAGCGCCGTGCTCGATGCGATTGGCAGCGCCGCCGTCATGGCTGCGTTGGCCGCCAAGCACATGAACGAAGCGCCTGAGCAACGTCTGCAGCGCTTCACCAAGTTGGGCACCATCGACTTGCGTGTGGATTATTTGCGCCCCGGCATTGGTGAGCACTTCACCATTCACGCCCATGCCTTGCGCGTGGGCTCGCGTGTGGGGTCATCACGCATGGAATTTCGCGGGCCTGACGGCACGCTGATGTCGACGGGCGCAGCCGCCTACATCGTTTCTTAACGCTCAGCCTTTGGGGATTTGGCGAGGTTTGCCTTGCTCGTCAATCGCGACGTAAGTGAGCATGGCCTGCGTGACCTTCATGTATTCCCCTTGTGTGTGAAAGCGTTCGGCAAACACTTCGACGCTGACGGTGATCGAGGTGTTGCCAATGCGCTGCACGCGTGAGAAGAAACTCAAAATATCGCCCACTTTCACCGGCTGCTTGAAGATGAACTCGTTCACCGCCACCGTCGCCATGCGCCCGCGCACATAGCGGGCGGGCAGCACGGCGCCAGCCAAGTCGACTTGTGCCATCACCCAGCCACCAAAAATATCGCCGTTGGCATTGCAGTCAGCGGGCATAGGAATGACTTTGAGCACCAATTCTTGATCGGTGGGCAAAGGCACGGCGTGGGGATTGACAGGTGAGGACATAGGCACAATTGAAAGATAACTCTTGGTCATTGTGCAACATGCGTCATCACGCCCACTCTTCTAGCGCGCCGCAAGGCGTTACCACCGTCAAACAGCGCCCAGATCGCGAAACGCTGAAACGGCTTTTCCCCTATTTGTGGCAATACAAATGGCGTGTCTTGATGGCGCTGACGTTCATGATTGGCGCTAAGGTGGCCAACGTCAGCGTGCCGATTTTGTTGAAGAACTTGATCGATGACATGTCCATCAAGCCGGGCGATCCGCAGGCGGTGTTGGTGGTGCCCGTGGCTTTGTTGCTGGTCTACGGCGCGCTGCGTTTGTCGGTGTCTGCCTTCACCGAGTTGCGTGAATTGGTGTTTGCCAAAGCCACCCAAGGCGCGGCACGGCAAATTGCATTGGAGACGTTTCAGCACTTGCATGCTTTGAGTCTGCGTTTTCATTTGGAGCGTCAAACGGGGGGCATGACGCGCGACATCGAGCGCGGCGTGCGGGGCATTGAATCGCTCATTTCGTATTCGCTTTACAGCGTGGTGCCCACGCTGATTGAGGTGGCCTTGGTGCTCAGCATCTTGGCGGTGAAGTTTGATGTGTGGTTCGCGGGCATCACGCTGGCGGCGTTGGCGCTGTACATCGTCTTCACCATCAGCGTGACCGAGTGGCGCACGCAGTACCGCCGTCAAGCCAACGAGTTCGATTCGGCAGCACACACCAAAGCTGTGGACTCGCTGCTCAACTACGAAACCGTTAAATACTTCAACAACGAAGCCTTCGAGGCTTCGCGTTACGACAAGAGCCTAGAGGCTTTGCGCCGTGCGCGGTTGAAAGCGCAAACCTCGTTGTCGTTGCTCAACACGGGGCAGCAGCTCATCATCGCCGTGGCCTTGGTGGGCATGCTGTGGCGCGCCACGCAAGGTGTGGTGGAGGGCCGCATGACCTTGGGCGACTTGGTGATGATCAACGCCTTCATGATTCAGCTCTACATCCCATTGAACTTTTTGGGCGTGCTGTACCGCGAAATCAAACAAAGCTTGACCGACCTTGACCGCATGTTCACCTTGCTCGAAAAAGAGCGCGAAGTGGCAGATGCGCCCAGTGCGCCTGGCTTGCAGTTGAGCGGGCCGCCGTCGGTGAAGTTTGAGTCGGTGGTGTTCGCCTACGAGGCCTCGCGGCCGATCTTGCATGGCATCAGCTTCGAAATTCCTGCGGGCAAAACGGTGGCAGTGGTGGGGCCGTCGGGGTCGGGCAAGTCCACCTTGGCGCGCTTGCTGTTTCGCTTTTATGACGTGGGGTCGGGCGCGATCACCATCGACGGTCAAGACATTCGCCAAGTCACGCAAGGCAGTGTGCGCCGCGCCATGGGCATCGTGCCGCAAGACACCGTGCTGTTCAACGACACCGTGCGCTACAACATTGCCTATGGCCGCACCGATGCGACCGAGGCCGAGGTGGTGCAAGCCGCACGCGCCGCGCACATTCACGACTTCATCGCGGCCACGCCCAAAGGCTACGACACGATGGTGGGTGAGCGTGGCTTGAAGTTGTCGGGCGGTGAAAAGCAGCGCGTGGCGATTGCCCGCACCTTGCTGAAGAACCCACCGATTGTGATTTTTGACGAAGCCACCTCAGCGCTGGACAGCGCCAACGAACGCGCCATTCAGGCCGAGTTGCAAAGTGCGGCGCAAAACAAAACCACCTTGGTCATCGCCCACCGTTTGTCCACTGTGGTCGATGCGCACGAAATTTTGGTGATGGATGCGGGCCGCATTGTGGAGCGAGGTTCGCATGGGGTGCTGTTGGCGCTGAACGGACGCTATGCGCAGATGTGGGCGTTGCAGCAGTCGTCAGAGACTTAACGGCGCCACAAAGAAAAAGGCCCCTCGTCAACAACGAGGGGCCTTTGCATTTCTGCGCGCTGTGTGTTTACTTCAAGCCAGCCGCTTCTTTCAAGGCCGCAGCCTTGTCCGTGCGCTCCCACGTGAACTCAGGTTCTTCACGGCCGAAGTGGCCGTACGCTGCGGTCTTGCTGTAAATCGGGCGCAGCAGGTCGAGCATTTGGATGATGCCTTTGGGGCGCAGGTCAAAGTGCTCGGCCACTAAGGCGGCGATTTTGTCGTCAGCGATCACGCCCGTGCCTTCGGTGTTCACCGTGATGTTCATGGGGCGCGCCACGCCAATCGCGTATGCCACTTGAATTTGGCACTTCGTGGCCAAGCCTGCCGCCACGATGTTTTTGGCCACATAGCGTGCGGCGTAGGCTGCTGAGCGGTCCACCTTGGTGGGGTCTTTGCCAGAGAAGGCACCGCCACCGTGGGGGCAAGCACCGCCGTAGGTGTCCACAATGATCTTGCGACCGGTCAAGCCGCAGTCGCCCTGTGGGCCGCCGATGACGAATCGGCCTGTGGGGTTGATCAAATATTTCGTGTCTTGCAACCACTCTTTGGGCAACACGGGCTTGATGATCTCTTCAATCACTGCCTCGATGAAGCTGTCCTTCATTTGGGTGGGCGATTGCGATTGGTCAGGGCTGTGCTGAGTCGACAACACCACGGTGTCGATGCTGTGGGGCTTACCGTCTACGTAGCGCATGGTCACTTGGCTCTTCGCGTCAGGGCGCAAAAAGGGCAGGCGACCGTCTTTGCGCAACTGAGCTTGACGCTCGACCAAACGGTGGGCGTAGTAAATGGGGGCGGGCATCAGCTCAGGCGTTTCGCTGCAGGCGTAGCCAAACATCAGGCCTTGGTCGCCCGCGCCGATGTTGAGGTAGTCGTCCGATGCGCGGTCTACGCCTTGGGCGATGTCGTTGGACTGTTTGTCGTAAGCCACCAAAACGGCACAGCCTTTGTAGTCAATGCCGTAGTCGGTGTTGTCGTAGCCGATCCGCTTGATGGTGTCGCGGGCCACTTGGATGTAGTCCACGTTGGCTTGCGTGGTGATCTCGCCTGCCAAGACGACCAAGCCGGTGTTGGTCAGCGTTTCGGCGGCCACGCGTGAGAGCGGGTCTTGCTCAAAGATGGCGTCAAGGATGGCGTCTGAGATTTGATCCGCGACTTTGTCGGGATGGCCTTCCGAGACGGACTCGGAGGTGAAGAGGTAGTCGTGAGACATGAAAAAAGCTCCAATCAGTTGATGTTGGCGTTGCCAACTCTGAGGGGAGCCCGGCGAACGCTTTAGCAGTGGGTTGGGCCTTGGCCCGACCGTCACACCTGGGTGTGGTGTCGCCCTGCAAGTAGTTCTTTAACTCAGCGACAATGGGTATTCTATTTGAACTTCCACCCGTGCTGAAAATAGCCCTATGGCCCCTGTGACACGACTTTTCCATTGGTTTGCTCGCCTGCCTCTGCCGTTGATGCAACGCATCGGTGCGGTTTTGGGTTGGGTCGTTTGGTGGATGTCGCCGAGTTACCGTCGCCATTTCAAAGCCAATGTGCAGGCCGCGGGCGTGGCGTGGCGTGACGCACGCCCCGCGGTGGCCGCGATTGGCATGATGGTGGCTGAGTTGCCTTGGGTCTGGATGCGCCCGCACAGCGCCACCTTGAATGACGTCGTTCAGTGGGACGGCGCCGAGCACTTTGAAGCCGCGATGCAGGCGGGGCAAGGTGTCATCATTTTGTCGCCGCATTTGGGCAGCTGGGAAATCGGCGCGCAAGCGATTGCCGAAAAGTTTGGTCCTCGCTTTGGGCCTCTGGTGGCCTTGTTTCGTCCGGCGCGCAAAGCGTGGCTGGAGCCTTTGGTGGCGAATGCCCGCACCCGCCCTTATTTAGATTCCGCGCCCACGTCATTGGCGGGCGTACGCACGCTGATTCGCACCCTGCGCAAGGGCGGTTACACCGCCATCTTGCCCGACCAAGTGCCGCCCTTGGGTCAGGGTGTATGGGCCCCTTTCTTTGGTCGCGATGTGTACACCATGACGCTGCTGGGCAAGTTGGCCCAGCAAACCGGCGCGCAAGTGATCTTGACGTGGTGCGAGCGACTGGCGCCTGGCCAAGGTTTTTGCATGCACATGCGCCCGTTTGATGCGCCAGAGTTGCGCGATGCGACGGTGTCACCCGAGTTGGTGGCCGCCGCCGTGAACCGTGGCGTCGAGGCGATGGTGAGCCACGCGCCAGGCCAGTATTTGTGGGGCTATGCCCGCGACAAACAACCCCGTTCGGAAGGCTGAGCGATGTTCAGTGTGTTGGGTTTGTGGTTGCTGCGCGGGCTGGGTTATTTGCCACTGTCGTGGCTGCGCGCCTTGGGCGCAGGCTTGGGCGCTTTGCTTTTTCGTGTGGTGCGTTCGCGTCGCCATGTGGTGCTGACCAATTTGCGTGTTTGCTTCCCGCATTTGAGTGACGCAGAGCGTGAGGCCTTGGCCCGACAAACCTTTGTGCATTTCGCGCAAGCTTGGCTGGACCGCAGTTGGCTGTGGCACCGCAGTGCGGCGTGCATTCAGTCGCGTGTGCCATTGACCGGTGAGGTGCAAGCTTTGTCGGCCGACGAGCCTACGGTGCTGTTTGCGCCGCACTTCGTGGGCTTGGATGTGGGTTGGACCATGCTCACCTTGCGCTTGCCACTGCACTTCACCACCATTTTTACGCCGCAGTCCAACGCCACGGTGGATGCGTGGGTGGCGCAAGGCCGGCAGCGTTTTGGCCAAGTGCGTTTGTTTCGCCGTGAAGATGGGGTGAAACCCATCGTCAGCGCCTTGCGTAAAAACGAGTTGCTGTACCTGTTGCCCGACATGAACTTTGGGCCCAGTGAGTCGATTTTTGTGCCGTTTTATGGCGAGCTGGCCGCCACGGTGCCTTCGCTGTCGCGCTTTGCCAAGTTGGGGCGCGCGCGCGTGGTGCCTGTGATTACCCGCATGACGGATACGGGGTACGAGGTGGTGGTGCATCCCGCTTGGACCGATTTCCCGACCGACGACCCGCAAGCCGATACAGCGCTGATGAATCAGCGTTTAGAGGGCTTCATCAACGCCATGCCTGCGCAGTATTTTTGGGTGCACAAGCGCTTCAAAACAAGGCCTGTGGGCGCACCTGACATTTACTGATTCAGCGGCGACGGTCACCGCTGGGGCGGCCTGTGCTGCTGCGATCGTGGGTGCGCGCGCTGATGGTCACGGTGCGCTCTTTGGCCGAGCGTCCCGATTTGTCTTCGTGCAAAAAGTCACCGAGTAAACCTGCGACCAAGGCGGGTTGTTCATGCACCAGCCAATGCGTGCCGTCGGCCACTTTGTGCAGGGTGAGCTTGGGCACAAAAGCGTCCAAGCCTTCAATCAAGCCCGCTGGCAGGGCGATGTCTCGCATGGCCCAGATCACGCAGGTGGGCACGTTCACGGTCAACATGCTGTGGGGCAAATGCAGCGCTGCAGCGGCTGGATCGCCTGGGCGTGCAGGACGCATGGGCGACGCGCGGTAATAGTTGAGCGGGCCGGTCAAGCCCTGTTGCCACACATCGCGGTAGTGGGCTTTGATGTCGTCGGTCAGCCACGCGTGTGGGCCGTCGGCGGCGCCCATGTGGGTGAAAAATTCCCACAGGCGGCGGTAGTCGTCTTCGGCCAGCAAGTCTTCTGCATCAGGCCGGATCAAAAAGTTCATGTAGGCGCTGGCCGCCTGTTGTTCGGGGCTGTTTTGCAGCTCGCGCAAAAACGTGCCGGGATGCGGCGAGTTGATGATGGCCAAGCGGCGCATCAGGTCGGGGTGTTGGTTGGCCACGTTCCAAGCCACGGCACCGCCCCAGTCGTGCGCGATTAGCCCAGCCAGTGGCGCGTTTGGGCTTTCGATCGCAGCCAAGGCCACGATGTCTTGCACCAAGTGTTTGGCGCGGTAGGCGGCCACATCGGCAGGGGCGCTGGAGTGCTCATAGCCGCGCAGGTTGGGCGCGACGCATCGGTAACCGCCGTGCTCGGGTTGCGCAAAAAACGTCAGCAATTCATCCCACACAAATGCCGCCTCGGGAAATCCGTGCAAAAACATCAGCACGGGGCGTCCCACGTCGCCGCTGACGCGGCAACTCAAAGAGATGCCGTGTGGCAGGGCGTGTGTGAGGTGTTGAATCAAGGATGCATCCAGTCGTAGAGGGTGGCGGCGACTTCGTTCACGCCTTGTTTCTTGAGGGCCGAGAACAGGCGCACTTCGCCACCACCGGCTTGCAGTTTGGCAATCGACAGGGCTTTGGCACCTTCGGCGCGGTTGAGCTTGTCGGACTTGGTGAGGAGCACCATGAATTTCAGGCCTTCTTCGACGCGAGGGCGAATGACATCGAGCAAGATGTCGTCCAAGTCGGTCAAGCCGTGGCGGGGGTCACACATCAGCACCACGGCGCGCAAGTTGTCGCGGGTGAGCAAATAGTTGGCCATCACCTGTTGCCAGCGGATCTTGTCTTGTTTGGGCACCGCGGCGTAGCCGTAGCCAGGCAAGTCGGCCAGCACGGCGTCGGTTTGCCCCTTGCGGCCCATGGCAAATAAGTTGATGTGCTGGGTGCGACCGGGGGTTTTGGAGGCGTAGGCCAAGCGTTTTTGCTGGGTCAGCACGTTGATGCAGGTGGATTTACCGGCATTGGAGCGGCCCACAAATGCAATTTCTGGCAAATCGTAGGCGGGCAAATGGTGCAGCTGAGCGGCGGTGGTCAAAAACCGTGCGGTGTGCAGCCAGCCCATGGCAAACTTGGCTTGGTCAGCGGGGCTGAGCAGGGCATAGGCCGCTTTTGCAGCGGCCTTTTCGGCCTCTTTTTCGGCGTCCAAGACCGTTGTATCGGGCACCTCGGGCATGTCAATCGGGGCTTGGGTGTCGTGTGGGTCTGGCAGGTTCATACGGCATTGTAGAATCTGCCGAGTTTTTCGACGTTTCTGCGCGCCATTTAACAAAGAATTCATATGAAACTGTTTGCCTCTTTGCTGATCGCTGCCGCTTTGGTAGCCCCCGTTTTCTCTGCTCACGCCAATGAGCCAGCCGCTAAAGCCGCCAAGCCTGACTTGGTCAAAGGCGAAGCCAGTTACACAGCGGTTTGCGCTGCTTGTCACGGCGCTGATGGCAATTCAGGATCGCCTGCCAACCCCAAGTTGGCCCAGCAGCACCCTGACTACATCGTCAAGCAACTCCAAGAGTTCAAGTCGGGCAAGCGTGCCAACGCCATCATGAGCGGTATGGTTGCTGCCTTGTCAGAGGACGACATGAAGAACATCGCCGCTTGGGTGGGTTCTAAGACCGCCAAAACTGGCTTCGCCAAAGACAAAGAGTTGGTCACCTTGGGTGAGCGCATTTACCGCGGTGGCATTGCCGATCGTCAAATCCCAGCTTGCGCAGGTTGCCACGCACCCAACGGCGCAGGCATTCCTTCACAGTACCCACGTTTGTCGGGCCAACACGCTGAATACGCGGTGGCTCAGCTGATCAGCTTCCGTGACGGCGGCCGCAAAAACAGCCTGCAAATGACGCAAGTCGCTGCCAAGATGAACGACCGCGAGATCAAAGCCGTGGCCGACTACATCGCCGGTTTGCGTTGATCTGAGTTTTTAACTCCACAAGAAAAGCTGGCGCTTCGCCAGCTTTTTTTTCGTCTACAAGTTTGCCCGCGCAATTCATGTCCGTTTGTCAGGAATGCCTTTCTTCTGCGACTCTGCATCAACGATCCATCTCGCTCACAATGCCTGGCAACGCCATCAGAAAGTAGTCCCCATGCGACACAACGCCTACACCTCCCTCAGTGACACAGGTTTTACGCACGCCGTCAGCAGCGACATCACGCCGCAATCGGTGTACCTGCAGCGGCGTGATTGGCTCAAGCAGATCGCGGCAGGGGCTGCGGGCGTGTCGATGGCCGCATGGGCGGGACGAGAGGCCATGGCCCAGGCGGCAGCACCTGCAGGCGCACGCCCCGGCAAACTGGCGCCGTTGGTCGGCGCGCCCAGCCGCATCAGTGGCGGCCATGTGATGGAAAAAATCACGTCTTACACCGACGCCAGCACGTACAACAACTATTACGAATTTGGCACCGACAAAGCCGATCCCGCGCAATATGCGCACACCTTGCCAACCAAGCCTTGGACAGTCGAGGTGGAAGGTTTGGTGAAAAAACCGACCCGTTTTGACCTGGGTGATTTGCTCAAACTCAGCCCCATGGAGGAACGCATTTACCGCTTGCGTTGCGTGGAAGGCTGGTCGATGGTGATCCCGTGGGTGGGTTATTCGCTGGCAGAGCTCATCAAACGCGTGGAGCCCTTGGGCAGCGCGAAATACATCGAATTCCACACCTTGGCCGATCCCAAAACCATGCCCGGCGTGCGCTCGCATGTGCTCGATTGGCCGTACGTAGAAGGCTTGCGCTTGGACGAGGCCATGCATCCGCTCACGCTGCTGTCGTTTGGCATGTACGGCGAAGTATTGCCTAATCAAAACGGTGCGCCTGTGCGTTTGGTGGTGCCTTGGAAGTACGGTTTCAAAAGTGCCAAGAGCTTGGTCAAAATCCGGTTCGTTGAAAAGCAGCCTGTGAACTCTTGGGGCCGCTCAGCGCCGCAGGAATATGGCTTTTATTCCAACGTCAACCCGCAGGTCGATCACCCGCGCTGGAGCCAAGCGGCAGAGCGGCGCATTGGCGAAGACGGCCTCTTTGCGAAAAAACGCAAAACCCTCATGCTCAACGGCTACGAAGCGCAAGTCGGTCAGCTGTATGCGGGCATGGATTTGAAGAAGTTTTTCTGAGGTGAACCTCTTTTTGCGCAACGCGTTGAGGCATCGCAACGCCAAGCCCATGGCGTGGCTGCTGGGCCTGTTGCCTTTCATGTGGCTTGTGTGGGGCGCGAGCCACGATGCGCTGGGGGCCAATCCTGCTGAATATGTGATTCGCGCCACGGGCGACTGGACCTTGCGCCTGCTGTGCCTCACCCTCGCCGTGACGCCTTTGCGCGTGCAGTTTGGGCTCCCCGAGTTGGTTCGGTTCAGGCGCTTGCTCGGTCTGTTCACCTACTTTTATGTCGTGCTGCACTTGCTCTGTTACAGCTGGCTGGACATGGGGTTTGAGGTGGAAGACATCGCACACGACATCGCCAAACGCCCCTTCATTTGGGTGGGCTTCAGCGCATTTGTGTTGCTCACGCCGCTGGCTGCGACCTCGTTCAACATCGCCATTCGCTGGCTAGGCGCCAAGCATTGGCAGCGTTTGCACAAAGCGGTTTATGGCGTGGCGGCGTTGGCGGTGCTGCACTTCTTTTGGATGCGCGCGGGCAAGAACAACTTCACCGAAGTGGGGGTGTATGCGGGCATCTTGGCTTTGCTCTTAGGATGGCGCGTCCGCCACAGCCTTCGATCGAAAGCTTAATTCGGCAGCTCAAATCGGCTGGTTAAGGAACCAGCGACTCCATCGCCATCTGATCTGCCGAGGTCTCGCGACGGCGAATGACATGCGCCTTGTCGCCGTCCACCAAAATTTCGGCCGCGCGGCCCCGTGTGTTGTAGTTGCTGGCCATGGCCATGCAATACGCGCCGGTGGACAGCACGGCCAAGGTGTCGCCCGTTTGCACGGTCAACGAACGGTCGCGGCCCAGCCAGTCACCGCTCTCGCAAATGGGGCCCACCACGTCGTACATCACGGTATCGCCGCTGCGTGGGGCCAAGGGCACGATTTGGTGAAACGCCTCGTACATGGCAGGGCGGGGCAAGTCGTTCATGGCGGCGTCGACGATGCAGAAGTTCTTTTGCTCGCCAGGCTTGAGGTACAGCACCTCGGTCAGGCACACGCCTGCGTTACCCACCAGCGAACGGCCAGGCTCAATCATCAATTGGCGTTGGCCGTAGCCGCGTGCGTCGAGCTTGGTCAGCAGTTGGGCCCACAGTGCATCGGCTTCGGGTGGGGTGTCGCCGTTGTAGTTGATGCCGAGGCCACCGCCGAAGTCGATGTGGTGAATGGGAATGCCTGCGGCTTCAATGGCTTGTACCAAGTCGAGCACGCGGTCCATCGCGTCAAGGTAGGGTGTGGTTTCTGTGATTTGCGAGCCAATGTGGCAGTCAATGCCCGTCACTTGCAAGCCGGGCAGGCTGGCGGCGCGTTGGTAGGTTTGCAACGCACGTTCGTGGGCCACGCCAAATTTGTTGCCTTTCAGGCCGGTGGAAATGTAGGGATGCGTTTTGGCGTCCACGTTGGGGTTGACGCGAATGCTCACGGGCGCGCGTTGGCCCAAGCTCAGCGCCACCTCGCTCAACACTTCCAACTCGGCTTCGCTTTCCACGTTGAAGCAGGCAATGCCCGCTTGCAGCGCTTGGCGCATTTCGGTGCGGGTTTTGCCCACGCCTGAAAAAATCACTTTAGACACATCGCCGCCTGCGGCCACCACGCGGTCCAGTTCGCCGCCTGAGACGATGTCAAAACCGCAACCGGCTTGCGCAAACACTTGCAGCACGGCCAGCGAGGAATTGGCTTTCATGGCGTAGCAAATGCGGGCGTTGCGTCCTGCAAAACCACGTTGGTAAGCCGCGAGGGCGCTGAGCATGGCCGCCTTGGAATACACAAACAAGGGCGTGTCGTGTGTGCGAGCGAGGTCGGCGAGTTTGACGCCTTCCAAGTACAGGTCGTTGTTTTGGTGGGCGACAAAAGGGGCACCGGCAAGCGTGGCGTGTGTCATCAAACGGCTCTTGAAAAACGTGAAAAGGGTCAGCGACCCGCAGGCGAAGACGCTGCAGGGGATGGTGTGTTGGGGGTTGGCGTGGTCGCGTTAGCGGGCGACGGGCTGCCTGGCAATTGACGGCGCACGATGTCGGGCAGCGTGGCGCGTTGTTTGAACTCGGGGTCATTGGGCAGCGTCAGCGGACCTTTTTGGCCGCAACCGCTCAGCAACGCCGCTGCGATGGCCGCAGAGGCCACGTTGGCGCAAAGGGCGCTGGCCCTGACTAGAATGATTTGCTCAATACCCATGGCGCAAATTGTAATGACCGATCTCGAATTTTTAGACCATGCCGAACTTCTGCTCAAAGCGGTGGAATTGGCGTGTGACCGTATCAACGACGATGGCGTGACCGACATCGACAACCAGCGCACGGGCGGCATGATCACGTTGACGTTTGAGAACCGCAGCCAGATCATCATCAACCTGCAAAAGCCGCTGCATGAGGTGTGGCTGGCTGCACGCTCGGGCGGCTATCACTTCCGCTTTGATGGCGCGCAGTGGATGGACACCAAAGGCCAAGGCGAGTTCTTTCAGCGCTTGAGTGACGACGCCAGTGTGCAAACTGCGCAGCCCTTGCGGTTCATGGCGTGACCTTGAGGCGCGGAGCCCCAACGTTGGGGACATGAAAAAAGGAGGCCCAGAGGCCTCCTTTTTTAGTTTTTGAACAGATCGAGAATTCGTTTCTTCTCGTCGTTCGCGGGTAACTCGCTGGTGGTGGGTTTGCTGTCTGCGGTGCCTAAGCTGATCACCCCACCGCCTCGGCTGAACTCGGTGTAGGCCCAATCGCCGCTGTCGTGCGTCACGCCTTCAGGCGCGGTGGGCTCCATCACGGGCACGCCTTGCAAGGCGTGTTGCATGTAGCTGATCCACACGGGCAGGCTCAAACCGCCGCCGGTTTCGCGGTCGCCCAGTTTGCGCGGGGTGTCGTAGCCAATCCACGTCACGGCGGTCAGTGTGGGGTGGTAGCCCGCAAACCACGCATCCATCGAGTCGTTGGTGGTACCAGTTTTGCCGTAAATGTCGGGGCGTTTGAGCGTGGCTTGCGCGCGCGCTGCCGTGCCGCTGCGCGTCACTTCTTGCAGCAAGCTGCTCATGACAAAGGCGTTGCGGGCGTCAATGCCGCGCACGGTTTCGTCCAAGGGTGGGGGCGTGAACTCAGACAGCACCTTGCCCGTTTGGTCGGTGACCTTGGTGATCAAGAAGGGGTTGATGCGGTAGCCACCGTTGGCAAACACCGAGTAGCCCGCGGCCATTTGCATGGGCGTGACCGAGCCTGCACCCAAAGCCATCGTCAGGTACGGGGGGTGTTTCTCGGGCTCAAAGCCAAAGTTACCGATCCAGTTTTGTGCGTTTTGTGCGCCCACGGCTTGCAGCACGCGGATGGAAATCATGTTCTTCGATTTCGCCAAACCGCGACGCAAGGTCATGGGGCCGTCAAAGGTGCCGTCGTAGTTTTTGGGTTCCCACGGCTGGCCGCCGGTCACGCTGGCGTCAAAAAACAGCGGCGCGTCGTTCACCACCGTGGCGGGGGTGAAGCCTTTTTCCAATGCGGCCGAGTAGATGAATGGCTTGAAGCTAGAGCCCGGTTGACGCCACGCTTGGGTGACGTGGTTGAACTTGTTTTTGTCAAAGTCAAAGCCACCGACCAAGGCGTGGATGGCCCCGTCGCGTGGGTCCACGGACACAAATGCACCTTCCACTTCTGGGAGTTGGGTGATTTCCCAGGTGTTTTTGACGGTCTTGGTCACGCGAATCAAGGCGCCTGGGCGCAGCTTGATGTTGGGCGGCGCTTTGTCTGACAAGCCCGATTGCACAGGCTGCAGGCCGTCGCCGGTGATCTCAATCATTTCGCTGTTGCGGCGCACAGCACGCACTTTTTTGGGCGTGGCTTCTAGCACCACCGCGGCCAGCAAGTCACCTTTGTCGCCTTGGTCAATCAAGGCATCGTCGATGACGTCTTCTTGCTCAGCGGGGTTGGCGGGCAGGGTGATGAACTTCTCAGGGCCGCGGTAGTGTTGGCGGCGTTCAAAATCCATGATGCCGCGACGCAGTGCGAAGTAGGCGGCTTGTTGGTCGCTGGCGCGGATGGTGGTGTAGACGTTCAAGCCGCGTGTGTAGATGTCGCTGCCGTATTGCGCAAACATCAATTGGCGCGCCATTTCTGACACGTAGTCGGCATGCGTGTTGAGGCTGCTGGCAGCGGTGCGAATCTTGAGTTCTTCTTGCTTGGCCGCCGCGGCTTGTTCTTTGGTGATGAAGCCATGCTCTTCCATGCGCTCAATGATGTAGAGCTGGCGTGAGCGTGCACGCTTGGGGTTGACGATCGGGTTGTAGGCCGACGGTGCTTTGGGCAGGCCTGCCAACATGGCGGCTTCGGCAATGGTGATGTTTTTCAGGGGCTTGCCGAAATACGCTTCTGACGCGGCGGCAAAGCCGTAAGCGCGGTTGCCCAAGTAAATTTGGTTCAGGTAGATCTCAAAAATCTGGTCTTTGCTGAGCAGGTGCTCCAGCTTGCTGGTCAGCAAGATTTCGTAAATCTTGCGGGTGAAGGTTTTCTCTGACGACAGGTACACATTGCGCGCCACCTGCATGGTGATGGTGGATGCGCCTTGGCTCTTGGCGCGACCTAAGTTGGCCAAACTGGCCCGCAGCAAACCGATGTAGTCCACGCCGCCGTGTTGGTAAAAGCGTGCGTCTTCAATGGCGAGCACCGCGTCTTTCATGACCTTGGGGATGTCTTTGAATGGCGTGAGGTTGCGGCGCTCTTCGCCAAACTCGCCAATTTGCGTGCCTTCCACCGAATACACCCGCATCGACTGCTTGGGACGGTAGTCCGCCAAGTCTGAAATATCGGGCAATTGCGGGTAGGCCATGGCCAAGGCGATTCCCACCAGCAGCGCCAAAGTCAGCAAGCCAGCGGCAGCAAGACCGGCACTCCAGAGCAGCAATTGGCGTACCAAGGATCGCGGAGCTGCAGGTGCAGCGGCTTGTTCGTTCGAACGGTCGGGGGTAGGAGTGTTCGCCATAAGTAAGAGTGATTATAAAAAGGTGGCATGCAGTCTGCCGAAATTACAAATAAGCCGAGTCAAGGGCCCACGCTCACCTGAAGTCAGGCACTAAAACTGAGGCCATAAAAAAAGAGGAGACATGCCATGGTTCGAACGATTTGGCCACGTCGCCGAAGTCCTCGCCTAGCGGTTGGCGGCTTTGATTTGCGGGACGATGCTGCGCATTGGGTGGTCTTGACAGGCGCCGTGCGTGCGGCTGACAGCGTGTGTTGTGCGGAATGTTTGGCCTTGCCTGAGGGCTGCGTGACGCAGGGTCAGTTGGTGCAACCTCAGGTTTTGGGGCTTTGGTTCAAAGACTGGCTGCATGGGCAAGACCTTCACATAGACGCCTTGTATGTGGCCGTTCCCGATGCCGAGGTGGTTCGCGGTAGTTTGCGCCTGTCGTCTGATTTACAAGCCGACGATGTGGCGTTTCAAATGGCCGCAGAGCTGCAGGCGGCACCTGACGCCTCTGCGGTGTGTTGGGATTACGCGGCAGATGACCATCTGCTTCATGCCTCCCCCGTCATGCCCGCCCCCGAGTCCGACACCACGTTGGCATCTGGTCCGCGCATGTATGCGTGGGCAACTGCGCCGCGTGCGCGTGTAGATGCTTGGCAGCAATTCGCCTTGGCGGCGGGGTTGCGCGTGTCGGCTGTGATGCCGCGTGACGATGCGCAGGCCTTGACCCAGCAGAGTGCGCTGATGGCGCAGCTGTCGCCCGCGCATGCTGGCCTAGCGCTGCAATACGACGTGGCGCTGGGGCTGGCCTTGGGCGCTTGGCATGGCGCTGGTTTTAATTTTTTGCCCCATCGCGCCATGCAGCAGCAGGCGCTGCGTCGTCATTGGTGGCAGCGTATGACGGTGGGCACGCTGTCGGGGGCGCTTGTGGCGGTGGGGGTTGCTGTGTGGATGTCTCACATGGCCGCCAGCCTTCGCGACGAGATCGGCGACATGGCTGCCGCTGAGCAAGTCTTGAAGCAAGCGCGCAGCGCACAAAAAGAAGCACAGGCCGAGCTGGCCGATGCCCAAGCCCTTGGGCAATGGCTGCATGGCCAAGCCTTGGTGCAACCCCACACGCTTCAATGGAGCCGCGTGCTGGCGCAGCACAGCCAAGGGCTGTGGGTGTCTGAGGTCAACCAGCAGCAAGCGCATTGGCAGTTGAAAGGGGAGGCCTTGTCGGCAGCGCAAGCTCAGCATTTGGCGCAGCAACTCAAGGGATTGGACATTTGGGCCCAAGCGCCCGAGTTGCGTCATCTGGAGCTGACCGCGCCCAAATCCGCCGTGGGCCTCTCGGTGTGGCATTTCCGAATTGAAGCAGACCTGAAAGTGGGCGTTTGATGCCCGGGGCGCGTTGGCCCAAACTGAACCCGCGCCAACCTTGGGGGTGGCCCGTGTTTTGGCAACGTGTGAGTTTGGCGCTTGCCATCGTCATCGGTGCGTTGCTGGTCGCGCCGTGGTGGCTGAGTGCGTGGGACGCCTTCACCGACGCGCAAGCGTCGGCCCAAGCCCTGGCGCGCACGCAGGCTGACATCCGCAACGCGCAGCAGCGTCGCGCGCAATTGGCGCAAGACTTGGCGCAACGCCTCGTGGAAACCTCGGTGCTTGTCCAAACGGTGTCGGCCGAGTTGCCCGCCGTTTCTCAAGCCTTGACCCATTTGGCCGAACGCGAAAGTTTGTCTCTGACTTTGGTCGATTGGTCGACGGCCGTACCCGTGTCAGCCCTGAAAAAAGGCCCTTTGCAACAAGTGCCAGTGCATGTGCAGCTCCACGGCACATGGTCGGCATGGATGCGCTGGTGGACGCAATTGCCCGAGGTTGCGCCACTGGCCACGTTGTCGCGCTTAGATTTGCAAGCGCAACCCCACGGCGGCTGGCGCGCTCAAGTGGTGCTGCATCTTGTTCAGCGCTTGCCTGCGCCTGTCACGCAGCAGGGTTCTTCCGGTTGGCAATTGGCCGGCGTGCCTTCGCCGCCAGAGGGCGAGGTCGGCCTAGTCGACCCCGTCGATGCGCGTGCTTGGCAACACACGCAAGGCCAGCACGCCCAGCAACACCCCAGTTACGCACGCTGGATTGCGCCAGAACTCCAGCGCACGCGCACGCCCTTGGAAGCGCTGCGGCGTGAGCGCTTGCGTTACGTGGGGCAGATTTCGCAAGCGGGCGTTCAGCAGGCTTTGTTACGCGAATCCGAGGTGACGGGCGCTGCCTCGCACGCCCCGATTTACCGTGTCGCGGTGGGTGATTACGTGGGCCAAGACTTTGGCCGCGTGCAAACCATCGCCGCCGATCAACTGACCCTGCGTGAGTTGGTGCGTGACGCCCACGGCGTTTGGCAACCCCGCGATGTGACCCTGCCTTTGGAGGATGGTGCGAAATGACACACAGACACGTCAAGTTGGGCCCGTCACTTGGATCGCACGGGCCATGCGCGTGGCGGCGTGTTTGGGCGTGCGCGCTCGGCATCGTGATGCTTTGCGGCCTGCCTTGTGTGATGGCGCAAAGCAGCGCCCCAAACAATTCCCAGCACAACCCCCAAGGCAGCGGGCCAAATGGTGCTGCTATCAGCGCTCCCATTAGTGCCCCAGGCAGCGTCGCCACCCCAATCGATGCGCCTGCGTTCACCGGCAAGCCCATGTCGCTGAATTTTCAAAACATCGAGGTGCGAACTGCCTTGCAAATCTTGGCCGATTTCACGGGGCTCAACATCGTCACCTCCGACAGCGTGACGGGTTCGCTCACCCTGCGTTTGCACCAAGTTCCTTGGGATCAGGTGCTCGACATCATGGTGCAAGCCAAGGGCCTGAGTCAG
The DNA here is from genome assembly GCA_963513725.1 of uncultured Limnohabitans sp. GTDB lineage: Bacteria > Pseudomonadota > Gammaproteobacteria > Burkholderiales > Burkholderiaceae_C > Limnohabitans. The sequence goes on along the minus strand of CAUPRM010000007.1, from coordinate 31,535 downwards.
CGCCGCCAAGGCAATGTCATTTGGGTGGCCCCGCGCGCGGAGGTGGCTGCACGCGACAAGTTGGCGTTTGAAACCCAAGCGGCGATGCAAAATTTGGAGCCCTTGCAAACCCGCAGTTTCTTGCTGAATTACGCCAAGGCCTTGGATGTGATGGCGCAAATTCAAGGCAACAGCGCCATGTCCAGTGCCGTCGGCGCTTTCCCCGGTGCGACGTGGGGCAGCAGCTTGAGCCCCGGCAGCGCCTATGGCGGTTCGAGCGGCTTGGGTGGTTTAAGTCTTGGAGGATTTGGTAGCCCCTCGGCTTGGGGCAACCCCTCTGCCACAGGCAGCAGCTTGGCGGGCGGTCTGCCGTTCGCATCCAGCGGCACGCGTTTATTGAGCGCACGCGGTGGCGTGATGGCCGAGCCGCGTACCAACCAATTGTTTGTCACCGACGTGGCCTCGCGTTTGACTCAAGTGGCCGAGATGCTGGCCAAGATCGACGTGCCCTTGCGTCAAGTGATGATCGAAGCGCGCATCGTGCAAGCCAGCGACACCTTTGGTCAAACCCTCGGGGTGCGTTTGGGCGGTCTGGGCCAGGTGGGGCCGCAAGCGGTGTGGGGCCCCACCAATGCCAATGTGATGGCCAATGCCAACCCCGTGGCGCAGCAAGCTAACAGCTTTAACATCGCCGACAAAGCCTTAGACACCACCGGCCAATTCGTCAACTTGCCTGCGGCCAGCTTGAACGGGTTTGCGGCTGGAAGTTTTGCCGTGTCGATCTTCAATTCGGCCAAGAACCGGTTTCTCAATTTAGAACTCTCGGCTTTGGAGGCCGATGGCAAAGGCAAGGTCGTGTCTAGCCCGCGCGTGGTCACGGCAGACCAAGCCAAAGCGGTGATTGAGCAAGGTACTGAATTGCCCTACCAAGTGGCTTCCGCCAGTGGCGCGACCACCTTGGCGTTTCGCAAGGCCAACCTCAAGTTGGAGGTCACGCCGCAAATCACGCCCGAGGGCAGCATCGTGTTGGACCTCGATATTTCCAAAGACAACGTGGGGCAAATCACCCCTGCGGGTTTCGCCATCGACACCAAGCACGTCAAAACCCAGGTGCTGGTGGACAACGGCGGCACGGTCATGATTGGCGGCATTTACGAGACCAGCGAACAAGATGACGAGTACAAAGTGCCGTTCTTGGGCGATTTGCCGGTTTTGGGCTACTTGTTCAAAAACCGCCGACGCGCCACGGCCAAGCAAGAGTTACTCGTTTTCATAACCCCTAAAATGCTGGTCCAAAGTGCACTTGCACGTTAAGAAAGCATATTTTGTTGGTTTTGGTGGGTCTGCCGGGTTCCGGCAAAACAACTGTGGGTCGTCAGCTTGCCAGACGGCTTCGCATCCCTTTCGTGGATTCCGATCACGCGATTGAGCATCGCCTCGGCTGCTCGGTGCGCGAGTATTTCGAGCGCGAAGGGGAAGACCGTTTCCGTGACCTAGAGTCCGAGGTGCTCGACGACCTGAGCCTGCACCACACGGGCGTGTTGTCCACCGGCGGCGGCTCGGTGCTGCGCCCCATCAACCGTGAACGTTTGCGCGAACGCGGCCATGTGTTTTATTTGCGCTCCAGCCCCGAAGAGGTATTTCGCCGTTTGCGCAACGACCAAAATCGCCCGCTGCTGCAAGTGGCCGACCCGCAAGCGCGTTTGCGCGAACTGTTTGAAAAGCGCGATCCGCTGTACCGCGACTGCGCACATTACGTCATTGAAACGGGGCGACCCAGCGTGTCGACCTTGGTCAACATGATCGTGTCGCAGCTGGAGCTGGCGGGGCATTTGCCCGAGCAGCCCGCCGCGTCCTGAACTTCTCTCTAAGGCACCCATGTCAGACACCCCCCACATCGCGCGCGTTGCCATTGATTTGGGCGATCGCAGCTACCCCATTTTGATTGGCGGCCAGTTGCTCGACGTGCCTAGCACTTGGGCCGATTTGCCCAAGGCCAGTGCCGCGTTCATCGTCACCAACGACACGGTGGGCCCGCTCTACGCGCAGCGTTTGGCCACGGCTTTGGCGGGGCGCTACAGCCACGTGCACACCGTGGTGTTGCCCGACGGCGAAAGCCACAAAGATTGGCAAACCCTCAACCTCATTTTTGACGCCCTGCTGGGCCAAGGCGCTGACCGCAAAACCGTGCTGTTCGCTTTGGGCGGCGGCGTGGTGGGCGACATGACTGGGTTTGCCGCCGCTTGCTACATGCGTGGCGTCCCCTTTGTGCAGGTGCCCACGACCTTGCTCGCGCAGGTGGACTCGTCGGTGGGCGGTAAAACCGCCATCAACCACCCCATTGGCAAGAACATGATTGGCGCGTTTTACCAACCGCACCGCGTGGTCTGCGACCTCGACACCTTGCAAACCTTGCCCCAGCGCGAAATGAGCGCGGGCTTGGCCGAGGTCATCAAATACGGCCCGATTGCGGACATGGCGTTTCTCGACTGGATCGACGATCACCTCGACGCGCTGATGGCGCGCGACCCGCAAGCGCTGGCGCATGCCGTCAAACGTAGCTGCGAAATCAAAGCATGGGTGGTGAGTCAAGACGAGCGCGAAGGTGGCATCCGCGCCATTTTGAATTTTGGCCACACCTTTGGCCACGCCATCGAAGCGGGCCTCGGTTTTGGCGAATGGTTGCACGGTGAAGCCGTGGGTTGCGGCATGGTGATGGCCTCGCATCTGTCGCAGCGTTTGGGCTTGGTGGATGAGGCGTTTGTCTCGCGCTTCACCGCGCTCATCGCGCGCGCAGGCTTGCCCACCGTGGGCCCCAAGCTGGGCGCGGAGGTGTATTTGCACCACATGCGTGTGGACAAAAAAGCCGAGGCGGGCGACATCCGTTTTGTGCTGATCGACAAACCGGGCAGCGCCATCGTGCGCGGGGCGCCTGACGCCTTGGTGTCGCAGGTGATTGATGATTGCTGCGTGGCTTGACTGATTTAGCCGCCTACGCCTGTCAGCCCGAGCGCTCGCGTGGGCGTCTCCACGCTGAGCCCGAGGCGCCCGCTCACGCTGCGAGTTTTCGCAACCCGCATCAGCGGGACCGCGACCGCATCGTGCACTCCACCGCGTTTCGCCGCTTGGTTTACAAAACCCAAGTGTTTTTGAACCACGAAGGCGACTTGTTTCGCACGCGCATGACGCATTCGTTGGAGGTGGCGCAACTCGGTCGTTCTATCGCACGCGCCTTGGGTTTGAACGAAGACTTGGTGGAGGCGGTGGCCTTGGCCCATGACCTTGGGCACACGCCGTTTGGCCACGCCGGTCAAGATGCCTTGAACGAATGCATGACGCCCTACGGCGGCTTCGAGCACAACCTGCAAAGCCTGCGCGTGGTCGATGAGTTGGAGGAGCGCTACCCGAATTTCAACGGTCTGAACCTCAGCTTCGAAACCCGCGAAGGCATCTTGAAACACTGCGCTCGCCGCAACGCCCAAGCCATCGAGGCACACGAGCCCAACGGCATTGCCGCCCGCTTTTTGAAGGGCACACAGCCCAGCCTAGAGGCGCAGTTGTGCAACTTGGCCGACGCCATTGCCTACAACGCCCACGACATCGACGACGGCGTGCGCTCGGGGTTGCTGACCCTGGCGCAGCTGCAAGACGTGTCGCTGTTTGCCCGCTACCACGCTCAAACCTTGAGCGAGCACCCGCAGTTGCAAGGGCGTCGCGTGTTGTTTGAAACCATTCGCCGCATGTTGAGCGATCAGGTGTATGACGTGATTCACACCACCCGCGCGGCTTTGGCGCAACACGCGCCCAAAAGCGTGGAGGACGTGCGTCAGTGCCCGCCACTGGTGCAGTTCAGCGCGGCCATGTTTGAGGAGTCCAAAGCCCTCAAGTCGTTCTTGTTTCACAACTTGTACCGTCACCCGCAAGTGATGCAAACCACCGATTGGGCGCGCGAGGTGGTGCGCGAGTTGTTTGCCGCCTACCTCGCCAAGCCCGAAGAAATGCCTGCGTCCTACGCGCAACGCCACGACTTGCCGCGCGCGGTGGCCGACTATTTGTCGGGCATGACCGACCGCTTCGCCACCCGCGAACACGCACGCCTCACGGCCTGAAAGTTGCCATGACACACCCGCGCTTTGGCATTCATCCCTCTTGGGTCATCGTCTTGGCGGGTGTGTGCGCTGCGCTGCACATTGGCAAGTTGCCGCCCGCGTTGCCGGTGTTGCAAACGGCGTTGAACATCACCTTGGTGCAAGCGGGCTTTTTGCTCTCTGCCGTGCAAGTGGCCAGCATGACCTTGGGGTTGGCGGTGGGTTTGAGCGCGGACAGTTTGGGCCTGCGCCGCAGCATGTTGACGGGCTTATTGCTGCTGTCGTGCGCCAGTTTGGCCGGTGGCTTTGCGGCTGACGCCACCACCTTGCTGGTGTTGCGCGCTTTTGAGGGCTTGGGCTTTTTGCTGGTGGTGATGCCCGCGCCTGCGTTGATTCGCCGAACCGTGGCTGCCGATCAACTCAATGGCCGCATGGGTTGGTGGGGCACGTACATGCCCATTGGCAACGCGCTGGCCTTGTTGGCGGGGCCCTTGGTGATGGCGGTGTTGAGTTGGTCTGTGTGGTGGTGGGGCTTGAGCGTTGTGTCGCTGTTGGCCTTGCTTGCCGTGTGGGGGTGCGTGCCCGATGTGGCCCCGCCTGCACAAGCCCCGCAGCAAGCCGCCAGCGTGGACAACGCATGGCCCAAGCGCTTGGCGCTGACCTTGCGCAGTGCGGGCCCGTGGTGGGTGTCTTTGAGCTTCGCGGTGTACGCCTCGCAATGGATGGCGGTGGTCGGCTTCTTGCCCACCGTCTATGCCGAGATGGGCTTGGCTGCTCGTTTGACGGGGGTCTTGACCGCGTGCGTGGCCGTGGCCAACGTCAGCGGTAATGTCATGTCGGGTCGTTTGCTGCAACGCGGTTGGCGGCCGCAGCGGTTGCTGCAAATTGGGTTTGCTTGTATGGCACTCGGTGCCATGGGGGCCTTTGCCCAGTGGCAAGGCGTGGGCCTGCCCATGCCTTGGCGGTTTTTCAGCGTGGTGATGTTCTCTGCCGTGGGTGGGCTGATTCCGGGCACTTTGTTTTCGATGGCGGTGCGCTTGGCGCCCAGCGAGGGCACGGTGTCGACCACCGTGGGCTACATGCAGCAATGGTCGGCCTTTGGCCAATTCGCAGGCCCGCCGTTGGTGGCATGGGTCGCCGCTGCCGTGGGTGGTTGGCAATGGACATGGGCCGTCACCGTCAGCCTGTGCGCTGCGGGCGTGGTGCTGTCGCACTGCATTGCCCGGGCTTTGGTTCAACGCAACGAGGCTGAACATGTTGGATGACGACGCGGTCCGCACCGCCATTGAAGACACCCAAACCTGGTTGCTGCAAGCCGTGGTGGGCCTGAACCTGTGCCCCTTTGCCAAGGCCGTGGTGGTGAAAGACATGGTTCGTTACCGCGTGTGCCTCTCCACCGACCCTGCCGATTGGCTGGCGCTGCTGCGCGACGAGTTGCAGCACTTGGCCGAGGCCGATCCTGACAAGCTTGACACCACGCTGCTCATCGCTCCCCACGCCTTGCCCGACTTCTTAGACTTCAACGACTTCCTTGGTGACTGCGACGAAGTGCTAACCGACCTAGAACTCGACGGCGTGCTGCAAGTGGCCGACTTTCACCCGCGCTACCAATTCGGTGGCACGGCCGAAGATGACATCGAGAACTTCACCAACCGCACCCCATACCCCACCCTGCACTTGCTGCGCGAAGCCAGCATCGACAAAGCGGTGGCGGCCTATCCCGATGCATCGCTCATCTTTGAACGCAACATTGAGGTGTTGAACACGTTGGGGCATGCGGGGTGGGCTAAGTTGGGCATTGCTTCTCGACTGCACAATTAAGCCATGTCCAAACACAAACCCGCCGCTGCGGCCAAGCCCCAAGACCCAAGTTCTCAGCTCGACCTGCGCCCCGGCCAGTCCATCGAGTTGCTCAAAGAGCTGCACATCCTCACCCGCGACGGCAAGCTGAGCCAAGATTCACGTCGCAAGTTGAAGCAGGTGTACCACCTGTTTCAGTTCATCGAAAAGCTGCTCAAAGAGTTACCCGCGAGCGAAAAGGGCCCCACCTTGGCCGACCACGGGGCAGGCAAGTCGTATTTGGGCTTCATCATTTACGACCTGTTTTTCAAGGCCTTGGGCCAAGGCGCGATTTACGGCATTGAGACGCGCAGCGAACTGGTTGAATCGTCCAAAGCACTCGCGCAGCGTTTGGGCTTTGACCGCATGCACTTTCTCAACCTGAGCGTGGCCGAGTCAGCCCAGAGCGATGCCTTGCCTGCGCAGATCGACGTGGTCACCGCGCTGCACGCCTGCGACACCGCCACCGACGACGCCATTGCCTTTGGCCTGCAAAAGAAAGCCAAGTACATGGTGCTGGTGCCTTGCTGCCAAGCCGAACTGGCGCGCGCGCTCAACCAAAACAAAGCGATCAACTTGCAGCGCACGCCGCTGGCCGAGTTGTGGCGCCACCCGTTGCACACCCGCGAGGTGGGTAGCCAACTCACCAACGTGCTGCGCTGCTTGTACTTGGAATCGCAGGGTTACCAAGTGACCGTGACCGAACTGGTTGGCTGGGAGCACAGCATGAAAAACGAGCTGATCTTGGCCAAATACACGGGCCAGAAAAAACGCGCAGCGGGCGAGCGTTTGCAAACCTTGCTCACTGAGTTTGGCGTGGCCGAGTTGATGGGCGAGCGCTACCCGTTGGTGGCGCTTTGACCGCGAAGCATCTGCCCGCGCGATAGGTTTTTTCTACCTCACTGCGCCTCAATCTTCGCGTCGCGAATGGCCTTCGCCCACTTGGCGGTTTCAGCTTTGGAGCGCTGTGCCAGTGCCTCGGGCGAGGCAGGTGCAGTCTCAAAACCCAGTGCCGCAAAGCGTTCCAAAATGCCCTTGTCGGCAGCGGCTGTGTTGATGGCCGCGTTGAGTTTTTGAATGATCTCGTGCGGCGTGCCTGCGGGCGCAAAGATGGCGAAGTAGGCGATCAGCTCATAATCTTTCAGGCCCAGCGCCTCGTTGACGGTTGGTAACTCGGGGATGGCTTTGGAGCGTTGGGTAGAGGTGACAGCCAAGCCGCGAATCTTGCCCGCTTTGACCTGCGGCAAGGTGACGGCAAAGTCGGCGGTGAACAGGTTGACTTGGCCGCCGATCAAATCGGTCATGGCCGCGGGCCCGCTTTTGTAGGGCACATGCGTCATTTGAATACCGGCCATGTTGGCTAGCACTTCGGTGGACACCAGTTGCGAGGTGCTGGCGCTGGCAAAGGTGACATGCGTGGGTTTGGCTTTGGCCAGCTCGACCAGTTCTTTCAGGTTTTTGGCAGGCACGTCGTTATTGACGGCGACGATCAAGGGCACCGACCCCAAGTAGCCCACGGGCGCAAAGGCGGTGTCTTGGTCGTAGGGCAGCTTTTTCATCAGGCTTTTCAGCGCGGCGTTGGTGCTGTTGGTGCCGATGAGCAGGGTGTAGCCGTCGGGGGCGGACTTGGCAACGGCGTCAGCGCCCAGCATGCCGTTCACGCCCGCCTTGTTGTCGACCACGATGGGTTGGCCAAGAATTTCAGACATCTTTTGGGCAAAGGCACGACCAATTTGGTCGGTGGCGCTGCCCGCGGCAAAGGGCACGATGGCTTTGATGGGCTTGTTGGGGTAGGCCTGCGCTTGGGCTGTTGAGGTGACGAGGCCTAGGCCAAGCAAGGCGGCCAGCAGGCCAACGATACGGATGTTTTTCATGGTGTCTCCAAAAAGTAGGCCTATTCGATCACAAGGCTGAGCAGGTGCGCACTCAGGCATTTCCCGTGGGCGTCGAGTGCCAATGAGCGGGTCACGCCGCCGCCCAAGGCCTTGTGCATGACAAAGTTGAGCGCGCCCAATTGCGGCAGTACATAGCGCTCGACGGGGCCGTGAACGATGCCGGCGTAATGCGCTTGCACGCGCTCTGGCGTGAGTTGTTGTTCGAGACGCGCAAAGTCTTTTTTGTCATAGGCAATGACCGACAAGGTGGACCGGTTGCCTTTGTCGCCGGTGCGGGTGTGGGCGATGTCGCGCAGCAGCATGTCAGTCTCCTTCTGCGTTGAGCAGTACGGTGGAAGTGTGAACGGCGCTGCGTGGCATGAGCACGGCGGCTGCCGCGATGACTTCGCGCACCGAGCGCGTGGCGCCACCGCCTCCCGCTGGGCCATTGAGATACAGCGCTTCGACTTCGTGCGCCACATGCTGGGCGTGCTGCAAGGTGGGCACGCGCAGGGTGACGCGGGCGCGGACTTCGGTGGGTGCGTGAAGGTGTTCGGCAGCTAAATGGTGACTAAGGTGCGGCGCTGAATGAGGCGCTGAGGGTTGTGTGGTGTCATGCGAGCCGCTCCCCAGGATGGCGTTCACGCCAATCAGGTCGTAGCGGCCTTCAAACTCGGCGTAACCCGCTTGCGCCAAGCGTTCACGTGCCAGCTCCAGCGCCAGTTGACCGCGAGCTTGTGCGCCGAGTCCGGCGTAGCTCATCTGGCCTTCGCCGATGAAGCCGTCGCGGTAGCCCAACGTCACCTTCAGCGTGTCGGTGCGCGGATGGCCGTTGCCGCCGGTGATTTGCACGCGATCTGGGCCCACTTGCGTGAGTTGAACCTGAGAAAAATCAGCCACCACATCGGGTTGCAGGTAGCGCGCTGGGTTTTCGATTTCGTACAGCAGCTGTTCGGTGCAGGTGGCCACCGTCACGCAGCCGCCCGAGCCGGCCACTTTGGTGATGACGGCATCGCCCGAGGCGCTGACTTCGGCCAGCGGAAAGCCCAATTGCGCCATGTGCGGCACATCTTTGTAACCGGGGTCGGCAAAGTAGCCGCCTGTGATTTGCGCTGCGCATTCCAGCAAATGCCCAACCAACACGCCTTTGCCCAAGCGCGTCCAGTCGTCGTGTGTCCAGCCGAAGTGGTGCATCAAGGGCGCTAAAAACAGCGCAGGGTCGGCGACGCGCCCGGTGATGATGACGTGCGCATCCGTTTGTAAAGCGGGCAGCAGGGCTTCGGCACCTAAGTAGGCGTTGGCCGAAATCAGTTGGGGTTGCAGGTCTGCCAGCGTTTGGTTGGATTCCAGTACGGGCAGCGACAAACCGTCTGCGCAGAGGGTGGTCAGCACGTCGTCGCCCAGCACCACGGCTACTTTGACTTGTGGCAGTCCCAACGCTTCGGCCACAGCCAGCACCGCGTAGCCCGCTTGCAGTGGGTTGGCCGCGCCCATGTTGCTGATGATGCGGGTGCCTTGACGTATGCAGGCTGGCAGCACAGCGCGCATGCGGGCCGTGAGCAAGGGGTCAAACCCTGCGTCGGGGTGGTGGCTGCGTTCGAGCTGCGCCAGTGCGATCGTGCGCTCGGCCAAGCACTCGAACACCAGGTAGTCCAGCTGGCCTTTCTCGGCCAGTTCGACGGCGGGCGGGATGCGGTCGCCCGCGTAACCCGCGCCTGCGCCGATGCGAAGCGTTGATGTGTTCATGCGCAGAGCGTAAACCAATTTAATGGGGGTCAGATCCCAATTAAACTGGCGCTTTAGCACTTGCTTTCCACGCATGGCCCGCCAACCTCGCCTCACCCTTACCGGCTATCCGCACCACGTCATCTTGCGCGGTAACAACCGACAAGACATTTTTCGCACGCCTGCAGATTTCCAGCGGATGTTGGATTTGCTGTTTGAGCATGCGCGCGCGCAAGGTGTGGACGTGCATGCGTATGTGTTGATGAGCAACCATTTGCACCTGCTGCTCACGCCACAAAAAGACCAAGCCTTGCCCAAAATGATGCAGGCCGTCGGGCGCAGTTACGTGCAGGTGTTCAACAAAGTGCATGGCCGCACGGGCACCTTGTGGGAAGGGCGCTATCGCTCCACGCTGATTCAAACAGATCGCTACTTGCTGGCGTGCATGGTCTACATCGACCTCAACCCTGTGCGGGCGCACATGGTGGCGCTGCCTGAAGATTACCCGTGGTCCAGCTACGCGCATTACACGGGCAGGCGGACGGACCGGCTGATCACGCCGCATCCCCTGTATTGGGGGTTGGGCAACACGCCGTTTGCGCGTGAAGCGGCCTACGCCGAATTGGTGCAAGCGGGCATTGGCGCGGACCAACAAGGTGCATTGACCGATGCCACGCTCAGCGGTTGGGCATTGGGCGATGCCTCCTTTGTGGCGGGTTTGCAGCCGCTCACGCAGCGGCGCTTGAGCAAAGGCAAGGCGGGCAGGCCTTTTGCTGCGCGTCAAGAGCCACCAGACGCGGCGGTGTGAGCCTTTTTGCGTGCGAGGGTGATGAAAAAGCGCTGGGTAGCAGCTTGTTTTGATATGTCCCCAATTAATTTTGCCACCCAGCTTTTGTTGAATTAATTGGGATCTGACCCCAATTAATTTTCTTGGCACAGATGCTGCAGTGCAGTATGCTTCCAGTCCCGCTGAATTTTTGAGGAATGCGCCATGACCACGGCTGCCGACAAAGCACACATGCAACTCCAGGGTTTGTACGACCCATCCAACGAACACGACGCCTGTGGCGTGGGCTTTGTCGCTCACATCAAGGGCCAAAAGAGCCACGCCATCGTGGGTCAAGCGCTCAAAATTTTGGAAAACCTCGACCACCGGGGCGCTGTGGGTGCTGACGCACTCATGGGCGACGGCGCAGGTATCTTGATCCAGCTGCCTGATGCGCTGTACCGCGAAGAGATGGCCAAGCAAGGCGTGACTTTGCCCCCGATGGGCGAGTACGGCGTGGGTATGGTGTTTTTGCCCAAAGAAAGCGCATCGCGTTTGGCTTGCGAGCAAGAGCTCAACCGTGCTGTGTTGGCCGAAGGCCAAGTGCTGTTGGGCTGGCGCGATGTGCCGGTCAACCTCGATATGCCGATGTCGCCCACCGTGCGCGCCAAAGAGCCGGTCATGCGTCAAATCTTCATTGGTCGCGGCAATGACGTGATCGTGCAAGACGCGCTGGAGCGCAAGCTGTACGTCATCCGTAAAACAGCCAGCGCCGCCATTCAGCATCTGAATTTGAAGCACGGCAAAGAGTATTACGTGCCCAGCATGTCCAGCCGCACGGTCATTTACAAAGGTCTGTTGTTGGCCGACCAAGTGGGCACTTATTTCACCGACTTGACCGACGAGCGTTGCGTATCGGCCCTCGGCTTGGTGCACCAACGCTTCTCCACCAACACCTTCCCCGAGTGGCCATTGGCTCACCCGTACCGCTATGTGGCGCACAACGGCGAGATCAACACCGTCAAAGGCAACTACAACTGGATGAAGGCCCGCGAAGGCGTGATGTCTTCCCCTGTGTTGGGCGACGACCTCAAAAAGCTCTACCCCATCAGCTTCCCTGACCAGTCAGACACAGCCACGTTCGACAACTGCCTCGAATTGATGACGATGGCGGGTTACCCCATCAGCCAAGCCGTGATGATGATGATTCCCGAGCCATGGGAAAACCACAACACCATGGACGAGCGCCGCAAGGCCTTCTACGAATACCACGCCGCGATGTTGGAGCCATGGGACGGCCCAGCTTCTATCGTGTTCACCGACGGTCGCCAAATTGGCGCCACGCTGGACCGCAACGGCTTGCGTCCTTCGCGCTACTGCATCACCGACGACGACATGGTCATCATGGGTTCTGAGTCGGGTGTGTTGCCCGTGCCCGAGAGCAAGATCGTGCGCAAGTGGCGTCTACAGCCCGGCAAGATGTTCTTGATCGACCTCGAACAAGGTCGCATGATCGACGACGACGAACTCAAAGCGGGTCTGACCAACACCAAGCCTTACAAACAGTGGATTGAAAACGTCCGCGTCAAGCTCGACGACGTCAAAGCCCATGAAGGCGAAACCGCGCAAGCCAGCGACGTGTCGTTGCTCGACCGTCAACAAGCGTTCGGCTACAGCCAAGAAGACATCAAGTTCTTGATGGCGCCGATGGCCATCAACGGCGAAGAGGGCATTGGCTCGATGGGCAACGACAGCCCTCTGGCTGTGTTGTCTGGCAAAAACAAACCGCTGTACAACTACTTCAAGCAGTTGTTCGCGCAAGTGACCAACCCACCGATCGACCCGATCCGTGAAGCCATCGTGATGTCGCTGGTGTCGTTCGTGGGCCCTAAGCCCAACTTGCTCGACATCAACCAAGTCAACCCACCCATGCGTTTGGAAGTCAGCCAGCCCGTGCTGGACTTCGCCGACATGGCCAAGTTGCGTGACATTGAGCAGTACACCCACGGCAAGTTCAAGAGCGCCACGCTCGACATGACTTACCCACTGGCTTGGGGCCACGACGGCGTGGAAGCCAAGTTGGCGTCGTTGTGCGCTGAAGCGGTGGACGCGATCAAAGGCGGCCACAACATTTTGATCATCAGCGACCGCGCTGTGGGACCCACGCAAGTGGCGATTCCTGCCGTGTTGGCTTTGTCTGCCATCCACCAACACTTGGTGCGCGAAGGCTTGCGCACCACCGCTGGTTTGGTGGTTGAAACAGGCAGCGCCCGCGAAGTGCACCACTTCGCCGTGTTGGCTGGCTACGGCGCAGAAGCTGTGCACCCCTACCTTGCGCTCGAAACATTGGCCAACTTGCACAAAGAGTTGCCCGCTGATTTGTCGACCGACAAAGCGATCTACAACTACATCAAAGCCATCGGCAAAGGCTTGTCGAAGATCATGTCCAAGATGGGCGTGTCGACCTACATGTCTTACTGCGGCGCACAGTTGTTTGAAGCCATCGGCGTCAACACCGAAACCGTGCAAAAGTACTTCACCGGCACACCGAGCCGCGTGGAAGGCATTGGCATTTTCGAAATGGCCGAAGAAGGCATTCGCATGCACAAGGCCGCCTTTGGCGAAGACCCTGTGCTCGCCAACATGCTCGACGCAGGCGGTGAATACGCTTGGCGCGCCCGTGGCGAAGAGCACATGTGGACGCCTGACGCGATCGCCAAGTTGCAGCACAGCACACGCTCGAACAACTTCAACACGTACAAAGAGTACGCACAAATCGTCAACGACCAAAACAAGCGTCACCTGACCTTGCGCGGTTTGTTCGAGTTCAAGATTGACCCCGCCAAAGCCATTTCGGTGGACGAGGTGGAGCCTGCGACGGAAATCGTCAAACGTTTCGCGACCGGCGCGATGTCATTGGGGTCTATCTCGACAGAAGCACACGCCACTTTGGCCGTGGCGATGAACCGCATTGGCGGCAAGTCCAACACGGGCGAAGGCGGTGAAGACCCTGCGCGTTACCGCAACGAACTCAAAGGCATCCCCATCAAAAAGGGCGACAGCTTGAAGTCCATCATCGGTGCCGATGTGGTTGAGGTGGACATGCCTTTGGAAGCGGGTGACAGCCTGCGTTCACGCATCAAGCAAGTGGCTTCGGGTCGCTTTGGTGTGACCGCTGAGTACTTGTCGTCGTCGGATCAAATTCAGATCAAGATGGCCCAAGGTGCCAAGCCTGGTGAAGGCGGTCAGTTGCCAGGCTCGAAAGTGTCGGAGTACATCGGTAAGTTGCGTTACAGCGTGCCAGGTGTGGGCTTGATTTCGCCACCTCCTCACCACGACATTTATTCAATCGAAGACTTGGCTCAGCTGATTCACGATTTGAAGAACGTCGCCCCTCACGCGGACATCAGCGTGAAGTTGGTATCTGAAATCGGCGTGGGCACCATTGCCGCAGGCGTTGCCAAGTGCAAGGCCGATCACGTGGTGATCGCGGGCCATGACGGCGGTACAGGCGCTTCGCCTTGGTCGTCGATCAAGCATTGCGGCTCGCCTTGGGAAATCGGTTTGGCTGAAACACAACAAACCTTGGTGCTGAACGGTTTGCGTGGTCGTATCCGTGTGCAAGCTGACGGCCAAATGAAGACCGGCCGCGACGTGGCTGTGGGTGCTTTGTTGGGCGCTGACGAGTTTGGCTTCGCCACCGCACCGCTGGTGGTTGAGGGTTGCATCATGATGCGCAAGTGCCACTTGAACACCTGCCCCGTGGGCGTGGCCACGCAAGACCCCGAGTTGCGCAAGAAGTTCACCGGCAAGCCTGAGCACGTCGTCAACTACTTCTTCTTTATCGCTGAAGAAGTGCGTCAAATCATGGCGCAGTTGGGCATCAAGAAGTTTGATGATTTGATCGGTCGCGCTGATTTGCTCGACATGCGTCAAGGCATTGAGCACTGGAAGGCTTCTGGCCTCGACTTCGGTCGTTTGTTGGCCGTGCCTCAAGTGGGCAACGACGTGCCTAAGTTCCATGTGGCCCATCAAGACCACGGCTTGGACAAAGCGCTGGACCAAAAACTCATCGAGAAATCCAAGCCCGCCATCGAGCGCGGCGAGAAGGTGCAGTTCATGGAAGTGGCCCGCAACGTGAACCGCTCAGTCGGTGCCATGTTGTCCGGCGCTGTGACCAAGGTGCACCCAGAAGGTTTGCCCGATGACAGCATCCGCATTCAACTCGAAGGCACGGGCGGTCAATCGTTCGGCGCGTTCTTGTGCAACGGCATCACGCTGTACCTCATTGGCGACGCCAACGACTACACCGGCAAAGGCTTGTCCGGTGGCCGCGTGGTGGTTCGCCCCAGCATCGATTTCCGTGGCGACGCGGTCAACAACATCATCGTGGGTAACACCGTGATGATTGGTGCGACACGCGGCGAGGCGTTCTTCTCCGGCGTGGCTGGCGAGCGTTTCGCGGTGCGTTTGTCTGGCGCGACCGCGGTGGTCGAAGGCACGGGCGACCATGGTTGCGAATACATGACCGGCGGTACGGTGGCGGTGTTGGGTAAAACCGGCCGCAACTTTGCAGCGGGTATGAGCGGCGGTGTGGCGTACGTGTACGACGAAGACGGCCAGTTCAACAAGAAGTGCAACACCGCCATGGTTTCCATGGAAAAAGTGTTGACCGCTGCCGAGCAAGAAGCCTCGTTGCCACGCGCCATTTGGCACCGTGACCAAACCGACGAAGCGCAACTCAAGAAGTTGCTCGAAGATCACCACCGTTGGACGGGCTCGAAACGCGCCCGTGACTTGTTGGACAACTGGGAAACCTCGCGTGCCAAGTTCGTCAAAGTGTTCCCCAACGAATACAAGCGCGCATTGGGCGAAATCAACGGCAAGAAAGCCGACGCCGCAGCCAAGGCTAAAAAGCCTGTTGCCGCCTAAACCAACGCCCAAGCAAAAGGATTTGAAATCATGGGAAAAGTCACTGGCTTTATGGAAATTGAGCGTCTCGAAGAGGGCTACAAGCCCGTCAAAGAGCGCCTGAAAAACTACAACGAGTTTGTGATTGGTTTGGACGATGGCCAAGCCAAACAGCAAGCTGCGCGTTGCATGGACTGCGGCACACCGTTTTGTAACAACGGCTGCCCTGTCAACAACATCATTCCGGACTTCAACGACTTGGTGTACCAAGGCGATTGGAAAAACGCGATTGACGTGCTGCACAGCACCAACAACTTCCCCGAGTTCACCGGCCGCATCTGCCCCGCACCTTGCGAAGCGGCTTGCGTGGTGAACGTCAATGGCGACGCGGTGGGCATCAAGTCCATCGAGCACGCGATCATTGACAAAGCTTGGTCCGAAGGCTGGGTGGTGGCGAAGCCCGCCAAACACAAGACTGGCAAGAAGGTTGCTGTTGTGGGCTCAGGCCCTGCCGGCATGGCTGCTGCACAGCAGTTGGCACGCGTCGGTCACGACGTGACCTTGTTCGAAAAGAACGACCGCATTGGTGGTTTGTTGCGCTACGGCATTCCTGACTTCAAGATGGAAAAGTCGCACATCGACCGCCGCGCCAAGCAGCTCGAAGCTGAAGGCGTGACCATCCGCACCAACGTGATGGTGGGCGAATTGCCCAAAGGCTCGAAGGTCACCAACTGGGCCAAAGAAACCATCAGCCCCGCACAACTGCAAAAAGACTTTGATGCGGTGTTGTTGACGGGTGGTTCTGAGCAGTCACGCGACTTGCCCGCACCCGGCCGCGACTTGGCTGGCATTCACTTCGCGATGGAGTTTTTGCCCCAACAAAACAAGGTCAACGGCGGCGACAAGGTCAAAGACCAATTGCGCGCTGACGGCAAACACGTGGTGGTCATCGGCGGTGGCGACACCGGCTCTGACTGCGTGGGCACCAGCACACGCCACGGCGCTGCTGGCGTGGTTCAGTTCGAGGTGATGCCTATGCCACCCGAGCACGAGAACAAGCCTTTGGTGTGGCCTTACTGGCCACTGAAGCTGCGCACCAGCTCTAGCCACGACGAGAGCTCTGAAAAAGGTTTGCTCAAGCGCGAATTCGCCATTTCCACCAAAGAGTTTGTCGGTGAAAACGGCAAAGTCACGGGCGTCAAAACCGTTCGCGTTGAATGGAAAGACGGCAAGATGGTCGAAGTGGCGGGCAGCGAAGAAATCATCAAAGCCGACCTCGTCTTGCTGGCGATGGGCTTTGTGAACCCTGTGGCCACCATTTTGGAAGGCTTCGGCGTCGAAAAAGACGCACGCGGCAACGCCAAGGCAACCACCGAGTTCACCGGTGGCTACGCCACCAACGTGCCCAAAGTGTTTGCCGCTGGCGACATCCGTCGTGGCCAATCGTTGGTCGTGTGGGCCATCCGCGAAGGCCGTCAGGCAGCGCGTTCAGTGGATGAGTTCTTGATGGGCGCGAGCGATCTGCCACGCTAACTTTGAGCGAAAGCCCTATCTTTACAAGCCTGTGACGGCTTGGTTCTAAAATAGCAAAAGCTGGTCTGTTTCATCAACAGGCCAGCTTTTGTTTCTATGACTATCACTTCCCCCTTAAATACAAACCCTGACGCGTTGGTCGAGCTGCGCGATATTCGCTTTGGCTATGGCGAGCGTGTCATCTTGGATGGCATCACCTTGACGGTGCCACGCGGCAAAGTCACGGCTTTGATGGGCGCCTCTGGCGGTGGCAAAACCACCGTGTTGCGCCTGATCGGTGGCCAATACCGCGCCCAGTCTGGCAGCTTGACATTTGATGGCCAAGAGATTGCCTCACTTGACCCCGCCGGTTTGTACGCCGTGCGTCGTCGCATGGGCATGCTGTTTCAGTTTGGCGCCTTGTTCACCGACTTGAGCGTGTTTGACAACGTGGCGTTCCCGCTGCGCGAGCACACCGACTTGAGCGAATCGATGATCCGTGACATCGTGTTGATGAAGCTCGAAGCCGTGGGTCTGCGTGGCGCACGCAATTTGATGCCCAGCGAGGTGTCGGGTGGCATGGCCCGTCGTGTGGCCTTGGCCCGCGCCATGGCCCTAGACCCACAACTGGTGATGTACGACGAGCCCTTTGCTGGGCTGGACCCCATTTCGCTCGGTACCGCCGCGCGTTTGATTCGCCAACTCAACGACACCTTGGGCTTGACCAGTGTGATCGTGTCGCACGATTTGGATGAAACCTTCCACATCGCCGACCAAGTGATCGTGCTGGCCAACGGCAAGATTGCCGCACAAGGCACCCCCGAGGAGGTACGTCACAGCACCGACCCGTTGGTGCATCAGTTTGTCAGCGCAGCGCCTGATGGCCCTGTGCGCTTTCATTACCCAGGTCCGTCGGTGGCACAAGACTTTGGCGTGGAGGGCAAGGCATGACATTCGTCGCTAATTTAGGCTTTGCGGTGCGCAGTTATTTGGCCGGCTTGGGCCAAGCTACGCGACTGTTCATGCGCTTGGTGGCGCTGTTTGGCAGCAATATGCGCCGCTTTGGGCTGGTGCGCGATCAGGTGCATTTTTTGGGTAACTACTCGCTGGCCATCATTGCCGTGTCGGGTTTGTTTGTGGGTTTTGTGCTCAGTTTGCAGGGCTACTACACCTTGCAGCGCTACGGTTCGTCCGAGGCTTTGGGTCTGTTGGTGGCGTTGAGCTTGGTGCGCGAACTCGGGCCCGTGGTGAGCGCTTTGCTGTTTGCTGGGCGTGCGGGTACGTCACTGACGGCTGAGATCGGTTTGATGAAAGCGGGCGAACAACTCAGCGCCATGGACTTGATGGCTGTCGACCCCGTGCAACGCATTTTGGGTCCCCGTTTTTGGGGCGGCATCATCGCTTTGCCTTTGCTCTCTGCTGTGTTCAGCGCGGTGGGCATTTTGGGCGGCTGGATGGTGGGCGTGTTGATGATTGGCGTCGATGCGGGTTCGTTCTGGAGCCAAATGCAGGGCGGCGTTGACGTTTGGAAAGACGTGGGCAACGGCGTGATCAAAAGCGTGGTGTTTGGTGTCACGGTCACGTTTGTGGCCTTGCTGCAAGGGTATGAAGCGCAGCCCACGCCCGAAGGCGTGTCGCGTGCGACCACCCGCACGGTGGTGGTGGCCTCGTTGGCCGTGTTGGGTTTGGACTTTGTCCTCACAGCCCTGATGTTCAGTATTTGAGAAAGAAGGAACGCGATGCAACGCTCCAAAAATGATGTGTGGGTCGGTCTGTTTGTGCTGTTGGGCGCCGCGGCTATTTTGTTTTTGGCCTTGAAGTCGGCCAACTTGTTGAGCTTGAATTTCCAGTCCAGCTACAACGTCAGTGCGCGCTTTGACAACATCGGTGGCTTGAAGCGTCAAGCCGCGGTCAAAAGTGCAGGCGTGGTGGTGGGGCGTGTGGAGTCGGTCACGTTTGATGACAAAACCTTCCAAGCCACGGTCAACATGGCCCTCCAAAGCCAATACCAGTTTCCCAAAGACAGCAACCTCAAAATCTTGACCAGCGGTTTGCTAGGCGAGCAGTACATTGGCATTGAAGCCGGTGCCGAGGCTGAGAATTTGGCCAATGGCGACCGCATTGCGACCACGCAATCTGCCGTGGTGTTGGAGAACTTGATCAGCCAATTCTTGTTCAGCAAAGCAGCAGAGCCGACGCCGAAAGAAGGTGGCAAATGAGCGCGGCAGTCCTCTTGCGCGGTGTGAAGGCCGTGTTGGTGCTTGCTTTGGCCGCGCTGGCTAGCGGTTGCGCCACAGGCCCCAACGCCAATCCCAAAGATCCTTTGGAGCCGATGAACCGCAGCATTTCGCGTTTCAACGACACCCTAGACGACAACGTCTTGAAGCCTGTGGCGACGGGTTATCGCGATTACACGCCGGACTTGATTCAAACGGGCGTGCACAACGTGTTCAACAACCTGTCTGACATTTCGTCGACGGTGAACAACGGCTTGCAACTGAAGGGGCGTCAGACGGCCTCCTCTTTCATGCGCGTGGTGGTGAATACGACGTTTGGCATCTATGGCATTTTTGACGTCGCGACGGCCATCAAGCTGGAGCGCTACCCCGAAGATTTTGGGCAGACCTTAGGGTTCTGGGGTGTCGGCAGTGGCCCTTATGTGGTGTTGCCGCTGTTGGGCCCTTCGACCGTGCGTGACACCGCGGGCTTGCCGGTTGACTTCGCGCTGGACCCCGTCACCAATTTGAACAATTCCAAAATTCAGACCGAAGCCCAAGGTTTGCGCATCGTAGACAAGCGTGTGAGTTACTTGGCCGCTGGCAATATGCTGGGTGAGGCGTCTATCGACAAGTACGCGTTCTTGCGCGATGCTTATTTGCAGCGTCGTCGTTCCCTCATTTACGACGGCAACCCACCCGAAGAAGACACGCCCGACCTGAGCCAAGAGCCAGCCTCGTCAGCCCAATGAGCCTGTACCGCGTTAGAGATGCCTTGAAGCCATGAATTTGATGACTATGAACCGTTTGACCCCTTTGCTGAACACGCGTCGCGCTTTTGTGCGCTTGGCGTCGTCTTGTTTGTTGGCCGCGTCGGTCGGTTTGACCACGGGCGTTGCCCAAGCGGCCACCGAGGCACCCGATGTTTTTATCAAGCGTCTGACCACCGAGTTGCTGGACATCGTGAAGGCCGATAAGACCATCCTGTCGGGCGATGTGACCAAAATCAGTGTGTTGGTGGACCAGCGCGTGATGCCGCATGTCAATTTCCAACGCATGACCTCGTCGGCGGTGGGTCCCGGCTGGCGTCAAGCCACACCTGAGCAGCAAAAGCGTTTGCAAGACGAGTTCAAGACCTTGCTGGTGCGCACCTACGCTGGCGCGGTGAGCCAAATCAATGACCAAACCATTGTGGTGAAGCCTTTGCGGGCGGCTGCCGATGACAAAGAGGTGATCGTGCGCACGGAAGTGCACGGCAAAGGTGACCCCATTCAATTGGATTACCGTGTTGAAAAATCAGCCGATGCCCCTTCCGGTTGGCGCATTTACAACCTGAACGTGATGGGCGTGTGGCTGGTCGAAAACTACCGCAGTCAATTTGCTCAAGAAATCAACGCCAAAGGTATTGACGGCTTGATCACCAGCTTGGCCGAGCGCAACAAGTCCAATGCCCGCGTGGTGTCGAAATAAACCATGTCTATCGCTTTACCCGCACGTGTGATGCAAGCCCAAGCCCAATCGGTGGCTGATGGCTTGGTGGCGGCTTTGTGCGCGCAAGTTGCCCAAGGCCGTGAGGCTGTGTTGGATGCGTCGGCGCTGCAGCAGTTCGATTCATCGGCTTTGGCGGTGGTCTTGGCCTGTCGACGCGCCGTGCTCGGACGCAACGGGGTGTTTCGTGTGACTGGGTTGCCAGAGCGTGCGCAGGCCTTGGCGAAGGTGTACGGCGTCACGGCGTTGCTCGGCTAACTGAAGGGCGCATGCCGCCTCTGCGGTCATTCCGGCGCTAACCAGTGTGGGCATTGGCGAGGCCTTAAAATCAAAGGCTACTTATGTCCGCTATTTCCTTTCAATCTGTTTCCAAGACCTTTCAAACGCCCCGAGGCCCCTTTCAGGCCTTGGATGGCGTGCGCTTTGACATTGAGTCGGGCGAATTTTTTGGTCTCTTGGGGCCTAACGGCGCGGGCAAGACCACGCTGATCAGCATCTTGGCCGGTTTGGCCCAGGCCACGTCTGGCTCGATCTTGGTGCAGGGCGTGGATGTGGCCAAGCAATCCGCCCAAGCGCGACGTTTGTTGGGTGTGGTGCCACAAGAGCTGGTGTTTGACCCATTTTTCAATGTGCGCGAGGCGCTGAAGTTTCAGTCCGGCTACTTTGGCGTCAAACACAACGACGCTTGGATTGACGAACTCTTGCACAGCCTCGGCCTCGCTGACAAGGCACACCACAACATGCGCCAACTGTCGGGCGGCATGAAACGCCGCATGTTGGTGGCGCAAGCGTTGGTGCACAAACCGCCCGTCATCGTGTTGGACGAGCCCACGGCCGGTGTCGATGTGGAGCTGCGTCAAACCCTGTGGCAATTCATCGCCAAGCTCAACCGCGAAGGCAGCACCGTGCTGCTGACCACGCACTATTTGGAAGAGGCGGAAGCACTTTGCAACCGCATCGCCATGCTTAAAAACGGCAAAGTGGTGGCGTTAGACAGCACCAGTGAGCTGCTGAAAGCCGCGTCTAGCAATGTGCTGCGCTTCAAGTTAAACGCCGAGTTGCCGCCTGAGTTGGCGGCCAAAGCCCGTGTGACGGGCCGCATTGTTCAGTTCCCAGCCAACGATGCGGCAGAAATTGAACGCTACTTGGCCGCTGTACGGCAAGCCGGCTTGACCGCCGAAGATGTCGAAATTCGCAAAGCCGACTTGGAAGATGTTTTCCTCGACGTGATGCACCAACACGAAGAGGCACGCGCATGATGACGGGTTGGACTGCTCTTTTTTACAAAGAGGTGCTGCGTTTTTGGAAAGTCAGTTTCCAAACGGTGGCTGCGCCCGTGTTGACGGCCGTGATGTATTTGATGATTTTTGGCCATGTGCTTGAGTCGCATGTGCAGGTGTATGAGGGCGTCAGCTACACCGCCTTTTTGATTCCGGGTTTGGTGATGATGAGCGTGTTGCAAAACGCGTTTGCCAACAGTTCGTCGTCCATGGTGCAAAGCAAGATCATGGGCAACTTGGTGTTTTTGTTGCTCACGCCTTTGTCGCATTGGAATTGGTTTTTTGCCTACGCGTTGTCCGCCATGGTGCGCGGCTTGGTGGTCGGTTTGGGCGTGTTGCTGGCGGGCGTGTTGTTTGTGTGGCAATCGTCGGTGCTGAACTTTTCGTTGTGGCCAAGCCAGCCTTTGTGGGTGCTGGTGTTTGCGGTAGCGGGCGCTTTCATGTTGGGCACTTTGGGGTTGATTGCAGGACTGTGGGCCGACAAGTTTGACCAAATGGCCGCTTTTCAAAACTTCATCATCATGCCGATGACGTTTTTGAGTGGCGTGTTTTATTCCATCCACTCACTGCCTAGTTTTTGGCAGGGCGTGAGCCACCTCAACCCGTTTTTCTACATGATCGACGGCTTTCGCTACGGCTTTTTTGGACACAGCGATGTGTCGCCTTGGCTGAGCTTGGGCGTGGTGGGTGTGTGCCTGTGTGGCGTGTCCGTGGTGGCGCTGCATTTGCTGCGCACGGGTTACAAGATTCGAGGATGAAGGTTTTTAAATGACAGCAGAAGAACTACAAACCATCATCGCCACAGGCTTGCCCTGCGAGCACCTGCAGGTCGAGGGCGATGGTCGCCATTGGCATGCCACGTTGGTGTCGGCTGAGTTTGAGGGCAAGCGCCTCATTCAACGTCACCAACGCGTGTACGCGACCTTGGGTGAAAAAATCAAAACCGACGAAGTGCACGCTTTGTCGATGAAAACATACTCGCCTGCCGAATGGTTGGCTTTGGGCAGCCAAGCTTCTGACACCGCGCACTGAGCCCCGTGTGGCCTGCGCTTGAAAACTAATTTATGGACAAACTTTTAATCCGTGGCGGTCGTTCTTTGAACGGCGAAGTGCTGATTTCTGGCGCTAAAAACGCGGCCTTGCCCGAGCTGTGCGCGGCCTTGTTGACCGACCAGCCTGTGACCTTGCAAAACGTGCCGCAATTGCAAGACGTGGCCACCATGCTCAAGCTCATCCGCAACATGGGTGTGACGGCCGAGCGTGCCGATGACGGCACCGTGAGTTTGGATGCGGGCGGTTTGAACAACCCCGAAGCCCCCTACGAGTTGGTGAAAACCATGCGCGCTTCGGTGCTGGCGCTGGGCCCCTTGTTGGCCCGCTTTGGTCACGCCAAGGTGTCGTTGCCCGGCGGTTGCGCCATTGGCTCACGCCCTGTGGATCAGCACTTGAAAGGCTTGCAAGCCATGGGTGCCGAAATTGAGGTGGAGCACGGCTATATGGTGGCGAAGTTGGGTGGTGGTCGCACACGCCTCAAAGGCGCACGCATTGCCACCGACATGGTGACGGTCACGGGCACAGAAAACTTCTTGATGGCTGCGGCTTTGGCTGATGGTGAAACCGTTTTAGAAAACGCTGCGCAAGAGCCAGAGATTCCAGACTTGGCCGAAATGCTCATCGCCATGGGCGCGAAGATTGAAGGCCACGGCACCAGCCGCATTCACATCCAAGGTGTGGATCGCTTGCACGGCTGCACCCACAAAGTGGTGGCTGACCGCATTGAAGCCGGCACGTTCTTGTGTGCCGTGGCAGCCACTGGCGGCGATGTGTTTTTGCGCCACGCCCGTGCCGACCATTTGGATGCGGTCATCGACAAGCTGCGCGATGCAGGTGCAATCGTCACTGCCAACGAAGACGGCATTCGCATTCAAGGCACAGCGCCTGCGTATGAATACCTCAAGGCGCAAAACTTTCGCACCACCGAATACCCAGGTTTCCCCACCGACATGCAAGCGCAGTTCATGGTGTTGAACGCGATTGCCAAGGGTGCCTCGAAGGTGACCGAAACGATTTTTGAAAACCGCTTCATGCACGTCAACGAGTTGGTGCGCTTGGGTGCACACATCCAAATCGACGGCAAAGTGGCGGTGCTTGAAGGTGTGCAAAAGCTCTCCGGTGCCACCGTCATGGCCACCGACTTGCGCGCTTCTGCCTCGCTGGTGATTGCTGGCTTGGTGGCCGACGGCGAAACCTTGGTGGACCGCATTTACCACTTGGACCGTGGTTACGACAAGATGGAAGCCAAGCTGCGCGCCATTGGTGCTGATATCGAAAGAGTGAAATGACCGGTAACGAAAAAAATACCATGCTGACCTTGGCGCTCTCCAAGGGCCGCATCTTTGACGAAACCATGCCGCTGCTCAAAGCCGCAGGCATTGAGGTGCTCGAAGATCCAGAAAAATCGCGCAAGCTCATCTTGCCGACCAACCACGCCAACGTGCGCGTGGTGCTGGTGCGTGCGTCTGACGTGCCCACGTATGTGCAATACGGTGGTGCTGATTTGGGCGTGACGGGACTCGACACATTGATTGAGCACGGTGGTGGCGTAGCAGGCGGTGTGGCTACCGCTGGCCTGTACCAACCCCTCGATTTGCAAATCGCCAAATGCCGCATGAGCGTGGCCGTGCGTTCTGACTTCGATTACGCCGCGATGGTCAAGCAAGGCGCTCGCTTGAAAGTGGCGACCAAGTACACCACCATTGCGCGTGACTTCTTCGCCACCAAAGGTGTGCACGTCGACTTGGTCAAGCTCTATGGCTCCATGGAATTGGCCCCGCTCACTGGCTTGGCCGATGCCATCGTCGACTTGGTGTCCACCGGTAACACGCTCAAAGCCAACCACTTGGTGGAAGTCGAGCGCATCATGGACATCAGCTCGCGCTTGGTGGTCAACCAAGCCGCGCTCAAGATGAAGCAGGCCGACATTCGCCGCATCATCGACGCCTTCTCTGCTGCTTTGTCAGCAGGCAAATAACCTCTCACCACACACGTACACAAGATGGCCAAACCGCTTCGTCTCTCGACCACCAGCCCCACCTTTGAATCCGATTTCAAAGCGCGTCTGCATTGGTCTGCCGACACCGATGCGGCCATTGAGCAACGCGTGGCCGACATCTTGGCCGACGTGCAAAAGCGTGGCGACGCTGCCGTGCTCGAATACACAGAGCGCTTTGACGGCCTGAAGGTCGACAGCATGGCCGCGTTGGAGTTGACGCAAACCGAACTCAAAGCCGCGTTCGATGGCTTGCCCGCCGAGCAACGCGACGCCCTGCAAGCCGCCGCCGCACGCGTGCGCAGCTATCACGAGGCGCAAAAGAAAGCCAGCGGCGAGAGCTGGACCTACCGCGATGCCGATGGCACGTTGTTGGGCCAAAAAGTCACGCCGCTTGACCGCGTGGGCATCTATGTGCCCGGTGGCAAAGCCGCTTATCCATCCAGCGTGTTGATGAACGCCATTCCTGCGCACGTTGCAGGCGTGGAAGAAATCATCATGGTGGTGCCCACGCCCAAGGGTGAGAAAAACCCATTGGTACTCGCTGCAGCCTATGTGGCCGGCGTGAGCCGCGCCTTCACCATCGGCGGCGCACAAGCTGTCGCTGCGTTGGCCTACGGCACAGCCACTGTGCCAGCGGTCGACAAAATCACTGGCCCCGGTAACGCCTATGTGGCCGCTGCCAAGCGCCGTGTGTTTGGCACCGTGGGCATCGACATGATTGCGGGCCCCAGCGAAATCTTGGTGTTGGCCGATGGCTCCACACCCGCCGATTGGGTGGCGATGGATTTGTTCAGCCAAGCCGAGCACGACGAGTTGGCGCAAAGCGTGTTGCTCTGCCCCGATGCCGCGTACATCGATCGCGTGCAAGCCGAGATCGAACGCTTGCTGCCGCAAATGCCGCGCAAAGACATTATCGAAAAATCACTCAATGGCCGTGGTGTGCTCATCCACACACGCAGCATGGAAGAGGCGTGCGCCATCAGCAACCGCATTGCGCCTGAACACTTAGAAGTGTCGAGCAACGAGCCGCACAAGTGGGAGCCACTGCTCAAGCACGCAGGCGCGATCTTCTTGGGCGCGTTCACCAGCGAAAGCTTGGGCGACTACTGCGCTGGCCCCAACCACGTGTTGCCCACCAGCGGCACGGCGCGTTTCAGCTCGCCCTTGGGCGTGTACGACTTTCAAAAGCGCAGCAGCTTGATCGAGGTGAGCGAGCAGGGCGCCCAAACGCTGGGCAAGATTGCCGCCGTGTTGGCCTATGGCGAAGGCTTGCAAGCCCACGCCATGGCAGCTGAGTTCCGTTTGAAGAAAGACTGACATGACAACTCAAACGAACAAGGCCCTGCGTTTCATTCGCCCCGACGTTCAAGCCATGCACGCCTATGCCGTGCAGCACTCGGTGGGCATGGTCAAGCTTGACGCGATGGAAAACCCATTCACCCTCTCGCCCGAATTGCAGGCCCAACTTGGCGCGCGTTTGGGCGCGGTGGAAGTCAACCGCTACCCCGGCGCACGCATCGACGACTTGAAAAACGCACTGGCGAAATATGTCGACTTGCCCGCAGGCTTAGGCCTGATGCTGGGTAACGGCTCGGACGAACTGATTTCTTTGTTGTCGCAAGCTTGCGCCGTCCCCGGCGCTCAAGATCGCGCCAAAGTCGTCGCCCCAGAGCCCGGCTTTGTGATGTACGGCATGAGCGCGCAGTTGCAAGGCTTGCAGTACATCGGCGTGCCATTGAAGGCCGACTTTGAGCTGGACGAAGCCGCCATGTCTGCCGCCATCGCGCAGCACGAGCCCGCCATTGTTTACATCGCCTACCCCAACAACCCCACCGCCAATTTGTGGGACGCCGACACCATTCGCTGCCTCATCACGCAGGTCAGCGCTTATGGTGGCTTGGTGGTGATGGACGAGGCGTACCAGCCGTTTTCCAGCAAAAGCTGGCTAGACGAAATTCGCCAACACCCAGCGGCCAACGCCCATGTGCTGCTGATGCGCACGCTGTCTAAGTTCGGCTTGGCTGGCATTCGCTTGGGCTACATGATTGCCCCACAGGCGCTCATCAACGAGGTCGACAAACTGCGCCCACCGTACAACGTGAGCGTGCTCAACGCCGAATGCGCTTTGTTTGCGCTGGAGCACACCGATGTGTTCGCCCAGCAAGCCGCCGTCATTCGTACCGAGCGTGAAGCCTTGTTCAAAGCTTTGCAGCAAATGGCCGGCGTCACGCCCTACGCCAGCGAAGCCAACATGATGGTGCTGCGTTTCAATGGTGAGGCCGATGCCACCAACCGCGCTTTTGAGGTGCTCAAGGCCCACAAAGTGCTGGTCAAGAACGTTTCTAAAATGCACCCATTGCTTGCTAATTGCTTGCGCTTGACTATCGGCACGCCAGAGGAAAACAAACAACTCTTGGCTGCCCTGCAAGCCGCTCTCTCTTCACCGAAAGTCACGACATGACAGCCCAAATAGCGCCAAGAACCGCCGAAGTCAGCCGTAACACGGCCGAGACCCAAATCACCGTCAAGATCAACCTCGACGGCACGGGCCAATCCAAACTGTCGACCGGCATTGGTTTCTTTGACCACATGCTGGACCAAATCGCACGTCATGGCTTGATCGATTTGGACATTCACGCCGTGGGCGACTTGCACATCGACGGCCACCACACCGTGGAAGACGTGGGCATCACCTTGGGTCAAGCCTTTGCCAAAGCCGTGGGCGATAAAAAAGGCATTCGCCGTTACGGCCATGCCTATGTGCCGCTCGACGAAGCGCTCAGCCGCGTGGTGGTGGACTTCTCGGGTCGCCCAGGTTTGGTCATGCACGTGCCGTTCAAGA
Organism: uncultured Limnohabitans sp.; assembly: GCA_963513725.1. Taxonomy (GTDB): domain Bacteria; phylum Pseudomonadota; class Gammaproteobacteria; order Burkholderiales; family Burkholderiaceae_C; genus Limnohabitans. Next base: position 3,963 of record CAUPRM010000007.1, on the reverse strand, counting down.
GCGGCATGATTGGCGAATTCGACAGCCAATTGGCGTTTGAATTCTTCCAAGGTTTTGTGAACCACGCGTTCGTGACCTTGCACATCGACAACTTGCGCGGCGAGAACGCGCATCACCAAGCTGAGACGGTGTTCAAAGCGTTTGCGCGTGCCTTGCGTGCTGCTTTGGAATTGGACCCACGCTCAGCCGGCATGATTCCTTCCACCAAGGGAAGCCTGTGACCAACAAAGTCGCAGTCGTTGATTACGGCATGGGCAACCTGCGCTCCGTGGCGCAGGCCGTGATGCACGCAGCGTCGTCGGTGGACCATGCGGAAGTGGTGGTCACGTCTGACCCGCAGGTGGTGCGTGACGCGCACCGCGTGGTCTTGCCCGGCCAAGGCGCCATGCCTGACTGCATGCGTGAATTGCGCGAGTCGGGCTTGCTGGATGCGGTGCTCGATGCCGCCGATAAAAAGCCTTTGTTTGGCGTGTGCGTTGGCATGCAAATGATGTTGGACCACAGCGCCGAAGGCGATACGCCCGGCTTGGGCCTCATTCCCGGCGAGGTGGTGAAGTTTGATTTGGCAGGTCGCTTGCAAGCTGACGGCAGCCGCTTCAAAGTGCCTCAAATGGGCTGGAACCAAGTGTTGCAAACGCAAGCCCACGCCATGTGGGAAGGGGTGCCTGACGCCAGTTACTTCTACTTTGTGCACAGTTTTTACGCGCGGCCTCAAAATTCTGCACACAGCGCGGCCCAAACCGATTACGGTGGCCTATTTACATGCGCTGTGGCGCGCGACAACATTTTTGCGACACAATTTCACCCAGAAAAAAGCGCGGCACATGGCTTGGCCTTGTATCGCAACTTTCTGCATTGGAACCCTTGAACTTAACTTGTCATCATGTATTTAATTCCTGCGATTGACCTCAAAGACGGCCATTGCGTGCGCCTCAAACAAGGCGACATGGACCAATCCACCACATTTGGTGAAGATCCCGCGCAAATGGCGCTCAACTGGGTGGCCAAAGGCGCGCGTCGTCTGCACTTGGTGGATTTGAACGGTGCCTTCGCGGGCACGCCACAAAACAAATCGGCTATCAAGGCCATTCTGAAAGCTGTGGGCCACGACATTCCTGTGCAGTTGGGCGGCGGCATTCGCGACCTCGACACGATTGAGAAATACATCGACGCAGGCTTGCGCTACGTCATCATTGGCACAGCGGCGGTTAAAAACCCCGGCTTCTTGAAAGATGCTTGCGCTGCTTTTGGCGGCCACATCATCGTCGGCCTCGATGCCAAGGACGGCAAAGTTGCCACCGACGGCTGGAGCAAGCTCACCGGCCACGAAGTGGCTGACTTGGGCAAGAAGTTTGAAGACTACGGTGTCGAGTCCATCATCTACACCGACATCGGTCGCGACGGCATGCTCAGCGGCATCAACATCGATGCCACCGTGAAACTCGCACAAGCCGTGACCATCCCCATCATTGCGTCAGGTGGTTTGTCCAATATGGCAGACATTGAGCAACTTTGCGCTGTGGAAGGCGAAGGCGTCGAGGGCGTGATTTGTGGTCGCGCCATTTACAGCGGCGACTTGGATTTCGCCAAAGCACAAGCTCGCGCCGACGAACTCAATGGCTGAATGCATGGCTGCGGGTAGCGCGGCCTGCGCCTAAATACCCCGCCATGTCTATGTTGACTTCCGAAGTTTTTCAGGGTCTGGCCTGTCAGCGCTTGACCCTGCCTTGCGGCGACACCGTGCTGGTGGCCCTGCAAGGCGCGCATGTGTTGTCGTGGGTCAGCCAAGGCCGCGAGCGTTTGTTTTTAAGCCCCAACAACCTGTGGGATGGTCAATCGGCCATTCGTGGTGGCGTGCCGGTGTGCTTTCCCCAGTTCAACCAACGCGGCACTTTGCCCAAGCATGGCTTTGCGCGCAACATGCTGTGGCATGTCGAAGAGGTGGCACAAATCGGCGAAGCTGAACAAGAGAATGAAGCTGCGGTCAGCCATGAAGGCGCGCACATGGTCTTCACGTTCCAAACCAACACTGCTACCTTGGCCATTTGGCCGCAAGCTTTTGTGGCTCAGCTGCGTGTGGCCCTTGCATCCGGTCAGTTGACCATCACCTTGACCGTCAACAACACTGAGCTGCAAAACGATTTGCACTTCACCGGTGCCTTGCACACCTACCTCGCTGTGGACGATATTGACCTGACCGAGCTGCGTGGCTTGGGCGGCAGCGCTGAGTGGGACTCGACGGTGGATGTGCATGGCGTGGCTGACGACGTGCTTTACTTTGATGGCGAGTTCGACCGTGTGTACGCGCGGGGTGAGGGCGCATCTGCCCAGCCCTTGCACCTGCAAGACGGCACAAGCACGCTGCAAATTGAACAAAGCCCTTCATGGGCCGAGTCGGTGGTGTGGAACCCTGGCGAAAGCAAATGCGCCGCATTGGCCGATATGCCAGCCCACGGCTTTGCGCACATGCTGTGCGTCGAAGCTGCGCAGGTGTTTGAACCCATTTCGATTCCCGCTGGTGGCCAATGGGTTGGCTGGCAGCGTTTGACCGTTTCTTGAAGAACTCTTTGGACCTCTATGCTTGCTAAGCGCATCATTCCTTGCCTCGACGTGACCGGCGGCCGCGTGGTCAAAGGCGTCAACTTTGTCGAGCTGCGCGATGCAGGCGACCCTGTGGAAATCGCAGCACGCTACAACGACCAAGGCGCTGACGAGCTCACCTTCTTGGACATCACCGCCACCAGCGACGCCCGCGATGTGATTCTTCACATCATCGAAGCCGTGGCCAGCCAAGTGTTCATTCCCCTCACTGTGGGCGGTGGCGTGCGCGTGGTGGACGACGTGCGCCGCATGCTCAACGCAGGCGCCGACAAAGTGAGCTTTAACTCAGCCGCCATTGCCAACCCCCAAGTCATTCGCGATGCGTCAGCCAAATACGGCGCACAGTGCATCGTGGTGGCCATCGACGCCAAACGCCGCACCGCAGACGACGAACAACGCTTGGGTGCCAACGGCCTGCCCGTCGGCCCCGGTTGGGATGTGTTCAGCCATGGTGGCCGTAAAAACGTCGGCCTTGACGCCGTGGCGTGGGCCAAGCAAATGGCCGACTATGGCGCAGGCGAAATCTTGCTCACCAGCATGGACCGCGACGGCACCAAGAGCGGCTTTGACTTGGCATTGACCCGCGCCGTGTCCGACATCGTGCCCGTGCCCGTGATTGCCTCAGGCGGCGTGGGCAACCTCGACCACTTGGCCGACGGCGTGCAACAAGGCGGCGCTGACGCCGTGCTGGCCGCGAGCATCTTCCACTACGGCGAATACACCGTGCAGCAGGCCAAAGAGCGCATGCGGGAGCGTGGGATTCCTGTGCGTCTTTAAAGTTTTAAGTAACTCTAATTCCTTCTTTGGGTAAATGTATAGTTCTCATTTGACTGCGTGAAGATCTCATTAAGGTCTTCACTGAATATTGTTTAGAGGATGAGCTTTACCTCAGCTGATGTTTCACCTACATCGAAGTTCATCCTCAATTCTGGAGAACTCATGCATCCCGATCATCTTGACTACGCTAGATTTACGTCACGTGCACAGATAGAAAAATCTGTTAACTCACTTCTCGGTCTGATTGAGGGAATGGCAATAGATGCGACCATTAACCAGTCGGAAGTTTCTTTTTTAAATATGTGGCTCACTGAGCATGCGGATTTACGAGAGAGGCATCCGTATAACGAGTTGATACCCGTTGTGCAAAGTGCATTAGAGGATGGAGTGCTGACTGCCGACGAGCACGATGACATCGTATGGTTGTGCGAGCGTCTTAGTTCAACCCCTGATGGCCACCCAAATTCCCCCACTTATGGCCACCTCAAACTCCCCCACCTGAATTGATCGGGGACAGGGTCTCAACGCCGACACCGTCGGCACCTGTGGGCAGGACGCATGTTCTGGCCTTCCTCGAAGGAAGGC
>CAUPRM010000006.1:0-135056 GCA_963513725.1 uncultured Limnohabitans sp. | reverse complement strand
TCTCCGATGAGGTCTTCAGGTTTTTTGTAATCCGCCAGAAGGCGGTCTATGAGTTCGTTGCTTACGGTCATTTCTCTTCCTTTGAAGATGAAGGCAGTTTCCTGCCATTAGACCGTTTACACAAAATCTAGGACACGCCCCTTTGATCCAGTCTTTGAAAATCAGAACCAAACTCATGCTTTTGGTTCTGCCCTTGCTGTTGGCTTTGGGGCTGTTGTCGTTCAGCAAGGTGTGGGATTTTTGGACCGAAAAAAACCAATACGCAGTCAGCGCCGAGGTGGTGTCTGAGGTGGCTGTGTTGGGGCAATTGGTGCACCAGTTGCAGTCAGAGCGCGGTATGTCAGCAGGTTTTTTGGCGTCGGGTGGCAATGAAGCGGCAGCGGCTGCTTTGAAAACACAGCGCGCCAAAACGGATGGCACATTCACGCAAGCGATGGGAACGGTGTCACGTTTGATGGCGGCCTCTGGCACCGCGTCAACGAGCGGTGCACAACCCGCTGCCAAGTTATCTGATTTGCGCCAAGCTTTAGAGGCCCAGCGTCAGCAGATTGATGCCAAAGCGCTCACAGGCGGCGCAGCGATCAAGTGGTATTCCGAGCGCATCAGCGCCTTGGTGGACACCGTGTACAGCGCCGTGGGCTTTTCGCCTTCGGTTGATTTTGCGCAGCGCATTCGTGCCTATGCCTACCTCATCAGCGTCAAAGAATACGCGGGTCGCGAGCGTGCGGCCATCAACGCGACTTTGACGGCAGACAAACCACTGGACGTTGCCGCCCAATCGCAGCTGATTGGCACCATTGCCCGTCAAGACAACTTTGATGCGCTGTACCGCCAAACGGCCAGTGCTGTTGATGTGCAAGCGCTCACGCAGGCTTTGGACAAGCCTGCGGTGAAAGAGTCTTTGGCGATGCGCAGCGAGGTGTTGAGCAAAGCGGCCTTGGGCAGCTTTGGCATTGCGCCCACGGTCTGGTGGGCGGCAGTGTCGGAGAAGATGAACATCCTCAAAGCGCACGACGACAAGTTGTCGGGCCAACTCATCGAGAACGCACGCAGTTTGTCGGAGGGCGCCACGCAGAGTTTTTTCATCGCCATCGCACTGACGTTGTTGCTGGCCGCCTTGTTTTTGACGCTGACGGTGTGGATCACCCGCAGCATCCAAATGCCTTTGCGAGCTTTGCAGACATCGATGAATCAGATTGCCGAAACGTTTGATTTGTCGCAGCGCGTGAGCGTGCATGGCTCTGACGAAATCGCGCTGACTTCGGTGTCTTTCAACCGCATGATGCAGGTGATTGGAGATGCGTTGGTCGAGGTCAATGCGGTAATGACTTCATTGGCCGAGGGCGATTTTTCTAAGCCCGTCCGAGCGCCTCTCAAAGGCGATATGGACACGCTCAAAAATGCCGTCAACACCAGCTTGGAGCGTGTTGAGGCCACGATCGCGACCTTGAACAGCGCCATGCTGGCCCTGCACTCGGGTGACTTCTCTTTTAACGTCGAGGGCAATGCCGAAGGTGAGTACGGCAAAGCACTCAACAACGCGCAACGCGCCATGACTTCTTTGCAGCAGATGTTGGGTGATGTGGGGCAGGTCATGCGTCAGGTCGCCACGGGCGATTTGAGCGGTCGCGTGACGCAGACGGGCATGGGTGACTTGGCGGTGTTGCGCGAGAACATCAACGCGTCTTTGGACGCTTTGGTGAAGTCGATGAAAGAGATCAACGTCAACACCCGACAGTTGGCTACGGCTTCGAACGAAACCTCTTCCGCGATTGGTCAAATTGCCGATGGCGCACAAAACCAGACCATGGCCATCAGCCAAGTTTCCGCAGCGGTGCGTCAGTCCAGCATCGCGATTTCGGATGTGTCTAGAAACACCGAAATGGCTTCCGGTAAATCACGCGAGTCGGTGCAAATTGTGCAAACAGGCGTCGAGAAAATGGCTTTGATGGTCGAGGTGGTGACCGCCATTGCGAGCAACTCGGACAAGATCAGCAAGATCACCGAAGTGATTGAAAAGATCGCCAACAAAACCAACCTGTTGTCACTCAACGCGGCCATCGAAGCGGCGCGCGCGGGAGAGCACGGCAAAGGCTTTGCGGTGGTGGCTGACGAAGTGGGCAAGCTGGCGGTCAGCAGCGCGGCCAGTTCTCAAGAAATTGCGCTGTTGGTGCAAGCGGCAGCCAGCGAAACAGCGAAAGCCGTGTCTGTGGTGAAAGCCGTCAGCGAGGACATGGCCCAGGTGGGCGAGAGCGCTCAGGTCACCGACAGTTTGTTGCAGCGTGTGTCTGCCTCTTTGGAAGAGCAGGCCAGTGCCATTGAACAAATCAATGCCAATTTGTCAGAGCTGGACCGCATTGCGCGCAGCAACGCGGCAGCCTCAGAAGAAATGACAGCCAGCGTGATGGAGCTGTCACGCACCGCCGACGCGACGCGCCGTGAGGTGGCGCACTTTAGATTGGCTGCTGCTTAACGCGGATGGCGGCTCAATGCTTGGGCGAGGTGCCTTGCACCCAATCTAAGCCCTGCGCCATCGAGAAGCTGGCGGCAGCTTCATGCGTGGCGAAGTCGTCGGTGAAGCAAATCACGCGGTCGGTGCTGGCACTGCCGCGTCCGCTGGCGACCGAGACTTGGGCCACAAAGCGACCGCTGGGCAAAGCACGCGGGCAGGCGGCAATGCGGTATTTGCCAAGAGTGATGGCATGGTTTTGGAATTGAATAGCTGGAATCATGGATAGCTCAAAAAATAGAACGAGACAAATTAGCCCTGTGTATGGGCCAATGAAATACGCGAAGAAGTGGGGATTTACTTAAACACCCTCTCTGCTGAGAGGGCTGCCCGCGCGTTGTAGAGGTGCGGGCTAGAAGTCGACTAAAGCGATCAACTATTGTATCAGGCTTAGTCCACTTTGCCAATGCGTTGCACCAGCGCGGCCATGTCTTTGGCATCGGCTTGCACGTAGCGCTCGAATTCCGGCATGTCTTGAAACATGAAAGAGGTGCCCGCGGCGACCAGTGCTTGGTTGGCGCGTGGGTCAGCGGCGGCAAATTTGGCGGCTTGACGCAACTTCTCGACTACCGCTGCAGGTGTGTTGGCAGGCACAAACATGCCTGACCACTGCGCGTAGCTGATGGGCACACCCAACTCTTTCAGGCTCGGCACATCAGGCATGGCAGCCAAGCGGCCATCGCCCCAATGGGCCAAAGCACGCAGTTTGCCGGCTTTGATTTGTTGCGTCACGCTGGCGGGGCCTGTCGACAAGGCTTCGATTTGCCCAGACAGCAAGGCCATCACCGCAGGTCCTGCGCCGGTGTAGGGCACATGCAACATGAAACTTGAGGTGGCGGCCTTGAGTTGCTCCATCGGCACATGCATGGTGCCGTAGTTACCCGATGAACCAAACGACACCTTGGCAGGGTTGGCTTTGACGTAGGCGATGAACTCGGCGTAGTTTTTCCAAGGGCTGTCGGCCTTCACCACCAAGACGGTCGGGTCGGCGCTGAAACGTGCGATGGGTTTGAGCTGATCGAGCTGAAACATGGGCGCGCGTTTGAGCACTTTGTCGGCCTCGGGCAAGACCACCAGCGAGGACAGGGCCATCAACACCGTGTAGCCATCGGCTTTGGACTTGGCGACTTGCGCCATGCCAATGCCGCCGCCCGCGCCGCCTTTGTTTTCAATCACCACCGCTTGCTTGAGGTAGCGGCCCATGGCCTCGGCCACAGGGCGACCCACGGTGTCCGCCACGCCGCCGGGCGGGAAGGGCACCAGCATCGTGATGGGACGCGATGGGTAGTCTTCCTGCGCCCAAGCGGGCCAAGCTGCGGCTGAGGCGAGCAAGCCTGCGGTCAATCCGCGAAGCACGAGGTGGCGGCGTATGGTCATGGGTGTCTCCTGTCAGCTGTCTATTTGCGTGACGTGGACGCTTAGACGAATTTGTTTTCGATGTGGCCGATGCCGTCAATCTCGACGCGCACCACGTCACCGGCTTTCAAATAACGGGGTGGCTTCAAGCCCATGCCCACACCGGCGGGTGTGCCCGTGGCGATGATGTCGCCGGGGTACAGCGTGATGCCGCGTGAGATGGTTTCGATCAGCGTGGGGATGTCGAAAATCATGTTCTCGGTCGGGCCATCTTGGCGCTGTTCGCCGTTGATGATGCCGCGCACGCGGGTGTGTGTGCCGTCCAACTCATCGGCCGTCACCAACCACGGGCCCATGGGGCAGAAGGTGTCAAACGACTTGCCCATGTCCCATTGTTGGTGGCGCATTTGCACGTCGCGTGCCGTCACATCGTTGACGATGGTGTAGCCGTAGATGTGCTTCATGGCGTCAGCGGCGGCGATGTTTTTGCCGCCGTGGCCAATGATGACGGCCAGCTCTGATTCGTAGTCGATTTGGTCTGACACGGCGGCGCCCGGCAGCACCACATCGTCAAACGGACCCACCACACACTCCGGCACCTTGGTGAACACGATGGGCCACGCTTGGGTGTTGGTGTTGCTGTCTTTGAAGACGGAGGTGGACAGCTCTTTGGCGTGCTCGTGGTAGTTGCGGCCCACGCACCAGATGTTGCGACGGGGCAGGGGGATGGGGGCTTCGAGTTTCACATCGGCCACGGCCACGGTTTGGGCCGTCAATGCGGGCAAGGTGCCGCCCGCCATCACAGTTTCGATCAAGCGCAGCGCGCCGTGCTCGGCCACATCGGCGGGCACGTCAAAGGCGGTGACGGTTTGACCATCGGCAGACACTTGGCCCACATGGCGTTGATCTTGATAGCGGTAGGTGGCAATACGCACAGAAAACTCCTCGTTCAATTTGAATGGTTAGCATGCTAATGCTTGCTGAACCATTTGAGAACTAGGGTTTGTCTTGTGCGAGTCAGTGACGAGGGTGACTCAGGCTCGACGTTGAATCAAGCCCGAGGCCAAGGCGGTGCCCAGCACAATCACCACGCCGCAGCCCAGCATCCAGGGTGTGACGATTTCGTCTAAAAAGACCACCCCCACCAGATTGGCAAAGACGGGGATGAGGTAAGTCACGGTCATGGCGCGTGCTGGGCCCGTGCGCGTCATCAAGCGGAAATACAGCACATACGCCAAGGCCGTGCACAGCAAACCTGCGATGGCCAGTGCGCCCCAAGCCCGCAGTGGCGGCCACGCGTCAGGCCACGTCAGCAAGGCGGGTACGCAAAGCCCCAAGCTCGCCCCCCACAAACTGCCGCTGGTGGTCACCATGGACGGAATGCCTTGCAAGTAGCGCTTGGTGAAGCTGCCTGCCAAGCCGTAGCACAAGGTGGCGGCCAAGCACGCGGCAACGGCCAAGCCCGAACCGCCTGCCTTGAACGAGATGCCACTAGGCACACCGCTGGCGAGCAGCACCACGCCGCCAAAGCCCAAGGCCAGCCCGAGCGCGCGCAATGGGTTGAGTTTGTCGCCCAGCCAAAACCACGCGATCACCGCGCCAAACAGTGGCGTGGTGGCGTTGAGGATGGACGACAAACCCGTGCTGATGTGCAGCAGTGCGTAGGCATAAAACGCGAAAGGAATGCCCGCATTTAACAGACCCACGATGAAGGTGGGGCGCCAGTGCTGGCGCAGCAAGTCCGTCTCACCCCGCCACAGCAGCACAGGCGTGAGCATGAGTGCGGCCAAGCTCACGCGAACCCACGCGGTGGCAAACGGGCCGAAGGCGTGGGCGCCTTCGCGCATGAACAAAAACGAGGTGCCCCACAGCAGCGCGAGCAAGACAAATTCAGGCACCCATTGGCGCCAAGGCAACATGGCTTCGGTCATGGGATGGGGCTGCTAATGCGTTTGTGTCAAGCGGGCTTCTAAGGCCAACAGGTGTTTTTTACGATCTAGTCCACCCGCGTAACCTGTGAGCGAGCCATTGGCGCCCACCACGCGGTGGCAAGGCACCACCACGCTCCAAGGGTTGCGCCCAATCGCGGCACCTACCGCGCGCACAGCTTGGGGTTTGCCAATGCGCTGGGCGATGTCGCCGTAGGTGGTGGTGTGGCCAAACGGAATGTCTTGCAGCGCCCGCCACACCGCGTGTTGAAACGGCGTCCCCACCATGAACTGCAAAGGCAGCGCAAAGGTTTGAAGGTTGCCCTCGAAATAAGCCTGTAACTGTTGATGTGCAGCGTGCAGCACGGGGTGTGCGTCATCGTCGCGCCACGCGGTGTTGTCTGGAAAGTGTTGCTGACCCACAAACCAAATACCGCTCAAGCCTTGCGGACCTGCAGCCAACAGCACGGGCCCCAGTGGACTGGGCCGCACGGTTTGAACGAGGTGTGGCAAAAGTGCGCTGTGGTTCATAGGAATTGATCATAGTGCGGGCTTATTACAATGAAAACCATGCAACTCAACGCCTCCATCTTCAAAGCCTACGACATCCGTGGTGTCGTGCCCTCCACCCTCAACACCGATGTGGCCGAAGCCTTGGGCCGTGCCTTTGGCTCCCATGCGGCGGCTTCCGGCGAAACCACGGTGGCCGTGGGTCGTGATGGCCGCTTGAGCGGCCCTTCCTTGGTGGAGGCACTCATTCGCGGTTTGGTGGCGGCGGGCGTGCAAGTGATCGACGTGGGCGCGGTCACCACGCCCATGCTGTACTTCGCGGCCAGCACGCTTTGCAAGAGTGGCATTCAGGTCACGGGCAGCCACAACCCCAAGGATTACAACGGGTTCAAGATGGTCCTCGGTGGCCGCGCCATTTACGGCGACGAAATTCAGGGCCTGCGCCACATCATGGAAGCGGAGAGCTGGGCGCTCAAAGCGGGCGGCACGGTCAAGCAAGTCGATGTGACGGCCGATTACGTGGCCCGCATCGTGGGTGATGTGCGTTTGAGCCGCCCCATGAAAGTGGTGGTCGACTGCGGCAACGGCATTGCAGGTGCCACCGCGCCCGGCATCTTCCGCGCGTTGGGCTGCGAAGTGGTGGAGCTGTTCAGCGAGGTGGACGGTAACTTCCCCAACCACCACCCAGACCCCAGCAAACCAGAAAACTTGAAAGACCTGATTCAGGCCCTGAAAACTTCGGGCGCCGAGTTGGGCTTGGCGTTTGACGGTGACGGCGACCGTTTGGGCATCGTCACCCAAGGCGGCAACAACATTTACCCCGACCGCCAAATGGCCTTGTTCGCCCGCGACGTGCTGTCGCGCGTGCCTGGCGGCGCGATTGTGTTTGACGTGAAGTGCTCGCAGCGTTTGGCCCCCGCCATTCGCGAAGCGGGCGGTCAAGCGCTGATGTTCAAAACTGGCCACTCGCTCATCAAAGCCAAGATGAAAGAAGTCGATTCGCCCTTGGGCGGCGAGATGAGTGGCCACATCTTTTTCAAAGAGCGTTGGTTCGGCTTTGACGACGGCACCTATGCCGGTTGCCGCTTGCTCGAAATCGTGAGCCGCAGCCCCGACGCCAATGCGGTGTTGGACGCCTTGCCCACCAGCTTCTCCACCCCCGAGTTGAACGTCGGCTGTGCCGAGGGCGAGCCCCACCGTTTGAGCGCAGAGTTGCAGCAGTTGGTGTCGTCGGGCGAGTTGCCTTCGCCCGAGTTCAAACCCGAAGCTTGTGTGATTGACGGCTTGCGCATTGACTGGGCCGATGGCTTTGGTTTGATCCGCGCCTCCAACACCACACCGGTCTTGGTGTTGCGCTTTGAAGGCCAAACCCAAGAAGCGCTGACGCGCATTGAGCACGACATGCTGGCGCTGCTGCGTCGCGTCAAGCCTGATGCGGCGTTTCAAGAGGCGGCGCATTGAACGAGGCTGAACCCTTGGGCCTGCCCACCACATTAGGCACGCCCGCTTCGTCTGGTTTGTCGGGCCGTCAAGCGCCCTTGAAAGTGCTCATCGTCAAGCTCTCGTCCTTGGGCGATGTGGTGCACACCCTGCCCGCCGTGATGGACATTCAAGCCGCCTTTCCCCATGCCCAAATCGACTGGGTGGTCGAGCGTGGCTTCGCTCCCTTGGCCGCGCGTTGTGCGGCCGTGCACCGTGTGATTCCGTGTGAGCTGCGCCGTTGGCGCAAAGCCTTTTTCAAGGCGGACACGCGTGCGCAAACCCGTGCCGAATGGCAAGCCTTCAAAGCCGATTTGCAGCGCGATGTCTATGACGTGGTGATCGATTTGCAAGGCCTCACCAAATCGGCCTGGGTGGCTTGGCTGGCGCGCACCACCCCAAGCGGAAAGCGCTACGCCATGGCCAACCGCACCGAAGGCTCGGGCTATGAACGCCCCACGCGTTGGGTGGCCGATGTGGCCGTTCGCATCACGCCGCACATCCATGCGGTGGACCGTGGGCGTGTGTTGTGTGCCAAAGCCTTGGGCTATGCCGTGCCCGCATTGGTGAATTACGGGCTGGGGCAAGCACAACCCAGCGCGACGGTGAACGCCCCCATTTCCGTGCCACGTCGCCCTGTGGTGGTGTTGGTGCATGGCACCTCACGCGCTGACAAAGAGTGGCCTTTGTCCCACTGGTATGAATTGGGGCAGCGTTTGAAAGCCACAGGCTTAGACGTGGTGTTGCCCCACGGCAATGAAGAAGAGCGCTTGCGCAGCCTTGCCTTGGCGGATATGTTGCCGGGCGCACAGGTGTGGCCGCGCTTGTCCTTGGACCAACTCACCACCGAGATGGCGCAATGCACCGGCGTGATCGGGGTGGACAGCGGCTTGAGCCACATCGCGGTGGCCCTCGACTTGCCGCATGTGCAGATCTACAACTTTGACACCGCATGGCGCACAGGCCCCGAGGGCTTGCGCCGTCAAACCAGTGTGATCGATGTGCCCACCCCCACGGTCGATGCGGTGTGGCGGGCTTGGCAGCAATGTCTGCAAGCATGAGTGGCGCTGTCATCACACGCACGGTTTACGGCTGGGTGCTGCAAGCCTTGCAGCCCTTGTTGCGCCGCAAACTCAAGCGCCGTGGTGTCGATGAGCCTGGCTATTTAGTGGCCATCGACGAACGGTTTGGCCATTACACGCAGCCCAGTGCCGCGCAAAGTGGCGTCGCCTATGTGTGGGTGCATGCGGTCTCGCTGGGCGAAACCCGTGCGGCAGCGGTGTTGCTGCAAGCGTTGCGCGAAGCAATGTCTGACTCACCCGCGTTGAAAATTTTGCTGACCCACGGCACGGCCACGGGGCGCGCACAAGGCCAAAGCCTGTTGCAAGACGGCGACGTGCAGGCCTGGCAACCGTGGGACACGCCAGCCGTGGTGCAGCGGTTTTTGCAGCATTTTCAGCCCCGTGCCGCCATCGTTTTAGAAACCGAGGTGTGGCCCAACTGGGTGGCGTTATGTCGCCAAGCGAATGTGCCCATGCTGTTGGTCAACGCCCGCATGAGCGACAAGAGCATGCACCAAGCGCAGCGTTTGGCTTGGCTGTCGCGCCCAGCGTACCAAGGCTTGACGGCAGTGTTTGCCCAAACGCAAGCCGATGCCGAACGTTTGCGGCAACTGGGCGCCAAGGTCGACGGCGTGCTGGGCAATTTGAAATTCGACGCCAAGCCCGATGCGCAGCAACTGCTGCAAGCCACGGCTTGGAAGCAAAGCCTCACGCGTCCCGTGGTGTTGCTCACCAGCTCACGCGAGGGCGAAGAGCTCATGTGGCTCGATACCTTGCAGGCCCTCAAAGATGCGCCGCTCGATGCGCAGCATCATTTTCATGCGGTGCATTGGTTGGTGGTGCCGCGTCATCCCCAGCGTTTTGACGAAGTGGCGGCGCTCATCACGCAGCGTGGGTTTACGCTGTCACGCCGCAGCGCTTGGGTGAATGGGCCCGATGTGGCGCAAGCCGATGACACCCTTTGGTTGGGCGATTCTTTGGGCGAAATGGCCTTGTATTACGGCTTGGCAGATGCCGCGTTGTTGGGCGGCAGTTTTGCGCCTTTGGGCGGACAAAACTTGATCGAGGCCACGGCTTGCGGCTGCCCCGTCGTTATGGGCCCGCACACCTTCAACTTCGCCGAAGCGGCTGAGTTGGCTGAAACAGCGGGTGCTGCTTTGCGCGTGGTCGACATGGCCGAAGCGGTGGTCACGGCTTTGCAAATGGTGGCTTCAGCACCGGATGAAAACGCGCATGTGCAAGCCTGCTGGACGTTTTCACAAGAGCACAAAGGCGCCGCGCAGCGAACGGCTCAAGCGCTGCTGCCTTACCTGCAAGCGCCCTGATTCAGCTTCAGCGCTTTGTGCGCTGACTAGGGCGTAAAGGCGAGCGTTTAAGGGGCCAGCAAGGCGTTGATGGGCTGCAGATCTTGCGGCGTCAACGTGCCGCTGGCTTGGCGCAGTTTGAGGTTGCCCACCAACACGTCGTAGCGCGCTTTGGCCAAGTCGCGCTTGGTTTGGTAGAGCTGGCTTTGTGAGTTCAACACGTCGATGTTGATGTTCACGCCCACCGAGTAGCCTAGCTTGTTGGCATCCAATGCACTTTTTGTGGAGGTTTCAGCTGCTTCTAGCGCTTTGACTTGGCTGAGACCTGCCACCAAACCGAAGTAGGCGGTGCGTGTGGCTTGGGCCGTGTTGCGCCGTGCGTTTTCAAAGTCTGAGCGCGCTTTGTTTTCGAGCGAGACCGTTTCTTTCACGCGGTATTGCGTGGCGAAGCCCGCGAAGATGGGCACGTTCAAGACGATGGCGGCGGAGGGGTTGTAAATGTGTGACGACACGGCGCCCGTGGCGTTGCCACCGTCGTTGCGGATGCCTGAGTACGCCAATTGCGCATCTAACGTGGGTTTGTGGCCAGCCATGGCTTTGTCCACTTCCAGGGTGGCAACTTCCAGTGCCAACTGCGCTTGACGCACGGCAGGGCTAGAGGTTTCAGATTGGGTGACCCAAATACTCACATCTTCTGCAGGGGTTGGAATCAGTTGTGAATGGTTGGCCAGACGCTTGGGTTTGGCATTGCTCATGCCCACAGCCAAATCCAAGGCCAAGCGTTTGATGCGCAAGTCGTTTTCTGCGGCAATTTCTTGGGCCGTGCTCAGGTCAAAACGGGCTTGCGCATCGCGCACGCCCGTGATGGTGGAGGTGCCCACTTCAAAGTTGCGTTTGGCCGAGGCCAATTGTTCTTGCACCGCTTGCTTTTGGGCTTGCACGGAGGCCAAGCTGTCCTCGCTGGTGAGCACGTCAAAGTAGGCTTGCGAGACGCGCACCAACAAGTCTTGCTCGGCTGCTTCGTATTGGGCTGCGGCTTGTTCAAGCAAGCGACCGCCTTGTTTGTAGGCGGCCCAAGCTGCTGGGCGGTAGATAGGCTGGGTCAGGGTGATCGCGGCTGAACCTGTGCCGTAAAAACGCTGTTGTGCAGGTACTGTCGGTGTGTCGGGGCGGAAATCAAAGTAAGTCCGCGACGCACTCGCCGACAGCGCGATGTTGGGCAGCACGCCGCCCAAGGTTTGGTTGGCTTTGGCCAAGTTGGCTTCAAACTGGGCTTTGGCAGAGATGAAGCTCGCGTCGTAGCCACGCGCTGCCTCGTACATGTCGACCAAGCTTTGGGCTTGGGCGGCGCTGGCGAATGTCAAGGCGACAGCGGCGGCGAGGGGCAATGTGCGAAACAGGGTGCGCGAGAACTTCATAAGTGTCTTTCTGTCAATCAATACGTAGGCACGGTGGCATCCACCTGCGCCGACCAAGCGTCAATACCGCCCGCAATGTTGGCCACATGGGTAAAACCTTGTTGGGTCAAAAAAGCGGCCACTTGCATGCTGCGCGCACCGTGGTGGCACAGGCAAGCGATGGGGCGGTTGCGGTCGAGTTCATTCAGCCGAGCTGGGATGGTGTGCATCACCATCTTGACCAACTCAAACCCTTGCGGCGTCACGCAAGCGGTTTGAATCTCCCAAGGTTCGCGCACATCCAGCACGACGGTGGCGCCGTCGGCGGCGTGGGCGGTGATCCAGTCTGAGAGCTGGGCCGGTTGAATCTGATCGATCATGCCGAACTTTTAGAACTGGAAGCGGCTTGGCTCTGTAAAGCCTTGTAAACGTGGCGCCGTGGTGTCCCACAAGGCCTTGCTGTTCCATGCGGCATCGCCGGTGCGGGTGAACAAAGTGGCGCACATCACGGGGTCTTGGCCCACGATGGCCAACAAGCGGCCGCCGACTTTGAGTTGTTGCAACAAGGCTTGAGGCACTTCCGCCACGGAGCCGCCGAGCACGATGGCGTCGAACGGGGCATCGCCCGCAGCGCCTTGGTTGCCGTTGGCCACGCGCACATCCACGTTGCTCACGCCTGCGCGTTGCAGGTTGTCGCGGGCACTGGCAGCCAAGTCAGCGTCGATCTCTAAGCCGATCACGCGTTGCGTACGGCCTGCGACCAAGGCGCACAAATAGCCACTGCCCACACCAATGGCCAACACTTTTTCAGTGCCAGTCAGTTCGAGGTCGTGCATCAAGCGGGCGTCTACGCGCGGAGGCAGCATGCTGTGGCCGTTGGCCAAGGGGATTTCGGTGTCGGTGTAGGCCAGGGCTTGGTAGGCCTGGGGCACAAACAATTCACGGGGCAGTTGCGACAACACGCTCAAAGCGGCTTTGTCGAGCACTTGCCAAGGGCGAATTTGTTGTTCGACCATGTTGAAGCGGGCTTGTTCTTGGGTATTCATCTCAAAACTCCAAAATCGGTAAGTGAAAGCTGGGCAAAATTTTAACGGGCGGTGCTGTCAGAGCCTGACGCCCATTTGCGCCGCAGCCATTGGGCTAAATCGTCTAAATAGCAATACACCACGGGCACGACCACCAAGGTCAGCAGCGAGGAGGTGATGACGCCGCCAATCACCGCTTGGCCCATGGGCGCGCGTTGCTCAGAGCCCTCAGACAGGGCGAATGCCAGCGGCACCATGCCAAAAATCATGGCGAGGGTGGTCATCAAAATGGGGCGCAATCGCACTTCGGCGGCCAGCAGCAGGGCTTCGTTGCGGCCCAGTCCGGGCTTGAGCGTGCCGTCGGCTTGCAGTTGGGGTTCACGGGCGCGGATGGCGAAGTCGACCAACAAAATGGCGTTTTTGGTGACCAAGCCCATCAGCATCACCATGCCGATGACCGAGAACATGGACAAGCTGGAGCCAAACATCAACAAGGCCAGCACCACGCCAATCAGCGTCAGAGGCAGGGCTGTCATCAGCGCCAAGGGTTGCAAGAAGCTCTTGAACTGGCTGGCCAAGATCATGTAGATGAAGACGATCGCCAGCACCAAGGCAGAGATGGCGTAGCCAAAGGACTCCGCCATGCTTTTGGTGGAGCCGCTGAACTGGTAGCGATAGCCGGGCGGTAGTTGAATGCCATCCATGATTTTGCGAATATCGGTGGAGACTTCGCCCGCCGAGCGGTTGTAAACGTTGGCGTTGATGGCCACTTCGCGCATCAGGTCGCGGCGGTTGATTTGGTTGGAGCCTGTGCCTTCCACCACTTGGGCAAATTGGTTCAGGCGCACCACACGCGGGCTGCCATCGGCTTGCGTGCCGATGGTGAAGGGCAGGCGTGCCATGTCTTGCAGGGTGTTGCGAGCGTTGGGGTTCAGGCGCACGTTCACGTCGTAGGTTTGGTCGTCGGCGGCACGCCAGTTGGTCACGGTTTGACCGGCGACCAAGGTGCGCAGTTGGTTGCCCACGGCGCCCAGCGACAGACCGAAGTCGTTGGCGGCTTCACGTTGAATTTGCACGTCGACCGTGGGTTTGTTGGGCTTGATGCTGGAGTCCAAGTCCACCAAGCCGGGGATGGTGCGCACTTGGCCCATCACTTGCGTGGTCAAGCGTTCGAGTTCTTGCAAGTCGGGGCCTTGCAAAGAAAATTCCACTTGCTTGTTGCCGCCCACCGAGTCGAGCAAGCCCGCGTGGGTGACGGTGATGCCGGGCACGTCCAGCAGGCGCTGGCGCAGCGCGGCAGACATTTGATCGACGTTGCGTTGGCGGTCTTTGCGGTCGACCAAGCGCACATAAACGTTGGCGTAAATTTTGCCGTTGGCTGTGCCCGTGTTGATGGTGGACAGCGTGTAGCGCACTTCAGGGAACTCACGGATGATGGCTTCGACTTGTTGCGCCTTGGCCT
Organism: uncultured Limnohabitans sp.; assembly: GCA_963513725.1. Classification (GTDB taxonomy): domain Bacteria; phylum Pseudomonadota; class Gammaproteobacteria; order Burkholderiales; family Burkholderiaceae_C; genus Limnohabitans. The sequence goes on along the minus strand of CAUPRM010000006.1, from coordinate 121,025 downwards.
CGGTCACTTCCAGCGATGAACCCACCGGCGTGTAGAAGTTGACGGAGGTTTCGGAGAAGTCGGCCTTGGGCACAAACTCGGTGCCCAGCAGCGGCACCATGAAGATGCTCGTCACAAATGTGGCCACAGCCAGCGCCACGGTGGCGCGTTTGTGATGCAGCGACCAGCGCAAGATGTGTTGGTACAGCGCGACCAATCGGTCGGTGCTGCGCTCAAACCAAGCGGTGACAGGGCCAATCGTGCGGTCATAAAACGCATTCGATGTGCCGTGCTCGCCGTGGGCGTGAATGGTGGGGTCGTGCCAGATGGACGACAGCATGGGGTCGAGTGTGAAGCTGACGAACATCGAAATCAGCACCGCCGCCACGATGGTCAAACCAAACTCGTGGAAGAACTTGCCGATGATGCCGCCCATGAACCCGATGGGCAAAAACACCGCCACGATGGACAAGGTGGTGGCCAGCACCGCCAAGCCAATTTCTTGAGTGCCGTCCATCGAGGCTTGGTAGGGCGTTTTGCCCATTTGCACGTGGCGCACGATGTTCTCGCGCACCACGATGGCGTCGTCAATCAACAAGCCCACGCACAGCGACAAGGCCATGAGCGTGATCATGTTGATGGTGAAGCCAAACATGTACATGAACAAAAACGTGCCAATGATGGCGATGGGCAGCGTGAGGCCGGTGATGACGGTGGAGCGCCACGAGTTCAAGAACAAGAACACGATCAGCACCGTCAGCACAGCACCTTCAATCAGGGTTTGACGCACGTTGGCCACACCCACGCGGATGGGGCGTGAGCCGTCTTGCACTTGTTCCAAGCGCACGCCCGCAGGCAGTTGCGGGGTCAACTCGGCAATCGTTTTGTTCAGGCCATCGATGACTTCGATGGTGTTTTCGTCTTGCGACTTTTGCACCGTCATCAACAAGGTGCGTTGGCCGTTGTAGAGCGCCAAACTCTCCACCTCTTGCGCCCCATCGTTGACGGTGGCGACTTGGCTCAGGCGAATGGGTGTGGTGCCTTTGCGCGCCACGATGATTTGCCCAAATTGCTCAGGGCGCAACAGGCGGCCTTGGATTTGAATCACGCGGTCTTGTTGCAACGAGCGCAAGCTGCCCACGGGTAAGTCTTGCGTCTCGGTTTTGACCGCGTTCACCACTTGATCGGCGCTGATGCCCAAGGCTTCCATCGCCTGCGGGTTCAGGTACAGGTTGATCTCGCGCTTGGTGCCACCCACCAACGACACCGAGCCCACACCACGCACGTTCTCTAAGCGTTTTTTGAGCACTTGGTCGGCCCAGTTGGTCAACTCGACCGCTTGCAGCGCTTTGGCTTTGTCACCCGAATCTGAGGCGTGGGTGGCGGCTTCAGGCACAACTGCCAGCGACCAGATGGCGCGACTCGACGGGTCAAAGCGCAGCACCTTGGGCTCTTTCACATCGCTGCGCAAGGTCGGGCGCAAGGCGGCCACTTTTTCGCGCACATCTTCTGCACCTTTGCGGCCATCGATCTGCAGTTGAAACTCAACCACTACCACCGACATGCCTTCGTAGCTGCGTGAGGTGAGGGCGTTGATGCCCGCAATGGAATTGACGCCTTCTTCGATTTTCTTGCTGACTTCGCTCTCAACAATCTCAGGCGATGCCCCGGGGTATTCGGTGGTGATCACCACCACCGGAAAGTCGATGTTGGGAAACTGATCGATCTTGAGCCGCTGGTAAGAAAACAAACCCAGCACCACAAAGGCGAGCATCACCATGGTCGCGAAGACTGGGTTTTTAAGGCTGACTTTGGTGAACCACATGCTGCGCTTTAGTTGGTTTTAGGGCTGGTGTAAGTCACCGCCAAACCTTGGCGCAAGGCCCCGACTTGACCTTTGATCACGGTGCTGCCGGCATCAAGTCCGGTCACGCCGACCCATGGTTCTGACTCGGGCTGCGCCAAGTCGGTGCCGGTCACGCCGACCACCACGGTTTTGTGGGCCACTTGAAAGGTGTCGCCCACTTTTTCAACCACCTGCACATAGGGCTGTGCGCGGTCGCTGCGCACGGCTGACAGGGGCACCGCCATCACTTGGCTCTTGCCCAAACCCAATGTGCCTTTGGCAAACAAGCCGTGGCGCAGGCCTTGCGGTTGGTCAAGGCGCAGGTACACCATCACACTGCGGCTGCCCGCTTGCGCGCTGGGGCTGATGCGCTGCACCTTGGCCTTCACGTAGGTGGGGCGGTCTTCGAGTTGGAGCGTGGCCACTTGGCCCACGCGCACGTCGATCGAATCGCTGGGGCTGAGTGGCGCTTCGACTTCGAGTTGGCGCAAGTCCACCAGTTCCAAAATCTTGGCATCAATGCTGACGCGCTCGCCCAGTTGTGCCGCGCGCAGGGCGATCACGCCTGAAAACGGGGCCACCAAAGTCGCATCGTCCAACGATTTGCGAGCCACATCGGCGCCTGCGATGGCTGCTTTGTGGCTGGCTAAGGCGCCTTGGTAGCTGGCGAGTGAGTTGTCGGAGGCAATTTTAGAAATGAAGCCTTGCGCGACCAAGGCTTTGTTGATGTCCCATTGGCGTTGGGCAATCTCCATTTGCGCTTTGGCGGCGAGGGCTTGTTCTTGGGCTTGTTGCCAGCGGCGTTGGTACTCGGTGGGGTCGATGCGTGCCAACACTTGGCCCGCTGTCACCGCGTCGCCTTCGCGCACGGTGATGTCTTTGATTTCACCGGCCACACGCGCTTTGATGACGGCGTAGTTCAGTGCTTTGACCGTGCCTGAAATGGCAAGGCCTTGGGTGATGTCGCGCACGCTGGCCGTCAACACGTCGCTGTTGGCTAACTCAATGTGGGTCTGCACCACCGCGGGGGCGGCGGCGGCTTCTTTTTGGGCACGTTTGGAAGCCAAGGCCCGCCAAATGCCCGCGATCAAGGCCAGCACGATGACCGCGATGATGAGCCAACGGGTTTTGTTTTTCATGGGGTACTCCGAGTGAGCATGCCGTTGAGCAGCATGTCGACTTGCATTTGGATGAATTCTTGGGGATCAATGATGTTGGCCGAGGCGGCGCACGCACCCATGGAGTGTTTCCACATCATCAAAAAAATCATGGGTGCGATGAGGGTGTAGACCGCTTTGTCGGTGTCCATCGCCCGAAACTCGCCGCTCTCGACACCGCGCTGCAAGATGCGTTGCAGCAGCTTGGTGCCTGGCACCACCACGTCGGCTTGGTAAAACGCCGCGACTTCAGGGAAATTTTGTGCTTCGCTCATGACGAGCTTGGCGATGCCGCTGGCTGCCGTGTTGCCCACGCGCTCCCACCAGACGCGCATGGCGTACTTGACCATGTCGGTGCTGCTGCCCTCAAAGGTGTCGAGCTCTTCGTTCCAGGCGGGGAAAAGGCTGCCAATGTTTTCGCGGATCACCGCCTTGAACAGGTCTTCTTTGCTCTGAAAGTACAAAAACAGCGTGCCCTTGGACACGCCAGCACGGGCCGCGACCTCTTCAGATCGTGTGGCGGTGAAGCCTTTTTCGACAAACAGGGCCAAGGCCGCATCTAGCAACTCGCGTGGACGCGCTTCTTTGCGACGCTCCCGTTTGGGCGTCGGTTCAAGGCTGGGGGTGAAGATTTCTGTGGACACGGCGCTTAATGACTGATGGGTTAGTAATGTAGCCGATCATGCTGGCTGCCTGTGTCTGTTGTGTCACACAGCCCCCCTAGAATCGCGTCCATGACACAGTCCTCTCACGTCGCCTCTCCCTCTGCCCGCGTCATCACCTTGGGCGGAGGCTGCTTTTGGTGCACCGAAGCCGTGTTTGTGCGCGTGCAAGGGGTGTTGGATGTGGAGTCTGGCTATTGCAACGGTCATGTGTTGAATCCCACCTACCCGCAAGTGTGCGAGGGCAACACGGGTCACAACGAGGTGGTGCGTTTGACGTATGACCCCTCCGTGATTGGGCTTCGGGCGCTGCTGGAAATCTTCTTTGTCATCCACGACCCCACCACCTTGAACCGCCAAGGCAACGACGCTGGCACGCAGTACCGCAGCGGCATTTACCTCAGCGATGAGGCGGACCGCGCGGTGGCGCAGCAGGTGTTGGACGAGGTCAACGCCAGTTTGGGCGGGCAAGTGGTGACCGAGTTGCAAAGCTTGAGCAACTATTCAGCGGCCGAGGCGTATCACCAAGACTATTTTGAAAACCACCCCGATCAAGGCTATTGCGCGTATGTGGTGGCGCCCAAAGTGCAGAAGTTTTTGAAGACCTTCGCAGATCGGGTGAAGCGTGACTGATCGCCTGCACGGTGCAGCCCCACGCGGGGGTGCGTTTGCGCAGTCCCGCGTGTGGCGGGCCTCGGCTCTGGGCATGGCCGTGAATTGGGGCGTGTGGGTGCTGGCGCTGGCATTGCTGTGGGGGCAAACCTTGGGGCAGTTGCACCGCGTGGTGCATGCCCAGCAGACGGTGCATGCGGCTTCTGTGTCGGTGGTGGCGGAGGCTGCTGCGGCCACGGGCATTGACTCGGTGTGGCAAGGCCTGTGGGGTGAGCATGCCAGTTTGGCCGATTGCCAGTTGTTTGACCAAGCGTGCCCCGATGCCTTGCAGCATGCGGTGTGGACGGTGCCGGTGCTGCCTTTGCCCGCGCTTGGGTTCACCGCGCCTTTGTATGCGCGCTTGGCGCTGTTTGAACGTTTCTTTGCGGCCCGAGCGCCGCCTGTGTTGCGCTGATTTGACGTCTTCTTGGCGCACGGGAACGTGTTCTGTGCGCTGTCATTTCTGGGTTCTGAGAGCGCCATATTTCCATGTCTTTTCTTTTCAAACACCACGCCACGGCGGCGGCAGTCGCCACTTTTTTATTCAGCCCAGTGGGGGACGCAAGCGCGCAAGCGCTGCTGAATGCCCCAGCACCCGCACCCGCACCGGCCAATGCCGCGGCATCAGCATCACCCACGGCACTGAATGAAGTCACCATCACCGCCCGCCCCGAGTCGGCAAGCGCGTTGTCAGTGCCCGCCCAACAGCTGTCAGGTGCCGCGCTGACGCAACGCCAAGGCAGCACCTTGGGGGACACCCTAGACAGCTTGCCCGGCGTGGCCAACAGTTCGTTTGGGCCCAATGTGGGGCGCCCTGTCATTCGTGGTTTGGACGGCGACCGCGTTCAAATTTTGCAAAACGGTGGCGCCAACATGGATGTGTCGGGCCTGAGCTTTGACCATGCCGTGCCGCTGGACCCGTTGACCACCGAGCGCATTGAGCTGTTGCGCGGCCCCGCCACCTTGCTCTACGGCAGCAGCGGCTTGGGTGGCGTGGTGAACGTGATCGACAACCGCATTGCCCGCGAACCTGCGTTTGACGCACAAGGCGGCGCCATGGGCAAGGCCGAGCTGCGAGCGGGTGGTGCGGCGCGTGAGCGCAGCACGGGCGCGATGGTCGAGGCGGGCAACGACCGCTTCGCCTTGCATGTGGACGCCTTTGACCGCCACACCGGCAACCTGCGCGTTCCCCAAACGATGGACTGCAGCTTGAACGGCGTGACTACCCGCCAAACGCGGGTCTGCAACTCGGCCAGCCACACGCAAGGCAATGGCGTGGGGGCCACCTTGCTGTTGGACCGTGGCTACCTGGGTTTGTCGACCAGCGAATACCGCAGCAGCTACGGCACCGTGGCCGAGCCCGATGTGACCATTGGCATGCAGCGCCGTCACACGGTGATGGAAGGCGAGTGGCGCGAAGGCGGCGATCTGCTGCAAGCGCTCAAGTTTCAGTGGGGCCACACCCAATATACCCACACCGAATACCCAGGCGCGCAAGTGGGCACCCGTTTTGACAACGCGGGCAACGACGTGCGTGTCGAAGCGCGTCAGCAAGCCAAGGCCTTGGGCCAAGGTTTGCAATTGGACGGGGTGGTGGGTTTGCAGCGCGAGGGCAACCGTTTGACGGCCCAAGGCACCGAGGCGTTTGTGCCGTCTAGCCGCACGCAAAGCTTGGCCTTGTTCACCTTGCAAACTTTGAAAACGGCGTGGGGTCAAGTGAGTGCTGCGGCGCGGGTTGAAGACGTTGCGGTGGCGTCGTTGGCGCACACGGACCCGACGCGCTTTCCGGCAGAGGAAAAGCGCTTCACCCCGCACAGCGTGGCACTGGGTGTGTTACGCAACTTTCGCCAAGGCGAGGCGCAAAACGGCTGGCAACTCACCAGCAACCTAGGCTGGAGCCAACGCGCGCCCAAAGATTACGAGCTGTTTGCCAACGGCCCACACGCCGCCACGGGAACGTTTGAGCAAGGCGACCGCCGCAGCACCCTTGAAAGGGCCACCCAGTTCGACGTGGGCGGCGCTTGGAAAGCGGGCCCGCACGCCTTTGGGGTGACGGGCTTTGTGTCGCGCTTCGCCAATTATTTGTCGCTGCAGCCCACGGGCGAGTTCAAAGACGCCAGCGGCACCGTGGTCAGCGCGTCCACACCAGACCGCTTGCCGGTGTACCAGTTCGAAGGCGTGCAAGCCCGTTTTGTGGGCGTAGAGTCGACCGCCAAGTTGCGCATGGTGGGCGGTCAACAAGCCCTGTGGACACCCAATGCCTCGCACGGCAACCTAGATTTGGAGCTGCGCGCCGATGCGGTGCGTGCCGATGACTTGAGCTACCACCGCCCCTTGCCACGCATCGCCCCCATGCGCTTAGGCGCGGATTGGGTGTGGCGCCAAGCGGCTTGGGGCGCACGTTTGGGTGTGCTTTATGCGGGCGCACAAAACCGCGTGCCCAACGCCGGTGACGTCACCACCGCCAGCTACACCTTGCTGAATGCGGGGGTGAATTACCACACGCACACGGGTGCCACGCATTGGATGATGTTTGTCAAGCTCGACAACTTGACCAACCAGCTGGCTTATTCCGCCACCTCTGTGCTGACCCAAACCATGGGCGCCAATGCGCCGCCATTGGCGGGGCGCAGCTTGAAGCTGGGTTTACAGGCCAGTTTTTAAGGGCGCCAAGGCTGGCCGCTCAAGGCGCCAAAGCTTGCCGCTCAGGGTGCCAAGCGCTCGCGAACCCACGCTGTCGCCGATTTGGCTGGCACTGCGCTAGCGCTGCGGTAGCGCAAACGGTCGTGCAAGCGGCTTTTGCGGCCCTGCCAAAACTCCCATTGCTCGGGCACCAGTCGGTAGCCACCCCAGTGAGGTGGGCGCGGCGGGTTGAGCAAAAACTGCGCGCCATATTTGGCCGCGTTGCTGACCAAGGTCATGCGCCCGTCAATCACTTGGCTTTGTGGGCTGGCCCATGCGCCAATGCGTGAGTCGAGCGGGCGGCTGTGGAAATAGGCGTCGCTTTCTGCGTCGCTCACTTTTTCGACACGGCCTTCGATGCGCACCACACGCTCTAGTTCGACCCAATGAAACTGCAAGGCAGCAAACGGGTTGCCCGCCAGTTGCTGTCCCTTGCGGCTGTCGTAGTTGGTGAACCACACAATGCCGCGCGCGTCGTAACCCTTGATCAGCACCACGCGTGTGCTGGGCCGCAAGTCGCTGCCCACGGTGGCCAAGGTCATGGCGTTGGGCTCGGGCACTTCGGCGCTGATGGCTTCTTTCAGCCAGTGCTCAAACTGCTGCATGGGGTCAGCCGCTGAGGCCGACTCGTTGAGTTCCGCGCGTTCGTAACTTTTGCGAAGGTTGGCAATGTCGTTCATAAGTAATCGCACTAGGAGCGCTGTTTCAAGGTGAGAAAGATTGAGCTTTGAGAGACTGAATCGAGGGTAAGCCTGATTTTGAACGCATCTGAGGCCACTATGCTTGCGCCGTTCTGGAACTTTTTAAAAACAGGAGACCTCGATGAGCGTTGACTTCTCAATCAACGGCAAAGCCGCCAAGGCCAATGCCGACACAGACACCCCGCTGTTGTGGGTGATTCGCGATGAACTGGGCCTGACCGGCACCAAATTTGGCTGCGGTGCAGCTTTGTGCGGCGCCTGCACCGTGCACGTCGACGGCCAGCCTGTGCGCTCGTGCCAAACCCCGCTTTCCACCGTGTCTGGCAAAAAAGTCGCCACCGTTGAAAGCCTCTCCAAAGACAACACCCACCCCCTGCAAGTGGCGTGGATCAAGCACGACGTGCCCCAGTGCGGCTATTGCCAATCGGGCCAGTTGATGAGCGCAGCAGCGTTGCTCGCCAAAAACAAGAACCCCAGCGACGCTGACATTGATCAAGCCATGAGTGGCAACCTGTGCCGCTGCGGCACCTATACCCGTGTGCGCGCTGCCGTCAAAGATGCTGCCGCCATGATGCGCAAAGCTTGAACGGACGGAGAACCACCATGACACAGACACACACCTCGCGTCGTTCCTTCCTCAAAGCCTCTGCAGCCGTCTCTGGCGGCTTGATGCTCGGCTTTAACCTGCCCGGCACCCAAGGCGAAGCCATGGCCGCTGGCACGGTCTACACCCCTAATGCGTGGGTGCACATTGCCGACAACAACGTCATCACCTTGCTCTCGGCCCGTTCCGAAATGGGCCAAGGCGTGTACACCTCCATGCCCATGTTGATCGCTGAAGAGCTCAACGTGGACATCAAACAAATCAAAGTCGTGGCGGCTCCGCCTGCTGCGGTGTACGTGAACGCTTTGCTGGGCGCGCAAATTACCGGTGGTTCGACCTCGGTGCGCGATGGCTGGGAAAAGCTGCGCATCGCAGGCGCCCAAGTGCGTGAAATGCTGCTGACTGCCGCAGCCGCCCGTTGGGGCGTCGACAAAGACTTGCTCAAGGCCGACAAAGGCGTGGTCACGGGCCCCAAAGGCCTCAAAGCTACTTACGGCGACTTGGCCGAGTCGGCAGCCAGAATGCCGGTGCCCGAGAAGCCCCCACTCAAGTCGCCCAAAGATTTCAAAATCGTGGGCAAGCGCACCAAGCGCGTGGACACGGCTGTCAAAGTCAACGGCACGGCCGAGTTCGGCATTGACGTGAAGTTGCCCGGCATGGTCTACGCCTCGCTGGCGCAATGCCCCGTGATTGGTGGCACCGTCAAGAGTTTTGATGCTTCGAAAGCCAAAGCTTCTGCCGGCGTGATTGACGTGGTGCAAATCAGCGACGGTGTGGCCGTGGTGGCCAACAGCTGGTGGCAAGCCAAAAAAGCCCGCGACTTGCTGAGCATTCAGTGGGACGAGGGCGCGGGCGCTGCGTTGAGCGACGCCAGCGTGATCGACGGCACCCGCCAAGCTTTGAAAACCGGCAAAGTGCTCGAAATCACCAAGCCGCAAGGCGATGTGGCTGCCGCCCTCAAAGGTGCTGCCAAGGTGATCGAAGCCGAGTACGTCATTCCCATGCAAGCGCACGCGCCGCTGGAGCCCATGAACTTCACGGCCCATGTGCAAGGCAACAAAGCCTTGCTGATTGGCCCAACGCAGTTCCAACAAGGTGCGCAAGGTGCGGTGGCCGGTGCTTTGGGCCTCAAGCCCGAAGACGTGACACTGCAAACCACCTTCTTGGGTGGTGGTTTTGGCCGTCGTTTGGAGCTGGACTTCATCGTGCAAGCCGCCCAAATCTCTAAAGCGGTCAACAAACCCGTCAAGCTGCTCTGGACGCGTGAAGACGACATGACGCACGACTTCTACCGTCCCGTGGGCGTGAACCAGCTCAAAGCCGGTTTGGACGCTTCGGGCAAGCCTGTGGCGATGCATTTCAAAGTGGCGTCGCAGTCGGTCACCCAACGCGCCTTTGGTTTGCCCAAAGACACGCTGGACCCATTCATGGCCGAAGCCGCTGTGACGGGCTACAACATCGCCAACACCCAACACGATTTGGTGATTCACGACACCGGCGTGCGCGTGGGTTACTGGCGTGCGGTGAGCCACAACATGAACGCCTTCGCCAACGAAAGCTTTATCGACGAGTTGGCCAAAGCCGCAGGCAAAGACCCCTATGACTACCGCATGAGTTTGTTGGCAGGCAAGCCTCGTTTTGCCAATGTGCTCAAACTGGCAGCTGATAAAGCGGGCTGGGGCAAGCCCTTGGCCAAAGGCCATGCCTTGGGCATTGCGCTGATGGAAGGCTATGACACGTACATGGCCCAAGTGGCCGAGGTGAGCTTGGATGTCAACGGCGAAGTGCAGGTGCACCGCGTGTCCGTGGCGGCCGATTTGGGCCACATGGTCAACCCCGATACGGTGGAAGCGCAAATTCAGTCCAGCATCATCTTTGGCATGGGCGCGGCGCTGAAGCACCAAATCACCATGACCGCGGGCCGCGTGCAAGAGACCAACTATCACAACTTCCAACCCGTGCGCATGCATGAGGCACCGAAGATTGACATCGTGTTGGTCCAAAGCACCGAGAAGCCAGGTGGCATTGGCGAACCTGCCACAGCGGTGGTGGCGCCCGCCATTGCCAACGCGGTGGCCAAGCTGACAGGCAAACGCGTGCGTCGCCTGCCCATCACGGCGCAAGTGTTGAAAGACACCGCGCAAGCTTAAGTTTGCTCCGCCTGAGTGGCGGACAGCCTTGAGCGCTGCGGGCCCATTGATGTGAATCAGTGGGCCTTTTTTCAGTATCGTTAAGATATCGTCTGTCAGTATCTCCTGACCCAAATTTTTAACTTTCCCAAAGGGACATCCATGAACAAACCTACCAACCGTCGCGTCTTCATGATGCAAACCATCTCTGTGGCTGGCGTGGCTGCTTTGGCAACCACGGCAGCGCAAGCACAAGCCATGGTGGCCGAGTCTGATCCACAAGCCGCTGCTTTGGCTTACAAAGCCGACGCGACCAAAGTCGACAAAGCCAAACAACCCAAATACGCCGCGGGTCAAATTTGTTCTAACTGTGCTTTGTTTCAAGGTAAGGCCGATGCAGCTGCCGGTGGTTGCCCTCTGTTTGCGGGCAAGCAAGTGGCTGGCAAAGGCTGGTGCTCGGCTTACGCCAAGAAGGGCTAAGTCCTTTTTGCAAAAAGGCCCTTGCCAACTGGCGGGGCTTGAAACGGTTGGACCGATGTCCAGCAAAAAGGGAGCCCTTGCGCTCCCTTTTTTGTGTGCGTTAAGGGGGTGTTGTCACACCGATCAGCGTTGGATCAGCTCGATCTTGTAGCCGTCTGGGTCTTGCACAAAGGCGATCATGGTGGCGCCGCCTTTGACGGGGCCCGGGGCGCGGGTGATGGTGCCGCCCGCTTGTTCGATCTGTGCGCACGTGGCCACCACGTCAGGCACGCCAATGGCGATGTGGCCGTAGGCCGTGCCTAAGTCGTAGCTGCTGACGCCATAGTTGTAGGTCAACTCGATCTCGGCGTGGTCGGGGTTGGTGCCGTAGCCGACGAAGGCGAGGTCATAGTTTTGCTCGGGCCTGTGGGTTTTGCGCAGCAGTTGCATGCCCATGGCTTGGGTGTAGAAGTCGATGGATTTTTGCAAATCGCCGACGCGCAGCATGGTGTGAAGCAGTCTCATGGCTTGGGTTGTCCTGGTAGATCAAAAACGAAACATGTGGTGGTGGCATGCGCGTACAGCGTGCCGTCGGGTCCTACCAAGCGGGCTTGCGCCGAAGCCAGTTGTCGCCCGCAATGGATGATCTCGCCAATGGCGCGCACCCGCTGCACTTTGGGCGTGATGGCTTTGAGCATTTTGACGCTCAAATCGGTGGTGGTGTAGGCACGACCTTGCGGCAGCTTGGTGTGCACAGCACAGCCTAGCGCCGAGTCGAGCAAGGTGGCGAACCAGCCGCCATGCACACTGCCCATGGGGTTGAGGTGGGCATCGCTGGGCGCGCCTTGAAACACCACATGGCCTTCGCGGGCTTCGACCAAGATGAAGTCGAGCGTGCGACCAATGGGTGAGGGCGGCAACTCGCCGTTGAGCATGCCTTGCAACAGCTGTAAACCGGTGCGTGGCTGCACGTCGCTGAATGGCGTGATGCCCACGGGCAGCAAGCGTGCGCGAACGGCCGCTTCTTCGGCCAGCCAAGTGGCGAGGGTGTCTTGGGGTGAGGTCATGGGCACTTTCGGTCGTAGGCGGGTAGGTCAACGGCCCGTGAACTGCGGGGCGCGTCGTTCAGCAAAGGCGGCGCGGCCTTCGGCAAAGTCAGCACTGTGCACGGATTGACGCGAACGCTCTTTCAGGACTGGTTCGCAATATAGCCCTGCACCAATTTCGTTGAGGCTCTTTTTGGTGGCTTGCAGTGCCAAAGGCGACATGGATGTCAGCGTGTCGGTGAGGGTTTGGAGCGCTGTTTCAAAGTCTGGGGCAGGCACCAAGGCTTCAAACAGATCGAGCTTGGCCAAGTCTTCAAAACGCAGCGATTGGCCCAACAAGAACGCCCGTTTGCTGGCGTTCAGCCCAAAGCGGCTGACGTAACGGCGCAGGCCGCTGGGGTAGTAATGCAAGCCCAAAGCGCAGGCGGGCATGCGCCAATGCAAGTTTGCTTGGGCCACGGTGAAATCGCAGGCCAGCACCACGTCGGTGGCGCCGCCATAGACGCTGCCGTTCAAGGCGCAGACGGTGACGGGGCGCAAGCGTTCGAGGGCTTCAGGGATTTTTTCAAAAAACAGCGGCGCCATCGGGTCGTTGTCAAAGCCGCCGACGTGGTAGCCCGCGCTGAACACCGGATTTTTTTGACCCGCGGTGTCCGCCCGCAGCACCACCACATGCACATCGGGGTTGGCGTTGATGGCGTCAAAGTGGGCGAGCAAGGTGTTGAGGTCGTCGTCGTTGAGGCTGTTGCGCAACGAGGGGCGGCGTAGGGTGAGGGTGGCCAAGGAGCCGTCGAGTTCAAGTGTGGGGGTGCCTTCAATCATGGGCAGGATGTTAGCCAATGAAGGGGTAGAGTTGGCACATCGAAACAATTGGCGGGAGGCACGCAATGACCCAACACCTGATGAAAGTCTCGAACTTGCCTGTGTTCTTGACGAATGCGTTGCAGCAAGAAGATTACATCGTGCATGACCACGCCCACATCATCGATCCTGAAGCGTTGAGCAAAGTCACGGCGCTGGTGGGCACGGGCAGCGAATCCAAGGTGGATAAAAAGCTGCTCAGCATGTTGCCCAACGTCAAGCTCATTGCCTTGTGCGGCGTGGGTTATGACGGCATCGAGATGGACGCCATCCATGAACGCGGCATCGTGGTGACGCACACCCCCGGCACCATGACCGCCGATGTGGCCGACCTCGCCTTGGGCCTGATGCTCGCCGCGGGCCGACGCATCCCACAGGCCGACCATTTTTTGCGCAACGGCGACTGGGCGATGGAGCCGTTTGCCATGACCCGCCGCGTGTCGGGCAAGCGGGTGGGCATTTTGGGTTTGGGCCGAATCGGCCGTGCCATTGCCAAGCGTGCTGAGGCGTTTGACATGACCGTGGCTTATTGCGGCCGCGCTCCCAAGGCCGATGTGCCCTACGCCTTTCATGCCGATGTGGCGTCCTTGGCTGACGCCGTTGATTTTTTGGTGGTGGCCACACCCGGCGGCGCTGCAACCAAACACTTGGTCAATGCCGAGGTGCTTCAAAAATTGGGCCCCAAAGGCTTTTTGATCAACATCGCACGCGCTTCGGTGGTCGATCAAGCGGCGTTGGTGCAAGCCTTGAAAGACAAAACCATCGCAGGCGCGGGCTTGGATGTGTTTTGGGATGAGCCCCGCGTGCCTGCCGAGTTGCGCGGTTTGTCTAACGTGGTGTTGACGCCCCACATCGGCAGCCACACCGAAGAAACGCGCCGCGACATGGCCGATTTGACGATGGCAAATCTGCGAGCGTTTTATGCCCAAGACGTGTTGCCGACGCCCGTGCCTGAATGCCGAGGTGATGCGGCGTCTGCATGATTTGACGTGTTTCGCCCATGGAAAAACCCGCTGAGGCAAGCGCCTCAGCGGGTTTTTTGTGGACCGGCCTTGATCAGGCCAGTTCTGGGTGCACGCCATGGCGTGGCAGTGCAGGGTGAAGTCTAGGGCTGAGCGTTGGCTCAGCGGCCGTAGCCACCACCACCGCCGCCAAATCCGCCACCGGAACGGCCGCCGCCGCCACCTGAGCGGCCACCACCACCACCACCACCACCACCGCCGCCACCGCCAGGACGGCGGCCATAGCCACCACCACCGCCGCGTTTGCGTTCGGTCATCAGGTCCACGCTGGTGCGTGTGGGGTCAGGCTGGCGCTGACCGCCGCCTTGTGTTTTGTGACCAAAGGCGTTCACGCCGCTTTGGGTGCCCAAGTGCGCGTTGGCGCGAGGCTGGAATTCGTCGTCATCACGACGTGGGGCGCGGGGCGCATCGAAGTCACGCGGAGGGCGTGGTGCGTCGTTGCGGGGACCGCGGTTGTCGAATTGGCGCGGTGGACGAGCACCTTGGTTTTGTGGGCGATTGCCATCACGGGCTGGACGCTCGCCGCTGCGTGGGGGACGGTCACCCAACTGGGCGCGTTCGCCATCGCGTGCAGGGCGGTCGCTCACGCGGTCACGGCTCACATGGCCGCTGGGGCGTGGGGCGCGACCTTCGGCGTTGCCGCCTTGGCCACCGCGACCACCACCTGCATTGCGACCGCCGCCAGTGGCTTTGGTGTCGCGAATACGTTGCATCATTTCACCGCGTGCCGCTTTGGCCGCAGCCGCCATCACGTCACGGCCTGGGGGCTTGCCCAAACCACCCCACAGGGTTTGACGGCCCATGGCGATGGGTTCGGCTTTTTCATCGGGTTCAGGGCCAAAGCCTTCGACGTTCACCACAGGCACTTGCTGTTTGGTGAAGTGTTCGATGTCTTTCATGAAGCCTTCTTCATCCAACGACACCAAGCTCACGGCTTCGCCGCTGGAGCCTGCGCGACCGGTGCGGCCAATGCGGTGCACATAGTCTTCGCTGATGTTGGGGATTTCGTAGTTCACGACGTGTGGCAACTCGTCAATGTCAATGCCGCGTGCCGCAATGTCGGTGGCGACCAAGGCGCGGATGTCACCGCTCTTGAAGCCAGCCAAGGCTTGGGTACGGGCGGTTTGGCTCTTGTTGCCGTGCAGCGCCATGGCGCTGATGCCGTTCTTGGTCAAGAACTCAGCCACGTTGTTGGCGCCAAACTTGGTGCGTGTGAACACCAGCACTTGGCTCCAGTTGTGCTCGTTGATGATGTGTGCGAGCAAGGCCTTTTTCTTGCCACGGCCCACAGGGTGCACCACTTGCGTGATGCGTTGCACCGTGGTGTTGCTGGGCGTGACTTGGATGCTTTGTGGGTTCTTGAGCAAGTTGCCAGCCAGTTCGCGAATCTCGTCGCTGAAGGTGGCAGAGAACAACAAGCTTTGTTTGTCTTTGGGCACCAAGGCCAAGATTTTCTTGACGTCGTGGATGAAGCCCATGTCCAACATGCGGTCGGCTTCGTCGAGCACCAAGATTTCCACAGTGGACAAATCGAGCAAGCCTTGCTGTTGCAAGTCGAGCAAGCGGCCGGGGGTGGCCACCAAGATGTCCACGCCTTTTTTGATGCGAGCCACTTGCGGGTTCATTCCCACGCCGCCAAAGATGACGGTGGAGGTGAGTTGCAGGTATTTGCCGTAGTTGCGCACCGACTCTTCCACTTGGGCCGCGAGTTCGCGGGTGGGGGTCAGCACCAAGGCGCGCACGCCGTAGACGCCAAATTTGTTTTCGGTGCTGCGGCTCATGGTGAGCTTGTGCAGCATCGGCAGGGTGAACGCCGCTGTTTTGCCGGTGCCGGTTTGGGCGCCTGCTAACAAGTCGTGGCCCGCCAAGACGGCCGGAATGGCTTGGGCTTGAATGGGGGTTGGGGTGTCGTAGCCTTGCTCAAGCACGGCTTTCAGGATGGCCGGGGCCAGATTCAATTCTTCAAAGTTCATTTGGATAGAGCGCCATGTCCGGCGCAGTTATCGACTCATTCAACTGCGGTTGGCAGTTACCAGTGTTGGCCGATAAGTTTTAAGGTGGGCATGGAAACCGCAGGCGCTTGTTTTGAGCGTTGCCTAGGTCAGGCCCCAGCAGAAGTGCTGATGTTGCGGCTACTGGAGGCTACAACGTTGTAATTGTGGCACAAGAGATGGCGTAAAGCTTTGGCATGGGTTCAAACCCCAATTAAAAGCGGCTTCATGTGCCCCTAGACTGCGAGCTCAAAGCAGTTTTGCACCACATTGGGAGACACCATGTCGATTGATTTAAAGAAACACCGCCGTCCTTTTTTGACTGCTTCTCTTGCCGTTGTCGCCAGCATAGCCAGCCTCACCTTAACTTCCGCTTGGGCTCAAGTGCCTGCTTGGCCCGCCAAACCTATCAAGATCGTGGTGGCATTTCCGCCTGGTGGATTGACGGACGCCTATGCCCGCAACTACGGCGAGTACCTGTCAACCAAGCTGGGCGTGCCGGTGGTCATCGAAAATAAACCGGGTGCGGGAGCCATCATTGGCATTGACGCCGTGGCCAAGTCACCCGCCGACGGCTACACCTTTGTCATGAGCACCTCCGGCACATTTTGGCAAAACCGCATCTTGTATTCCAAGCTGCCCTACAACCTAGACAAAGACTTGACCCCTGTGACCGTGTTCCCGTCTGGTCCTTTGGTGGTGGGTATTCACGACAAAATCCCTGCTAAGAATATGACCGAATTCGTGGCGTGGGCCAAAAAGAACCCCACTTCCATGGGCACTTATGCACCTGGTTCTTACCCGCACATGTTGGCCGACCAGACCAACCGCCAGCATGCCACCAGCATCCAGTCGGTGCACTACAAAGGGGAGGCCGCCATGTGGTTGGACGTGGCCTCGGGGCAGTCGCAAGTTGCCGTGGGCAGTTTTCAGGCCTTCAACGCCATGGCTGCGCGAGGCGTGCGTGCCATCGGCGTGACTGGCAGCTACCGGTCGCCCAAACTGCCCGATGTGCCTACCTTGACCGAGCAAGGCAATACCGAAAAACTGGTAACGCTGGAAGGCGGTTTGCCATTGGTCGCTCCAGCGGGCACGCCCGAAGCCGTGCTCAAACGGATGGCCGATGAGGCAGTGGCTTGGGCCAATACCGAACGCGCCGCCAAACTGCGCGAAACCTTCGCCATTCCCAATAAGCCTAAAAATCTCGCTGACACCCGCAAAGACTGGGAGGGCGAAGTGCCAGTTTGGATCAAGCTAGCCGTGGACTTGGCCCTCAAACTCGATTGAGATTTGCGTTCTTCGGGCCTCTGCCTTGATAAGCTGGGATAATGGAAGGCTACACAGACTCAGCCAGCCCAGAGCGGCTTGGTTGACGTCTTGAACTGGCACCCGCAGGGTGGCCCGTTTCAGCTCATTTTCATTCAGGGTTACAGATGGCTCAATACGTATTTTCGATGAACCGCGTCGGCAAGATCGTGCCGCCTAAGCGTCAGATTCTCAAAGACATTTCTTTGTCTTTCTTCCCCGGGGCCAAGATTGGCGTGCTGGGTACCAACGGTTCGGGCAAGTCCACCTTGCTCAAAATCATGGCCGGTATTGACACCGAGATCGAAGGCGAAGCCATTCCAATGGCCGGTCTGAAGATCGGATATTTGCCTCAAGAACCTCAACTCGACCCTGAGCACACCGTGCGCGAAGCCGTGGAGAGCGGCATGGGCGACATCAAGGCCGCCCAAGCCCGCCTCGAAGAGGTGTACGCCGCTTACGCCGAAGAAGATGCCGACTTCGATGCCTTGGCCGCTGAACAAGCCCAGCTCGAAGCCATCATTTCGACCTCAGGCGACGCCTCGGACCACCAGCTCGAAATCGCCGCTGACGCGCTGCGCCTGCCCGCGTGGGACGCCATCATTGGCAAACTGTCCGGTGGTGAAAAACGCCGCGTGGCCTTGTGCCGCTTGTTGTTGTCCAAGCCCGACATGTTGCTGCTTGACGAACCGACCAACCACTTGGACGCTGAATCGGTGGATTGGTTGGAACAGTTCTTGGCCCGCTTCTCAGGCACCGTGGTGGCGATTACCCATGATCGTTATTTCTTGGACAACGCCGCCGAGTGGATTTTGGAACTCGACCGTGGCCACGGCATTCCCTACAAAGGCAACTACTCCACTTGGTTGGAACAAAAAGAAGCCCGTTTGGCCACCGAGCAGCGCACCGAAGACGCACGCTCCAAGGCCATGAAGAAAGAATTGGAGTGGGCCCGTTCCAACCCCAAAGGCCGTCAAGCCAAGAGCAAGGCCCGTTTGGCCCGCTTTGAAGAGTTGTCTGATCACGAATACCAAAAGCGCAACGAAACCCAGGAAATTTTCATTCCTGTGGCCGAGCGTTTGGGCCACGAAGTGTTCGAGTTCAAGAACGTCAGCAAGTCGTTTGGCGACCGCGTGTTGATCGACAACCTGAGCTTCCAAGTGCCTGCGGGCGCCATCGTCGGCATTATCGGCCCCAACGGTGCTGGTAAGTCAACCTTGTTCAAGCTGATTGCTGGCAAAGAGCAGCCGGACAGTGGCGAAGTCAAGATTGGCCAAACCGTCAAGATGGCCTTTGTGGACCAGTCGCGCGACGACCTGAACGATGACAAAACCGTGTGGGAAGACATCTCCGGTGGTTTGGACATCATGAACGTCGGCAAGTTCCAAATGCCAAGCCGTGCGTATTGCGGCCGCTTCAACTTCAACGGTGGCGACCAGCAAAAGAAAGTCGGCATGTTGTCCGGCGGTGAGCGCGGTCGTTTGCACTTGGCCAAGACTTTGATCGAAGGCGGCAACGTGTTGCTGCTGGACGAGCCATCGAACGATTTGGACGTGGAAACCTTGCGTGCGTTGGAAGACGCGCTGTTGGAGTTCGCCGGCTCTGTGATGGTGATCAGCCATGACCGCTGGTTCTTGGACCGCATTGCCACCCACATCTTGGCCGCTGAAGGCGACAGCCAGTGGGTGTTCTTTGACGGGAACTACCAAGAGTACGAAGCCGACAAGAAGAAGCGTTTGGGCGAAGAGGGCGCCAAGCCCAAGCGCGTGCGCTTTAAGGCTTTGAAGTAATTTTCATCTGCTTCGCCAAAGGCGCAGTTCTGAAGGCCCAGTTCGAAAGGACTGGGCCTTTTTTCATGGCCATCATGGTTGGATGGCGGGCCACCAGTGGTTGCCGAATCGCAATTCTTGGGCGGCTTGAACGGCGTTCACCACCGCCATCGCGGTGACCTCGGCGGCCAAGGTGCTCAAAAGCAGCATGTCTGCCGTTTGGCCGCTGGTGCCTGTGCCCAATGCAAACAAGGTGTCGCCATCCATGGGCGTGTGCACGGGGTAAATGGTGCGGGCCAAGCCGTCGTGGGCCACTTGGGCCAAACGGTGGGCTTGGGGCTTGGTGAGCGCGGCATCGGTTGCGATCACGCCGATGGTGGTGTTGCTGCCCGCTGTGGGGCTGGGCGTCACATGGCCTGTGAGTTGGGCTTGTCGAATATCGAGCAGTTCGCGGCTGTCGGGGGCGATGCGTGCGCCCGCCAAAATTTGGCCTGTGCGTGGGTCGATCACGTCGCCCAAGGCATTGCAAACAATCAAGGCCGCCACGGTGATGCCGTTGACAGTGAGTGAGGCGCTGCCCACACCGCCTTTCATGGCGCAGTGCGGGCCGTTCAGCTTGCCAACGGTGGCACCGGCACCTGCGCCCACATTGCCCTGTGGCACGGGCGCGTTGTTGGCTGCAAGGCAGGCTTGGTAGCCAGCGTCTGCATCAGGGCGCACACGGTTGCCTCGCTTGAAGGCGGCACTCTCAAAGTCATCGACCCACAGGTCAAACACCACGGCGGCAGGCACGATGGGCACGCGCACGGGGCCGACGGGCAATCCGTGGCCCTGTTCTTCGAGCCAACGCATCACGCCAGAGGCCGCATCGAGGCCAAAAGCGCTGCCGCCACTTAAAACCAGAGCATGTATGTGCTGCACGGTGTTGCTTGGGTGCAACAGATCAGTTTCTCGTGTGCCGGGCGCCGCGCCGCGTACATCGACACCTGCAACGCTTCCAAATGGCGTGAGTACGACTGTGCAGCCCGTGGGGCGGCGCTTGTCAGTATGGTGTCCGACCGTGATGCCTTGAACTGCTGTAAGTGAGTTGTTGTTCATGATTTGTTAAGTATTCATTGATGAGTCTTTAAATCGACTAAAATAATACGAAATGTGTAAAAACGCTCAATTTAGGAGTTTTCTATGAGTCTGACAACTAACAAAGAAGCCTACGACGGCTATTGCGGCACCAGTTACGCCGCCAAGGTGCTGGGCATCTCGGTGGGCACTGTACAGGGCTTGGTCGAAAAGAACGACCTCAAGGCTTGGAAAACCCAAGGCGGCCATCGCCGTATTTCTTTGCAATCGATCCAAGATTACCAGCGCCGTCACAACTTGGCACCCGCTTCTTTGATGCTCAGCGAAGACCGCTTGCGCGTTTTGGTGGTGGAAGACGATGACGAAACCCGCATCATGTTGCAGGCCAACTTTGACAAATGGGGCTTGCCACTCGACGCCGTGATGTACTCATCCGCCATGGAAGCCTTGTTGGACATGCCCAGCTTGCAACCCCAAGTGTTGTTGACCGACTTGCGCATGCCCAACGTCGATGGTTTTCAGTTTTTGAAAACGCTCAGCGAGCACGCCTTGTTCAGTAACTTGGCCGTGGTCGTCATCACGGGCATGAGCGCAGACGAAGTCAAAGCCAAAGGCGGTTTGCCTGATGGCGTGCAAATGTTGCAAAAGCCAGTCGATATGGATTGGTTGCGCGGTTTCTTTGACGCCTTGATGTCTGTGCGTCAAATCAACCGTCGCGCGCGCACCCAAGCCACCGCCTAACGGGATGGCGCCTGAGAGGCGCGTTGAACTGACGCCCAAGTGACCCCGAAAGCGTGGTCCTAGGGCCTTCCCCGATGTGCTCGGCTGGGCACTCGCGCTACCCTAGCGCGCATGAAACCACACCATCGTTTTTGGCCCGCTCGCGTGCCGCATGCCATCACTCTGCCTGATACCTCGCTGTGGGATAACTTAGAAACCAGCGCACGCCGGTTTCCTCGCAAAACGGCGCTGATCTTTTTAGGCACGCGCATTTCTTATGCCGAGTTAAAAGCCAAGGCCGAGGCCGTCGCTGCGCATTTGCAAAGCTTGGGCGTGCAAAAGGGCGACCGCGTGGTGCTCAACATGCAAAACTGCCCGCAGTTGGTGATCGCGCACTTTGCGATCTTGCGTGCCAACGCCGTGGTGGTGCCCGTTAATCCGATGAACCGTGCCGAAGAGCTCAAGCACTACATCACCGACCCCGATGCCAAAGTGGCCATCACCACCGCCGATCTGGCGGCTGAGTTGGCCAGTGCCAGCAACCAATTGCCCGCAGGCGAGGGCTTGACCCATTTGCTGATCACCCATTTCACCGATGCGTTTGACGCGCAAGTCACGGGCGACAACGCGCCACCCACGAGTTGGCACGATTGGTTGTTCACTCAGCATGTGTTGCCCGAATTGAAGGGCGGGCAAACCCACCGTTGGCCAGATGCCTTGGCCAGCACGGCGCCTTTGGGCCCGCTGACGGTGGGCCCAGAAGACTTGGCGGTGTTGCCCTACACCAGCGGCACCACGGGCTTGCCCAAGGGGTGCATGCACCCGCATCGCACGCTCATGCACAACGCCATCGCGTCTGCCATTTGGGGCAACGGCACTCATGAGAACGTGGGCTTGCTGGTGGTGCCCATGTTCCACATCACGGGCATGACCAGCGTCATGCACTCGGGCATTTACTTGGGGGCCACCTTGGTGTTGATGCCGCGTTGGGACCGCGAATTGGCCGGCCGTTTGATCTCGCTGTGGCGCGTCACGCATTGGACCAACATTCCCACCATGGTGATCGATTTGTTGGGCAGCCCCAACTTCGACAAGTTCGACCTCAAAGGCTTGGTGCACATTGGCGGCGGCGGTGCGGCCATGCCGCAAGCGGTGGCGCAGCGTTTGTTTGAGTTGTATGGCCTGCGTTACAGCGAAGGCTACGGCTTGACCGAAACCGCCGCACCCTCGCACAACAACCCACCCGATGCCCCCAAACAGCAGTGCTTGGGCATTCCGTTCCTCAGCACCGACGCCCGCATCGTCGATCCCGAAACCTTGCAAGAAATGCCGCAAGGCGAGTCCGGCGAAATCGTCATTCACGGCCCTGAAGTGTTCAACGGCTATTGGAAGCGCCCCGATGCCACTGCCGCCGCGTTCTTTGAGCTGGAGGGCAAACGCTTTTTCCGTTCTGGCGACTTGGGGCGCGTGGACGAAGACGGTTACTTCTTCATCACCGACCGCTTGAAACGCATGATCAACGCTTCGGGCTTCAAAGTCTGGCCCGCTGAGGTGGAAGCGTTGATGTTCAAGCACCCCGCCATTCAAGAGGCTTGCATCATCTCGTCGCGCGACAGCTACCGCGGTGAAACCGTCAAAGCGGTGGTGGTGCTGCGTGCCAGCCACAAAGGCGTGGTGGTCGAGCAAGACATCATCGACTGGTGCCGCCAAAACATGGCCGTCTACAAAGCGCCCACGCAGGTGCAGTTTGTGGATGTGCTGCCCAAGAGCGGCAGCGGCAAGGTCATGTGGCGGTTGCTGCAAGAAGCGGAAAGCCCAAAGGCGTGAGTCGGGGCTGAACAGCCTTGTGCCTTGTGGTCGTGAACGCTTGTGTGACAACCGAGGCCGGCATCTGAAGGTAAGCTCTCGCCCGTGCTCAAACTATCTGTTCTCGATCAATCCGTCGCTGCGTCTGGCCGAAGCCAAGATGCCAGCATCCGACAAACCTTGGCGCTCGCCAGTCAATGCGAGGCTTGGGGCTACCACCGTTTTTGGGTGAGCGAGCACCACAGCCACCCCAGCATCGTGGGCTCTGCGCCCGAGGTGTTGATGGCTGCCATTGCCGCACGCACCACCCGCATTCGCTTAGGGTCTGCAGGTGTCATGCTGCCGCATTACGCCCCGCTCAAAGTGGCCGAACAATTTCGCGTGCTGGACGCGCTGGCGCCGGGTCGCATCGACCTCGGCGTGGGCCGTGCCCCAGGTAGCGATGGCCGCACCGCGCAATTGCTCAACTCGGACCGTCATGCGTCTGAGAACTTTCCACAGCAAGTGATGGAACTGCAAGCGTGGGTCACGGGCGAGCCCTTGCCTGCAGGCCACCCCGGGCACGGCGTGTTTGCCTATCCCAGTGGCCCCACCTCACCCGATGTGTGGATGTTGGGCAGCTCAGACTACGGCGCACAACTCGCAGCCCACTTAGGCTTGCCCTATGCCTTTGCTTACTTCATCACCGACGGGCAGGGCGCAGACCACGCCTTGAATTTGTACCGCACCAACTTCCGTGCCACCGAAACCAACCCCAAACCGCGCGCCACCGTGTGTGTCTGGGCCTTGGCGGCAGACACCGAAGACGACGCGTGGCGCTTGTTCCAAAGCCGCGCGCGCTGGAAGCTGGACCGCAACACCGGCCGCATTGGCGCGCTGTTGCCGCCCGACCAAGCCGCGCGCGACTACACCCCGTCTGAGCATGTGGCGTTTGCCGAAATGCGTGCCAATGCTTTGGTGGGCAGCGCACCGCAAGTTGCCGACAAACTGCGCCGTTTGGCTGCGCGTCTGCAGGTGGACGAAGTGGTCATCATCACTTGGACGCATGAGCCTGCCGCACAAGCTCGCTCGTATGAGTTGCTGGCGCGAGAGTTCGCGTTAACAGCCGCACAGGCATGAGCCAAGCCCATGCTGACGCGACGTTGCGCATTCATGAAGCCATGTGTATGAGGCCGTGTGTGCTGGCGTGTTCAGCGCACTCAGTTGCGCCGCACGGCATTTAAATTTCTGAGTCATTTCAATTCTTTCAAACCCTTCACTGGAGCCCTCTATGTTTTCAACCGCCATCGCCGGTAGCCTGCCCAAACCCGAATGGTTGGCCGAGACCAACAAACTCTGGCCCAAGTGGCAGGCCGTTGGCGACGCGCTTTTGCAAGCCAAAGCCGACGCCACGTTGTTGTGGATCAAAGCGCAAGAAGACGCCGGCCTCGATGTGATTGGCGACGGCGAACAATCGCGCCAACACTTTGTGCACGGCTTTTTAGAGCAAGTCGAAGGCATCGACTTTGAAAACAAAGTCACCATGGGCATTCGCAACAACCGCTACGACGCGCAAGTGCCGCAAGTCATCGCACCTTTGAAGTTGAAAGGCCGCGTGCATGCGTTTGAAGCGCAGCTGGCCCGCGCACACACGAAGAAGAAACTCAAGTTCACCTTGCCCGGCCCCATGACCATCGTCGACACCGTGGCCGACCGTTTCTACGGCAAAGGCAAAGACGCCGTGCAAGGCCGCATCGACATGGCGTTTGCCTTTGCTGAATTGCTTAACCAAGAAGCCTTGGCCCTGCAAGCCGACGGCGTGGACATCATTCAGTTCGACGAACCCGCATTCAACGTCTACCTCGACGAAGCCGCAGACTGGGGCGTGAAAGCCTTGGAGCGCGCCGCACAAGGGTTGACCTGCACCACCGCTGTTCACATTTGCTACGGCTACGGCATCGAAGCCAACAACAACTGGAAGAAGACCTTGGGCGACGAGTGGCGTCAATACGAAAAAGTGTTGCCCGCCTTGGCCAAGAGCAGCATCCAGCAAGTGAGCTTGGAGTGTTACCACTCGCATGTGCCGCCTGAGATGATGGCTTTGCTGGAAGGCAAAGACGTGATGGTGGGCGTGATTGACGTGGCCAGCGATGTGATTGAAACGCCAGAGCAAATTGCCGACACCATTGGCATGGCGTTGAAGTATGTGCCTAAGAACCGTTTGATTGCGTGCACCAACTGCGGGTTGGCGCCTATGAGCCGTGAGGTGGCGGTGAAGAAGCTGGAAGCCTTGGCTGCTGGGGCGGCTTTGGCTAGAACTCGGTACGCTTGAGTTTTTTGTCTTCGTTGGGGGTGAGGGGTTTGGGCATCTGCTGAAGCGAATGTCCCCCGATCGGCGCTGGGGCGCCGCTCTCCTCCTTCACTTCGCTTCAGCAGACACCCAAACCCCTCTTTGTGCCAGTTGAAATTACGGCTCGCCTGTGGCTTTGCGCGTTTTCACTTTCTCGGATTTCGATTTTTATCATTGGGCGAAATCACTCAGCACTCAGCACTCAGCACTCAGCACTCAGCACTCAGCGTTTAGCCTTAGCTGCAGTAGCAGTAGCAGTAGCAGTAGCAGTAGCAGTAGCAGTAGCAGTAGCAGTAGCAGTAGCAGTAGCAGTAGCAGTAGCAGTAGCCCGAAGTGTCTTTAACCTCTAACACCCCCAACTAGGCGCTTGCAACTTGGGTGTCTTGTGAAGCGAAGTAAAGGAGGAGAGTGGCGCCCCAGCGCCGCTCGGGGGACATTCGCGCAACAAGACTCCCAAGTTGCAAGCACCGCCCCAGCAGAAACCAAAACCTCTGCGATCCAAAAACTCAGCGCATCAAGAGAGCAAAGCAAATTAAGAGCAGGTATCCCCACCACAGCCATGAATTTCACCTTCAGGCAAAGCCTCAGGCGCAGAAACAATGCCTGTCTCCGCGTCATAACCCACACGGCGCAAATGCAGCGCCAAGGCCGCATCCATGGTTTGTGCGTGTTGGGGGAACCAAATGCCCAACTCATGCGCCATTTGACGAATCATCGCCAGATCGCCTTTTTCTTTGCCGCGTCTCAAGCCTTCGCGCATCACTTGCAACACCACATCGTGCTGCATGGCGTGGCAGTTGCTGGATGAAAACTGGGTGTCTTTCATCCACTGATCTTCGCGGCCAAAGTGGTCGTCGGTGTGGTCGATCAAGGCACTGAAGCGCTCGACCAAAGTCTCGTCATCGGCCAACTCGGTGGCGGCCAACAAGTCCACAAACTCGCGGTGGGTGTCGTCCATGAAGTCGAGTTCCAAGGCCAAAGCGTCAGACCAAGCGAGGGTGACTTCGCGCGTGGCGATGGGGGCGGTGAGGGTGTCAGTCATGGCAGAACTTTCAAATCAGGGCGCGCTCAGGTTGGAGAGCGGCGCGCAGCGTATCAAGGTGGTGGGAGCTTAATGGCAAATAGCGACCGCACGCTTGCGCTGTGTCAAACAGAGCGCAGCCATGCGGCAAAGCGGTGCAGGTACAGCGGTTCGGCGACAAAAATTGCCAGCGTCACCACGGCGTTGGCCACGCCGGTCCAGAAGATCACGTCGGGAATGGTCATGCCAGCGCCCAGCATGGCCCCTGCGATCAAGGAACTGGCGATCATGAACAGCGCGTTGATGATGTTGTTGGCCGCGATGATGCGGGCGCATTCCGCCGTGTGACTTTGTTGTTGGATCAAGGCGTACATGGGCACGCTGTAGATGCCAGCAAACAAACTCAGCAACACCAAGTCGGCCATCACGCGCCAGTGGGCGCTGTCTGTGCAGAAGGTGGCGATGTCCATCATGGGCACGTCGGGCAACCCGCGTGAGGCGAAGTACAGATCGACCGAAAACAGCGTCATGCCCATCGCCCCCAACGGCGACAAGCCCATTTCCACGCGTTGGCGGCTCAGGCTTTCGCACCACAGCGAGCCCGCACCGATGCCGACCGAGAACAGCACCAGCAACAACGACGCGACTTGCGCATCGCCATGCAACACCTCTTTGGCAAAGCTGGGGAATTGGCTCAAAAAGATGGCACCAAAGAACCACATCCAACTGATGCCCAGCAGGGTGCGAAACACTGTCGGGTTGGCGCGCGCCAAACGCAGGTTGTGCAGGGTTTCGGTGATGGGGTTCCAGTTGATTTTCAAATCAGGCGCGGTGGCCGGCACCGAAGGAATGGCGCCGCTGAAGAGTCGGCCCAACACCGCCACGGCCACACACGCCACGGCGACCGCGGTGTGACCGACTTCAGGGATGGCCACCAGCAAACCGCCCGCCACATTGCCCAACAAAATGGCAACAAACGTGCCCATTTCGACCATGCCGTTGCCGCCGGTCAGCTCATGTTCTTTCAGCACTTTGGGCAAGTAAGCAAACTTCACAGGGCCAAACAGCGTGGAGTGCAGGCCCATTAAAAACGTGCACAGCAGCAGCACCGCCACTTGCTGCGTGGCAAAGCCCACGGCAGCCAAGGCCATGATGCCGATTTCCAAATTCTTCACCAAGCGCATCAGCGCGGCTTGGTCCAGCTTGTCGGCCAATTGGCCGCTGGTGGCAGAGAACAACAAAAACGGGAAGATGAACAGGGCCCCAATCACCAAGCCCGCCAAGGCGACGGGCAACCAGCTCACGCTGAGCTGGTAGGTCACCATCACGGTGAACGCAAACTTGAACAAGTTGTCGTTCGCCGCCCCCGAAAACTGGGTCCAAAAGAAAGGTGCAAACCGCGCTTGCCTGAGTAAGGCAAATTGGTTGGCTGGGTGTGCGGTGCTTTCGGGGTAGGTGTCTTGCATGCTGCCTATTTTGGCTTACATGCGTTCAAAGATGGCAGCAATGCCCTGACCGCCGCCGATGCACATGGTCACCAGCGCGTACTTGCCTTGAATGCGTTGCAACTCGTACAACGCTTTCACGGTGATCAATGCGCCGGTGGCACCGATGGGGTGACCCAACGAAATGCCCGAGCCGTTGGGGTTGACCTTGGCGGGGTCCAAGCCGAGCTCTTTCGTCACGGCGCAGGCTTGTGCGGCAAAGGCTTCGTTGGCTTCGATCACGTCCATGTCGTTCGTGGTCAAGCCTGCTTTTTGCAAGGCGAGGCGTGAGGCTGACACGGGGCCCATGCCCATGATTTTGGGGTCGAGGCCGGTGTGGGCGTACGCCACCAAACGTGCCAAAGGCTTGGCGCCGCGGGCTTGGGCGGCTTTGGCTTCCATCAACACCACGGCAGCGGCGGCATCGTTGATGCCCGAAGCGTTACCGGCAGTCACGGTGCCGTTTTCTTTGACGAACACAGGCTTCAACTTGGCCATGTCTTCGAGCTTGCAGTTGGGGCGGAAGTGCTCGTCGGTGGCGTAGGCCACGTCGCCTTTTTTGCTCTTCAAGATGACGGGCAAGATTTGGTCTTTGAACAAGCCAGCTTCGGTGGCCCGTTGGGCGCGGTTGTGGCTTTCGACGGCCAAGGCGTCTTGCATCTCGCG
Source organism: uncultured Limnohabitans sp. (assembly GCA_963513725.1). Classification (GTDB taxonomy): domain Bacteria; phylum Pseudomonadota; class Gammaproteobacteria; order Burkholderiales; family Burkholderiaceae_C; genus Limnohabitans. The sequence goes on along the minus strand of CAUPRM010000006.1, from coordinate 93,058 downwards.
GGTGATGCCAAATTTGGCGGCCACGTTTTCAGCGGTCACGCCCATGTGGATGGTGTGGAAGGGGTCGTGCAAAGCGCCGACCACCATGTCGACCATCTTGGTGTCGCCCATGCGTGCGCCCCAACGTGCGCTCAAGGAGGCGTAAGGGCCACGGCTCATGTTTTCAGCGCCGCCGCCAATGGCCACGTCGCAGTCACCCAGCATGATGGATTGGCTGGCGCTCACGATGGCTTGCAAACCCGAACCGCACAAGCGGTTCACGTTGAATGCAGGGGTGCCTTCGGCGCAACCGCCGTTGACGGCTGCCAAGCGCGACAAATACATGTCTTTGGGCTCGGTGTTGACCACATGGCCGAACACCACATGGCCCACGTCTTTGCCGTCTACGCCCGCACGCGCCAACGACTCGCGCACCACTTGGGCGGCCAGCTCGCTGGGGGGAATGTCTTTCAGGCTACCGCCATAAGTACCGATTGCTGTGCGAACACCACTCACCACGACTACTTCACGCATGTTTGTCTCCCGTTGTTAAAAATAAGATCAAGTTGAAATAAAACCAAATCAGTGTGCGCCGCTTGGGCTACAGATGCCTTACGGGCTTTCCATCACGACATACGGGGCCTGCGCCGACCAGTGCACCGGCGCGCTGAACATCAGGGGCGCTTGGGTGAAGGGGTGCGGAAAACCAATGTCTTGGGCATGCAGCATCAAGCGCGGCGTGAGGGCCTTGAGCTCGGGCGGCGCATACAGCGAGTCGCCCAGCATGGGATGGCCAATGCTTTGCATGTGCACGCGCAACTGGTGGGTGCGGCCGGTGAAGGGCTCTAGCTCAATCAAGCTGGCTTCTTGCCCCGCTTGCACACAACGCCACAGGCTGCGGCTGGGCTTGCCGTCGGGGTGAATGATGTGGATGGGGCGACGCTCCCAGTCGAGCAGGATGTTGCCTTCGATGGTGCGCCAACCCTCTTCGTTGGCAGGCACTTCGGCTTGTGTCTGCGATGGGTTGCCGGCTACCACCGCCATGTAGCGTTTGCTCACCTGACGGGTTTCAAACAAGCGGCTGATGCGGCGTTGGGCTTCGATGCCGCGTGCCATGACGATCAGGCCCGAGGTGTCTTGGTCCAGGCGGTGCACCACCAACGCGTCGGTGTAAATGTCTTGCACGCGCTTGGAAAGGCAGTCTTGCTTCTCGGGGCCTCGGCCTGGCACGGACAGCAGGCCGCTGGGTTTTTCAAACACCAGCAGGTGTTCGTCTTCATAAATCGGGGTCATAAATCGGTGTCTTTCGACCCAATCTTACGTGGCGCGGGCTTCGGGCTGCGCGATCACCACGTTGGAGCGGGGGCGCGCCACGCAGGGCAGCACATAGCCTTCGGCTTTTTCTTCGGCGCTCAAGCCCGGCCATTCAACGGTGTAGTCCACCTCGCCGCTCACCAAGCGGCAGATGCAGGTGCGGCAAGTGCCGTTGCGGCACGAGCTGGGCAGCTCGATGCGCGACATCTCGGCCGCTTCGAGCAAGGTCAAGTCGCCCTCGACGTCGTATTGCAAATCAGCGGGTTGAACGTGAACGGTGAAGATCGAGAAGGTGTTGTGGGGCGTCATAAATGTGTCAAGCGTCACCGCGCACATGCGTCACGCCGCCGTCCACCACCAAGGTGTGGCCCAGCACGTAGTCGCCTGCGCGGGATGCTAAATAGATGGCAGCTGCAGCCATGTCTTCGGGTTGGCCCACGCGCTTGGCGGGCACGCGATCGGCCACGGTGTCGCCGTGGTCGCGGGCTTCGACGTTCATGTCGGAGGCAAAGGGGCCAGGGGCGATGGCGTTGACCACGATGCCGTCTTCAATCAAACGCGTGGCCATGCGGCGGGTGAGGTGAATCAGACCCGCTTTGCTGGCCGCGTACGAATAGGTTTCCCATGGGTTGACCGAAATGCCGTCGATGGAGGCGATGTTGATCACCTTGGCTGCGTGCGTCTTTGCCGCGGCGCGCAGCATGGGGGCAAAGGTTTGGGTCAAAAAGAACGGGGCCTTCATGTTGAGGTCCACCACTTTGTCCCAACCGGCTTCGGGGAATTCGTTGAACGGTGCGCCCCACGCGGCGCCTGCGTTGTTGACCAAGATGTCGAGCTGGCTTTCGTGCTGGGCATAGGCAGCCAGCAACGCTTTGGCGCCTTCTAAGCTGGACACATCAAGCGGCAGCGCCACGCAGTGACCCAAGGCCGACAGTTCTTTGGCCGTTTGTTCGCAAACTGCGGCCTTGCGGGCTGTGATGTAGACCCGTGCCCCTTGGCGTAAAAAGCCTTCGGCAATCATGCGGCCAATGCCGCGCGAGCCACCGGTGACGATGGCGGTGCGGCCTTGCAGCGAAAACAGGTCTTGCGTATTCATGGGGTTGGTCTCCAAAGTTTTGAGTTTCAGAGCGCCAGTGTGCCGCGCGCTGCGTGACTCGGTCGTCACGCAGGCGTCAAGTCGGGCTTATTTGGACTTGATCTTGCCGCGCGGTGCGACGTAAGTGGTGGGTGGGTTGGGACGGTCCGAGGTGGAAGTCTTGGGGGGTGACGTGTCCTTCTTGGGCTTTTTCGTCATCTTGTTACTGTGTTGTTCGCCTTTGGCCATACATCCCTCCTTAGGATTCATCTCGGAGTGAGATGTGCAGGCATGGTAATTCACGCCGCGTGACTGGATCGCTTATTAGTCCAATGTTTCGCGCCAGGTGCCGCTGGGCAAATCGTCCAAGTTGTAGGGGCCGATGGCGGTGCGAATCAGGCGCAGCGTGGGCAAGCCCACAGCCGCCGTCATGCGGCGCACTTGGCGGTTGCGGCCTTCGCGGATGGTCAGCTCTAGCCACGAGGTGGGTTTGTTTTGCCGCTCGCGTATGGGCGGTGTGCGTGGCCACAGGTCTGCGGGTGCGTCGACTGCGCGGGCGCGGGCGGGCAGGGTTGGGCCATCGTTGAGCAGCACGCCGCGCTGCAGGGCTTGCAAGGCCTCGTCATTCACCACGCCTTCGACTTGGGCGAGGTAGGTTTTTTCCATCTTGAAGCGCGGGTCGGCAATGCGGGCTTGCAGTTGGCCGTCGTCGGTGAGCAGCAGCAGGCCTTCGCTGTCGGCGTCTAAACGGCCGGCAACGTAAACGCCGGGCAGTTGGATGAAGTCTTTCAGGCCTTGCCAGCGGCCTTCTGCGGTGAATTGGCTCAGCACGCCGTAGGGTTTGTTAAATCGAATCAGCATGGGGTCTCAACAGTCAAGCCTAGAGCGTAGCAGGCACTCAGCTAGCATCGCCCGCATGACTGCTCATTTTGAAAGCGTGCACAACGCCGCCCTGTACCCCGATGCCTTTGATGTGGCTGCCCCCACACAAGCCTTTGAACGTGATGTGTGGCCGCGTAAAGCGGGTGTGTTCATCCGCAATGCAGCGGCGGAATCGACACCCATGCGCGAGCTGGGTTATGGCCAATTTGGTTTGGTGCCCCCGTGGGTGAAATCAGCCTCCGACGCCAAACTGCGCTCGACCAAGCTGATCAACGCGCGCTCAGAGACGGTCACCACGTCGAACAACTTTCGGGATGCGTGGCTCAACGGCCAGCGTTGCATCGTGCCTGTCATGGCCTTTTTTGAAGACGATTGGCGCAGCGGCAAAGCTGTGCCCACCCGTATTGCCCGCGTGGACGGCAAACCCATGGGCGTGGCGGGCCTGTGGGAACGCTGGGAAAAAGAAGGCGTGGAGATCGTCAGCTTCACCCTGTTGACCGTCAACGCCAACAGCCACGCCTTGCTGCACCGCTACCAGCAAAACGGCAACGAAAAGCGCATGCCCGCCATTCTGGGTGAGGGCGCCTACGCCGCTTGGCTCAGCGCACGCCCTGAAAAAGCCCGAGAGTTCATGCGCGCTTACCCTGCCAACTTGTTGACCGCTAACCCTGTTGAGAAAAAATAACGCGAGTTCAACTTGCGGGGGCTTTTGACGTCAGGTTGTCACAAACTGCCTATAAAAGAAGCACTCTGTGCCAGCCCAAGCTGGGTAAGGGTTTGCGAGGATATCCCTAGGGTTATACACAGGGTCATTCACAGTGCGGTAGAACAACTCATTTTCAGTAAAACGTAAGCACAAATTAGCGCTCTGAAATGTGTTTGATGTTCTTTTTTTGTGACTCAAACCTTTATTTTTATTACTTTTAGGCACCTTGAAAGTTGATTTTTGAGGATGCTTAATTTTTGTGCATCGTGTCGCAGGCCAATACCAGCAAGGCTTTGAAGCGCTATCCACGGAGTTTCCCACAGGGTCATTCACAGTCTGTGCGTATAACTCGAACGATCGGCTTGATGCAACTTGGGGTGCTGCACTGCCTCTTTTGACAGCACCTTGTTCCAGCCCCCATGGCATAAGGGTTTGCGCTGATATGCGTAGGGTTATGCACAGGGTCATTCACAGTCTCAGCGAACAACTTTGAAGGCGCTATTTGCACGGCTCGACCTGTCTCCCTAGCGTGTCTCACGCAGCGGTGGGTGAGCGGCTTGTGTAGACACGATCTATCGTATGCGGGTAAGCGTTAACAAAATTTAATATGGATGTACGTCTAATGATTATTAATATTTAAGTATTCTTTTTTAAAAGGTGAACCACCATGCAACCTCTTCAACAGTTTGTGATCAAAGACGGCCAAATCATGGAAGCCCCAGCAGGTTCTGGTGGTTCAGCTCCTGCCGCGGGGATGAGCAGCACCCCCATTTACCTCGGTGTGGCGATGGTGTTTTGTATGATGACCACGGGTTTTGGGGGCTATTGGTACGGCAAATTCAACGTCTTAGATCAAATGGTCCAGAACGGTGGACGAATGGGGATGTCCCCTGGGGGTAGCAATGGTGCAGGCAACACATCAGGCGGTGGTGCCTTTAATTTGCAAAGCGCTGGGGCAGATCAACCAAGGGCGACCAAGTCCGCTAGGTCTGAAGGCAAGCGATCGGAGCGAACACAGCAAGCCAGCTCACGAAATGCCCCAGCCGCACCTGCACAAAATCGCCCCGCAGAGTCAGTCAATGCGGTTAGCACAGAGCGTGACGCCTCGGGCAATGTGTATGAAGTGCGTTCCGGCGACACGCTGGGCCAAATCGCCAATCGCGTCTATGGCGACCCCAGCCAGTTCCCGCGCTTGTTTGAAGCCAACCCTCGCGTGCTGACCTCACCGGACGCGCTTGTTCCTGGGCAGGTGTTGAAGGTGCCGGATTGAGGTCGTTGGTGACGTTCCTGAGCAAGCACGCTTTCAGTTTCAGTCATTCATTTTGAATGTAATGAAGCATGTCGATGATGTTGCTTGCTGCAGATGCGCTATGCGATTTGATATCTTTTTGTAAGTCGAACAAAACTTGCTTGTAGGAAATCAGGGTGACACCTAAATCCTGCATGAACTTGAGTTCGGCAGGTTCTCTTACCACACCATGGACGAGAACGTAGTGCCAATTTGCGTTAGCCACGATGGCATTGCGACGATTCACCTTCTTCTGCGAGGTGAATTTCTTTTCAACCCACGCACTGACACCTTCTTGGATTTCAATCAGGCTACGTTTGCGAGCGTTTGAGTCGCCTCCGATGTAACCGATAGGCCTATAACTGATTTGAACTTCAACGTGCCAAAAATCATGGCCTGATGGCGATGGGCGAAGGCCTAGCAAATCGATTTCATCAACGCCTTGCTTGAGGCCTCGCATGGTGAAGAAGTTCTGACGATTCAGCCATTCTTCAACCAATTGTTCATCGAGCATGGCCATGATTTACTTCGCCCAAGTGTCCTTGAGCCCCGTGATTTTGTTAAACACCAACTTACCCCCCGCATGGTCCACGCGGTCGGTCACAAAGTAGCCGTGGCGTTCAAACTGAAAGTGCGCACCTGCAGGCACGTTGGCCAGTGAGGGTTCGACATACGCGTTCAGCACTTTGAGGCTGTCGGGGTTGAGGGCTGCAAGGAAGTCTTTGCCGCCTGCGTCAGGTTGTGCATCGGTGAACAAGCGGTCATACAGGCGCACTTCGGCACTCAACCCGTCGTTCACGCCCACCCAAGTGATGGCGGCGCTGGCCTTGACAGTGGCGCTGCCGGGGGTGCCGCTCTTGGTGTCGGGGATGAGGGTGGCTTGAACTTGCTCGATCACACCGTTCGCGTCTTTGGTGCAGCCCGTGCACTCAATGACATAGCCGCCTTTGAGGCGCACTTTGTTGCCGGGAAGCATTTGGCCATCCGCGCCTGCCCGGGGCGGATAAAGACGTTTGTAGCCCTTGGTCGGTTCTTCTAAAAAGTCGTCACGCTCAATCCACACTTCTTTGCCAATTTTGAAATGGCGCGTGGGCACTTCCATGCCTTCCTCGGCGTGGGGCAGCGCAGGTTGTGTGCAAGGCTCAAGGTGGCCCGCACCCATCACCTCGTCCCAGTTGGTGAGCACGAGTTTGATGGGGTCAAGCACGGCCATGGCACGGTGTGCGGTGTTTTCCAGGTCTTCGCGCAGGCACCCTTCGAGCGTGCTGTAGTCGATCCAGCTGTCGCTCTTGGTCACGCCAATGCGGTCGGCAAACAGGCGCAGGCTCTCGGGCGTGTAGCCCCGGCGGCGCAGGCCCACGATGGTCGGCATGCGCGGGTCGTCCCAGCCGCTGACTTTGCCTTCATTGACCAGTTGCGCCAGCTTGCGTTTGCTGGTGATCACATAGGTCAGGTTCAGGCGGGCAAATTCGTATTGTTTGGGGCTGGGCGCAGCCAGCAATTTGCATTCGCACAGGCGCTCCATCAGCCAGTCATAGAAAGGGCGCTGGTCTTCAAACTCCAGCGTGCAGATGCTGTGGGTGATTTGCTCCAGTGCGTCTTCGATGGGGTGGGCAAAGGTGTACATCGGGTAGATGCACCATGTGTCGCCGGTGTGGTGGTGGGTGGCGCGGCGGATGCGGTAAATGGCCGGGTCGCGCAGGTTGATGTTGGGCGAAGCCATGTCGATCTTGGCACGCAGCACCGCAGCACCGTCTGCCAGTTGGCCGTCACGCATTTCTCTGAAGCGCGCCAGGTTCTGTTCAACAGTCCGGCTGCGGAAGGGGCTGTCCAGGCCGGGCTTGACAAAGTCGCCCCGGTTGGCGCGCATGTCTTCCGCGCTTTGTTCGTCCACATAGGCGTGGCCGGCTTCAATCAGCGCTTCGGCGGCGCGGTACATGAAGTCGAAGTAGTCGCTGGCTTGGTAGGGCGCGGCGCTGCAGTCCTGGGATGCGGCTGCGCCTTGGGCTTGGCCCAGCTGGGCCCAGTCAAAGCCGAGCCACTTCACAGCGTCGATGATGCTGTTGACGTATTCGGTGTCTTCTTTTTCGGGGTTGGTGTCGTCAAAGCGCAGGTGGCACACGCCGCCGTATTCCTTGGCCAGCCCGAAATTGATGCAGATGCTTTTGGCGTGGCCCACATGCAAATAGCCGTTGGGCTCGGGCGGAAAGCGGGTGCGGATCTTGGCCGGGTCGGGCTGGCCCGCAGCGTGGTGCGCGGCGTCGCCGGGGCTGCCTGCCCAGCGGCGGCTGGCATAAGTGCCTTGTGCCAAATCGTTTTCGATGATTTGGCGCAAAAAGTTGCTGGGCTTGTGGTCTTGTTCGGTCGCAGTGGGGGCGGGTTTCGTCATCCGCAGATTTTAGGCGGGGCAAGGCGCGATCTTGCGTTGCGCGTGCCTTTTGTCCGCTGTCTTTGTCCGCTGCGTTCCTCAGATTTTTCGGCCCAAGCGCTTTTCGACTTGTTTTTTCTCCCACTCAGCGCCAAAGGGGCTGAGGCGTTGAAACACACGCAAGGCATGGAACAACACGCCCATACCCCAGCCCAAAGCGACCCAACGTACCCAAAGGTATTGAGGGTGCGTCCACAGGTTGATGGCCAGCAAGATCGCAAGCGTGAACGCGTATTGGGCCAAGTGCAGGTAAAAACCTTTGAGTTTGCGCACTTGGGCGAAGGCCAAGGCTTCATCCGCATTGAATCCGGATGGGGTTGTTGCAAGGGTGGATGTGTTCATGTCGGGCTCCTGAAGGGTTGAGAAGTCAATTTCAAACACGGCAGCCAGAGACTTCAACGATTCAGTGCTTGCCACTTGCCCTTGTTCAAGGCGTTGGATGGTGCGCACGCTCAGACCGCTGAGGTCTGCGAGTTGCTGTTGTGACCAGCCGCGTTGGAGTCTGAGTTTTTGAATCAACATATGAAGTTCCTGTTTGCCGAGGGCCGTAATTTAGTGATTTACCTCAGAGTTGAACACGTCAGCAGGGCGACTTTCACACGACATCGCCACGACAACGGCACAGAACAGCGGATGACAGCTCAAAATTTTGGGCCAGAGTGCCTAGAGGGATAATCCAAACGATCGAAGGAGTTGTATGGATATCGTTTTGTTACTCAAAGCCGCCGTGATGGGCATCGTCGAAGGTTTGACTGAGTTTTTGCCCATCTCATCCACAGGGCATTTGATTTTGGCTGGCGCTTTGCTCGGCATGGACGACGACAAAGCCAAGGTGTTTGACATCGCCATTCAAACCGGCGCCATCTTGGCTGTGATCATTGTGTATTGGCAAAAGCTGGCGGGCACTGTGGTGGCCTTGCCCACGCAAAAAGCCGCACGCCGCTTTACGTTGAATGTGCTGATTGCCTTCTTGCCCGCTGTGGTGTTGGGCTTGTTGTTTGGCAAGTTCATCAAGGCCCATTTGTTCACCCCCACTGTGGTGGCCAGCACCTTCATCATCGGCGGCTTCATCATTTTGTGGGCCGAGGGGTGGGGCCGCGCCAAGCCTGAGGGCGAAGAGGCGCACCCCAACGACAACGCCCGCATTGTGAATGTGGAGAGCATGTCGCCGCTGGACGCTTTAAAGGTCGGCTTGGTGCAGTGTTTGGCCATGATTCCAGGCACCAGCCGCAGCGGCGCGACCATCATTGGCGGCATGTTGCTGGGTTTGTCGCGCAAAGCGGCCACAGACTTTTCGTTCTACTTGGCAATCCCGACCTTGATTGGCGCTGGCGCTTACAGCCTCTACAAAGAACGTGCGCTGTTGAGCATGGCCGATGCGCCCGTGTTTGCCGTGGGCTTGGTGATGTCGTTTCTCAGTGCTTGGATTTGTGTGCGTTGGTTGCTGCGCTACATCGCCAGCCACAGCTTTGTGCCGTTTGCTTGGTACCGCATCGTGTTTGGCATCGTCGTGCTAGCGACCGCGTGGACTGGCGCGGTCACTTGGGCGGCTTAGCCGATTAAGTTAAGCAGCGCGGCCTCAACTGCCGCAGCCGCCACCAACGGGTGCTCCATCGGAAACAGATGCGTGCCGTCCACCTTCATCACGCGGCCATGCGTGACGCGGCGGCTGAAATCCAGCCCCACTTGTTTCAACTCACGCGATTGCAAGCCGCCTATCAAGGCGGCTTTGCATGTGAGCGGATGGCGTTTGAAATAGGCTTCTAAGTGGTCGGGCAGGCCGTTGTAGATGGCACTTTCCACATCGCGGTCAAAGCTCAACACACGGCGTGTGCCTTGCGCGGTGACTTCGTCGTGCGTGCCGTGTGCCACGTAATCGCGCAGCACTTGCGGGTCCCACTTGGCAAAGATCTTTTTATGCTGAAAGTGTTCCAACGCAGCTGCTTCGCTGGGCCATGTGTTGCGACGCTTGCGGCTGACCGACGCGGGAGACAAGGCTTCGGCACCCGGAATGCGTTTGCCGACTTTCAGCAGCTGGGCCTTCCAGCCGCCCAACATCGGCGCGTCTAACAACACCACGCCACGCACGAGTTGCGGGGCCTTGGCCGCCACCATCATGCTGAGGATGCCGCCCAGCGAATGGCCCACCAAAAACACGGGGCCGTTTTGCGCGGCCAAGGGCGAGGCAAAGTCGGTCAGCTGTTGCACCAAGTGCGGCCAGTTGTCGGTGACGGGGTAACGCGGATCGTGGCCAAATTTGTCAATCGCTTCCACGCGAAAGCCGCGTGCGCGGATGGCGTCCAGCATCACGCCGTAGGTGCTGGCGGGAAAACTGTTGCCGTGCGAGAAGACGATGAGGGGCTCTTTGTGCATGACAGGCTTAGATCAGCTTTTCATCAGGCGTCATGATTTTCTTGAGGGCAGGGGCGCGCGCCGCAGGCTGCATCAAGGGGGTGGCGGCAGCGCTGCCGTCCCACATCGGGTCGTCGATGCTGTCAAACACTTCGCGGAGTTTTTCGCCCCAGGTGTTGTGCATCATTTGAAAGTAGGGGTTGTGCTCGTCGATGCACACCACTTTGTCGCTTTGGAACTTGTCGGCTTCGTACACCACCATGTCGAGCGGCAAGCCGACCGAGAGGTTGGATTTGAGGGTGGAGTCCATCGACACCAAGGCGCATTTGGCGGCCTCGTTCAAGGGCGTGTCGGGCTGCAACACGCGGTCGAGTACGGGCTTGCCGTATTTGGATTCGCCAATTTGGAAATAGGGCGTTTCAGCCGTGGCTTCGATGAAGTTGCCGGGCGAGTACACCTGAAACAAGCGCATGCCTTCGCCTGCGATTTGGCCACCAAAGATGAGCGACACATTGAAGTCCACGCCCGAGGCTTTGAGAGCCGCAGCATCGCGCTCGTGCACGCGGCGAATGGCCGCACCCAAGACGCGCACCGCATCAAACATGCTCTTGGCGTTCCAGATGGTGATGGGTTCGCTCTCAGGCGTGTCCTTGAGTTGTTCGACTTGTAAAATTTCGCGCACCGATTGCGAGATCGACAAATTGCCTGCCGACAACAAGACCATGAAGCGGTCGCCGGGCTTCTCGTAAACAATCATTTTGCGGAAGGTGCTGATTTGGTCTAGGCCCGCGTTGGTGCGCGAGTCGGACAAGAACACCAAGCCCGCTTTGAGTTTGATACCGACGCAGTAGGTCATAAGAGTTTCTTCAATTGGTACAGAGCGTCCAACGCATCGCGTGGACTGAGTTTGTCGGGGTCGATCTCAGCCAGCTTGGCTTGCAGCGGGCTGGGGCCCACATCGTCTTGCAACGGCGGTGGGGCAAAGAGGTCGACTTGTACCTTCGATGCATCAGCTCCCGCTTCAAGCGAGGCCAGCGCATGGCGGGCATGACTGAGTACAGCAGAAGGCATGCCAGCTAAGCGAGCCACTTGAATACCGTAGCTGCGGCTGGCCGGGCCTGGCTGAATTTCGTGCAAGAACACAATGCCACCACCGCCTGCGGTGCCTCCTGAGCCCCCGCTCTCGGCCGCGCTCACGTGCACGTTCACCGCAGCGCGGTGGTTGGCAGGGAACTCGGTGAGTTCAAAGTAATGCGTGGCAAACAGCGTGAAAGCTTGGGTCTTGTCGTGCAAGTGCGTGGCAATGCCGCTGGCCAAGGCTAAGCCGTCAAAGGTGGATGTGCCGCGACCAATCTCGTCCATCAACACCAAGCTGTGCGGCGTGGCAGCGTGCAAGATTTGCGCGGCCTCGGTCATCTCTAGCATGAAGGTCGATTGCGCGTTGGCCAAATCGTCGGCCGCACCAATGCGGGTGTGGATGGCGTCAATCGGGCCCAAGCGGCACGCAGTGGCCGGCACATGGCTGCCAATGCTGGCCAGCAACACGATGAGGGCCACTTGGCGCATGTAGGTCGACTTACCGCCCATGTTGGGGCCGGTGATGACTTGCATGCGTTGTTTGTGGCCCAGCATGGTGTTGTTGGCAATGAAGGTTTTGGCCGCGCCCCCCGCCACCACGCCATGCGTTTCGGCCAAGCGGGCTTCCACCACAGGGTGGCGGCCTTGGCTGATTTCAATGCACGGCGTTTTCACAAACTCAGGCGCACACCAGCCCAGCGTGAGCGAGCGCTCGGCCAAGGCACACAGCGCGTCGAGCGTGGCCACAGCTTGCGCCAAGCGGGTGAGGGCGGGCACGAACTGCTGCAAGGTGTCGAGCAGTTGCTCGAACAAAAACTTCTCGCGAGCTAGGGCACGCTCTTGGGCGCTGAGCGCTTTGTCTTCAAAGGCTTTGAGCTCGGGCGTGATGAAGCGCTCAGCGTTTTTCAAGGTTTGGCGGCGCGTGTAGTCGGCCGGCACTTTGTCGATTTGGCCTTGCGTGACCTCGATGTAAAAGCCGTGCACCTTGTTGAACTGCACGCGCAGGTTGGCAATGCCAGTGCGCTCGCGTTCGCGGGCTTCGAGTTCAAGCAAGAAGCCGTCGCAGTTGTTTTGGATGGCGCGCAGCTCGTCCAGGTCAGCGTCGTAGCCGTGGCCAATGACGCCACCGTCGCGCACCAAGACGGCGGGCTCGGGCAGCAAAGCGCGTTCGAGTAGTGCACCACATTCGGGCGGTACGCCCATATCTTGGGCGATTTGCGTCAGCAGCGTTGCAGGCGGAGCGCTCTGCTGCGTGTCCCCCGCTCGCTGGGCGAGCTCCTCCTTCACCTCCGCAGAGCGCTCCGCCTGCAACGCTGCTTGCGCTGGAGAGGTGGGAATGAGCGGCTGAATGCGCAGCGCCTTTTGCAACGCTTGACCCAAGGACACCAACTCACGCGGACGCACTTGGCGCAGCGACACGCGGGCGCTGATGCGCTGCACATCGCCCGAGCCTTTGAGGGCGTCGCGCAGCACTTTGTAGCTTTGGGTGCGGTTGTCTTGCAGCGCTTCAATGGCTGCCAAGCGGTGCATGGCTTGGCTGCGGTCACGCTCGGGTGAGAGCAGCCAGTTTTTCAGCTGACGGCTGCCCATGCCCGTCATGCAGGTGTCGAGCAACGAGAATAAGGTGGGCGAGTCTTCGCCGCGCAGGGTTTGGGTCAGCTCTAGGTTGCGACGGGTGGTGAGCGGCAGGTCGATCAGCGCATCGTTGCGCGCCACGTACACACCGTGCACGTGCGTGAGCGCGCGGCCTTGGGTGTGTTCGGCGTAGGCCAGCAGCGCTGCGGCGGCGGCATGGGCTTGCACCACGTCTTGTGCGTTCCACGCATTGAGTGAGGCGGCTTGCAAATGTTCCAGCAGCTTGCGGCCACCTAAAGCGGCATCAAACTGAAACGCGGGGCGCACTTGGGCGGGCAGGCCAAGGTTGCTGCAAAAGTTTTTCAGCTGTTGCTCAAACGCGGGGCTAACTTCGGCGCTGTAAATGATTTCGCTGGGTGCCACGCGCGCAATCCAGTTGGGCAGCTCGGCTGTCTCACACTCGGCCAAATGCACCAAGCCTTGCGTGACGCTGAGCCACGCCAAGCCGCAACCATGGCGGTCGCTCTGGTGAATGGCCAGCACATAGGCTTCGGTTTTGTCGCTGAGCAAGGCGCTGTCTGTGAGCGTGCCCGGCGTGACCACGCGCACCACTTTGCGCTCGACGGGGCCTTTGCTGGTCGCCACGTCGCCCACTTGCTCGCAAATCGCCACGGATTCGCCGAGCTTGATCAGGCGTGAGAGGTAGGTTTCGAGCGAGTGAAATGGCACACCGGCCATCACCACAGGCTCGCCGTTGGACTGGCCGCGTTGCGTGAGCGTGATGTCGAGCAGGCGCGTGACCTTCTCTGCATCGGCAAAGAACAACTCGTAAAAGTCGCCCATGCGGTAGAACAACAGCGTCTCGGGGTGGTCAGCTTTGAGCCCCAAGTACTGCTGCATCATGGGGGTGTGCCCAGACAAATCACGCATCGCAGTGCCTGCCAGAAAGAGTTTTTTTACAAAGGCGCGTCTGGCGCAGCGCGTGACACGCTCAAGGTTTTGGCTGCCGTGCTGGCTGCACGCTTCTCGTCAACGCCCGCAAACTTGGAGTACTTTTGCGTGAGCGGCACCAACTGCGCGTAGATGCGGGGTGGGGCGGCCAAGCACTCTTCGTGCTCCAAGAAGGGGCCTTCGCCTGTGAAGTTACTCACCAAACCACCGGCTTCGGTGATCAGCAACGTGCCCGCGGCCATGTCCCAAGGTTTCAGGCCGAGTTCAAAGAAACCGTCGCTGAAGCCTGCGGCCACGTAGGCCAAGTCGAGTGCCGCAGCGCCTGGGCGGCGCAGGCCGGCGGTGCGTTGCATGATGTCGCCCATCAGGCTGAGGTATTTGTTGAAGTCGTCACCGGGACGGAAGGGAAAGCCTGTCGCGAGCAAGCACTCTTCCAAACGGGTGCGTTTGCTCACGCGGATGCGGCGGTCGTTCATGAACGCGCCACGGCCTTTGCTGGCCGTGAACAAGTCGTTACGGGTGGGGTCGTACACCACGGCTTGCTCGATGCGGCCTTGCACTTGCAAGGCAATGCTCACGCAGTAGTACGGAAAGCCGTGGATGAAGTTGGTGGTGCCATCGAGCGGATCGATGATCCAGATGTGGTCGGCATTCGGGTTGCCGTGTGTGGCGCCAGACTCTTCGGCCAAGATGCCGTGGTCGGGGTAAGCGCCTAAAAGGGTGTCGATGATGATGCGTTCGCTGTTGTGGTCAACCTCGGTCACAAAGTCGTTCACTTGCTTCTGTGAAATACGCACAGCTTCCACGTCGAGCGCGGCGCGGTTGATGATGGCGCCAGCGGCGCGTGCAGCCTTGACGGCCACGTTGAGCATGGGGTGTACAGAAGAGGACGACATAGATTTTGTGAAGAGCTGACCCAAACAGGTCGAAGATGAACGCCCGGCGATGCGGGCGGCGACAATAGCCACAGATTTTACGCGCTAAGCCTTACAAAACACCGATGAAAACCCGCTTCATATTAATTAACACCAGCCACGCCGGCAATGTGGGCGCGACCGCCCGAGCCATGAAGGTCATGGGATTCACCGATATGGTGCTGGTTGCCCCCCGTTGGGACAACGTGCTGCGCCGCGAAGAGACCATCCAACGCGCCAGTGGCGCCCTTGATGTGCTGGCCAACGCCCGTGTGGTGGCCACGCTGGACGAGGCCTTGGACGGCATGACTCACCTGTGCGCCACAGCCATGACGCCCCGCGACTTTGGCCCGCCCACGTTAGAGCCCCGCCCGCACTTTGCCGCTTTGGCCGCCGAGCATGCGCATGACCCAGACTTTGGTGTGGCGTTTTTGTTTGGGTCCGAGCGCTTTGGCATGCGCAACGAAGACGTGTACCGCTGCCACACTTGCTTGAGCATTCCGACCGATCCCCACTTTGGCTCACTCAACTTGGGAGCCGCTGTGCAGGTGTTGGCCTACGATTGGCGACAAGCGCTGGGCGGATTAGCCACCATGCTGCCCGCTGCAGATGCCATGCAAACCCCTGTGCCCTCAGCGCCTGCGGTGACACCCTTGGCCGATGCCCAGCAGCTCGCTGGTTTACTTGACCATTGGCAGCAGTCATTGACCGACATCGGATTTTTAGACCCAGACGCGCCTAAAAAACTCATGCCACGGCTGAACCAACTGTTCAACCGCGCTCAGATCACGCAAGAAGAAATCCACATTTTGCGAGGCATTGCCAAAGCGATGTCGCAGGCTGCTCAGAACCCCACCCTTGGACAACGATAATCTTGATTATGTTTTCACGCATTCGCTCAGATGTTCAATGCATTTTGGACCGTGACCCCGCCGCTCGCAGCCGCTGGGAAGTCTTGACGTGTTACCCCGGTTTGCACGCGGTGGTGCTGCATCGCTTGGCGCATAGCTGTTGGAATCTGGGCCTCAAATGGCTGGGCCGCTTTATCTCGCACATCTCGCGTTGGTGCACTGGCATTGAAATTCACCCCGCCGCCAAGATTGGTGAGCGTGTGTTTTTTGACCATGCGATGGGCGTGGTGGTGGGCGAGACGGCCGAGATTGGCGACGGATGCACCATTTACCAAGGCGTGACCTTGGGGGGCACCTCGCTTTACAAAGGCGCCAAGCGTCACCCCACCTTGGGCAAAGACGTGGTGATTGGTGCTGGCGCCAAAGTGCTGGGCGGCTTCACCGTGGGCGATGGCGCCAAAGTGGGCAGCAACGCCGTGGTGACCAAGCCTGTGCCTGCAGGCGCCACGGCGGTGGGCAACCCCGCTCGCATCATCCACGCCGAGACCGACGCCAAGCGTGAAGAAACAGCGTCAAAAATGGGGTTCTCAGCCTATGGCGTGACCCAAAACGACGATCCCGTCAGTCAAGCCATGCGTGGTTTGATTGACAATGCGGCCACGCAAGAGCATCAAATTGCCTTGCTGTGGCAGGCCATTGAACAATTGTCTGCCGGCCAAGCCAGACCCGATTGCGTGCCCGACGATGCGGCGCGCAAAGAACAATTCGAAGCGGCGCGTATCAACCAGTTGCTTGAATAAGAGATGAAATTTTTAACTTTATATCCCACCGAAATCTCTGCGGCTCTCAACGATGAGGGAAGCTTTGTGGGCGAATTGATTTTGAATATCGAGCAATACGGCTTGTTCTTCAGTGAGGTGAAATGTGCCATCAATATGCGCATTGAGGCAGGACATGCGCAGCCTTGGTACCTGGCCATCGACCCGATTGACTCGGTGGAGGTGCCGCATTTCAGCAAGTTTGTGGATGCGATGAACAGCTATGTGTTCAATGTGCTGTGCTTTGAACCCAATTTGAAAAGCCAAGGTAAGGACTTACCGCGCATCAAACTGTTCTTTGATGAAATTTTCTTTGACATGTCTGAAGAAAAGCCTCGTGCCCGCAGCGCCAATCCGACGCCGGATGGCAAGAGCAAGTCGAAAACCAAACCTGCCAAGCGCTGAGCACTGAACGGCGTGGCACCCTCAAGCAAAAGGCCCCATACATTGGGGCCTTTGCTTTTGTGGCGTTGTCAACGCCATCGCGCGATGTTTAGCGGGCAGGTCGGATGGCTGTTTTAGGCCGCCAGCCCTTGCAAAACGCATCACGCGTTTCCATGTAGGGGCCGCCAATCAAGTCGATGCAATAGGGCACGGCGGCAAAAATGCCGTCGACAACTTGCTGACCTTGCGCATCTTTCAAGCCACCTAAAGTTTCTTGGATGGACTTGGGTTGTCCGGGCAAGTTGATGATCAAGCTCTGTCCACGAATCACCGCCACTTGGCGTGACAAGATGGCCGTTGGCACAAAGCGCAGGCTGATTTGGCGCATTTGTTCGCCAAAACCGGGCATTTCTTTGTCGGCCACTGCCAAGGTGGCTTCAGGCGTGACATCGCGCAGTGCAGGGCCTGTGCCGCCTGTGGTCAGCACCAAGGCGCAGCCCGCATCGACCAGTTCAATCAGCGTTTGGCTGATGGTGGCTTGGTCGTCAGGGATCAAGCGGGCTTGGTACTCGATGGGGTTGAGCAGGGCTTGGCCTAGCCAGTCACGCAAGGCCGGCAGACCCTTGTCTTCGTAGGTGCCGCTGGAGGCGCGGTCGCTGATGGAGACGATGCCCACGCGAATGGTGTCGCAACGTGCATCTGGCGTGGGCAAGGGCGTGTCGCTCATGGCTTGTACTCTCCATCCTCGTCTTCTGGCGTGTGAGCGGCGTCATCTGCCAAGTTCATCTGTTCTTTGATGAGTTGAAAAATATCACGGTACGCACGGCCTTGACGGGGCAGCAAGCCCTTGGCGACATCGGCCTTGGAGGTGGTGTCGTCTTTGCGGGCTTGACGCACCAAGGCACGCAGCTGTTGGCTGTCGGTGCTGGGGTGCTCCGTCATCCATTCTTGGGCCGCGGTGTCGTCGGCAATCAAACGGTCGCGCCAGTGCTCGGCCAAGTGAAGCGCCAAGGTGTCGCGGGTGCTGCCCATGCGTTGCTCGTTGAGCGCGTCTTTGACCGCGTCAATGGACTCTTCGCTCAGCTTGCGCATGAGTTTGCCCACGTACTGCATTTGACGGCGTTTGCCTTCAAAGTTCGTGATGCGGCGCGCTTCGGCCAAGGCGTCGCGCAGTTGGTCGGTGACGTGACCTTGGAGGTTGAGACGCTGCGACAAGTCGTTGCGCAAGGTCAGCATCTCCACGCCAAGGTCTTGGCGCTCGTCGCTGTCTTTTTTGCGGTCGGTGCGGCTGGCGCCGTCGGTGCCTTTGAGTTCAGCTTTGAGTTCGAGGTCGAGTTCGCTACCTTCGGCCACAAATTGGCCGCGGACGAAATAACCTTTTTTGGGTTTACGTGACATAGAGGGGGAGGTAAATATCGGCAGTTTCGCCCTCCAACACGGAGGCAAATGCACTGGCCAGTATCATAGCCGCCGATATGACCAAAGCTTCTAAAACCCAAGCCCCTCAACACACCCCTGCGCAAGGCTTCAGCCACAGCCGCGAACAATTCGAGGCGTTGGTGGACCACGCCATCGCGCACGCCAAAAAACTGGGTGCCACGGATGTGGGCGCTGAGGCCTCTGAAGGCTGCGGTTTGAGTGTGTCGGTGCGCAAAGGCGAGTTGGAAAATGTGGAGCGCAACCGCGACAAATCGCTGGGCGTGACCGTGTATCTGGGCAACCGCCGTGGCAACGCAAGCACCTCTGATTTCTCAGGTGCCGCCGTCGAGCGCACGGTGCAGGCGGCTTACGACATCGCCCGCTTCACAGCGGAAGACCCCACGGCCGGTTTGCCGGATGAAAAAGACATTGCCAAAACGCACCGCGATTTGGATTTGTTCCACCCTTGGGCCATCACCAGCGAAGAGGCAGCTGCGCTGGCCTTGCGTTGCGAAGAGGCAGCCTTGCGCACCAGCAAACGCATCACCAACAGCGAAGGTGCGGCGGTGTCGGCACAGCAGAGCCACTTCTTTAGCGCCCATACCCACGGTTTTCGTGGCGGTTATGCCAGCTCGCGCCAAGGTTTTTCGGTGGCCCCGATTGCGGGCAAAGGCAACAACATGCAGCGCGACTCGTGGTACAGCTCCATGCGTGCGGCCGAAGATTTGGCGTCGCCCGAGGCGGTGGGACGTTACGCGGCTGAGCGTGCGCTGAGCCGTTTGAAGTCTCGCAAAATCGCCACCACCGAGTGCCCTGTGCTGTTTGAAGCACCGGTGGCCGCGGGCTTGTTGGGTGGTTTTGTGCAGGCAGTGAGCGGCGGAGCCCTGTACCGCAAGAGCACGTTTTTGTTGGACTCTTTGGGCAAACGCGTGTTCCCAAAGCACATCGATATTTTGGAAGACCCGTTCATCTTGCGTGGCAAAGGCAGCTCGCCATTTGACGATGAAGGCGTGACGACCCGTGCGCGCAGCGTGGTCAAAGGTGGTCGAGTGGAGGGCTACTTCTTGAGCACTTACTCAGCCCGCAAACTGGGCATGCCCACCACGGGCAATGCCGGTGGTTCGCACAACTTGGTGATGCGCTCGCGTTTGACGCAGAGCAGCGACGATCTGGACGCCATGCTGAAAAAACTCGGCACGGGCCTGTTTGTGATCGAGCTGATGGGCCAAGGCGTGAACTATGTGACCGGCGATTACTCGCGCGGCGCCAGCGGTTTTTGGGTGGAGAACGGTCAAATCGCCTTCCCCGTCCAAGAGATCACCATTGCAGGCAACATGAAAGACATGTTCCAAGGCATTGAAGCGATTGGCGCTGACTCTTACAACATGGGCGCCAAGACGATTGGTTCCGTGTTGATCAACCGCATGAAGGTGGCAGGCAGTTAAAACGTCAAACCTCCAAGCAAAACGGGCCTTCAAGGCCCGTTTTTGATGGGATGGCGTGCGTTTTTAGCCAGCTAATGCTGCTTTTACGGCCGCAGACACCAAGCCCATGTCGGCTTTGCCTGCCAATTGCGCTTTCACTGCGCCCATGACTTTGCCCATGTCGCCAGGACCAGCGGCGCCCACTTCAGCCACGATCGCTTTCACGGCTGCGGTGATTTCATCGGCGCTGAGGCGCTGAGGCAAGTACACCTCCAACACTTTCATTTCAGCGCTTTCCACGTCAGCCAAGTCTTGGCGTTGCGCGGCCAGGTAAGCGGCGACCGAGTCTTTGCGCTGCTTGATCAGTTTGTCGACGATGGCGATCACCATGGCGTCATCCAGTTCTACGCGCTCATCCACTTCTTTTTGTTTCATCGCGGCTTGCAGCAAGCGGATGGTGCCCAAGCGCACGCTGTCTTTGGCGCGCATGGCGGTTTTCATGTCTTCGGTGATTTGTGCTTTGAGGCTCATGGTCGGCTCCGTTGGCGAAAGGTGAGAAGTGTGATGAGGCAAAAAAAAACTCGCATGAGCGTCCCCATGCGAGCGTCTGATTGGGTTTTGCAACCCAGATCAGGAAGAAGCTGATTAGTACAGCTTCTTGGGCAGCTGCATACTACGCACGCGCTTGTAGTGACGTTTCACTGCGGCTGCTTTTTTACGTTTACGTTCAGCCGTTGGCTTCTCGTAAAACTCGCGAGCGCGCAAGTCGGTCAACAGACCCAATTTTTCAATGGTGCGCTTGAAGCGACGCAGGGCAACGTCAAACGGTTCGTTTTCTTTAACACGGATAGTGGTCATTACCAAAATTTTCCAAATATTGCAGCCAGCGGGTGTTCAAGAAGATCGTGCTCAAACGCCATGTCTGCGGGGTTCCCCAACACAAAGTTGATCAGGCCGTTGGGGGTTTGCCAGCAAAGACATAAATTATAGCGACTTATCCAGCGGGTTTGAGGCGTTCGCCCAAGGCTTTTGCACAAGCATGTGCGCTGGACCACGCCCATTGGAAGTTGTAGCCGCCCAGCCAGCCTGTGATGTCCACTACTTCTCCAATGAAATACAGCCCGGGTTGCTTGGATTCCATGGTTTGTTGCGACAAGTCGCGTGTGTTCACCCCGCCCACGGTGACTTCGGCTTTTTTGTAGCCTTCGGTGCCTGTGGGCATGAGTGGCCAGCTGCTCAAGCGCTGCGCCAGCAGGTTCAAGGCCTTGTCGCTGGCTTCGATGACTGGGCGTTGCCACGCGGCATCTTGGTTGGTCCAGGCATCAGCCAAGCGGGAGGGCACCCAGGCATTGAGTTCGTTGGCGATCAGCTTTTTGGAGTGCTGTTTGGCGCTCATCAAGGCCTCGGCCATGTTGACCTCGGGCGCTAAGTTGATGCGAATGTCGGTGCCCGCTTGCCAATAACTTGAAATCTGCAACACCCCGGGGCCAGACAGGCCGCGGTGGGTGAACAACAGATCTTCGTCAAAGCTTTGCAGCATTTTTTTGTTGCCCGTTTCAATGCGTACAGGCAACGACAAGCCAGACAGTTGGGCGTAGGGTGCCCAAGCATCGCCATCAAAAGTGAGGGGTACCAAGCCGGGGCGCGGTTCGATCACGGCCAAGTCAAATTGCTTGGCCAGTCGATAGCCGATGTCCGTCGCGCCAATTTTGGGGATGGACAAGCCGCCCGTTGCGACCACCACGGCGGCAGCTTGCACGGTGCCTTGGCCTGTATCCACCTCGTAGCGCTGGGCTTCGGGGGCGGCGTCTGAGTAGCGAATGGCTTTCAGGCTGCAGGGCTGCCAGCGGGTCACGCTGCCGCCGTTCGCCGACCCGTTGCATTCAGCCAAAAGCATCTGAATCAGATCTTCGGCCGATCGGTCGCAAAACAGCTGGCCTTTGTGCTTTTCGTGAAACGGGATGTTGTGTTTTTGCATCAGCGTCACAAAGTCTTGCGGCGTGAAGCGCGAGAGGGCGCTGCGACAAAACTGTGTGTTATTGCCCAAAAAGTGTTTGTGTGGGGCCCGCACATCCAGCTCGCGGTTGGTGAAGTTGCTGCGGCCACCGCCTGAGATGCGGATCTTTTCGGCCACTTTTTCGCTGTGGTCCAGCACCAGCACTTGCAAGCCCTGCTGCGCCGCCACGCCTGCACAAAACAAACCGGCAGCACCGGCACCCACGATCACCACATCAAACAATTTCATGAGGTGAGTTTAGTGGGGCGGCTTCGTCTCACTGTGCGGGCTTGGCCGGTGGGGTCTCCAGCCCTCCCATGTAAAAGCGGTTGAAGGTGGGCGAGATGATGAGTTCGTTGATGCAGGTGCGGGCTGGCATTTGGGCCAAAAACAAAATCGCTTGCCCCATGTCTTCGGCTTGCACCATGCGGTCGCGCTGCTCTTGCGAGGGCGGCACGGGGCGCTTGTTCAAAATGGGCGTGGCCACTTCGCCTGGCAGCACCGAGCTGGCGCGAATGCCGTTGCCGCCTTCTTCCATGTTGATCGACTCAGTCAACGCAATCACCGCACGTTTGGTGGCGTTGTAGGCGGGGCCGGTGAGTTTGGAGGCATACAAACCCGCCCATGACGAGACGTTGATGATCAAGCCGCCGCCCCGTGCGCGCATGCTGGGCAACACGGCATGCACGGTGTAGAACGAGCCCGAGAGGTTGATGGCCACTACGTTGTCCCAGTCGTTGACGGAGACCACATCGAAATTGCGCTTCGTGGCGTTGGTGCCCGCGCTGTTGACCAAAATGTCAATGTGGCCGTGCTGCGCCAAGATTTGGTCCGCCGCTGCTTTGACCGCGTGTTTGTCGGCCACGTCCAGTTCAAGGACTTGCGCACTGCCCAAGGCTTGCAGTACCGCCAAGCCCGAGGCGTTGGAGGCCGCATTGCGCCCAGAAATCACCACATGCGCGCCGGCTTTGACCAACTCAATGGCCCCCGCCAAACCAATGCCGCTGCCCCCGCCTGTGACCCAAGCTACTTGGCCTTTGAGTGAATGACCCATGAACGTGTCTCCTGTGTTGTCAGATGCATCAATCTGAGCACAGGCACCTCGCAAGCGCTGTTCTGCGTGTGACAGCTGCTAGCGGCTTAGACCGTTGAGTTCAGCCTTGGGCGGCGTGTGCCGCATTTCCTGCCGCTTGGTTTTGCATTTCCAGCAAACCTTTGAACACATCGCCCACCACGATCACGGAGGGGCTGGCCAGCTTTTCGCGCACCACCGTGTGGTGCAACTCCGCCAACGTGCACACCGCGTGGCGTTGCGTGGGCAGGCTCACCTGATGCACGATGGCCACAGGCGTGTCGGCGCGCAAGCCTTGCAACAACGCCGCTTGCAAGGCCGCGGCCCCACTCATACCCATGTAAATGACCAAGGTGAGCTTGGCTTGGTGCGCGGTTTTGGCCAGTGCCACCCAGTCGACACCGTCCGACGCCCCCAGCTTGGCATGGCCGGTGATGAACACCACGCCATGCGCGTGTTCGCGGTGCGTCAATGGCACGCCCAAAGAGGTGACGCCTGCGAGGCCCGAAGTAATGCCGTTGACCACCGTCACCGCCACGCCTTGCGCTTGCAAATGTTCAACTTCTTCGCCGCCGCGCCCGAAAATGAAAGGGTCGCCGCCTTTGAGACGCACCACGGTTTCACCCGCTTGCGCTTCTTGCAGCATGAGCTTTTCGATGAAGGCTTGCGGCGTAGATTTGCAGCCCCCGCGTTTGCCCACATGGATGATGCGTGCGGTGGGCGATGCATGCGCTGTGATGGCGTCGCTCACCAAATCGTCCACGAGTAAGACGGTGGCTGACGCAATCGCTTTGACGGCTTTGAGCGTCAACAACTCGGGGTCGCCGGGGCCAGCGCCGACCAAGGTGATGTGAGGGGTGGGTTTTGCGGCTTGCGTCATGGGGCAACTTTCAGAGCGAGGCTCACAGGGCAAGCGCTTGCAGCGCCGCTTGAACTTGGCGGGCAATCGGTGCGGGTACGGGCAGTTGGCCGTCGAGCACGTTTTGGATGTAGCGAGCGGTGCTGTCGGCGTCGATGTGTATGGGCAACTCAGGCAGTTTCATCAACGAGCCCGTTTGTGCGTCGACCAAGGGGGTGCGTGTGCCGTTCACAAATGCGTCGATTTGCGGCAAACGCCGCGCGTCGGCCACCACTTCGCCTTCGGTGCCGCGCAGCAGCAGCGCGCGTGCGCCGGTCAGCGCCAACGTGGCCGCCATGGAAATGGCGTATTCGGGATGCGTGTAGCTGCTGACCAGCAAGGTGCGATCTGTGTGCACTGGCGACAAGCGCGCCACTGGGTTCATCAGCTTCACCAAGCTGTGCGCAGGGTTGCGCAGGTTCACCAGGCGGCGCACATCCAGCAGGCGTTTCAAGGCGGGGTTGAGCACTTCGGTGGGGACAAATGCCAACTCGCCCGCCGCCACGGTACCGGCGGTTTGACGCGCCTGAATGCCCAAGACCGCCAAGACGGCTTCTGAGGTAATGCGGCTGGACTCGGTCGCTGTGCCGTGCATGACCACCGCCGCACCTTCGCGGGCCAACAAACAGGCCAACAGCGGGGTGAGTACGGGCAACTTGCGTGCACCGTTGTAGCTGGGCAAGACCACGACAGGGGTATCAGCGTCCACTTGAACATGTTGCAGCCGGGCATGGGTGGCGTCTAAAAACCCAGCCATTTCTTCGGGGGTTTCGCCTTTGATGCGCATGGCCAAACAAAACGCGCCAATTTCTAAGTCGGTTGCATGGCCGTCCAGCACTTGACCCATCAGGTCCGTGGCGTGTTCGCGCGTGAGAGGGCGGGCGCCGTCGCGACCGCGCCCGATGTCTTTGATGTAGTGGCCAATTCCCATGTGCGTATTGTCTCGCAGCGCTGATAACCCAGGGCTATAAGGCCAATGAGGGTGACGCCGCGTCACTCGACAAGGTCAGGCGAATCATGCGGCGCAACTCTGGCACGCAGGACCCGCATTGGGTGCCGCATTTCAGCGCGCCTTGTAACGAGGCCAAACGCGCGGTTCCGTCGCCTTGGCAGGTTTTCAAATGTGCTTGGATGGCCACATCTTTCACGCCCACGCAGGTGCACACCGTTGCGCCTGCATCGACCAAGGCCACGGGCGGCTGGCTGCCGGTCATCAGCAGGCGGCGGCCATAGGCTTTGGCCGATTGCTGGTTTTGCAGCAGTGTTTTGAGCCAAGCTTGGGCGGAGGTGTCGCCCGCGATGAGGAAGGCGTCGAGTTGCGTGTCTTTCAAATCAGCCGTGTCGAGATGACGCAAACGCATGCTGCGCAATTGGCTGCGTTTGGCGTCCACGTAACGCAAGCTGTCGGCGCCATGGAGGCCCAGCAGTTGTTCCATGTCGTGCACCAAGGCCATGTCGGGCGCTTCGCTGCACGCGGCGCGCATGAGCACACCTTGGCGTGCGGGGCCCTGGATGATGCCGTTGTCGGGGGCGTCGCCACTGAAAGGCACGCAGCTGGCAAATTCAAACTGAACCATGCGCGCGCGCAGGGCTTGCAAAATGGTTTGGGCTTTGTGCTCGGGCAACCACGCCACGGCCAGCAAGGTCCAAGGCAGTTCGGCTTTGAGCACTTTGACAGCGGCATGCTTGAGTTCGGGTTGCTTGGAGCTGGGGCAATACGCCGAGGTGGTGATGGCGTTCACGCCCGCGAGGGGTTTGTTTTGGTGATCGCGACCGCTCAAAAACGCAGGGCCCCAATGCATGGCGATGAAGGCTTGGTGGGCGCCTAGGTCGCTGCTGGCTTGGGCCGGCACCACGATGGAGCCGCGCTTGCTGGTGACGTGCACCAAGCTGTCTTCGGTCAGGCTGAGTCGCGCCATGTCGTCGGGGTGCAGCTGCACCACGGGTTCAGCCACATGGCCAAAGAGTTTGCCGACCAAGCCGCTGCGCGTCATGCCGTGCCATTGGTCGCGCAAGCGGCCTGTGTTGAGCGAGAACGGAAAGCGTGACTCGCGTGCTTCCGCTGTGGGCACGTAGGGCAGTGCCGCAAATTTGGCGCGGCCGTTGGCGGTGGCGAACACGCTGTCTTCGTACAAACGTGCTTGACCTTGGGCTGCACCTTCACGCATGGGCCATTGCTCGGGTGTGTTTTCTAAGTGCGCGTAGCTCAGGCCCGTGATGTCGAGGTCACGGCCACGGGTGGATTCGCGGTGCTCCACCCAAATTTCTTCGGGCGAGGTGTAGGCCATATGCAGGCCGTCTTTGTGTTGTGCCACACCCGGCTCTTCGGCTAAACGCGCAGCCAAGTCCACCACGATTTGCCAGTCATGCCGTGCTTGCCCGGGCGCGGGCACGGCTGCACGCACGCGGGTGATGCGGCGTTCGCTGTTGGTGACTGTGCCTTCTTTTTCGCCCCATGTGGTGGCGGGCAGCAGCAGGTCGGCGAAGTCGCAGGTCTCGGCGGTGGCAAAGGCTTCTTGCACCACCACAAATTCAGCGCGTTCTAAAGCGCGGCGCACGGTGGCTTGGTCGGGCATGGATTGCGCGGGGTTGGTGCAGGCAATCCACAGCGCTTTGATTTCGCCGTCGGCGGCGGCTTCAAACATTTCCACCGCGGTTTTGCCAGGCTTGGACGGCACATCGTCAATGCCCCAAAGGGCTGCGACTTCGGCGCGGTGTTCGGGCTTGCTCATGTCGCGGTGGGCGCTGATGAGGTTGGCCAAGCCGCCCACCTCGCGACCGCCCATGGCGTTGGGTTGACCGGTGAGTGAGAAAGGTCCTGCCCCGGCTTTACCAATTTGCGCGGTTGCCAAATGCAGGTTGATGAGCGAAGCGTTTTTGGCCGTGCCGCTGCTGGATTGGTTCAAGCCTTGGCAATACAGGCTGAGCGTGCGCCAAGTTGGGTCAGGTGCGTTGTTGGCGCTGTTCGGCGGCACGCCCGCAAACCAGCGGGTCGCTTGCAGCAGTTGTTCGGGGGTGATGCCGCACACCTCATGCACGCGTGCGGGCGTGTAGTCGGCCACTAAATTTTGCAGTGCTTCAAAGCCCTCGGTGTGCGCGGCGATGTAGGCCGTGTCGACCCAGCCCTCGGCCAACATCACATGCAACATGCCGTGAAACAGGGTCACATCGGTGCCGGGTTGCAGCTGCAAATGCAGGTCGGCGCTGCTGGCGGTGTCGGTGCGGCGCGGGTCGGCGACGATGATTTTGAGGTTGGGGTTTTTCGCCCGTGCGTCCTCGATGCGCCTGAACAAAATCGGGTGCGCATAGGCCGCGTTGCTGCCCGCGATGAACAGGCAGTTGGCGTGCATCACGTCGTCATAGCAAGCGGGTGGGGCGTCGGCGCCGAGGGTGAGCTTGTAGCCCGCCACCGCGCTGCTCATGCACAGGCGCGAGTTGGTGTCGATGTTGTTGGTGCCCAGCAGGCCTTTGGCCAATTTGTTGAACACGTAATAGTCTTCGGTCAGCAACTGGCCCGACACATAAAACCCAAGCGCATCGGCCCCGTGCGCACGCACGATGCTGGCCAGTGTTTGGCTGGCCAATTGCATGGCGTTGTCCCACGCCATGGGTTGCAAACTACCGCCACGCACCAAGCGGCGCATGGGTTGCAGCAAACGCGTTTGTTCGGCCATCACGGGGCTGGCTGTGAGGTGCAGCGTTGAACCTTTGCTGCACAAGCGGCCAAAGTTGGCAGGGTGCGCGGGGTCGCCACGCACGCCCGTGATGTGCCCACCCTTGGATTCAATGATGACGCCGCAGCCCACACCGCAGTAGGGGCAGGTTGAACGCGTTTCTTTCATGGCGGCTTTCGGGCAGTGGGTGACGGGGTGTGAGGCGGTGGGTGTGTGTTTTAGTGTGGGGCGTCGTCAATGGCGAGCGTGTTGAGCTCGTTCACATCCAAGGCCACATCGCCGTTTTCCACCCGCACCGCAAAGCGGGTGGTGCAGCCTTCATCGGGCGCGTGGGCGCAGCCGTCGACCAAACCAATGTGCCAGTTGTGCAACGGGCACACCACGGTTTCGCCAAACACCAAGCCTTGGCTCAAAGGACCGCGCTTGTGCGGGCATTGGTCGAGCAAGGCAAACACTTTGTCTTCGGCGTTGCGAAACACCGCCACTTCAAACCCCTTGGCGCGCTGCACGCGGCGTGCGCCCAGCACGGGGATGTCGTCAACTTTGCAAATGACTTTCCATTCGGTCATGGTGTGTTTCCTTAAACGGTGAGGGCTTCAAACTGGCGCGTGTCGACTTGTGCTTTGTCGAACTCAAACCATGGGTCGGGTTCGCCGTCGAGCGCAAATTGCAAACGTGCCCATAAGGCTTTGCGGCCTGCTTCGTCGTCCAAGATTTTTCTCTTCACGTAGTCCATGCCCACGCGGTTCACGTAGTGCACGGTGCGCTCTAAGTACCAACCTTCTTCGCGGTAGAGCTGCATGAAGGCACCGGTGTACTCCACCACTTCTTCGGAGGTTTTGACCTTCACAAAGAACTCAGCCACTTCGGTTTTGATACCGCCGTTGCCCGCGATGTACATCTCCCAGCCGCTGTCCACGCCGATGATGCCCACGTCTTTGATGCCGGCCTCTGCGCAGTTGCGCGGGCAGCCCGACACGGCGAACTTCACCTTGTGTGGGGCGTACATGCGCCACATGGCTTTTTCAAGGTCTTTGCCCATTTGTGTGCTGTCTTGCGTGCCCATGCGGCACCACTCGCTGCCCACGCAGGTCTTGACGGTGCGCAAAGCTTTGGCGTAGGCGTGGCCGCAAGGCATGCCAATGTCTTTCCACACATTGACCAAGTCTTCTTTCTTCACACCGAGCAAGTCAATGCGTTGACCGCCCGTGACCTTGACGGTGGGGATGTTGTACTTGTCCACCACGTCGGCAATGCGGCGCAATTCGTCGGCGGTGGTCTCGCCACCCCACATGCGTGGGATGACGCTGTAGGTGCCATCCTTTTGGATGTTGGCGTGGCTGCGCTCATTGATGAGGCGGCTTTGCGGGTCGTCCAAGGCTTCTTTGGGCCAGCTGCTCATGCGGTAATAGTTGATGGCTGGGCGGCAGGTGGCGCAGCCTGTGGCTTTGGTGTCTGCGCTTGGTTTTTTCCACTCTAAGAACTCAAACACTGCATCGTTGGTCAACAGCTTGTGGTCACGAATCGCGTCGCGCACTTCTTGGTGGCTGTGGTCGGTGCAGCCGCAGATGGCTTTTTTCTTCGGCGTGGCCGAGTAGTCGCCGCCTGCGGTGAACATCAAAATTTGCTCGACCAAGCCCGTGCACGAGCCACATGAAGCGCTGGCCTTGGTGTGCTTGCGCACCTCATCCAAGGTGAACAAACCTTTGTCTTTGATGGCTTTGCAGATCGCGCCTTTTTTCACGCCGTTGCAACCGCACACCTCGGCATCGTCGGGCATGCTGGCGGCTTTGCTGTGGCCTTCATGGCCCACGTCACCGATGTTGGATTCGCCAAACATCAGCTTCTCGCGGATGTCGGCCACGCTGCGACCGTCGCGCAGCAGCTTGAAGTACCAGCTGCCATCCACGGTGTCGCCATACAAACACGCGCCCACCAATTGGTCGTTGCGGATGACGAGCTTTTTGTACACACCTTCGTGGGGGTCGCTCAACACAATCTCTTCGGTGCTGCCATCGTCAGAGCCCATGAAGTCGCCCGCGCTGAACAAATCAATGCCGGTGACTTTGAGCTTGGTCGAGGTGAGCGAGCCGGTGTAGCGGCCAATGCCGAACTCGGCCAAATGGTTGGCCAGCAC
Organism: uncultured Limnohabitans sp.; assembly: GCA_963513725.1. Lineage (GTDB taxonomy): Bacteria > Pseudomonadota > Gammaproteobacteria > Burkholderiales > Burkholderiaceae_C > Limnohabitans. Next base: position 63,844 of record CAUPRM010000006.1, on the reverse strand, counting down.
CTTGCCTTGTTCAAACAAAGGCGCCACCAATCCATAGGCAATGCCACGGTGGGCCGCACATTCGCCCACGGCATAGATGCGTGGGTCGGTCACGGTTTGCAGCGTGTCGCTGACCACAATGCCGCGCTCGCAATGCAAGTGCATCTTTTCGGCGAGGCCCGTGTTTGGGCGAATACCCACGGCCATCACCACCAACTCGGCGGGGGCGTGTGAGCCGTCTTTGAACAACACAGACGCCACGCGCCCGTTTTTGTCGGCTTGTAATTCTTGGGTGTGCGCCTGCATGCGGAATTGCATGCCGCGTTCTTCGAGTGAGCGTTGCAACAAACCGCCCGCGACTTTGTCGAGCTGACGCTCCATCAGCCATTCACCGACGTGCACCACGGTCACGCTCATGCCGCGTTTTATCAAACCGTTGGCGGCTTCAAGGCCTAGCAAACCGCCGCCAATCACCACCGCATGTTTGTATTTCGTGGCCGCATCAATCATGGCCTGTGTGTCGGCAATGTCGCGGTAGGCCAGCACGCCGTCCAACTCGCGGCCCGGCACAGGCAGCATGAAGGGGTTAGAGCCCGTGGCCAAAATCAAGCGGTCATACGCTGCGCTTTTGACTTCGCCTGCGGCGTTGGTGGCATGCACCACGCGCTTGACACGGTCCACCTCGGTCACCGTCCAGCTGGTGTGCAGGGTGATGTGGTTGTCGCTGTACCAGTCGCGTGGGTTGAGGATGATTTCATCCAAGGTTTGTTCACCCGCCAACACCGGCGACAACAAGATGCGGTTGTAGTTGGGGTGCGGCTCTGAGCCGAAGACGGTGATGTCGTACAGGTCTGGCGTGAGCTTGATGAGTTCTTCCAAGGTGCGCACACCGGCCATGCCGTTGCCCACCATCACGAGTTTGAGTTTGTTGCTCATGTCCAGCTCCTCAGTGTTTTTCCACGTGCGCTTGGCGCGTGTACAAAAAGTCAATCACGGCTTTGCGGTAGTGCAAATAGGCAGGGTCGTCGGCCAGCGTCACGCGTGAGCGGGGGCGAGGCAGGTCCACATGCAGCACTTCGCCGATGGTGGCAGCGGGGCCGTTGGTCATCATCACAATCTTGTCGGACAGCAACACGGCTTCGTCCACATCGTGTGTCACCATCACCACCGTGCTTTGCGTGTTGGCCACGATGGCCAGCAACTCGTCTTGCAACTTGGCGCGGGTCAATGCATCCAAAGCACCAAAGGGTTCGTCCATCAACAACACTTGCGGTTCCATGGCCAAGGCGCGTGCAATGCCCACGCGTTGCTTCATGCCACCTGAGATTTCGCCTGGGCGTTTGAAGGCTGCGTGGCTCAGACTGACCATCTCGAGTGCCGCGTGGGTGCGAGCGGTGAGTTGGGCTTTGTCTTCTTTGGGCTTGCCGTCCACGATGCCGGTTTGACCGAACACGCGTTCCACGCCGAGGTAAACGTTTTCAAAGCAAGTGAGCCAAGGCAAGAGTGAATGGTTTTGAAACACCACCGCGCGCTCGGGGCCGGGGCCTGCGATTTCGCGGTTGGCACAAATCAAGGTGCCTTCGGTTGGCGTGGTCAAACCTGCAATCAGGTTGAGCAAGGTCGACTTGCCGCAACCCGAGTGGCCGATGAGGGCGACGAACTCGCCTTTGCCCACGGTCAGGTCGATGTCACGCAGCGCAGGGAAATTGCCTTTGGCTGTTTTGAAGGTTTGGGCTACACCCTGAATTTGCAAATACTTGCTGGTCAACGATGCGTTCATGACTGCACCTCCTCAAAGGTGAATGCGGTGGCAAGTTTGATGAGGGCGTACTCCAACACCAAGCCCACAATGCCAATCACGAAGATGGCGATGATGATGTTTTTCACGTTCAGGTTGTTCCACTCGTCCCACACCCAAAAGCCAATGCCCACGCCGCCGGTCAGCATCTCCGCAGCGACGATGACCAACCAAGCTGTGCCCACCGCGAGGCGCACGCCGGTCAACATATACGGCAGCACCGCAGGGAACAAAATCTTGCTGACGATCTTCCATTCCGAGAGGTTGAGCACACGTGCCACGTTCATGTAGTCTTGCGGCACACGTTGCACACCTACCGCGGTGTTGATGACCATGGGCCAAATGGAGCAAATGAAGATGGTCCAAATGGCCGCAGGGTTGGCGCCTTTGAACACCAACAAACCAATGGGCAACCAAGCCAAGGGCGACACGGGGCGCAACAAGCTGATGAGCGGGTTGAACATGCGCGACAAAAACTCGAAGCGTCCAATCAGAAAGCCCAAAGGAATGCCCACCAGCGCGGCCAAGCCAAAGCCCAGTGCCACGCGCTTGAGAGAGCTCCACACGTTCCAGCCCACGCCTTGGTCGTTGGGGCCGTTGCTGTAGAACGGGTTGCTGAACACATCCACGGCTTGCCAGAAGGTGTCGGTTGGGTTGGGAAAGTTGTTGGTGCTGGTGACAGACACCAGCGACCAAATGCCCACCAGCAGTGCCAAGCCCATGAAGGGCGGCACCACGCGTGACAACAGGTGTTTCAAAGTCATGAGATGTGTCCTTGTGTGAGAGCGTTCGTGGATGCTTTAAGCGTGAACTTTGAAGCTGTCGGCGTATTTCTTCGGGTCAGAGCCGTCCCACACCACACCGTCCATCAGTTTGCTGCTGCGCATCGCGCTCTTGGGCACGGGTGTGTTGCTGGCGGCTGCCGCTTGTTTGAAGATGTCGATTTGGTTGATCTCTTTGGCCACTTTCAAATAGTCAGGGTGGTCTTTGAGCAAGCCCCAACGCTTGTGCTGCGTGAGGAACCACATGCCGTCAGACAGGTAAGGGAAGTTGGCCGTGCCATCGTTGAAGAACTTCATGTGGTTGGGGTCGTCCCAGGTTTTGCCCAAACCGTTTTGGTAGCGGCCCAAGATGCGTTGGTTGATCACGTCCACGCTGGTGTTGACATACGACTTGTCGGCGATGGTTTCGGCCATCTTCATTTTGTTTTGCAAGCCTGCGTCAATCCACTTGCCCGCTTCCAAAATCGCGGCGGTCACAGCGCGTGCGGTGTTGGGATATTTCTTCACGAAGTCGCCGGTGGTGCCCAACACTTTTTCGGGGTGGTCACGCCAGATGTCTTGCGTGGTGGCTGCGGTGATGCCAATGCCATCGGCAATCGCGCGGTGGCCCCAAGGCTCGCCCACGCAGTAGCCGTCCATGTTGCCCACGCGCATGTTGGCCACCATTTGGGGCGGCGGCACGGTGATGACCTTGGCATCTTTGAGTGGGTTCACGCCCACGCTGGCCAACCAGTAATACAGCCACATGGCGTGTGTGCCGGTGGGGAAGGTTTGGGCGAAGGTGTATTCGCGTTTGTCGGTGGCCATCAACTTGGCGAGGCTGGCTGCATCGACCGCGCCTTTGTCGGCGAGCTTTTTGGACAGCGTGATGGCTTGGCCGTTTTGGTTCAAATTCATCAACACAGCCATGTCTTTTTTAGGACCGGCGGTACCCATGTGCACGCCATAAATCAAGCCGTACAAGGCGTGGGCAAAGTCGAGCTCGCCGTTGACCAACTTGTCGCGCACACCCGCCCAGCTGGACTCTTTGGACGGGATGATCTTGACGCCGTACTTTTTGTCGATGCCCAGCACGGAGGCCATCACCACGCTGGCGCAATCGGTGAGGGGAATGAAGCCAATGCGCACTTCTTCTTTTTCAGGCTTGTCTGAACCTTGGGCATACACCGCGGCACGCAAAGCGGGGGCGATGGTGAGAGCGCCTGCGGTGGCGGCTTGCAAGACATTGCGGCGGCTCATGGGGGTCTCCAAAAGTTTCGTCATGACATCACTCCTCTATAAAAAAACTGGGGCAGAAATGACAAAGGCGTCCTCACCGCACGCACTTGGGGTGCATGGGTGGGGACGCCTTTGTCCTTGAACCGTCATTGGTTCTTGCCGTGAACTGATTGCAATTGCTGTGCCAGCTGCCTAGGGTTCTCCCGAATTAAAAAAGCCCCAAACTGGGGCTTTTGGCGCGGCTGCGATGTTGGGTTGGCACCGATTTGGTGATTTTGTTACTTTGGTGCACTCAGGACAGCAAATCGGCCATGTCCAAGGTGCGTTGCGCGATGTCGGACAGTTTCAGACCTTTGTCCATGGCGATTTTGCGCAATTTGGTGAAGGCTTCTTTTTCGCTGAGGCCTTGTCGCTCCATCAGCAGCGCTTTGGCTCGGTCGATCACGGTGCGTTCTTGCAAGGCGCTGCGGGCGTCGTCTCGTTCGAAGCGCAGGCGCTCTTCGTAGTCGAAGCGGGCCATGGCCACGTCCAAGATGGGGCGGATGCGTGTGCTCGACAAGCCGTCCACGATGTAGGCCGACACGCCCACAGCCACGGCGTCGCGCACATGGGTGGTGTCGTTGTCGTCGGTGAACAGCACGATGGGCCTGCGGGCATCGCGGGTGGCGAACACCACGTGCTCCAACGCGTCACGCGCCTCAGATTCGGCATCCACGATGATCAGATCCGGTTGCAATTGGTGGATGCGGTCGGCCAAGAACACATCGGCGGGCAGGGTGGCAATCAGGTTGAAGCCGCTTTCTAGCAGCCCAATGCGCAAGGCGCGTGAACGCTCAGCTTGGTTGCGGGCGTGGTCGTCGCAGGGGTCTTCCACCACCAAGTCAGGCGCGACCACGACGATGCGCAGGGCCGCCTGTGGCTGATTTTTGTGAGATTTGGCTTTCAACAGCATGGCTTTCGGGACGGAATCATTCCTCTAACTTGCAAGTTATGCGCCAAGTGATGTGCCAAGTTGTGACACAGCATTGCGTAAGGCTAGCGCTGGCTCAGTTGTTGTAAAGTTGCGGGCTTAGAACTGGCGCAAGCAGCGGTTGATCCCGATGTTTTGTTGGAGGTTCGAGTCTGAATTTCTTTTCTCACAATCCACTAAAAGAATGAGTGCACACATGGCTGCTGAAAAATCAAAAATCATTTACACCTTGACGGACGAAGCGCCTTTGTTGGCCACGCGTGCGTTTTTGCCTATCGTTCGCACATTTGCAGCGCCTGCCGGTATCGAAGTAGCCGAGAGCGACATCTCGGTGGCGGCCCGTGTTTTGGGTGAGTTCTCGGACTTGTTGCCGCCTGAACAGCGCGTGACCAACAACTTGGCCGAACTGGGCAAGCTCACGCTGGACCCTTCTGCCAACATCATCAAGTTGCCCAACATCAGCGCGTCTGTGGGTCAGTTGACTGCTGCGATCAAAGAGTTGCAAGCCAAGGGTTACGCACTGCCTGACTACCCTGAGAACGCCAAGACCGACGAAGAAAAAGCCATCAAGGCTCGCTACGCCAAGTGCATCGGTAGCTCGGTGAACCCCGTTTTGCGTGAAGGTAACTCTGACCGCCGCGCCCCTCGCGCTGTGAAAGAGTTCGCTCGCAAGAACCCACACAGCATGGCCGATTGGAGCCAAGCCTCTCGCTCGCACGTGTCACACATGCACCACGGCGATTTCTACCACGGCGAAAAGTCTTTGACTTTGGACAAAGCCCGTGACGTGAAGATGGAGCTCATCACCAAGAGCGGCAAGACCATTCTGTTGAAGCCCAAAGTTTCTTTGCTTGACAAAGAGATCATCGACAGCATGTTCATGAGCAAAAAAGCGCTGGTCGAGTTCTACGAAAAAGAAATCGAAGACGCACACAAAACAGGCGTGATGTTCTCCCTGCACGTGAAGGCCACCATGATGAAGGTGTCTCACCCCATCGTGTTCGGCCACTGTGTGAAGATTTTCTACAAAGAAGCGTTTGCTAAGCACGCCAAACTGTTTGATGAACTGGGCGTGAACGTGAACAACGGCATGGCCGATCTGTACAACAAGATCGCCGCTTTGCCACAAAGCCAACAAGACGAAATCAAGCGTGATTTGCACGCTTGCCACGAGCACCGCCCAGAGTTGGCGATGGTGGACTCTGCCAAAGGCATCACCAACTTCCATTCGCCCAACGACATCATCGTGGACGCTTCCATGCCCGCCATGATCCGTAACGGCGGCAAGATGTGGGGCGCCGATGGCCGCTTGAAGGATGCCAAGGCTGTGATGCCTGAGTCGACCTTTGCCCGTATCTACCAAGAGATGATCAACTTCTGCAAGTGGCACGGCAACTTCGACCCCAAGACCATGGGCACGGTGCCCAACGTGGGTTTGATGGCGCAGCAAGCCGAAGAATACGGTTCACACGACAAGACGTTTGAAATTCAAGAAGACGGCGTGGCCAACATCACCGACTTGGCCACAGGCGAAGTCTTGCTGAGCCAAAACGTGGAAGAAGGCGACATCTGGCGTATGTGCCAGGTCAAAGACGCTGCCATCCGTGACTGGGTGAAGTTGGCTGTGACCCGCGCACGCAACTCTGGCATGCCTGCCATTTTCTGGTTGGACCCCTACCGTCCACACGAGAACGAGTTGATCAAGAAGGTCGACCTCTACTTGAAAGTCCACGATACCCAAGGCCTGCACATCGAGCACATGTCTCAAGTGCGCGCCATGCGCTACACCTTGGAGCGTGTGAGCCGTGGCTTGGACACCATCTCGGTGACCGGCAACATCTTGCGTGACTACTTGACCGACTTGTTCCCGATCATGGAACTCGGTACCTCGGCCAAGATGTTGTCCATCGTGCCTTTGATGGCCGGTGGCGGCATGTACGAAACAGGCGCGGGCGGTTCAGCGCCTAAGCATGTGCAACAGCTGGTGGAAGAAAACCACTTGCGTTGGGATTCATTGGGTGAGTTCTTGGCTTTGGCCGTGAGCTTTGAAGACTTGGGCCTGAAAACGGGCAACACCAAGGCGACCGTTTTGGCCAAAACTTTGGACGCAGCGACCGGCAAATTGTTGGACACCAACAAGAACCCATCGCCCAAAACCGGTCAGCTCGACAACCGTGGCAGCCAGTTCTACTTGGCCATGTACTGGGCCCAAGAGTTGGCCGCGCAAACTGAAGACCAAGACTTGGCTGCCAAGTTTGCATCTTTGGCCAAAACGCTGACAGACAACGAAAGCAAGATCGTGGACGAGCTCAACAGCGTTCAAGGCAAGGCTGTCGACATCGGCGGTTACTACTTGCCTGATGTGGCCAAAGTCACAGCGGTGATGCGCCCAAGCGCTACGTTGAACGCCGCCATGGACGCTGCACAGAAGTAATCTGCGCGTTCACCGGTTCAAGCGACCATTCAGGCTGTTTCAGTCTGAATGGTCGCTTTGCATTGCGCGTCGATCTTTGATCAGAATGCGCAGTGAACGGGCCGCATAAACTCTCCTCCTATGTTGATCCTCGGTATTGAATCTTCCTGCGATGAAACGGGTGTAGCGCTCGTTGAGGCTGACCTGCGCGCGAATGGCCAAGCGGTGTTGCCCAAGTTGCTGTCACATGCCTTGTACAGCCAAATTGCCATGCACCAAGCCTATGGCGGTGTGGTGCCTGAGTTGGCCAGCCGTGACCACATTCGTCGCGTGATTCCGCTGGCGCGTGAGGTGATGGCCGAGGCTCAAAAAAGTTTGCAAGAAATTGATGTCGTGGCCTATACCCGAGGCCCGGGTTTGGCCGGCGCGTTGTTGGTCGGTGCGGGCGTGGCATGTGCATTGGGTGCCGCTTTGCAAAAACCCGTGCTGGGCGTGCATCACTTGGAAGGGCACTTGTTGTCGCCGTTTTTGAGCGCCGATCCCCCAGAGTTTCCGTTTGTGGCGTTGTTGGTGTCGGGTGGGCACACGCAATTGATGCGGGTGGATGGCGTGGGGCGTTACGAATTGTTGGGTGAAACCATTGACGATGCAGCCGGTGAGGCGTTTGACAAGTCTGCCAAGCTGATGGGTTTGGGGTATCCGGGCGGGCCTGCTTTGTCCAAATTGGCGGAGCAGGGCGATCCGGCCGCTTTCAAGTTGCCGCGTCCGTTGTTGCACAGCGGGAATTTGGATTTTTCTTTTGCCGGTTTGAAAACGGCTGTGATGACCCAAGCTAAAAAGTTGGGCGATGACTTAGAAGCTCGTAAGGCAGATTTGGCTGCGTCCACCGAGGCCGCCATTGTGGATGTGCTGTTGAAAAAATCACTGACGGCATTGCGCGAAACAGGCTTGAAGCGCTTGGTGGTGGCCGGTGGCGTGGGGGCTAACCGTCACTTGCGTGAGCAGCTCAATGCGGCGTGTAAGCGCCAAGGTGTGCGCGTGCATTACCCCGAGTTGCATTTGTGTACGGACAACGGCGCCATGATCGCCATGGCCGCAGCCATGCGCTTGCAAAGCGGCGAGGGCGGTCAAGCCCAAGCGCTTCATCATTACGGTTTCGATATTCGACCACGTTGGCCTTTGGCTGATTTGGCGTGACCCTCGGCACCGTGCCACCTTGGCATGCGCAGCCCTTATCGGTTAATTTTTAAATGAGAGAGTTTGTCATGGGTGCGTGTTTTCGTGTTGTTTTGAAATGGTCTGCCGTTTTGGCGTGTGGGGCCGTATTGGCTTCGGCCGCTTGTGCCACGACGCCTAAAGCTTCACCGTCTGTGGTGCGGGTGAAGACGGCGTTGCCGCCGATTAAATTGGCCCTGATTGAGGGTTTGAGTGGCCCGTTTGCCAACACGGGCGAGGCGGTGTATCGCAATTTGTTGTGGGCCGTAGAGCGGGTGAACCAGCGCGGCGGGGTCAAGTTACCCGGCGGCTCGCGTGAGTTGGTCTTGGTGCGTCATGACAGCAAGGGGCAAACCGAAGAGGCGCTTTCTGCATTTCGTGCGGCTGTGGACGAGGGGGCCGGCTTTGTGCTTCAAGGCAACAGTTCGGCGGTGGCTGCCGCCTTGATTGAAGCTGCCAATAAGCAAAACGAACGTGAGCCTGAGCGCCGCGTCTTGTTTTTGAACTACTCCGCGGTTGATCCCGCGTTGACCAATGAGCGCTGCAGCTTCTGGCATTTTCGCTTTGATGCGCATGCCGACATGCGCATGGCCGCGCTGATGCAGGTGATTCAGCAAGACAAAAACACCAAGCGCGTGTATTTGATGGGGCAAGACTACAGCTTCGGCCAAGCGGTCTCGCGCGAGGCGCGTCGTCAGTTGACGGCGCAGCGCCCAGACGTGCAAATCGTGGGTGATGAGTTGCATCCCGTCGGGCGGGTGAAAGACTTTCTGCCTTACGCCGCCAAAATCAAGGCCAGTGGCGCCCAAGCGGTGATCACCGGTAACTGGGGCAATGACTTGACTTTGTTGGTCAAAGCCGCCCGTGAGGTGGGGTTTGACGGCAAGTTTTATACGTTTTACGGCAACGCTTTAGGGGCACCTGCCGCGATTGGTCAGTCAGGCGTGGGTCGTGTGGTGGCTGTGGCCGATTGGTTGCCCAACGTACAGAGCAAGCCTTCAGCTGATTTTTACAAGGCATTTCGCCAGCGCTTCCCGCAACCCGCCGATGACTACGTGCACATGCGCATGCAGTTGATGGTGGAGTCCTTGGTGCAGGCCGTTGAAAAAGCAGGCACGGCTGATGCGGTGCCAGTGGCGCGTGCTTTAGAACAGGTGCGCGTGACTAAATTTGGTCAAAAAGGGTTCATGCGTGCGGCGGATCACCAGTTTCAACAAGCCTTGGTGGTCGGACAAATGGATCATCAGGGGGAGCCTGGTGTGGCTTTTGACGTGGAAGGGTCCAGTTACGGCTTTCGCGTGATCAAGTCCTTGTCACCCGAAGCCGCCCAAATGCCCACCAGTTGCCAAATGCAGCGCTATTGAAGCGATGCCAAGCGTCCTGCTATACTTAGCAGGCTTTACTTTCGGGTAAAGCACCAGCACGTTGCACCAACTTCCACGGTGCAACGCAAGTCAAATATTTAAGGAAAAAACCATGTTGACAGCAAAAATTGCTGAAGTCGTCAAAGACAACGCACGCGCCGCAGGCGATACAGGCAGTCCCGAAGTCCAAGTGGCTTTGTTGACCGCTCGTATCAACGAACTCACACCTCACTTCAAATTGCACGCCAAAGACCACCACGGTCGTCGCGGTTTGTTGCGCATGGTGAGCCGCCGTCGTAAATTGCTCGACTACCTCAAGTCGAAAAACTTTGACCGTTACGCTGCTCTGATCGCCAAGCTTGGCCTGCGCAAGTAATCGTTAAATTTCTCGCGAAAAACGCCTGAGTTTTCAACAAGCTCAGGCGTTTTGCACTTTCAACAACGAACTTTTAACCCACGGCAAGACAACGAGGCGCAGATTCGAAAGCTGTGTCATTCCAAAAAAGCCCCCACTTTTCTGGAATGGCATCGTGTGCTGCACCGGGGCCTGCCAAATTTCATTAGGAAAAACACATGTCAATTTTTAACAAAGTTACCAAAACCTTCCAATGGGGCCAACACACGGTCACCATGGAAACCGGCGAAATGGCTCGCCAAGCTGGCGGCGCTGTGCTCGTCAACATGGATGACACCGTGGTGTTGGCCACTGTCGTGGGTTCGAAGATTGCCAAAGCTGGCCAAGACTTCTTCCCCTTGACTGTCGATTACATCGAGAAAACATACGCCGCAGGCAAGATCCCCGGCAGCTTTTTCAAGCGCGAAGCCAAGCCCAGCGAACACGAGACATTGACCAGCCGTCTGATCGACCGCCCCATCCGTCCTTTGTTCCCAGAAGGTTTCTACAACGACGTGCACGTGGTGATTCACACCGTGTCGTTGAACCCAGAAGTCGATGCTGACATCGCTGCCTTGATCGCTGTGTCTGCTGCTTTGAGCATTTCTGGTATTCCTTTCAACGGCCCCATCGGTGCCGCTCGCGTGGGTTACATCAACGGCGAATACGTCTTGAACCCAGGCCAAACACAACGCAAAGACAGCCAGATGGACCTCGTGGTCGCTGGTACCGAAGCCGCTGTGTTGATGGTGGAATCTGAAGCCCAACAGCTGTCAGAAGAAATCATGTTGGGTGCTGTGGTGTTCGGCCACGAGCAAGGCAACATCGCGATCAACGCCATTCACGAATTGGTGCGCGACGCTGGCAAACCAGCTTGGGATTGGTCTGCACCTGCCAAGGACGAGCCACTGATCGCCAAGGTCGTTGCTCAAGCGGAAGACAAGCTGCGCGCTGCCTACCAAATTCGTAACAAACAAGCCCGTACACACGCTTGCCGTGAAGCTTACGGCGCTGTGATGGCTGGTTTGAAGGCCGACGGCGTTGAGTTTGACTCGGTCAAAGTCGAAAACATGTTGTTCGACATCGAAGCCCGCATTGTTCGCAGCCAAATTTTGGCAGGCGAGCCACGCATTGACGGCCGCGACACACGCACTGTGCGCCCCATCGAAATCCGCAACAGCGTGTTGCCACGCACCCACGGCTCTGCCTTGTTCACACGCGGCGAAACCCAAGCTTTGGTGGTGACCACTTTGGGTACTGAGCGCGACGCACAACGCATCGACGCCTTGGCTGGTGAGTACGAAGACCGCTTCATGATGCACTACAACATGCCTCCGTTCGCTACTGGCGAAGTGGGTCGCATGGGCTCTACAAAACGCCGCGAAATCGGTCACGGCCGTTTGGCCAAGCGTGCTTTGGTGGCTGTGTTGCCAACCAAAGAAGAGTTCCCATACACCATGCGCGTGGTGTCTGAAATCACAGAATCCAACGGTTCTTCATCCATGGCTTCGGTCTGCGGTGGCTGCTTGTCCATGATGGACGCTGGCGTTCCTATGAAAGCACACGTGGCCGGTATCGCCATGGGCTTGATCAAAGACGGCAACCGTTTTGCTGTGTTGACCGACATCTTGGGTGACGAAGATCACTTGGGTGATATGGACTTCAAAGTGGCCGGTACCACCAACGGTATTACCGCTTTGCAAATGGACATCAAGATCCAAGGCATCACCAAAGAAATCATGCAAGTGGCGTTGGCTCAAGCCAAAGAAGCGCGCATGCACATCTTGGATAAGATGCAAGCAGCGATGGGCGAAGCCAAGACCGAAGTGTCTGACTTTGCACCTAAGTTGTTCACCATGAAGATCAACCCCGAGAAGATCCGTGACGTGATCGGCAAAGGCGGCGCCACCATCCGTGCGTTGACCGAAGAAACCGGTTGCCAAATCAACATCGAAGAAGACGGCACGATCACCATCGCTGCCACCGATGGCGAGAAGGCTGAAATCGCCAAGCGTCGCATCACTGAGATCACGGCTGAAGTCGAAATTGGCAAGGTCTACGAAGGCCCGATCACCAAGATCTTGGACTTCGGTGCTTTGGTCAACTTGCTGCCAGGCAAAGACGGTCTGTTGCACATCAGCCAGATCAGCCACGAGCGCATTGCAAAGGTGACTGACGTGTTGGCTGAAGGTCAAATCGTGCGCGTGAAAGTGCTCGAAACAGACGAAAAAGGTCGTGTGAAGTTGTCGATGAAAGCCTTGATGGAGCGTCCTGCGGGCGAGCAGCATCATGGCGATCGTCACGACGCACAGTCTTAATCCAACGTTCAAGGTTTGCACATGATGCACATCGTCGAAATCTCTAGTCCAGGCGCCCCTGAGGTGCTGCGTCCTGCTCAGCGGCCTGTGCCGCAAGCCGGTGTGGGTGAGTTGCTGATTCGTGTCAGCGCCAGTGGCATCAACCGCCCTGACGTGCTGCAACGTACTGGTAACTATCCTGTGCCCGCGGGCGCATCGGATGTGCCGGGTTTAGAGGTGGCGGGTGTGATCGAGTCAGGCGATGTTTCGGCCATGGCTGAGGCGGGCTTGAAAGTCGGTGACCGTGTGTGTGCCTTGGTGGCCGGTGGTGGTTACGCGCAATATTGCGTGGCCCCTGTTGGCCAGTGTTTGCCTGTACCCAAGGGCTTGAGCGATGTGGAAGCGGCGTCATTGCCGGAGACCTTCTTCACCGTCTGGAGCAATGTGTTTGACCGTGCGCGTTTGCAAACGGGTGAAACCTTGTTGGTACAGGGCGGTTCAAGTGGTATCGGGGTGACGGCCATTCAAATGGCCAAAGCCTTGGGTGCCACCGTGATCGTCACCGCAGGAAGCGACGACAAGTGCGCAGCCTGTGTGGCTCTCGGCGCTGATCACGCCATCAATTACAAGACCCATGACTTTGTGGCCGAGGCGATGCGCCTGACGGGTGACAAAGGTGTGGATGTCGTGCTCGACATGGTCGCGGGCGACTATGTGGCGCGCGAAGTGGCCTGCATGGCCGAAGATGGTCGATTGGTCATCATCGCGGTGCAGGGCGGCGTCAAGAGTGAATTCAACGCGGGTTTGGTGTTGCGTCGTCGCTTGACCATCACGGGGTCGACCTTGCGTCCTCGCCCTGTGTCGTTCAAGGCGGCGATTGCGCGCAATTTGCGTGAGCATGTGTGGCCTTTGATTGAAGCGGGTCGTATTCGTCCCGTGATTCATTCCACCTTCGATGCCGCGTCTGCTGACGGTGCTGCCAGTGCACACCGTTTGATGGAGTCCAACCAGCATGTGGGCAAAATCGTTTTGACTTGGAGTTTGTGATGAAGCAAAAACTCATTGCAGGAAATTGGAAGATGAATGGCAGCTTGGCTGCCAACGAAGCTTTGGTGCAAGGTGTGCAACAAGGTTTGGCGCAAGCTTTGGGCGGTAAGCAAGCGCAAGTCGCTGTGTGTGTGCCGATGGGTTACTTGTCGCAAGTGCAGCAATTGGTCAAAGGCTCAGGCATTGACTTGGGTTCGCAAGATGTGTCTGCCCATGAGCAGGGCGCATACACCGGTGAAACATCGGCTGCCATGCTCAAAGACTTTGCGGTGCGTTATTGCCTCGTGGGTCATTCCGAGCGTCGTCAATACCATGGCGAAACGGATGAGCAAGTGGCCTCGAAAGCGCAACGCGCACTGTCTGCCGGTATCACGCCCGTCGTGTGCGTGGGTGAGACTTTGGCTGAGCGTGAAGCGGGCAAAACCGAAGAGGTGGTCAAGCGTCAATTGGCGGCGGTGATTCACGCCAATGGTCATTGCATCAGTGAAATCGTGGTGGCGTATGAGCCTGTTTGGGCCATCGGCACCGGCAAGACCGCGACGCCTGAAGAGGCGCAAGCGGTGCATGCGGTGTTACGCGCGCAATTGCATGCGGCAACAGAGCATGCCGATCGTGTTCAGATTTTGTACGGCGGCAGCATGAATGCCGCCAATGCCTCGCAACTGTTGAGTCAGCCTGATATTGACGGTGGCTTGATTGGCGGCGCGGCACTGAAGTCTGCTGACTTCCTCACCATCATTGCCGCTGCGGCGCGCTGAAATCTATATTTTTCGGAGTTTTTATGAGTTTGATTCTTAACATCGTGCAAGTGGTTCAGTTGTTGGCAGCCTTGGGCATGATTGGCCTGATCTTGGTTCAGCACGGCAAAGGTGCAGACATGGGCGCTGCGTTTGGCAGTGGCAGTTCTGGCAGCTTGTTTGGTGCGACCGGTGGCGCCAACTTTTTGTCGCGCACGACAGGTGTGTTGGCTGCGGTCTTCTTTGTGTGTACTTTAGGTTTGGCTTATTTTGGTAATTTGCGTCCTGCCAGTTCTGGCAGCGTGCTGGAAGGTTCGGCTGTTGCGCCTGCTGTCACTGAAGCAAATGGTGCTGTGCCTGCACCTGCTGTTGTGCCTGCTTCAGGTGCCGCACAAATTCCAACAAAGTAAGGTAAAAACCTTTCGCTTTTAGAGTGATTGGGGCCCTTTTCAGGGTAAACTCTAAAGCTGTTCAGGAAGCGTTATCCCTCTTCGTTTTCCTTGAGCAATCAACCCAAAGCCGTCGTGGTGAAATTGGTAGACACGCTATCTTGAGGTGGTAGTGGCGAAAGCTGTGCGAGTTCGAGTCTCGCCGACGGCACCATCCAAAAAAAGTTTGCTGTAACTCTGGTGTCAACCAGTTACGGCAAACTTCGCTGACTAAAACAGATAGTCATACTGCGAGATTGAGATGAGCTTAGAACAATACCTTCCCGTCCTCCTGTTTATCCTTGTGGGCCTTGGCGTGGGGGTTGCCCCCCAGGTTCTGGGTTACCTCTTAGGTCCGAATCGTCCTGATCCGGCCAAAAACTCCCCTTACGAATGTGGTTTCGAAGCGTTTGAAGACGCGCGCATGAAGTTCGATGTGCGTTATTACTTGATCGCCATCCTCTTCATCTTGTTTGATTTGGAAATCGCATTTTTGTTCCCTTGGGCCGTGGCGCTCAAGGAAATTGGTTTCATTGGCTTCATCGACATGATGATCTTCCTTGCCATCCTCGTTGCAGGCTTTGCCTACATGTGGATCAAGGGTGCCATCGATTGGGAATAAGGATCAACTATGTCACTTGAAGGCGTTTTCAAAGAAGGCTTCATCACCACGTCGTATGACTCGGTGGTGAATTGGGCCAAAACGGGCTCGTTGTGGCCCATGACATTCGGCTTGGCTTGCTGCGCGGTGGAGATGATGCATGCGGGTGCTGCCCGTTATGACATCGACCGCTTCGGCATGTTGTTTCGTCCAAGCCCACGTCAGTCCGATTTGATGATCGTGGCTGGTACGTTGTGCAACAAGATGGCACCCGCTTTGCGCAAGGTCTACGACCAAATGTCGGAGCCACGTTGGGTGTTGTCCATGGGATCATGTGCCAACGGTGGTGGTTACTACCACTACAGCTACTCGGTGGTGCGCGGTTGTGACCGTGTGGTGCCCGTGGATGTGTATGTGCCAGGCTGTCCACCCACGGCTGAGGCTTTGTTGTACGGCATCTTGCAGTTGCAAAGCAAGATTCGCCGCGAAAACACCATTGCCCGCTGAGCAGGAAGTTCAAGATGAGTCATTCCATTCAAACGCTTGAGGCGGCTTTGCACGATGTGCTGGGCGGTCAAGTCAAGCAACTCGATTCGGCCTTGGGCGAATTGACGCTCACAGTTTCTGCTGCGGATTACCACGATGTTTGCCAAACCTTGCGCGATAACGCGCGTTTAGGCTTTGAGCAATTGATCGATGTGTGTGGCATGGACTATTCCAGCTACAAAGACGGCGCCCATTCCAAATTCACGGATGCTCCCCGTTTCGCTGTGACCATTCATTTGCTGTCCATCAGCCACAACTGGCGCCTTCGCGTGCGCGTGTTTGCGGTGAGTGATGACGTGCCGGTCGTGGCTTCTGTCAATGACCTGTGGAGCTCTGCCAACTGGTTTGAGCGCGAAGCCTTTGATCTGTTTGGCATCGTGTTCGAAGGCCATTTGGACTTGCGCCGCTTGTTGACCGATTACGGTTTCATCGGCCATCCCTTCCGCAAAGATTTCCCAACCTCGGGTCACGTGGAAATGCGTTATGACGCCGAACAAAAACGTGTGGTGTACCAACCCGTCACCATCGAGCCGCGCGAAATCACGCCGCGCATCATTCGTGAAGACAACTACGGCGGTACGCACTGACCATGGCTGATATCAAGAACTACACCCTGAACTTGGGCCCTCAGCATCCTGCAGCACACGGCGTGTTGCGTTTGGTGTTGGAGCTCGATGGCGAAGTGGTCCAACGCGCTGACCCCCATATCGGCTTGTTGCACCGCGCCACTGAAAAGTTGGCCGAGAGCAAAACCTACATCCAATCGTTGCCCTACATGGACCGTCTCGACTACGTGTCCATGATGTGCAACGAGCATGCTTACTGTTTGGCCATCGAAAAAATGATGGGCATCGAAGTGCCAGAGCGTGCGCAGTACATCCGTGTGATGTATTCCGAAATCACCCGTTTGCTCAACCACTTGTTGTGGCTGGGCTGCCATGGTTTCGACTGCGGCGCGATGAATATCTTGATTTATTGCTTCCGCGAACGTGAAGACTTGTTCGACATGTACGAAGCGGTGTCGGGTGCGCGCATGCACGCGGCTTACTTCCGTCCAGGCGGCGTGTACCGCGACTTGCCTGACACCATGCCGCAGTACAAAGTCAGCAAGATCAAAAATGCCAAAGCCATTGCGCGTTTGAACGAAAACCGCCAAGGCTCATTGCTCGATTTCATCGATGATTTCACGCAGCGCTTCCCCAAATTGGTCGACGAGTACGAAACGCTGTTGACTGATAACCGCATTTGGAAGCAACGCACCGTGGGTATCGGCGTGGTCACGCCAGAGCGTGCCAAAAACCTGGGTTTCACAGGCGCCATGTTGCGTGGCTCAGGCATCGCTTGGGACTTGCGCAAGCACCAGCCCTACGACGTGTACGACCGCATGGACTTCGACATTCCTGTGGGCAAAACCGGCGATTGCTACGACCGTTATTTGGTGCGTGTGGAAGAAATGCGTCAGTCCAACCGCATCATCAAACAGTGCGTCGATTGGTTGCGCGTCAACCCCGGTCCTGTCATCACGGACAACCACAAAGTGGCCGCACCTAGCCGTGAAGGTATGAAGTCGAACATGGAGGAGTTGATCCACCATTTCAAACTTTTCACCGAAGGTTTCCATGTGCCCGAAGGCGAAGCGTATGCCGCCGTTGAGCATCCCAAAGGTGAGTTTGGTATCTATCTCGTGAGCGATGGTGCCAACAAGCCTTACCGTCTAAAGATTCGCGCCCCAGGGTTTGCCCATTTGGCAGCCATGGATGAAATGGCGCGTGGCCACATGATCGCTGACACCGTTGCGGTGATTGGCACCATGGACATTGTGTTCGGGGAAATTGACCGATGAGTTCTGAAGCTATCCACCACAGCGCACCGCTGTCGGCCGAGGTCTTTGCGCGCTTCGAGCGCGAAGTTGCCAAATACCCTGCAGATCAAAAACAGTCGGCCGTCATGGCCTGCTTGTCGATTGCTCAACAAGAGCAGGGCTACGTGAGCGCTGAAAGCGAGCGCGCCATTGCCAAGATCTTGGACATGGCGCCGATGGCTGTGCACGAAGTGACCACGTTCTACAACATGTACAACCAACAACCGGTTGGCAAGTTCAAGATCAACGTTTGCACCAACTTGCCTTGCCAGTTGCGCAACGGGCAGGGCGCTTTGATGCACTTGGCGCAAAAGCTGGGCATTGAAGTTGGCGGCACCACCGCTGACGGCGTGTTCACCTTGCAACCCGGCGAATGTATGGGCGCTTGCGCCGATGCGCCGGTGTTGTTGGTCAACGACCGCACCATGTGCAGCTACATGAGCAATGACAAGCTGGACCAATTGGTCGATGGCCTGCGTGCTGCAAAGGAATGAGCATGAACGTCCAACAAGTGCTTTCTCAATTCCAAACCACGGCTGAAGAGACGTGTTTTCACGACCGTCACCTTAGCCCTCAAATCTTGGCTGGTTTGAACGGTCATAACTGGTCGCTGCAAGATTACGTGGCGCGCGGTGGTTACCAAGCTTTGCGCAAAATTTTGGGTCAAGACGGCAGTGCGCCGAATCCCGAAACTGGCGTTGCGGGCATGACCCAAGACCAAGTGATTGCGACGGTCAAAGAGTCGGGTTTGCGTGGTCGCGGCGGTGCGGGCTTCCCCACCGGTTTGAAGTGGAGCTTCATGCCGCGTCAGTTCCCCGGTCAAAAGTATTTGGTCTGTAACTCCGACGAAGGTGAGCCCGGGACTTGCAAAGACCGCGAGATCTTGCAGCACAACCCGCACATCGTGATTGAGGGTATGGCCATTGCAGCTTATGCCATGGGCATCAGCGTGGGTTACAACTACATTCACGGTGAAATCTTTCAAAGCTACGAACGCTTTGAGGCAGCCCTTGAAGAAGCCCGCGCAGCTGGCTTCTTGGGCGACAACATCATGGGCTCGAAGTTCAGCTTTCAGTTGCACGCTGCCCACGGTTTTGGCGCTTACATCTGCGGCGAAGAAACAGCATTGCTCGAATCGCTCGAAGGCAAAAAAGGCCAACCGCGTTTCAAGCCACCGTTCCCTGCGAGCTTTGGTTTGTACGGCAAGCCCACGACCATCAACAACACCGAAACATTCGCGGCCGTGCCTTGGATCATCCGCAATGGTGGTCAGGCTTACCTCGAATGCGGCAAGCCCAACAACGGCGGCACCAAGATCTTCTCGGTCAGCGGTGACGTCGAGCGCCCCGGCAACTACGAAATCCCGATGGGCACACCGTTCTCCAAACTGTTGGAGTTGGCTGGTGGCGTGCGCAAAGGCCGCACCCTGAAGGCTGTGATTCCTGGCGGTTCTTCATCGCCTGTGTTGCCTGCCGATGTCATCATGCAGTGCACCATGGATTACGACTCCATCGCCAAAGCGGGCTCCATGTTGGGCTCAGGCGCTGTGATCGTGTTGGACGACTCACGCTGCATGGTCAAGAGCCTGCAACGTTTGAGCTACTTCTACATGCACGAATCATGTGGCCAGTGCACACCTTGCCGCGAAGGTACAGGTTGGTTGTGGCGCATGGTTGACCGCATCGAACGTGGCGAAGGCCGCGAAAGCGACTTGGCTTTGCTGGACAACGTGGCCGAGAACATCATGGGGCGCACCATTTGCGCCTTGGGCGATGCAGCCGCCATGCCCGTGCGCGGCATGATCAAGCATTTCCGCCACGAATTTGAACACCACATCACGCAAAAGACCTGCATGGTCCCGGCGTACGTTTGACGGATAAGCACCATGGTTGAAATCGAACTCGACGGAAAAAAAGTTGAAGTCCAAGAGGGCTGCATGGTCATGCATGCCGCTGAAAAGGCTGGCACTTACATTCCGCATTTTTGTTACCACAAGAAGCTCAGCATCGCGGCCAACTGCCGCATGTGTTTGGTGGATGTGGAGAAGGCGCCTAAGCCTATGCCCGCTTGCGCCACGCCCGTGACGCAAGGCATGGTGGTTCGCACCAAAACGGACCGTGCCGTCAAAGCGCAAAAGTCGGTGATGGAGTTCTTGCTCATCAATCACCCACTCGATTGCCCTATTTGTGACCAAGGCGGTGAGTGCCAGTTGCAAGACTTGGCGGTGGGTTACGGTGGTTCTACCTCGCGTTACGAAGAAGAAAAACGCGTCGTGCACCCTAAGGACGTCGGTCCTTTGGTGAGCATGCAAGAGATGAGCCGTTGTATCGCCTGCACACGCTGCGTGCGATTTGGCCAAGAAGTGGCCGGCGTCATGGAGTTGGGCATGTCCAACCGTGGTGAGCATGCTGAGATTGAAACCTTTGTGGGTCAATCGGTTGACTCCGAGTTGTCGGGCAACATGATCGACATCTGCCCCGTGGGCGCGTTGACCAGCAAGCCATTCCGTTACAGCGCACGTACTTGGGAATTGAGCCGTCGCAAGTCGGTCAGCCCGCACGATGCCACCGGTGCTAACTTGATCGTTCAAGTCAAGAACAACAAAGTCATGCGCGTTGTCCCTTTGGAGAACGAAGACGTCAACGAATGCTGGATTGCTGACCGCGACCGTTTCAGCTACGAAGCTTTGGATAGCGCAGACCGCTTGACCAAGCCTATGCTCAAGCAAGGCGGCGAGTGGAAAGAAGTCGATTGGCAAACTGCCCTCGAATACGTGGCCAACGGCTTGCAAGGCGTCAAAGCCCAGCACGGCCCACAAGCCATCGGCACTTTGGCCAGCCCACACAGCACGGCTGAAGAGTTGTACTTGGCCGCAGCGCTGACGCGCGGCTTGGGTAGCCAAAACATCGACACACGTTTGCGCGCTGCAGACTTCCAAACTGATGGCAAAGCCCGTTGGTTGGGGACTTCTGTGGCTTCTCTCACCACGCTGCAACGCGTCTTGGTGATTGGCTCGAACGTGCGTAAAGACCAACCTTTGTTGGCTCAACGTCTGCGCCAAGCGGTGCGCAACGGTGGCAAGGTCAACGCCTTGAACGCACAAGCCTACGACTGGGCCATGCCTGTGGCCAACACTTTGGTGGCAGATGCCGCCAACTGGGTGCAAGCCTTGGCAGACATCGCAGCTGCTGTGGGCGCTATCACTGGTGCTGCTGCACCTGTGGCGGGCAATGCCAACAGCGCAGAAGCACAAGCCATCGCCAAGTCATTGACAGGCGGTGAGCGCAAAGCCATTTTGTTGGGCAACGCAGCGGCGCATCACGCCAAAGCATCGAGCTTGCTGAGCTTGGCCAACTGGATCGGCGCACAAACCGGCGCGACTGTGGGTTACCTCGGCGAAGCCGCCAACACGGTGGGCGCACAAGTGGTCGGCGCATTGCCCAAAGCGGGCGGTCAGAACGCCGGTCAAATGTTGGCAGGTGGTTTGAAGGCGGTGGTGTTGCTCAACACCGAACCCGCTTTCGACGCTGCCAACGGCGCTGCTGCTGCACAAGCCATCGGCCAAGCCGAAATGGTGGTCACCTTGTCTCCCTTCAAGGCCAACATGGACATCAGCGATGTGCTGCTGCCCATCTCGCCTTTCACGGAGACTGCTGGCACGTTCATCAACACCGAAGGGCGCGCACAAAGCTTCCACGGTGTGGTCAAGCCTTTGGGTGAGACACGTCCTGCCTGGAAAGTCTTGCGCGTGTTGGGCTCCATGCTCCACGTGCCTGGCTTCGAATTCGAGACCATCGAAGAAGTCCGAGCTCAAGCGATTCCTGCTGATGTGCAAGCCTTGCTGTCTAACGCATGCACGGCACCAGTGGACGTGAGCCCAGCGGCAGGTCAGCCTGCCAGTGCGGCGATTTACCAACTCGACAGCTTGGTGCGTCGCGCACCATCGCTGCAACTCACGGCTGATGCCAAGCAACCTGCGGTTGATGCGAAGGGAGGCCTGTGATGATTGACAACATTTACAACGCAGGCTTTGGCTTGTGCACGGATGTGTGGTGGACCACACTGGCTTGGCCTGTTCTGTGGGCTTTGCTCAAGATCGTGGCAGTGCTGTTGCCTTTGCTCGGTTGCGTGGCTTACTTGACCTTGTGGGAACGCAAGGCCATTGGCTACACCCAAATTCGCAAGGGCCCGAACCGTACCGGTCCATTTGGTTTGTTGCAACCGATCGCTGACGCGCTCAAGTTGTTGACCAAAGAGATCATCATCCCCACCAAAGCTTCCACAGGTTTGTTCTTGTTGGGCCCCATCATGACCATCATGCCGGCTTTGGCTGCGTGGGCTGTGATTCCATTTGGTCCTGATGTGGCATTGGCCAACGTCAATGCAGGTTTGCTGTTCTTGATGGCCATCACATCGTTAGAGGTGTATGGCGTGATCATTGCGGGTTGGGCTTCCAACTCCAAATATGCATTCTTGGGTGCCATGCGTGCTTCGGCGCAAATGGTGAGCTACGAAATCGCGATGGGCTTTTGCTTTGTGATCGTCTTGATGGTGTCTTCGAGTCTCAACATGAGCGACATCGTCATGGGCCAAGCCAAAGGCATGATGGCTGACAAGGGCTTGGGCTTCTTGTCGTGGAATTGGTTGCCTTTGTTCCCCGTGTTCATCATTTACTTCATCTCCGGTTTGGCTGAAACCAACCGCCACCCGTTTGACGTGGTGGAAGGTGAGTCTGAAATCGTGGCCGGTCACATGATCGAGTACTCGGGCATGTCGTTCGCGATGTTCTTCTTGGCCGAATATGCCAACATGATCTTGGTGTCGATGTTGACCGTCGTGATGTTCTTGGGCGGCTGGTTGTCTCCCTTTGACAATGCTTTGTTCAACATGATCCCTGGCTGGATTTGGCTCGGGCTTAAGACCTTCGTGGTCGTGACCATGTTCTTGTGGGTGCGCGCCACGTTCCCACGTTACCGCTATGACCAGATCATGCGTTTGGGCTGGAAGATCTTCATTCCTCTGACGTTGGTTTGGTTGCTGGTTGTGGGTATCTGGATGCAGACCCCTTGGAACATCTGGAACTGAGGCGGCAAACACCATGACAACAACTACACAATCTGTTCCCTTCTCGTTGCGCGACTTTTTGTCGAGCTTCTTGCTGACCGAGCTGTTCAAAGGCATGGCCCTCACGGGCAAATACATGTTCTCGCGCAGCATCACGATTCAGTTCCCAGAAGAAAAAACCCCTGCATCGCCACGTTTCCGCGGCTTGCATGCGCTGCGTCGTTATGAAAACGGCGAAGAGCGTTGCATCGCTTGCAAATTGTGCGAAGCCGTGTGCCCCGCGATGGCGATCACCATCGAGTCCGACCAACGTGCGGACGGCAGCCGCCGCACCACGCGTTACGACATCGACTTGACCAAGTGCATCTTCTGCGGCTTCTGCGAAGAAAGCTGCCCTGTCGACTCCATCGTTGAAACCCACATCTTTGAGTACCACGGCGAAAAACGCGGTGACCTGTACTTCACCAAAGAGATGTTGTTGGCTGTCGGCGACCGTTATGAACCCGAGATCGCAGCCAACAAGGCTGCGGACGCCAAATACCGTTGAAAGATTTCATGATGGACGTTCAATCGGCTCTTTTTTATGTGTTCTCAGCCACCATGCTGTTTGCAGCGTTTCGCGTCATCACGGCGCGTAACCCTGTGCATGCGGCGCTGTATCTGGTGCTCGCCTTCTTCCAAGCCTCTGGCGTTTGGATGCTCTTGCGCGCTGAGTTCTTGTCTATCGCTTTGGTGCTGGTGTATGTCGGCGCGGTGATGGTCTTGTTCTTGTTTGTGGTGATGATGCTTGACATCAACATTGACAGCATTCGCCAAGGTTTTTGGAAGCATTTCCCCTTGGCGGCCACCATGGGCGCTGTGATTGCGCTTGAATTGGCGGCTGTGCTGTTGGGTGGTTTCCGCATCAGCGAACCCCAAGTGCATGCTGCGGCGACCATTGCGGTGCCTGCTGCCGTGGTGGCTTCGACGCCCGTTGACGCTGCATCGGCTGCTGTGGATGCCGCTTCTGCTGCGCCAGCGTCTGCCGCCGAGGTGGGACATGTGGTGGTGGCTCAAGTCTCCAACACCAAAGAATTGGGTGTGTTGCTCTATACCGAGTACCTCTACCCCGTGCAAATTGCTGCGCTCATTTTGTTGGTGGCTTTGATCGCTGCCATCGCCTTGACCTTGCGTGCACGCAAAGACAGCAAATACCAAAACCCGGCTGACCAAGTTCGCGTGAAAGCGCGTGACCGTGTCGCGCTGGTGAAGATGGATGCGGTCAAACCGCCCGTCGCACCCGCAGCCGAAGAGGAGAAATCAGCATGAGCATCACCTTAGGCCATTACCTGACGTTGGGCGCGATTTTGTTCGCACTCTCCGTGACCGGCATTTTCTTGAACCGCAAAAACTTGATCGTCTTGTTGATGGCGATTGAGTTGATGCTGTTGGCTGTCAACATGAACTTTGTGGCGTTCTCGCACTACTTGGGCGACTTGAACGGACAAATCTTCGTGTTCTTCATCTTGACCGTGGCGGCCGCTGAGTCCGCCATCGGTTTGGCGATTCTGGTGCAGTTGTTCCGCAACAAGTCCAGCATCAACGTCGACGAACTCAACACGCTCAAGGGTTAATCGATCATGTCTCAAACCCTTCAAGCTTCTACGCTTTTGGCCGTGCCATTGGCACCCCTCGTGGGTTCCACCTTGGCCGGTTTGTTCGGTACACGCTTTGGCGGTAACTGGATCGGTCGTCGCCTGACCCACACCTTGACCATCTTGGGCGTGCTGTTGGCCTTCGTGTTGTCTGCCATGACCTTGAAC
This sequence comes from uncultured Limnohabitans sp., assembly GCA_963513725.1. Taxonomy (GTDB): domain Bacteria; phylum Pseudomonadota; class Gammaproteobacteria; order Burkholderiales; family Burkholderiaceae_C; genus Limnohabitans. The sequence goes on along the minus strand of CAUPRM010000006.1, from coordinate 39,328 downwards.
AGCGTGGCCAACGACGGCGCGCGCTTCAATGAAACCCTCTACACCTGGATGGTGGTGGGTGGTCTGAAAATGGAAGTCGGCTTCATGGTCGACGGCCTGACCGCGATGATGATGTGTGTGGTGACCTTTGTGTCGCTGATGGTGCACATCTACACCATTGGTTACATGGAAGAAGACGAGGGCTACAACCGGTTCTTCTCGTACATCTCCTTGTTCACCTTCTCCATGTTGATGCTCGTCATGAGCAACAACATGCTGCAACTGTTCTTCGGTTGGGAAGCGGTGGGCTTGGTGTCCTATTTGTTGATTGGCTTCTGGTTCAACAAACCCACGGCCATCTTCGCCAACATGAAAGCCTTCTTGGTGAACCGTGTGGGTGACTTTGGTTTCATCATGGGCATCGGCTTGATTGCTGCCTACGCAGGCACCTTGAACTACACCGAAGCGTTTGCCAAAGCCGGCGAGCTGGGTGCGTTGACATTGCCAGGTACCGACTGGATGTTGGTGACCGTGATCTGTATCTGTTTGTTCATCGGTGCGATGGGTAAGTCAGCACAGTTCCCGCTGCACGTTTGGCTGCCTGACTCCATGGAAGGCCCCACACCGATCTCTGCCTTGATTCACGCGGCCACGATGGTGACGGCCGGTATCTTCATGGTCACGCGCATGTCGCCCTTCTTTGAAATGTCAGACACCGCGCTGAACTTCATCTTGGTGATTGGCGCCATCACAGCCTTGTTCATGGGCTTCTTGGGCTTGATTCAAAACGACATCAAGCGCGTTGTGGCTTATTCCACGCTGTCGCAACTCGGTTATATGACCGTGGCCTTGGGCGCTTCTGCTTACTCAGTGGCCGTGTTCCACTTGATGACTCACGCGTTCTTCAAAGCTTTGTTGTTCCTTGGTGCCGGTTCCGTCATCATGGGCATGCACCATAATCAAGACATCCGCTGGATGGGTGGCGTGCGCAAGTACATGCCTATCACTTGGATCACCTCGTTGCTCGGTTCGTTGGCCTTGATTGGTACGCCGTTCTTCTCGGGTTTCTATTCCAAAGACAGCATCATCGAAGCCGTGGCTGAGAGCCATTTGCCCGGTGCAGGCTTTGCGCACTTCGCCGTGTTGGCCGGTGTGTTTGTGACGGCGTTCTACTCGTTCCGCATGTACTTCCTCGTGTTCCACGGCGAAGAGCGTTACGACCAAAATCCAGATGCACACTACGATGATCACCACGGTCATGACGACCATGGTCACGATCACAGCCCCCATGAGTCGCCATGGGTGGTGACCGTGCCGTTGCTGTTGTTGGCCATTCCTTCGGTGGTGATCGGCTACTTGACGATTGATCCCTTGCTGTACGGTGAGTTCTTCAAAGACGCCATCTTCATCAACGCGGACAAACATCCTGTGATGCACGAGTTGGCCCATGAGTACCACGGTGCTGTGGCCATGGCGATTCATGCCTTGAGCACGGCGCCGTTCTGGTTGGCCTTGGCAGGTGTGGCGAGCTCGTACTACATGTACATGATCAACCCCGCTGTGCCTGCTGCGATCAAGCGTGCCTTCCAGCCCGTCTACACCTTGTTGGAAAACAAGTACTACTTGGACTGGATCAACGAAAACATCTTGGCCCGGGGCGCACGCCTCTTGGGCACCGGACTGTGGAAGGGCGGCGACCAAGCCATCATCGAAGGTGGCATCGTCAACGCTTCTTGGAAATTGGTGGGTTGGGTGTCGACTGCCTCGCGTCAGCTGCAGTCGGGTTACCTGTATCACTACGCCTTGGTGATGATTCTGGGCGTGTTCTTGCTGATGACGTGGTTCGTCTGGCTCAAATAAGGAGAATAAAAAATGGGTTTATTGAGCCTTGCCATTTGGACACCAATTTTCTTTGGTGCCGTGTTGTTGGCCTTCGGTCGTGACGAATACGCAAAAACAGTTCGTTGGGTGGCCTTGATTGGCGCCTTGGTCAGCCTGTTGGTGACGTTGCCGATTTATGCAGGATTTGACACCGCGTCTTCTGCCATGCAGATGGTCGAGAAAGCGCCTTGGATTGAACGCTTCAATGTGTTTTACCACTTGGGCGTAGACGGTTTGTCGATGTGGTTTGTGTTGCTGACCGCTTTCATTACGGTGATCGTGGTGCTCGCAGGTTGGGAGGTCATCACCGACCGCGTGAACCAGTACATGGGCGCCTTCTTGATCTTGAGCGGTTTGATGATTGGCGTGTTCACGGCTGTGGACGGCATGCTGTTTTACGTGTTCTTCGAAGCCACGCTGATTCCGATGTACTTGATCATTGGTATCTGGGGCGGCCCGAACAAGATTTACGCCGCGTTCAAATTCTTCTTGTACACCTTGCTCGGCTCTTTGCTGATGCTGATTGCCTTGATTTACCTGTACACCCAATCGGGTGGCAGCTTTGACTTGGCGACTTGGCACAAATTGCCTTTGGGCTCGACCGCGCAAACTTATTTGTTCTTCGCCTTCTTTGCTGCTTTTGCGGTGAAGGTGCCGATGTGGCCTGTGCACACTTGGTTGCCAGACGTGCACGTGGAAGCGCCTACGGGTGGCTCTGCGGTGCTGGCGGCGATCATGTTGAAGTTGGGTGCCTACGGTTTCTTGCGCTTCTCCTTGCCCATCGCTCCCGATGCCGCACGTGAATTTGCTTGGCTCATGATTGCTTTGTCGCTCGTGGCCGTGATCTACGTGGGCTTGGTGGCCATGGTCCAAGAAGACATGAAAAAGTTGGTGGCTTATTCGTCTGTGGCACACATGGGCTTTGTGAGCTTGGGTTTCTTCATCTTCAATGACATTGGTGTGTCGGGTGCCTTGGTGCAAATGATCGCCCACGGCTTCGTGTCTGCTGCCATGTTCTTGTCGATTGGTGTGTTGTACGACCGCATGCACTCGCGCGAGATTGCCAGTTACGGCGGTGTGGTCAACACCATGCCTAAGTTTGCGGCGTTTGCCTTGTTGTTTGCCATGGCGAACTGCGGCTTGCCAGGTACAGCCGGTTTCGTGGGCGAGTGGATGGTCATCTTGGGTGCCATCAAGTTCAACTTCTGGATCGGTCTGGCCGCAGCGTCTGCCTTGATTTTTGGTGCTGCTTACACCTTGTGGATGGTCAAGCGCGTGTACCTAGGTCCTATCGCCAACGATCACGTCAAAGAGTTGACGGACATCAATGCGCGTGAGTTCTTGGTCATGAGCTTGCTGGCCATTGCGGTGTTGGCCATGGGCCTGTACCCCAAGCCTTTTACCGATGTGATGGATGCCTCGGTGGCCGACTTGCTCAAGCACGTTGCCCTGTCGAAGTTGCCCCAATAAAAGGGATAGAAGAATATGTTTGAAAAACTGAGCATTGCTGCGGTTTATCCCGAAGTCTTGTTGGCTGTGATGGCCATCGTGATCGCCTTGGTCGATTTGTTTGTCAAGTCGCCCCGTCGCACGCTGACCTACGCTTTGTCCATGGCCACCATCGGTGTGGTCGCTTACTTGGAGGCTTCTGCGGCTTCTCAAGGCCAAACCGTTTACAGCTTTGGCAACATGGTCGTGTCCGACCCCATGGGCGGTTGGCTCAAGTGCTTTGCTGCTTTGGCGGTGATGGTCACGTTGGTCTATGGCCGTCCTTATGCGGCCGACCGCGACATGTTGCGCGGTGGCGAAATGTTCACTTTGGGTTTGTTTGCGCTCTTGGGCATGTTCGTCATGATTTCGGGCAACAACTTCCTAGTGCTGTACCTCGGCTTGGAACTCTTGACCTTGTCCAGCTACGCCTTGGTGGCCTTGCGTCGTGACAATGCAACCGCCAGCGAAGCCGCCATGAAGTACTTTGTGCTCGGCGCTTTGGCCAGTGGCTTCTTGCTCTACGGCTTGTCCATGCTTTACGGTGCCACGGGTTCGTTGGACATCAGCACCGTCTTCAAAGCGGTGGCCTCCGGTCAAATCAAGCACCAAGTGTTGGTTTTGGGCTTGGTGTTTGTGGTGTGCGGTTTGGCGTTCAAATTCGGTGTGGTGCCTTTCCACATGTGGATTCCTGACGTGTACCAAGGCGCACCGACGGTGGTGACGTTGATGATTGGTGGCGCGCCTAAATTGGCAGCCTTCGCCATGACCATCCGCTTGTTGGTGGAAGGCTTGCTGCCTTTGGCCATGGACTGGCAGCAGATGTTGATGGTCTTGTCCATCGGCTCCTTGTTGATTGGTAACTTGGCTGCTGTGGCGCAAACCAACCTCAAGCGCATGCTGGCGTTCTCCACCATTTCGCAAATGGGTTTTGTGTTGATCGGTTTGCTCTCGGGCGTGGTCAACGGCAACACGGCTGCTGCGGCCAATGCCTACAGCTCATCCATGTTCTATGTCATCACTTACGTGCTGACCACCTTGGCGACCTTCGGCATCATCTTGCTGTTGGCCCGCGAAGGCTTTGAAAGCGAAGAGATCACAGACCTCGCTGGTTTGAACCAACGCAGCCCGTTGTACGCTGGCGTGATGGCCGTGTGTATGTTTTCGTTGGCTGGCGTGCCGCCTTTGGTCGGTTTCTACGCCAAGCTGTCGGTGTTGCAATCGCTCATTGCGTCAGGTCAATCCGGTGCCATCGCTTTGGCCGTGTTTGCCGTGATGATGTCGTTGATTGGTGCCTTCTACTACCTGCGCGTGGTCAAAGTCATGTACTTCGATGCACCGATCACAGCCACTACCGTGTCTGCAGGTTCTGATGTGCGCGTCGTGTTGACGATCAATGGTGCCTTGATTTTGATCTTGGGCATGTTGCCCGGCGGTTTGATGGCTTTGTGCGCACGCGCCATCGTCTCAACGCTCGGCACCTGATCCACAACCTTCCTACCAAGCCAGCCTCTGCGCTGGCTTTTTTCATGTCTGAACCTATGTCTTTACCCAACAGCCATTTGGTTGAACACACGCTCGATCACGTGGAGTTGCTCAAAGGCCATTTTTTGCACGCCTTTCGTGACACCGTGCGTCTGCCCAATGGCGAGCAAGCGACACGCGAATTTGTCATTCACCCGGGCGCTGTGATGGTGATTGCCCTTCTTGACGATGGCCGTTTGGTCATGGAGCGTCAGTACCGTTATCCCGTGCAACAGGTGATGATCGAGTTTCCGGCGGGCAAGTTGGACCCCGGTGAAGACCGTCTCGCCTGCGCACAGCGTGAGTTGTTGGAAGAAACGGGCTACCGCGCCACCGAATGGGCGCACGCCGGCGTGTTGCACCCCGTGATCAGCTACTCCACGGAGTTCATTGACATTTGGTTTGCGCGTGGCTTGAGCCTTGGCGAGCGCCAGTTGGATGAGGGTGAGTTTTTAGATGTGTTCACGGCCAGCCTCGACGAGCTGCTGGCGTGGTCGCGTGACGGACAGCTGACCGATGCCAAAACCCTCACGGGCTTGTTGTGGCTGCAAAACCACCTCAGCGGCGCTTGGCCACTGACGTGGCAAAGCGTTTGAGCGTGTGCGTGTGCGTGTGCTTTTCACGTTGTGTGGCTTAATTTGAGCTTATGAAAGTTCTTGACCTCCATTGCAGCCAGCAGCACAGCTTTGAGGGCTGGTTCGCCTCTGAGGACGACTTTCAGCGTCAACTTGCGCGCGGTTTGGTCACTTGCCCGCTCTGTGCGGATGCGGCCATCACCAAAAAACTCAGCGCCCCTCGGTTGAACCTGACGACATCGCGTGGCGAGCGTTCTGCTGGGCTTGCACGTCAAGTCGAGTCTGAGCCGATGCAAACAGAATCTGCGTCAACCGTTTCTGAGACTGCGACCACTCGTGTGCAAGAAGCCCACACCTTGGAGCCCGCGCAATTGCAAGCTGCGTTATTGAAAATGGTGCGCCAAGTGGTGGCCAATACCGAAGATGTGGGCAGCAGTTTTCCTGAAGAGGCTCGAAAAATGCATTACGGTGAAACCGAGCACCGCAACATCCGTGGCCAAGCCAGCCCGCAAGAAACCGAGGCTTTGTTGGACGAGGGCATTGCGGTGCTGCCTTTGCCCATGCCCGAGTCGCTCAAAGAGACCCTGCAGTAAGCCGCTTCACCAAGGTTTGCGTTTGGGCCAGTGCATCAGGCGCATCGCAAGGCACGATCAAACGTTCATCCATGCCGCGCAGCCAAGTGAGTTGGCGCTTGGCCAATTGGCGTGTGGCGGCGGTGCCCAACTCGCGCAACTGCGGCAAAAGGGTGTCGATGGGCACGTTGAAATCTGCTGCGCGTTCTAGCAATTCCCAGGCTTGTCGGTAGCCCACACAGCGCATGCTGGGCAAGTCGATGTGCAGATCACCACGCGCACGCAAGGCGAGCATTTCATCGATAAAACCAGCCTTCAGCATGGTGTCAAAGCGCTGGCCTACGCGTTCGTGCAACCAAGCGCGGTTGTTCGGCTCCAAAGAGATCAGCGGCATATTCAGCGCAGTTTGCTGCGCGCGCGTGCTGGCGGCTTCAGCAAACCATTGCGACAGCGCTTTGCCGCTGACGCGCCAGACCTCTAGGGCCCGAGAGATGCGTTGTGCATCGTTGGGCGCCAAGCGAGCCGCCGTGATGGGGTCGACCTTGGCCAATTCGGCGTGCATGGCGGGCCAGCCAATGTCGATGGCTTGGTCTTCGATGTGGGCACGCAATTCAGGTTGTGCTGTTGGCAAATCATCGATGCCGTCACGCAGTGCCTTGAGGTAGAGCATGGTGCCGCCCACGACCAAAGGCAGCTTGCCGCGTGCACGAATGTCGGTGATCAAGCGTCCCGTATCGCGTGCGAATTCGGCGGCGCTGTAGGCCTGCAAAGGATCGCGAATGTCAATCAAGTGATGCGGCACTTGCGCCAATTCTTGTGCGCTGGGCTTGGCGGTGCCAATGTCCATGCCGCGATAGACCAAGGCGGAGTCGAGGCTGATGATTTCGATGGGCAGCCATTGCGCCATCGCCAAGGCGGCGGCTGTTTTGCCGCTGGCGGTGGGGCCTAACAAAGCTAAGGCGTCTAAGGGTCGGGCGGTCACGTTTTCGCTCCGGGTTGTCGCATGACCAAGCCCCAGGCAGACAGTGCCGTCAGAAGGCTCCAAAACGCCAAGGTGTTGACCATGGGAAAGGCGCTGCCGTCGGCTTGCGTGCCCAACCACAGGCCGGTGGCAAAGGCCGCCACCATCATCAAAAAACCGCCCAAGGCTGAGGCCGCACCGGCAGCTTGTGGGAACGGTCCAATGGCACCGCTTTGTCCACAAGGCTGGTGAATCCCATGACCTAGGATGAAGAAGTAATACGGCAGCATGATGCTCGGCACACTGACCCATCCCAGCCATGCGTTCAACACCATCCAAGCGCCGCCAAACAAGCTCAAGCCGCCGCCGATGGCCACGGTGTGTCGCACCCCAAAACGCTGCAACAAACGTCGACACAGCAGCGTGCCATTCAGATAAACGAAGGCCATGGAAAACAGCAGCAGCCCATATTCCCAGCGCGCCAATTTCAACAGACTAATGAACACAAAAGAAGACGACGCCAAGAAGGTGAACAGCCCCACGTAAGAGCACAGCGACACCGCTGTGAACGCCACAAACGTCGGGTGACGCACGATGTGCCACCACGTTTGCACCAGCACTTGACCGCGCAGCGCTTGCAGATTTTTGACTTGAACCGTTTCTTTAAATTTCCAAGCGACCAGTACCCAAGAGAGCAAACCAAATGCCGCGACCAAGGCGAGCGCCGCATGCCAATTCCAGAGGTCTGTGAGCAGACCTCCCAGCGGCGCACAGATGGCGGCCATCACGCCCAAACCTGTGAGCGCTTTGGACATCACACGCGCGCCCACTTCGGGCATGTACAAATCGCGCACGATGGCACGGCCACACATCACCACCGCGCCCATCGCCGCGCCTTGCAGCGCACGCCACATGATGAGTTGCGGCATGGCTGTCGATAACACACAACCCACACCGGCGAGGGTGAAGGCTGCCAAGCCGCACAGCAAAATCGGCTTGCGTCCAAAGCGATCAGACAGCGGGCCCCACACCAATTGCGAGCTGCCAAACGCCAGCAGCAACGCACTCAGCGTCAGGTGGGCTTGCGCGACCGATGCCCCAAGCTCGGTGGTGATGGCGGGCAGGGCCGGTAAATACAAGTCCGTGGCGACGGGCTGAATGCCCAACAACAACGACAGCAGGGCAACAATGAGTGGGGGTGACATCAACGGCCGCGCAAAAAGAGAGCGTCAAGTTCGCGCATGGTGAGTTGACGCCAAGTCGGGCGGCCGTGGTTGCATTGGTCGGAGCGTTCGGTGACTTCCATTTGGCGCAGAAGCGCGTTCATTTCGTCGAGGGTCAGGCGTCGGTTGGCGCGCACCGCGCCGTGGCAGGCCATGGTGGCCAGCAACTCGTTGCGCGCGCGTTGCACCACGGTGCTGGCATCGTGTTGCGAGAGCTCGGCCAAAACGCTGCGGGCCAGCGCGACGGCATCACCTTGCGCCAAACTGCTGGGCACGGCCCGCACGGCCAAGGTTTTGGCGGACAAGGCTGAAATCTCCAAACCCAATTCGTGGAGGGTTTGCACATTGGCTTCAGCCGTGGCGATTTCTTGTGCCGTGGCCGGAAAGCTGGCGGGAATCAACAGCGGCTGGCTGGCCATGTGCTGCGTGTCCACTTGGGTTTTGAGTTGCTCGTAAACGATGCGTTCGTGCGCCGCGTGCATGTCGACCAAGATCAAGCCTTGGGCGTTTTCCGCCAAGATGTACACGCCATGCAGTTGCGCCAACGCTTTGCCCAACGGCCAAGATTCGGGGGAAGGTGCGTTTGCGGCGCTCAACGATCCGAGGTTGGCACGGGTCGTGAGAGGCGAGGTGCTTGCGAACTCGGAGACGTTGAAAAAGGCAGAGCCCGCATCACGGCTGCCAATCGCTGTTGCATCAAATGGGGTTTGTGCAGCCTCTTGTGCTGGCAAGCCTTTGGGTGCGGTGGATTGCCACAAGGCACTGAGGTCGGACACGCGGTTGCCCGCCAAGGGCATGGCCGCTTGTTGCCAATGCGCTTGTGGCCAGGCGCTGGGGCTGGGGCTGGGGCTGGGGCTGGGGCTGGGCTTGAGTTGCGCAGCATCGTCAACTGCCAAATTCGCATCCGTAGCGGTCAATGCCGCCGCCGCCAGCAAGTTAGCCCGAGGCACGGCCAAGGCGTTTTCAACCGCGTGGCGCACGGCTTGGTGTACTTCTCGGCTGTCACGAAAACGCACCTCAATCTTGGTGGGGTGCACGTTGACGTCCACGCGAGTTGGGTCGATCTCCACATACAAGGCATAGACCGGTTGACGGTGACCGTGCAACACATCTTCGTAGGCGCTGCGGGCCGCGTGGGTCACCACTTTGTCGCGCACATAGCGGCCGTTGACGTACGAGAACTGGTGGTCGCCACGCGAACGCGCGGCATCGGGCACACCAGCGCGACCGATCACGGTCACGTTGCCTGAGCGGTAATTCACGGCGACCGAGTTGTCTAAAAAATCATCGCCCAAGACATCGGCGAGACGGCGATCCAAGGCAAGGCGTTGGGCGCGTTGAAGGGCGTCTCCTGGTGTACTGTCACTGTCCGTGTCAACTTGGGCTTGCCCATCGGCGGCATGCGCAGTGGCGGACTGAGCACGCCACTGCTCCACCAATTTACCTTCATGCCAAATCGCAAAGCCCACTTCAGGGCGCGTCAAAGCGTGACGGCGAACGGCCTCCACGCAGTGGGCCAATTCGGTGTTGTCTGTTTTTAAGAATTTACGACGCGCGGGCGTGCTGTAAAACAGTTCTTTCACTTCGATGGTGGTGCCTTGCGCGCGGGCTGCCGCTTGCAACTCGCCACTGCGCGCGTCGAGCAGCATGGCCATGTCTTGTGCGGCGGTGCGCGACAACACAGACAACTCAGACACCGATTGAATGGCGGCCAAGGCCTCGCCCCTGAAACCCATGGTCCCCACCGACTCCAGCTCGTTCAGGCTGGTGATCTTGCTCGTGGCATGACGTTTCAACGCGATGGGCAGTTCCTCGGCAGGAATGCCCACGCCGTTGTCTTCCACGCTGATCAGGCGCACACCGCCCGCTAACAAACGCACCGTGATGTGGGTGGCGCCAGCGTCTAAGGCGTTGTCAACCAATTCACGCACCACGGAAGCGGGGCGTTCCACCACCTCGCCGGCGGCGATTTGGCTGATGAGTTCGTCGGGGAGTTCGCGGATCGCGCGTGGAGGTTGGGTAGCAGGTTGCACAGAGCGATTTTAGAGGCAGGGATAATCAAGCCTATGGAACCCATCACACTCTTGCTCGACTTCATTTTGCACATCGACCGCTACATCGAGGGCTTCGTGCAAGCCTACGGCGTTTGGGTGTATGCCCTGCTGTTTCTCATCATCTTTGTGGAGACAGGCTTGGTGGTCATGCCATTTCTGCCGGGCGACTCGCTGTTGTTCGTTGTCGGGGCGATGTGCGGCGTGGGCTTGATGGACTATGGTTTGTCAGTCGCGCTGCTACTCACCGCGGCGGTGGCGGGTAACCAAACCAACTACACGATTGGCCGCTTCTTTGGCCCCAAGGTTTTTGCGTGGGAAGACTCCAAATTTTTCAACCGTCGCGCTTTTGACCAAGCCCATGCGTTTTACGAGCGTTATGGCGGCGTGACTTTGGTGGCTGCCCGTTTTATGCCTTTTGTGCGCACGTTTGCGCCGTTTGTGGCGGGTGTGGCGCAAATGTCGCGTCGTAAGTTCAGTTTTTTTGATGTGGCGGGCGGTGCTTTGTGGGTGGGCGGCATCGTCACAGCGGGTTATTTCTTTGGCAACATTCCTTGGGTGAAGTTGCATCTCGACAAAATCATTTGGTCCATGATTTTGATTCCAGGCGCTTTGGCCATTTATGGCTCTTGGAAAGCTTCACGCCAAGCGCTATAAATGCGTGGGCAGGCGTGAGTCAGACGTTTTTATTGGACAGATTGAATTTAGGCACCATGATTTTGAGGACGAACAACACAATCAAGGTGCCTGATAAATCGCCCACCATCATCACCAAAGCGCTGGCAATGAAGTCATCTGTTTTTCCGTTCCAGAAATACCAGAGCTGATGCACCAAGGCGCTGATAAAAGCGAATAAAACAGATATTTTTAATATGCCAATGGCTTTGAGATTTTTTAAATTCTCGTCCAATTGCAAATGATGAATGGCAACTTGCCGCGCCAAATAAGGGGCGATGCCGGCCATGGACCCGTTCAACAGCATGGACGTGTAGCTGCCGTCGAAATAAAACAAATAGGTGATCAGCGTGGACGCTAAAGCGATGCCAATGGCACCGTCTGCGAGAAATAACAAGACAAATGCCAGTCGCAAACCGCTGGGTAAAAATATCCAATCGACGCGGTGAGAAAAATTCAAAGAGCCAAACAAGGTCATATTCAATCGGTACAGCAAGTAATAGCTGATCGATGTGATCACGATGATGGCAAAACGTTGTCTGTGGGACACGGTATCTTGAATATATTCTGTGGGCAGTAATATCAATGTATCACGATAATGAATGATTTATTACAGCAGATACGCCTTGAATTTGCTTATTCATTTGTATGAATAACTATTAATATCAAAATTAAGTTTTAATTTGAGTTGTTTTGAGATTCTTCGCGCCGTATATCGCGCAGCATGAACAAATACAGGCTTTCCACTTTCTCACGCGCCCAAGGTGTTTTGCGCAAAAACTTGAGACTGGAGCCCACGCTTGGGTCGTGTGTGAAGCACCGAATGGCAATGCGCTGGCCTAGATCTTCCCAGCCGTAATGGTCAGCCAGTTCGGTGATGATTTTTTCCAAGGTCATCCCGTGCAAGGGGTTGCGAGGTTGGTGCGTGGGCTGTAAGGGAGTCATGAGGTATTTAAACGCTAGCAGCGATCTGTGAGGCCGCATCGATGAAGCGCGCGATGTCGGTCTGTGTTGTTGTGGTGTGCGCACTCGCGCGAAGAATGTCTGTGAGGCCTCGGGCTTGCATGTCGAGAGGCGTGAAAGCTATGCCGTTCAAAGCGACTTCAATACCCTTTGCATTGAGCCGTGCTTGCGCCGTTTTGGCTGTGCAGCGATCGAACGTGAATGACAACAAGCCAGACTGATGAACACCCAGATCGTGCAATTGCACGCCAGCGATGCCAGACAACGCTTGTCGAATGCTTTGGCTTTTTGTAAAGATGTCTTGCTTAATGCGGTCAATGCCCAAAGCGAGCACATCTTCAAGCGCTTGCCCTAGTCCCAGGCGTGCGGCGATGCATGCTTCGGAGGTTTCAAACCGGCGTGCATCGTCACGCAGTGTGTAGCCGCCGTGTAAAAAAGGCGCGGTGAAGTGGTCCACGACGGGTGGTGTCAGCGTCGAGAGAAAAGCCCGTCGGATATACAGCAAACCAGTGCCACGCGGCCCGCGTAACCACTTGCGTCCAGGCGCGGTGAGCACGTCGCACTCCAGCGTGCGCACATCAATGGGCAGCTGTCCCATCGCCTGCGACGCATCGAGAAAGAACGGTACACCTGCTGCGCGAGTCAATGCGCCTACGTGTGCCGCTGGTTGTATAAGTCCACCATTGGCGGGCAACCAAGTTAGGGACACTAAGCGAACGCGGTGATCCATCATGCGGGCCAGAGCGTCCAAGCACACCTCACCCGTGTCCGTGGTGGGGATAACTTCGAGTGAGGCACCGCTGCGTTGGGCCATGTGCGTGAGTGCGGCGTAGTTGCCGCCCCATTCGCTGCGGGCTACCAAAATGCGGTCGCCTTGCGAAAACTGCAGACAAGACAGCACGTCGCGCCAACCCCTCGAATGGCTGTCCGTCAGCGCTACTTCATCTGCGTCACAGCCTAGTAGCGCAGCGGCATTGCTGTAAATACGGTCCAGTGAAGTTTGCATTTGCATTGCTGCTGCGTAGCCGCCAATGCGACTTTCCAGTTGCAAATGCGATGTCATGGTGTTGACCACGGCGTCGGACATCAACGATGCGCCTGCGTGATTGAAGTAAGCCAAGTGCGACGAAGTCATCTGCGTTTCAGGTGTTGCGCGTGCGTGCCAGCGGCGGGTTGCGTGAGAAGTAGCGCTCAATGCTTTTCATCAACGCGTTGGCGAGTTCGTTTTGGTAACTCTCGCTGGTCAAGCGTGCTTCTTCGTCAGGGTTGCTGATGAAGGCAGTTTCGACCAAGACGCTGGGAATGTCGGGGGCTTTGAGCACGGCAAAGCCGGCTTGCTCGACTTGGGGTTTGTGCAGTTTGCCAATGCGTCGAATTTGTCCCAGCATTTCGCTGCCGAGTTTGAGGCTGTCGTTGATTTGAGCGGTGGTGCTCATGTCCAACAGGGCGCGTTGCACGGTGGCATCTTGGGTTTTGATGTTCAGTCCGCCCACCAAGTCGGCGCGGTTTTCTTGGGTGGCCATCCAACGTGCGGCCGCGCTGGAGGCGGCACCTTGACTGAGCGCGAACACGCTGGCGCCTTTGGCTTGTGGCGTCAAAAACGCATCGGCGTGCAGGCTGACAAACAAATCGGCTTGTACGCGGCGTGCTTTGTCAACGCGCACTTGCAGGGGCACAAAGAAGTCTGCGTCGCGCGTGAGGTAGGCGCGCATGGGCAAATTGCCGTATTTGGTTTTGATGACGGTGTTGTTGATGCGCTCGCGCATGCGATGGGCAATTTGCAGCACCACATCTTTTTCTTTGGTGCCGCGTGGGCCAATCGCGCCTGGGTCTTCGCCGCCGTGTCCTGGGTCGAGCGCCACGATGATGAAACGCTCGCTGCCTTTGTCGGTGGCGACCGACGCTGCTGATGTGAACGGCGCTGACGTGCCCGATGCGCTGGCGGCGGGCGCCTGCGCAGCCAAGGGCTGGGGTTGTCGGTTTTGGCTGGCCATCAAATCCCCCAAAGGGTCAGAGGGGGTGCCCAAGGTCGAGGCCGAGACAGAGGGCGTGGCCGTCATGGAGGGTACGTGGGTGTGCGTGCCGTTGAGTCGGTCCACGATCAGCGCTTCCAGCGGATCGGCCACTTTGGTGGGGTAGAGGTCCAGCACCAGTCGGTGTTGGTAGCGTGCGCCGCCTGCATTGACGGGTTGCAGGTTGAACACCTGGGGCTGCACCATTTGTCGCAAGTCCAGCACCAAGCGCACGGTGGTGGGGGTGTATTGGCCCACGCGAACGCCGGTGATGTAGGGGTCGTCTGAGCGCACTTTGCCGACCAATTCGCGCAGCGCGGGGTTGAGCTCAATGCCGTCAATGTCCACCGCCAAGCGGGGTGGGTTGGCCACAAACAGCGGCGTCGTTTTGAGGGCGGTGTCGCTCTCAATCGTCACGCGGGTGTAGTCGGCAGCAGGCCACACACGCACGGCCACGATGGTGGCGCCCAGCGCAATGTCGGCACTGCCCAGCAGCAGGGCAAGGGTGCCGCCTTTGAGTAAGGTGCGTCGGTGCAAGGGTTTGCTCATGCCGAGAGGGCTTGTCCGCGAGGGGTCTTGGCTTGCAAGGTGACGCTGCGTTGCTCGTCGTCACTGACTTGAATGTGCAAATCCAAATCGGGCGTGGGCATGACGCCTTGTGCGTTTTGTGGCCACTCGCACAGCGTGAGTCCGGGGCTGGCGAAGATGTCGCGAAAACCGGCGTCTTCCCACTCGCGTGGGTCGCTGAATCGGTAAAAGTCAAAATGCCAAATGTGGCCTGCATCCACTTGATAGGGCTCAACCACCGCGTAGGTTGGGCTTTTGATGCGGCCTTGCACGCCGAGTGCCCGCAAGAGGTGGCGCACAAACGTGGTCTTGCCCGCCCCCAAGTCGCCATGCAAAGTGATGCAGGCGTGCAGCCCTTCGGGCGCGCGCGTCAAGGCGGCTGCCAGCTGTTGTGCAAAGGCAGCGGTGGCGGCTTCATCGGGCCAGACAAGGGTTTTTACAATGGCGGAATTCTTCAAGGATGTCGGTTGTCCAGTTATCACCAATTATTGCTATCGGAAATACAAAATTTGGGGAAATCCCTAGGATTTTCCCAAATTGCGGTGGCGCCTTTGGATTTGTCGTCTGCCGAGCCGCATTTGCAAGCGTGGTTGGCTCAAAATTTCCATGGCGAGATGGACTACATGGCCCGCCACGGCATGAAGCGCGCCCGTCCTGCCGAGTTGGTGCCGGGCACTTTGAGCGTGCTGACCGCACGCATGAATTATTTACCACGCGACACCCCGTCCGATTGGCAAGATCGAGAGTGGCAGCGATTGCGCGAGCCACATGAGGCGGTGGTGTCGGTCTACGCACGAGGGCGCGATTACCACAAGGTGCTGCGCCAGCGCTTAGACACCTTGGCGCGTCAGATCGAGGCCCGCTTGACCGCGCATGCCGCAGCGCTTCGTGACGAGCTGGGTGACGAGGGGTTTCAATACCGCGCCTTCACCGACTCTGCACCTGTTTTAGAGGCCGAGTTGGCCGCCCGCAGCGGACAAGGTTGGCGTGGCAAGCACACCTTGGTGCTCAATCGCGAGGCGGGCTCGATGTTTTTCTTGGGCGAGATTTTTCTCAACATGGCCCTGCCGGCCTCCGAGCCCACCAGCGCGCATTGCGGCCAATGCACCGCGTGCATAGACGTGTGCCCCACCCAAGCCATTGTGGCGCCGGGCGTGGTGGATGCGCGGCGCTGCATTTCGTATTTGACGATTGAGCACGCGGGTGCCATTGACGAAGCCCTGCGCCCCTTGATGGGCAACCACATTTACGGCTGCGACGACTGCCAGTTGATTTGCCCTTGGAACAAGTTTGCCCAAACCTCCAGCCTGCCCGACTTTGACGCACGCTCTGGGCTGGTGGGGCAAGACATCGCCCGCTTGTTAACGTGGACCGAAGACGAGTTTTTGCGCTACACCGAGGGCAGCCCGATTCGCCGCATTGGCCATGCGCGTTGGGTGCGTAACCTAGCCGTGGCTGCTGGCAATGCGCTAAGTCAGTCTGACGATGGCGCTTTGCGACAAGCATTGCAAACGCATCTTACGCATGCGAGTGAGGTGGTGCGTGAGCATGTGCAGTGGGCTTTGGCGCAGTAATATCAAACCATGGCATTTTTCACCCGTTTGATCTTCGCGCTGATTGGCATGGCATTCGCCGTTTTGTTTGCCGTCGGTGTGTGTGCTGGTTGGCCTTGTATGTGGCATTTGCCAGTTTGCGTTGGCTGGTGACGGGGCAAAAGCCGCAAGTGCTGATGATGTGGCAACAAATCAAAGCGATGCGCAAAGGCATGCAGTCGGGGCAGGGCTCAAGCTGGTCCAGTTGGTCGCGTACCAGCGATGGGCAATGGCATGAAGCGCATGGACACGCTCAGAGCAAGGCGCTCAAAGTGGATGTGGTGGAAGACGTCGTGGTGCGTGAAGTCCACGAACAGCGTCAGTTGCCCAAAGACTGATCACAGCGCTCGGTCAAACCCAACCTTGCAGCCAAACGCTGTCGTCTTGTAAATCGCGCCACGGAATGATCTGCGTGGCCTTCGAAAAAACGGCTTCAATTTCTACCGATTCAATGGGGTCGGTGGGTAATTCGGGTTGAATCACCCGGCTGACCAAAAAGTGCTTTTGTTTGGCCATGGGCGTGACTGCTGTCCATTTGGTCAGGTGCAGTTTTTTGGGGTTCAGCGGGTTCATGGTGGCAGTTCTGGTCAGGGCTTGCTTCAACGCGCTGCGCTGGCCGCATTGGGCAGCGCCGCTTTCACGGTTTGCCCCAACTCAATCACTGCCAAAGCGTAATAACTACTCCAGTTGTAGCGCGTCACCACGTAGAAGTTTTCGGTGCCCGCCACGTAGCTGGGCGCATCGTCCCCGTTGAACACTTCGACCAAGGCCAAAGGCCCTGCGTGCTGTATCGCGTCACCATCGAGCAACGCGCCTTTGGCCAAGAAGCTGCTGACGCTGAACGAGGGCACGATGTCGGGGGCGAGTAGGGTGGGTTTGTCAAGGCGGGTTTCGTCAAAGCGCACGGGGTAGTGCGTGGGCATGCCGGTTTGCCAGCCGAAGGCTTTGAAGTAGTTGGCGACCGAGCCAATGGCATCGACGGGGCTGTTGCGCAGGTCGATGGTGCCATCGCCATCAAAGTCCACCGCAAATTTGTTGATGCTCGATGGCATGAATTGGGGCCAGCCCATGGCGCCCGCAAAGCTGCCGGTGATGGGGGCGGTGTTGCCGTTGCCATTGCCGTTACGCGATTGCTGGCGCAGTTGCATCAAAAAATGGCCCAACTCCGATTTGAAAAATGCTTGGCGTTCGGCGGCGCGTGGGTGCGCGGCGGGGAAGTCGAGGGTCAAGGTGGTCAAGGCATCGAGCACGCGGTAGTTGCCCATGTTTTGACCGTAAAACGTTTCCACGCCGATGATGCCCACCACCATTTCGGCAGGCACGCCATACGTCTGCTCGGCTCGCGTGAGGGCGCTGCGGTAGGTTTGCCAAAACTGAACGCCAGCGTCGATGCGTCTGGGTTCAATGAAGCGCTCGCGGTAGGCCCGCCAATTTTTAGGCACGCTGACGGGCGAGGGCAACACCAGTTGCGGCACGCCATTCAAGCGGCGTGCTTCGCTGAGTTGCTGGCGCACCCACGCGACCGGCAAGGCGTGTTGTTGAGCCAATTCGTCAGCCAAGCGGGTCACTTGCGGTGTGAGGCCATAGCTGGGGCCGTTGACTTTGGCTTTTTGAACGGCTTTGTGTTGGGTAGGGCGCGGCGTGGCTTTGCCCGCGTGTTTGGAGGTGGCATGGTGTGCCGCGTGAGCGGTGGTTGCCAAGACGGTTGCAAGGAGTGCAACGCAGGTAAAAGTACGCAGGGTAGAGAAGGTCACGCGGGTTTGCCAAGGGCTAAATGCAAGGCCTGCATGGTAAGCTGAGTCGGAGAGAAATCGAGACACACACGATGCGTAAAACTGGTTATTACACCCATCCCGAATGTTGGTTGCACGAGATGGGCGCTGGCCATCCTGAATGCCCTGATCGCTTGAGCGCGATCCAAGACCGCCTCCTGATCAGCGGGGTGGATTTAGGCCTCACGCAACTGCAAGCCCCCGAAGCCCCCTTGGCAGACATTGAGTTGGCCCACGATCGCATGTACATCGCGGCCTTGCGTGGCACCAGCGACCGCTTGCTAGAAGACATCGAAGCCGGTGGCCCCGCTTATTCGCACTTAGATGCCGACACCGCCATCAATGCGCACACTTGGAAAGCCGCGCTCAGCTCGGCAGGTGCGGCCATTGCGGCCACCGATGCCGTGCTGGCTGGTGAGCTCGAAAACGCGTTTTGCGCCGTGCGCCCGCCTGGGCACCACGCCACCCGCAAGCAAGCCATGGGTTTTTGCTTTTTCAACAACGTGGCAATTGCGGCGAAATATGCGCTGGAGCGTCACGGCTTGAAGCGCGTGGCCGTGGTCGACTTTGACGTGCACCACGGCAACGGCACCGAAGACATCTTGGCGGGCGACGACCGCGTGCTGATGGTGAGCTTTTTTCAGCATCCTTTCTACCCTTACACCGGGGCAGAAAATCCAGCTGAGAACATGGTCAACATTCCCGTGCCGGCCTACACCAAAGGCATGGATGTGCGTGAGCTGATTGAAACGTATTGGGTGCCACGCCTGGAAGAGTTCAAGCCCGAGATGATTTTCATCAGCGCTGGGTTTGACGCCCACCGAGAAGACGACATGGGTCAGCTGGGCTTGACCGAGCAAGATTACAGCTGGATCACCCACCGTGTGCGCCAAATCGCTTTGCGCCATGCCCAAGGTCGCATCGTGTCTTGTTTGGAGGGCGGCTACGACTTGAGCGCCCTGAGCCGCAGCGTGGAAGCCCATTTGCGTGTTTTGGCTGATATTTGATGAAAACGGATCTTCATGAGTGATTTGCAAGAGTTGTGGCTGGACTTACAAAGTCCAGCCATTGTGTTGGAGCTGCTGGGCTTGTTGGTGTGCTTAGGCGTCGCTTGGTTGATCAGCTGGGGCTTGGGGCGAGGTGCGTCGGCACGAGGCTCGATTCTGTTTGGCCGTCGTGTGGTGGACGGTTTGTTGTTTCCCACGCTGTCGATGGTGTTCACCTTTGGCTTGAAGCTTGGGCTTCTCAAAGTGCAACATGTGCCGGTGCTCAAAGTGGTGCTGCCCATCTTGGTGTCGCTGGTCATCATCCGGTTGATTGCGCGTGTGTTGACTGCCGTTTTTCCGGCTTCTCAAGGCGCACGGGCCATTGAACGTGTGGTGTCGTGGTTGGCCTGGGGTTTGGCGGTGTTGTGGATCACAGGACTGTTGGCGCCTGCCATTGAAGAGCTGGATAGCCTTACCTTCACTTTAGGCAAAACGCGCATCAGCGTGATGCACGTCATCGATGTGGTGATGACGTCGAGCTTTGTGCTGGTGCTCAGTTTGTGGCTGTCTGCGGCCATTGAAAATCGGTTGTTGAACCGCGCCGTGTCTGATTTGTCGATGCGCCGCGTGGCCTCCAATGCCCTGCGCGCCATTTTGTTGGTGATTGGCGCGTTGTTTGCGCTGTCTTCTCTAGGCGTTGACTTGACCGCGCTGTCGGTTTTGGGTGGTGCGTTGGGCGTGGGTATTGGTTTTGGCTTGCAAAAGTTGGCCGCCAACTACGTCAGCGGTTTTGTGATTTTGTTAGAGCGTTCCTTGCGCATTGGCGATTACGTGCGCGTGGATGGCTTTGAGGGGCGTGTGACCGACATCAAAACCCGTTACACCTTGGTGCGCGCCAACAACGGCAGTGAGTCGGTGGTGCCCAACGAACTGCTGATCACGCAACGCGTGGAAAACCTCTCTTTAGAGAGTTCCAACATGCTCCAAACTTGCACGTTTTGGGTGGGCTTGGAAAGCGATGTGGCGCAAGTGCAAGCCTTGTTGGTCGGCGCTGCGTTGAGCGCGCCGCGCGTCATGCCCGAGCCTGTGCCCGTGACTTTGTTGGCCGAAGTGGCGCCGCAAGGGTTGCGCTTCACCCTCAATTTTTGGATGGATGACCCCGCCAATGGCCAATCTTCAGCACGCTCCGGCGTCAACATTGCCGCGCTCGCTGCGCTGCGTGGTGCGGGTGTGCTGTTGGTGAAGTCGCCACAGGAAGTGGTGCTTCGGTCTTGAGGCCTCAATTTTTTGTGCACAATAGCCAAAAAAGCACGGTCGTTCTAAAAAATCCCGTTCCTAAACCCTACAATGTGACGTTTACGTAAACGTCAATCTGTTTTCACTTAAAACTTGGAGCTTTTGCCATGAAGGTATTGGTCGCTGTCAAACGCGTTGTGGACTACAACGTGAAGGTTCGTGTCAAGTCGGACAACTCGGGCGTGGACATCGCCAACGTCAAAATGAGCATGAACCCTTTTGATGAAATTGCCATCGAAGAAGCGGTTCGCCTGAAAGAAAAGGGCGTGGTGACCGAGGTCATCGCCGTGTCTTGCGGTGTGACCCAATGCCAAGAAACCTTGCGCACAGCCATGGCCATCGGTGCGGACCGCGGCATTTTGGTGGAAACCGCTGAAGAATTGCAGCCCTTGGCCGTGGCCAAGTTGCTCAAAGCACTGGTGGACAAAGAGCAGCCCGGTTTGGTGATCTTGGGCAAGCAAGCGATTGACGACGACTGCAACCAAACGGGCCAAATGTTGGCCGCTTTGGCAGACTTGCCTCAAGCCACGTTCGCTTCCAAAGTCGAAGTGGCCGATGGCAAAGCCAGCGTGACCCGTGAAGTTGACGGCGGTTTGGAAACCCTCTCGGTCAGCTTGCCTGCGGTCATCACCACCGATCTGCGCTTGAACGAGCCACGCTATGTGACCTTGCCCAACATCATGAAGGCCAAGAAAAAGCAACTCGATGTGTTCAAGCCCGAAGACCTCGGCGTCGACGTGACCTCGCGCATCAAGACCTTGAAGGTCAGCGAGCCACCCAAGCGCAGCGCTGGTATCAAAGTGCCCGATGTGGCCACCTTGGTCGACAAGCTCAAAAACGTCGCCAAAGTCATCTAATTAGAACTACGCAGGAGAAACACCATGACATCTCTCGTGATTGCTGAACACGACAACGCTTCCATCAAGCCTTCCACCCTCAACACCGTGACCGCTGCTGCCGCTTTGGGCGGTGAAGTGCATGTGTTGGTGGCGGGGCTCAACGCCGCCGCCGCCGCCGCTGCCGCTGCACAAATTGCAGGCGTTACCAAAGTGCTGCACGCCGATGGCGCCACCTTGGCTGACGGCTTGGCCGAAAACGTGGCCGCCCAAGTGCTGGCCGTGGCCGCGGGTTACAGCCACTTGCTGTTCCCTGCCACCGCAGGCGGCAAAAACGTGGCCCCACGCGTGGCGGCCAAATTGGATGTCGCGCAAATCAGCGACATCACCCGCGTTGACAGCGCCGACACGTTTGAGCGCCCCATCTATGCCGGCAACGCCATGGCGACGGTGCAATCTTTGGATGCCGTCAAAGTCATCACCGTGCGTACCACGGGCTTTGATGCCGCCGCCGCCTCCGGTGGCTCGGCCGCTGTGGAGAGCGTGGCCGCTGTGGCCGATTCTGGCAAGAGCAGTTTTGTGGGCCGCGAAGTCACCAAGAGCGACCGTCCTGAATTGACAGCCGCCAAGATCATCGTGTCAGGTGGTCGTGCTTTGGGCTCTGCTGAAAAGTTCGCCGAAGTCATGACGCCCTTGGCCGACAAGCTCGGTGCTGCGATGGGTGCCAGCCGCGCTGCGGTCGATGCGGGCTATGCCCCCAACGACTGGCAAGTGGGGCAAACCGGCAAGATCGTGGCGCCTCAGTTGTATGTCGCCTGCGGTATCAGCGGCGCCATTCAGCATTTGGCCGGTATGAAAGACAGCAAAGTGATCGTGGCGATCAACAAAGACCCTGAAGCCCCGATCTTCTCAGTGGCCGATTTCGGCTTGGAGGCTGATCTCTTCACGGCTGTGCCAGAGTTGGTTTCGGCGCTTTAAGCCTGTTGTTCAAAAGGCACTCTGCGGGGTGCCTTTTTTCTTGTTTGCCTTGATTTTTGGAGACTCACCGTGAGCTACATCGCCCCCGTCAAAGACATGTTGTTCAACATGCAGCACCTGGCCGGACTCGACCAGATCGCCCAACTGCCCAGTTTTGAAGATGCCGGTTTAGAAACTGCGCAAGCTGTGCTGGAAGAGTGCGCCAAGTTGAACGAGTCGGTGCTGGTGCCTTTGAACTGGGAGGGCGACAAGAACCCTTCGTTCTTCAAAGATGGCAACGTCACCACCACGCCTGGTTTCAAAGAGGCCTACGCCCAATTCACCGAAGGCGGCTGGCAAAGCCTGCAGCACCCTGCAGAATTCGGTGGCCAAGGCTTACCCAAAACCATCGGCGCGGCTTGCGGCGAAATGCTCAACTCGGCCAACATGAGTTTTGCTTTGTGCCCCATGTTGACCGACGGCGCGATTGAAGCTTTGTTGACCGCAGGCTCTGACGACCTCAAAGCCACCTACCTTGAGAAGCTCATCTCCGGCGAGTGGACCGGCACCATGAACTTGACGGAGCCACAAGCTGGCTCTGATTTGGCGGCGGTGCGCACCCGTGCTGAGCCTTTGGCAGATGGCACTTACAAGGTCTTTGGCACCAAGATTTTCATCACCTACGGCGAACACGACATGGCCGAGAACATCGTCCACCTCGTGCTGGCGCGTGTGCAAGGCGCCCCTGAAGGCGTAAAGGGCATCAGTTTGTTTGTGGTGCCCAAATTTATGGTGAACAAAGATGGCTCATTGGGCGCACGCAACGATGTGCACTGCGTGAGCATCGAGCACAAGATGGGCATCAAAGCCAGCCCTACAGCGGTGTTGCAGTATGGCGACCACGGCGGTGCGATTGGTTTCCTCGTTGGCGAAGAAAACCGTGGCTTGGAGTACATGTTCATCATGATGAACGCGGCGCGTTACGCCGTGGGCGTGCAAGGCATTTCTATTGCCGAGCGTGCGTACCAAAAGGCTGTGACTTTCTCGCGCGACCGCGTGCAAAGCCGCCCTGTGGACGGCAGCATGAAGACCAGCGCGCCCATCATTCACCACCCCGACGTTCGCCGTATGTTGATGACCATGCGCGCCTACACCGAAGGCTGCCGTGCGATGGCCTCTGTGGCTGCCGCCGCGTACGACGCATCGCACCATCACCCCGATGCTGAGGCGCGCAAAGAAAACTTGGCTTTCTACGAATTTTTGGTGCCCTTGGTCAAAGGCTTCAGCACCGAGATGAGTTTGGAAGTCACCAGCTTGGGCGTGCAAGTGCACGGCGGCATGGGCTTCATCGAAGAAACCGGTGCGGCGCAGTACTACCGTGACGCCAAGATTTTGACCATCTACGAAGGCACCACGGCCATTCAGGCGAATGACTTGGTGGGCCGCAAAACTGGTCGCGATGGTGGCCAAACGGCCAAAGGCATTGCGGCACAAATCGCGAAGACAGAAGCTGATCTTCTGAACAGCGGCAGTGCCAATGCCAAGTCCGTTGCTGCCCGTTTGCAAGCGGCTCGCGAAGCTTTCTTGAGCGTGGTCGATTTTGTGGTGTCGGGTGCCAAAACCAGTCCCAATGCTGTGTTTGCTGGCAGCGTGCCTTACCTCATGCTCACCGGCAACTTGGTGGCCGGTTGGCAAATGGCGCGTGCTTTGTTGGTCGCTGAAGCGCAGTTGGCCAAAGGCGAAGAGGCGGTCTTCATGCAAGCCAAAATCACCACGGCACGTTTTTACGCGGACCACATTCTGACCAAAGTGCCAGGCATGCGTGACAGCATCGTGGAAGGTGCGGACAGCGTGACTGAGTTGGCTTTAGACGCTTTTTAAACCCCCTCACGTTTTTACTTCACCTCCCCTGATCTGCGTTCCCTTCATCTTTGAAAGTCCACGACATGTCTCAATTGCCAGCCGTATTTCAGCAGCTCAAATTCCCCGTCATCGCTTCGCCCTTGTTCATCATCAGCAACCCCAAGTTGGTGATTGCGCAGTGCAAAGCGGGTGTTGTGGGTTCTATGCCGGCGCTGAATGCGCGTCCTGCAGAACAACTTGAAGAGTGGTTGATCGAAATCACCGAGGCCTTGGCTGCGCACAACCGTGAGCATCCAGACCAACCGGCTGCGCCTTTTGCGATCAATCAAATCGTGCACAAAAGCAACGACCGCTTAGAGCACGACATGGCCTTGTGTGTGAAGTACAAAGTGCCGATCATCATCACCTCGTTGGGTGCGCGTGAAGATGTGAACGAGGCGGCGCACAGCTATGGCGGCATCGTGATGCACGACGTGATCAACAACAAGTTTGCGAAAAAAGCGATCGAGAAGGGCGCCGATGGCCTGATTGCCGTGGCCTCCGGCGCGGGCGGACATGCTGGCGTGAAAAGCCCATTTGCTTTGATTCAAGAGATTCGCGAGTGGTTCGATGGCCCTGTCGCGCTGAGCGGCTCCATTGCCACGGGCGGCGCCGTGTTGGCTGCGCAAGCCATGGGGGCAGATTTCGCCTACATCGGTTCTGCGTTCATTGCGACAGAAGAGGCCCGTGCGGCAGAGGACTACAAACAAGCCGTGGTTGACAGCACCTCAGACGACATTGTGTTGAGCAACTTGTTCACCGGCGTGCACGGCAATTACTTGGCCCCGTCCATCCGCAACGCCGGCTTGGACCCCGAGAACTTGCCAGAGAGTGACCCCAGCAAAATGAATTTTGGTGGGGATGCCAAAAAAGCCTGGAAAGACATCTGGGGCTGCGGTCAAGGCATTGGCGCGATCAAAGCGGTGGTGCCGGCTGCCGAGTTGGTGGCACGTTTGAAGCGTGAGTACCAAGCGGCCAAGTCACGCATCACCGCCTGATCGCGAAGGTTTAGCGCAAGACCAACACAGGCACGCTGGCGTGTGTCAGCACTTGGTTGGTTTCGCTGCCCAACAACAAGCGCTTGATGCCGCGGCGGCCGTGCGAGGCCATCACGATCAAGTCGGCTTTTTGCTTTTTAGCCGCGGCGATGATGGCGTCTGACACGATGTCGGATTTCACCACCACAGGCTTGACGCTCACGCCTTTGGCCTTGCCCGCTTTGACCACGGTGTCGAGCATTTTTTGTGCGTCATCGGCCCACTGCTTTTCAATTTTTGCGACTTCGGTAGGGTTCAGTGGCAAAGAGCCTTCGAAATAACTTTGTGGGTAACGCGGCGTCACTTTGACAGCGACCAAGTCAGCGCCACTCAAGGCGGCCAAGGCAATAGCGCTGGTGATGGCTTTTTTTGACAACGTGGATCCGTCGGTGGCGACCAAAATTCGTGTGTACATCAGTGACTCCTAAGTTATGAACAAGTTCAGCTTAGCGCTTGGGTTTTGCTGTGTCTTGACGTAAGTCAAGCTTAAGCAAGATGGACGCGCTAGGCTACAGCATATATGCATTCAGATTCATCGACGGCCCATTTGTTGGATGACCGCCACGAGTGGTTACGTTTTAGTCAAGCCCACGCGTCCACATCACTTCAAACCGCGGCCCAAGTGTGGGACTCGCATGTCGTGATTCAAGGCATGCACTGCGCCGCTTGTTCTTTTGCGATTGAAGATGCTTTGTTGGCAGTGCCTGGCGTGCAGTCCGCAGAGGTCAATGCCACGACGCACCGCGCAAAGGTCGTCTGGTCGGAGGCGCTTGTCTCACCGTCGGTGTGGATGGCGGCCATTGCCAAAGCCGGCTACGGTGCTTTGCCTGCGGCTGACAGCACCTTGCGCCAAGCGCGTCAACTTGAAACGCGGCGCGCCTTGTGGCGTTGGTTGGTGGCTGGTTTTTGCATGATGCAAGTGATGATGTATGCCTATCCGGCCTATGTGTCAGGTGAGGGTGACATCACGCCAGACATGGTGTTTTTGTTGCGCTGGGCATCGTGGGTGTTGACCTTGCCGGTGGTGCTTTTTTCATGCGGGCCGTTTTTCAGCAATGCCTTGAGGGATATTCGCCAGCGTCGCATCAGCATGGACTTTCCAGTCGCTTTGGGCATGGTGATCACGTTTGCACTGAGTTCTGCGGCCACGTTCGAGCCTAACGGCATGTTTGGTGGCGAGGTGTATTACGACTCGTTGACCATGTTTGTGTTTTTCCTGTTGACCGGCCGCTGGCTGGAGTTGCGCCTGCGTGATCGCACCGCGGGCGCGCTTGAAGTTTTGATGAACCGCCTGCCCGACAGCGTGGAGCGTCAACAAGCCAATGGCAGCTTTGAGCGTGTTGCGGTGCGTCGCGTGTTGGTGAACGATGTGATTCGTGTGTTGGCTGGTGAAAGTTTCCCTGCGGATGGCATCGTCTTGCAAGGCCAAACCTTGGCGGACGAGGCCCTGCTCACGGGCGAGTCTCGCCCACAGTCTCGCGCTGTCAGTGACACCGTGGTGGCCGGTAGCCATAACTTGACCGCGACGGTGATGGTGCGCGTGACCCAAGTGGGGGAGGGCACGCAGTTCTCCAAAATTGTGGCCTTGATGGAAGATGCCTCGCTGCAAAAACCGCGTTTGGCGCAACTTGCCGACCGAGTGGCCAAGCCATTTTTAATCGGTGTTTTGGTCATGGCCACGCTGGCAGCGGTGGCCTGGTGGCCAAGCAACCCGAGTCACGCGCTGATGGTGGCGGTGGCGGTGTTGGTGGTGACGTGTCCATGCGCCTTGTCTTTGGCCACGCCTGCGGCCATGTTGGCTGCAGCGGGTACCTTGGCGCGTCACGGCGTGCTGGTGCGACGCATGCAGGCCTTGGAGTCATTGGCCAAGATTGACACCTTGATTTTTGACAAGACCGGCACTTTGACGCGTGACGGTCAGCGCATCACCCAAGTTTGGACGGCCGACGGCACAACGCCAGAACAGGCGCTCGCAACTGCCGTTGCTTTGGCACAGCATTCGGTGCATCCTTTGTCGCGTGCTTTGGTGGCAGCTCAGCATGACGTGGGCATGGCACCTTCACCCAATGTGGGCGATGTGCGCGAAGTGATGGGGCAAGGCCTAGAAGGTGGCGTTGGGCATACCTTCAAATTGGGCTCAGCCTCGTTTTGCGCCCCCAAGACCAAGGGAATACCCGAATGCGCGCGAGCTTGCCAAGTACACTTGTGCGACGAAGACGCATGGATGGCCAGTTGGCAATTGTCAGAAGATGTGCGCGATGATGCGGCACAAACCATACAAGAACTTCAGGCCTTGGGCATGACGGTGTGGTTGTTGTCAGGCGATCAAGTTGAGGCTGTACAACGTGTGGCGCAGCGTGTGGGTATTTCGCATGCTGTGGGCGCGTGTTCACCGCAAGACAAACTGGCGCGCATGCAAGAGGCGCAAGCCCGAGGTGCGCAAGTCGCGATGGTGGGTGACGGGCTCAATGATGGGCCGGTGCTGGCCGGTGCGCATGTGTCGATGGCGTTTGGCAATGCGGTGCCCTTGGCGCAGTCGAAGTCAGACTTGGTGCTGATGGGCGGTAGTCTCTTGGTGGTGGCACGCAGTGTTCAGTTGGCGCGTCGCATGCTGCGGGTTGTGAAACAAAACTTGGCTTGGGCGGCGTTGTACAACGCTGTCTGCGTGCCGCTCGCTGCATTTGGGTTTTTGCCTGCGTGGCTAGCGGGTTTGGGAATGGCTTTGAGTTCGCTCTGGGTTGTTTTGAACGCTTTAAGACTCACGAAAGGGTTTTGATGGACATTTTGTATTTGTTAATCCCCTTGTCGGTCATTTTGGTCTTGTGCATCCTTGGTGGGCTCTGGTGGGCCATTCATCAAGGCCAATTTGAAGGCGTGGAGCAAGAAGGCGAGCGTATTCTTCGCGACGATTGATTTGCATCAATACCCTGCCTAGAGATATTGTGGATACTGATAAAAAATGAAAGGTGACCGATGAACTCATCACAGCAGGCCGTTTACAGCGATAGCGTTGTACGGCAGTTTTCCATCATGGCGGTGGTTTGGGGCGTGGTTGGCATGTTGGTGGGGGTGATCATTGCCTCTCAACTCGCTTGGCCCGAACTGAACTTTGGCATCCCTTGGCTGAGCTATGGCCGCTTGCGCCCACTGCACACCAATGCGGTGATCTTTGCGTTTGGCGGCAGTGCACTGTTTGCCACCAGCTATTACGTGGTGCAGCGCACGTGTCACACCACGTTGTTCTTGCCTAAGTTGGCGGCCTTCACCTTTTGGGGTTGGCAGTTGGTCATCGTGGCAGCGGCCATTAGCTTACCCATGGGTTTCACTCAGGGTAAGGAATATGCCGAACTCGAATGGCCCATTGACTTGCTGATTGCGGTGGTTTGGGTATCGTATGCGGTGGTGTTTTTTGGCACCGTTGGCACACGCAAGGTCAAGCACATTTATGTGGCCAACTGGTTTTACGGTGCCTTCATCATTGCGGTGGCGTTGTTGCACATCGTCAACAGCGCGGCAATTCCTGCTGGCTGGATGAAGTCGTACTCGGCTTACGCGGGTGCGCAAGACGCCATGATTCAATGGTGGTACGGCCACAATGCGGTGGGCTTCTTCTTGACGGCTGGCTTCTTGGGCATGATGTATTACTTCATTCCTAAGCAAGCAGGTCGCCCTGTGTACTCGTATCGCTTGTCGATCGTTCACTTCTGGGCTTTGATCTTCACGTACATGTGGGCGGGTCCTCACCACCTGCACTACACCGCGTTGCCTGATTGGACGCAGTCTTTGGGTATGGTTTTCTCGCTCGTGTTGTTGGCACCTAGCTGGGGCGGCATGATCAACGGCATCATGACTTTGTCTGGCGCTTGGCACAAACTGCGCGATGACCCTATCTTGCGTTTCTTGATCGTGTCTTTGTCGTTCTACGGCATGTCCACCTTCGAAGGCCCCATGATGGCGATCAAAACTGTCAATGCTTTGTCGCACTACACAGATTGGACCGTGGGCCATGTGCACTCGGGCGCTTTAGGTTGGGTGGGCTTGGTGTCGATGGGCTCTATCTACTATTTGATTCCTAAGTTGTTCGGTCAAAAAGAGATGTTCAGCAAGAAGGCGATTGAGGTCCATTTTTGGATGGCCACCATCGGCATCGTGCTCTACATCGCTGCGATGTGGATTGCCGGTGTGATGCAAGGTCTGATGTGGCGCGCCATCAATGCGGACGGTACGTTGACCTACACCTTTGTGGAATCCGTCAAAGCGACTTACCCGTTCTATGTGATCCGTATGTTGGGTGGCTTGTTGTACTTGGCCGGCATGTTGATCATGCTCTGGAACGTGATCAAAACGGCTTTGAACGGCAACACGGTCAGCGTCGCTATTCCTGCACCTGCCCACGACTGAGGAGAACCACATGTCTGACAACAATTCCAAAGGTTTCTCCCACGCCCGTGTGGAGACCAATAACTTCTTGATGATCGTGCTGATTTTGATTTCGGTCGCCATTGGCGGCTTGGTTGAAATCGTGCCCTTGTTCTTCCAAAAATCGACCACCGAGCCGGTGACAGGCGTCAAGCCTTACACCGCGTTGCAATTGGCGGGCCGTGACATTTATGTGCGTGAAGGTTGCTACAACTGCCACTCGCAAATGATTCGTCCGTTCCGTGCTGAAACATTGCGCTACGGCCACTATTCAGTGGCAGGCGAGTCGGTGTATGACCACCCCTTCCAATGGGGCAGCAAGCGCACAGGTCCTGATTTGGCGCGTGTGGGTGGTAAGTACAGCGATGAATGGCACCGTGTGCACTTGAACAATCCACGTGATTTGGTGCCTGAGTCCAACATGCCTGAATACCCTTGGTTGAACAAGAACATGGTGGACGCCGCAGAAATGCCCGTGCACATGAAAGCCTTGCGCACGGTGGGCGTGCCTTACTCGGATGAAGAGATCGCCAAAGCGGCAGAAGACGTGAAGGGCAAATCCGAAATGGACGCCGTGATCTCGTATCTGCAAGTGCTGGGCTTGGCCCTGAAATAAGGAGCACACCATGGACGTGAACGATCTGCGCGCGGCCACCACGGTGATCTCATTTGCCGTCTTTATTGGCATCATCGTTTGGGCTTACTCCAAGCGCAACAAAGAAGATTTCGAGGAGGCCTCTAAGTTGCCCCTCGATCAGGACTGAGTGCCGTTAGGCGCTCTGTAAAGGAATCGAATCATGAGTGATTTCACAAGTAGTTTTTGGTCGGTCTTTGTGGCCGCTATTTCGATCATTGGCGTGTTGTATTGCGCTTTCTTGTTGTGGTTTTCCGCACAGGTCAAAGTGTCTGCACATCAAACCGAAGACGGCACCACCGGCCATGTGTGGGATGGCGATTTGCGCGAAATGAACAACCCCCTGCCACGTTGGTGGTTGTGGCTGTTCATCATCACCATTGTGTTTGCAGCGGTGTATAGCGTGGCATACCCCACGTTAGGCAGCTATGTGGGTAAGTTGGGTTGGACATCGCAGGGCCAGTACGACGCTGAAGTGGCCAAAGCCAATGCAGATTTGCAGCCCTTGTATGCAGCGTTTGACGCACAAACGCCCGAGCAACTGTCGAAAGACCCGAAAGCCATGGCCGTCGGTGAGCGTTTGTTCATGAACAACTGCGCCCAGTGCCACGGCTCTGATGCACATGGCTCCAAAGGCTTTCCGAACTTGACCGATGGTGATTGGTTGCATGGCGGCACACCCGACAAGATCAAAGAAACCTTGACCAAAGGTCGTATTGGTCAAATGCCTCCCATGGCGGCCGCTGTGGGTTCACCAGATGACATCCGCAATGTGTCTCACTATGTGTTGAGTCTGTCTGGCAGTCCACACGATTCCGTGCGTGCTGCTTTGGGCAAGTCGAAGTTTGGTGCTTGTGCCGCCTGTCACGGCATGGATGGCAAAGGCAACCAAGCTTTGGGTTCAGCCAACTTGACCGACAAAATCTGGTTGCATGGCTGGGGCGAAGAAGCGATCACGGCCATGATCAATGCGGGTAAGGTCAATCAAATGCCTGCGCAAGAAGGTCGTTTGACGCCCTCGCAAATCCATGTGTTGACTGCTTATGTGTGGGGTTTTTCTAATCAATCTGCGGCAGCCGTCGCCACTGATACTGCGAAGTAATCACCTTGAACTCTGCTGACGAAGCGAAGCAGCGCAAGACCATCCCCATCGCGGCTGTGCCCTCGGGCGCTGACGACGAGGCGATGGTCTCGCTTTATGCGGCTGCCAAAAAAATCTATCCCCGATCTGTTCAGGGCGTGTTTGCGCAATGGCGTTGGTTTTTTGTTGCACTGACGCAGCTGGTCTTTTACGGCTTGCCTTGGTTGGAGTGGGGCACCCGTCAAGCGGTTTTGTTTGACCTGGCTTCACGTCGTTTTTATATTTTTGGTTTGGTCTTGTATCCGCAAGACTTCATTTACCTCACCGGCTTGTTGGTGATTTCAGCGTTGTCGCTGTTCTTGTTTACCGCTGTGGCTGGGCGTTTGTGGTGTGGCTTTGCCTGTCCGCAAACGGTGTACAGCGAAATTTTTCTGTGGATCGAACGCAAGATTGAAGGTGATCGTTCGGCGCGCATGCGTTTGGATGATGCTGACTTCTCCCTCGAAAAACTGGTGAAGAAGTGGTACAAGCATTTGATCTGGATCTTCTTGTCGATCTGGACTGGCTTTACCTTTGTGGGCTACTTCACGCCGATTCGTGAATTGGCCATGGAATTTTTCACCACGCACATGAGTTCGTGGGAGTTGTTCTGGGTCTTCTTTTACGCCTTTGCGACCTATGGCAACGCTGGTTTTATGCGCGAGCAGGTTTGCAAATACATGTGTCCCTATGCGCGCTTCCAAAGCGCCATGTTTGACCATGACACCCTCATCGTGACTTACGACAGCGAGCGGGGTGAGCCGCGTGGCCCGCGCGCGCGCAATGCCGATTTGACCAAGCCGCAATTGGGCGCTTGTGTCGATTGCACCATGTGTGTTCAGGTCTGCCCGACGGGCATCGACATTCGCAACGGCTTGCAGTATGAATGTATTTCGTGCGGTGCGTGCGCTGACGTGTGCGATTCGGTGATGGACAAAATGGGCTACGAGCGTGGCTTGGTGCGTTTTGCGACACAGAACGCGATGGGCCAAAAATGGTCATCGAAGCAGATGTTCCAACGCATGTTGCGACCACGCGTGCAGGTTTACGCCATGTTCTTGGTTGGGTTGATTGCATTTGTGTTGGTGTCGCTCAGTTTGCGTACGCCCTTCAAAGTGGATGTGGTGCGCGATCGTTCCACCTTGTCTCGCATCACGGAGGTGGGGACGTTGGAGAACGTGTATCGCTTGCAGATCATGAATGCTTCTGAGAATGCGCAGACGTACCATCTGTCGGTGCGTGGATTGCCCAACATTCGCATCGAAACAGAAACTGATGTGAAGGTCGATGCCGCACAAGCCCGTTGGGTGGTGTTGCGAGCAGACATTCCTTATGGTTCGTCGCAAGCTGGATCGCACAAAATCCTGTTTGAAATTCAAGCCGTGGGCACAGATGACTTTGCGGTCGAAAAATCTGTGTTTATCGTGCCCCGCTGAAAGTCACTATGAACGCAAGCGCTCAACTCGATACCAAGCCTTGGTGGACCCATGGCCACGTCTGGCTCATCATCGCGGGCCCTGCCGCGGTGGTGGTGGCTGGCTTTGTGACCTTGGCCATTGCCATTCGTATTCCTGACCCCGTGGTCGCCGAAGACTATTACCGCCGAGGTTTGGAGATCAACAAAACCTTGGCTGAACAAAAAGCATTGGCGCCTGCCATGCAAGCGCGCAACCATGCGGCTACGCCTGTTGTGTCTGAGGGCAGTGCAACATCTACCCCTGCCCAAAAACCGTGATGGTTAAAAGGCAAGGGGCTCAAATGACCAAAAATCTTTCCTTTGGGAGAACGTGATGTTGGCGCAACGAATGATGTGGATTATTTGGCCAGCCTTTTTGCTGGCTGGTGTTTTAGAAATCTTGGTTTTCGCGATGGTGGACCCTGAGGACATGCAATGGGCAGGGCAGCCCATTGATGTGTCAAGGCAAGGTATTTACACCTTGTCTTTCTTTGCCTTCTGGATCGTGTGCGCCGCGTCGAGTGCGTTGACCACCTTGTTGTCGGCTTCACCTTTTGAGGTGAATCGTTGCCCGATGGTGCCTACAGAGCGCCCCGATGGGTGCCCCAAGCAAGAGAGTTGCTGCGATTAAAGCGGACCGCAAGCAGGCGTGTTGACCAGCGCCTTGAGTGCATCGGTGTTCAAGATGCGCACATGGCGCTGTTTGACTTCAATGATCTTGTCATCTGCAAATTTTGAAAACGTGCGGCTGACGGTTTCTAGCTTGAGGCCTAAGTAGCTGCCGATTTCTTCGCGCGTCATGCGCAAGACCAATTCCGATTGCGAGAACCCGCGTGCATGCAAACGTTGCACCAAGTTCAACAAGAACGCGGCTAAACGTTCTTCTGCGCGCATGCTGCCCAACATCAACATCACGCCGTGTTCGCGCACGATTTCGCGGCTCATGATTTTGTGCACATGGTGCTGCAGTGCATTCACCTCGCGCGACAGTTCTTCGATTCGGTCGAAGGGCATCACGCAGACTTCGGCATCTTCCAGGGCCACGGCATCGCAGGTGTGGCGGTCGCTGACGATGCCGTCGAGCCCGATCACTTCGCCTGCCATTTGAAATCCCGTGACTTGGTCGCGACCATCCTCGGACGACACACAGGTTTTAAAAAATCCGGTGCGGATGGCGTAGAGCGCGTTGAATTTTTCGCCGTTGTGGAAAAGGTTTTCCCCTTTAGGGACTTTGCGACGCGTGGCCACCACCTCGTCGATGCGCTTCATGTCTGCGTCTGTGAGACCCATCGGCATACACAATTCACGCAGATTGCAGTTAGAGCAGGCGACTTTGATACTGTGGGAATTCATACGTGAGGCAGACCGGTTTTTTGACTTGAGTCAAAACTAAAAAAGCAGATTCAAGTCACATTATGTTGTCTAAATATGATTGTGAACTTATGTCTTCCTCACGCTTGTTGTCTGCAGAAGTTGCACCCGTTGTGATCAGCCCTGAATTGCTGCAGCGTTATGACGTGGCGGGGCCGCGTTACACCTCCTATCCCACAGCCGATCGGTTTGTGGAGGCCTTTGGTGAAGCCGATTATGTGCAAGCGCTTGAGCAGCGACGTGCGGGCGTCGGGACCAAGATGTACCCCTTGTCGATCTATGTGCACATTCCGTTTTGTGAGTCACTGTGTTACTACTGTGCGTGCAACAAAATCATCACCAAACACCATGAGCGTGGTGCGGAGTATTTGCGATATTTGAGTCGCGAGGTCGAGCTTAATGTTGCGCACTTGGGGGCGGGGCAGACAGTTTCTCAATTGCATCTCGGTGGCGGTAGCCCTACGTTTTTGAGTGATGTTGAGTTGCAGGATTTGATGGCCATGCTGCGCCGTCATTTTGTGTTCACACCGGGCGGTGAATACTCTATGGAGGTTGACCCACGCACCGTCACGCCCGAGCGTTTGAAGCTATTGAAAGAGTTAGGGTTCAACCGCCTGAGTTTTGGTGTCCAAGATTTCGAGCCTGCCGTGCAAAAAGCCGTGCATCGCATTCAACCTGCCGCTCAGGTGTTTGATTTGGTCGCGGCCTCGCGTGAGTTGGGGTTTGAGTCCATCAACGTGGATTTGATTTACGGCTTGCCCATGCAAAGCCCCGAGACGTTTGAGCGCACCTTGGCGCAAGTGGTGAAGCTGCGGCCTGATCGCATTGCTTTGTACGCCTACGCGCATTTGCCTGAACGGTTTAAGCCACAACGTCGCATTCATGCGCAAGACCTGCCGCCCGCGGCCTCTAAGTTGGCCATGCTGGCCAGTGCCATGCGTGTGTTGATGGCTGCGGGTTACGTTTACGTGGGCATGGATCACTTTGCATTGGCCACCGATGCGCTGGCTGTCGCCAAACGCCAAGGGCGCTTGCACCGCAATTTTCAAGGCTACAGCACGCAGCCCGATTGTGATTTGGTGGCTTTGGGTGTGTCTTCGATTGGTCGTGTGGGCAGCACCTTCAGCCAAAACGTGAAGACCTTAGAGGCTTATTACGATTTGCTAGACCAAGGTCGCTTGCCGGTGGAGCGCGGCTTGGCCATGTCACGTGACGATTTGGTGAGGCAGTCGGTCATCATGGCGCTGATGTGTCAAGGGCATGTGCTGTTTGAGTCCATCGAGTTGGCGCATCTGATTGATTTTGAGCCGTATTTTGCGCAAGAGATAGAGGCCTTGTTACAGATGCAAACGCAAGGGCTTGTGGTGCTCGATGCCACGGGTATTCAGGTGACGGAGTTGGGTTGGTTCTTTGTGCGTGGCGTTGCCATGGTGTTTGATAAGTATTTGCAAACAGACCGCAACCGCGCGAGGTTCTCTAAAATCATCTGATGGTGATGAATTCAACTTTAGCCCTCACGGCGTTGCTGATGGGGCTGGCGGGCGGTCCGCATTGTTTGGCAATGTGCGGCGCTGTCTGTGCGGGCATTGGCCGATCGGCGCAAAAGCAAGGCGCGGGTCAAGGCACGTCTGCGATGCTGTTGTTCCAACTTGGTCGTATCGCTGGCTACAGCACATTGGGCGCAGTGGCTGCATCCACCATGCAGGGGGTGGGTTGGCTCAGCACGCAATCGGCCGTGTTTCGACCTGTGTGGACTTTGCTGCATCTGTTTGCGTTTTTGGTGGGCTTGCTGCTGTTGTGGCGCGCAGAGCAACCCGTGTGGCTCGATGGCATGGGGCGCAGCATTTGGCGACGTGTGCAGGCCATGACCGCGCATCTCAAATTGCGCAATGGCGGCGCTGTGATCTTGGGTTTCTTGTGGGCGCTGATGCCCTGTGGTTTGTTGTATGGCGCCTTGCTGGTGGCTGCTTTGAGCAACAGCCCTTTAGAAGGTGCAGGCGTGATGGCCTTATTCGCCTTGGGCAGCGCCGTGGTGCTGACGGTGGGGCCATGGTTGTGGCTGCGCATGCGCGGTTTCAAGCCCTCGGGCGTTGCAGGCGCATCCAGCGGGGCATGGGGTGTGCGCTTGGCTGGCTTAGCTTTGGCTGTTAGTTCTGGCTGGGCCTTGTGGATGGGCTTGGTGGAGTACCAAGCGCCTTGGTGCGTGGTGCCGCAATAGCGTAAAAACGTTCGAAAGCCAGAACGGGCCTTGTCTTTTAGCTCGACAAGCCTTTGTAAAGCATGTAGGCCGCCAGCAAATACAACACGATGGCAAACACACGCTTGAGCTTTTTGACAGGCAGGCTGTGTGCAGCTTTGGCGCCCAAAGGCGCCGTGAATACGCTGCACAACGCGATCACAACCAATGCGGGCACCCAGATGTAGCCAAAGGCGTCCGCAGGCAAACCTTCTACCGAGCGGCCGCTGATGACATAGCCCAGCACGTTGGCCAACGCAATCGGAAAACCCAGTGCCGAGCTGGTGGCCACGGCATTGTGAATCGCCACGTTGCACCAAGCCATGAAGGGCACGCTGATGAAGCCGCCACCTGCGCCCACCAAACCAGACAAAAAGCCAATCGCACCGCCTGCACCGGCCAATCCCACGGGACCGGGCACTTGACGTGTGGGGGCAGGTTTTTTGTCCAAAAACATTTGTGTGGCTGAGAAGCCAACAAACAAGCCAAAGAATGTGGCTAAGTAAGAACCTTTGAGAATGGCAAACACGCCCAAGCTGCCGATCATGCTGCCCAGCACGATGCCAGGTGCCAAACCTTTGACCAAGTCCCAACGCACAGCGCCACGTTTGTGATGGGCGCGCACGCTAGAGATGGACGTGAAGATGATGGTGGCCATCGATGTGGCAATCGCCATCTTGACGGCTAAGTTGGCGTCAACGCCTCGCTGCGACAACAGGATGGTGATGAATGGCACCATCACCATGCCACCTCCGATGCCCAATAAGCCTGCCAGAAAACCTGTGCAAATGCCTAATGCGGCGAGTTCGAAGATCAGTTGGGGTTGGAGGTCCATGAGAGGGCGAGGCCTTAAGACAAAAGAAGAAGGTGTCTGCAAGGGCCTCGGGGCCGTCATCCTGAACCGGGGGTTCAGGTGGGCGAGGTCAGTTTGACGTTGGGTTCATCTGACGCGAGACGATCACGCTCATCAAACGATGTTCCAAGCCCGGGCTCATATGAGCATTGGTTCAAGGAAATATAAAGCCCCAAGGACTTGCAGACCGCGCCATTGTAGGCGCGCTTTAGAGCAACCGGTTGTCGCTGGCGAGCACGTTGTCGAGTCGTTGCAGCAGGGCTTGCATTTGCGCGGTGGATGCACTGAGATCGCTCTCGTTTGGCACCGAAGTGGGGCGGTCAGTCAAGTCAAACGCCAAGTTCAGTGCAGCTAAAACCGCGATACGGTCGCGCGCTTTGATCTTGCCGGCATCGCGAATCTTGCACATGGCCTCGTCCACTTTGCCCACCGCTTGGCCCAAACGTGTTTCGCCACCCTCGGGGCAACCCAACACATAGCCTTGACCCATGATTTGAACTTCGATTTGCTTCATGCTTTGTCTTTCTCGGCCGAGCTTTGCGGTAAGCGCTCAATCAATGCATCAATGCGATGACGCGCGGCACTCAGGCGCGACTTCATCAGATCGCGCTCGTGGGTGAGTTCTTGCACTTGTGCGGTCAGCAAGGCGTTGGTGCGCATCAGTTCTTCATGACGCAGCAGCAAACGCTCCACGCGTTCGGCGATTTGATCGATCAGGGGTGTGTTTGACATGGCCCGCACATTTTAAGGTGGCTGAAAGGTTAGCCGCTAAAATTTGAAATGTTGGTGCTCGCCGCGTGGTTCACACGCTGCAGTTCAACGGGAAGCAGGAAGGTCGCGTCGCTCGCTCGACAACACCCAACCTGCGCTGCCCCCGCAACGGTCAAGCGGACGAGCCCTTTGGCTCCGCTTCTGTCACACAAGCCACTGAGCGCCTTGAACAAGCGTTTGGGAAGGCGACAGAGGTAGTCTCCGCCAGCCCGGATACCGGCCAACAAGGTGGCAGTGCGTCAAAACGTGCTGCTTGAACGCTCAAGCACTGTCGGGGAAGGCGGTGAGGGCACACAACTGTTGGTTTTAAATCATGAAGAAATCTATTCGTCTCCGTGCGCGCGCGTTTGTGCCTGCGCTCTCTGTTTTGTCTTTGGCTGTCGCTGCTAGCGTTCAGGCGCAAGGCATTGAAATTAATCCTGTGGTGATTTCTGCTTCGCGCATGGAGCAGCCTTTGTCAGAGGTGTTGTCCTCTGTGTCGGTGATCACACGTCAAGACATTGAAAAGTCGCAGGCGCCCACGCTGGTTGATTTGTTGCAGGGCGAATCTGGCGTTGAATATGGCAGGAACGGTGGCCCAGGCTCACAAACATCCATTTTTTTGCGGGGACAGGAAAGTAAAAATTTGGTCGTCTTAATTGATGGGGTCAAGACGCAAGCCGATGGTGGTGGATTTTTGACAGTTACCGATATGCCTTTGTCACAAATTGAACGCATCGAAATTTTGCGTGGGAATGCAGGTGCTCTCTATGGTGATGCTGCGATTGGTGGTGTGATTAACATTTACACGCGCCAAGGTAAAGGAGCTCCAAAAGCTTACGGATCAATAGGTTATGGTTCAAAAAATACAGCAGACATGAATGTGGGTTTAGGCGGTACATCGTCAGACTATGGCTTTGATGTGAATGCCGGACAAAAGTCTTCGACGGGCTTTACATCCATGGACCCAGCCTTGAGCAACCGTGTTAATCCTGATCGTGACGGCTACAACGCCGAATATTTCAGTGCCAAGTTGAGCAAGAAATTGAATTCGGACACAGAGATTGGCATGCGCTTTAGAACGCAGACAACAGACGCTGATTACGACGCAAAATCGAACCCTGATTATTCAGCCTCGCTGCCGACCGATGTGCACCGTTCCTTGAAAAAAACCAACGTGGGCAGCGCGTATGTTCGACGACAAGTCAGTGATGCGTGGAGCACTACCGTTAATTTTTCGGATTCCGTGACAAGTTACGAAGAATTTAAAAATGGTCTAAATAACGGCCGTTACAACTCGCATCAAAGCGCTGTTAATTGGAGCAATCACTACCAAGCAAATCCCAATACAGCAGCAACGGCAGGGTTGGATTACGTTTCAGATAAGCACGAGGAATACAACAGCTTCGAGTTTGAAAAGCGCACAGTTGCGGGTTATGTTGGCATGACGCAGAAGATGGATAAGTTGACCCTTCAAGCCAATTTGCGACGCGATTTGATGAGGGTGTCCCGAATTTTGTGTAAACGGAGCGCGTGTTAATTCGTCGGCATCCTTCCCTCAAACTGGATCGTAAATCGGTTCAGCACGGGCTTCCAGTTTTGCACCGGCATCGTCCACTTCTTGGCGATGTTGTTCAGCG
>CAUPRM010000005.1:0-151129 GCA_963513725.1 uncultured Limnohabitans sp. | reverse complement strand
GCCTTCCTTCGAGGAAGGCCAGAACATGCGTCCTGCCCACAGGTGCCGACGGTGTCGGCGTTGAGACCCTGTCCCCGATCAATTCAGGTGGGGGAGTTTGAGGTGGCCATAAGTGGGGGAATTTGGGTGGCCATCAGGGGTCGACAGCTTGTGCAATTCGTGTCCCAAGGGTCAGTACGCCAGTTTTTAGCTCTTGAATCGAGAGATGCCGGCGACGCAGTCCAGCAGGAATTTCCCAGCTCGAAAGACACTTTTTGAGATCGAAGTGGTTTTCAATTCGACGGCAAATCAATTGATATTTGTAGTGATCGAAGCTGTCGTCGACAACTGTCAGGGCAGGTGTTACACGATTGCTCACAATGTGTACGTGCGGATGAGCAGTGTCATGATGGCGCCACGCACAAAATTGACTCCACCTTGAGTTCCCAGCTTGTGCATTCTGAAAATACAGAACGATTTTTCGCATCTTGTCATCAGAGATGTCTTCCTCGCCGGCGAACGACAGTGATGTATGTCGTGCAGGCTTTAGAACGGCGGGGTTGCCCGATGCAACTGAATCAAACTCAGCTGTTAGATCACGTTTGTTGCGGCTTGTGCAATTTGTAATCAGTATCTTGGCTTTGTTTGCGTTGTAGTTCACTACGTCGATGAACTTCGCTTGTTTGTTCGTTGTACAGATCACTTAGTCAAGTCCTTGTTGTGTGCAACAACAGCAAGTTGTTGAATGTTCTGCGCTGTCAGCCGAATCAGATTGATTTCGTCGGAGATTGACTGTGGGAGGTTTGCCTCTTCTTTGACAAGAATTCGAGTCGCTTCTGTACACATGGCTAGGGCTTCTCGGTAAATTTCGAGAAGCTCATGGTGCATTGGCCTACGAGATTCGCGAGTCTTAATGCCGAGGGCAGCTTCCCTCATTAGCTCTGACTTTGTTTTTCCGCAGTCCTTGGCTGCCCGTTCGAGACGAATGTTTTCGCCGCGCGTAAATCGGACCGATGTAACTTGGTCGCGTTTTGCTGGACTTTCGTTGCTCTCGTAAGACATCACGTCTCCCTTGTGTGACAGAACATTGCTTGCTTAATCCGGGTCATACACAGTTTTCCCGTCGTTTTTTCATTATGATACACTCATAACAAAATTTGCAAATTTAGATTTAGGAGAGCACTTATGAGCGTTCACTGGCGGTCCCGCATTGCGCCGTTCCTCAAACAAGAGGAGGCAGATCAGTTGACCGGCACCCGCATCACAACTCAATATCACCGCGAAATGTCTAGCAAATGCGGGGTTGGGCTTGCGCGTTACTTGCAGATGCGAGCTGCTGAGATATGCCTACGTCAGTTTGCTGTGGAGTACCCAAAAGTTTTTGAGACGGTCGAAACAGGCATGGAAGGTGAAGCCCGGACAGTGCTGGAAATCCAAAAAGCCTTTAGGGACAACTACATTGATGAAAGCGAGTTCAAAAAAAGGCTTAGGGAATACTTGTCAGGAAAGCTGAGTCGTCATTTGTTTCAGAAAGAACAGAACAAAAAGGAAACGAATCAAGATGAAGAACTTAGCGCTGTAAAGGAAGCATTTCGAAAATCCCTTAAAGCCAACAGCCTTAAGTGGTTAGAAAGCGAAATTCCCGGCGAAATGTGGCCTTTTGAACACGTCGCGGTTTGTCAATCGCGACGTGGTATCGAACTGCTAGGCGTTTGTTTTGAAGGTAACGGAGCCAATGCAGGTCAACATAGCAGTTTTGAGGAAGCTGTAATGCGCAGCTGTCTTGATCAAGGGTGGGTAGTTAGTCATGGTGAATATGGCCGATTTGTGGATTCAGATTACCTCGGCTATGCGGCTTTTGTAGGCTCAAAAGTTTTAATTAGAAAGCAACCTAAGAGCAGTCCAAAAAACGTCGAAATGAATAGTTTCATCAAAAGAATCGTGGGGCTTTACCGGAGGATTTGATGATCAGTGAAATTTTTAAAGCTAAGGATGATGTTGGAAGTGAGCTAAATAATCTCCGCCAATCCAAAGTGTCTACAGAACGTGTAGGTGTTAACAGGCTTGCTGTTTTGGGGCGGATTGCAGATAACCGTCGTCGCAAATTTAGCGCACGTCAGCAAGTCACGAAAATCTTCGATCGAGATTTGCTCGGAGAGCTGATACAAGAGATAGCTTTGGAGAAGTCAATTACAGACGGACGCCGCCGCGAATTGGCTGATTATGAACGTCTGTATGCAAGTCCAGCAGTCCGAATTGCGGCAGCTATCACAGAGAACTATCAGGTTCAGCTCAATGAATTAGCTGAAAGCATGCCAAATATGGCTCATGCAATCAAAGATGTCATTGCTCCTGAACTGAGCGTTAACAACTTCAAATTAGATCGCGGGTTTTTGATTCAACCGCTGCTACTGGTTGGACCAGCTGGATGTGGGAAAAGCTATTTAGCTTCTGCTTTGAGCGCGATGATGAACACGCCAACGTTAGAAATCAAAGCGGAAACACAACAATCATCTGCATCGCTTTGCGGTAGTGCAAAGCATTGGTCAAACGCACAAGCGGGTTCATTGTTCAATCTAATGTGCAAAAACCATGTGTCTAACGGTATCGTATTCGTCGACGAGATCGATAAGTCGCGCGGAACGGGTGATTACCCATTTATCAATGCTTTGTATGCTTTGCTCGAACCAACAACTGCTACGAAGTTTCAAGACAATAGTTGTCCAGAAATCCAAATTGATCTATCGCAATTGAGTTGGATCTTCACTGCAAACAGCACTGACGCAATACCACAGCCGTTGATGTCTCGTCTAAATGTGATCGAGGTTGCTGCACTGAAAAAATCAGAAGCACGAAATGTGGCGTTTACGATTTTTAAGAAGCAGTGCGAAATCTATCTTGGCCCGGAAACAAAGATAGAAATTTGTTCGTCAGCACTTGATGTACTGCAGAACGAAAGTCCGCGAAAGCAAACTTTGATGCTGCGAACGGCTCTTGGAAAACTACTGCTTGAAAAAAGCCAAAAACTTAACGCTACACATTTGCCATCAATGACGAAAGAAGCTCCCTCTCGCATTGGGTTCATTTAATAAGGGTAAATGAATGAACACGTACACATACAAAAAAGCACATCCGCAAAGAGAATCCTTTGCAAATTCAAACCGGTACTGATTCTCTCCCT
The DNA here is from genome assembly GCA_963513725.1 of uncultured Limnohabitans sp. Lineage (GTDB taxonomy): Bacteria > Pseudomonadota > Gammaproteobacteria > Burkholderiales > Burkholderiaceae_C > Limnohabitans. The sequence continues at coordinate 147,969 of CAUPRM010000005.1, read as the reverse complement.
ACCGGCGGAGTGCACACGTGCAGAAAAAAAACTTTTACAGCAAGCGCGCGTCTGAGCGCGTGACAACGAATTCGGAATTCCAAACCGTCCGGATGCCCGTTTTCTTGAGTCCAAACGAAATCATCCTGTTGACAGGATTCGTACAGGCGTCAAAACAATGTGAAGCCTTAAAAATTTTGGGCATCCCTTTTACTCAGAATTCAACTGGTAAGCCAGTTGTGCTCGTTTCTGCTTTGCTAGCGTCAATCAGCATTAAAAAGGTTGAGAAAAAGTACGAGCTGGATATGCCATTAGCCGCCGCGCGTAAGGGGCTGAGCCATGACTGCTAAGAAAGCTCAAAGCTCTAAAGGGCTAAAACTACCGACCTATATGTACAAGAAAGGCCGTGCCTTTTACTATGGGCCACCGGTCAATAACGGACCACGACGCTGGACACGCATTGGTTACACGTGGGCAGAAGCAATCGTAGAGTATGAACGGCTCGTTGGAGTTGAAAATTCAAAAGGCATGATGTTGTCGGACATGCTAGATGCTTACATCATGCACCACGCGAAGCGGATCTCGGTTGTTCTATCAAATCCGCAAGCCAAATTAAAACCATTGAAGCAAACAACGTTCGAGGAGTACGTGGGCTGCGTAAATCGCCTCAAGATGGCATTCAAACAATACCCTTCCAACAAAGTTGAGCGGAAAGACGTTAATGCCTATTTAAAGAATCGGGTGATTGATGGCCTTGGCGTTGTCCGCGCAAACAGGGAGATCGCTGTTTTGTCAGCAGCGTATAGCTGGGCAATCAATGATGCGAATTGGTGTGACCTTGTAACTTTTAATCCTTGCATAGGTGTTCCGCGTCACAAAGAGAGTGCCCGTGAGATTTACGTCAGTGATGAGATGTTTCTTGATCTGTTGAATGAGCCTTCTCTTAGCTCCTCTGTCAAAAACGTTGTGCGTTTGATGCTGCTAACTAGCCAAAGGGTTGGTGATTTACTTGCAGCTAAGTTGTCGGATGTAAGGACTCGCCGCGATGGATTGCAAATTCTGAGGTTGACTCAATCAAAAACAGGTGTAACTGTTGAAATCGCGGTTGTCGACGATTTGAAGCTGCTGATAGAAGAGCGTGTTGCGTGTGACTACGCTCAAGTAGACAACATTCTTGTTAACAAGTCTGGCCGTGAGATGTCGTATGAGAACTTGCAATCTCAGTGGCAACGATTTCGTAAAAAGAAGCGTTCTGAAAACAGTAATATTGATTTCACATTGCATGATTTTCGTGGAAAGTCTGCCACTGATGCATACGAAAGTGGGCGAAGCCTAGCTGAAATTCAATCAATGCTCGGGCATCGCAATGCGAGTACAACTGACAAATATTTAAAGCGTCTGAGCAAGCGACTTTCTCAGCCAGTTCGCTTGCCAGTTGACAGGCGTACTACTTAATCTCAGTAAATATCCAGTACTGGTTAGGTCCGTATGATTGGCGAAATCTAGACCTTTTCTGTGTCTGGGAACTTTTTTATCTCACACCAAGCGCTGCATCCTTCTACAAAATTCTTTCAAACACCCTTGAAACCCGCATAAATTCGTGGAAGCTGTCAGAGCTTGTAGAAAGCCAAACTCTCTGGAAACCCGCATGCAGCCTAGAGAATAGCGTCAGCAGATTAGCAAACTCATAATCCTTTGGTCGACAGTTCAAGTCTGTCACGCCCTACCAACGTGAAAGGAGACTGTGTCAAAGCAGCTCCTTTTTTGTTTGTGTGAAGTCGATGGCAATCGACTTCCATGGATGTCTTCTTGAAGACCTGCACAATTCTGTGCTATACTACGATTTATCCAAGCGGCTGTAGCTCAGCTGGATAGAGTACTTGGCTACGAACCAAGGGGTCGTGGGTTCGATTCCTGCCAGCCGCACCAAATTGAACAAGGGTTTACATCTTCGGATGTAAGCCCTTTTTCTTTTGTGCCTTCATTTTTTGCATCGATTGACGTCATCGAATCAGGGTGATTGCTTTAGGTGACCGTTTGTTTTTGTGTTTTCTTCTTTAATGTGCCCACAAGCCTCAGTGGCGCATTAAAAAATGGAGACAAGCACATGAAATTCACACGCGTTATTTCTGCGTTCTTTGGGTTGGCCGCTGCCTTGACGGTTCAGGCCCAACAGGGCTATCCGAATCGGCCCGTCAAAATCATCGTGCCTTTTGCGGCCAGTGGCCCTGCCGACAACTATGCGCGGTTCATGGCGCAGCGTTTGCAAGATGCGTTGGGCCAGCCCTTTGTGGTGGATAACCGTCCAGGTGCGGGTTCCATCATTGGGACCGATGCCGTCGCCAAGTCGCCTGCCGATGGTTACACCTTGCTGATGATGTCCAACACGCAAACGGTGAATGAGTCGTTGATTTCGAACAAACCGTTCAATCTGCTCAAAGACTTCGCGCCCATCGCGCCCGTCAACTATTCCGACTTGGTGTTGGTGGTTCATCCCAAATTGCAAGTCAACACCTTGCCTGAGTTGATCAAGCTCGCGCGTGCCAATCCGGGCAAGCTCAACTACGCCTCCTCAGGCAACGGCACGCCGTACCACATGGCGGGCGAGTTGTTCAAACACATGGCGGGCATTGACATGACGCACATTCCCTACAAAGGCAGTGCGGCTGCGCGCACCGATGTGCTGTCAGGGCAGGTGGACATGATGTTTGATGCCGTGACCACGATGTCTGAAAACATCAAGGCAGGTAAGGTGCGCGGTTTGGCCACGACCGGCAAAGTTCGTTCATTGGTGATACCAGAGTTGCCAACGGCCAATGACGAAGGTTTACTGAAATACGAAGCCGTCATTTGGTTGGGGCTCATGGCGCCCGCAGGCACGCCAGAGGCCATCGTCACGCGCTTGAACACCGAGATCAACAAAATTGTGAACAACCCCGATGTCAAAGCCACTTGGGCCAAGCAGGGTGCGGTGCCCATGTCCATGTCGGTACCGGTCTTCACCAAGTACGTCGCGGAAGACGTGGCCAAGTGGGCCAACATTGTCAAAGTTTCAGGCGCTAAAGCGGATTGAGCGACATGGCTGAGTTGTGCTTTCAGTTGAATGGCCAGCCCCAAGTGGTGCAGGCCGATGACAACGATGTGTTGCTCGATGTTTTGCGTCACACCTGTCACCAAAAGGCCACGCGTTTTGGTTGTGGTTTGTCGCAATGTGGCGCGTGCCATGTGATGGTGGATGAGCACACACTTCCTGCGTGCAGCACGCCGATGTGGGCTGTGGTGGGTAAACGCGTGGTCACGGTCGAGGGCTTGGGCACGGCTGAGCAGCCGCACGCCTTGCAAACCGCATTTGCCAATCTGCAAGCGGCGCAATGCGGCTACTGCAGCAGCGGCATGTTGATGACAGCGGCGGCCTTGCTTCACGCCACACCTCAGCCTACACCTGAGCAAGTGCGTGCTGCCTTGCAAGGCAACTTGTGCCGCTGCGGTGCGCACAACCGCATCGTGCGTGCGGTGTGCCAAGCGGCGCAAACGATGGGGTCTGCATGACCGCGCCAACCACAACGCCTTCCGTCTTGCCCGGCAGCTTGCAGACCAACCGCCGTTTGGCGCAGTGGTTGACCTTCTTGCCCGATGGACGGGTTCAGGTGAGGTCGGGCAAGGTTGAAATCGGCCAAGGCATCTTGCATGCCTTGGTGCAAATCGCAGCCCAAGAGTTGGGCTTGTCCGTACAAGCGATTGAGGCTGTGCCTGCCAGCACCGCCTTCAGCCCCAATGAAGCCGTGACTTCGGGCAGTTTGTCGGTGCAAGATTCGGGCACCGCGGTGCGACACGCTTGCCGCCAAGCGAAGGCTTTGTTTGTGGCCTGCGCGGCCGAGAAATTTGAGGTGCTGGCATCCGACATTCAGGTGGTGGACGGCGTCTTCATGCACGGCTCGCGTACCTTGTGTGGGTACGGCGATTTGTGCGGACACATCAACCTTGACCGAGAGGCCTTGCCCGAAGAGGTTGGGCCTGCGAAAACGACAACCCATACTGAACCACGGTCTCATCCTCGCCCTGATTTGTGGCGCAAGTTTTCAGGTCACGCAGATTTCATCCAAGACCTTGACTTGCCCCATGTGCTGCACGGGCGCATGGTGCGTCCACCCAATTTGCAAGCCACGTTGAATGAGACGGCATGGGCGCAAGCGGCTTTGCGTGCGCAAGCCCTGCCCAACGTGCAAGGCGTTTACCGCGATGGTTTGCAAATCGGCGTGTTGGCGCACAGTGAAGCTGCCGCCACCCAAGCTGCCGATCGGTTGATCGCTGATTTGACCGACGCTCAGGCGTGGACCACACCATCGGTGTTGCCCGACGCCGAGCACTTGCAAGATTGGTTGCACCAAAGCCCCTTACAAACCAGCACCGTGCACGCCGCGGGTGATGCATGGGTTCAGGCGCAAGCGCAAACCGTGCGCACCCTGCAAGCCGATTACAACCGTGGCTACGTGCAGCACGCGTCCATGTCACCCTCGTGTGCGCTGGCGCATTGGCAAGGCGATGCCGTGAAGGTGTGGAGCCATTCGCAAGGCATTTTCAATTTGCGTCGCGATTTGGCGCTGGCTTTTGCATGCGCCCCCGAGCAAGTGACGGTGCAGCATGTGCAAGGCGCGGGTTGCTATGGTCACAACGGCGCTGACGACGTGGCCTTTGATGCGGCGTGGCTGGCGCGCTTCGCCGACGGCCAGCCCGTGCGCGTGCTTTGGTCGCGCCATGACGAGATGGCTTGGTCGCCCTTAGGTCCTGCCATGAGCGTGCGTTTGCAGGCGGGGCTGGACGCACAGCAAGGCCTCACCTTTTGGCAACACACGGTGTGGAGCCAAGGCCACGGCACACGCCCAGGCCGTCAAGCCACGCCGGCCTTGCTCGGCAGCTGGTTGACGGCAAAGCCCTTTCCTGTGTTGTTGGCAGAGAACGCCGCCATGAGCGTGGGCGGTGGTTCGGAGCGCAATGCCGTGCCGCCCTACGCCTTGCCTGCGCTGGAAGTGGTCAACCACCGCGTGATGGACATGCCCATGCGTGTGTCTGCCCTGCGTGCCTTGGGCGCGCATGTGAATGTGTTTGCAGCAGAGTCGTTCATGGACGAGGTTGCGTTCGCCGTTGGCCAAGACCCTCTTGCGATGCGCTTGGCGTATTTGCATGACCCGCATGCACGCGCCGTGCTGCAACAAGCGGCCGCCGCGTCGAACTGGGCGCAACGCGATGTCACCAAAAACGCATCGACGTCGGTCGACGGTGAATGGGGTCTAGGTTTGGCATTTGCCCGTTACAAAAACACAGGCGCCTATTGCGCTGTGGTCGCTGAAGTGGTGGTGGCCGAGCGCGTGCACCTCAAACGCTTGTGGGTGATCGCTGACATCGGCCATGTGGTGGATGCGGACGGGGCCATCAACCAACTCGAAGGCGGTGCCATTCAAGCCGCGAGTTGGACGCTGTTAGAAGCCGCCAAATTTGACCGCCAACGCCTGCTCAGCGTCGACTGGGAGCACTACCCCATTCTTCGTTTTGAAGACGTGCCCGAGGTGTCGGTCTCGCTGATGGACACGGGTGAGCACGCGTCGTTGGGCGCGGGTGAGGCCTCGTTGGGTCCTTGCGCGGCTGCGATTGCCAACGCCGTTTTTCATGCATTGGGCGTGCGGGTGCGCGACATGCCCATGACGCCCGAACACATTGTCAAAGCCATCAACGCTGTTGATCGCGAGACACCTTCTGTTATTTGAACCAAGGAAATGAGATGGAACTTTGTATTTTGAGCGGCGGTGCCGCCGCCGGTTTGGTCAACCCGTTGAAGGCCGATTTTGAAGCGGCCCACGCCTGCCAGCTCCACAGCACCTTCAGCGCCGTGGGCGCGATGAAAGAAAAACTGTTGGCCGGTGAGCCTTGTGATTTGCTCATCTTGACGCAGTCCTTGATCGAAGGCTTGATCGCTTCGGGTCATGTGCGTGCGGGTAGCTTGGCTGCTTTGGGTGTTGTGAAAACTGGCATTGCCGTGAAGGCGGGTGCTGCACGTCCAGCCATTCAAACACGCGCTGATTTGCAAGCTGCATTTCGCGCTGCAGAGGGCATTTACTTTCCCGATCCCAAGCTGGCAACTGCAGGCATTCACTTTTTCAAAGTGCTGCAAACTTTGGGTTTGGACGTGGAATTAGCCGACCGCTTTCGCACCTTCCCGAATGGCGCGACAGCGATGGCGGCCATGGCCAAAGACACGGGCGCCAACTTGATTGGCTGTACGCAAGTGACCGAAATCAAATACACCGCAGGCATTGATTTGATCGGTTTATTGCCCCAAGAGTTTGAATTGGCCACGGTTTATGCCTTGGGCATTACTACCACGGCGCAGCAACCGGAGTTGGCACAGCAGCTGGCGCAGTTGTTGGCGGGCTCCTCGACGCGTGAGTTGCGCATGGCTGGCGGTTTTGAGTTGCAGGACTAAAATTCGCGGCATGAAACACCATGCCTCTTTCTCATTCGTCGCTGTCACTGTGGGCCTCAGTGCCGCTTTGTTGTCGGGCTGTGCCACACCGGTGGCCAAGCCAGCGTTTTATCCCAACGCACATTACCAACACATGGGGCCTGCACAAGCACAGGCCGATGCGCAAGCTTGTTCAGAACTGGCGCGTCAATCGGAAGTCGGTGCTGTCAACAAGATTGATGCCGGTCGTGCGGCTGCAGCCGGTGCCGCAGGCGTGGGCACTGCGGGTGTGGTGGGATCGTTGCTCAGCGGTCACAAACCAGATTTAAGGAACATTGCGGCCGGTGCAGCAGCCATTGGTGCAGGCGGTGCCGCGGCGACAGCGGCTGGACAATCGATCGGTGGCAGCGGCATGTACCGCCAATTTGTGCAGCAATGTTTGGGCGAGCGCGGTTACCAAGTCATCGGCTGGCATTGAGCGATTGACCTCGCATGAGTTCGCAGGACGCTGACGACGAAGACAGCACGCTGCCGCCCATTCCTCCGGGCAGCAAAAACTACATCACGCCCGAAGGCTACGCCGTGTTGCGTGCGGAGTTGTTTGAGTTGATGGACAACGAGCGCCCGCGCATGGTGGAGATCGTGCATTGGGCCGCGAGCAACGGTGACCGCTCCGAAAATGGTGACTACCACTACGGCAAAAAGCGTTTGCGCGAGATTGACCGCCGCATTCGTTTTTTGACCAAACGTTTAGAGATCGCCGAGGTGACCGACCCGAGCGTGCATCACGGGCGTGATCAAGTTTTTTTCGGCGCCACCGTCACGTATGTGGACGAGGTGGACACCGAGCGCACCGTCACGATTTTGGGCATTGACGAAGCCGACAGCCTGAACGGGCAAGTGACGTGGGTGTCACCCATTGCCCGTGCCTTGCTCAAAGCGCGTGAAGGCGATGTGGTGAAGTTGGTCACCCCGCTGGGCGTGCAAGAGGTCGAAGTTTTAAAAGTTCACTATCCAGCGCCCAAAGCGGCGTGATGCCGTCGCGGGCTTATTGTTCGCGCTCGACGCCTGAGACCACGCGTTGGGCTTGCAGTACAGAGGGCACGCGGCGCAAATTGCGCAACACCAGGTCTAAGTGCTGAACATCGCGTACCGCAAAAACAAAGCGCAAATCGGTGGCTTCTTGGCCGCTCACTTCATCGGCCATGTTGACCATGGTGATGTCGGCTTCGGCATTGGTGATGGTGGAGGCCACGCGTGCCAGCACGCCTTTGCCATTGCTCACCGTCACCACCACGCCGACTTCAAAGGCGCGTGTGGGCTCTTCGGCCCACTCCACAGCGATGAAGCGTTCGCTGTCTTTGTGTTTGAGGCGTTGGGCCACGCCACATTGGTCGGTGTGCACCACCAAGCCTTCGCCACGACCCAAATAACCCAGAATGTTGTCGCCAGGAATTGGGCGGCAACAGGGCGCGTATTGCACCGAGGCGTTCTCGCTGCCATCGACCATGACGCTGCCTTGCGACACGTTTTCGTGCGCCGTGAAGCGTTCGCGGCTCATCAGCAGCGCGTCGGGCTTGAGGCCAATTTCAGACAGCAACAAGGCCAAACGCTTGGCCACAATGCTGGCCACACGCTTGCCCAAACCAATGTCGATCAGTAATTCGGCTTGCGTTTTGCTGCCCGTGAAGCGCAGCAGTTTGTCCCACAAGGCGGCGTGTGCCTCGTCCAGTGCGGGCATTTGTTCAATGCCTTCTGCGCGCAAGGCTTGGGCCAAAAGCTTTTGCCCCAAGTGTTGCGACTCGGCATGCGCCATGGTTTTCAAATGGTGACGAATCTTGGAGCGTGCACGGCCCGTGCGCACAAAGCCTAGCCACGCTGGGTTGGGGGCCGCCACGCTGGACGTGACCACTTCCACCACATCGCCATTGCGTAACTCGGTACGCAGCGGCACTTGTTCGCCATTGACCTTGGCAGCCATCGTGCGGTCACCCACATCGCTGTGCACGGCGTAGGCAAAGTCGACCACGGTTGCGCCGCGAGGCATGGCCATGATGCGGCTTTTTGGGGTGAATACATACACCGCATCGGGAAACAAGTCGACCTTGACGTGGTCCCAGAACTCGGTGGCATCACGCGTTTCGTCTTGGATGTCCAGCAGCGACTGCAGCCACTTGTTGCCCAAGTTTTGACCAGGTTCGTTGCCTGAACCTTTGTCTTTGTAGAGCCAGTGCGCGGCCACGCCCGTCTCGGCCACCAAATGCATGGCTTCGGTACGCATTTGAAATTCGACGTTCAAACCCGAGGGGCCCACCAGTGTGGTGTGCAGTGACTGATAGCCGTTGAGTTTGGCAATCGCAATGTGGTCTTTGAACTTGCCAGGCACCGGTTTGTACATCTGGTGCAGCACGCCCAAGGCGGTGTAGCAGTCGACCACTTGCGGCAAGATGAGCCGAAAGCCGTAAATGTCGGTCACTTGGGCAAAGCTCAGGTGCTTGCTGTCCATTTTTTTGTAAATGGAATACAGCGTTTTTTCGCGTCCCGAAATACGAACGTTCAAACCCGCTTTGGCAAATTCGGCTTCGACTTCTTGCTGCACTTTTTGCATCAAGTCGCGGCGACGATGGCGCGCCTTTTGCACCGCTTTGCTGAGCACTTTGTGGCGCCACGGCCAGAGGTGTTCAAACGACAGTTCTTGCAGTTCGCGGTAGGTTTGGTTCAAACCCAAGCGGTGGGCAATGGGCGCGTAAATCTCTAAAGTTTCGTTGGAGATGCGGCCCCATTTGGAACGCGGCATATCGCCCATGGTGCGCATGTTGTGGCTGCGATCGGCCAGCTTGATGAGGATGACGCGCACATCGCGTGCCATCGCCAGCAGCATTTTGCGAAACGACTCGGCTTGGTTTTCTTCGCGGGTGTTGAACTCCAGCTTGTCGAGTTTGGTCAAACCGTCGACCAAATCGGCTACTTGGATACCAAAGCGCTCAATCAAATCGGCCTTGGTGATGCCGCAGTCTTCCATCGCGTCGTGCAACAGGGCCGCGGACAGGGCTTGCGCATCGAGTTTCCACTCCGCGCACTGAGCCGCGACGGCAATGGGGTGGGTGATGTACGGCTCGCCGCTGTTGCGCATCTGACCCAAATGGGCCTCATCGGCGTAGCGGTAGGCGCGACGCACCATCTCTAAGCCTTCAGCATTCAAATAGCTGAGTTTTTCTGTCAACGCAGCAAAACTGGCCGCCGCTGCGTTGGCAGCAGCAGGACTCACCACTGGTTTTGTGGAAGGCTTGGTCACAGGCTTTGAAGAGGGCTTGGCAGCAGACATAAACAACACTTTACCCGCAATGAAAAAAGCACCGAAAAATCGGTGCTTTTTTGACGCTAAGTGATGGGTTAGATCAATTAACCTGGAACTTTTTTCAGCATTTCGATGCCGATTTGGCCGGCTGCGATTTCACGCAGAGCGGTCACGCCTGGCTTGTTTTTGCTTTCGACCTTGGGGGTGTGGCCTTGGCTGAGCATGCGAGCGCGGTACGTGGCGCAAAGCACCAACTGAAAGCGGTTAGGGATCTGTTCGAGACAGTCTTCAACAGTGATGCGGGCCATGTGGATACTCCAGAATTCAGGTGATGTTCAGGGCTTGAAAGATATCAGCCCGAGCCCGGCGCTGTGCCAGGTATTTGAGGCGCTGGGCATGCACGATCGCTTTCAGGTCGAACAAGGCGGTCTCAAATAATTCGTTGATTATAACGTAGTCAAATTCTTTGGCCTGTGCCATCTCGTCAGCCGCATTTTGCAGGCGAAGGGCGATCACGTCGTCGGCATCTTCACCGCGGTTGTGCAGGCGAGATTTGAGCTCTTCCCAGCTGGGCGGCAAGATGAAAATCAGCACGGCGTTGGCAAACAGCTTTTTGACTTGGATGGCGCCTTGGAAGTCGATCTCCAAAATCACATCCGCGCCTTGCGCAATGCGGTCTTCAATGGCTTTGCGCGAGGTGCCGTAGCGCTGGCCGTGCACATTGGCCCACTCTAAGAAAGAGTTGGTCGCCACCATTTGGTCAAACTCAGGGACCGACACGAAAAAGTACTCGCGTCCATGTTTTTCTTGACCGCGTGGCTGACGGGTGGTGTGGGACACCGAGGGTCGCACCTTGGCATCGAGCTCCATCAACGCTTTGACGAGGCTTGATTTGCCAGCCCCGCTGGGGGCTGCGACCACAAAGAGGTTGCCGGGAAAGTTGTCCATTATTCGAGGTTCTGTACTTGTTCGCGGAGTTGTTCGATCAACACTTTCATGTCGACTGAAATACGGGTCATTTCCATCGTGGCTGACTTGGAGCCCAAGGTGTTGGCTTCACGGTGCAGCTCTTGAATCAAAAAGTCGAGGCGTTTGCCCACGCCTTCAGCTTTGCCGCCTTTGGCCAGCAAGTCGTCCATTTCGTCAAAGTGCGACACCAAGCGGGTCAGCTCTTCGGCCACGTCAATGCGAATGGCAAAGGCGGTGGCTTCAGTCAGCGCACGGTCTTGGGCCGCTTCGGGCAGTGTGGTGCCTTCGGCTAAGGCCATGGCGTCGCGCCAACGTTCTAAGAATTTCAAACGTTGCTGTTCGACCAACTGCGGCACCAGCGGTGCTGCTTGTTGGGCCAACGCACGCAATTGGCTCAAGCGGTCACGCAGGGTTTGTGCCAAACGTGCGCCTTCGCGCTCACGGCCTTCGCTGAGCTGTTTCAAGGTGGTTTTGGCCAGTTTGAGCAGGCTAGGGCCAATGTCAGCCGGGGCGGAGGTTTGGGCGGTGGTCAAGCGCAAGACGTCGGCCACGGAGAGTGGGTTGGCTTTGGGCAACCAAGCATGCACGGTGTCTTGCAGGGCGGAGAGTCGTTGCAGCAAAGCCGGTGTGGGGGCTGCAAATTCTGTGCTGGCGGTGCTTTCAAGGTTGGCACGCACTTCGACTTTGCCGCGCTTGAGGTGCTGGGTGATCAACTCACGCACGGCGGCTTCGTGGGGACGAAGCTCCTCGGGCATTTTGAAGGTCAGGTCGAGGAAGCGGCTGTTGACCGAGCGAATTTCCAGTCCCAAGCGCAGGGCTGGACCCGTGGGCACGGTGTCGACCGTTTCGCGAGGCAGCTCGGTTTGCGCGCTGGCATAACCTGTCATGCTGTAAATGGGCATGTGTGTCGTTCTTTTTTGCAAAGACAACATTATCTCAGGGCCAAAGCACCATGCCGACCAAGTCCACCGATTGGTCGACAATTAGCGTTTTACCGAACTGCCAGAAGCCTCAAAAATGACCACCACCTTGCCCGCCTCTCGCCACACCCGTGCTGCCGACCAACTGCGCCCCGTGCGCATCACCCGCAACTACACCATGCACGCCGAAGGCTCGGTGCTGATTGAGTTTGGCCACACCAAAGTGCTGTGCACCGCGTCGGTGGAAGAAAAAGTGCCGGGTCACAAAAAAGGCTCGGGCGAAGGCTGGGTCACCGCCGAATACGGCATGTTGCCCCGCGCCACCCACACCCGCAGCGACCGCGAAGCCGCACGCGGCAAGCAATCGGGCCGCACGCAAGAAATTCAGCGCCTCATTGGCCGCTCCATGCGCGCTGTGTTTGACCTGAAGAAGCTCGGCGAGCGCACCATCCATTTGGACTGCGACGTGTTGCAAGCCGACGGCGGCACACGCACCGCCAGCATCACCGGCGCGTTTGTGGCGGCGCAAGACGCGGTGAACAAGCTGATTGCTGCAGGCAAACTGACCGAGAGCCCCATCACCCAAGGCGTGGCCGCGATTTCGGTGGGCATGTTGGGCGATTTGCCCTTGCTCGATTTGGAATACACCGAAGACTCCACCTGCGACACCGACATGAACGTGGTCATGACCAGCGCAGGCCACTACGTGGAAGTGCAGGGCACCGCCGAAGGCCTGCCTTTCACCCGCGACCAAATGAAGGCCTTGTTGGCCTTGGCCGAAAAAGGCGTGCGCGAACTCATCGCCATGCAGCAAGAAGCTTTGGCTGCCTAAACGCCCATGTCGCAGCCCCTTAGCCCTCAGATGCGGCGAATCGTTCTCGCCTCTAACAACCAAGGCAAGCTTGCTGAGTTGCAAGCCATGTTTGCGCCGCTGGGCGTCGAGCTGGTGCGCCAAGGTGATTTGCACATTGGCGAAGCCGAAGAGCCGTTTCACACCTTTGTAGAAAACGCCTTGGCCAAAGCCCGCCACGCAGCGCGTGAAAGCGGCTTGCCCGCTGTGGCCGACGATGCGGGCTTGTGTGTGGACGCCTTTGGCGGCCTACCCGGCGTGCAAACTGCCTTTTATGCCACCCAGTTTGGCTACGAAAAAAGCGACAACAACAACGTGCGCGCTTTGCTGGAGCAAATGGCCAACATCGACAACCGTCGCGCAGCTTTGGTGAGCACCCTTGTGGCCGTGCGCCACCCTGATGACCCCGAGCCACTCATCGCCGTGGGCCGAGCGGTGGGTGAAATTACCCGTGCGCCTGTGGGCAGCAATGGCTTTGGGTTCGATCCCATCATGTTCATCCCGCGCTTTGGCAAAACCTTTGCTGAACTGCCCATCGAGGTGAAAAACGCCAACAGCCACCGCGGCCAAGCCGCGCAGCAAATGCTGGCGCTCATGCGTGAGCGTTGGTTTGCTTAAAGCTTTTTTGATGACCCAAGACATCCAACACCTCATGCGCCCCGGTACGCTGTCTTTGAACAGCTTGCCGCCGCTCTCGCTGTACGTGCATTTGCCGTGGTGCCTGAAGAAGTGCCCGTATTGCGACTTCAACTCGCACGAGCTCAACAGCAGCGTCGGCGGCGAGCTGCCCGAGCAGCGCTACCTCGATGCCCTGTGTGCTGACCTTGAACACAGCCTGCCCCTCATTTGGGGCCGCAGTGTGCACAGCATCTTCATTGGGGGTGGCACGCCCAGCTTGTTTTCGCCGGCCGCGATTGAGCGGCTCATCAGCGACATGCGCGCGCGTTTGCGCCTAGAGGCCGATTGCGAAATCACACTAGAGGCCAACCCTGGCACGTTCGAGAAAGACCGCTTTCGTGCCTTCCGCGCCGCAGGCGTCACCCGCTTGTCGGTGGGCGTGCAAAGCTTCAACGACCAACATTTGCAAGCCTTGGGGCGCGTGCACAACCGCGCCCAAGCCATTGCTGCGGTAGAAGAAGCACGAGAAGCCTTTGACACCTTCAACCTCGACCTGATGTATGCCTTGCCCGGCCAAACGCTGGCGCAGTTGGACGAAGACCTCGACATGGCTTTGTCTTTGCAGCCCCCGCATTTGTCGGTGTACCACCTCACCATCGAGCCCAACACCGTGTTTGCCAAATTCCCGCCCCAAGTGCCGGAAGACGACGACGCCTACGCCATGCTCGACCGCATCACCGAGCGCACCGCCGCCGTGGGCCTGCACCGCTACGAAGTGTCGGCCTACGCCAAAGACAACCACCGCTGCTGGCACAACACCAACTATTGGCAGTTTGGCGACTACTTAGGCATTGGCGCTGGCGCCCACAGCAAGCTCAGCTTTGCCCACCGCGTGTTGCGCCAAGTGCGCAATCGCGACCCGCGCCTGTTCATGGACCACGCGCTAGACACGGCTCGTGCCGATCGCGCCGTGGCCCAAAGCACCGAGGTGGCGCGTGCTGAATTACCCTTTGAGTTCATGCTCAACGCCTTGCGCCTGCGCCACGGGTTTTCGCTGGCCGACTTCACCGACCGCACGGGCCTGCCCGTGACCGCCATTCAAGCCGCGCTGGCCGAAGCCGAAGCCAAAGGCCTCATCACGCGCGACTTTCAGCGCGTAGTGCCGACCGAGCGGGGCTTTGATTTCTTGAGCGATTTGCAATCTTTGTTTTTGCCAGAAGCTTGAACTCGGGGAAACCGCCCAAAGAACCATTACAATCTCGCCTGAATTTCAACTAGGAAGCGTGGCAGAGCGGTTGAATGCACCGGTCTTGAAAACCGGCGAGGGTGTGAGCCCTCCGTGAGTTCGAATCTCACCGCTTCCGCCAAATAACCAATAAAAACGCGCCTTCGTGGCGCGTTTTTTATTTTTGGCTTGCCTGATTCATCGTGTCTTCATACTTCAAGCCGTTCAATGATTTTTGCCACGCAACTCAACCTGTGCCGTAGAAAAATCTGCCACGCCGCTAAGTTGCATGGCGCGGCGTAATTCATCGATCAAAATTTCAATGGCTCGATGAGCACCTTTCTCACCACCCACGCAGGCGCCCAGCAGGGCAGCGCGGCCAATGCCGACAGCATCGGCACCGAGGGCTTTGGCGGTCAGGGCATCAACGCCACGTCGTACGCCAGAGTCCATGATTAGGGTGGCGCGTCCTTGGATGGCGGCGCGAATGGCAGGTACGGCGTCAGCCGCAGCAATGGCGCCGTCGAGTTGACGCCCGCCGTGGTTCGACACCCAAATACCGTCAATGCCCATCTCTGCCATGCGTGCTGCGTCGGCGGGGTGTTGCACGCCTTTGACCAGCAGCTTGCCTTTCCATTGGTCACGCAAGCGTGCCAAGTCCGACCATTGGTAGCTGGCGTTGAGGCTTTGGCCGACGCGCGCGGCGATGGTCAAACCGGCACCTTCTTCGCCCATGAGGCCACGCACGTTTTCAAACTCCGGCAGTCCGGCGCGCAGCATTTGCCATGCCCAAACGGGATGGGTGATTCCTTCCCAAAGGTGTTTGCCTTTGAAGCGCAGCGGAATCGAAATGCCGTTGCGCAGGTCGCGCTCGCGTTTGCCGCCCACGGGCAAGTCAACCGTGACGACCAAGGCTTCATAGCCTGCGGCTTGTGCACGGGCGACCAGTTTGTCATTGACGCTCGGGTCTTTGAGTACATAGAGCTGAAACCACAAGCGCCCTTGCACGGCGTTTGCCATGCGTTCGATGCTCGTGGTCGACATGGTGGACAAGGTGTAGGCAATGCCATGCGCCGTGGCCGCCCGCGCAATGGCAATGTCGGCCTCGGGCCAGCCAAGCACGCAAGAGCCCATCGGGCTCACCACAAATGGCGCAGCCCACGTGTGGCCAAAAATAGGGGTGGATAGTTGGGGGTTGGCCACATCGACCAACACGCGCGGCACGATGCGGTGGCGACTCAGCGCATGGCGGTTGTCTGCCAAGGTGCGCTCGTCTTCGGCACCGCCGTCGATGAATTCAAAGACGGAGGCGGGTAAGCGTCGGCGTGCCAATTCACGCAGATCAGCAATCGAGAGGGCGCGTTCGAGTCGGGTCATGGTGGGGGCAAGGTGGTGCCGTTTTGTTTGAGTGAGACGGCGAGTTCACTCAAGGCTCGGTAGGCTTGCGCCGCGACAGGGTTCCATTGCTCGACCACGGCAGCTTGTGCATGCACGACGGCGGTGTCGCCGCGCGCAGCAGGGCCGGTTAGGGCTTGTGCAGGGCCTAAGGCGAGTAAGTTGTCGGTGGTGCTGGTGAGCAAGGCACGGTTCAAGGTTTGCACCATCTCGGGCGATACGCCTGCGCTGCGCCAAGCGTCTTGTGCGATGCCTTGCAGCACGCCGGTGAAGTTGCTCGCAAACACGGCTGCTGCGTGATAGAGCGCTTTGTGTGCGCTGTCGATGTCAAAGCACACGCCGCCAATGGCTGACAAATGCGTGCGCAGCCAATCGACGGCCAAGGCTGAGCCCTCAAGCGCGCAGGGTGTGCCCGCAAATTGTCGAATGCCGGTTTCAGGCGCCGCAAAGTTCAACACGGGATGCACGCTGGCCACGTACCAGCCTTTCGCATGCAAAGGCGCCAAGGCTTGTGCGCTTAAAAAACCACTGCAATGAAACGCGATGGCTTGCGGTGCATCGGGCGACAGGGTGTCGGCCAGTTGCTGGGCGACGTGGGCAACTTGCGAGTCGGGGACGGACAGCATCCACACCTCAGCCGAGCGCATGTCTGCCAAATTGGGGGTGGGGTGACCGGCGCCGAGAAAGCTGGCGGCTTTCTCGGCGTTGGACAGGTTGCGGGAATGAAGGTCTTGAAGCGTGATTTGCTTCTTTTCAAACAACAGGCGTGCAATGGTTTGCCCCACGCGGCCACAGCCAATCACGTTCAAGCGCTTCATGTTTGTATTCCGTCTTTAGGCTTTGCGCGAGGCCATGTAGTTGTCGAAGGGCATTTCGCAGAATTGCGACCACATCACTTGTTCGTCGCGGAACTTAGACCACGGTGTGTAGATCTTCTTGAACGCGGGGCTTTTTTCCGACAACTCGGCATACAGCTCGGTGGCTGCTGTGCTGCACATGTTCAACACCGGCGTCGGGAAGCGACGCAATTGCGCACCACCTGCCACCAAACGGCGCAAGGCTTGTGGGTTCGTGACGTCGTATTTAGCCGTTGACCATTGGTTGGCCTCTGCCGCAGCTACGCGCAGGGCTGCTGCATAGTCGGGAGGCAAGGCCGCCATGGCTTTGGGGTTGATGAACAACGACAGCGTCGCAGCGCCTTCCCACCAGCCAGGGTAGTAGTAATACTTGGCCACTTTGTGCAGCCCCAAGTGCTCGTCGTCGGCGGGGCCCACGAACTCAGCGGCGTCAATCACGCCTTTTTCTAAAGCTGGGTACAAGTCGCCCGCAGCCAGTTGTTGGGGTACCACGCCGAGCTTGGATAAGACCATGCCGGCCAAGCCGCCCACGCGGAACTTCAAGCCTTTGAGGTCTTCCACGGTTTTGATTTCTTTGCGGTACCAGCCGGCCATTTGCGCGCCGGTGTTGCCCACGGGCAGGTGCTGCACGCCGTAGTTGGAGAAAAACTCATTCATCAACTCTTGGCCGCCACCCAAATACATCCATGCGTTTTGACCGCGTGCGTTCAAGCCAAAGGGTAGCGCAGTGGCAAAACCAAAAGCGGGGTCTTTGCCGATGTAGAAGTAGCTGGCGCTGTGGCCCGCTTCGACCGAGCCTCCTTGCACCGCATCAAACACTTGCAGCGCTGGCATCAATTCGCCCGCAGGATGCATGCTGATTTTGAAACGGTTGTCGGTCAATTCAGCCACGCGTTTGCACATGTTGTCGACGGCGCCGTAAATCGTGTCCAACGATTTCGGATAGCTCGACGCCAAGCGCCAACGAATTTCAGGACGGCTCGATTGCGCAATGGCAGGTGCTGCCAGCGTGGATGCGATGCCGCCAACAAGGCCTGCGCGGGTGACAAAATTTCTGCGTTGCATGGGGTTGTCTCCTTAGATGGATTCGTGTGATGTTTGACTTTGAAATGAAATATTAGTGGCAATTCTTTGAATGCCAGTCACCTAAAGCGCAAAGCAACTTTTTACTTGGCGCCAACGGGTCTTCCTACGGGGCTGGCTAAAATCAACGCAACTCCCAAAGCCAACTCTTGCGGTTGGCTTTTTTATTTCGGCCCGTACCGAAAAGCAAAGGCGACCCGTGTTCAAAAATGTGATGGTGTATCGAATCGGTGAGGGCTGGAGCCCCACCCTAGAGCAAATCGAGCAAGCCTTAGACGCCGAGCGTTTCGTGCCCTGCGGTGCGAGCCAAGAAAAGGCGATCGGTTGGATTGAGCCGCGTGGTGAGGCGCACGGGCCGCTGGTGGAGGCGGTGAGCGGTCAGCGCATTCTCAAGCTCAAAGTAGAAACCAAGAGCGTGCCGGGCTCGGTGGTGACGCGCAAGGCCAAAGAGCGCAGCGACCACATCGAGGCCACCACAGGCCGCAAGCCCGGTAAGAAAGAGATGAAGGAAATTAAAGACGACGTGAAGATGTCTTTGATGCCGATGGCGTTCACCAAAGAGTCATCCGTTCTTGTTTGGATCGATCCCACTACGAATTTGCTGGTGATGGACGCCGGCAGCCAAGGCAAGGCCGACGAAGTGGTGACGATGTTGGTCAAGTCTTTGGCGGGTTTGAGCGTGACTTTGCTGAACACCGAGATGTCGCCTCAGGCCGCCATGTCTCAATGGCTGATCACGCAAGAGCCACCCTCTGGTTTCACGGTGGACCGCGAGTGCGAACTGAAGGCCGCGGACGAGTCGAAGTCGGTGGTGCGCTACGTGCGCCATCCGCTCGACACCGAAGAGGTGAAGCAATACGTGGAAGGCGGCAAGCTGCCCACGCGCTTGGCATTGACGTGGGACAGCCGCGTGTCCTTTGTGCTGACCGAGGCGCTGCAGCTCAAGAAGCTGGCGTTTTTGGATGTGGTGTTTGAAGCCACGTCCACCGAAAAAGACGAAGGTTTTGATGCCGATGTGGCCATCGCCACGGGCGAGTTGCGCAAGCTGCTGCCCGAGCTGATGGATGCACTCGGCGGTGAGGTGGCGCTGGGTTAAAGGGCGGGGCGTTCACACATGAGAATCAACTTAGTCACCCCCTTTGCCGAAAAAGATGCCGTCAAGGCGCTGGGCGCCCGCTGGGATGCCGCCAAAAAAGTTTGGTACATCGTCAACGTGGAAGACCTGTCGCCCTTCATGCGTTGGATTCCCGATTTGGCAGCCGCCCAAGACGTGCCCGGCGCAGCGCCTGCTCAGCTTGCAGCCAAGTCTCGCAGCGCTTCAACACAGAAGGCCAAGCCTGTGGCGACATCCTCGCCTACCATTCAGATCCCGCATTGCGGCTGTGCTGTGCTTCCTTGGGAACATTGCGAACATTCACTGGCCAAGATGCTATAAGGTGCGTCTTGGCGCGTTGAAGCCCGTCTGCCCCGCTTAGTCGGTGATCAGCGTTGCGTCTAAGCGACGTGCGCGTGGGTCCACGTAATAGCCACCAAACTCGGTGTAGCGCAGCGCGTGTTGCTGGCATTGGCTGCAGGCATGCACATCGCAGCGGTTGTACGGGAAAAACTTCAGGGCCACAGGCGCATCGGCTGCGTCGTAGCGGGTGCCGTTCGGATGCTGCTCTTCAAACGTCGGCTCATACACATCGGGGTCGCGCAGAGTGGCCACGAGCTGCATCTGTTGTGCGGGCCATACGGCCTCGCTGACGCTCTCCCAGCCTGCGCAATGTTGCAGGCTGCATTGGCAGGGCGAGTGGGGTTGATCGGCCAGTTGGCGCAGGGCTTCGGGGGTGTTTAGAAACGGTACAGAACTCATAGCGCGTGAGCCTACCACTGCCTAACGCATGGCTGGTGCCGTGCATGAAAAAGCCCCGATGTTCAGCGTGAACAGCGGGGCTTTAGATCGCGTCAACATGTCGCGCACGTGTCGCGACATGGGGCGTGTGCAATTACTTGCGTGTGGCCAATGGCTCGACGTTGCGGTGAGCAGAGCCCGTGAACAACTGACGTGGACGGCCGATTTTGTACTCGGGGTCGCTGATCATTTCGTTCAACTGAGCGATCCAGCCCACGGTACGTGCCAAGGCGAAGATGCCGGTGAACAAGTTCACGGGAATACCAATGGCGCGTTGCACGATGCCAGAGTAGAAGTCGACGTTGGGGTAGAGCTTGCGGCTGACGAAGTATTCGTCTTCCAAAGCGATCTTTTCCAAAGCCTTGGCCAACTTGAACAAAGGATCGTTCTCGAGGCCGAGTTCTTTCAACACTTCGTCGCACGTCTCTTGCATCATCTTGGCGCGTGGGTCGTAGTTTTTGTAAACGCGGTGACCAAAGCCCATGAGCTTGACGCCAGAGTTCTTGTCTTTGACCTTTTCCATGAACTCGCCCACTTTAGAGACGCCGCCCATGGCTTGGATTTCTTCCAGCATGTTCAAGCACGCTTCGTTGGCGCCGCCGTGTGCGGGGCCCCACAAGCAAGCCACGCCCGCAGCGATGGCTGCGAAGGGGTTGGTGCCTGACGAACCGCACAAACGCACGGTCGATGTCGAAGCGTTTTGTTCGTGATCTGCGTGCAAGGTGAAGATGCGGTCCATGGCGCGCTCAAGCACGGGGTTGACCACATACTCTTCGCAAGGTGTACCGAACATCATGCGCAAGAAGTTACCTGCGTAGCTCAGGTTGTTCTGTGGGTACATGTAAGGCTGGCCCACGCCGTATTTGTAGGCCATGGCCACCAGAGTTGGCATCTTGGCGATCAAGCGGATGGCGGCGATTTCGCGGTGCTCTGGGTTGTTGATGTCGGTGCTGTCGTGATAGAACGCAGACAAAGCGCCCACCAAGCCCGTCAACACAGCCATCGGGTGTGCATCACGGCGGAAGCCACGCAAGAAGAATTGCATTTGCTCGTTGACCATGGTGTGGTTGGTCACGGTGTGCTCGAATTCGGCTTTCTGTGCGGCGTTGGGCAGTTCGCCCTTCAACAACAAGTAACAAGTTTCGAGGTAATCGCAGTTGGTGGCGAGTTGTTCGATGGGGTAGCCGCGGTACAGCAACTCACCTTTGTCGCCGTCGATGTAGGTGATGCCTGATTGGCACGACGCGGTCGACAAGAAACCTGGGTCATAGGTGAACATGCCGGTTTGGCCGTACAACTTACGGATGTCGATGACGTCAGGACCGACGCTGCCGCTGTACACGGGCATGTCGATGCTGGGGCTGCCGTTGCTGAACGACAGGGTTGCTTTGTTATCTGCAAGTTTCATGGTGTTTTCCTAAATTTCTTTTGAAAGCGTGACTTCGTTTCAGGGATCGGTCAGTGACGCAACATCTGAAGCACGGTGACAGCATCTTCGGATAGTGGTGCGTCTGGCAACTCTTTGCGCTTCAACAAAATGTCGAGCAAGTCGTTGTCAGACAGGTCCATCAGTTCATACATGCCGCGTGCGTGTCCCACCGTTAAGCGAGATTCGTGCCGTTCGAAGAAGCGTTGGATGAACAAATCGTTCTCTAGCAAACCGCGTCGGCTGCGCCAATGCAGTTTGCTGAGCGCGCGTTCACCCAAGGGCAGCTGGCCATCGAGGCCATTGAGCTGCTCGTCGCCGACCGACGTGTCACGAAATGGTGCGCTGGCGTCCATCCTGGTGCTCTGTGTGATGCGTTGTCTCGCCTTAGACGGCGCGACGAACCATCATTTCTTTGATCTTGCCGATGGCCTTGGTGGGGTTCAAACCCTTGGGGCACACGTCGACGCAGTTCATGATGGTGTGGCAACGGAACAAACGGTAAGGATCTTCCAAGTTGTCCAAACGGCCAGCGGTGTCTTGGTCGCGGCTATCGGCAATGAAGCGATAGGCTTGCAACAAACCAGCAGGGCCGACGAATTTGTCAGGGTTCCACCAAAACGATGGGCAGCTGGTGGAGCAGCTGGCGCACAAGATGCACTCGTACAAACCGTTCAGCTCGTCACGCTCTTCGGGCGACTGCAAACGCTCTTTTTCAGGCGGTTGCGTGTCGTTGACCAAGTAAGGCTTGATGGAGTGGTATTGCTTGAAGAACTGAGTCATGTCCACGATCAAATCGCGAATGACAGGCAGGCCTGGCAGCGGCTTCAACACGATCACGCCGGGGAGAGTGCGCATGTTGGTCAAGCAGGCCAAGCCGTTTTTGCCGTTGATGTTCATCGCGTCGGAACCGCACACGCCTTCACGGCATGAGCGACGGAACGAAATGGTGGGGTCGACGGCTTTGAGTTTCATCAAAGCATCCAAGAGCATGCGCTCGTTGCCATCCAATTCGACCTCGATGGTCTGCATGTACGGCTTGGCGTCGGTGTCTGGGTCGTAGCGATAAATTTGGAACGTGCGTTTTGTCATGGTGTTTACCTGATCAGAAAGTACGGGTCTGGAGCTTGACGCTCTCGACGGTCAATGGCTTCATTTGCACGGGCTTGTAAGAGAGCGCGTTGCCTTCTTTGTGCCACAGGGTGTGCTTGTGCCAGTCTTGGTCGTTACGACCGTTGGGGTGCTCAGGCGTGTCACCGTAATCGTTCACGGTGTGGGCGCCACGGCTTTCGTGACGTGCCGCAGCCGAGACGATGGTGGCTTGCGCAGCTTCGATCAAGTTTTCAACTTCCAGCGCTTCGATGCGTGCGGTGTTGAACACCTTGGAGTTATCTTTCAAACCGATGTTGGCCACGCGTTCACGCAGGGCTGCGATTTGCTTGACGCCTTCGTCCATCAACGCTTGTGTGCGGAACACGCTGGCGTGTTGCTGCATGGTGTCGCGGATGTCGTTGGCCACGTCTTGGGCGTATTCGCCGGTGGTGTTGGCGTCCAAACGGGCCAAACGCGCCAAGGTCACGTCTGCTGCGTTTTCAGGCAGAGGCTTGTGTGTTTTGACTTTGTTGTTGAATTCGACGATGTGGTTGCCCGCAGCGCGGCCAAACACCAACAAGTCCAACAAAGAGTTGGTGCCCAAGCGGTTGGCGCCGTGCACTGACACGCAAGAGCATTCGCCCACAGCGTACAAACCGTTCACCACCACGCTTTCGTTGTTGGCGTTTTGCGTCACAACTTGGCCGTTGATGTTGGTGGGGATGCCGCCCATTTGGTAATGGATGGTGGGGATCACGGGGATCGGCTCTTTGGTGATGTCAACGTTGGCAAAGTTGTGGCCAATTTCGAACACCGAAGGCAAACGCTTCATGATGGTTTCAGCACCCAAGTGGGTCATGTCGAGGTTGATGTAGTCCTTGTTAGGACCGCAGCCGCGACCTTCTTTGATCTCTTGGTCCATACAGCGTGACACGTAGTCGCGTGGGGCCAAGTCTTTGTAAGCGGGGGCATAACGCTCCATGAAGCGCTCGCCGTTGCAGTTACGCAAGATCGCGCCTTCGCCGCGGCAGCCTTCGGTCAACAACACGCCAGCACCGGCCACGCCAGTGGGGTGGAATTGCCAGAATTCCATGTCTTCGAGGGGGATGCCAGCGCGTGCTGCCATCCCGAGGCCGTCGCCGGTGTTGATGAACGCGTTGGTCGAGGCTGCAAAGATGCGGCCTGCACCACCGGTGGCGAGCATCGTGGTTTTGGCTTCCAAGATGTACAACTCGCCCGTTTCCATTTCGAGGGCGGTGACGCCAACGACATCGCCCGCGTCGTCGCGGATCAAGTCGAGGGCCATCCATTCCACGAAGAACGTGGTTTTGGCAGCGACGTTTTGTTGGTACAGGGTGTGCAACATGGCGTGACCGGTACGGTCAGCAGCAGCGCAAGCACGTTCCACAGCTTTTTCGCCGTAGTTGGCAGTGTGGCCGCCGAAGGGGCGTTGGTAAATGGTGCCGTCAGGGTTGCGGTCGAAAGGCATGCCCATGTGCTCCAAGTCGTACACGACTTTGGGGGCTTCACGGCACATGTATTCGATCGCGTCTTGGTCGCCGAGCCAGTCGGAGCCTTTGACGGTGTCGTAGAAGTGGTAGTGCCAGTTGTCTTCGTTCATGTTGCCCAAAGAGGCGCCAATGCCGCCTTGCGCCGCCACGGTGTGTGAGCGAGTTGGGAACACTTTAGAGAGAACAGCCACGTTGAGACCCGCACGGGCGAGTTGCAACGAAGCGCGCATGCCAGAGCCACCGGCACCGACGATGACCACATCAAATTTACGACGGGGAATTGAACTTTTTGCTGTCATGACTTAGAGCCTCCAGAGAACCTGAATGGCCCAGCCGAGACACGACACCAGCCAAACCATAGTGAAAACTTGCAGGAACAAACGCACAGCCACAGGCTTGACGTAGTCCATCCAAATATCGCGAACGCCGACCCACACATGCAGGGTCAAAGCAATGAACACGGAGAAGGTCAAGGCCTTCATCCATTGGGTGCTGAAAATACCAGCCCACTTGTCGTAACCAATGTCGCCGCTGGTGAGCAGCACTTGGGCCAGCACCACCACGGTGAACAACACAATCAGCGCAGCGGTCACGCGTTGGGCCAACCAATCGCGTAAACCGTAATGCGCGCCCACGACGACGCGCTTTGAACCGTAATTGACGGACATCTTTTAGCTCCTAGAAATCAGTAAAGGCCAAACAGCTTGGCGCCCAGAGCGGCGGTCAGGCCCAAGCTCAGCACCAAAGTGACGATGGCGGAAGACTTGCCGAACTCTTTGCTCACAGCATGGCAAGCGTCCATGTACAAGTGGCGCAAGCCGGCGATCAAGTGGTGCAGGTAAGCCCAAATGATGGCCAAGGCAACCAACTTCACGAGGAAGCCAGGCACAAAGCCCAAGCCCACATTGAAGGCCGCGCTGAACTTGGCAAACGAAATTTCGGAGGACACAGAGGTGTCAAACATCCAAACGATGAATGGCAACAACAAAAACATGATCAGGCCGCTGATGCGGTGCAAGATCGAGACAATTCCCGCCGCAGGAAGGCGGTAGGTGGGCAGGTCAGTGAACGCATTGATGTTGCGGAACTCTGGCCGCTTTTTAGCAAGCTCGGTCATGGGTGAGGGTCTTTCTTCGGGTTTATCAGCGGGTGAAAACAACTTTTCATTCTATTTGTATTTCATCGCATCAAGCTGACATGAGGGTTTCATGCGTCAGCTCAGGGCGTTTCGGTAGTGATGGGTGTCTGTGCGGTAGAGGCCTCGGCGCAGTTCCATGGGGGTGTCGTTGTAGGTGTAAGCCACGCGTTCCACGCTCAGCAATGGCGCGGTGACGGGGACGTTGAGCAGTTGGGCCTGTTCGGCGTCTGGGTTGACGGCTCGAATAGTTTCGTCAGCACGCACCATGCGCACACCAAATTCAGTTTCAAACAGTGCGTACATGGGGCCGTGGTAGTCGCTCAAGCGCTCGGCGGTCAAGCCTTTGAACGGGGTGCCGGGCAGCCACAGGTCTTCCAAAATGGTCGGCACACCCGAAAACGCGAGCACGCGGCGTACTTGCAGCACGGGGTCGCCACTGCGCAAACTCAAGGCGCGGGCCACTTCGGCGCTGGCGCGCAGGCGTTTGCAATCAATGATGGTGCGTTCGGCAGGGCCTTCGCTTTGCACGTTGCCACTGTCGGGTTGCAGTTTTAAGAAGCGGTATTGCACCTGCTGCTCGGCATGGGTGGCCACAAATGTGCCTTTGCCTTGGCGGCGTACCACCAAGTTTTCGGCTGAAAGCTCGTCAATCGCTTTGCGAACCGTGCCTTGGCTGACGCGAAAGCGTGCGGCCAAGTCCATTTCGCTGGGAATGGCTTCCCCAGGTTTCCACTCGCCAGACTGCAAACTTTGCAGAATAAGTCCTTTAATTTGTTGGTACAGCGGACTGAAGGCTGGTGTCAAGCCGCCCATGCCAGACGCGTCAGCACCCAACAGGGGGGCCGACGTGGCGTTGGTGAACAGGGGGGAGGGGAGCGTGGCCATCAAGGTCGAGTCAAAAAGGAGGGGAGGCGTCAGGTCGTTGTCAACCTCTGATCATATCTTCTATAAGACATAAGACAGATGCCTTCGAGGGTTTTCGAGGGTAAACTTGGTCGTCTTTCTTTTTCAATCACTACTTGGAGTTTTTCTCATGAGCAAGAAGCCTGTTCGCGTTGCCGTCACTGGCGCAGCTGGTCAAATTGGTTACGCCCTGTTGTTCCGCATTGCCTCTGGCGAAATGTTGGGTAAAGACCAGCCCGTCATCTTGCAATTGTTGGAAATCCCTGACGAACGCGCTCAAAAAGCCCTCAAAGGCGTGATGATGGAATTGGAAGATTGCGCATTCCCATTGCTGGCTGGCATGGAAGCGCATGCTGACCCCATGACCGCATTCAAAGACACCGACTACGCTTTGTTGGTCGGTTCACGTCCACGCGGCCCCGGCATGGAGCGCGCTGAGTTGCTCGCCATCAACGGCGCCATCTTCACAGCCCAAGGCAAGGCCTTGAACGCTGTGGCTTCACGCGACGTGAAAGTTTTGGTCGTGGGCAACCCCGCCAACACCAACGCCTACATCGCCATGAAGTCGGCACCTGACTTGAAGCCAGGCAACTTCACCGCCATGTTGCGCTTGGACCACAACCGCGCTGCTTCGCAAATCGCTGCGAAAACAGGCAAGGCCGTAGCCGACATCGAAAAATTGACCGTGTGGGGCAACCACTCGCCCACCATGTACGCCGACTACCGCTTCGCCACCATCAAGGGCGAGTCTGTCAAGGCCATGATCAACGACCAAGAATGGAACGCCAACGTGTTCTTGCCTACCGTGGGCAAGCGCGGCGCGGCCATCATTGAAGCCCGTGGCCTGTCTTCGGCTGCTTCGGCTGCCAACGCTGCCATCGACCACATGCGCGACTGGGCCTTGGGCACCAACGGCAAGTGGGTCACCATGGGTATCCCGTCGCAAGGCTGGTACGGCATTCCTAAAGATGTCATGTTCGGTTTCCCCGTCACTTGCGAAAACGGTGAATACAAAGTGGTCGAAGGCTTGGCCATCGACGAATTCAGCCAAGCTTGCATCGACAAGACGCTGAAAGAGTTGACCGACGAACAAGCTGGCGTGGCCCACTTGGTCTAATTCTCAACAGAGAAACGTGATGAGCCATCCGCGCGACGTTCTGCTAGGAGCACAGGCCTCGGGAGCGTTGCTTCCTGTCTGTGACCACTACAGCGGTGTCGACGTGCGGATGCGCAAAAGCTTGCAATTGCAAGCCGAGATGACGCAAGAGTTTGGAACCTGCGTTTTCGACGTCACGCTCGATTGTGAAGACGGTGCCCCCGTGGGCGGCGAGGCAGAGCATGCCGCGCTGGTCACCGAGTTGGCACTGGCTGCCGCGCCCCAAGCCCGTGTGGCTGTGCGCGTGCACCCCGTCGATCACCCCAGTTTTGATGCAGACATTGCCCAGATTGCGGGCAACGCTGCGAACCGTTTGACGCACATCATGGTGCCCAAGGTGGAGTCGGTCGCTGACGTGGTGCGCGCCGAGCAAGCCTTGAACCAAGCCGGTGCTCACGATTTACCGCTGCATGTGCTGATTGAATCGCCAGCAGCCGTTCACCGTGCCTTTGACATTGCGGCGCACGCACGTGTGCAATCGCTCAGTTTTGGTTTGATGGACTTTGTCTCTGCCCATGGCGGTGCCATTCCTGCGGGTGGCATGTCCTCAGTCGGTCAGTTCACCCATCCGTTGGTGGTGCGTGCCAAGCTGGAAATCGCCAGCGCTTGTCATGCCCACGGCAAAGTGCCTTCGCATTGCGTGGTCACCGAATTCAACGACACGCAGGCCATGCGTGCCGCAGCTGAGCGTGCGGCCCATGAGCTGGGTTACACCCGCATGTGGAGCATTCACCCTGCGCAAATTCGCCCCATTTTGGAAGCCATGTCTCCCAAGGCCGCGGATATTGAAGTGGCCAGCGAGATTGTGTTGGCTGCGCACACCGCCGATTGGGCGCCCATCAGCCACCGTGGTCAGTTGCATGACCGCGCCAGTTACCGTTTCTTTTGGCAAGTTTTGGAACGTGCACACCGCACGGGTCGTTACTTGCCCGCTGAAATCCAACGATTTTTCCAAGACTAATTCGGAGGTGTTCATGCGTTATTTGTATGCAGGATTGTTGGGTTGTTTGTGTTCGAGCTTGGCTTGGGCTGCTGTTGACGATGCACCCGCTAAAAACAAAACACAACAACACGCCCATGTCCAAAAAGTGGCCAAACCGAACGCCAAAGCAGCCCCGAAACTGTCGCCTGCTGAACTGGCCAACTTAGCCACCCAAAATGAAATGGCGCAAAGGCGTGCTGCCTTTGCAGCTTCAGCCGCCGCTGCTACGCCTGCAACTGTTTCGACCACTGCAACGCCGCCCATGCCCACGGTTGCCGTGCCTCAAGCCACTGCACCCGCTTTGACTGCGCTTGTACCCGCTACCAAGCCTGCACCGGTTGCGCCCGTTCCCGCCACTGCCTTGGCTGCGCCCGCAACGATGCCCGTTGCGCAAACTACAGCGACGGACGACGTGCACGTTGGCCGCATGGTGTGTGAGTTGGGTAACGCTGTGTCTGTCACCCCCGACGCTGGCCAACCCGGCAGCTACTGGGTGCAAATGCGCCAACACCGTTTTCACATGACGCCCGTTACCACCACCACCGGTGCGGTGCGCTTGGAAGACCCGCATGCCGGTGCCATGTGGCTGCAGTTGCCTCATAAATCGATGCTGATGAACAGCAAGCTCGGCCAGCGTATGGCTGACGAGTGTCAAAGTGCCAACCAACTTGAAGTTGCCACCCGCATGAAATCTGGCCCACCGTCGACCTTGCTCGATGGCCCCAGCTTCGCGAAAAAATAAGCCACCCCTTTCCTTTTTGATTTGATAGACCGGAGAAAAAACCATGTTGAAAGCCTACCGTGACCACGTGGCCGAGCGCGCAGCGCTGGGCATCCCCCCACTGCCTTTGGATGCCAAACAAACGGCTGAATTGATCGAGTTGATCAAAGCCCCTGCCGCGGGTGAAGAAACGTTCTTGATGGACTTGTTGACCCACCGCGTGCCACCCGGCGTGGACGATGCGGCCAAAGTTAAGGCTTCTTTCTTGGCAGCTGTCGCTCACGGTGAGTTGAAGGTTGCTTTGATTTCCAAAGCCAAAGCCACGGAATTGCTGGGCACCATGGTGGGCGGCTACAACGTGCACCCCCTGATCGAGTTGCTCGACGACGCTGAAGTGGCTGCAGTGGCTGCTGAAGCTTTGAAGAAAACTTTGTTGATGTTTGACTTCTTCAATGACGTCGCTGAAAAAGCCAAGGCTGGCAACGCCAAAGCCAAAGAAGTCATGCAAAGCTGGGCCGAAGGCGAGTGGTTCACCACACGTCCTGAAGTCGAAAAGAAAATCACAGTCACCGTGTTCAAGGTGCCTGGCGAGACCAACACCGATGACTTGTCTCCTGCGCCTGACGCATGGAGCCGTCCAGACATTCCATTGCATTACTTGGCGATGTTGAAAAACACCCGCGAAGGCGCAGCGTTTAAGCCAGAAGAAGACGGCAAGCGCGGCCCTATGCAGTTCATCGAAGACCTGAAGAAAAAAGGTCATTTGGTGGCCTACGTGGGCGATGTGGTGGGTACAGGTTCTAGCCGTAAGTCGGCCACCAACAGCGTGATCTGGGCCACAGGCCAAGACATTCCCTTCGTGCCAAACAAGCGTTTCGGTGGCGTGACGTTGGGCGGCAAGATTGCCCCCATCTTCTTCAACACCCAAGAAGACTCTGGCGCATTGCCAATTGAAGTGGACGTGACCCAATTTGAAATGGGTGACGTGATCGACATCTTGCCCTACGACGGCAAGATCGTGAAAAACGGCGCGACGGTGACTGAGTTCAAACTCAAAAGCGATGTGTTGTTTGACGAAGTGCGCGCCGGTGGCCGTATCAACTTGATCATCGGTCGCAGCTTGACCGCCAAGGCTCGTGAGTTCTTGGGCTTGCCAGCTTCTACTTTGTTCCGTTTGCCCACAGCGCCCATCGCGACAAAAGCCGGTTTCACATTGGCTCAAAAGATGGTCGGTCGTGCGGTTGGTTTGCCAGAAGGCCAAGGCGTGCGCCCCGGCACTTATTGCGAACCCAAGATGACTACCGTGGGTTCACAAGACACCACCGGCCCGATGACACGCGACGAGTTGAAAGACTTGGCTTGCTTGGGCTTCTCGGCTGACATGGTCATGCAATCGTTCTGCCACACCGCGGCTTACCCCAAGTCGGTGGACGTGAAAACGCACCGCGAATTGCCAGCGTTCATCAGCAACCGTGGCGGCGTGGCCCTGCGTCCAGGCGACGGTGTGATTCACTCATGGTTGAACCGTTTGTTGTTGCCTGACACCGTCGGTACTGGTGGCGACTCACACACACGTTTCCCCATCGGTATCAGCTTCCCCGCTGGTTCTGGCTTGGTGGCCTTCGGTGCGGCCACAGGCGTGATGCCTTTGGACATGCCCGAGTCCATTTTGGTTCGCTTCAAAGGCGAGATGCAACCTGGCGTGACCTTGCGCGACTTGGTGCATGCCATTCCTTTGTACGCCATCAAGAAAGGTTTGTTGACCGTGGCCAAGGCCGGCAAGATCAACGAATTCTCTGGCCGCATCTTGGAAATCGAAGGCTTGCCCAACCTCAAGGTTGAACAAGCGTTTGAATTGTCAGACGCCTCTGCCGAGCGTTCAGCTGCCGGTTGCACGATCAAGCTCAACAAAGAGCCTGTCGAGGAATACTTGAAGTCCAACGTGGTTCTGATGAAGAACATGATTGCCGACGGCTACGCCGACGCACGCACGCTGGCTCGCCGCATTGAGAAGGTTGAGCAATGGTTGGCTGCGCCTAACCTGCTCGAAGCCGACAAAGATGCCGAGTACGCACACGTCATCGACATCGATTTGGCCGACATCAAAGAGCCCATCGTATGCTGCCCGAACGACCCAGATGATGCCAAGTTCTTGTCTGAAGTGTCTGGCACCAAGATCGACGAAGCCTTCATCGGTTCTTGCATGACCAACATCGGTCACTTCCGCGCAGCGGCCAAGTTGCTCGGTGGTCAGCGCGACATCCCCGTCAAGTTGTGGGTCGCACCTCCAACGAAGATGGACGAGAGCGAGCTGATCAAAGAAGGTCACTACGCTGCGTTCGGCACTGCTGGTGCACGTACTGAGATGCCAGGCTGCTCGTTGTGCATGGGTAACCAAGCGCAAGTGCGTGAAGGCGCGACCGTGGTGTCTACCTCCACACGTAACTTCCCCAACCGTTTGGGCAAGAACACCAACGTGTACTTGGCGTCTGCCGAGTTGGCGGCCATCACCTCGAAGATGGGCAAGTTCCCAACCGTGGCCGAATACCACGAAGCCATGGGTGTGGTTAACAAAGACGGCGAAGCCATCTACAAGTACTTGAACTTCAACCAGATCGACGAGTACGTTGAAACGGCCAAAGGCGTGACTGCTTAAACCCAGTTTTCGCTATTTCTTAAAGGCCCGATGCGTTAGCTTCGGGCCTTTTTTCATGGCATTTTGAGAGGTCGTTGCGCTTAAGATGTAGTCTCAAAAAAATACTAAATTTCGCTTCATATCTATGTCTTCGTCCAACCTCACCTACGGCTCGTCATCAGGCTCTACGCGTCATGCCGTGAAGGAAGAGCACATCGAAGACGGCTTCATCGGCAAGCTTCAATCGCTCAAGTACGAATACCGCCGGGACATACGTGACCGCGCTGCGCTAGAGCAAAACTTTCGCGAGAAATTCGAAGCGCTTAACCGGGTGAACCTGTCAGACGGTGAATTCAAACGCCTTCTAGAAGACATTGTCACCGCCGACGTATTCACCGCCGCCCGAACCCTGCGCGAGCGCAACTCATTCACGCGAGACGACGGCACGCCGCTTAACTACACCTTGGTCAACATCAAGGACTGGTGCAAAAACACCTTTGAGGTGGTTAACCAGCTGCGCATCAACACCGACTACAGCCACCACCGTTATGACGTGCTCATCCTCATCAACGGGGTGCCGTGCGTTCAGGTGGAACTGAAGACGCTCACCGTCAACCCGCGCCGTGCCATGGAGCAGATCGTTGACTACAAAAACGATCCAGGCAACGGCTACAGCAAAACCTTGTTGTGCTTCTTGCAGTTGTTCATCGTCAGCAACCGCACCAACACCTATTACTTCGCCAACAACAACACGCGTCACTTTGCGTTTAATGCCGACGAGCGCTTCTTGCCCATTTACCAGTTCGCCGACGAAGCCAATACCAAGATCAACCACCTCGATGACTTCGCCCAGAAGTTCTTGCCCAAATGCACGCTGGGCGAAACCATCAGCCGCTACATGGTGCTGGTGGCCAGCGAGCAAAAGCTGCTCATGATGCGTCCCTATCAGGTGTACGCCGTCAAGGCCATCGTGGACTGCATTCACGACAACTCTGGCAATGGCTACATCTGGCACACCACGGGCAGCGGCAAAACGCTTACCTCGTTCAAAGCCTCCACGCTGCTCAAAGACAACCCCGACATTGAGAAATGCCTCTTTGTGGTGGACCGCAAAGACTTGGACCGTCAAACCCGCGAAGAGTTCAACCGCTTCCAAGAAAACTGCGTCGAAGAAAACACCAACACCGCCAGTTTGGTGCGCCGCCTGCTGTCAGACGACTATGCCGATAAGGTCATCGTCACCACCATCCAAAAGTTGGGCCTTGCGCTGGACGAGAACAGCAAGCGCAACAAGCAACGCACCAACAGCGGCCAAGCCACCTACAAAGAACAGCTTGCGCCACTGCAAGACAAACGCATCGTCTTTATCTTTGACGAATGCCACCGCTCGCAGTTTGGCGAGAACCACAAAGCCATCAAAGCTTTCTTCCCCAAGGCGCAGTTGTTTGGCTTTACGGGCACGCCCATTTTTGAAGACAACGCCAGTCGCACTCAGATTGAAGACGAGCAAGCCAGCCTGCGTACGACTGAAGACATCTTTCAAAAGCAGCTGCACGCCTACACCATCACCCACGCCATTGAAGACGCCAACGTGCTGCGCTTTCATGTGGACTACTTCAAGCCCGAAGGTAAAAACGTGCCCAAGCCCGGCGAGGCGCTGGCTAAGAAAGCCGTGATTGATGCCATCTTGGCCAAGCACGACACCGCCACCGCAAGCCGCCGCTTCAACGCTGTGCTGGCCACCGCCAGCATCAACGACGCAATCGAGTACCACGCACTGTTTAAAGAAGCACAGGCTGCCAAGCACGCCGCTGATGCCAGCTTCGTACCGCTCAACATCGCTTGCGTGTTTTCACCGCCCGCCGAGGGCAATGCCGACGTGCAGCAAATTCAAGAAGACTTGCCGCAAGAAAAGCAAGACAACCAAGTTGACCCCGACAGCAAAAAAGCCGCGCTCAAAGCCATCTTGGCCGACTACAACACCCGCTTTGGTACCAACCACCAGCTGAGCGAGTTCGATCTGTATTACCAAGACGTTCAAAAGCGCATCAAAGACCAGCAGTGGCCCAATGCCGACTACCCAGCCGCCAAGAAGATTGACATCACCATCGTGGTGGACATGCTGCTGACCGGCTTTGACAGCAAATACCTCAACACCCTGTATGTGGACAAAAACCTCAAGCACCACGGCTTGATACAGGCGTTCTCGCGGACCAACCGCGTGCTGAACGGCACCAAGCCCTACGGCAACATCCTCGACTTCCGTTCACAAAAAGACGCGGTCGATGCCGCCATTGCTTTGTTCTCTGGCGAAAAGAGCGAAGAAAAAGCCCGAGAAATTTGGCTGGTAGACAAGGCCCCGGTGGTCATTGAAAAGCTGCAAACTGCTGTGCAAGAGCTGGCCGACTTCATGCAAACGCAAGGCTTGACTTGCGCCCCCGAGGCTGTGCCCAACCTCAAGGGTGACGATGCCCGTGCCGCCTTTGTGAAGAAATTCAAAGAAGTGCAGCGCCTCAAAACCCAGCTGGACCAATACACCGACCTCACCCCAGACAACGCGGCCGCCATCGAGCAGATATTGCCCAGCGAAGTGCAACAAGGTTTTAGGGGTGCTTACCTGGAAACCGCCCAGCGCCTCAAACAACAGCAAGACAAACCCGGCCAAGGCGATGACACCATCACCGATGAGGTGGATCAGCTCGATTTTGAATTTGTGTTGTTTGCCAGCGCAGTCATTGACTACGACTACATCGTGGGCCTCATGTCGCGCTTCTCTAGCCAAGCGCCGGGCAAGCAGAAGATGAGCCGCGAAGAGCTCATTGGCCTCATCAGCGCCGACGCCAAGTTCATGAACGAGCGCGAGGACATTGCGGCCTACATTGCCACCCTCAAGGTGGGTGAGGGCTTGAGCGAAGCCTCTATCCGCGATGGCTACACCCGCTTCAAGAAAGAAAAAGACAGTGCCGAACTGGCCGAAATAGCCACCAAACACCAACTGGCCCCTGCAACGCTACAAGCCTTTGTAGACAATACCTTGCAGCGGTTGATTTTGGACAGCGATGCCTTGACCAACCTCATGACGCCTTTGGACTTGGGATGGAAAGCCCGCGCCCAAGCTGAAACGGCGCTGATGGCCGAGCTGATACCGCTGCTGAGCAAACGCGCCCATGGGCGTGATATTTCTGGGCTGACCGCGTATGAACACTGATCAAAACGCCACCGAAGAGGTGCGAATGAATCGCAAAACAGCCAAGACCAGCACGCTGGATATCCAAGGCACCAGCATGGCCGTAGTGTCCTCACCCCAAGGCGACTACATCTCGCTCACCGACATGTTGCGCGCCAAGGATGGTGACTTCTTCATCTCAGATTGGCTACGCAACCGCAATACGGTAGAGTTTTTGGGCATTTGGGAGTCCATTTATAACCCCGCTTTTAATTACGGCGAATTCGCCACAATTAAAAGTCAGGCCGGACTCAACAGCTACAAGATCAGCGTCAAAGAGTGGGTCGAAATAACCGGAGAGCGCCTGCTAAAGCTGAATGAAATTGCCATTACGCAAATGCGCAGCCTGCTGGCCAATCACCACATCAAGAGGTTGGCACGATGAGCGGCGAGAAAACAAAGCTGGTGCCCAAACTGCGGTTTCCGGAGTTTCGGGGGGCGGAGGCATGGCATGAATACTCAGGCAATCAGTTATTTAATCAGATCAGCAACAAGAATCCAGAACCCGGCCTCCCAGTTCTGGCGATCACGCAAGAGCACGGAGCTATTCCGCGCGACATGATTGACTACCATGTCTCAGTCACAGACAAAAGCATAGAGAGCTACAAAGTTGTCCACGTGGGCGACTTCATCATTAGCCTGCGCTCGTTCCAGGGTGGTATTGAATACTCGGAATATCACGGCATTTGTAGCCCGGCATACGTCATTTTGAGACGGCGCAACGAAGGCTCTGACGCCTACTACAAGCAGTATCTGAAAACGGACAGATTCATTCAAATCCTAACTAAGAACCTAGAAGGTCTTCGTGATGGAAAGATGGTCAGCTACAAGCAGTTCTCGGAGTTGCAGATTCCTGCCCCAGCACCAAAAGAGCAACAAAAAATCGCCGAGTGCCTGAGTTCCTTGGACGAACTGATCGCAGCACTTGGGCGCAAAGTGGAGATACTCAAGACCCATAAAAAAGGGCTGATGCAGCAAATCTTCCCCCGCAAAGGCGAAAGCCAACCCCGCTTGCGGTTTCCTGAATTCCAAGACGCTGGGGAGTGGGAATTCACTACAGTTGGAGAATTGGTTGAAGCGGATTGCCTTTTTCCACCCAAGGACGGGAATCACGGGAATATTCACCCTAAATCATCCGATTACGTTGCTAAAGGGATACCGTTCATCATGGCGAGCGATCTCAATGCAGGCCTGATCGACATACAGGGTTGCCATTTCATTAGCAAAGAGCAAGCTAACAACCTGCAAAAGGGTTTCGCTAAAGAAGGCGACATCCTGCTTTCACATAAAGGTACGGTCGGCGAAGTGGCAATCGTGCGGAAAATAAACACTCCCTATTTGATGCTGACGCCACAAGTCACTTATTACCGTGTTAAGGATCGGCAGAAGCTCTCAAATGAGTATCTCGCCCAACTATTTGTCTCCGATTCATTTCAGTCAAACTTGGTAGAAATTTCTGGTGGAGGAACCAGATCCTATATCGGTATTACGGAGCAGGCGAAGCTGCGTTTGCAATGTTCTAAAGATATCGAAGAGCAACAACGCATCGCTGAATTCCTGGTTTCCTTCGACGCGCTTGTCACGACCGCAAACCAAGAATTCGAGACTCTCAAGACACACAAACAGGGTTTGATGCAGCAACTCTTTCCCACATCAGAAGCTCTGAAATCATGAGCGCGGTGAAGCCCAAAATTCACCGCTTCACCGATCTAAAGCGGCTGGTGACTCGACTGCGGGATGACCTGAATGGCGGAGAACAGGACTTTGTGCTGCTCTACGCCTATAACGGCACAGGCAAGACACGCCTGTCAATGGCCTTCAAAGACGCCGGAAAACAGAGCGTTAAAAAGAGGTATCCCTTCGGTGATGTTCCATTGTCAATTGACGATGGTGAACACACAGTAGAGGTGATTGGAGGTGACACTCTGTATTTCAACGCCTTCACTGAGGACCTTTTTTCGTGGGATAACGATTTAGAGAAAGACAGCGAGCGTCGGCTTTATATCAACGCTGAGTCAAAGTTTTTTAAAGGTCTCAAAGACTTGGCGCTGGATGAGCGCATAGGTTTTTACCTTGCGCGTTACGCAGACTTTTTGTTTGACATCGACTACGGCCAATGGACTGTCAGTTTTCGCAAAGGCGATGCACAGCACATCAAGGTGTCTCGTGGTGAAGAAAACATTTTCATCTGGTGCATCTTTCTAGCCATCTGCGAACGGGTGATTGACGGTGCGGAATCCTATGAATGGGTGAAGTACATCTACATTGATGACCCGATCACCTCATTGGATGACAACAACGCGATTGCTGTTGCCAGCGATCTGGCCAAGTTACTTCGCAAAGCCAAAGGACGCCTCAAAAATGTTGTGATTGGGACGGAGTTCTCTGAAGGAAAAGAGACGGTCGTCATGCAACAGATGGCCGACCCCATCAAGGCTGTGGTTTCCTCACACCATGCGCTGTTCTTCAATGTGGTGTGCAATGAGCTGAAAACCGATAAGCACAGAAAGTACTTTTTGCATCGCCCCGAGCGAGGCACGGCCTACACCTTGCGAGCCACAGACGAGACGCCGTTTTTTCACCATGTGGCCATGTTGGCGGAGCTACAGAAAGCCGCAGACAGCGATAAGTTGTTCACCTTTCACTTCAACATCTTGCGCAGTATTTTGGAGAAGACCGCTACATTCTTCGGGCGAGATGATTTTTCAGCTTGCATTCATGGCCTTGAGGATTCCGAGCTCTTTGCCCGTGCGCTCAATTTGCTGAGCCACGGTAAATACGACATCTACCAACCGATGGAAATGGTGGATGACAACAAGAAGCTATTCCGTCAAATCTTGGGTGCGTTTTTAGGCCGCTACGAGTTCTCTTTGCCAGAGATTTTTGGGCGTGCGGGTAAAAATGCCATCGGAATCGTTCCAGCATGATGTTCCCAAGCTCAACGCTCTTAAAGGGAGACTGAATGCCCTCAAAAAACCAAAAACCATCTAAGGCACCAGCGCTCCAAACCGAAGGCATTACCCCTTTGCTGAGTAGCCTGCGCCAGCTCATTGCCGAATCACGCCAGCAAGTGCTGCGAGCGGTGGATGTGGTGCAGGTGCAAACCTACTGGCACATTGGGCAGCACATTGTTGAGTTTGAACAAGGCGGGGCACAGCGGGCAGCCTATGGGCGCGGTTTGCTGGTGCAGCTGGGGCAAGCGCTGTCCGTCGAGTTTGGGCGCGGGTTTGATGCCACCAATTTGCGCCATATGCGGGGCTTTTACCTGGCTTTTCCAATTCGCGACGCAGTGCGTCGCGAATTGAGCTGGACGCACTACCGCCTGCTGCTGCGGGTGGATAGCCCAGAGGCCCGCCAGTGGTACGTGAATGAGGCGGCCACCCAAAACTGGAGCACACGCGCGCTGGAGCGCCAAATTGGCAGCCTGTATTACGACCGCTTGCTGCTCAGCCAAGACAAAGCGGCAGTGAACGCTGAAGCGCAGGCCAACTTGGCCGCACTGGATGTATCCCCCAGGGCTTTTGTGCGCGACCCAGTGATGTTGGAGTTTTTGGGCCTGCCCGACACGGGGCGCTTGCTAGAGGCCACGCTGGAGACAGCGCTGATGGACAAGCTGCAGCAGTTTTTGATGGAGCTGGGCAAGGGCTTTGCGTTTGTGGCCCGCCAGCAGCGCATCAGCACCGAAACGCAAGACTTCTACATTGACCTCGTGTTTTACAACTACCTGCTCAAATGCTTTGTGCTGATCGACCTGAAAACCGGTCCACTGACGCACCAAGACGTGGGGCAGATGGACATGTATGTGCGCATGTACGACGAGCTGCGCCGTGGCGAAGGCGACAACCCCACGGTGGGCATTTTGCTGTGCGGCAGCAAAGACCAATCGGTGGCACGTTACTCGGTGCTCAATGGCAGCGAACAACTGTTTGCCAGCAAATACCGCCTGATCTTGCCCAGCGAGGAAGAGCTACGCCTAGAGCTGCAACGCGACCGCCAAGCCATTGAAGAACATAAAAAATTGAGCATTGAAAACGACACCCCATGACCGAACAAAACCAAAAACAACTGGGCAAGACGCTTTGGGCCATTGCCGATCAGCTGCGCGGCTCGATGGACGCAGACGACTTTCGCGACTACATGTTGTCGTTTCTGTTCTTGCGCTACCTGTCTGACAACTACGAAGCCGCAGCCAAAAAAGAGCTGGGTGCTGATTACCCCAAGGTAGACGCTGAGGCCAAGCAAGTGCCGCTGGCGGTTTGGTATGCCGCCAACGCCGCCGACGTGACCGTGTTTGAAAAGCAGATGCGCCGCAAGGTGCATTACGTGATTGAGCCAGCGCATTTGTGGAGCAGCGTGGCCAATATGGCCCGCATGCAAGACGGTGAGTTGCTCAACATGCTGCAAGCTGGCTTCAAGTACATCGAAAACGAATCGTTCGAGAGCACCTTTGCAGGCCTGTTCTCTGAGATTGATTTGGGCTCATCCAAATTGGGCAAGGGCTACAGCGAACGCAATGCCGTGCTGTGTACGGTCATTCAAAAAATTGCCGAAGGCTTGGCTGATTTTTCGACCAATATTGACGCACTGGGCGATGCCTATGAATATTTGATTGGCCAGTTCGCGGCAGGCTCGGGCAAAAAGGCGGGTGAGTTTTATACGCCGCAGCAAATCTCAGATATTTTGTCCACTATCGTCACGCTGGACAGCCAAGAGCCCAAAACCGGCGCAAAGCAACGGCTAGAGAGCGTGTTGGACTTTGCCTGTGGCTCGGGCTCGCTGCTGCTGAACGTGCGTAAACGCATGGGGCCGCACGGCATTGGCAAGATTTACGGCCAAGAGAAAAACATCACCACCTACAACTTGGCACGCATGAACATGCTGCTGCACGGGGTGAAGGACACCGAGTTTGAAATCTTCCACGGTGACACACTGACTAACGAATGGGACAAGCTGCGCGAGTTGAACCCTGCCAAAAAGCCACTGTTTGACGCCATCGTGGCCAACCCACCGTTTAGCCTGCGCTGGGATGCCAGCGAAGCCATGGCCGACGACGTGCGCTTCAAAAACCACGGCTTGGCGCCCAAGTCAGCCGCAGACTTTGCGTTTTTGCTGCACGGTTTTCACTTCCTCAAAGACGAGGGGGTGATGGCCATCATCTTGCCGCACGGCGTGTTGTTCCGTGGCGGTGCAGAAGAGCGCATTCGTACCAAGCTGCTCAAAGACGGTCACATCGACACCGTCATTGGTTTGCCGTCCAACCTGTTTTATTCCACCGGCATTCCGGTGTGTATTTTGGTGCTCAAGAAGTGCAAGAAGCCAGACGATGTGTTGTTCATCAACGCGGCCGATCACTTTGACAAAGGCAAGCGCCAGAACCAGCTCAGCGAAGCGCACATTGCCAAAATCATTGACACCTACAAGAACCGCCAGGAAGAGGCGCGTTATTCACGCCGCGTGGAGATGGCTGAGATTGAGAAGAACGATTTCAACCTGAATATCTCGCGCTACATCAGCACGGCGGTGGCAGACGCTGAGATTGACTTGTCAGCCACACACCAGCAGTTGGTCAGCATTGAAGCGGACATCAAGGCCGCTAAGGACAAGCACAACGCCTTTTTGAAAGAGCTGGGTTTACCTTTGTTGCCTTGATTTGCAGGCGATAAGGAAACAAAACCCCGCAAAGCGCGAGCCTTGCGGGGTTTACTTTTTGTGTTGTGAACGCGTTAGAACATCCGAGCCAACAACCCACCTTCAACGGGGCCATCCACAGGAATCCACACATGCGTGGGGCTACCTGCGGCCACGTCGATGGAGGCACCGTTTTTGTCTTTCATTTGTTCCAACTTGACCTTGCGGTTGCCGCTGGGGTGAATGATCTCGATCGTGTCGCCGACTGAGAATTTGTTTTTGGTTTTAATCTCAGCCCAACCGTTTGCCACGCCGCGCACTTCGCCCACAAACTGGCTGCGATGTGCCATGGAGTGGCCGGTTTCGTAGTTTTGGTAGTCGTTAGCAGGGCGGCGGTCCATCAAGCCTGCGGTGTAGCCACGGTTGGCCAAGCCTTCGAGTTCGGTGATGAGCTCGGGGTTGAACGGGCGGCCTGCCACTGCATCGTCAATCGCGCGGCGGTAGACCTGCGCGGTGCGGCTCACGTAGTAAAGCGATTTGGTGCGGCCTTCAATCTTGAGTGAGTCCACACCAATTTTGGTGAGGCGTTCCACGTATTCCACAGCGCGCAAGTCTTTGCTGTTCATGATGTAGGTGCCGTGCTCATCTTCCATGATGGGCATGAGCTGACCGGGGCGGCCTTTTTCTTCGAGCAAATAAATGTTGTCCGCCGCAGGGTGGCGCTCACCATTGCCGCAGGACGAGAAGCTGGACTCGGCTTCTTGTTGTGACTTGGCAAAGTCAAAGTCGCCTTCCATGGGGATGGCCATGGCTTCGCCGGTGTTGGGGTCGGTGGCGCTGGCTTGTGTGCCGTAGCTCCAGCGGCAGGCGTTGGTGCACGTGCCTTGGTTGGGGTCGCGGCGGTTGAAGTAGCCCGACAACAAGCAGCGGCCTGAGTAGGCAATGCACAAAGCACCGTGCACAAACACTTCGAGCTCCATGTCTGGGCACTCTTGGCGGATTTTTTCAATCTCGTCAAAGCTGAGCTCGCGCGACAAGATGATGCGTTTGACGCCCATCTTTTGCCAAAACTTCACCGCAGCCCAGTTCACCGTGTTGGCTTGCACCGAGAGGTGAATGTCCACCTCTGGCCACTTCTCGCGCACCATCATGATCAGGCCGGGGTCAGCCATGATGAGCGCATCAGGCTTCATGGCGATGATGGGTTCGATGTCACGCAAATAGGTGCGCACCTTGTCGTTGTGGGGCAGCAAGTTGCTGGTGACAAAGAACTTCTTGCCATGCGCGTGGGCTTCGGCAATACCGATGCCAATTTGCTCAAGGCGGAACTCGTTGTTGCGTGCGCGCAAGCTGTAGCGGGGTTGGCCGGCGTAGACGGCGTCTGCGCCGAAGTCATACGCGGCGCGCATCTTGTCGAGCGAGCCCGCAGGCAAAAGAAGTTCAGGTGCTTTGAGAGTGGTCATGGGGTGCGATGCTGACAGGGCATCTGGAAAAATCATTCAGGGTCGATTTTCGCATCCCGCACCACCTTGGCCCAGCGGGGTGCTTCCGCCTTGATCAGTGCCGCAAACTGCTCTGGCGTGCCACCGCCCACCTCGTTGCCTTGGCTCAAGATTTTTTCTTTTACCTCGCTCGTTTGCAGGGCTTGGTTGCAGACCGTGTTGAGTTGTTTGACCAACTCGGGCGACATGCCTTTAGGGCCAATCAGACCTTGCCAATTGAGTACGTCAACTTCTGGGAAGCCTTGCTCGCCCATAGTGAGCAGGTCAGGCAGTAAAGGTGAGCGTTTTTTGCTAGTGATGGCCAGCGCACGCATGCGACCGCCCTGAATGGAAGGCATGGCGGCATACATCTGTTCAAACATCATGTGCACTTGGCCGCCCATCAAATCGGTGGCGGCGGCAGAGCCACTTTTGTAGGGGGCGTGAATCATATCAATGCCCGCCGAGTGCTCAAACAAAGCGCCGCTCAAATGGTGGGAGCCACCAATGCCGCCCGAGCCGTAGCTGAGTTTTCCTGGCGAAGCTTTGGCTGCTGCCACGAGGTCTTTGACGGTTTTGTAGGGCGAGTCGTTACGCACCATCAAGATGAGTGGGCCGCGTTCAATCAAGCAGATGGGGGTGAGGTCGTTCAGCGGATCAAAGTTGAGTTTTTTGAACAAGGCTTGGTTGACTGCCAAGGGGGCGAAATTGCCCATTCCTAGGGTGTAGCCATCGGGCTTGCCGCGTGCAATGGCTTCGGTGCCGATGTTGCCGCCAGCCCCTGCTTTGTTGTCGATGACGATGGTTTGTCCCAAGATGGCGCCCATGGCCTTAGCCACTTGACGTGAGCGGCTGTCGGCATTGCCACCCGCTGCATAGGGGCAGACCCACGTGATGGTTTTATTTGGATATTTGTCTTGGCCTAGTGCGAACAAAGGCAACAAGCTGGCGCTCGCAACAGCTTGAATGAGGGCGCGGCGTTTCATGGCGAGGCTCCGTAAAATTGTTTGTACTGTGACAGGTTCTGGTCATCATAAAAGCAGAAGTGAGGCATGCACAATCTGGGGATGACGAAATCGTTGTTAATTGCAGGCGGCGGTATTGCTGGTTTGGCTGCTGGTTTTGCGGCTGCGCGCGCCGGATGGCGTGCCACCGTGTTTGAGCGCGTGCCTGAGTTTTCAGAGGTCGGCGCAGGCGTTCAGCTGGGGCCTAATGTGACCCGCATTTTGCAAGCATGGGATTTGGGCGATGCATTTAAGCAAGTCGCCGCGTTTCCCTCTGGTCTCCAGGCCCGCAGCATGAGCACTGGCGAGGTGTTGGCCACCTTGTCCATCAAAGATGCCACCGGTCGCTATGGCGCGCCGTACGTGACCCTTCACCGCGCCGATTTGCACGGGTTGTTGCTTCAGGCAGCCCATTGCCAAGGCGTTGATGTGCAAAGCGACGCTGTGGTGTCGCGGTTCGCCCAATCGACGCAAGCTGCCGTGTTCGATGTCATGCAAGATGGGCAAGCGCAGCAACACAGAGCCGCCGTCGCGGTGGCTGCCGATGGCGTATGGAGCCCGTTGCGTCAGCAATTGCTCGGCGATGGTTTACCGGCATTCACAGGTCACATTGCATACCGCGCTTTGGTGGCGCAGTCTGACTTGCCCGCGCACTTGCGCAGCCAAGATATTTCGGTTTGGATGGGCTCACAAACCCATGTGGTGAGCTACCCCGTGCGCAGCGGCGATTATTTGAATGTGGTGTGTCTGGCGGAGGGACGTTTGTTAGACGCCGATGCTCATAATTTGCAGGCCTTGCAAACATGGAATGCTCAAAAGTCTGAATCGCAAACTTTGGT
Organism: uncultured Limnohabitans sp.; assembly: GCA_963513725.1. Classification (GTDB taxonomy): domain Bacteria; phylum Pseudomonadota; class Gammaproteobacteria; order Burkholderiales; family Burkholderiaceae_C; genus Limnohabitans. The sequence continues at coordinate 104,682 of CAUPRM010000005.1, read as the reverse complement.
GGAGTTGCATCATGCGTTGCGGGGTGCCTGCACGACGCTCACCGATTTGATGGCTGCCTGCCGCGATTGGCGTTTGTGGCCTTTGTGCGGCAGGCCCCCCATGCGTGGCGCACACGAGCATGCGCAGGGTCGCATCGTATTGGTTGGCGATGCAGCGCATCCCATGCTGCCGTATCTGGCGCAAGGCGCAGGCATGGCCATTGAGGATGCTTCTGTGTTGGCGGCGCAGCTTGTCGAAGCCACGGCAAATGATGTGCCTCAGCGGCTGAAAAATTTTGCACAAGCCCGCTGGCAACGTAACGCACGGGTGCAGGCGAGAGCGGTGCGCAATGGTCATATTTTTCATGCCACCGGGCCGCTGCGTGTGGGCCGCGATATGGGCTTACGCGTCATTGGCGCGCGTTTGATGGATGTGCCGTGGTTGTACGGTGACGGCCACCGTTGAGTCTTTTAGCTGAGCGCCGCTAGACCTTGGCGCATGCGAGCCCGCTCGCAGGCGGGGCTGCCTTCTTCAAATTCTCGGCAAGGGGAGGGGCGCCATTCGTAAATGCTGCAAGTGGCTTTCTCGCCCACTTTGCCGCTGAGTGCGGCGCAACGCGGCGGCGAGTAATCTGTGCCGCGCATGCGGCACAGGGTGGCGGTGAGTTCTTGGCCCAAACCCGACGGGACAGAGCCGCCGTGTGTGTCCATTTCTTCCATGCTGAAATCCACCCGAAAGCTGGCGCAGCAGGCGCCGCAGCTGGTACAGGCCGACATCACTGACGTCCGAGCAGCAAGTACTCCATCAAGGCTTTTTGCACATGCATGCGGTTTTCGGCTTCGTCCCAGACGACCGATTGCGGACCGTCGATCACGTCGGCCGACACTTCTTCGCCACGGTGGGCGGGCAAGCAGTGCATGAACAGCGCGTTGGGTTTGGCGGCCGCCATCATGTCGGCGTCCACGCACCAGTCGTTGAAGGCTTGTTTGCGGGCTTCGTTTTCGGCTTCAAAGCCCATGCTGGTCCACACGTCGGTGGTGACCAAGTCTGCACCTTGGCAGGCTTGCATGGGGTCTGCAAAAACTTTGTAGCAATCGCTGTTGGAGAGGCCTGCGATGGCGGGGTCGACCTCGTAGCCACTGGGCGTGCTGACGTGCACGGTGAAGCCCAGCATGTCGGCGGCTTGCAACCAAGTGTTGGCCATGTTGTTGCCGTCGCCGACCCAAGCCACCACTTTGCCTTTGAGGCAGTCGAGCGGGTGGGCAGTCAAGCCGCGGTGTTCGATGAAGGTGAACAAGTCCGCCATGATCTGGCAGGGGTGGAATTCGTTGGTCAATCCGTTGATCACGGGTACGCGCGAATTGCTGGCGAAGCTGTTGATCTTGTCTTGGCCATAGGTGCGAATCATCACCAAGTCGACCATGCGGCTGATGACTTTGGCGCTGTCTTCGATGGGCTCTGCGCGTCCGAGTTGGCTGTCGCCCGTGGTCAAGTGCACCACCGAGCCGCCCAGTTGGTACATGCCTGCTTCGAAGCTCACACGCGTGCGTGTGGAGGCTTTTTCGAAAATCATGGCCAGCGTACGGTCAGCCAGTGAATGGTGTTTCTCGTAGGACTTGAATTTCTTTTTGATCACCGCAGCGCGCGTGAACAGGTAGGCATATTCGTCGGCCGTGAGGTCAGTGAATTGCAGGTAATGTTTCAGCGTTTGGGTCATGCGACTTCTGCCAAAAATGTTTTGATCAAGGGCACGAGGATGGCGAGCACCTCGTCGGCCTCTGCTGTGGTCATGATCAAGGGCGGCAAGAGACGCACCACGGTGTCGGCTGTCACGTTGATGATCAGACCTGCTTGGGTAGCTTGCGTGAGCAAAACGCCACAAGGGCGGTCCAATTCGATGCCGATCATCAGGCCTTGGCCACGGATGTCCTTGACACCCTTGAGGCCACCGAGTTCGGCCGTGAGTTTGTCGTGGAAATGCTTGCCCAAATTGGCTGCGTTCTCCAGCAGGCCATCTTTTTCCATGATGCGGATGGTTTCTACACCCGCACGCATGGCCAAGGGATTGCCGCCAAAGGTGGTGCCGTGGTTGCCAGGCTGGAAGATGTGGGCCGCTTTGGGGCCAGCCACCACCGCGCCAATCGGCACGCCAGAGCCCAGGCCTTTGGCCAAAGGCATGACGTCAGGCACGATGCCTGCCCATTGGTGGGCAAACCATTTGCCGGTGCGGCCAATGCCGCACTGCACTTCGTCGATCATGAGCAACCAGTCTTGCTGGTCGCACAGCGCGCGCACCTCGCGCAAGTAGTCAGCGCGCATGGGGTTGATGCCGCCTTCGCCCTGAATGGTTTCAAAGAACACGGCCACGACATCGGGGTCGTTGACCGTGGCGTTTTTCAGGGCTTCCATGTCGTTGAGCGGCACACGGATGAAGCCTTCGAGCAAAGGGCCAAAACCCTGTTGCAGCTTCACATTGGCGGTGGCGCTGAGCGTGGCGATGCTACGGCCATGGAAGGCTTTTTCGTACACCACGATTTTGGGGTTGGTGATGCCTTTGTCGTGGCCGAATTTGCGGGCCAGCTTGATGGCTGCCTCGTTGGCTTCCAGACCTGAATTACAGAAAAACACATTGGTCATGTTCGACAACTCGACCAATTTGGCGGCGAGCTTTTCGGCGTCGGGCACATGGAAGTAATTGCAGGTGTGGATGATCTTGCCGATTTGGTCTTGCAGGGCAGGTGCAAACTCGGGGTGGTTGTGTCCGAGCGTGTTCACGGCGATGCCAGCGAGGGCATCGAGGTATTGTTTGCCATTGACGTCCCAAACTCGGCAACCTTGACCATGGCTGAGTGCGATGGGCAATCGGCCATAGGTGTTCATGGTGTGCGGTGAGGCGGCTTCAATGAAAACAGACATGCGTGAACTCCTGAAATAAAAAACGACCCAACGAAGGTTGAGCCGTTGAAGCGTGATTTTAGAGGGTGCTTTTGACGCTTCTGTGAAAGAACATTGACACGTTTGTTGTGGTGACTTTGCGAAGTCAAAATGTCACAAGTCTTATATAAGATAGAATACCTGACACACTAGCGACAGAGGGAGATCCCCCGCCGCTCAAGCCCAACATTCAGCATCTACCCGATGGTTTCACCCTCAGCCAAAGAAGTATTTATTCTGGGAATTACCCAAGACGGACGCACATTCCGCCCCAGCGATTGGGCTGAGCGTCTGGCGGGGGTGATGAGCCAGTTTCGTCCAGGCGGCGCAACGCCGGGTAGCCACTTGAGCTACTCGCCTTGGTGTGTGCCCAATACCTTGGACGGCAACAAGTGCGTCATTGTTCACACCGACTTACGCGATGAAGAGCCCATGGCTTGGAGCTTTGTGATGAACTTCGCCAAAGACAATGGCTTGCAAGTGGTTGAGGCTTGCCTGTTGCCCGAGCATCCCCCCACCTAAAGTTTGAGCCTCACGCTGGGATTGAAAAAGTCCAAGCCACAAAAAAGCCGCTTTGCAGCGGCTTTTTGCTTTTTCTTTGCTGGCAGCGCACCCGTTACAAACGGCGGCTTGACGAATCAAGCCGGGCTGTTTGCCTAAAAATTTAGGCGGCGAGAACCAAGGCCTTGACCTTGGTGGAGAGGCGGCTCTTATCGCGAGCTGCTTTGTTCTTGTGGAAGATGCCTTTGTCGGCAACCGTGTCCACCACAGCTTGCATCTTGGCAAACAGTTCGGTGGCTTTGGTTTTGTCGCCAGCCAAAACGGCTTTCTCGACGTTCTTCACCGCAGTGCGGTACTTCGAGCGCAAAGAGGTGTTGGCGGCATTGATTTTGATGTCTTGACGGACGCGTTTACGACCTGATGCCAGGCGTGGGTTTTTTTTCTTGGGTTTAGCTGATGCCATGATGAGTTTCCTAGAGGTTTGTGGATGATGCCAGCAAAGCTCACGATTGTAGCTTCAAACGCGGCGGTCGCTACACTGTGAGCCGTGTCACTGTTCAAATCTGCCTCCATCGTCTCGGGCTTGACCCTTATTTCCCGCATCACGGGCTTGATGCGCGAACTCCTCATTGCCTCCACCTTCGGTGCCAGCGCCTTGACGGATGCCTTCAATGTGGCGTTTCGCATTCCCAATCTGTTTAGGCGTTTGTTTGCCGAGGGCGCATTCAGTCAGGCTTTTGTGCCTGTGTTGGCGGCCAGCCGTCAGCAGCAGGGCGATGAGGCCACCCATGAATTGATCAGCCAAGTCGCGACGTTGTTGGCTTGGGCCTTGTTTTTAACCTCCGTTGTGGGTGTTTTGGCGGCACCTTGGTTGGTTTGGGCCATGGCCAGTGGCTTGCAGCAGTCATCCGAAGGTTTTGAGGTCGCGGTGGTGTTGACCCGTTGGATGTTTCCTTACATTGCCTTCATGTCGCTGGTGGCCTTGGCGGCGGGGGTGCTCAATACGTGGAAGCGCTTTGCCGTGCCAGCGGCCACACCCGTGTTGTTGAACGTGTCCATGATCGTGGCCGCTTGGTGGGGCGGCCCTTGGTTTGGCACTTTGGGTGTGCCGCCCATTTATGCGTTGGCCGCCGGTGTGATGTTGGGCGGTGTGGCGCAGCTCAGCGTGCAACTGGTGGCTTTGCGACGTTTGGGGCTTTTGCCATGCATCGGTTTGCGCTGGCGCGACATTCGTCAAGCGTGGTCGGGTCCGGGGCCTAAACGTATCTTGCAGCTCATGGTGCCCGCCTTGTTGGGGGTGAGCGTGGCGCAAATCTCGCTGTTGATCAACACACAAATTGCTTCGCATTTGGTATCGGGCAGCGTGAGTTGGCTCAGTTATGCCGATCGTTTGATGGAGTTTCCGACGGCTTTATTGGGCGTGGCGTTGGGCGTTGTGCTGATGCCGCAACTCTCAGCAGCGAAAGCGGCCAACGACACCGCCAAATACTCGGACATGCTGGACTGGGGTTTGCGTTTGGTGGTGGTGTTGGCGCTGCCTTGTGCCTTGGCTTTGTTGGTATTTTCCAAAGCTTTGGTGGCCGTGCTTTACAACTACGGCGCGTTCAGCGCACACGATGTGCAGCAAACCACACTTGCCTTGATGGGCTACGGTGTGGGCTTGTTGGGCTTGGTGGCCATCAAGGTGCTGGCACCCGGTTACTACGCCAGCCAAAATATACGCACGCCCGTGCGCATTGCCGTGGCTGTGTTGGTCATCACGCAACTGTTTAATTTGGTGTTTGTGCCCTTTTTCGCCCATGCTGGTTTGGCCCTGTCGATCGGTTTGGGCGCTCTGGTGAACGCGGCTTGGCTGCTGTGGGGCCTGCGTCACAACGGCACGTATGTTATGAGCACGGGCTGGCTGCGTTTTGTGCTGCAAGTGCTGGTGGCATGTGCCGTGCTTGGGGCTTGGTTGTGTTGGGCCGCTCAATCTTGGGACTGGACGGCATTGCACGCCACACCGATCTGGCGCGTAGGTTTGATGGCGAGCGTGTTGGCCGTCAGTGCGGTGCTGTACTTTGGTACGCTGGCACTCACGGGCTTGAAGCTGCGTGTTTTGTTGCGTCGATGAAAGGCGAGTTGCATGAATTTCAAATTAGAAGTGCCCACCGCACTCGAATACTTTGAGTCTTTGGTGCAAAGCGATGCCCACTTTCCCTTGCTTGAAGCGGCCACCAGCTTGGCTCAAGATGAATACCCTGAACTCGATATTCAGGAAGTGCTCGATCACGTCGACCAACTCGGCGGGCGCCTCAAGCAACGTTTGCCCTCAGACGCTGGCGCGCTGCAAAAACTGCGTTTGCTGAACCAGTTTTTCTTTGATGAGCTGGGCTTTGGCGGCAACCTGAACGATTACTACGACCCTGACAACAGCTTTTTGCATGTGGTGCTGCGCACGCGTCGTGGCATTCCCATCAGTTTGGCGGTGTTGTGGCTGGAGTTGGCGGCGGGTCTTGGTTTAGAGGCGCAGGGGGTGAGCTTTCCGGGGCACTTTTTGGTGAAAGTGCGTTTGCCTCACCCGCACGATGGCATGGCTGTGATCGATCCTTTTTCTGGCCGTTCGCTGGGCAAAGAGGACCTGATGGAGCGCCTCATGCCTTTGTATAACGAGTCAGGGTTGGTGCGCAACGGCGAGGTGTCAGACGACTTGCTCAAGCAATGTTTGCGCACGGCCACGCCTCGCGAAATCATGGCCCGTATGCTGCGCAATTTGGAAGAGGTGTATGTCAGCCACAACGATGCGCCGCGTCTCGCACTTGTGAAAAAGCGCCTGCAGGTTTTGATTCCTGAGGCGCCTGAAGTCGGCTGACAGCCCTTCGGGGCTGCGTCCGGCTCTTATCGAAGCAAGGTTATTGCACCAACACCGCTGCTGTGTCGCCGCGCTCGGCAATCACACCAATGGTGTGCACTTGCTCGCCGTGCGCGCGCAGCACCTCCGAACAAGCAGCAGCGTGGGCGGCGTCGATGACCACCACCATGCCGATGCCGTTGTTGAACGTGCGGTTCATTTCGATGTCGTCAATGCCCGCTGTGTTTTGCAACCACGCAAACAGCTCGGTTTGTGGCCAGCTGCCTTTGGTCAGGTGCGCCGCCATGCCTTCGGGCAAGACGCGTGGGATGTTTTCTAACAAGCCGCCACCGGTGATGTGGGCCAGCGCTTTGATGGGCTGTGTAGCCAATGCGGCCAACACGCTCTTCACATACAAGCGGGTGGGGGCCATGATGGCTTCTTTGAACGGCTTGCCATCCAAAGTGGAAGGGGCGTTTGCACCGGCACGGTCAATCACCTTGCGGACCAACGAAAAACCGTTGGAGTGCACGCCCGCCGAGGCCAAGCCCAAGACCACATCGCCAGGTTTCACATCTTGACCGGTCAAGATTTTGGATTTCTCTACGGCACCGACGGCAAAGCCCGCCAAGTCGTATTCGCCATCGGGGTACATGCCGGGCATTTCAGCGGTTTCGCCGCCAATCAAAGCGCAGCCTGACAGCTCGCACCCTTTGGCGATGCCACCCACGACGGCGGCTGCGGTGTCCACATGCAACTTGCCGCACGCAAAGTAGTCGAGGAAGAACAAGGGCTCAGCGCCTTGCACCAACACGTCGTTCACGCTCATGGCCACCAAGTCGATGCCCACGGTGTCGTGCATTTGCCATTCAAACGCCAGTTTGAGCTTGGTGCCCACGCCGTCCGTGCCGCTCACCAGCACAGGTTCTTTGTAACGCTTGGGGACTTCAAACAAAGCGCCAAAACCGCCAATGCCTGCTAAAACGCCCTCGCGCATGGTTTTTTTGGCCAGAGGTTTGATGCGTTCGACCAAGGCGTCGCCTGCGTCAATGTCGACACCGGCGTCTTTGTAGGAAAGGGGTTTGTTCATAGTGAGGAGGTGCTGAGGCGTGCAGAAGGTGCGCGCCGATAGAATCAAGGCTTAATTTTAAAGCCATCACCCGTCCCGCTGTATGCAATTCACCCCCGCGCAACGACACGCCCTCGCATGGACCGGCCTCATCGCCGTGGTTGTGCTGATTTTGTGGCTGCTGGGGCCCGTGTTGATGCCGTTTGTGGTGGCCGCCGTGTTGGCTTACGCTCTCAGTCCTTTGGTGCGCGGGTTAGAGCGTTTGTTGGGCGGACGCTTGCCTCGCATGGTGGTTGTGGTGTTGGTGGAATGTGCCCTTGTGCTGCTTTTGCTCGCTTTGATGACTTTGTTGGTGCCAATTTTGGCCAGCGAGCTACCGCGCATGCGTGAGCAATTGCCCGCATTGCTGGTGCGCGGTCAAGCGGTGTTGACGCCGTGGCTGCAATCGCTGGGCATTTCTGTGGCATGGGATGCTGAAAGCCTGAAGTCTTGGGTGTTACAAATTTTCAGCACGTCTCTCGACGAGGTGTTCAAACAAGCGCTGACCTCTTTGCGCATCGGCGGCAGTGTGGCCTTGGCGGTGGTCGGGAACTTGGTTTTGGTGCCCGTGGTGCTGTTTTATTTATTGCTGGATTGGCGCCGTGTGGTGCGCCATGTGGAGGCCTTGGTGCCTTTGCCCATGCGCAGTGCATACGACCGATTCATCGATGAATGCGACCAAGTCTTGGGGCAATACCTGCGTGGCCAGTTGTCGGTCATGGCGCTGTTGGCGATTTATTACAGCTTGGCGCTTTGGGCTTTTGGCCTAGAGCTGGCATTCCCGATTGGTGTGTTCACAGGTTTGGCCGTGTTTGTGCCGTACCTCGGGTTTGGCGTGGGCTTGGTGTTGGCGGCCTTGGCTGGATTTCTACAGTTTTCGCCTTCGGAAGCACTGCTGATGGTGGGCGTGGTGTACGGCTTGGGTCAAGTCATTGAGAGTTTTGTGTTGACGCCGCGTTTGGTGGGGGAGCGCATTGGTTTGCATCCCTTGCATGTCATCTTTGCCTTGATGGCGTTTGGCGAGCTGTTTGGTTTTGTGGGTGTGTTGGTGGCTTTGCCAGTCAGTGCCGTGTTGCTGGTGGCCATTCGTCGTCTGCGCGCGCAATACCACGCCAGCCGTTTGTACCGAGGGCATTGACGCCGCATGCAGCAAATCGCGCTCGACATTGGCTTGGCTTCGGGCCCAAGTCTGACTAATTTTTTGGCTGGCCCCAATTTGGCGGCTTGGCAGCACATTCAGTTGTGGGTAGCCAGTGACATGCGTTCGCCTGTGCCTACATATCTGTGGGGTGAAGGCGGCTCTGGCAAAACCCATTTGTTGCGTGCGGCCCAAGCTGCGTTGCGCGATCAAGGGTGTGCGGTGGGCTGGATGGACGCGTCGGTGTCTGAACCCACGGCGTTTGATGACGCGTGGCGGGTGGTCATTTTGGACGATGTGCATCTTTACACCGCCGTGCAGCAGCACGCCGCGTTCAATTGGTTTGTCAACGCCATGACGCCGGACGATGGCCAACAGCGCTGGGTCTTGTCGGCGGGGGATGTGCCGCCCAGTGCCTTGATGCTGCGCGAAGACTTGCGCACCCGTTTGGGCTGGGGCCATATTTTTCAATTGCAGGTTCTGAGCGAGCCCGAGCGTCGCGCGGTGCTGCGCCAACAGGCGGATGAGCGGGGCGTGTTTTTGAGCGATGAGGTGATGGACTTCATGCTCAAGCGTTTCAGCCGCGACCTCAGCAGCCTGATTCAATTACTGGACCAACTGGATGGCTACGCCTTGCAAACGCAACGCGCCATCACCATTCCGTTGCTCAAATCAATGCTGGAAAACATGTGATGAAACTCGCTTTATTTGATTTAGACCACACCTTGCTGCCAATTGACTCAGACCAATCGTGGGGCGAATTCACCGTGCGGCTGGGTTGGCATGCGCGCGACACGTTCAGTCAGCGAAATGACGAGTTCTACGCCCATTACCAAGCGGGTACTTTGGATATTCATGAATACGTGCGCTTTGCCGCCGAGGCGTTTTGCCAACGCAGCCCCGAAGTGGCGGCCGAGGCGCACGCGCAATTCATGCAAGAGGTGATTCAACCGGCCATTCGACCCGAAGCCTTGGCTTTGGTGCAAAAGCACCGCGATGCGGGCGAGCGCGTCATCATCATCACCGCGACCAACGAGTTTGTGACCCGTCCGATTGCCAAAGCCTTTGGCGTGGACGAGCTGATTGCGGTGGAGTTGGTGCGCGATGCCAAGGGCTGGTTCACCAACGAAATCAGCGGTGTGCCGACTTTGCGCGAAGGCAAAGTGCAACGTCTGCAACAATGGCTCACACGCGAAGGCTTGGACTGGGCTGATGTGAACACCACGTTCTACAGCGATTCCCGCAACGATTTGCCCCTGTTGGAGCGCGTCAACCACCCCGTGGCGACCAATCCCGACAACACACTGCGCGCCGTGGCCTTAGAAAAAGGCTGGCCGATTTTGGAACTCTTCCCAAAACAATGATCAAACAATTCATCAACAAGCTGATGGGCAAATCGCCTGACAGCACCAAGCCCAATTTGGGCAAACGCCAAGTGGTGCCTGCCAAGGTGCATGGCATCAACGTCGACTGGGTCGACGAGCGCGCCCTCAACGTGGTTCGTACCTTGCAAGACCGTGGTTTTGAGGCCTACATCGTGGGCGGTGCGGTGCGCGATTTGCTGTTGGGCTTGAAGCCCAAAGACTTCGACGTGGCCACCAACGCCACACCCGAGCAGGTCAAAGCGGCTTTCCGTCGCGCTTTCATCATTGGCCGACGCTTTCGCATCGTGCACGTGGTGTATGGCCGCGGTCGCGAGCATGAGGTGATTGAGGTGTCCACCTTCCGTGCGCATCTGGACAACGCCGATGCCGAGCAAGTCAAAGGCAACGAGCGCAGCAGCAAGCAAGAGCTGGCCAACATGAAACACGCCGTCGACGCCAGCGGTCGTGTGCTGCGCGACAACGTGTGGGGTCCGCAAGACCAAGACGCGGCGCGCCGTGACTTCACCATCAACGCCATGTACTACGACCCCGAAACGGGCAACGTGATTGACTACCACGGCGGCATTGCGGATGCGAAGAAAAAAGTGATCCGCATGATTGGCGACCCCGCTTTGCGCTACCGCGAAGATCCCGTGCGCATCATCCGTGCGGTGCGTTTTGCGGCCAAATTGGCGGCTTCGGGCTTCAAGCTAGAGGCCAAAACAGCTGCGCCGTTGAAACGCGCGGTCAAGTTGCTGGCCGATGTGCCGCAAAGCCGCTTGTTCGACGAAATGCTCAAGCTGTTGCAAACCGGCCATGCCCTCGCCAGCCTTGAACAGCTCAAGCTTCAAGGCTTGCACAAAGGCATTTACCCCTTGCTCGACATCGTGGTTGAGCGTGCGGATGACGCGTTCGTGAAAGCCGCTTTGAGCGATACCGATCGCCGTGTGGGCGAGGGCAAGCCTGTGGCGCCTAGCTTCTTGTTGGCGTGCGTGTTGTGGTCAGATGTGCGTGATATTTGGGCACAGCGACGCGTCAAACAGCCGTCATTCCCTGCGCTGCAAGATGCGATTGACGAGGTGTTTGAGTCTCGGATTGGCGATGTGTCGGGCCGAGGCAAGTTGGGTGCGGACATGCGCGAAATTTGGACCATGCAGCCCCGCTTCGACAAACGCGTGGGCAGCGGTCCTTGGACCATGGTCGAGCAAGTGCGCTTCCGTGCGGGCTTTGACTTCATGCGCTTGCGTGCTGATGTGGGCGAGATCGATGTGGTCTTGGCCGACTGGTGGCAAGAGTTCAGCATGGCCGACGACGCCACGCGCGAAGACTTGTTGCAACAAGTGCGTTTGGAGCAGCAAAAAGCCCAGCGCACGCCGCGCGTGCACTCGGTGCGTCGTGCCGAAAAACCTGTGGTGGACCCGCGTTTCCGCGAGGTGGAGCCCGAAGGTGAGACCGAGGCTTCCGATGGGGCTGCTAAAAAGCGCCGTCGTCGTCGTCGCAAGCCTACGGGCGGCGGCGAGAGCGCGTCCAGCGCAGAGTAAGCGGTGACGATGGCGGCCTTGAGCGTGTCACCCGTGTTGGCGTGTGTGGCCCTTGGCGCCAACCTGGGCGATGCGAGAGCAGTGGTGCAGCAGGCCTTGGGCGATCTGACCCAGCTCGGCGGTACCCGCGTGGTACGCGCTTCGTCGCTGTACCGAACGGCACCTCACGAAGCTTCGGGGCCGGATTTCATCAACGCGGTGGCCTTGCTTGAGACCCAGCTGTCGCCGTTGGATTTGTTGCATGTCCTGCAGCAAATTGAGCAAGCGCATGGCCGCCAGCGGCCCTATAAAAATGCGCCGCGTACCTTGGACTTAGACCTCATTTTTCATGGCGACGCACAACTTGCCACGACAGAGTTGACCTTGCCGCACCCACGGTGGACAGAACGGGCCTTTGTGCTGGTTCCCTTGGCGCAGGTGTGTCCTGAACGCGTCACGGCCGATTTGTTGGCGGCCGTGAGCCATCAAACGATTGAGAAAATTCGCTGATCTTGCATTGCGTTGCCGGCCGGTGGACGACTGTCAGGCGCAGTCCATGTGATGTTTTCTCACTAAGCTAGCGTTTACACTTCGCCGTCATCGAATTGTCATAAATTTTCATCTCACAGGAGAACCCATGCTATTTGGGAAACTGCTGCCTACGGAAGGCAATTTTTTCGTCATGTTCAACCAGCACGCCGATCGCATCGTCGAAGCTGCACATGCTTTTTCAAATTTGGTCGCCAATTACAACGACCCCATCTTGCGCGATAAGTACAACCAAGATGTCGACAACGCAGAGCGTGCCGCGGACCGTGTCACCCACGATGTCAACCGTGCCATTCACAAGACCTTCATCACGCCGATTGATCGCGAGCAAATTCACTCGTTGATCAACACCATGGACGATGTGGCTGACTTGATCCAAGACTCTGCCGAAACCATGGCTCTGTATGACGTGCGTCACATGACCGAAGAAATCGTGCGTTTGACCGATTTGAGCGTCAAGTGCTGCGAGCGCTTGCGCGATGCGGTGTATTTGCTCGAAAAGATCTCGGACCAAGCCACCGCTGAAGCCGCGCTCAAGACCTGCGAAGAGATTGACAAATTGGAGTCAGACGCTGACCGTGTCATGCGCAGCGCCATGAGCAAACTGTTCCGTGAAGAGCCCGATGTGCGTGAAGTCATCAAACTCAAAGCGATCTATGAATTGTTGGAAACCATCACCGACAAGTGCGAAGACGTGGCCAATTTGATCGAGGGCGTGGTCCTCGAAAACTCTTGAGCTAGGCGGGTTACTCATGGAAACCGCACAAACCGCCTTTTGGGTGGTCGCTTTGTTGGTAGCGTTGGCTTTGCTGTTCGATTTCATGAACGGCTTTCACGATGCCGCGAACTCGATTGCTACCGTGGTCTCTACGGGGGTTCTCAAACCTGGTCAAGCCGTGTTGTTTGCCGCGTTTTTTAACTTCGTGGCCATCTTCATCTTCCATCTCAGTGTGGCGGCTACCGTGGGCAAGGGCATTGTTCAGCCTGGCATTGTGGACACCCATGTGGTGTTTGGCGCCTTGGTCGGGGCCGTGACGTGGAACATCATCACTTGGTATTACGGCATCCCTAGCAGCTCGTCTCACGCGCTGATTGGCGGTATTTCCGGGGCTGTGATTGCCAAGGCCGGCACCAGTGCTTTGGTGTCTGCTGGTATTTTGAAAACCGTGGCGTTCATTTTTGTGTCGCCTTTGTTGGGCTTCACACTCGGCTCGCTGATGATGGTTGCTGTGGCTTGGATTTTCAGGAGCTTTCGCCCCTCGCGCGTGGACAAGTGGTTCCGTCGCTTGCAGTTGGTTTCTGCCGGTGCTTACAGCTTGGGTCACGGCGGCAACGACGCGCAGAAAACCATTGGCATCATTTGGATGCTGTTGGTGGCAACGGGTTACGTGTCGGCCACGGATACCTCGCCCCCCAGTTGGACGATTGTTTGCTGCTACATGGCCATTGGCCTAGGCACCATGTTTGGTGGCTGGCGCATTGTGAAAACGATGGGTCAAAAGATCACCAAGCTGAAGCCTGTGGGTGGTTTTTGCGCTGAAACCGGTGGAGCGATGACCTTGTTCTTGGCCACCGCCTTGGGTATTCCTGTTTCTACGACGCACACCATCACCGGTGCCATCGTGGGTGTGGGCTCCACACAGCGCGCCAGCGCCGTGCGCTGGGGCGTGGCGGGCGGCATCGTGTGGGCGTGGATTTTGACGATTCCTGCCAGCGCTTTCGTGGCTGGCGTGGCCTACTGGGTCAGCATGGCCTTGTATTGATTTACTGGGAAATCTTTTGCGCTTCTTCGATTTGATATTCGAAGTAGCGTTGAAAGCTGAACACGATGCTTGACATCAGCACCGTGGCACCAATCAGCAGCGAACAAACGATAGCGCCGATGGTCAACCAACTGGTTTGACCAGCCGGCGCTTCTTCGTTGGCGCTTGGGTTGAACTTGCGGTTCCAGACTTCAGGCGTCATCAACGCGTACACGATGGCATTGAGCGCGCAAGCGGCGAACGTGAACCCCGCCAATGGGATGAGCCACCAACTGGCCATGTCGTCAAGACCGTACTGTTGTACGCGTTCGATGCCATAAAACCCGAGTGCGGTGGGGATGGGCAGCAGCCAGCCCAAGGTGTCCCAGATGCCAAAAAGATAGAAGCGATGCAGCCCCAAAGGGCCTCCTGCGAAGGCCAGCCAAGCGGCGACGGTTTTGTTTTTCATAAGTCGAGAGTGTAAGGCGCTATACTTATGGGCTTTTCAGCGTGTCGCAGGCCGGGTGGCCTTAGCGCGTGTCTCAAACGTTGAAAACACCACCCACCCGAAGGATTCATCATGGTCGTCATCCGACTTTCCCGCGGCGGCTCTAAAGCCCGTCCATTTTTCAACATTGTTGTGGCAGACAAGCGCGTCCGTCGCGATGGTCGCTTCATCGAGCGCATCGGTTTTTACAACCCAATCGCTCGCGGTGGCGAAGAGGGCTTGCGCATTGCGCAAGACCGTCTGACTCACTGGACTGGCGTTGGCGCTCAGTGCTCACCTACGGTTGAGCGTTTGATCAAGCAAGCTGCCAGAGCAGCCGCTTAATTTGACAGTCCCTGCACCTGCAATGATGCTTGGCCTTGAGTCTGCGGAACTTCCTGCGGACGCTATTGAGGTCGGTCGAATTGCAGACGCTTGGGGCGTCAAGGGCTGGTTCAAAGTCTTGCCCTACAGCGCTTCTCCGGAAGCGCTTTTTTCTTCTAAGCGCTGGTTTTTACAACCCGCGACGCAAGGTGCCAAGACATTTTCTGGCACGCTGCTTTTTAAAGTAGCTGAAGCCAAAGATCACTCAGGTTCTGTGGTTGCCCACGGACAAAATGTGACAGACCGCAACCAAGCGGAGCTTCTCAAAGGTGCGCGCATTTTTGTCGCACGATCTAGCTTCCCAACACCAGACGCTGACGAGTATTACTGGGTCGATTTGCTCGGCTTAGACGTCGTCAACCGCGAAGGTGAGGCAATGGGCCAAGTGCGCGAGTTGTTGCACACCGGTCCTCAAACTGTGTTGGTGCTGGAGTTCGTCGAAGACGACAAAACCCAAGAGCGCATGATTCCTTTTGTCAGCGCTTACATCGACAACGTCGATTTGGCTGGCCGCCGTATCACGGTGGACTGGCACACCGATTACTGACGCCAACGCTGAAAGACGCCTTGTGCGCTTTGACGTCATTACCCTTTTTCCTGAGCTGTTTGAGCCTTTTCTCAAAATTGGCGTGACCCGTCGCGCTTACGAATCGCAATTGGTGGACGTTCGTTTGTGGAACCCGCGTGACTTTGCTTTGGGCAATTACCGACGTGTGGATGACCGTCCTTTTGGCGGAGGCCCCGGCATGGTCATGATGGCGGAGCCTTTGGCGGCTTGTTTGGCTGCTATCCGCGCGGACCGTCAACAAGCCCGCGATGTGGCGCCCTTGGTTTTGTTTTCGCCCATTGGGCAAACTTTGCGTCATGCCACCGTGCAGCAGTGGTCTGACAGCCAAGGTGCGGTGCTGTTGTGCGGGCGTTACGAAGGCATTGATCAACGCTTCATTGACGCGCATGTGGATGTCCAAATCAGCTTGGGCGACTTTGTCTTGTCAGGCGGCGAATTGGCTGCGATGGCTTTGTTAGATGCGGTCGCGCGTCTGCAACCTGGGGTCTTGAATGACGAAGGCAGCCACCAACTCGACAGTTTCAATCCGGCTTTGGATGGCTTGCTGGACTGCCCAAATTACACACGCCCCGAAGTGTGGGCGGAGCTGGGTGTTCCCCTTGAGTTGTTGTCCGGTCACCATGTCCAGATTGAACGCTGGCGTCGTGACCAGCGTTTGCTGTTGACCGCCCGTTTACGCCCAGAGCTTGTGGAGGCTGCGCGCGCAGCCCACAAACTGACGCCCCAAGACGAGCGAGTTTTGTTGGCAAATAAAACGCTATAATTGTGAGCTTTTCGATCCTCTGATCGGCCGCTTCGGGCAATACGACCTGAAGCCTTTTGTGTAGCGCGATCAAGATCTTTAGAGGAAACCATGAACCTGATCCAAACTCTCGAGGCAGAAGAAATTGCTCGTCTCGGCAAAACAATCCCCGAATTCGCACCTGGCGACACAGTCATTGTGAGCGTCAACGTGGTTGAAGGCACACGCAAGCGTGTCCAGGCCTACGAAGGTGTGGTGATTGCTAAGCGCAACCGTGGCCTCAACAGCGGCTTCATCGTGCGCAAGATCTCTAGCGGCGAAGGTGTGGAGCGTACGTTCCAAACTTACAGCCCTTTGATCGCTAGCATCGAAGTCAAGCGTCGTGGTGACGTGCGTCGTGCCAAGTTGTACTACTTGCGTGACCGTAGCGGCAAGTCGGCTCGTATCAAGGAAAAGCTGGTCAGCAAGTCTGCAGCAGCTTCCAAAGCCGCAGCAGCCGCAGCAGCTCAATAAGCAGGTTTTTAACTGCTTGCGATTTGCTTGCCAAGAAGCCGCCTCAAGTGAGAACTTGTGGCGGCTTTTTTCATGAGCCAACTTCCTCTCTTTGACCCTCAAAAAATCGCGGTGACGCGGGTGGACCACCATCTGGCACCTGTGCCTAGGCACGCCTTCACGGCGCAGGCTCTGCAAGCGCGTTTTGCCCATCCCCCCGTTTGGCAACCCGAGTTGGTGCGTGAGCGCAAGTTCTTAGATCGAGCCCCCGCCCAAGCCGCCGTTTTGTTGGCTTTGGTGATGCGTGATGAGCCCACCGTGCTGCTGACGCAGCGCACGGCGCACATGTCCACCCACTCAGGCCAAATTGCATTTGCAGGCGGGAAGTGCGATCCAGAAGATCAAGATGCGACAGCCACTGCCTTGCGTGAGGCGCAAGAGGAAGTGGGACTGGATGCGCGCCATATTCAAGTCTTGGGTACGTTGCCGGAGTACGTGACCGGCTCCGCATTCCTTGTCACACCCGTCGTGGCTTTGGTGTCGCCAGACATGCACTTGCAGTCCAATCCCGACGAAGTGGCTGACACGTTTGAAGTGCCCTTGGCTTTTTTGATGAATCCGGCTCACCACCGCTGGCATACGTTTGAGCATGACGGGGTGCGACGTGAATGGTTGTCCATGCCTTACCAAGATGGCCGCCATTTGCGCTTTATTTGGGGTGCAACTGCAGGCATGTTGCGTAACTTTTACCGATTCATGTCGGCTTAAACCCAAAGCAGCACGGGTCAGCCGCTATCATCAAGCCATGAGTTTTTTGGCCCTGCTCTTCGCTTTATTGATTGAACAAGCCCGTCCGTTGGTGCACAACAGCTGGGTGCACCGCAGTTGTCGCGCGTGGGTGGTGTGGCTGAGTCAAACCCTCGATGCAGGCCATGCCCGTTTGGCGTGGACCACTTGGGCACTGGCGGTTGGCGTGCCCACGTTGATGGCCTTGTTGGTCCATGCGGTGCTGATGTTTGTCTTTGGTTGGCCTGTGGCTGTCATTTGGAGCATTGGTGTTTTGTACGCCTCGCTCGGTTTTCGGCAATTCAGCCACCACTTCACCGACATTCGCGACGCCTTGGATGCGGGCGACGAGCGCCTTGCCCGAGAGTTGTTAGCCGATTGGCAGCACGTGTCGGTCGGTAGCCTGCCTCGCAGTGAATTGCTCAGACATGTGATTGAACATTCCGCGCTGTCTGCGCACCGCCATGTGTTTGGCGTTTTGGCTTGGTTTTCTGTGTTGGCAGCCATTGGTTTCGGGCCTGCTGGCGCAGTTTTCTATCGCATGAGCGAATTGGTGTCGCGCCATTGGCGCAATGTGGACAAACAAAAAAAGGGTTGGATCAGCGACACGTTGCAAGAAGCGGGTGACACCGCTTGGCATGCCGTGGACTGGTTTCCTGCGCGTTTGACAGCGCTTGCTTTTGCCGTGGTGGGCAATTTCGAAGAGGCCATTGACTGCTGGCGCAACCATGCCCAGCGTTTTCCTGACGACAACGATGGTGTGGTGTTATCGGCCATATCAGGTGCGTTGAATGTGCGTCTGGGTGGTGAGGCTTTGCGGCCAGATGCGGCCACCCGCTTGGGTGAAGCCGTGGATGCTGACGCATTTGACAGTGAAAGCACGCCAGGCCGTCAGCCAGAAATGGCGCATTTGGCCAGTTTGGTCGGCCTCGTCTGGCGCAGCGTGGTGCTCTGGATGGTGTTGCTGGCGTTGCTCACGATGGCCCGCTTGTTGGGCTGATCGCCTTAGTAGTGCGCGGGTTGCGTCAATTCTGCAAATAACAAGCCGTAGAGTTTGTAACGCGATGCGGTGATCTCGCCAGCCGTCACAGCGGCTTGCACCCCGCAGCCTGGCTCGTGCAAATGCGAGCAGTTGTAAAACTTGCAGTGCGCCACATGCGGCTTGAAGTCTGGCATGTAAGCGGCCAACTGCATGGCATCGATGTGATGCATGCCAAATTCTTGAAATCCAGGCGAGTCAATCAAACCCGTCGTTCGCGCTGCATCGACCCAATGCCAAGTGGTAGACGTCGTGGTGTGCCGCCCCGAGTTCAGGGCATGTGAGATTTCACCTGTTGCCACATTGGCATCGGGGATCAGTTGGTTGATCAACGTACTTTTGCCTGTGCCCGAGGGGCCAAGAACCAAGGTGGTCTTGTGGGCGAGGCGTTCAGACAAATCACCCAAATCACCGTCTTTGAGGCCCAACGACAGCACCGTGTAGCCCATGCGCGCGTAGGGTTCAAGTCTCGCTAAAGCGCGATCAAAGGGAATTTTTAAGTCACGCTTGTTGAGCGCAATCAAGGGGGTGATGTGTTCAGCTTCTGCTGCGATCAAGGCGCGGGTGAGCTGCATTTCAGAGAACTCAGGCTCCGCTGCAATCAAGATCAAAATTTGATCCAAGTTGGCGGCAAAAGACTTGGTGCGAATTTCGTCTTGTCGGTAAAACAAGTTGCTGCGGGGTTCGACTTTTTCAATCGTGCCTTCGTCTGTGCTGGCCAACCATTGCACGCGATCGCCCACCACCACCTGACTTTTTTTGCCGCGCGGATGGCAAATGCGACGCTCGCCATCGGGCGTCTCCACCACGCAGTGACGCCCGTGACTCGCGACCACCAAACCTGTTTGTTTCATGCTGTGAACCGTGCCAAGCGCTGTGCGGCAGGCGGGTGAGAGTAGTAGAACGCCACAAACCAAGGATCTGGCGTGAGCGTGGATGCGTTGTCTTGGTAGAGCTTGAGCAGGGCACTGCTCAGGGCGCTGGCTTGGCTGTTGGCGACGGCGTAAGCATCTGCCTGAAATTCAAATTGACGTGATCGCCACGCCGACAAAGGTGAGATGAAGAAGGTCAGCAATGGCAGCGTGAGCATGAACAGCAGCAAGGCTAGGGCGCTGTTTCCGCCGGTCAAATTGGGCGTGACGCTCAAGCCGGTGTAAAACCAAATTTGTTGCGAGAGCCAGCCCAGCAATGCCAAACCTGCGAGGCTCATGGCAAAGCTAGTGGCCATCATTTTCAAAATGTGGCGGTGTTTGAAATGCCCCAGTTCATGGGCGAGCACGGCTTCCATTTCGTCGCCATTGAGCTGTGCCAACAAGGTGTCAAAGAAGACCACGCGTTTGGAGGCGCCAAAGCCCGTGAAAAAGGCATTGGTGTGGGCCGATCGGCGGCTGCCATCCATCACGAAAAACCCTTTGGCTTTGAAGCCTGCGCGGTTCATCAGCGCTGTCACGCGCGCTTTCAATGTGTCGTCTTCGAGGGGGGTGAATTTGTTGAAAAGCGGCATGATGAAGTTCGGTGCAATCCACATCACGAGGAGCTGGTAAGCGACCAGTGCAGCCCATGCATACAACCACCACAGAGGGCCGCCAGCATCCATCAACCAAAGGACCAGCCACAAGATAGGCAGGCCTAAGACCGAGCCCACCAGCAAGCCCTTGAGCATGTCGCTGAGCCACAGGCGCACCGTGGTGTGGTTAAAGCCGAAGCGTTGTTCGACGCCAAAGGTTTGGTAGAGCGACAAAGGTAAGCCAATCAACCCGCTGATGAGGGCAAAGCACACGACCAAGGTCACTTGTTGAGCCATGCCTATGCCCATGAAGTTCAGGGTGATTTGGTTCAATAAATCAAGTCCGCCCAGAAGTGTCCAGCCCAACAGCATGGCGGCATCCAATGCGATATCCAGCATGGCCACGCGTGATTTAGCGAGGGTGTAGTCGGCAGCTTTTTGATGTGCTTGCAGACTGATGGTGTGCGCAAACGTTTCGGGCACGTTGCTGCGGTGCTGGGCCACGTGGCGTACTTGGCGGCCACTGAGCCAGAGTTTGGTGAGCAAGTTGGCCACTAGCAAAAGAGCCAGCGACACGGTGATCGCAAAAGAGGGGTTCATCATGACGGGTGAGTTTAGATGAAGCGCCGCAAGTGATGGGCGACAATCCTGTGCATGTCTGAATCTCTGAACCTCCCTGTTGTCCCCAAACTTGCCAAGTCCGATATGAACTTGGTGTGGCTCGATTGCGAAATGTCTGGCCTTGAGCCCGAGCGTGAGCGCTTGCTCGAAATCGCGGTGATCGTGACGTGTCCCAATCTCGTGACCCGCATTGAAGGGCCGGTCTTTGTCATTCACCAAAGTGATGAGGTCCTCAACAAGATGGATGCTTGGAACAAAGGCACGCACGGTAAGAGTGGGTTGATCGACAAAGTCAAAGCCTCCACCATCACCGAAGAGCAAGCGCAAGAACAGCTGATTGCTTTCTTAAAGCCTTACGTGTCCAAAGGCGTGTCACCCATGTGTGGCAACACCATTGGGCAAGATCGTCGGTTTTTGAACAAGTACATGCCGAAGTTAGAAGCGTGGTTCCATTACCGCAATGTCGATGTGAGCACGCTCAAAGAATTGGCTCGCCGCTGGAAGCCTGAGGTGCAAAAAGCCTTTAAGAAGGCGCAAAAACACACAGCGTTGGCCGATGTTCACGAGTCCATTGACGAAATGTTGTACTACCGTGAGCACTTCCTGAAGCTCGATTAACCTTCGGATTCAATGGTGATTAGGTAGAAACCCGAATTTGTGCCATAATACAAAGCTTCGCTACACAGAGTAGCGAATTTGTACATCTACCTTCATTCACCGGACTCGCCAAATGAGTCCCAAGCACTGAAAAAACCCTAGACGGGTCAGAGCAGGTTCCGTTTGATGGTTGATGTTTTTTAACCTAGAACGGAGCAGCCGCACAACCTGCGGCGCTCACGTGCGAGAAAAAATCATGACTGACACTTTAAATGTGACAGGCGAATTTGCGCCTGTCGAAACTATTTCTATTTCCGCTCCAGAAGCCATCTCTTCTGAAACTATTTCTACAGAAGCGGTTCACGCTGACGCCGAAGCAGTTGTTGAGCAACCCGAAGCCCCCAACGGTTTCGTTTTGTTGGGCTTGGCACCTCAGTTGGTGCAAGCGGTGAAAGACTTGGGTTACACCCAACCCACCACCGTTCAGCAAAAAACCATTCCATTGGCTTTGCCAAACGACAACGCCGATGCCAAAGCGGGTTTCATCGACTTGATGGTGTCTAGCCAAACAGGTAGCGGCAAAACAGCGGCATTCTTGTTGCCTGTGTTGCACACCTTGTTGAAGCAACAAGCCGAAGCCGAAGCCCAAGAGCGCGCTGAGTTTGAAGCTGCAGTGGCCGAGGCCGAAGCCAAAGGCGAGCCAGCGCCTAAGCGTCCCAAGCGTAAAGACCCGACCAACACACGCAACTTCAAAGCCCCCACACCTGGCGCTTTGATCGTTTGCCCAACCCGTGAATTGGCCCAACAGGTCGCTCATGACGCCATCGATTTGGTGCAGCATTGCCGTGGCCTGCGCGTTGCCAACGTGGTGGGCGGCATGCCTTACCAGTTGCAAATTGCCAAACTGCAAAACGCCGATTTGGTCGTTGCCACACCAGGCCGTTTGTTGGACTTGCAGCGCTCTATGCAAATCAAGCTGGATCAAGTTCAGTTCTTGGTGGTGGACGAAGCCGACCGCATGTTGGACCTCGGTTTCTCGGATGACTTGGCTGAAATCAACCAACTCACCATTGACCGCAAGCAAACCATGATGTTCAGCGCCACGTTTGCGCCACGCATTCAGCAGTTGGCGACACGCGTCATGCGTCAACCCCAACGCGTGCAAATCGACTCGCCACAAGAGAAGCACAGCAACATTCGCCAAATCTTGCATTGGGCGGACAACGCGCAACACAAGCGTCGTCTGTTGGATCACCTGTTGCGCGACACCACGATCAACCAAGCCATCATCTTTGCCAGCACTCAAATCGAGTGCGACGGCTTGGCCAATGACTTGCAACAAGAAGGCTTCTCGGCTGTGGCATTGCACGGTGCGTTGAGCCAAGGCTTGCGTAACCGTCGCTTGATGGCTTTGCGCCAAGGTCAAGTGCAGTTCTTGGTGGCAACCGATGTGGCCGCTCGCGGTATTGACGTGCCCACTATCACGCACGTGTTCAACTTCGGCTTGCCCATGAAGTCTGAGGACTACACCCACCGCATTGGCCGTACCGGTCGTGCGGGTCGTGATGGCTTGGCCGTGACGTTGGCCGAGTTCCGCGACAAGCGCAAGATTTACGACATCGAAGCCTACACACGCCAGCAGTTCACTGCTGAAGTGATTCCTGGTATGGAGCCGACCCAACGCGTTGAACAACGCGGCGGCCGTGATTTCGACCGCAAAGGCGGTGGTGGCAAATTTGGTGGCGGTGGCCGTGGCAACAGCTTCGGTGGTGGCGGCAAATTTGGCGGTGGCGGCGGTGGTCGTTTTGAAGGTCAAGGTCGCTTCGAAGGCCGTTCGGAAGGACGCTTTGAAGGTCGTTCAGAGCCACGTTTCGACGACCGCAAAGGTGGTCAGTCGTTCGAGCCACGTCAAAACAACTTTGATGCCCGTCAAGGCGGCCCTCGCGGCAACTTTGGCGAAGGCGCTCCGCGTGGCAATTTCGGGGGTGGCCAGAACTTTGCTCAACCTTCGGGCCCTCGCAACTTTGACGACCGCGCTCCCGCGCGTGGTCCACGCGCACCGTTTGAAGCAGGTCGTTCGCCTTTTGACAAGGCACCACGTCCAGCTGGCAAGTCTTTTGGCGGCTTTGACGCCAAGAAACGCGCACCTAAGCCACGCACACCGCGTTAATTTTCAGCTCGGCTGAACCAGACGTTCGGCCAACTCGTTGCACAATTGTGTAATGCGTTGGTTTGAACGTCTTTTTTTTGGTCTGTTACTTGGTGTGGCTGTAAGTTCAGCTCATGCATGGTCCAGACACGCCCTCGGCACGTGGCAAGCGCTCAATGCTTTGCCTGAGGTTCGCTCTGAACCCATGGTTAAGGTTGAACCTCTTTCGGGCTTCTTGAAAGACCAAGGAGCGGCCTTAGAGGGCTTGCTGCAGCAAGAAGAGCAATGGGCGAGGGGACATGTGCGTAATTACCCAGCACGCCCCGAAGTGCTGGCCTATCGCCACGACAAAGATGCCGATGCCAGCGTGTGGGTGCATCGCTTCTTGAGTGCCGTGCGTGCCAATCCGAACATGCCGTTACCGCTGTATTTGCAGCTCCAGCCCACAACGCAAGTGCTGGCTGACAACCACCGTCCCTCCCTAGCATGGCAAGACATCAGTTTGCACAAAGTCAGTGGCGTGGTCGATGCCAAGTTTGTGGCGTTGCGCGATGCCGAGTTTGTGGCTGTGCTGGATGTCATTGCCACCGCATCCGACGAGCCTGACTATGGTCTAGACATAGGATTATGGGAGAACAACGCCACCGAGTTTGGACAAAACTATGGCTTTGGCAAACAGCCCTTGGACGATCCGAAACACCTTGCGTCCAGTCAAATGGCGTTTCACAGCGGTTACTTTCACGAGTCACCCCTGATGTACGCCTCGTCGGGCGCTTTACGTCGAACCTTTCCCGAATACCGCATGCATTTGTGGCAAACGTTAGCGCGTCACGCCATGCTGTCCGGCCATCCTTATTGGGGTTGGCGTTTTGCGGGCTGGGCCATGCACTATGCGCAAGACCTCACGCAGCCTTATCACGCCAACGTGTTGCCTGGTAGTTCGGTGACAGGCATGCTGTGGGCAGACATGTTGGCGATCACGGGTATGCCACAGTCCAAAGATGAGCGGTTGCAAAGAGTGTCTGATCGACACGCGGCATTGGAGAATTTTCATCAACAAAGCTTGTTGGCGGCGCTGAACAAAGGTGACTTCAATCACCCGAATTTGCTTGCATTTGCAAATTTATCCAAAGACCAAGGTCGCTTGGTGTTGACCGAATTCAGCTTGCGAGAGGACGTCTCAAAATCAGCCTATGCCGCGGCTGATGAGTTGGATGCATTGGTGTTGAAAGCCTTCCCAATGATGACCGCCGAGTTGATGAATGGCAGTCAATCTTTGAGTTTTTACGGCATGTTGACGCAGCACAACCCTGTTGTGCGCGACGCTTTAGACAAGAATTTGCGAGATCTTTCGGGTAACTTCGGACGCGTCACCCGCGCCATTTGGCGTCGACTGCGCTGAGCGTCAAACGTCCAGTTTGCGCGCTACAAAATCTAAGCGATCTTGGCCCCAAAACATCTCCCCATCCACCACATAGCTGGGCGCACCAAAGACGTGTGCATCAATCGCGCTTTGGGTGTTTTGGGCGTAAGTGGCTTGCACCTCTGGCGTTTGAGCACGGGCCATGCAACTGGCGTCCAGGTTGCACTCTTGCAGTAACGCCGCTAACACCTGAGCATCGGCAATGTTGCGCTGTTGCGCCCACACCGCCGTCAGCACGGCGCCTGTGTATGCCATGGCGGCTTGCGCCCCATGGGCTTGCTCAACAGCAATGATCACGCGTGCCGCATCATCGCCTGGCACTGGGAAAAATTGAGGCTCAACATTCAAGGGCATGTTTAATGCCTCGCTGAAACGCGCCAATTCGACCAAGCGGTACTTCTGGCGCTGCGGTGCACGTTTACCTAAAGGCAATCCGCCAGAGATGGGGAAGACTTGGCCTAAATCGACGGGCATGACGCGGAGGGTGGCACCTGCTTTATTGGCCAAATCCCAAGCGCGTTGGTGTCCCAAATATGTCCAAGGACTTTGGGGGGCGAAGTAGTAATCGATGGTGTGTGACATGTGCGTGGGTGTTTCAAATAAAAACAAGGGATAGCATGGCCGCGTCGTCGATCAAGTTGGTCACAGCGTACGTGGCCAATCGGTAGAGCACCGCAGTGGCCAGGTCTTGGAGTGCGAAGTCCATATAGGCCGATGAAGATTCAACAGAAGTCATCAGTAATGCGGTGGCAATTCATCGCGCAAACTGCGGAATGAACCGCTGCCACCATCGGGCGTTTGGATGCGTAGCTGGCTCACCTCGCGCAGCAGGGCGTCAATTTGTTCTTGTTGGCGAAAAATGGTTTGGTTGAGTTGCTCCACCAAGTCTTCGGTGAAGCTGGCCTTGATTTCAAGATCCATCAAGCGCTGGTCAATGGCGGTGTGTTTATCCATGGCTGTATTGGACATCAAACCAGCGCTTTTCATCGTCACTTTGGCGCATCACTGCGCCCGATTTCAGAAAGTTTGGCACGTAAATTCTCAAGTTCGCGTTGATAGCTCTCGGCATCGCCGTAATCTACAAACCCGTTGTAATAAGGGTGCGCCATCATCACTTTGCGCGCATGCTTGATGGGGCACCAATATTGCTCGGTCCGTGCCACGATTTCGCGAGCATAGGCCATCAATCCGTTGCCGTAAGAGCAGTACGCGCAGTTGATTTTTTCGATTAAATTCAGATAGGCGAGGTGCGTGCGGTCGTACACAAAATAATCACGGCGCACAACGCGTGGAATGCCGTAAGCCCTAAAGCAAATATGTTGGTACAAGGTGATGGCGATGTCCAACAGCAGCATCGGAACAATGATCGCGTAAATAATGGGGGCCGTCAGAACACTGAGCCAGTTCGCCTCGATGAAGTATTTGAGCAAGCCCGTTTTGAAGCGGCGATGTTGTGCCAATATTTCTTGCTCGAACTGAATTCGTTTTTCTTCGAAATCAGCTTGCAATTCGGCACGTCGCGTTTTCATGACCTGTTCGATTTCGGACTCCATTTGTCCGATGCGATCTAACAATTCTGCGATTTTTGGGTTCATAAAAGCCTCGATTCAAAGTCATTATGAGTCGGCTCGGGCTAAAATGGCTGGCACATGTGGCCTAATTAGGGGCTTTAACTTTTTTATTTGGAAATCTCATGGGAAACAAAATCGTCACCGAAGCGGATCGCAAGCGTTCACCTAAGCCTATCGCTTTGCCAGGCACCTCGTTGCCAACAATGGGCAAAGGTCAGCGCATCAGCTTGGAGCGTGGTGTGGCAACGCGCAGCAAAAAGAACCCAGGTAAGCGTTCTTCTAAAGGCGGTTAATTCCACCGAGTCTGCGAAGACCCATAAAAAAAGCGACCTTTTCAGGTCGCTTTTCTGTTGGCACTCATCAAGCTGCTTCAAGCGGCATCAAGCGGCATCAAGCGGCATCAAGCCGCATCAGGCAGCTCAATCTTGACTTCGAGCACTTCGAGGTTGTCGTGACGCTCCAAGTTGACCTTGATGTCATTTGGATTGATGTTCACGTACTTGGAGAGCACCGCCACCAAGTCGCGCTGCAACGCTGGCAAATAGTCAGGCTGCGCATTGCGGCCTGTGCGCTCGTGAGTCAGGATGAACTGCAAACGTTCCTTGGCAACGTTCGCCGTTTTTTTCTTTTCGCCGAGTAAAAAAGACAAAAGTGACATGGCTTATTTCCCGCCGAAAAGACGTTTCAGCAGACCTGGTTTGACGTGTTCTGTGAAGCGCATGGGCACTTGTTCGCCCAAGAAGCGGCTGATCACGTCTTTGTAGGCTTCCGACACATCGGTGTTGGCCAAATGCACAGCGGGCAAACCTTGGTTCGAGGCGGTCAGCACGGTTTCTGATTCGGGGATCACGCCAATCAAAGGAATACGCAAGATGTCTTGGATGTCTTCCAACGACAGCATGTGACCTTCTTCGACGCGGCTGGGGTTGTAGCGCGTGATCAACAGGTGTTCTTTGATGGGGTCGCCGCCATCAATGGCGCGTTGTGTTTTGCTGCTGAGCATGCCCAAGATGCGGTCTGAGTCGCGCACCGAAGACACTTCAGGGTTGGTGACCACCAAGGCCTCATCCGCAAAGTGCATGGCCATCATGGCGCCAATTTCAATGCCCGCAGGTGAGTCGCACACGATGTAGTCAAAGCCCATGCCTGCCAGCTCTTTGAGCACGGTCTCGACGCCTTCTTTGGTGAGGGCATCTTTGTCGCGTGTTTGCGAGGCAGCCAGCACGAACAAGTTGTCGCACTGCTTGTCTTTGATCAAGGCTTGATTCAAGGTGGCTTCGCCGTTGATGACGTTGATGAAGTCATACACCACGCGACGTTCGCAACCCATGATCAAGTCGAGGTTACGCAAACCCACGTCAAAGTCGATGACCACCGTTTTGAAGCCACGTAATGCGAGGCCGGAGGAAAAACTGGCGCTGGTCGTGGTCTTGCCTACGCCGCCCTTGCCAGATGTCACCACAACGATTTTTGCCATGAAAAGCCCTAAGTTGTTCTAAATATCAAATATCAATTTTACAGCGCTTGCATGATGAGTTTGTCATCCTGCAGGCTGATCTGCGTTGGTTTTCCCATGAGCTCTTTGGGCAGCGGTGAATCGCCGCTGGTTCTGTAAGTGCCCGCGATGGACACCAGTTCAGCTTCTAACGACGAGGTGAAGATGCGTGCTTGTGTGTTGCCGCGTGCACCTGCAATGGCCTTGCCGCGCAACGGTGCGTACACATGGATGTGCCCGTCCGCCATGATTTCTGCACCCGGGTTGACCATGGCCAGCACCACCAAGTCGCGGCCTTTGGCATACACATGTTGGCCCGAGCGCAGCGGTTTATCGACCACCATGGCAGGCAGACTGGGCGCTTGTACTTCACGCACCACTTCTCGCATGACTTCGACTTCACGAATCACCTCTTGCACCACGGTTTCAACGCGCGGTGCCACAGGTACTTGCACGTTCACGTCACGTGCTTCAAACAAGCCTGCGGCATTGGCGTTAATCAATTGGTGTTCATTTGCACCGCGCACGGCCACAGGCACGAGGTGGTGGGTGCGCAAACATTCGCACACAGCGGGTAAATCGAGGCGGTGGTCTGGATCATCCAAGCCGCTCAAATCAATGACCACGGCATCGTTGTCAAAGAAGTCGGGCGTGGCGCCCAAGCGACGCGACAAATCTTCTTTCAGTGTGGCGGTGTCAGGTGTTTTGAGCAAAAAAGCGACCAAAGGCAGGGTGGCACTTTTGATCTCGTAGGCGTGGGGCGCAGAGGCTTGGCTCATGGATAGACCGGCAGAAAATAAAAGGTGAACTTTACACGGCAAGGTCTTGCCTGCCCCATTAAACTTTTTGATATGAATTCATCTCACCTCGCGCGCCGTCTTGTCGTCACGCTTCCTTTTGTCTGTCACGCTGTGGCTGTCATGGCCCAAACCACACCCACCGTAGACATGGGCCGTGTCGAAGTGACAAGTGGTCGCGACAACGACACGCAGCAACGGCGTGAATCAACCGCCAGCAAAATCGTCATTGGTCGCGAAGAAATTGAGCGTCAAGGTGACTCCAACCTCGGCGAAATTTTGAAGCGCATGCCTGGCATCACCTTAGGTGGCGCTCCAGGCCGAGGCGGTGGCATCCGCATGCGTGGTTTGAGCCAAGGCTACACACAAATCTTGCTGGATGGCCAACGCGTGCCACCTGGCTTCAGCGTGGAGTCACTCACACCCGAGATGATTGAGCGTGTCGAAATTTACCGCGCACCCACGGCCGAGACTGGCGCACAAGCCATTGCGGGCACCATCAACATCATCACGCGTGAGGGCCGCAAAGGCATGCCCACCGAGTTGAAAGTGGGCTCTTCGTTTCAAGGTGGTTATGCGTCGCCCAGCGCGTCGTTGGTCAAGTACCACGATGCCGAAAAATGGACCGCCAACTACACCTTGTCGGTCAACCGCTACGCCGCACCGGACCACAGCGAAAATGATTTGACTCGCACAGACAGCACAGGCACCACCGTGCGTCATCGTGTGAGCGATAGCCATTACGGGCGTGAAGGGATGAATGCCACCGCGCGTTTGCAGCTCAAAGGTGACCCGGGTGAAACCTTGACCCTGATGCCTTTCATTGCGCTGTCACAGGGGCGTACACCAGGCCTTATGCAAGCGACGGAAACGCTGAATGACGTGGCTGTTGCGGGCAGTCCCGCCACTGCAAACAATGAAAATCAAAACCACTTTGTGGTCGCTCGCCTCAACGGTCAGTGGCGACGCAAGCTCTCGGCAGACAGCAACATGGAGTGGAAATTCAATGTGGGTGGTTGGAACAGCCACAACGAGTTTCAGCAAAGCTCAAGCAATCCCTTGCTGATTCCGCGTGTGGCAGAAAATTCCCATGTGCAAGATCGCTCAGTCAACCTCAGCGGCAAGTACACCAATGTGATGGGCGGTGGGCATCAATGGGTCAGCGGCGCTGAAGCTGAGTCCGTGCGTCGCACGCAAAGTGTGGTGGGTGCCTACCAAGCCGTGCCTGGCAGTGCCGACTACAGCGCCAGTTCCATGCGTTATGCGATGTACTCGCAAGACGAGTGGCAACTCACCCCCAAATGGTCCTCGCATGTCGGCGCTCGCTATGAAGGGTTGACGACCGAAGGCAACACCAGCAGCGGGGTGGTCACCAACAACAACAGCGTCTTCACACCTTTGCTGCATGCCATGTGGCGCCCCAACCCCGACAGTCGCGACCAAGTGCGCATGAGCCTCACACGCAGTTTTAAAACGCCGACCATGCCCACCTTGTTAGCGCGTCGTACCTACACGCGTGACGACAACAGCGCCACCAACCCTGACGTGTCGGGCAATCCGAACTTGAAACCCGAAGTGGCGACCGGTGTGGATGTGGCCGTCGAGCGTTATTTGCCGCAAGGCGGCGTGTTGAGTGCCAGCGCATTTCACCGCCGCGTGCAAAACCTGATTCGCAATGTGACCACGCAAGAAAGCGGTGGTCGCTGGCTGTCCAGCCCACAAAACATCAGCGAAGCCGTGACCGAAGGCATCGAGCTGGAAGCCAAGTTTCGCCTAGACCAATGGATAGACGATGCCCCGCACATCGACTTGCGCAATAACTTGAGCTTTTACCGCTCGCGCGTGCTCAGCATCATGGGGCCGGACAACCGCCTCGATCAGCAGCCCAGCATGACCGCCAATTTGGGGGCCGATTACCGGTTGAAAGCTGTGCCACTCACCCTCGGTGGCAACGTCAATTACAACCCTGGCTACACCACCCGTTTGAGTGCTGAGCAGCTGACCACCATTTCTCAAAAACGTGTGATGGACCTTTACGGTTTGTGGCGCGTGGACAGCAGCACCGCATGGCGCTTGACCTTGAGCAATCTCGACCCGCGCAACTACAACACGGGCAGCGTCTACCGTGGTAACAGCGTGGCTGAAAACAGCCTCACCCAAAACCGCACTTGGACCAACGTGCAAATTCTTCTGGAGAAAAAACTATGACGCAACGCAACGGCGCTTGGTATGACCGCATGTACAACAACCGTGCTTTGGTGCCAGAGCACGCGGCGCACTTCGACCATTGGCGTGATGCATCCGCGCAGGTGCGTAGCGCGCAACGTTGTTTTTTAGATGTGGCCTATGGCCGTGGCTTGAACGAAACCTTAGACATTTTCCCCAGCGACACCGCGCAAGACAACGCCCCTGTGGTGGTATTCGTTCATGGCGGCTATTGGCGCTCGCTCGACAAGGCTGACCATTCATTCATCGCTCCCACCTTCACGGCGCAAGGCGCGCATGTGGTGATGCCCAACTATGCGTTGTGTCCCGACGTGACGGTGTCTGACATCACGCTGCAAATGGTCAAGTCCGTGGCTTGGGTGTGGCGCAACATCCATCGCTTTGGTGGCGACCCCAGCCGCATCACTTTGGTGGGCCACTCGGCGGGAGGCCACTTGGTGACCATGTTGTTGGCTTGCGATTGGCCAGCCTATGCGGCAGATTTGCCTGCGCATTTGGTGACCAAAGCTTTGTCAATTTCTGGTTTGTATGAGCTTGAGTCCGTGCAAGCCACGCCTTACCTCAAAGACAGCCTGCGCTTGACCGATGACGTGGTGCTGCGCAACAGCCCCGCGTGGATGCCTGCCCCTCAGCAGGGCACGCTGTACAGCGTAGCGGGCGGCATTGAGAGTGAAGAGTTCATTCGCCACAACCACTTGATTCAGCAAGCGTGGGGCACAAAGCGCGTGCCAGTGGCCGAGACCTTGGAGGGCTTGCAGCACTTCAGCATCGTCGAGGCCTTGACGCAGCCGGGCCACCGTTTGCACACGCTGGCGCTTGAGTTGTTGCGCCAATAAACCTCGCCTTAAAACAAGCAGCGTTGACGCAACAACGCTGTCAAAGTTTCAAAGCGTTGAGCGCACAAAAAAGCCTGTCATGCATTTCGCGTGACAGGCTTTTTGCATGCCCAAACTTTGGCATGAACGCGAGGTTTACATCAACAGATGCTCGCCCGCGTTGTCACCGCCCAAGATGACGTAGTTCACCTTGCGCACGTCCATCAGCTTGGTGCCACCGGAATAGCTGATTGAGCTTTGCACGTCTTGCTCCATCTCAATCAGCGTGTTGGCCAACTTGCCTTTGACGGGCTCAAGGATGCGCTTGCCTTCGACGTGCTTGTATTCGCCTTTGTTGAAGTCAGAGGCTGAGCCGTAATACTCTTTGAACAGCTCGCCGTTGACTTCCACGGTCTTGCCTGGCGACTCTTCGTGGCCTGCAAACAACGAACCAATCATCACCATGCTTGCGCCAAAACGCACGCTCTTGGCAATGTCGCCGTGGCTGCGAATGCCGCCGTCGGCAATGATGGGCTTGGTGGCCACGCGGGCACACCACTTGAGCGCTGACAACTGCCAGCCGCCTGTGCCAAAACCCGTTTTGAGCTTGGTGATACACACCTTGCCGGGGCCAACGCCCACTTTGGTCGCGTCAGCGCCCCAGTTTTCGAGGTCGATCACGGCCTCTGGTGTGGCCACGTTGCCCGCGATCACAAAGCTCTTAGGCAACTTGGCCTTGATGTAGCCGATCATGTCGCGCACGCTGTCGGCGTGGCCATGGGCGATGTCGATGGTGATGTATTCGGGTGTCAAACCCGCCGCAGCCAGTGTGTCCACGGTTTCGCGGTCAGGGGCTTTCACGCCCAAAGAGATCGAGGCGTACACACCCTTGGCGTGCATGTCTTTCACGAATTGAACGTTGTCCAAATCGAAGCGGTGCATCACGTAGAAGTAGTTGTTTTGCGCCATCCACAAGCAGATGCTTTCGTCCACCACGGTTTTCATGTTGGCGGGCACGACGGGCAAGCGGAACTTGCGGCCACCGAGTTCAACACCTGCATCGCATTCAGAGCGGCTTTCCACGCGGCACTTGCGTGGCAGCAACAAGATGTTGTCGTAATCAAAAATTTCCATATCCCAAGCTCCAGAAAATAACGTTCGAAGATTGAGCGCTTGGCTTGGCCGGTTTTTTCAGGTGCAAATTGCAGGCATAAAAAAACCGAGCGCAAGAATCTTGGGCCCGGTGGCTGATTCTAAACTCTAAAATCTTGGCATGCACTCTTTTGATGGGTTTGACACCCAATCGGCTTCGGCCCCCTCCCACGCTGGCGCGTTTTCTTCTCCCTTGCTGGAGGGTCTCAACCCCGAGCAAATGATGGCGGTCACCTTGCCCTCTGCCCATGCGCTCATTTTGGCGGGCGCGGGCTCTGGCAAAACGCGGGTGCTGACCACCCGGATTGCGTGGCTCATGCAAACGGGGCAAATTTCGCCTGGCGGCATCTTGGCCGTCACCTTCACCAACAAGGCTGCCAAAGAGATGCTCACGCGTCTTTCCAGCATGCTGCCCGTGAATGTGCGCGGTATGTGGGTGGGCACTTTTCACGGCTTGTGCAACCGCTTTTTGCGCGCGCATTGGAAGATGGCGAACTTGCCCCAAACCTTTCAAATCTTGGACACCCAAGACCAACTCAGCGCCATCAAGCGCTTGAGCAAACAATTTCAGGTGGACGAAGAGCGCTTCCCGCCCAAGCAAACCATGCGTTTCATCGCTGCGTGCAAAGAAGACGGCCTGCGTCCCAAAGACGTGGAAGTGCGCGACCCCGACACCCGCAAAAAAGTAGAGCTTTACGAGCTGTACGAAATCCAATGCCAGCGCGAAGGCGTGGTGGACTTTGGCGAACTCATGTTGCGCTCCTACGAGCTGCTGCGCGACAACGAACCCGTGCGCGAGCACTACCGTCGTCGCTTTCAGCACATCTTGGTGGATGAGTTTCAAGACACCAACAAGCTGCAATACGCGTGGCTCAAACAGTTGGCAGGCCCTGTGGGCCAAGGCGGTGGCGCCATTTTGGCGGTGGGCGACGACGACCAAAGCATTTACGCCTTCCGCGGGGCCCGCGTGGGCAACATGGCCGACTTTGTGCGCGAATACGACGTGCAACACCAAATCAAGCTGGAGCAAAACTACCGCAGCTACAGCAATATTTTGGACAGTGCCAACGCACTCATCAGCCACAACAAAACCCGCTTGGGTAAAAACCTGCACACCACACAAGGTGCGGGCGAGCTTGTGCGCATTTATGAATCACCCACCGATTTGGCCGAAGCCCAATGGATGGTGGAAGAGATGAAGCAATTGCTGCGCGAAGGGCAAAACGGCGATGGCCAGCAAGGCATTCAACACCGCACCGAAATCGCGGTGCTCTACCGCAGCAACGCCCAAAGTCGGGTGATTGAAACGGCCTTGTTCAACGCCGCCATGCCGTACCGCGTGTATGGCGGTTTGCGCTTCTTCGAGCGTGCCGAGATCAAGCACGCGCTGGCTTATTTGCGCTTGCTTGAGAACCCCCGTGACGACACCAGTTTCTTGCGCGTGGTCAACTTTCCGCCGCGTGGCATTGGCGCACGCAGCATCGAGCAACTGCAAGACGCCGCCCGCGCCATGGGCTGTCCGATCCACGATGCTGTGACGGCGGTGGCGGGCAAAGCGGGTGCCAACTTGAGCGCATTTGTGGCCAAGATCGATGTGTTGCGCGAGCAAACGCAGGGCAAAAACTTGCGCCAGATCATTGAGCTGTTGCTCGACCATTCGGGGCTGATTGAGTACTACCAGTCGGAGCGCGAAGGCCAAGATCGCATTGAGAACTTGCAGGAATTGGTCAACGCCGCAGAGAGCTTCGTCACGCAAGAAGGCTTTGGCCGTGAGGCCGTGGCGCTGCCTGTGGACGGTCAAATGATCAATGCCGACACGGGTGAAACCTTGTCACCTTTGGCGGCCTTTTTGACGCACGCCGCCTTGGAGTCGGGCGACAACCAAGCCCAAGCTGGGCAAGACGCCATTCAGTTGATGACGGTGCATGCCTCGAAGGGCTTGGAGTTCGACTGCGTGTTCATCACCGGCATGGAAGAGGGCTTGTTCCCCCATGAAAACTCCATGAACGATTACGAAGGCTTGGAAGAAGAGCGTCGCTTGATGTACGTGGCCATCACCCGTGCGCGCCGTCGTTTGTACTTGAGCCATTCGCAAACGCGCATGTTGCACGGGCAGACGCGTTACAACATCAAGAGCCGTTTCTTTGACGAGCTGCCTGAGCACGCGCTCAAGTGGATCACACCTGCCCGTTCAGCCTTTGCCGATGCCCAACCCTCGCGCCGCGATGCGTGGCAAAACCAATCGGGCTGGTCGAACAACCCGTGGGGCGGCGGTGCGGCCACAGCGGCAGCGCCACCCCCCGTGGTGCAACGCGCCGCGCCCGTTAGCAGCGGCCCCAACGCGTGGGTGCGCAGCGGCGTGCAGGTGTTTCACGCCAAGTTTGGTGAGGGCACCGTGGTCAGCATCGAAGGCGTGGGTGACGACGCCCGTGCGCAAGTGAAGTTTGGCCGTCACGGCGTCAAATGGCTGGCGCTGAGTGTGGCCAAGCTGACGCAGGTTTGATGAGGGGCTGCACGGCCAGATCAGGCCGTGCTTTTTGAGGCGGCGCACTTCGGGCCGCCCTCTTGACGCCCCATAACTTAGGCGTAAAGCGTGTCTGACGTGAAGCAGTCGCGAAAGCTGAAGTAGGTCGAGCAAAAGAACATGGCGGCCAGCATCAGCATGGCGGGCAGCAAGGTCAGCGAGGCAAAGTCGCTGTCACCAATCAAGCCCGACAGCAGCGTGATGATCAGCGCGGTGGCCAAGAAGATCACCGACCAAAGCAAGCCAAACACCAAGAACGCACGCCAATTGCTGATGCACGCCACGGTGCTGAAAAACAAGCTCTTGATGGCCGGTACGCCGTGCCAATGCACCAACGCGGGGGCGTGCCAAAACACGGCGGACATGGGCATGTACAGCAGCAGCGACAGCCACATGGCGTTTTGAAATTCAGGTTTCATGACGGTGTCTGCATCCAGCGTGCCACCCATCAAGTAGAGCTTGGCAAAGTCGCCGCCGTCCATCAGGGCTGACACACCCATCACGCCGATGAAGCAGCAGGCGTAGAGCACACCCAAGATCAGCATATCGCGCAAGCGTTCTTTGCCCGCGCGAAACCCCACCGCCAAGATGGCGGGCATGGGGAATTTGCCCAAATCCACCTCACGCGTGGCGGCCATCAGGCCGAGCGTGGCCGCAGGCAACAAAGCCAGCGCGATGAAGCTGCCGACCAGGGGCACCAACGACGACACCGACATGATCGCCATGAACATGAAGAACAAACCACTCAAAGCGATGGGCTGTTTCCAAAATGCCCGAATGCCTTGGCGGACCCAAAGCTTGCCTGTGCTGGCGGGAACGACGTTGAGTTTCATGGCTCAGAGTGTGACAGGTTGGGTGACGCGTTGACGCAGCACACGCTCAAAGTGCGTGGGGTCGTGGGGTTGCAGCATGCTGGCTTCGCGGGGCAGGTGGAAGTCCCACAAGCGTGAAGTCCAAAAGCGCAAGGCACCGGCACGCAACATGGGGTTGAGCAGTTGCCGTTCAGCCGCGGTGAACGGGCGCACAGCTTGGTACGCCGCCAGCAGCGCTTGGGCTTTGGCGGCGTCGTGTGCGCCATCTGCATGGGTGATGCACCAGTCGTTCAGGCACACAGCCACGTCAAACAACCACGTGTCGACGCCTGCGAAGTAAAAGTCGAAGAAACCACTCAGCTCGGGCGCCTCGGGCGCGCCGTCAAACATCACGTTGTCGCGGAACAAATCGGCGTGAATGGGGCCGCGGGGCAGGGCGGTGTAGGCCGATGAGGCGGCGATGTGGTTTTGATACGCCAACTCGGTTTGAATCAGCGCGGTTTGCGAGGCGTCCAAGTACGGCAAAACCACGGGCACGGTGTCGTTCCACCAAGCCAAGCCGCGCAAGTTGGGTTGCTGGCGCTTGTAGTCAGCACCTGCCAAATGCATGCGGGCCAGCATGTCGCCCACGGCGGCGCAATGGGCGGGGGTGGGGCTGAGCTCGCTTTTGCCTTTGAGGCGGTTCACCACGGCGGCAGGCTTGCCTTCAACGGTCAACAAAATGTCGCCGTTTTTGTCGGACACGGGGTCGGGCACTGGAATGCCGCCTTGCGCCAAATGTTTCATCAGGTACAGATAAAACGGCAGTTGCTCGTGCGTGAGGCGCTCGAACAGCGTCAGCACGTATTGGCCTTCGCTGCTGGTGAGAAAGTAATTGGTGTTCTCAATGCCGCCTTGGATGCCTTTGAGTTCAACCAACTCGCCGAGGCGGAGCTGGGTCAGCAGTTTTTGCGCGGAGGACTCGGAAACTTCGGTAAAAACAGCCATGACAACCAAGGGGTTAAAAAGTTCGCACATTGTAGTTTGCACGTTTGTCGCGCTTTGGCGAGGCTCGCTCAGCGGTTCGCCCTCAAGACGAGGGCTTCGTTTTTTGACACGGCACAATTGGCCGCTATGAGTGAATCCAAAACATTGCTGCTGGTCGACGGCTCCAGCTACCTCTACCGCGCCTTCCATGCCATGCCCGACCTGCGCGCTGTGCCTGGCGACCCAACGAGCGCCGCCACAGGCGCCATTCGCGGGATGATCAACATGATGCAGGCCCTGCGCAAAGAAGTGCCCACCCAATTGGCCGCTTGCGTGTTTGACGCCAAAGGCCCCACCTTCCGCGACGAGATGTACCCCGCGTACAAAGCCAACCGCTCGCCCATGCCTGACGACTTGCGCGCGCAAATCGAGCCCATCCACGCCATGGTGCGCATGTTGGGC
The DNA here is from genome assembly GCA_963513725.1 of uncultured Limnohabitans sp. Classification (GTDB taxonomy): domain Bacteria; phylum Pseudomonadota; class Gammaproteobacteria; order Burkholderiales; family Burkholderiaceae_C; genus Limnohabitans. Next base: position 67,401 of record CAUPRM010000005.1, on the reverse strand, counting down.
TGGACCGTGCTCGATGTGCCGGGCGTGGAGGCCGACGACGTGATTGCCACCTTGGCCGTGACCGCGGCCAAGCAAGGCGTGACGGTGGTGGTGTCGAGTGGCGACAAAGACTTGAGCCAGCTGGTGAACGAACACATCACCATCATGGACACCATGAACGGCAAAAAGCGCGATGTGGCGGGCGTGACCGCCGAGTTTGGCGTGCCGCCTTCGCTGATGATTGACTACCAAACCTTGGTGGGCGACACGGTGGACAACGTGCCCGGCGTTGCCAAGGTGGGCCCCAAGACCGCAGCCAAGTGGCTGATGGAATACGGCTCGCTCGACAACCTGCTGAAAAACGCCAGCGCCATCAAAGGCGTGGCCGGTGAGAACTTGCGCCAAGCCGTGAATTGGCTGCCCACAGGCCGCCAGCTGGTGACCATGAAAACCGATTGCGATTTGTCTGCCTACGTGCCCAACTTGCCTGCACTCGATGCGCTGCACTTGGCTGAGCCCGACAAGCCCGCCCTCAAAACGTTTTACGAAACCTATGGTTTTAAAGGCTTGGCCCGCGCCATCAGTGAAGGCACAGATACGCTGACATCGGCACCGGCTGGTGCCGCGCCTAAGCCGAAGTTTGAACCCAACTTGGGCTTGTTTGATGAACCCGAGCCCACCGTCTCGGCAGTCAGCGACAAAGCCTATGACTGCGTGCTGACGTGGGAAGCCTTTGACGTGTGGCTGGCCAAACTGCAAGCGGCAGAGTTGGTGGCGTTTGACACCGAAACTACCTCACTCGACGCCATGCGCGCCGAGATTGTGGGCTTGAGTTTTTCGGTCAAGCCGGGCGAGGCGTGCTACATCCCGCTCACCCACAGCTATGGCGATGCGCCCACCCAATTGCCCATCGACGAGGTGCTGGCCAAGCTCAAACCTTGGTTTGAAAACCCAGCCATCCACAAGGTGGGGCAGCACATCAAATACGACCGCCATGTGATGGCGAACCACGGTATTGAGGTGAAGGGCTACGCCCACGACACCATGCTGCAAAGCTATGTGCTGGAAGTGCATAAGCCTCACGGTCTCGCCAGCTTGGCCGAGCGCCATGTGGGCCGCAAAGGTTTGAATTACGAAGACCTGTGCGGCAAAGGCGCGCACCAAATTCCGTTCTCGCAAGTGGACGTGGCGCGTGCCACCGAATACTCGTGCGAAGACTCCGACATGACGCTAGACGTGCACCAAGTGCTGTGGCCGCGTTTGCAAGCCGATGACAAACTGCGCTTTATTTATGAACTGGAAATTGAGAGTAGCGAAGCGCTGTACCGCATCGAACGCAACGGCGTGTTGATTGATGCCCCCACACTTGCTGCGCAAAGCCACGCGTTGGGCCAGCGCATCGTGCAGCTAGAAACCGAGGCGTATGAAATAGCTGGCCAACCATTTAACTTGGCCAGCCCTAAACAACTGGGCGAAATTTTCTTTGACAAACTGGGCTTGCCCGTCATCAAAAAAACCGCCACCGGCGCACGCAGCACCGACGAAGAGGTGTTGGAGAAACTGGCCGAAGACTACCCGCTGCCCGCCAAGATTTTGGAGCATCGGTCTTTGAGCAAACTCAAAGGCACCTACACCGACAAGCTGGCGCAAATGGCCGTGCCACGCACAGGCCGCGTGCACACGCACTATGCACAAGCTGTTGCCGTGACGGGCCGCTTGTCGAGCAACGACCCTAACTTGCAGAACATCCCCATTCGCACCGCCGAAGGTCGCAAAGTGCGTGAGGCCTTCGTCGCCCCTGCGGGCTGCGTGATTGCCAGTGCCGACTACAGCCAGATCGAGCTGCGCATCATGGCGCACATCAGTGGCGACGAGGCTTTGGTCAAAGCATTCCATGAAGGCTTAGACGTGCACCGTGCCACCGCTGCCGAAGTGTTTGGCGTGGCCGTGGGCGACGTGAGCACCGAGCAACGCCGCTACGCCAAGGTGATTAACTTTGGCCTTATCTACGGCATGAGCGCCTTTGGTTTGGCCAAAGCGCTGGGCATCGACAACAGCGCGGCCAAGAACTACATCACCCGTTACTTTGAACGCTTCGCGGGCGTCAAGCGCTACATGGACGACACACGTGAACAAGCCAAAGCACAAGGCTATGTAGAAACCGTGTTTGGCCGCCGCTTGTACTTGCCCGAAATTAACAGCCCCAACGGCCCACGCCGCGCAGGCGCAGAGCGCGCAGCCATTAACGCACCCATGCAGGGCACAGCCGCCGACCTCATCAAGATGAGCATGGTGGCCGTGCAAAAAGCCATTGACGAGCAACAACGCCAAACCAAAGTCATCATGCAAGTGCACGATGAACTGGTGTTTGAAGTGCCCGAGTCAGAAGTGGAATGGGTCCGTACCGAAGTGCCACGCTTGATGGCTGACGTGGCGAAGCTCAAAGTGCCGTTGTTGGCAGAGGTGGGGGTGGGGCCGAACTGGGACAAGGCGCATTGATCGACCTGTAGCCATCCTGTTTCACGGCCCTCTGCTGAGGGCCTTGTTTTTTTATCACGCAGAGCGCATATCCCAATCGTCTAGACTTGAATTGAGCTTCTTGAACAACGGTGTACGGTTCCGGCTAGACCGCATACGGTCTGACTTCTTAGCGTTCTTCATGGCAAGCCGTTAATGTTGTCTAGCCACGGATAAGTGAAGCCCCGATGCATTTAAAACGGCCAGCAAAGTTTTGATGGTGGGGTTGCCACGGGGTCCGAGCGCACGGTACAGCGACTCCCTAGGCATGCCTGCTTTCTCGGCCACATTCGCCATGCCTTGTGCTTCGGCAATGTGGCGCAAAGCGGTCAGCATGGCTTGATGGCCACCCGGTTGCTCCGTCTCTTCCAGCGCAGCTGCCAAGTAGGCATCTGTAAATTCGGGGTCGGCTCTCAGCATCTCAACCACCACTTCATCATGTGGGCGTCCAGCTTTAGATGTCATTTGAATTTCCTCTGCATTTGCCAGTTGTTCCAGTAGCCGTGTGCTTTAGCAATGTCTGATTGCTGCGTGCGTTTATCGCCACCTATCAGCAACAAGATCAATCGACGACCTGCTTGCGCGTAGTACAGGCGATAACCCGGGCCATAGTCAATGCGGGCTTCCCATACACCGTCACCCACAGGTTTGACATCGCCCAGATTGCCGCCAGCCATTCGGTTGACGCGAACCACAATCCGGGCCTTGGCTTGACGATCAGGCAATGCGCCCAGCCAAGCGACATAGGGTTCCGCATCATCATCGGTGCGATAAGTTTGGATGTCGTACACGTTTTGTGAATTATAAGTTACAGATTGAGAATCGGAAATTCACACTGATTTTTATGGCCCATACCCGTTTGAAGGTGAAGTCAGGGTTTACTAGTGATAGTGCTCAGCTTCGGTGAAGTACACGCCTCAGTCGATAATCCCCCCATGACTTTGATTTCAATTCTTGTCGGCACCTTGATCGCTGGTATGGGTAGTGTGTGGCTGGCGGCGTTGCTGGCTTATGCCTTGTTGTCGCGCTTCACCCAACATTTGCTGAGTTTGGCGGCTGGTGCTTTGATGGCCACGGCGTTTACGCGTTTGTTGCCCGAGGCGTTTGAGTTGTCGGTGGCCGCAGGTATTTCTCCGCAGACCATGTTTGCAGCGCTGCTGGTGGGCTTGGTGTTTTTCTTTTTGCTCGACAAGGCGGAGTTGTGGCACCACGGTCATGAGCATGGACATAGCCACGGCGACGCACACCATGCGCATCATGCCCATGACTCGCACGCACATTCGCATGATCACGGCACGCACGCGGACCACGCGCATCACGCGCACGATGACCATCAAGGTCACCACCACCACCACAGTGGCGGTTGGGCTGTGCTCTTGGGCGATAGCGTGCACGCTTTTGGCGACGGCATTTTGATTGCTGCCGCGTTTGTGGCCGACCCTCGTTTGGGCGTTGCCGCTGCATTGGCTGTCATGGCGCACGAGGTGCCCCACCATGTGGGTGACTTGGTGGTGTTGCGTCAAACCTTGAGCAACCCGCGCGCTGCTTTGTTCAAGCTCAGCTTGGCGGGGGGCGTGACGGCCATTGGTGGCTTGGTGGGTTATGTGTTGGTGGGCGCCTTGCAGGCGTATTTGCCGTACTTCTTGGTGGCCGCGGCCAGCAGCTTTATTTATGTGGCGCTGGCCGATTTGATTCCGCAGTTGCAAAAGCGGCTCTCACCGCGTGAGACGGCGGCGCAAGTGGCTTGGCTGTTTGCAGGTATTGCCTTGGTCTCCGCTTTGGGCGAGTGGGCGCAACACTGATTTAAGATTTTTCGCAGGGCAAGCCGGGCGTGTTGCACCACTCGCTCCAGCTGCCCGCATACAGCGCGGTGCGGCCCAGGCCCGCAACTTCCATGGCCAACACATTGGGCACAGCGCTCACGCCGCTGCCGCAGTGGTGCACCACGTTTTCTGGTTTGGCATCGCCCAGCAAAGCGGCAAATTCAGCACGCAATTCGGCAGAGCTTTTGAAGAAACCGTCTGCGTTGAGGTTGGTGTTGAACGGGCGATTGAGCGCACCGGGAATGTGGCCCGCCACAGGGTCGATCGGCTCTACTTCGCCGCGGTAGCGTGGTGCACCGCGTGCGTCGACGATGGTTTGTGTGCCTGTGCTCAAGCGTGCAGACACGGTGGCGGTATCGACCAACTGCACCAAAGGTTCGCGCAGCGCGAAGTTGCCGTCGGCGGCTGTGGTGTGTTCACCAGACGCGACAGCGCCCCCTGCCGCGACCCACGCTTGCAAGCCGCCATCGAGCACGGCCACGGCGTCGTGGCCGCACCACTTCAACATCCACCACAAGCGGCCGCAATAGTTCATGCCATGGCGGTCGTACACGACCACTTGGGTGTTGTGGTTCACGCCCACACTCTGCAGCCATGCCGCAAACACTTCGCGTTGGGGTAACGGGTGGCGGCCACCGTTGACGCGCAGGGCGGGGTCGTGTGTGGCGAGGTGATCGTCCAAGTCCGCGTGTTGCGCACCGGCGATGTGCTGCGCCACGTATTGGGCGTGGCCTTGGGAGGGTTGCATCAGGTCAAAGCTGCAGTCAAACACGGCCAAGGGTTGGGCGCTGTGTTGCAGGTCTTGAAGTTGAGCGACGGAGATGAGGGTGGTGTACATGCGAAGCTCCTGAGGCGAAGTGCCTATACGGTCGATGGAATGGTTGGGCAGCGTGTGGCCACCGTGTCAGTGTTCTTCGGCAGGCGCGTTGGGGGCGGCGCGTGCACGCAGCAAGGTGGCGGTCATGCCGCTGGCCACGATGAGGGCCATGCCCATCCAACCGATGAGGGGAATGTCGTCGCCAAACAGCAGCAAGCTGTACAGCGCCGCAAAGACGATGCCTGAGTACTGCAAATTGGCCACCACCAACGTGGCACCTTTGCTGTAAGCGCGGGTCATGCACAGCTGGCCCAGCGAGGCAAACACGCCCACGGGTAGCAACCAAATGGCGTAGGTCCAGTTCCATTCAGACACGCCTGCAAAGCCCATGCCGATGGCGCCTGCCACCAGTGTGCCAATGGCAAAGTAAAACACGGTGCGGGTTTCAGGCTCGCCCAAACGCCCCAGCGCCATCACTTGCATGTAGGCAAACGCGGCGGCAAAGCCCGACATCAGGCCGATCAAACCCGCAAAGATTTGGTTTTGTTCGAGGGTAGGGCGCAGCATCATCACCACGCCTGCAAAGCCGGCCAACACGGTCAGGGCGAGGGGCCCTTGTGACCAAGCGCTGCGGTTGTCTTGGCCGTTCCAGTTTATGAGCGAGCCGCCGACCAAAAAGGCGGCTACCCAAACGCCGCTCATGTAGTTCAGCGTCATGGCCGTGGCCAGCGGTAATTTGGCGATGGAATAAAACCAAGCGCTGAGCGAGAGCACGCCAATGGTGGATCGCCACAAATGGGCACCTGGGTAAGCCGTGCGCAGCGAGACCTTTTTTTGTTTGGCAATGACCGCCAAAAACACGATGCCGACCAAGCCTCGGTAAAACACCAACTCAGCGGAGTTGAAGTGCTCAGAACCAAATTTCACACACACGCCCATGGTGGCAAAAAAGGCGGCGCCTAGCAGCATCCAAAGGGCTTGCATGTTTGGCGCTTAGGTGAAGCTGAGTTTGCCGCGGTACCACTCATGGAAATGCTGCATGCCATCTTCCATGGGGCTTTGGTAGGGGCCCACTTCGTTGTCGCCGCGTTGCATCAGGGCTTTGCGGCCTGCGTCCATGCGCTCGGCGATTTCGTCGTCTTCGATGCAGGTTTCCATGTAGGCGGCTTGCTGCGCTTGGACGAACTCACGCTCAAAGGCGACGATTTCTTCGGGGTAGTAAAACTCCACCATGTTCAGCGTTTTGTTGGGGCTGATGGGGTGCAGCGTCGACACGGTCAACACATGCGGGTACCACTCCACCATGATGTGGGGGTAGTAGGTGAGCCAAATGGCACCCCGCTCCGGCAGTTCGCCGTTGCGGTACTTGAGCAACATGTCGTGCCACGTTTTGTAGGTCGGCGAACCGGGTTTGCCAAAGCCTTCAGACACGCCCACGGTTTGTACCGAGTAGTTGTCTTGAAATTCCCAGCTCAGGTCGTCGCAGGTCACAAATTGACCAAGGCCTGGATGGAAGGGGCCGACGTGGTAGTCCTCAAGGTAAACCTCAATGAAGGTTTTCCAGTTGTAGTTGCACTCGTGCAGCTCCACGCGGTCGAGGGCAAAGCCTGTGAAGTCCAACGCAGCGCGCGGGCCCATGTTGGCCAAATCGGCCTCAATGTCGACGCCGTTGTCTTCAAACAGCAGGCCGTTCCATGCGCGCAGTTTGTAGTTGTTCAGGTTCAGGCAGGGGTCGTGCGAAAAGTGGGGTGCGCCCAACAGTTCGCCAGAAGGCGCATAGGTCCAGCGGTGCAAGGGGCAAACGATATTGCCGCCCGCCGAGCCAGGCGCTTGCGTTTGCAAGGAGCCACGGCCCTTGAGCATCACGGCTTGGCGGTGGCGGCAGACGTTGGAGATGAGCTCCACGCCTTGGGCTGAGCGCACGAGTGCAAGCCCTTCACCTTCATGCGGCAAAGCGTAGTAATCGCCCACGTTGGGCACGGCAAGTTCGTGACCCACATAACGTGGGCCGCGCTGAAAGATGGTCTCCAGTTCGCGCTGAAACAGCGCCTCGTCAAAGTAACTGGTAACTGGTAGTTGGCTATGAGCCTGCTGCAGTTGAAGACTTAAATCAGACATGGGTGACCTGACCTAAAGACTCCCCACAGGGAGGTGAGTGAAAAAATAAATCAGCCGACAGGCTGATGAAAGAAACGCTATTGTAGCCAAGGGGGTGTGCGTGAACCTTGGAGCCGCCTAAAATGTTGCGTTACCTTTCATACACACATCAACTTAAGATTTCGCACCACGATGACCAAGGCCAAGACCCCTGCGAGCACCGCGCCCGCCAGTTACGAAGCGGCTTTGAAAGAGCTAGAGGGCTTGGTAGCCCAAATGGAATCGGGTCAGTTGCCTTTGGCTGACTTACTGTCCGGCTATCAACGTGGCGCTGAGTTGTTGGCGTTTTGCCGCGCCCAGCTCGATGCGGTCGAGCAGCAAATTCAAGTGCTCGACAACGGCGTGCTCAAACCTTGGTCGGGTGCCTGAGCATGACGGCGCAACGGTCTGTGATGCCTATGAGTTCTTTTGATTTGGAGTTTTGGAGTCAAAAGCGTCTCGATCAAGTCGAGCAAGCGCTCTCCAATTGGATCAACCCTCAAGCGCCAGCCAATTTGGGCGAAGCCATGCGCTATGCCGCGTTGGATGGTGGCAAGCGTTTGCGCCCCTTGTTGGCCTTGGCGGCGCGTGAAGCCGTGGCGCAAAGCGAGCCCAGCGCCGACATGGACGAAGCCGCCTTGCGCGCGGGCTGTGCTGTTGAGCTGATCCATGCGTATTCGTTGGTGCACGACGACATGCCTTGCATGGACAACGACGTGTTGCGTCGCGGCAAACCCACGGTGCATGTGCAGTTTGGCGAGGCCCAAGCCTTGTTGGCAGGCGATGCGCTGCAAGCCTTGGCGTTTGAAGTGCTCACCCCTGAGGCGTCCAACATCCGTGGCGATGTGCAAGCGCGTTTGTGCCGTTTACTGGCCGTGGCGGCGGGCTATCAGGGCATGGCCGGTGGTCAAGCGATTGATTTGGCCAGTGTGGGCCAAGCCTTGAATCAAGATCAATTGCGCCAGATGCACCGCTTGAAAACCGGTGCATTGCTCGAAGCCAGTGTGATGATGGGTGCGACTTGCGGCAACGCCAGCACGCAAGCACTCAGTGCTTTGCAGCGCTACAGCCAAGCCCTGGGATTGGCGTTTCAAGTGATCGACGATGTGTTGGATGTCATCTCTGATTCAGCCACGCTTGGCAAAACCGCAGGCAAAGACGCCGCGAACGACAAACCCACTTATGTGTCGCTGCTGGGCCTCGCGCAAGCGCAAGCTTATGCCGAGGCCTTGTTGCAAGACGCCTTGGATGCCTTGCAAGACAGCGGCTTGACACACACCCACGCGCTGGCCGCTTTGGCACAACGCGTCGTGAAACGGAACACCTGAACCATGCCCACTTTGTTGCCCACCATCCATTCGCCCGTCGATTTGCGCGCTCTGCCGCGTCATCAACTCAGCACCTTGGCCGATGAGTTGCGCTCCTATGTCTTGCAAAGTGTGGCCAAAACCGGCGGCCACTTGAGTTCCAACTTAGGCACGGTCGAGTTGACGGTGGCGTTGCACTATGTGTTCAACACCCCGCACGACCGCATCGTGTGGGACGTGGGTCACCAAACGTATCCGCACAAAATCTTGACGGGTCGTCGCGACCAAATGAGCACATTGCGCCAACGTCATGGCCTGAGTGGCTTCCCGCGCCGTGATGAAAGTGAGTACGACGCTTTTGGCACCGCGCACTCGTCCACCAGTATTTCAGCCGCTTTGGGCATGGCCGTGGCAGCGCAACAAAAAGGCGAACACCGCCATGCGATTGCCGTGATTGGCGACGGCGCGATGACGGCCGGCATGGCCTTTGAGGCTTTGAACAACGGCGGCGTGACCCATTCCAAACTCTTGGTCATCTTGAACGACAACGACATGTCGATCAGCCCGCCCGTGGGCGCGCTCAACCGCTATTTGGCGCAGTTGATGAGCGGCAAGTTTTATGCGGCGGCCAAAGAAGTTGGCAAACAGGTGCTCAAAGGCGCGCCACCTTTGTTCGAGTTGGCCAAGCGCTTTGAAGAGCATGCCAAGGGCATGGTGGTGCCGGCCACGTTGTTTGAAAAATTTGGTTTCAACTACATCGGCCCCATTGATGGGCACGACCTTGAGTCACTCATTCCCACGCTTGAGAACATCAAGCACTTAGACGGTCCACAGTTTTTGCATGTGGTCACCAAAAAAGGTCAAGGCTACAAACTGGCTGAGGCCGACCCCGTGGCCTACCACGGCCCCGGCAAGTTTGATCCCGCTGTGGGTTTGGTGCCCGCGACCAGCCCCGCTAAAACCACCTTCACCCAAGTGTTTGGCCAGTGGCTGTGCGACATGGCCGAGCACGATCCGCTGTTGGTCGGCATCACGCCGGCCATGCGCGAAGGCTCGGGCATGGTGGAGTTCCACAAACGTTTTCCTGAGCGCTACCACGACGTGGGCATAGCAGAGCAGCACGCCGTGACGTTTGCGGCAGGTCTGGCCTGTGAGGGCGTGAAGCCTGTGGTGGCGATTTATTCCACCTTCTTGCAACGCGCCTACGACCAAGTGATTCATGACGTCGCTTTGCAAAAGTTACCCATGGTGCTGGCGCTCGATCGCGCAGGCATTGTGGGGGCCGATGGCGCCACGCATGCGGGTCTGTACGACATCCCGTTCATGCGTTGCATTCCTAACGTCAGCATGGCCTGCCCAGCGGATGAAAACGAGTGCCGTCAATTGCTGACCACCGCCTACCAACAAGACCACTGCGTGGCCGTGCGTTACCCGCGTGGTGCCGGCGTGGGCGTGCCTGTGCAACCTGGACTGCAGGCCTTGCCATTTGGCAAAGGTGAGGTGCGTCGCACGGGGCAACGCATTGCCATTTTGGCGTTTGGCACCTTGCTTTATCCCGCGCTGGAGGCTGGCGAAGCGCTGAATGCCACGGTGGTCAACATGCGCTGGGCCAAGCCTTTAGATACCGAATTGCTGGCGCAAATTGCCGCCACACACGATGCCTTGGTGACGGTGGAAGAAGGCGCCATCATGGGCGGCGCCGGTTCGGCTGTGCTTGAAGCTTTGCAAGACCTTCAACTGCCCAAGCCAGTTTTGGTGTTGGGTGTGCCCGATGTGTTCACCGAGCACGGCGATCCTGTGAAATTGTTGGCTGAATTGGGTTTGGATGCTGTCGGTATTCAAGCTTCCATCGCCAAACGCTTCGAGCATTTCTTAAATTAATGCGAACCTGTTCTTTCAAGTGAGTTAATTTCAAGAGGTTTGAAGTTTTTGATGCTTTGATCGTTTTGCGGGCAAACCCGAAGTATTGACTTTGAAAGCCTGCATACAATCTCGCCTCGTTGGGTGTCATTTTGGCGTCACCAGTGGCATTTACATAAACAATTTTTTAACTTTTGGAGTCTTTTATGGACCGTCGTTCCGTTATTAAAAATGCAGGTATTGCCGGTATTTTGGCTGCTGGTGCAGCACCCGCTGTGCATGCGCAAGCCGCTATTCGCTGGCGTTTGGCTTCGAGCTTTCCTAAGTCGCTCGACACCATCCACGGCGCTGCTGACACCTTCGCGAAGGCTGTCAAGGCGATGTCTGGCGGTAAGTTCGAAATTTCGGTGCACGCGGCTGGCGAAATCATGCCTGCCTTTGGCGTGGTAGACGGCGTACAACAAGGCTCCATTGAAATGGCGCATACCGCGCCTTACTATTTCTTCGGTAAAGATGAGACTTTTGCTTTGGGCTGTGCCATTCCTTTCGGTTTGAACAGCCGTCAAATGACAGCTTGGATGTACGAAGGCAATGGCTTGAAGCTGATGCGCGAGTTCTATGCCAAATACAACATCGTCAACTTCCCAGGCGGCAACACAGGTGCGCAAATGGGCGGCTGGTTCCGCAAAGAAATCAAATCGTTGGCTGATCTCAAGGGTTTGAAATTCCGCATCGGTGGCTTTGGCGGCAAGGTGATGGAGCGTTTGGGCGTTGTGCCACAAAACATTCCTGGCGGTGATATTTACCCTGCTTTGGAAAAAGGCACGATTGACTCAGCCGAGTGGATTGGCCCTTACGATGATTTGAAATTGGGCTTCAGCAAAGTGGCGCCTTTCTACTATTACCCAGGTTTCTGGGAAGGTGGCCCACAGTTGGACTTCTTCATCAATGACAAAGCATTTGCAGCACTGTCGCCAGAGAATAAGGCTATCGTGGAAGCGGCTGCAGCTATGGCGCACACCGATATGCAAGCTAAGTACGACGCCCGTAATCCTGCTGCTTTGAAGCAGTTGGTTGGTTCAGGCACCAAGTTGCGCGAGTTCCCGAAAGACGTGATGGCTGCCGCTTTCAAAGAGTCGATGGCGTTCTACAACGAAATCTCTGCGAAAAACGAAAACTGGAAAAAGGTCTACACCGATTACGCCAAGTTCCGTGGTGATCAAAACTTGTGGTTCCGCTTCACGGAAGCCAAGTTTGACTCGTTCATGCAAGCGCAAAAGCTGTAATTAGTTTTTAGCATGCACAAAAAACCGCGCTCTAGGGCGCGGTTTTTTTATGTCTGCTGCTCAAGCAGTTTCACATGCGTCTAAAGGTTTCTAGCTCTTTGGACAAGCGACTGCAGTTTTCCAGCATGCTGGGGCGGGTCATATAAAACACCGTGAACTTGCCTGCCAAGGTTCGCGTGTAAAAGCGCGGCGCCATCAGCCATTCAAGCCCGCGCACGCGCAATAGTTTGGCGTAGGCCAGTTCGTCCAAGCTTTGGTGTTTGTCCCAAATCCAAGTTTGGTGTAGTCCTTGTGCATCGATGCGCACACGGCTGCGCAACACATACCAAGCGGTCCACGCTAGCAGGGCCCAGCCTATGACGAACCAGCCTGCGCTGCGCAGACCGTTCAACCCCGTGTCGTCACCGAATTTGCCTTGCTGCCACAAACTCAGCAGCCAGTAACCCGAGCCCAACACCGTGAGCAAGGTAATGCCTTTGAACGTGCGCGAAAAAGCTGGGCCTTCTAAGGTCTCAGGAGAGGGGGCAAAGCGAAAGGGTTCGGGCCCCATGCTGGGTAACGACGCGGCCGAAGAGGCTGTGGAGGGCGAGGTGTTGGAGTCGGTCATGGTCTAGGAAGGGTTGGCCAAGAAAAAGCCCCTCTCGGATGTGCCGGAGGGGCTTGTGTCGCAAGTCAATGGTTACTTCTTGAAGAGGTCATCCATTTTCTTTTGCTCGTCAGCCGCGTTTTCTGCGTCTGTTGGTTTGGTACCGTCGAGTTTGAGTTCAATTTCGGGCACTTCTTGTTCGGAAGGCATTTCGATCACGACTTTGTCGAGGTCAACTTTTTCTTCTTTGTCCAAGAACATGGTCACGGTTTCGGGCACAAAAATCACGATCACCACCAACACCAGCTGCATGATCACCCACGGAATGGCGCCCATGTAAATGTCGTTGGATTTGACGGGTTTTTCAATGCGGCCTTCTTTGAACAGTGTGTCGGCAATGCCGCGCAAGTAAAACAGTGCGAAGCCAAACGGCGGATGCATGAAGCTGGTTTGCATGTTCACGCACAGCAGCACGCCGAACCACACCATGTCGATGCCCATTTTTTCGGCGACAGGTCCGAGCATAGGCAAGATGATGAAGGCGATTTCAAAGAAGTCCAAGAAGAACGCCAAGAAGAAAATGAAGATGTTCACCACAATCAAGAAGCCCACGACGCCACCAGGCAAGCCTGTCAGCAAGTGTTCCACCCACTTGGCCCCGTCCACACCTTGGAACACCATCGAGAACACGCGTGAGCCGATCAAGATGAACACCACCATCGCCGTCAGGCGCATTGTGCTGTGCATGGCATCCCAAATGAGGTTTTTGTCCAAGCGGTTGTGCATGGCTGCCAACACCAAGGCGCCCACGCAACCCATGGCACCGGCTTCGGTGGGGGTGGCAATGGCGGTGTTGATGCCCGGCAAGCCGCCCATCGAGCCGAGTACGGCAAAGATCAAGAAAGCTGAGGGTACGATGCCGCGCAAGCACTTGGCCCACAAGGACCAACCGTTCAAGGTGCGTGCTTCTTTAGGGACGCCTGGCACATGCTCAGGTTTGATCAAGCTCAAGCCGAATGTGTAGAGCGCAAAAATGCCCACTTGCAGCAAAGAGGGGCCCCAAGCGCCTTTGTACATATCGCCCACAGAGCGACCGAGTTGGTCTGCCATCACCACCAATACCAACGATGGGGGGACCAGTTGCGTGATGGTGCCTGAGGCCGCCAGCACGCCCGTGGCGTAGCGCATGTTGTAGCCGTAACGGATCATCACAGGCAACGAGATCAAGGCCATAGCAATCACTTGACCGGCCACGGTGCCGGTGATGGCGCCCAAGATAAAGCCCACGATGATGACTGAGTAGCCCAAGCCGCCTTTGACGGGGCCAAACAATTGGCCCATCGAATCAAGCATGTCTTCGGCGAGGCCACACTTTTCAAGAATGGCACCCATGAAGGTGAAAAACGGAATGGCCAACAACAAATCGTTGCTGAGAATGCCGAAAATGTTCAAAGGCAAGTTAGCCATGAAGCTCGCGGGGAACCAGTCCATGCTGATGGCGAAGAAGCCACAAGCAAGACCTAAGAACGCCAGCGAGAACGCGACGGGGAAGCCAATGAGCATCGTGAGGACGAGCCCCCCGAACATGACGGGGGCGAAGTTTTCCATTTGCATGATCGTGTGTCCTTATTGCACGGGCTTTTCGTAGTGCGTGTCCATTTCAAACTTGCCTTGCAAGTAAGCCACGCGCTTGATGATTTCACTTAGACCTTGTACGAACATCCAAATGAAGCCTAAGGGCAACAAAAGCATGGCAGGCCAGCGGATTAAACCGCCTGCGTTGCTGGACATTTCATTGGTAACGAACATTTTGATAAATAGCGGAAAGCTAAACCAGCAGAGCATCAACATGACGGGCAGCAAAAACACCACCAAGCCAAACAAGTCCACGTAAATTGGCATCTTGCCTTTGAGCTTGCCGTAGATCAAATCGACGCGCACATGTTCGTTGAGCTTGAGTACCAAGGGCGAACCTAACATCACGGTCGCTGCAAACAGGTACCACTGAATTTCGAGCCAGCCGTTAGAGCTGATGTCGAATCCGTAGCGAATGAACGCGTTACCCGCTGAAATTAAGGCTGCAGCCATGACGGTAAATGCGGCGACAGCGCCAAAGCGCTCGCTGACCCAATCAACGCCTAACGCAAATTTAAGAAGTTTTGACACAGTGTGCCTCCAGTTTTTTGCCAACCCGCGATGGTACCAAGCTCAAAGGCTTGGCGCTCCTTCAGGCTGTGAAGTTTATGGCGTCCTTGTGAAAATACTTCAGCTGAGCTTGAATCTGGGGCTTACGGCGTAGCAGGGTCTGCTTGTTTGTTTTTTTTGAACGTCCACCAAGGCAGCAAGGCACTCAGTGACTGCACATGGCCACTCGACTGCGCGGCATAGCCGGGCAGGGCGTTCAGTGCATCACGCCAATCGTGCTCTTGCAGCAAGTCGCGCAGCGCTTGGGTGGCGGGGGTGTCTAAGGCAGATTTGAGGCACACCAAATGAAAGTGCTCGTGGAGCAAGGGCACAAAGCCCAAGCCGCGGGCACGGGCTGTGCTCTCGATGCCCAAGCCCACGTCGCAGCGACCGGAGGCAATGGCTTCGGCCAAGGCGGTGTGTGAGGGCTCATCGTCGGGCAGGGCATTCAAATCGTTCAGGCTGAGTTGGGCTTGGTCCAGCAAGTCGTCGAGCAACACCCGCGTACCTGTGCCTAGGCTGCGGTGCACAAAACGGGCGCGCATTTGCGCCACATCTTTGAGGCTGTGGAGCTGCAAGGGGTTGCCGGGGGCGACGATCAAGCCTTGCACACGCGTGGCAAAGCCAATGATTTTGTGCAGGCCCGGTTTGAGCAACCCCTTGTAGGCCTTGGCGGCATGTGAGTTTTTGCTGGCTGGCGACTGGGTGTGAAACCCGGCCAAGGTGCAGCGCCCTTCGTTCAGTGCCCGAATGGCGTCCACGCTGCCGCAAAACCGAATGTCTAAATGAAGGCCTTGCTCTGCTGCATATTCGCGCAGGCGTGGCAGCGCGTCGTCGTGGCTGGCGTAGAGCGTCAGCACATGCGCATCGGGGTCGAAGGCGACGGCGAAAGTGCGTTCTAAGTCGGCCCTTAAGGCTTCGATTTGTGGGGCCAGGCGCGCTTGGGTTTGACGTTCCGCCCACATGAGTTTGTCGCCAAACTCAGTCAGGCGTGCTGATTGGCCTTTTTCCCACACGATCAACTCGTGGCCCATCACGTTTTCCCAACGCTTGAGTTCACCCCAAACGTGGCGATAGGACAAGTTCAATTGACGGGCCGCGGCCGAGATAGAGCCCTGCTGGGCGACGGCTTGCAGCAAATCCATCAACGGATGGCGTAGCAATGCCGCGTCAGACGGATGGCTTTCTTTGTCGCTGTGGTGATTCAGGGTGTAGTTGAGGCGAACGCTATGCACGGCTTTACATATGGTGAGGTTTTAGGCGCTTGGCTAGGATGACGCAAAGTCTACCTGTCCTTATGTCTACGTTTACAGATACCGCTACGGCTTCGTTGCAACTCCTCATTGAATTCGACCCTTTGCTTTGGTCGATCGTCGCCCGCTCCCTTTGGGTGAGTGTGTTGGCCACCGCCATCGCCTGCGGTTTGGGTATGGTGCTGGGCGCTTGGTTAGGCGTGGCGCGGTTCGTTGGGCGCGATGTGCTGTTGACGGTGCTCAACACCTTGTTGGCGTTGCCGTCTGTGGTGGTCGGGTTGTTGGTGTATTTGCTGTTGTCGCGCACTGGGCCTTTGGGTTTTCTGGGGTGGTTGTTCAGTCTCAAAGCGATGGTCTTGGCCCAAGCTATGTTGGTGTTGCCGGTGGTCACCGCCTTGACGCGCCAATGCGTGGAAGACGCTGAGCGCAGCCACGGCGAGCAATTGCAGTCGCTGGGTGCAGCACCTTGGATGCGCAGTGTGTTGCTGGCGTGGGACGAGCGTTACACCTTGCTGACCGTGTTGATTGCGGCGTTTGGTCGTGCGATTTCTGAGGTGGGCGCCGTGATGGTGGTGGGCGGCAACATTGAAGGTTTCACACGCGTCATGACGACCGCCATTGCCCTCGAAACCAGCAAGGGTGATTTGCCTTTGGCCCTCGCTTTGGGTTTTGTGTTGATGGCCGTGGTGCTGCTGTTGAACGTGTGTATTTCGTTTTTGCGGCGCTGGCGTCAAGGCGCAGAAGGTGCAATGTCGGGCTCTGTACAAGGTGTGTTGGCATGAGTGCGGTGCTGGATTTGAAGCAGGTGTCGGTCCAATTCGGCAGCCACACGGCATTGCATGCGGTGAACCTGAACATTCATGCCGGTGAGCGCGTGGCTTTGGTCGGCGCCAATGGGTGCGGCAAAAGCACGCTTTTGCGTGTGGCGCATGGTTTGTTGAGCGCATCGCAAGGTCAAGTGCATGCGGCGCCATCGGTGCGTCAAGCCATGGTGTTTCAACGCCCGCACATGCTGCGCACCTCGGTCTTGCGCTTTGTGATGTGGGGATTGTGGTTGCAGGGCGTGCCTTGGCGTGCGGCCAAGGCGCAGGCGATGGTTGCGTTGCATCGTGTGGATTTGCAAGACTTGGCCGAACGTCCCGCACGTGCTTTGTCGGGCGGTCAACAACAACGCTTGGCGCTGGCTCGGGCTTGGGCCTTGCAACCTGACTGCGTGTTGTTGGACGAACCCACGTCGAGTCTGGACCCGCATGCCAAGCGCGACGTGGAGCAGATGATGGCCGATTGGGTGGCCGCTTCGGGCGTCACTTTGCTGTTCAGTAGCCATAACTTGGGCCAAGTCAAACGCTTGGCGACGCGGGTTATTTATTTAGAAGTCGGCCGCGTGTTGGCCGATCTGCCGGTGGACCATTTCTTCCATCAGTCGTTGGCTGAGAGTCACCCGCAAGCACATTTGTTTCTTAAAGGAGAGTTGGTATGACACATCGCACACATTGGTTATCGTTCGCAGCAGGGCTGGCTTTGGTTTTGGGTTTGGGGGCCAGCACTGTGCAGGCGCAAACGTCCAGCATCGTCATGGCTTCGACCACGTCGACGGAGCAGTCGGGTTTGTTTGCCCATCTGTTGCCCGCGTTCAAACAGGCCTCGGGCATTGACATCAAAGTGGTGGCCTTGGGCACGGGGCAAGCCTTGGACACAGGCCGTCGTGGCGATGCCGATGTGCTGTTCGTGCATGACCAAGCCGCCGAAGAAAAATTTGTGGCCGAAGGCTTTGGCGTGAAGCGCTACCCCGTGATGTACAACGACTTTGTGTTGGTCGGTCCTGCCAACGACCCCGCCAAGGTGCGCGGCAAAGACATCGTGTCGGCCTTGCAAAAAGTGACGGGCACACAAGCCAACTTCGTATCGCGCGGCGACAAAAGCGGCACCCATGCCGCTGAATTGCGCTACTGGAAATTGGCTGGCTTAGACAACAAAGGTGCAGGCTACAAAGAGTGCGGCTGCGGCATGGGCCCTGCGCTGAACATTGCTTCGTCCACAGGCGCTTACGCGTTGACCGACCGCGGCACATGGCTCAATTTCAAGAACCGCCAAGATTTGCAAGTGCTGGTGGAGGGCGACAACCGCTTGTTCAACCAATACGGTGTGATGGTGGTCAACCCTGCCAAGCACTCCCATGTCAAAGCCGATTTGGCCCAGAAGTTTGTCGATTGGGTGATCTCGCCAGCGGGTCAGGCCAACATCGCCAGCTACAAAATTGGTGGCGAGCAGCTGTTCTTTGCGAACGCCAACAAATAAGTTTTGGAATGGCGCGCTTAGGCCGCGTCAAAGCCTTGTCGTTTGAGCGTGGCTTGGCTGAACGGCGATTGCAAAAACGCAATGAACTGACGCGCTAAAAAGGGTTGTTTGCTGCTGCGCACTTGCGCGATGGGGTAAACAATGGGCGCGTGTTGGGTCAGCGTCATTACGTTGTTGACGCGGCGCAACTCGCGCAGCGCATCGGTTTTGTAAACAAAGCCCGCATCGACCTCACCCAAGGCCACCGACTGCAGCACTTGGCGAACGTTCTCGGCACGCACCCAACGTGGGCGCAACATCTCTGTCAAACCCGCTTGCGTCAACACCTGCTCGGCGTAGCGCCCTGCGGGCACGGTGGCAGGATTGCCAATGCCCAGTCGCTTGAATTCTGGGCGCAACACATCTTGCAAACTTGTGGGCGTTGGGCCCGTGCGTGGCGTGATCAGCACCAAATCGTTGGTCGCAAAGTTCACCCGCGTGCCCGGCTCAATCAAACGCTCCGCTTGGGCTCGGTCTAGCGTGTCGGTATCTGCAGTGGCCAGCACATCAACATCCGAGCCGCGCTGCAATTGGTTCAGCAGCACCGTGGAGGCCGCGAAGTTAAACAGCACGCGCCGATTGGGCTCGGCGCGTTCGAAGGCTTGGCCAATTTCCACCATCGCGTCACTCAGGCTTGACGCTGCAGAAATCACGAGCCGCTGGGGTGCCGCCTGAGCGAGTGGTGCAACGAGCGCCAGACTCAAACCACGCAAAGCTTGGTGGTGAAAAGCGCGTCGGGTGTGGGGTGCGTCAGGCATGCGTGGTGGGACTACGCATCTGACGGACGTTTGGGGGGCGAGATTTTTCGGTACAAGGTGGCGCGGCTGATGCCCAGTCGCTTGGCCGCTTCGCTCACGTTGCCGCGCGCTTGTTGCATCACGCGGCGGATGAGGTCGGACTCGACCTCTTTCAGCACTTGAGGCGCGGCTGCGAGCGATGTGGGGCGCTCGCGGTTGGTCGCAGCTTTGAGTTGCACGCGCAAGCCCGACCACAACGGCACTTCATGGCTGTTGTCTCGCTGCGTCAAGTCGTGCAGCGACTCCCAAGGCAGCGCAAAAATATCGCTGGCGTGTTCGCGTGTGGTTGGGTTGAGGTGCAGAATTTCGCGCGCATGGCGGTTGGCCCCCACGATCCAGCCATCTGCGTCGATGCCAATCAAGCCGTCGTGCTCATTGCCTTGCAGCAGCCCTGTCCAGTTCACATGCAGCAGCAGGGCGGGGGCGTGTTGGCGCAGCAAAGCGTTCTCAATGCAGCGCGCCGATTGCGCTGCCAAATGTTGTAACTCAGGCCGCTCGGGCGCATCCACGCCCGTGAGGTCAAGCATGCCCACGCATTGACCATCAGGGCCGAACAAGGGTGAACCTGCGCAGCTGAATACGCGGTTGTCTTGTAAAAAATGCTCGCCGCGGTGCAACCAGATGGCGCGTTGCTCGGTCAAGGCCGCGCCGATGGCGGAGGTGCCGATGTTGCGCTCTGACAGGTCGACGCCGATGCGTGCGATCGCATGGGCGTGCTTGTTTTGGCGGTCAATCTCGCCCCGTGTGTCGATGACGATGCCTTGTGCGTCGGTCAGCAAAGCGAAGTAACGCGTGCCTGCAATGGCGCGGCTGAGCCTGTCTAGCTCTGCGCTGGCGGCGTGAAGCAATTGTTGGTTTTGGTCTTGCAGACGACGCAGCTGTGACTGGCTGATCGTGTCAAAGCTGACGGCTTGTTGCGGGCTGTGTCCCCAAGACAAGCAGCGCTGCCAAGAACGCTCGATCCAATCTTGAATCCACGGGCTGGGGAGCTGTTGTCGCTTGTCCAACACGTATTGACGCGCAAGGTCGATTTGTTCGAGTCGGTCGGAGGGGGGCATCAAGCTGCGCATGGCTCGGATTTTGACCACATTTCGACGACCGTTGCTGCGCGGTGTCTCAATTTGAGAAATTCTGAAGTCCAACCCTATGAAATTCAGGGTTATTCCTTAGGCAGGCTTTTGCACAAGCTTCTCAAAATCTTATGCAAATACATTCATAGCCAACTGGAGACCCAGATGCAAAAAATCCTGCACATCAACCCAGACAAATGCACGGGCTGTCTGCAATGCGAGATGGCCTGTTCTTTTGAGAACTACGGCACATTCGCCACAGCCAAGTCGCGCATCAAAGTGTTTGACTTCCATGAGACCGGCAAAAAAGTGCCTTACACCTGCACGCAGTGCGACGAAGCTTGGTGTTTGCATGCGTGTCCGGTGGAGGCGATCACCAAAGACAAAGTCACGGGCGCCATGGTGGTGAACGAAACCACCTGCGTGGGTTGCAAGGTGTGCACCATCGCTTGCCCCTTCGGCACCATCAACTATGTGCAAGAGACAGGCAAGGTCCAAAAGTGCGACTTGTGCGGCGGCGACCCTGCCTGCGCATCGGCTTGCCCCACCGGCGCCATCACCTTTGTGGATGCCAACTGGACCGGCCTCGACAAGATGAAGCAATGGGCCGACAAACTCGGCAACCAGCCTTCCGCCACTTAAATCCGAATTAGGAGCACACATCATGACTTGGGCTGGAAAAATTCTCCGCATCAACCTGACCACAGGCACCGTCAAAACCGAACCCCTCAATATGCAATGGGCCCGCGACTACGTCGGCTCGCGCGGTTTGGGTTCGAAGTACCTCATCAGCGAAATCGATCCAAAGGTCGACCCGCTGTCGCCTGACAACAAAATCATTTGGGCCACCGGTCCTCTGACGGGCACGATGGCGTCGACGGGTGGTCGCTACACCGTCATCACCAAAGGTCCGCTGACGGGCGCGATTGCGTGCTCGAACTCTGGGGGCTACTTTGGTGCCGAACTCAAGATGGCAGGCTGGGACATGGTGATTTGCGAAGGCAAGTCGCCCACGCCGGTCTATCTGTACATCAACGACGACCACGTGGAGTTGCGCGACGCCACCGGCCTGTGGGGCAAGAGCGTGTGGGAAACCGAGCACGAGTTGAAGAAAACCTTGCAAGACCCGCTGACCCGCGTGTCGTCCATCGGTAAAGCCGGTGAGAACCATGTGTTGTACGCCGCCATCGTGAACGACTTGCACCGTGCGGCAGGCCGCTCGGGCGTGGGCGCTGTGATGGGCAGCAAAAACCTCAAAGCTGTGGCCGTGCGCGGCACCTTGGGCGTGGGCAATGTGCGCGATCCCAAAGCCTTCATGAAGGTCACGGCTGAGAAGAAAAAGATCTTGGCCGACAACGCGGTGACCGGCCAAGGCTTGCCCGCTTACGGCACGCAAGTGCTGATGAACGTGATCAACGAAGTGGGCGCTTTGCCCACCCGCAATCACCGTGATGTGCAGTTCGAAGGCGCCAAAGACATTTCTGCCGAAGCCATGGCCACACCACGCGAGACCGATGGTAAAAAACACTTGGTGACCAACCAAGCGTGCTTTGGTTGCACCATCGCCTGCGGTCGCATCAGCAAGATGGACGAGACCCACTTCACCGTGCAAAACAAACCTCAGTACTGGGGCGCATCGGGCGGTTTGGAGTACGAAGCTGCTTGGGCTTTGGGCGCGGCCAACGGTGTGAAAGATTTGGAAGCCTTGCAATACGCCAACTTGCTCTGCAACGAAGAAGGCATTGATCCCATCAGCTTCGGCGCCACCGTGGGTGCGGTGATGGAGTTGTATGAAATGGGCGTGCTGACCCAAGAGCAACTGGGCATTGATGCCAAGTTTGGCTCGGCGCAAGCCTTGGCTTTCTTTGCCGAAGAGACGGTGAATGGCCGCGGTTTTGGTGTCGAAATCGGCCAAGGCTCTAAGCGCTTGACCGAAAAATATGGCCACCCAGACTTGAGCATGAGCGTGAAGGGCCAAGAGTTCCCTGCGTACGACGGCCGTGCGATTCAAGGCATTGGCTTGGCCTATGCCACGTCCAACCGTGGTGCTTGCCATTTGCGTGGCTACACCATCGCGTCGGAAGTGTTGGGCATTCCTGTCAAGACCGATCCGCTGGAGCACGAAGGCAAACCTGAGTTGGTCAAGGCGTTCCAAGACGCCACGGCTGCGTTTGACTCGTCGGGTCTGTGCATCTTCACCACCTTTGCTTGGGGCTTGGCCGACTTGGCGCCGCAAATGCAAGCCGCGTGCAACGAGGACTACACCACCGAAGAGCTCGAAAAAATTGGCGAGCGCATTTGGAACATGGAGCGCGAGTTCAACAACGCCGCAGGCTTCACCGCCAAAGACGACAGCTTGCCCAAACGCTTGCTGACCGAGGCTGCGAAAACGGGCCCCGCCAAAGGCAAAGTCAGCATGTTGCCAACGATGCTGCCCAGGTACTACAACGTGCGTGGTTGGGACAGCGAAGGTCGCCCCACGGCTGAAACCAAAGCCCGTTTGGGTCTCTGAGGCTCAGAACCATGACACATCACGTCATTCTTGGCGCCGGGCCTGCTGGCGTGATCGCTGCCGAAACCATCCGCAAACATGCGCCCAACGACCGCATCACCCTCGTGGGTGATGAGGCCGAGCCGCCGTATTCGCGGATGGCCATTCCTTACTTGTTGATTGGCAACATCGACGAGCGCGGCACTTACCTGCGCAAAGGCGCGGGCCATTACGCCAGCTTGGGCGTGACGCAAGTGCAAGCGCGCGCGCTGTCGGTCGACGCGAAAACCAAAACCATTCAGCTCAGCAATGACCAAGTACTGGCGTACGACAAGCTGTTGATTGCCACCGGTTCGCGTCCTGTGCGTCCGCCCATTCCTGGCATGGACAGTCCGCAAGTTCATCCCTGCTGGACCTTGGAAGACGCCCGCGCCATCATGGCTTTGGCCCAACCCGGTGCCCGTGTGGTGCAAATGGGGGCGGGCTTCATTGGTTGCATCATCATGGAGGCCTTGGCCTCGCGTGGGGTGACGTTGACCGTGGTCGAAATGGGCGACCGCATGGTGCCGCGCATGATGGGCCCTGTGGCGGGCGGCATGATTCGGTCGTGGTGTGAAACCAAAGGCGTGCAAGTGTTCACGGGCGCCAAGGTGGAGGCCATCGTGCCCAATGGCAGCGAGAATCCAGGTTTGTTGTCTAAATTGGCACAAGCGGTGGGGCTGCATGACGCGCCGACCGATGCCGCCTTGACCGTGCGTTTGTCCACAGGCGACAAAATCCCGGCTGATTTGGTGATCAGTGCCACCGGTGTGAAGCCTTGCATCGATTTCCTCAAGACATCGGGCATCACTTGCTTGCAAGGTGTGCTGACCGACGAGCACATGCAAACCAACGCAGACGGCGTGTACGCCGCAGGCGATTGCGCGGAAGCGTTTGACAAAGTCAGTGGCACCACCATCGTGAGCGCCATTCAACCCAACGCGGCCGAGCAAGCGCGTGTGGCTGCGCTCAACATGGTGGGGCAACAAGCCAGTTTGAAGGGTGTGACACAAATCAACGTGCTCGACACCTTGGGCTTGATTTCGACCAGCTTTGGCAATTGGCAAGGTGTGCCGGGTGGCGAACAAGCCTCACTCACCGCCGAGGGTCGTCACTTGAGCTTGCAGTTCAAAGACGACGTGATGGTGGGCTGCAACAGCGTGGGCTGGACTGAGCATGTGGGCGTGATGCGCGGTTTGGTGGAAGGCCAAGTGCATTTGGGCGCGTGGAAAGACAAGCTCAAGCAAGACCCCACCCAACTCATGGCGGCTTATTTGGCGTGTGCGCAAGGGCAAGGTGCTTGGACGGGCGCGGCGGATACACGTCGACGTTAAATTGGACGTGAGCTCACGCGCCAATGCGCTAACCTAGGCCCCATGGACATCACTTTCAAACTCTTCGCCACCCTGACCGATTACCTGCCACCTGCCGCACGCCGCAGCAACGTGTTGAACATGGAGGTGGACGACGGGATGACGATTGCGCAAATCATCGAGCCCTTTGGCATGCCCGAAAAGTTGGTGCATTTGGTGCTCGTCAACGGCACTTTTGTGCCGCCAGAAGACCGGGCCAGCAAGGTTCTGAACGATGGCGACGTGCTGGCTGTTTGGCCACCGGTCGCTGGGGGCTAAGCGCCTTTTCCTTCAACGCTTTGTCACGCCACGATGCAGTCTGCTTACGACGCTGTTTTTTCCCGCGAGATGGGATGCACCGAAGCCGAATGGTTGGGCTGGTTGCCTGCGGCGATTGGCACACACGCTTGGCAACGCGACGCTTCATCGGTGCGGATCACCCTTCAAGAAGACGATGTGCTTTTGGGCCAGCTGCATATCGATTGGCAGCAAGCCGCACCGCGTGCGATTGCGCAAGTGCGCATTCCGTGTCTCAAGGTCAACTTTCGCTTTGACGGACTAGACGCCGCCCAACGTTACCGATTCATGCGCCGCTTCGATTTGTACATGCAACGTGGGGGCGGTTGAAGTGAGTCCTGCATGGGGGAGTTTGACGCGCTCTGTGGTGGACGGGCCTTCGGCTTTGGCCATGTTGGCCGAGGGCGAAGCGCTGTTACAGGCGCAGGGATGTGTGTTGCGCCGCCCACCGGCTGCACCTACCACGTGTTGTGGACGCGGTTGCAATGGCTGCGTGTGGGAAGGGTTTGTAGACGCCGCGAACTATTGGCGAGAAGACGCGCTTGCGTTGCTGCAAACTTGTTCGGCTTGACGTTTGGCTGAAGGTTTTGGCAAAGCTTAGGGCTGCTGTTGGCCGTGGTGTTTGGGTTCGCGCGCTTCAGGAAACGCTTGACCGTTGACCGTCAAACCTTGCGATGAAAACTGTTTGGCCTTGCCTGGGCCCATGCCTGACACGCGTTGGAACACATCGGCCCAACTTTGAAACTCGCCCTCAGCGCGCGCCTTGAGCACATGACGGCTGAGCGCTGGGCCCATGCCCTTCAAATTGTCAAGTTCGGCTTCGTTGGCTTGGTTGATTTCTAAGGCCGAAGCCGCAGCACAGATCACCCAGCAACTCAGGCCGATGAGCCAACGTCGGAGCTGTGACAGCTTGAACATGACGAGCTAGCGCTTTGTTGGACTGCGGGCTGAGGCTTGAGGTTCAAGCGTGGGTGGGTCAGGCTTTGCCCAGCGTGGCCATGTATTGCGTCACGCCGCTTTGCACATCGGCAAAAGCGTGGTCGCAGCCGCTGGCACGCAGATTCGTCAAGTCGGCTTGGGTGTAGCACTGGTATTTGCCACGCAAGGCGTCGGGGAAAGGCACGTACTCGATCAAGCCCGCTTGTGCCGCACCGGCTAAGTCGAGGGCACTTTCGCCTTTGTTGGCGCGCATGGCGTTGACGACCGACAAGGCCACATCGTTGAACGGTTGCGCGCGGCCCGTGCCCAAGTTGAAGATGCCTGACTTGTCGGGGTTGTCCAAGAACCACAGGTTCACGGCCACCACATCGTCGATGAACACAAAGTCGCGCAGTTGCGCGCCGGGTGCGTAGCCGCCATATTCGCCGAACAACTTCACTTTGCCTTCAGCGTTGAATTGGTTGAATTGGTGAAATGCCACGCTGGCCATGCGGCCTTTGTGTTGCTCTCGTGGGCCGTACACGTTGAAGTAGCGAAAGCCCACCACTTGGCGCTTGAACTTCTTGAAGTTGTTGCCACACTCGCGGCGCATGCGTTGGTCAAACAACAGCTTGGAGTAGCCGTAGACGTTGAGCGGTTGCTCAAACTCAGGCGTTTCACGGAAGGTGTCGCTGCCGCCGTAGGTGGCGGCAGAGGAGGCGTACAAGAGGCGTGTGCCCGCTTGTTGGCAGGCGTTGAACAAACCGCACGACAGGGTGTAGTTGTTGTCCATCATGTACTTGCCGTCGCTTTCCATGGTGTCGCTGCACGCGCCTTCATGGAACACCGCTTCGACTTTGCCAAACGCGTTTTCGGCAAAGAGTTCGTAGAACACGTCTTTGTCGAGGTAGTCGGCAATCTTTAAATCGGCGAGGTTGCGAAACTTGTCGCCCTCGGTCAAGTCATCGACGGCAATGATGTTGTCGATGCCGCGGGCGTTCAAGTCCTTGATGATGTTGCTGCCGATGAATCCGGCTGCGCCTGTGACGACGATCTTCATGCGAATAACTCCTGATAACTGACGGTGGCCGTGCCAAATTTGCCCACCACCACACCGCCGGCTTTGTTGGCCAAAGGCATCGCGTCGCGCAAGCTCAAGCCAGCGGCGACCAAGGTGGCGAGGGTGGCGATGACGGTGTCGCCCGCGCCGGTGACGTCAAACACTTCACGCGCTTGGGCTGACACATGCAGCTCGCCTTGGGCATCAAACAAGGTCATGCCTTCTTCACTGCGGGTGAGCAGCAAGGCGTCGAGTTGGAGCGTTTCACGCAGCGCGTGGGCTTTGTGATTCAACTCCGCTTCGCTGGTCCATTTGCCAATGACTTGCTCTAACTCGGCGCGGTTGGGCGTGATGCAGGTGGCGCCGCTGTAGCGCGAGTAGTCGCTGCCTTTGGGGTCGATCAACACGGCTTTGCCTGCGGCACGGGCGGCGGTGATCATTTGGGTGACGTGTGCCAATCCGCCCTTGCCGTAGTCGGAGAACAGCACCACGTGGTGGCTGTCCAAGAGCTTTAGAAATTGGTCGGTTTGCGAGGCCAGCACTTCGTTTTGGGGGGTGTTTTCAAAGTCCACGCGCAGCAGCTGTTGCTGGCGGCCGATGACGCGCAGTTTGACGGTGGTTTTGAGTTGCGCATCGCGACCCAAATGCGGCGTGATGCCCGTTTTGGCCACCAAATCTTCGAGCAAGTGGCTGGCATCGTCGTCGCCCACCACCGAGAGCAACGAGGCTTGCGCGCCCAAGCTGACCACGTTGTAGGCCACGTTGGCGCAGCCGCCCAAACGGTTTTCTTCGCGGGTGATGCGCACCACGGGCACGGGCGCTTCGGGGCTGATGCGGTCAACGGCGCCGTACCAATAACGGTCGAGCATGACGTCGCCCACCACCAGCACGCTGGCTTGTTGGAGTTGCGCTTGGGGCACGGAGAGAAGTGGGGTGTTCATAGTTCTTCGACGCGGCGTGCAGGGTAGCTGTCCCAAGCTTGGCAGCCGGGGCATTGCCAAAAGTGCTGCGTGGCTTCAAAGCCACAGGCGGCACAGCGGTAGCGCTGCAAGGGCTTGGCAGCGCGCTCTAGGGCACGTTGCACTTGGGGATGAAATTGTTCGTGCTCAAACTTTTCGTTGGCCACCCATTGCGTGGCAGCCACCAACGAGGGCTCACGCTCAAGGTGTTTGGCGTACAAGCTGCTCGTGTCGGTTTCGCCTTTGGCGGTACGCAAAAGGACGATGGCGCCCAACACATCCAACGAGGGGGTTTTGGCGTAGCTGGTCTCTAGCAAGTGCAAGGCCGCTTCCACGCTGTTGAGTTTTTGCGCCAAGGCGGCCAATTTGGGTGCGAGCAAGGGGAGTGCAGAGGGCACTTGTGTGGCCAGTGTTTCCAGCGTTGCGTAGGCGTCTTGTGGTTTGCCGATGTCTTCGTAGGTTTTGGCCAAGGCCATGCGCGCACGGGCGCCTTGTGGGGCGATTTGAATGGCTTCTTGGAGCAGTGCAATGACTGGCGCGCTGTCTTGTGTGATGTCTAACGCCGCAGCTTGCTCGCACAGGTAATGGGCTTGACGACCATGAAAGCTGCCTTGGCCGTTGTCGCTGAGTTTTTGGGCGACGGCTGAGGCTTTGGCCCAGTCACGCGAGCGTTCGTAAATAGCCAACAGCGCCAAGTGCGCTTGCGAGGCGTGTGCGGTGCCTTCCAGTTGGGTGAGGGCGTCTTCGGCGCGGTCCAGCAAGCCGGCTTTCAAGTAGTCTTGGGCCAGCGCGTACTGGGCGCGGTCACGGTCGGTTTGCGTCAGGTCAGCGCGCGACAGCAAATGCTGGTGCACACGCACGGCACGTTCATACTCGCCACGGCGGCGAAACAAATTGCCCAGCGCAAAGTGCAGCTCTGACGTGTCAGGGTCGTGCTGCACGGCTTCAATGAAGGCGTCAATGGCCTGGTCTTGCTGTTCGTTGAGCAAGTAGTTCAAGCCTTTGAAATAGGCCTTGGGTGTTTGGCGGTTTTCTAGGCGCAGCTGGCGCAAGTCCATGCGCGAGGCGAGCCAACCCAAGCCAAAGGCCAAGGGCAGGCCAAGCAAGATCCAGCTGAGGTCAAATTCCATGAGGGGTGTCTGCAGAGGTCGGAGTGGCAGCTTCAGACTTGGCTGAAGCATCGGTATTCAGGGTGTGTGCGTGTTGGGCCAAACGGCGGTGTTTCCACCAGCGCGGCACCATGCCGAGCACGCCAATGGCGACGCCCAAAATAAAGGCGGCTAACACCACCAGCACCAAGGGGGCTTGCCAAGTGGTGCCAAAGAAAAAATGGACCACGGCTTCCTGCTGGTTGTTCAGCGCAAAAGCGAACAGGGTAAAAAAAATGGCTGCTTTCAGTAACAACTGAAGCAGCCACATGAGGTTTTTCAAGGTAACTCCTCTGTGACGAGGAGATTTTAGCCTTGCAGCCTCTTGAACCGGAGGTTCATTTTGATGAACTGGAGGTTCAAACTCAACTGTTGGGGCCAGACCCCGTCATCAACTCTTGGGTACGTGCATCCACCGCTTCGCGCAAGGCTTTGCCCGGCTTGAAATGGGGCACACGTTTCTCAGGAATTGCCACGCTTTCGCCTGAACGCGGGTTGCGTCCCATGCGAGGCGGGCGACGGTTGATCGAAAAACTGCCAAAGCCCCGCAACTCAATGCGGTGCCCGCGCACCAGTGCGTCGCTCATCGCGTCAAGAAGGGTCTTGACAGCGAACTCGGCGTCACGGTGCGTGAGCTGCCCAAAACGGGCAGCCAGCTCTTCGACCAGGTCTGAACGCGTCATCAGTTGTTGTTGTCGAGCTTAGCGCGCAACAAAGCGCCCAAGCTGGTGGTGCCAGCGTTTTCACGCGACGACTGTTGCGACAACGAAGCCATGGCTTCTTGTTGGTCCGCTTGGTCTTTGGCTTTGATCGACAACTGGATGTTGCGGGTCTTGCGATCCACGTTCACCACCACAGCCGTCACTTCGTCGCCGACTTTCAACACTTGGCTAGCGTCTTCCACGCGGTCACGCGAGATTTCGCTGACGCGCAAGTAGCCGATGATGTCTTCGCCGAGGTCGATTTCAGCGCCCTTGGCATCCACAGTCTTGACCTTGCCAGTCACGATTTGACCTTTGTCGTTGATCGACGTGAAGGTGGTGAATGGGTCAGAGTCGAGCTGTTTGATGCCCAAGCTGATGCGCTCGCGGTCGACGTCCACAGCCAAGACCAAAGCCTCAACTTCTTGACCCTTCTTGTATTCGCGCACGGCGTTTTCGCCGGTTTCGTTCCAAGACAAGTCAGACAAGTGAACCAAACCGTCGATGCCGGCAGCCAAGCCCACGAACACGCCGAAGTCGGTGATCGATTTGATGGGGCCCTTCACGCGGTCGCCGCGCTTGGTGTTTTGAGCGAAGTCTTGCCATGGGTTGGCTTTGCATTGCTTCATGCCGAGGCTGATGCGGCGCTTGTCTTCGTCGATCTCGAGGACCATGACTTCGACTTCGTCGCCCAAGGACACGATCTTGGAAGGCGCCACGTTCTTGTTGGTCCAGTCCATTTCAGAGACGTGCACCAAGCCTTCGATGCCGGGTTCGAGTTCCACAAACGCGCCGTAATCGGCGATGTTGGTGATCTTGCCGAACAAGCGGGTGCTTTGTGGGTAGCGGCGGTTGACGCCCATCCAAGGATCGTCGCCCATTTGCTTGAGGCCCAAGGACACGCGGTTTTTCTCGGTGTCGAACTTGAGGATCTTGGCAGTGATTTCTTGACCAGCCGTGACCACTTCAGAAGGGTGACGGACGCGGCGCCATGCCATGTCAGTGATGTGCAACAGGCCGTCGATACCACCCAAGTCCACGAAGGCACCGTATTCGGTGATGTTCTTGACCACACCGTGAACGATAGAGCCTTCTTTCAAAGTCTCCATCAACTTGGCGCGCTCTTCGCCCATCGAAGCTTCCACCACAGCGCGGCGTGACAGCACGACGTTGTTGCGCTTGCGGTCGAGCTTGATGACCTTGAATTCCATGGTCTTGTTCTCGTAAGGAGACAAGTCTTTGATCGGACGTGTGTCGATCAATGAACCAGGCAAGAACGCGCGGATGCCGTTGACCAACACGGTCAAGCC
Organism: uncultured Limnohabitans sp.; assembly: GCA_963513725.1. Classification (GTDB taxonomy): domain Bacteria; phylum Pseudomonadota; class Gammaproteobacteria; order Burkholderiales; family Burkholderiaceae_C; genus Limnohabitans. The sequence continues at coordinate 37,174 of CAUPRM010000005.1, read as the reverse complement.
ACCCTTGACTTTGCCGCTGGTTGTGCCAGTGACAAACTCGCCAGATTCCAGAGCTTTTTCCAAGCTCATCCACGATGCCAAACGCTTGGCAGTGTCGCGGCTCAGGATGGTGTCGCCGTAGCCGTTTTCAACGCTACCGATCGCGACCGACACGAAGTCGCCAGCTTGGACTTCGAGTTCGCCCTTGTCATTCTTGAATTCTTCGATTGGCACGTAGGCTTCAGACTTGAGGCCAGCGTTCACAACGACGTGGTTGTGTTCGATGCGGATCACTTCAGCAGTGATCACTTCGCCTGTGCGCATTTCGGAGCGCTTCAGGGATTCTTCAAATAGGGCGGCAAAAGATTCGGACATTTTTTTCCTTGTGTCTAACCACGGGTAAGAGGGCAGCGGGATTGCTGCACCACATGGGCCTGCGGTTAGCGGTGGGTTGTGGCGTGCGCCACGGGTTAAGTTTTAGATCCGTTGGGCCAGTGCGCCAATGCAGCGCGAGAGGAGCCAAACGGGCCAGGTTGTCAGCCCCTTTGAAAGGGCTGTTTGCTTTGCCACCAGTTCAAAACCTGATCTACCGAGGCTTCGATAGAGAGCGAGGAGTTGTCGAGTAGCAACGCATCTTGTGCCGGTTTCAGAGGTGCCACGCTGCGCGATGAATCGCGTGCGTCACGGGCCTCTAAATCGGCGCGAAGACTGTCGAGTGTAGTCGAAATACCCTTTGAAATCAATTGCTTATGACGGCGTTCGGCGCGCTGTGCGGCGCTGGCGGTCAAAAACACTTTCAGAGGGGCTTGCGGAAAAATGACGGTGCCCATGTCACGGCCATCGGCCAAGAGGCCGGGCAGGCGTTGAAAACTCAGCTGTAAGTCCACCAACGCGGTACGAACGCCAGGCAAAACGGACACTTTGGAGGCATTCATGCCGGCTTCTTCGGTGCGAATGGCGTCACTCACGTCGGCGTCGCCGAGCCAGACGGTGTCGCCGTCAAAGCGCACGGGCAGGGTGCGTGCGAGGTCGGCGATGCGGGCTTCGTGGGCTGTTTCAAGTGCCAATCCGGCTTGTAACGCGGCGTAAGCGGTCACGCGGTAGAGCGCGCCCGAGTCGAGGTAGTGGTAACCCAAGGCCTGCGCCACGCGGCTGGCCAAGGTGCCTTTGCCTGAGGCCGTGGGGCCATCGATGCAAATGACGGGAATGTCTTGGGCGCTGGCGTGTGCCACCGAGAACAAGGCCTCAAAGTAATCGGGGAAGGTTTTGGCCACGCATTTGGGGTCTTCAATGCGAACGGGGATTTGGTCGGCGTTGAATGCAGCCAGCGAGAAGCACATGGCGACGCGGTGGTCGTCGTAGGTGTGAATGCTGGCGGCTTGCCACTGGCCTTGCACTGATGGATTGACGTGTTGGCCATTGGGCAAGGGATGAACGCGCAGCCAGTCTTGGCCTTCTTCCACGGTGGCACCGAGCTTGCGGCATTCAGCGGCCATGGCCACGATGCGGTCGGTTTCTTTGACCCGCCAGCTGGCGATGTTGCGCAGCGTGGTGGGGCCGTCGGCGTACAAGGCCATCACGGCCAAGGTCATGGCGGCGTCGGGGATGTGGTTGCAGTCCAATTCAATGGCTTTGAGCGGCCACGCGCCACGCTTGATTTCGAGCCAGTTGGGGCCGCTGGTGATGTGAGCGCCCATTTGCGAAGCGGCATCCATGAAGCGAATGTCGCCTTGGATGGAGTCTGCGCCCACGCCTTGAATGCGGATGCCTTCGCCTTCAGCGATGGCCCCTAACGCGATGAAGTAGCTGGCCGACGACGCATCGGCTTCGACGTGAATCGTGCCGGGGGATTGGTAGCGGCAACCTTGCGGGATGGTGAAACGTTGCCAGCCATCGCGCTTGACCGCGATGCCGTAACGCGCCAACAGGTTGAGTGTGATGTCGATGTAAGGCTTGCTGATGAGCTCGCCCACCACGTCAATCACGATGTCTTGCGTTTTTGCTGCGAGGGGCAAGGCCATCAACAACGCAGTGAGGAACTGGCTGGACACATCGCCACGCACTTGAATGGGGGCGTCCACTTTGAGCGAGGGTTGGCCAATGTGCAGCGGTGGAAAGCCGTCGTTGCCCAAGTAGTCAATCGAGCAGCCGAGCAAGCGCAGCGCATCGACCAAATCGCCAATCGGGCGCTCGTGCATGCGGGGCACGCCTTTGAGCGTGAAGTCGCCACCGAGTACCGCGAGCGCGGCGGTGAGCGGGCGCATGGCGGTGCCCGCGTTGCCCATGAAAAACTCAATCGCGTCGTGGTGCTTGAGTTGACCGCCCAAGCCTGTGATGGTCACGGTCGTGCCTTGCACGTCCACGCCGCAGCCCAGTTGGCGCAGCGCTGCCAGCATCACGCGGGTGTCGTCCGAGTCGAGCAAGTCGTGCACGACGGTGGTGCCTTGGCACAGCGCCGAGAGCAACAACACGCGGTTCGAGATGCTTTTGGAGCCGGGCAGGGTGACGGTGCCAGAGGCGCCTTGAAGGGCGGGCAAGTCGAGAAAAGCGGTGGAGAACATGGTGATTAATGTGAAAGAACGCGCAGGACGCAGATGCGGCGCATCGTCATGAGCGTTGGGTTTCAGAAGCTGTGTGGCAAGCGTTGCCCGCTTGCAGAGTCCAAGCCGAGCGCACTTGGCTGGCTTGTTGAATCAGGTGTTGCAGCGCGGCGGTGTCGCCTTGTTTCAAGACGGTTTCAAACGCGTCGAGCGCCGTGCGAAAGTGCGCCATTTGGGTCAAGACTTCGGCTTGGTTGGCATTCAAAATATCGCGCCACACGGCAGGGTCGCTGGCGGCGATGCGCGAAAAGTCGCGAAAGCCAGGGCCGGCCATTTGTAAAAACGTGTCGCCTTGTGCTTGCGCGGTCAAGGCGTTGATTGCGGCAAAAGCCAGCAAGTGCGGCAGGTGGCTGACCGCGGCAAACGTGGCGTCGTGGTCCTCGGGGTTCATCACCGTGACATGACTGCCCACGGCTTGCCACACGGCTTGGGCGGCTTGCAATTGGGCTGCGCCTGTTTGCGGCAAAGGCGTGAGGATGGTGCGCCGTGCTTGGTACAAACTGCTTTCGGCATGGTCGATGCCCGCCAGCTCTTTGCCTGCAATGGGGTGGGCCGGCACGAAGCACGACAAGCGCTCGCCCAAATGCTGTTGCGCAGCGGTGACCACATCGCATTTGGTGGAGCCCACATCCATCAGCAACGCGTGGGCTGATAAGGCGGGACGCAGGGCTTCAAAGCTGCTTTGCATCGCACCCACGGGCACGGCGAGCAGCACCAAATCGGCATCTTGCACGGCTTGGGCCACGCTGTTGCAGGCTTGGTCAATGACGTGGAGCGCGACGGCGCGTTGACGGGTTTTTTCAGAGGCGCTGAAGCCTACGATGTGCTTGACCCAACCCGCTTCGCGCAAAGCCAGCGCGAAGGAGCCGCCCATCAGCCCGCAGCCAATGAGCGCCAGTTTGTCGAATCGCGGTGTCAGCGGCGATTCGGACGTCATTCCGACACAGGGTAAGAACCCAACACCTTGTAGAACGCGCACAAGCCTTGCAGCTCTTGCAGCGCCGCCGCCACATGAGGTTGGCTGATGTGGCCTTGGATGTCGATGTAGAAGTAGTACTCCCACTGACCCGATTTGGCGGGGCGCGACTCAAAGCGCGTCATGGACACGCCGTTGTTTTTGAGCGGCACCAGCAAGTCGTGCACGGCACCCGGGCGGTTGGGCACCGACACCACCAAGCTGGTGCAGTCGTTGCCCGATGCGGGGGGCGTGGCCAAGGTTTGCGGCAGCGCGATGACGGCAAACCGCGTGCGGTTGTAGGCCTCGTCTTGAATGGCATGGTGCACGATGTGCAAGCCAAACTGGCTGGCCGCACGCTCGCTGGCCAAGGCGGCCCATGTGGGGTTGGTGGCCGCCAAGCGCGCGCCTTCGGCATTGCTGGCCACGGCACGGCGTTCGACGTGCGGCAAGTGTTGCGACAACCAGCCTTGGCATTGGGCCAAGGCTTGCGGGTGGGCCATGACCACTTCGATGCCTGCGTCTGAGTTGATTTGACGCATCAAGTTGTGGCGCACCAGCAGGCTGACTTCGCCCACCACATGCACGGGCGAGCGCAAGAACAAATCGAGCGAGCGGGCCACCACGCCTTCGGTGGAGTTTTCCATGCCGACCACGCCGTACTGGGCTGTGCCTGCGGCGGTGGCGTGGAAGACTTCGTCGAAGTTGGCGCAGTAAATCAGGTTGGCGGCGCTGCCAAAAAACTCAATGGCGGCTTGTTCGCAAAACGTGCCTTGCGGCCCAAGCACCGCCACACGCTGGGGTGCTTCAAGGGCTAAACAAGCCGACATGATTTCGCGCCAGATGGACGCAATGTGCTCGTTCTTCAACGGACCTGGGTTGGCTTGGGTGATCTTGTCGATCACTTGCGCCACGCGGTCGGGGCGGAAGAAGGGTGAGCCTTCGGCGCGTTTGATTTCACCGACTTGTTCGGCCACTTTGGCGCGGTCGTTGACCAGCTGTAGCAGTTGTTTGTCGAGCGCGTCGATTTGCACGCGCAACGCGCCGAGGGCGTCAGACTGAATGGGTTGTTGGCTCATGACGGTTTTAAGCTTGTGTTTTTTCAAACGCTTGCATGTAGCTCACCAGCGCTTGCACGCCTTCGATGGGCATGGCGTTGTAGATGCTGGCGCGCATGCCGCCCACCGACTTGTGGCCTTTGAGTTGCAACAAACCTGCGGCTTTGGCGCCGGTCAAGAACGCGTCGTTGCGCGACTCGTCGGCCAAGAAGAACGGCACGTTCATGCGCGAGCGGCAGTCGTGCGCGACCTTGTTGCTGTAGAAGCTGGAGCTGTCCAAGAAGTCATACAACAGCTTGGCTTTGGCGATGTTGCGTTGCTCCATGGCCGCCACACCACCTTGGCGCTTGAGCCACTGGAAGGTCAGGCCTGCCATGTAAATGCTGTACGTGGGCGGCGTGTTGTACATCGAGCCGTTGTCGGCCACGGTTTTGTAATTGAAGGCGCTGGGGCAGACTTTGAGCGCGTGGCCCAGCAAGTCTTCGCGCACCACCACCAGCGTGACGCCAGCGGGGCCAATGTTTTTTTGTGCGCCACCAAAAGCCACGCCGACTCGTGCCCAATCGACGCTGCGTGAGAGCACATGCGATGAAAAGTCGATCACCAGCGGTGCGTCAGAGCCCAAGGCTTTGAGGTCGGGCAGGGTGTGAAACTCCACGCCATGGATGGTTTCGTTGGTGCACACATGCACGTATTGCGCGCCAGGGCTGAGCTGCCATTGCGCGGGGGCGGGCAGGGTGGTGAAGTTTGTTTCAGCACCCGTGGCCGCCAGATGTGGCGTGCAATATTTGCTCGCTTCTTTGAACGATTTTTCGCTCCAACTGCCCGTCACCACCACATCGACGGTTTCGCCGCGTGAGAGGTTCAAGGGCACGATGGCGTTTTCAGCCAAGCCCCCCCCTTGCATGAACAAGATTTTGAAATTGGCGGGCACAGCCAACAGCTCGCGCAGATCGGCTTCGGCTTGTTCGTAAATGCTGATGAACTCTTTGCCGCGATGGCTCATTTCCATCACGCCCATGCCTGAGGAACGGCCTTGTGCATCGTGCCAGTCGGTCATCTCGGCAGCCGCTTGTTGCAACACTTCCAGCGGCATGGCCGCTGGGCCTGCCGAAAAGTTATAGGGACGAACACTCATGCTGATTTAGGCCTCGCTGGGTGCATCTGTACCGCTGTTTGTGTCGCCGTCTGTTGCGTTGTCAGCGCTGCCGCTTTGGCTCTCGTCGGTGTCACCTTCGGCGATGGCCGCGTCGTTTTCGACGATGCGTTGCAAGCCGCTGAGTTTGGCGCCTTCGTCCAAGCCAATCAAGGTCACGCCTTGGGTGGCGCGGCCGAGTTCGCGAATTTCAGACACGCGGGTACGCACCAAAACGCCGGTGTCGGTGATGAGCATGATTTCGTCTTCGGCATGCACCAAGGTTGCGGCGACGACTTTGCCGTTGCGCTCAGATTGTTGGATGGCAATCATGCCTTTGGTGCCTCGGCCGTGGCGTGTGTACTCGGTGATGCTGGTGCGTTTGCCATAGCCGTTGATGGTGGCGGTCAACACGCTGGCGCGTGGCTTGCCTTCATCGGCAGGGGCGTTCGGGTCTTCTTGCTCAGACACCAACATGGCGATGACGCTTTGGCCTTCTTCGATCATCATGCCGCGCACGCCGCGTGCACTGCGACCCAAGGGACGCACGTCGTTTTCGTCAAAGCGCACGGCTTTGCCGCCGTCGCTGAACAACATCACGTCGTGCTTGCCATCGGTCAAAGCGGCGCCGACGAGGAAGTCGCCGTCGTCCAAGTTGACGGCGATGATGCCGCCTTTGCGTGGGTTGTTGAACTCATCCAACGAGGTCTTTTTGACCGTGCCCATCGAGGTGCCCATGAACACGTAGTGGTCGCTGGGGAAGGTGCGCATGTCGCCGGTGAGGGGCAGCACGACGTTGATTTTTTCGCCTTCTTGCAGCGGGAACATGTTGACGATCGGGCGACCGCGTGAACCGCGTGAGCCCGCAGGCACTTCCCAGACCTTGAGCCAATACAGGCGACCACGGTTGGAGAAGCACAAGATGTAATCGTGCGTGTTGGCGATGAAGAGTTGGTCGATCCAGTCGTCTTCTTTGGTGGCGGTGGCTTGTTTGCCGCGACCGCCGCGTTTTTGGGCGCGGTATTCAGACAGAGGCTGGCTCTTGATGTAGCCGCTGTGGCTGAGCGTGACCACCATGTTGGTGGGGGTGATCAAGTCTTCGGTGGCCAAGTCTTGGGCGTTGTGCTCAATCAGGCTGCGGCGTGCCCCGAGTTTGGTTTGACCGAACTCTTGCTTCACCACGGCCAACTCGTCACCAATGATGGTGGAGACGCGTTCGGGCTTGGCCAAGATGTCGAGCAAGTCGTCGATCTCGGCCATCACGTCTTTGTATTCTTTGACGATCTTGTCTTGTTCCAAGCCGGTCAGGCGTTGCAGACGCATCTGCAAAATTTCTTGGGCTTGGGTGTCGCTCAAACGGTACAGGCCGTCGCTGCCCATGCCGAATTCTTTTTCCAACCCATCGGGGCGGTAGTCGTCAGCGTTGATCACGCCGCCGTCAGTGCGGCTGCGGGTGAGCATTTCGCGCACCAGTTGGCTGTCCCACGACTTGGTCATCAACTCGGCCTTGGCTACAGGGGGCGTTGGCGCGTTGCGGATGATGCGGATGAACTCGTCGATGTTGGCCAAAGCCACCGCCAAACCTTCCAGCACATGGCCGCGCTCGCGGGCTTTGCGCAGGGTGAAGATGGTGCGGCGTGTCACCACTTCGCGGCGGTGCCCCAAGAACACGGCAATCAAATCGCGCAAATTGCACAGCTTGGGTTGGCCGTCAATCAAGGCCACCATGTTGATACCAAAGGTGTCTTGCAGCTGGGTTTGCTTGTACAGGTTGTTCAGCACCACCTCAGGCACGGCGCCGCGCTTGAGTTCAATCACCAAGCGCATGCCCGACTTGTCGGACTCGTCTTGGATGTGGCTGATGTCTTCAATCTTTTTCTCGTGAACCAATTCGGCCATGCGTTCTTGCAAGGTTTTTTTGTTCACTTGATAAGGCAACTCGTCCACGATGATGGATTGGCGCTGGCCTTTGTCGATGTCTTCAAAGTGGCACTTGGCGCGCATGACCACGCGGCCACGACCTGTGCGGTAGCCGTCTTTGACGCCGCTCATGCCATAAATAATGCCGGCCGTTGGGAAGTCGGGCGCAGGGATGATTTCCATCAGCTCGTCGATGGTCGCCTCGGGGTGGCGCAACATGTGCAAACACGCGTCCACCACTTCGTTCAAGTTGTGGGGCGGGATGTTGGTGGCCATACCCACGGCAATGCCGGAGGAACCGTTGACCAGCAAGTTAGGAATGCGGCTTGGCAAGACCAGCGGTTCTTTTTCAGAGCCGTCGTAGTTAGGGCCGAAGTCGACAGTTTCTTTGTCGATGTCGCTCAACATTTCGTGAGCGATTTTGGACAAGCGGATTTCCGTGTAACGCATGGCCGCGGCGTTGTCGCCGTCGACCGAGCCGAAGTTGCCTTGGCCGTCTACCAACATGTGGCGCAACGAGAAATCTTGCGCCATACGAACGATGGTGTCGTACACCGCGCTGTCGCCGTGCGGGTGGTATTTACCAATCACGTCACCCACGATACGGGCAGACTTCTTGTAAGGACGGTTCCAGTCGTTGTTGAGCTCATGCATCGCGAACAAAACGCGACGGTGCACTGGCTTTAAGCCGTCTCGCGCGTCGGGCAGGGCGCGGCCCACAATCACGCTCATGGCGTAATCTAGGTAACTGCGGCGCATCTCCTCTTCTAGGCTGATGGGCAATGTTTCTTTAGCGAACTGGGTCATGAAAGCGGCCGTAAAGCAGGAAACCTGACATTTTAGGCGGTTTAACTTAGCCCTTGGGTGTGGCTCACTTGCAACAGGCTGCCGGCTTAATTTCTTAAGGCTTGTTAATTCGAGCAGTAGAGCCTGTTGGCTATGGCACAATATTTCTAAGCGTTACGGTCTTTGCGCCTTGACTGCCTGAATTCGCAGAGTGTTCTGCGGCTTTTACATACCTCAGAGGTGAACTATGAAAAACTTGAAGAATTTGGCAGCTTTTGTTGCTACCGCTGTTTTGGCTACTGCTGCTGTTGCACAGAATGTTGACAACTGGCGCAATGCCTCCGGCGACACATGGAAAAGCGGAACAGGCTTGTGCTGGCGCGATGCCAGCTGGACGCCAGCAACTGCCGCTAAAGATTGCGATGGCGCTTTGGTTGCTCCTGCTGCTGTGGTCGCCCCTACCGTGGCTCCAAAACCAGCTCCAGCTCCAGCGCCACAAAAGCCTGCTGCTGCCAAGGTGACTTACGCCGCTGACGCATTCTTCGACTTTGACAAATCTGTTATCAAGCCCGCTGGCAAAGCCAAGCTGGACGACTTGGTCGGTAAAGTCAAAGGCATCAACTTGGAAGTCATCATCGCTGTGGGTCACACTGACTCCGTCGGTACTGATGCTTACAACCAAAAATTGTCGGTCCGCCGCGCTGAGTCTGTGAAGGCTTACTTGGTGTCCAAAGGCATCGAAAAGAACCGCATCTACACCGAAGGCAAGGGTGAGAAGCAACCTGTTGCTGACAACAAGACCAAAGAAGGTCGCGCGAAAAACCGTCGCGTTGAGATCGAAGTGGTTGGCACACGCGCTAACTGATCTTCATTGATCCTTCAAAGAAACCCCGCTTCGGCGGGGTTTCTTTTTGCTTGAACGACAATTGACGCTATGCAAACGACTGCCCACACCAACGTAGATCCGGCCGAATTGGCCAAGTTTTCAGACCTTGCTCACCGTTGGTGGGACCCTGAAAGCGAATTTCGACCGCTGCACCAAATCAACCCCTTGCGTTTGGAGTGGATCAAGGCGTCCGCCCCCCTTCAAGGCAAAGACGTGCTGGATGTGGGTTGTGGCGGTGGCATCTTGACCGATGCAATGGCCCGCTCCGGTGCCAACGCTTTGGGCATTGACTTGGCCACCAAGTCGCTCAAAGTTGCGCAACTGCACGCCTTAGAAGCGCAAACGCCCAATGTGCAATACCGCGAAGTAAGCGTCGAGGCCTTGGCGTTGGAGCGTCCCGCCAGCTTTGATGTGGTGACTTGCATGGAAATGTTGGAGCATGTGCCTGACCCCGTGTCTGTTGTCAAAGCGTGCGCTGATTTGGTCAAGCCGGGTGGTTGGGTGTTTTTCTCGACGCTCAACCGCAACCCCAAGTCCTTTTTGTTTGCCATTTTGGGTGCTGAATACGTGCTCAACTTGCTGCCCAAAGGCACCCATGAATACGCCAAATTCATTCGCCCCAGCGAGCTGGCGAGTGCATGCCGCGCTGCCGGTTTGGAATGGCAGCACACCCGTGGCATGGAATACAACCCCTTGACACGTCGTTATTGGATGAGCGCTGACACCAGCGTCAACTACCTCGTCGCCACCCAGAAAGCGCGCTGATGCTGCAACACATTCGTGCTGTGCTGTTTGATTTAGATGGCACCTTGATCGATAGCGCCCCTGACTTGGGTGCTGCCGCAGACAAAATGCGCATCGACCGAGGCTTGCCTTCGCTGCCGTATGAGCTGTATCGCCCTCTAGCGGGGGCAGGCGCGCGTGGCATGCTCAAGATTGCCTTTGACATAACGCACGAACACGCCGACTTCATGGCCATGCGCGAAGAGTTCTTTGCCAATTACGAAGCGGCCATGACCGTTCGGACTTACGCGTTTGATGGTGTGTCAGATTTGATCGCGGGTTTGCAAACCCGTGGCTTGCCTTGGGGCGTCGTGACCAACAAAATGGCACGCTTTACCGACCCGTTGACCCAAGCCATGCCCCTATTCGCCAGTGCGGCGGCTATCGTGAGTGGTGACACCACGCCTCACCCCAAACCTCACCCTGAGCCCATGTTTGAAGCTGCACGGCGGTTGGGGCTTGCGCCAGAGGTGTGCTTGTATGTCGGTGACGACGAGCGCGACATCGTGGCTGGACGCGCCGCAGGCATGCGAACCGTTGCCGCCAACTATGGTTATTTGGGCGAAAAGGCCGATATCAGCAGCTGGGGCGCAGATTTAAAAATAGATTCACCCATTCAGCTCTTGCAATTGCTGGGATAGGCCTAAAATAGAATGCTTGGGGCTGCACTGGTTTCGACATGGGTTCGGACGCGTAGCAGGGCATGTCGAGGTTCTGATCCTCGTAAAACAACAGAAAAAAAACTAACTGCAAACGACGAACGTTTCGCACTCGCCGCTTAATCCGGTGAGCCTTGTAACAGTTGGCCGATAGGCTGGGTTAGGGTGATGGGGGTGTTAAAGCCTCCAAAGTCCTAGCTACAAGGTAACTCATATTGGCTGGCATGACATCGGGCACCTTGATGTTGTGCGAGATCTAAGGATGCTGGTTTGATGTTCAGCGTGTCGCTGCGCGGTTCATCAGATAAGACTCAAATCAGACGACTACACATGTAGAACTGCACGAAAAAGACTTGTGGACGCGGGTTCAAATCCCGCCAGCTCCACCATATGCGGGGGGACAGATTTTCTCTGTCCCCCTTTTTTATGTCCGGAAAGCCCTGTATTTGCGGGCTTCCGCGTTTTTCCTTGTGGACGCGTCAGGGCAGATTACGCCGTTTTTTGACCTCAGAGTCCGAATTTTTCTCTCTTTTCTCTGTTGCCTTGTGGACGTGTCCATAAGCTGGACCCAGTATTCATGCGGGTTCCAGCGATTGGGTTGGACCTTGTCAGTGGCCAAGCATAGGGGAGTTGAACCGGATAAATGGCGGCCTCAGGCTGATTCCAGGCGGGTGGATTCGCCTAATGGGTGACCGCTCGACCTCGAAGACTAGTCGTTCGACCAGGATTGATCAGATGCGGACGCAGAAACGACTGCTTGCATTAGGGATGAACTGGTAGTCCCAACCCGTAGCGGTCTGTCGCGCATTGCAAAAGCAGACGAGCAAAGTTTGAGATATGTGGGACGACTGCCTCGAGTGTTGATGTGGCGGCCATACGCCCTCCAAAAGGAAGCTACGAAATTCACGTCGATGTGGCCAAGCTATGAGCTAAAGTCGCACTCAGATTCAACCCACTCGCCGTGGACACGCCAAGAAAAATGGGCGCGCTTGATCGCCGGCGAGGCGTACCAAGGATTTAGGGGGAGACTGGTGTGATGTCCGCTGGACTAATGAAAGTGCTCGGGCCTGTGCTCGTTAGAGCTGTGGCTTCTTGGCCAGTCCGTACCGCGAGGGATTGGTGGTCCCGCCGTCAGGCAAGAGACAAGGCCGCAGAGGGGCACGACTTCGTTCATCAGGCAAGTCTTAAGAATCTACTTAGCCGCAGGTTCCAGGACCTCATTAAAAGTCGGCAGCTTCCGGCTGAACTCCAATTCTCAGAGTTTGCGGCATGGATTCGTCAGGACAACAACCTCGACGACTTCATAACGGTTCTTATTGCCCGTGCTGCCAATCGCTCTGCGTTAGCGAGTGAGGCATCGGAAAGGCTATCGGGCGAGTACGGGCGAGTCACTGGTGAATCTCCCAAGCTCGCGCCGGGCCGGATAGCCTTGGCCATCTCCTGGGTGCTTGGTGACCTTCAAGCCACCCAGTCAGGACGGGATGCTCTCCGCGACGGGCTGGCCTTTTTCAATGCGTCGCAAGGGTTGGGGCGCAGCCCCGAGGCCTCCCCGGAATTCCCGTCGGACGCCGACCTCAGTCGTATGCGTGCCATGGCCGCAGCGACGCTGGAAGTTGGTCGACAAAGATGGAAGATGCCGAAATTTGTTGCGCCACTGTCTCTCACGGTCACGGACGAAAGCGATGGGGCGACACCGGTCCATACGGATATCGATGAGCTAGTGAGCGCCGTGGTAGCCGGAAAGGACATCGTCATCTTTGGCGAAGGAGGTATGGGGAAGACGACTCTACTGTTAGACCTCTGCTCCGCTTGCCTATCCGATGAAAAGGCAAGGATTCCGTTCTACGTAGACGCTTCAGTCTGGACCCAGTCAGGAGCCAGTCTGTCAGATTTTCTGGCCTCAAGCACATCGGCACGCCAATACACAGTGACATCAGGAGAGTTGGCAAATTTGGCCGAAAGAGGGCTGATGACCGTGATGATTAACGGCTGGAATGAGATTCCTGCAGCGCAGAAGTCGACTTGTGCAGAGTATCTGCGTGACTTCGCTGTGACAGAGGGAAATCTCAATACGGTAATCGTGTCCCGTTCCGCCGGAGACCCTCCCGCGCTGAGGACGTTCAAAAAAATAAAAGTCGGCGGCTTGTCGTGGAGTGGCCAGTCGCAAATCATTCGTGCGGAACTGAGTGATAGCGCGAAGCAGCCCTTACTGGACCTTCTCGCTCGAAACAACCGGCTGCGGCATGCCGCACGAAGCCCGCTCATTCTGCGGGGTCTGATTGAGAACGCGAGAACCCACGTGACGACGTCTGACAGCGTCTATGACCTTCTCGGGGCCGTCGTGCGAGCCTTCGAGGAAGGCGAACAACGCTCGATGGCACTGAACAATTCACCTGTATTTGGATATCACCAAAAATACTTGGAGGAACTCGCATGCCAGCTGACCGATAGCCAGTCGACCAGCATTTCTCAAGACGATGTCGTGCGCGCAGTGACCAGGGTAGCTAGGAGCCTGAGTGACCTGCTTGGCCCCCCGCCCGCCTCGGCCGAAATCCTTGCGGTACTTGGACGGCACCACCTCTTGCACATAGAAGACGGTGCAATCCGGTTCGCTCACCAACGTTTTCAAGAGTTCTTCGCGGCGAAACGGCTCTTGGGCGAATGCAGTGAATCTGGTAACGCAAGCAAGACCTTGATGTTCGCGCTCAACTCACCCGCATGGGAAGACGCGCTGCTCCTTGCGGCGGGTAAGTTGCGTGGGGCGGAGAGCCGGGAGGCGCGTTTGCACCTAATTGAAGCTGCCGAACAGGTGGACACAGGGCTGGCATGCGACCTGGTAGGTATTTCGGGGTTTTGTTCTTTGGACTCTGTTGACACCCATCGACGGATTGTTCAGCAGGTAGAAAAGTTGGCGACATCCAAGTTCAAGGAAATTCGGGAGCTAGGACTCCGCTGCGCAATAACCTCCGGTCTCGCGGACTTTTCTGAAAGTCTATGGAAGTTCCTTGAGGCGCCCGACGAGACGAAGGAGTGGTACCGGATGCCCCGTTCCAATGGGTTCGGATTAGCTCTTACTCAGCTTGGGGCTGGCGCCGAAGCTCGTCTGCTCAATTGGCCGGCGGAACGCCGCACCGAGTTCTTGCACGAGATTTCAGACAATCCAGACAACTTTGACTTTCTGGTCAAGGTCGCGAACAGCGAGCCTGAACCGAGTGTGAGGACGGCGGCAATTGCTGCACTGTTTTGGAATTTCCCTGCATCAGACGCGCCTATTCATGCATGGCTAGGTGCCCCGAGTGGGGTGCAACTGTCCCACGACCTTATCAGCAATGTGAGTTATGCAGTGGAGGATGGGCTGGTCAGTGACAAGGTAGAGAAGAAACTTCAAGAGATTGCCGTTGCATCCGGTTCGAAGAACACCCAGGTCAGTCTGGCACATTCGTTTCCGAAGCTCGTTGGGCCACTGGTCATCGAAGCAATCTTTGAGTACCTCGGAAAGGATACGCGCAGTGGCATAGACACTCAACTCTTGGAAATCGCGCGCACCAATGTTCCTGAACGTTTGATGGCATTGGCCAAGGATCTCATGCTGACGAGAAGAGGCCCTCCAGACTGGGCCATCGACAACCTGATGAACGCCAAGGCTGAACACAGGAGGGACGTTTTTGAACGGGCCTGGGCGACTCTTCAGACCGAGAATTTTGAGCATCTGTCTCCCATTGCTTTGGGTCCAATTTCAGACTTGAACGAGACGCAGAGATGCCTTGATGTTCATCTGAAAAGCATTGAAGGCCGTGGGCAGACGAAATCAAAGGTCGATTACGAACGGGAGCGCCTTGTACGCCAGTTGCTCGTGAACGCACCTGGCGATTTCCTGCTCAAGGAAGCTGTACGCCGCGGCGGCACCTGCTCGTACGAACAGGCTGCAGAGTTGCTGCAAGTGTTGTTCCATCGGATGAATGGTGAAAGTTCTCAAGCGCGACGAATTGGGCAGTGGCTGCCCACTGTCACAGAACTCAGAGAACTCATTGATTGCTTTCGTGACATGCAGGAACCTGCTGGCATTTGGAGCGACGAAGTCTTCGTTCTTCTCGCGTGTATCGCCAGCATGATTGCTTCGGAAGAATTCAGTGATTTTGTAGTTGAGGCTTATCGGCGCCAGCTTGAGGCCTGGAGCAACTACCAAGACGCCTTCGAGAAGTGGGGGAATGGTCCGCGTCGCGATACTCAAAGGCCTCAAAACCCATCCTATGGCAACTGGCTAAATGCTGCCGTAGGGCGCGTGGGGCCAACCGCACTTCCCGCGTTGAATGCATTGATGACGCATCCCTGCGCTATCAAGGTGCTTCCCGAAGCAATTTGCGCTGCCGCGGTTTCACCATGGGCATCAAACCACACGGTGTTCTTCGATGCCATGTTTCAACACGTCAAAGAAGGAAAACGTCGGACTCAATTTGGGCGCGCTCTGCGCCAACCTACTCCTGAATTTCAACCGGCTACTGATGAGTCAGCGCGACTGCTTGGCCAGATGCTGACAGACCGTTTGGCACTATTGGCCGATGAAAAAGCTCGCGCTGTTGACTGGAAGCCTCAATTTGCCAAGAACCAAGTCGACGGGCTATTGGGCAAACTTGCACGCATCCCAAGCCCGGAAATCGTTGCCCCTCTGAATCGAGCGCTTTCAAGTGGTTTGGTAATGATGAACGGGGCCTTGGACGCATGGAAAGGCCTGCTGCAGCAAGGAGCGACTATCTCCGAGCGGAGCGTCGTGGCCGAGATTGAAGCTCTCTATGGGCAACAGGCCGGTGCCACCTGGCTTGAGGAGTGGCCACGACATCAAATGGACGAGTTGAGTGAGTTGCTGTTCTGCATTGAGCCTAATGACCTGCTTAAGGAGCCCCGCGGATACTACTTGGAGCAGTGGAAGCGCTACTCATCCCCGAACGAAATTGTTCGGCGTTTGAGCGAGAGAAAGCTCGAAGACGCGTGGCCGGTGTTCCTTGCATGGGGCAGCTCACTGGCTACTGGCGGCCGTCCCCCTGAGCAACTCGTGCCAGCTCTAACGTCGACGCTGACTGTCAAAAATCTTCCTGAGTACCTGCGCCTTATTACTGACGGAACCCTATTCACTTGGCTATCGGGAACTTGGGAGCTCGAACGCTATGTTGCTTCGCCGCTTGCTTCACTCATCGGCAATTCGCCTGACAACATTGCGCTGTTCGCTCAAGCCTGCAGGGATGCTTCCTCACCGGCAGCAGATGCATTGGCAGGAGCTGTGCTCGCAAAAACAAAGCTCGGCGAACCCATGTGGGTGACCCTGGCCCTTGAGGCTTTAGATTCCGGGCGTGCGCTTGAACCTGAAAATCAAGGATTTCGCCAACTCTTGGAGATGTTCTGGAAGGACGTGGCCACGAAATATGAAGGGCAATATGAGATTCTTCCCCGGTCGTGCAACACGTTGCGTACCCAGCTTTACGACCGAGCAAAGTCTTCTGGGGCCGTTGCCGTCGGATGTAGACGGCTGCTCGCGTCAGTCGAATGCTCCCGCCGGGAGCAAGGACGGCCCGCGGACGAGATCCGACATCCAGTCCCAAGCGACGGGGAGTCGTGGACCAATGTACTTGCTGGAGAGCCAAGCAGTTACCTAGGAACGCCCTAATGCTTGATGTACAGATCGATGCGTTCAGACAAACGTGGATTGTCTGCGCAATCTGCTTCCCGTAGACGTTGAAGCGCTGCTCTTTCTGGCACTGACCGACCGCGATTCGGCCGTAACCAGACGCTCCGGATTCCGAAGTGACAGGCAGTAATCGCTGCACTCCGGTCGGCCGGTTTGGCAATGAGAACTGCAGGCTACTATCGGCTCTTCGTATGCATCAGGCGAATGTCGCGTAGTTCCTTGAGCGGGTATATCTGAACATCATCCTCTTCAATAATGGCCATTCCACAGTCATAAAGATAAACTAACCACTACACATAAGAAATAATCAGTTTTCAATGAGTCAAAACAACGGCGACTTGCCTCAAAGCGGTAACCACCGCATCATTTTCGTTATAGCAGTTGCCGCAATTTGCGCTTTGCTGTATTTGGCAGACTACGCGCTCAAGGCATCAGTAGATGAGTCCACATCTGCAGCAATGAAGCAACACCTGTCGATCATTATTTCAGTCATTGAAAATCTCATTGCAGGAGCAATTGCCGCTGTTCTCCTTGCGCTCACCTACCGATGGATCGTTGACTGGATTGATCCTGGCGATAGGGTGATCGAAGTACCGCCGAGTCAAATTACTGACCGCTTGCTTGAAAATGCGAGGAAAACACGTAGCTATGTGTTTATTGGCAACACAGCCAGTTTCGTTTCCTCGTCAGTGATTCCAATTTTGGCTGAATCAGCGAGAATCTCGGGGCATCCAAAGGCTGTAACACTGTTCTTGATTGATCCTACTGATGGATCATCTGTAGACGCGTATGCTGGATATCGAGCTAGGATTTCCAAAGGATCTTACAAGGTGGCCGACAAGGAGCTTGCGATGTGGTCCCATCCACAGTACAAGACGGTCGAAATCCCCGACGAAGTAACTGCCAAGATCCTTGCCACCATCTACATTGCAGCCTACGCAGCGTTGTATCCCGGCATGAGCATCGCTATCTGGCTTCGAAGTTCTTTCACGCCTTTCAGAGCCGACATCTCCGATAACGAGGCAGTTCTTACTCAAGAGTCTCCAGCGGAATCTGCTGTGGCATTCTCTGCGCGCGGCCACTTCTATGGTTGGTATCAGAAGGAGGCCGATGCGCAGAAAGATCAAAGCCTACCAATTGACTTCACTACATACAGGGATTGTTTGCGCAACCTAAACCTCGCGCATCCAACTGCCTCTGCTGCTGATCTAGAAAAGTCTCTATACGACTTGCTGAATATCTTCGCCCATTTGAAGTCTTTATCGACTAAGTCTTCTGTGATATCAAGAGCAGCGAAGTTCATCGGTCGACCAAACCGCACTTACAGATGACATATCAACAGGCGCTACTCAATATTTATACCGCTGTTCTGTCAAAGAGATCTGCGAACGACATACGCGCTGACATCATTGAACTGATGCGCGCAGAGTCAGGCTGTCAAATACGAAATATTGAATCAACTATGGTCAGCCAAAGGCATCCGCTCGGCTTCTTTGCATGCAAGTGGGAATTGGGTGAGGGACGCTCGTTAAGGCTTCATCTTTGGAGTAAGAAGTTTGATTGGGCACAAGCGCCGGGTTGGGAAATTCATGACCACATATTCTCTTTCACAAGCCTTCTCTTGGCAGGCTCGTTAAGGAACCGTGTGTACGACATTTATGAGGCCCCATGCGCTGATGGCAACTACTCGGCCTACGAAGTTTTATACAAAGGGTCTCAGTCTTCGATGAAGTGGATCAGAGAGGGTGTAAGCCTGAAAGTTATGGCGGTTGCAAATGAGTCGACAGGGAAGTTTTACTCCATGGATGCGGGTGTTTTGCATTCCACGGATCTTATTGTGGAACCTGCGTTGACTGTTCTGGCCACCTATGCTGATTGTGCTGTTCCAATTGCTCCTCGTGTGATCAGCCGACATCGCAATCAATTAGTTCACTTTGACAGATCGCCTCCTCTTGGTTCGGAAGTTTCCGATCTGCTTGGAGAATATGCAGAGTACATAGGCGGTGCGCGGTGATACTGCCCAATCAGATACTCGATAGCAGTAGTGCAATCGATTGCAAGCAGGCTAAAAAACCTAGTACATGACTCGATTAATGCGGATGGTTATCGAGGGATATCTCTTATTTAAGCGAGAACAAACTCCCAAGGGCAATGCTTGAACTTCTGTAAACGCCGCATACCGGAAATGGGACTGAAGAGTGCATCGCCGCACCCTGTCAAACGCCCCTTTTCGTATAACCAAGCCGTGGCCGCTAAATTGGCCGAAAGCCAGACTGAGTCAGCCTGAATCCCTTCAGGCGGCTTGCTGTGACATGAATTGCTTATGCCAAAGGTCCGGTAAGGCACTCCTGGTGAACCACATCATGTTGGCTTCCTGAGGTGGCTTGCCCCCAAGGATGTCCATCACCAGGGCAGGGTCCAGCAGTGTCAGGCGCAGCAGCTCATTGACCGTGCTCGGATCCAGTCCCTCCAATTGGGCGATTTCTGAGCCGCTCTTGACCTCACCGATGTCGAGCAGCCACTGCCAGTAATGGGCCCTAGCCAGCCCGTGGAACATGGCAACGTGGGTGCTCTTGGCTAACACCGCACCCGTCAGTTGGCCCTCTGGCGCTTCCTGGGCCAGGACCAGGGTTTTGATGCCAGGGCGGCGTTTGAGCTTGAAGGGCTTGCGCGTGGAGATCCTAAGACCTTCGCCTTCCTTGCTGATTGTCATCTCGCTCATGCTGGCATCTCCATCTCCAGCATCTCTGCGCCGATGGTCCCGGGCTTAATTGCCTCCAGCAGAGCCAGCCAGTCAGTGGTGCGCCAGCTGACCTCGATCGTGTCGTCATCGTGCAGCGTGACTCGTTCGACCAAGCTGCGGATGATGTGGCTTTTGAGCTCATCGAAGTAGCTGTCCCAGATTTCCGCTGTGCGCTGAAGCACCAAATTCACAGCTTGGGCCTCAGGGATGCCGGGATTCAACTGCTGGATCTGGTGCCAGTATTGGTTGAGCATCGTGCCCGAGCACAGGAAATCGAGCACCTGCCGGGTGACTTCCTGCTCCACCGGCTCGGCGGGTTGGTTGGCGACGGTGCTCTGGCTGGCGCCCTCGTGCATTTTCTTGTTGTGCACGTAGTAGCGGTAGACCTTGCCAGATTTCTTCTGACAGGCCATCGGAAGATACAGATCGCCTGCAGGGGTGTAGATCAAGCCGCGCAACAGAAACTGGGTCCGGGCCTTCAAGGACCAGGTGGCCTGGGTCTTCTCTTCGGGTTTGCGCGCAAGCATTTTCTGCACCTTGTCCCACTGGTCCTGATCGATCAGGGGCTTGTGGGCACCAGGGTAGAAATTGCCCTTGTGCGAGAGCATGCCCAGGTAGACGCGGTTTTGCAGCACCTTGTACAGCGACTGCTTGCAAAAATGCCGCCCCGTTTTGGTCAGGCGGTTTTGCTCCTTCATTTGCTGGACCATCTGCGTGGTCGATCCTGTGCTGACGTAGGTGTCGAAGATCCAGTTCACAGTTTCCGATTCTTTCGGGTGGATCAGTAACTGGCGATCTTCCACACGGTAGCCCAGCGGCACCACGCCACCCATCCACAGCCCCTTGCGTTTGGAGGCGGCAATCTTGTCTCGGATGCGTTCGCCGGTCACTTCGCGTTCGAACTGAGCAAAAGACAGCAGCATGTTGAGCATCAGGCGTCCGTTGGAGGTCGAGGAATTGATCTGCTGGGTGACGGAGCTGAAGCTGACCGTGTGCTGGTCAAAGACCTTCATCATCTCGGCAAAGTCGGCCAGGGAGCGCGAGAGGCGGTCGATCTTGTAGACCACCACCATGTCAACCTTTCCGGCCTTGATGTCTGCCATCAGGCGTTTGAAGCCGGGGCGTTCCATGTTGCCGCCGGAGAATCCGGGGTCCTCGTAGGTGTCCTTCACGGTCACCCAGCCTTCTTTGCGCTGACTCATCACAAAGGCCTGGCCTGCTTCGCGCTGGGCGTCGATGGAGTTGAATTGCTGGTCCAGGCCTTCCTCAGAGGACACCCGGCAGTACACGGCGCAGCGTTTGATGGTCACTTCAGTCATACGGCCACCATGTTTTTGATGCCAAAAAATGCGGGTCCGGACCAATGCGTGCCGGTGATGTTCTTAGCGATCGCCGATAGGCTGCGGTAGATCTTCTGGTTGTACTCGTAGCGGCCGTCTGCCAAGACCTCCACCCTGAACTCTTTGCCTTCGAACTCACGCACCAGTGTGGCCCCGGGCATGGCCACCGCTTTGGCCGGGGTGTTGGTCTTGATTTTGGAGAGGTTTTGGCCGTAGTCGACCAAGCGCTCGCGTGTGGACTGGGGCAAGGTGCCAAAGGCCAATTCCTGAATCCGGTAGCTCAAGCGTGAGGTCAGGTATTTGCGGTTGGGGTGCACCGGGCGGCTTGCGAAATGCAGATCCCACACTTTCCAAAGATCGGGCATCTTCATGTCGTGCAGAGCGGCCACTTCGCGCTGGACGGCGTGGAGCTGTTCGATGGTGCGCTGCGCGCGCGGGGTGAGTGATCGTGTTTTCATTTGCGAACTCCTTGTTCAGTAGACGGGTTCGTATTGACGCTCTGCCAGGCATGGAAGTCCACGAACTCGTCCAGATCAGTGGCGTAAACCTGACTGCTGTGGATTTCGGTGAGCTTCTGGTGTTGACTGAAGGCGCCTTTGGCCATCAGTTCGCTGATCTGTTCAAGGGAGAGGTAGCCGCTCTTTTCCGAGCGTTTGCCAAGAGGGCTTGTGAATGGGTTCAGGTGGACTTTCATGGGGAGGAATTGATGGAGAAAACCCTCCACAAATCGTATGAATGAACCCCTCCAGAAGTAACGTGTTTTGGCGGGCCAATGAGGCCCTTGAGTTGGAGAACCGCATAAATCCTGGGTTTCTGAGACACCGGCCAGCATTCACGCGGCCTTCAGCGGTGGCTTTGACAAACTTGCCAAAAGCTGTATATTTATCCAGCAATCCGGCGAAGCCTCACACCAAGCCCCTGGTCAACAGACTGGGGGTTGAGACGCCTCATTGCCAAAACAAACAACAACAAAGGAGACCCAAATGAGCCGAGCTCAGACCTACGCCGACATCCTGCTGAACCTGCCTGTCGACGACACCCTTAAAACCTTCATGGAGCGCCATGCCTTGCCACTGCCCGAAGGCTGGTCATGGAACGACTCTGTCCAAACATCCAAAGGCCTGATTGGCTTGATCCAGTCGCACCCTGTAGCTGCCCTGCGTGACCGCATCGTGGCGGGTTTGCACGCCAGCACGCTGCTGGCTCACCCGTTGGGCAAGCAGGCCATGTTTCAGGCGGCGCATGATCGACCCTCCGAGTTGATGGGTCTGATTGCCTGCAAGAATGACCTGCAGCGGGCGTTCTGGCTGTATGTTCACCACCCCGCGCTGTTTGAGGCGGCGGCCGAAATCGAATATCTGGACCACCATGGGCAGCAGGCCCAACAGCATGACCTTGGCATCAAGCGAGCCATTCAACGAGACGAGGCCTCGATAGCTGCGTTCAGCGATGCCATCAAGGGGTTCTACCAGCGCGAGTTGGGCTGCGGTGAGGTGTGTGTGGTCAATGTGCTCGAGCGCGCCCGGGGCACGCAACTCATCTCGATTCATGCCAAGGATCTGGCCACGGCCAAGCTTGAGTTCGAAGGCAGCCAGCTGCAGCGGCGGGTGGGCAGTCCCAATATCCACATGGTGCTGGAATATGCCCAGGCCACCGGTGTGGCACGCACCATCATCCGGGGTGGGGCCAAATACCACGCCATGCTTTGTGAGGCCTTTGCCAGGCATTTGCTGGGTGTGGACGCGGATGCACAGCGCATCCAGACGCCTCGCCTGAACCTTACCTCTCTGCGCCTGGGCATGAACATCCCGCAAGCGATCGAGGACGGATTTGTGGGTCTGCAGGTCAAAAGCGTGACCGTGGTGAGTGGCTGTGGACGGCTCAAGCTTGAATGCACCGCCAGTGCATCCAGCGATCAGCGCTGCGTGACCGATTTGCTGGCCGACTATTTCAACTCTGAGAATCCACTCACCCGTGGTTGGATGATCCAGGCAGCGGTGCTCAATTTCTACCTCGCACCCATGCAGGGCAAGAGCCGCTGCACAGTGGTCAGTATTGAGGTCACGAGCAAGGGGCGGCTGAACCTGCACAAGTTCGATGAAAAGCTCCGGACCCAGCTGGAGGGCTATCTGGTGCAGCTGGGCATCCTGCAAGGCCAGCAGGTCCTCTTGCCTGAACCGGAAAGGGCAGGGCATAGGGTGCTCGCTGGTGACTTGTTCGAGTGAGGGATGTGAATGGAGATCACGCAGAACCAGCAAGCCATCAATCTGGCAGCCCTGTTGTTTGTGCGGGGCGGCTTTTCGCTGGAAAGTGGCCTGCACGATGGAGAAATTTCAGCCCTGCATGTTCTCAAGCAGGTCAAGGCGGTTGTGGCGGGCCAGGTCAACGCCAGTGATGCCATGTGCGCTTTCTGTGGGTTGTACCGAGGTCCCATCTTTCGAAGTGATGACGGGCTTATGGTGCAGTGCCCAGACTGTGGCCCGTTTCGGCTGGATCCGGCCAGTCAGCGCAGTTGGCAGCTGGACGACGAATGGCTGATCCGCAAGTTGCGCGGCGCACTGGACATTGCACCGCAGACCATCATCACCCGTATTGCAGACGGCGTATGGGACATCGGCCGCTACAGGAAGCGGCCGGTGGTGGTGGCACGGCGGATTGATCTGGTGGAGCGCCATGGGCTGCAGATATTTCATGGACTCGAGCCTCGAATCCAGAGTTGGGTGATTACGCCCAGGCCCTTGGGTCGGATGCCGCAGGATCCTCTGGCGGGTGTGGCCACCTGGTGGCATCTCGAGGATCGATTCGCCTTGCATGGCATGGCGCTGCGTCTGCTCGATGACGAGCAAGAAGATGCTGGCGATACCCTGGGAGACACCATTCCTGTGGCTGTCCATGGGCCGTTCAGCGACGACTTCCTGTGGGTACATTTGAATGACTGGTCGCATGGCCCCATCCGCTTGACCGAGGCTCAGGCGAGGTTGTTTGCTGTCCTGTGGGAGCACCGACACCAGGCACAGTCGGCTGAATTTCTCATGACACAAGCCAGTCTGGCCAGCGAAAAGCCTATGGATATCTTTAAGCTGAAAGCATCCAATCGTGATGATCCCAAATATGAAGGCCCGCTTCACGCATATGAGAGGCTGGTGATTCGACAGAGGCGACATGGCCTTTATCGCTTGAAACTGTGAGGAAATAATATGGTTTGGAGCAGACGGTTGGATTGTGATGAAAGTCGTCTGTGCCGCGATTGCTGCCGGACATCGGCGCAGCCATCCTGGACGAGTCATTGCCAGAAAGCTCCACGCTTTTCGATTTGGCATCGGGCACCCTGTTGCTTTGAAAGGATCAAAAGAATCTGTTGTTGTAGAGGAGTCTGTCGATCTCAATTGCTGGGTACTTACGGCATTTCTTTAATTTTCAGAGTTCAAAAACGATCATCTCAGGCAATGCCCCCCAGCGAATGGGCAACACAGATGTGCCAACACCCTTGGACACAAATAACTGGCATCCAAGCACATCATAAAAGCCCGCCGTAAATCTGCCACTCCCCCTGGGTCTAAAAGGGGCCCAGCCTCCAAAGGCGATCTGGCCACCGTGGGTGTGCCCTGACAGGCACAAGTCAAACCGACTCCCTTGCATACGCTGGCTGACTTCGGCTTTATCGAAAAACCCCGGCGAGTGCTGAACCAGCAGCGACACATCCATTCCGATGCTTGGCGTGAGCATCTGGAGATCTGGTTGGCCAGCAGTGAAGTCGTCCAGACCGATCACCTCGACTGTGCGACCGCGATGCTTGAACGACCAGCGCTCGTTGAGGAGCAGCTTCATATCTGGCCGTGACTGAATGAGTTCTTGCAAGGCCACGAAATCTACATCACTCCAGTGCTCCCAATTGCCCGGTACTGCCACCGTGCGAACTGGTCCTACCGCCGCTAAAAACTCCCTCAGAACTGGCAAGGCATCGATACGGTCAACCATGTCGCCCGACAGCACCAATAGGTCTGGCCGTAGTGCGTGAACTTGTTGAACGACCCTCTGTTCATGAGCACCCATGGCGTGTAAATGCAGATCCGAAAGTTGAACCACCCGCAGACCAGGTCGTTGCGGCTCGACCCTCAGATCATGATGCAGTACTTCCAGCCTTGCAGGCTCAACAAACACAGCCACGCCAAGCAGGGCCAGCAGGAAAAGGGCCGCAGTGATCCATATTCGGGAGGACATGAGACTTAATTGATTCGAAGGTGTATGGCGTGTTGACGCTAAAAATATCACGGGATAGGATTCCCGATAATAGAACGATAGCCGTGTATGTCATGCGCAGGCTGTATTTGCTGACGACTCGGGAGTATCGCAAGGTAGCCTGAAGAGGAGGAAACTTGTCCTACGAATCCGATTACGAAGATGTGCAAAACGAGTTGCACAGTATGCGCCGAGGCAATCAAGATGCTGCTATAGCCATATGGCTTGTCTTGCCTGTAGCATTTCTTGTAAACGCCTTGGCATTAACGCTGATCATCTGGTTGGTTGATCTGATATTTGGTAGTACTACCATTGTTGTCGGGATTGTCTGTGCTTCTTACGCGTGTGCTGTCTTAGGGTGGGCTGTGAATCGAGTCCAACAAAGAGTAATCCAAATGTCTTTACACGCGACCTCCATTCACGACGAGGTGCTGAGCATCAAAGATCTGATCGAAATCGAGCAGAAACGGAGTACGCGATGGCGATAGGTCATGCTCCGTTGCCCTTGCCAGATTGGTTGAGGAGGATGACTGCAAAAAATATGTTGGACGAACCCTTCCCGCTGCGGGAAGTATTGGATGGTTCGCTCTACTACCCTTCTTGCGGCACCGATGGCAGGCCGGTGCAATATTTGGGACAGTGGTTCCGCAGCTTCGTCTACGTCGATTACGGATATAGCCGGGAGTTGTTCCTCAACGAGTTGGAAACGAGGCCATTCCTCAAGTATCAGGTACTTGGCGCGAGGAGTATTTCGGCTAGAGAGTTGGTGCCGAATGGATGGATCCAGCCATGGCTTACACCGGCGGAAACTGAGCAGATTACTCGGAACGCTGATCACAGAGTAGTGGAATCGTTTTGTGAGTGGGTGATCTTGGAGCGCGAGGTGTCTGCTCCGTCAAGCTTCGGCCCGGAGCGATTCAGCTTGTTGTATCTCAATGCAGATGGAGCGGCGGCTTATGAAGCGCTGTATGTTGGGAATGCCCTACGTGCAGGGGCTATTGCTGTCATACAACCTGGGCATGGGTTTGGCAGGAATTGGACCGATTTCACAGACCCACAGGCTGTTCTTGCGCGTGTTGTCATGGGCAATCCTGCTGGTGTACCAGAAGTATTTGTCACCGGAGGCATGGGGCCTCGCAAATATTTGCCAGCCCCATGGCCGGGATATTCGAAACATCTGGATTGGTATCCCTATGGCGGCATCGGCAACGTCGGAATTTGGGAGAGGGTGAAATGAAGAGAGACCTGAAGTCATACCCATCTTGTTAAACGCCATGAAAATTGAACTCAAAATCTCAGACATCTCTCGGCAACCACCCAGCTTCGATGCCGTGGTGAACAGTGCCAATTCAAACCTGCGCTTCGGCTCGGGGGTGGCCGGTGCTATTCACACTGCTGCAGGCCCCGCACTGGAGGCCTATTGCGAGCCACTCGCTCCATTGGCACTCGGCAAAGCCATCATCACTCCCGGTTTCAATTTGGCCAATCAATGGGTGATTCACGTTCGATCTGCTCACTATCTGAACGACGATGAACCAGAAAAAATCATGTCCGAAGCACTTCGCGCGGTGTTTCGACAGGCGGGCGAACGCCATATCAAAGCACTGGCCATGCCGGCTATCGGGACAGGCGTTTTCAAATTCCCTCCCGACTTGGCTGCTGACATTATTGTTAAGGCAATCAAGAACGACGCCCCGAGCTTGGCCCCTGAATTGCAACGGGTCCGCCTTTGTTTGCCTTCACCGTTGATAGATCGAGCATTCAGAGTTGCTCTGCAACTCAACGATCCGGATGACCAGAGACCCAAGACTGTGGAGGAAACCACCCGCTACTTGATCAGTACTTTGCCCGCTAATACCCTCCAGGAACTGGCCGCGCTGAAGGAAGATGAACTCATCCAAACCCACTTCGGCCTGGCTCTGCTCTTGCGTAATGACATCTTGAAAAACAACTATGCCCTGAGTTTTGATGCAGGTGAACGCAATTTGGACGAGGCTTCGAGTGCATTGATCAAGGCGCTTTGGGAGGCATTGCAAAACACCGAGAAAGCATTATGAACTTCTACGCAAATGCGTTTGGCCTCATATGCGTCTGGCTTAAACCGTAGTTATTGCTGTTTAAATCGCTGCTCAAGCGATTCATGTTGAAACCGAAATTTCGCCGGATTTTTTGACTTCAGATTGCTCAAATTCTGTAGCTTCCATTTGATGGCTGGCATGTCTTGCAAATGGTTGAACGGCAGAAGGGACCAGTCCGGGACCGCGTCCACCAGCGATAGCAGGAAATCTCTTTGGTTTTGAGTCAGTGCCTGTGGAAGTTCGTCCATCAATCGTTGCTGGGTATTGAGCAGAGCATTCAGGTCGATGGGCTCTGATGTCATACCTACAAACTCGTTTTTGAAAGTTTCTTCCATTGGTTGAGGATTGGAAAACAAGACCTCGTGCACGGGCCTGTTGTGACCAGCCAAATAGACCACAAAGCAGTCCAGGATTTCGTGAGTCAGACCATGGCTTTCGTACATCTTGAGGACGTCGAAAAGATCGCGTGGATGCTGTCTGTCCATCGCAGCAACCAGTTTGCTGCCATAAAGTTCAGATGGCGAGAGCACTGGGATCTGGATATTTTTGGAAAACAGTGCTTGTGTTTTTTCTGACAGTGAGCGTGTCTGTACCGGAAGGACTGTTCCCCTAAAAACGAAATTCACTTCGACCTTGACTTCTGCTTCTGCACTGAAGATGTCAAGCTTCACTTCATCGCCACCATGCACTTTCCTGGTTCGAGTTTCATAGCCCATTTCGGCGGTCGCTCCCTCAATGCGCTGAATCTCTTGGGCGATTTCTTCCAGTGCTGTATCTCTGTCAGCCAGGTGATTAATGAAGACGACGTCAATGTCCACTGACAGCCGTGGCAGGTCCTGAACGAACAGGTTCAGTGCTGTTCCTCCCTTCATTGCAAATCGAGGGGTTTGAAACACTGTGGGGGCGATGTCCAACAGCAGGTTGACCGTTTGTACGTAGGTGGGATTCATTTTTTGAGATGAAGAATTTTCTTGTCCCTGGTCACAGCAATCCAACGACTTGAACTTCCGAGTCGCTCGTTGTGTTTCTTTGCAATCTCAAGCCAGGGTAGCTCAAGGCTCTCGGCTAACGATTTGGCCAACCGCACTACCTTTACACGTGTCGTGTGGGCCAACAATATTTCAAGAACATCAGGGCGCAGGTGCCGAATGCTTTCAGCGACGTTCAACGTCTCTTCCAGTGATTGAAGCTTGCCCGTGTCGCTGAAGAGTTCGAGTAACGCTCTCTCCGGCACGGAAACCATCACTTTCGGGTTGCCTGCCGGGAGTGGTGCAAGACCGAACCCTTGGGGCAGGGTGTTGTCAAAAATCCTGGTTGACTGGTAGGTGACATTGAACAGGTCGGTAAACCATGCAGGGAGTCGTCCCGCCTTGAGGCCCCACAAGTTCAACCGTTCTTGATGTGCAAGGTTGTGGCGTGTCCCTCGCCAAGCCAGGGCGGTTTTCCCTCCAACGTGCAACTCCGGAACTTCGAGCGACAGGTACGCCAATGCCTTGTTCATGTCCAGTTTGGCGTTCGGCACTTGGTAGACGCCACGTCCCAATCTCTTGAGCCAGCCTGACTGGGCCAAGCGGGCTGCAGCAGTCGAAGGTAAGCCCAGAGCCTGCAGGTCGCTGGAACCGTATGGCGTGTCCCACTCCAGCTTGCTCAGCAGCTCTTTGATTGAAATATTTTCAGAAACTCGCATTTGAGATGAACTATCGCAAATATTTCAAACAATGGCAAGAGGTCCTGAGCGTGGATGTTTGAAATATTTTTCGAAAACAACACTCCAGAATGAATTTCTAGAAATATTTCAAACAACTGGAGATCCAGGCATGAGGTCTAGGGAATAAGGAACTGGAGATATCGCCAAAGTTCCTTGATCAGTTCCTTATCAGTTCCCTATTGATTTTTTGAAATAGCAGCGTTGTCCCTCAACTCTCTGAAAGGAGTGACCCATGCTGCTAGCAACACCAGCACGTTCAACGCTCAACCCTTTGAGCGCCATGGCCCCAGAGCCACATATGCCCCCACGGCAAATCCTGAGTGAGGCCGATCTGGCCTCGCGTTGGGGTATGAGCCCCAAGACCCTTCAACGCTGGCGAATGGAGGGACGCGGACCTCACTACTTGAAGCTCGGCAAGCGGGTGAACTACCCCCTCAACGCCGTGATCGCCTTTGAGAACTGCGTCCAGCACGTCTCCACCTCGCAACGTTCCACCACCTGAGGAGTCCTCCATGAACCACCTTCAATTGCAACAGGCGGCGTTGCCCGACCTCTCCGAGAACCAGATTAGCCGTCTGCCCAAAGACCAGCTGGCTCATTTCAGCAACGCAGTGCAGCAGCTCCATGACTGGACGCTGCAGATGCGTGGCCGGATCAACCGGGCCATGGAAATCCGCTACGCCGATCAGATTCGCCATGCCGAGAGCCTTGGCCAAGAGGAAGCGGCCAGGTTCCGCATCGATGACGGCGACCTGCAGATCGATGTTTCGCAGCCCAAAGAAATCGTCTGGGACCAGCAGCACCTGTCCGAGATCGCTGAACGGATGGTCGTCGCCGGTGACCGTGTCCAGGACTTTATGCAAGTCCAGTTCTCGGTGGCCGAGCAGGACTACGCCCGCTGGCACCCGCTGCTGCGCGCGGCCTTTCAGCCCGCCCGTAAAGAGCTGATCACTGAACCCACCTTTCAGATCCGCTGGGTGGGCGATGTGCAGCTCTGAGCCATGGGACCCCGAAACCCAGGCTACCCAAACCTAACCCTCAATACAAAGGAAATTTCTCAATGAACCACGATAACTACAGCCAGACACAGTCGCATGGCCAATCCTCGAACTATGGCGCACCGGGCGCTTGGTGTGACTTCAATGACGCCGATGCCCAGCAAGGCGAGTTCAACCTGATCCCCAAAGGTACCCAGGCCCTGGTGCGAATGGCCATAAAACCCGGCGGCTATGACGACACCAGCAAGGGCTGGACAGGCGGCTATGCCACGGCGTCGGACGACACCGGCGCAGTGTTTTTGTCCTGCGAGTTCGTGCTGCTCACAGGCCCGTTTGCCAAACGCAAGATCTGGAGCAATGTCGGTCTGCATTCCAACAAGGGGCCGACTTGGGCGCAGATGGGGCGCAGTTTCATCAAGGCGGTACTCAACAGCTCGCGCAATATTCACCCGGATGACAACTCACCCGAAGCACAGCGTGCTCGTCAAATTCGCAGCTTCGGTGACCTGGATGGCGCCGAGTTCGCAGCCCGGATTGGCATTGAGAAGGATGGCCAGGGCGAGTACCGCAACATCATCCGATTGGTGATCGAGCCCGACCACAAAGAGTACGCAGAGCTGATGCAGGCCAAGCTTCAACGCGATGGTGGCATGGGTGGGGGCCACGGCTCCGGTGGTGCTCCTGCAACTGCTGTTCCCACAGCAGCGGCGCCAGCCACCCAGTCGGGGGCCAGCTACACCCCGCGCCCCAGTAATGCGCAGGGTCGACCTGCATGGGCGCAGTGATGGCGAGGTTGCATGAAATGCTGGGTGTGTTTCCGTCAAGCCAAAGGCTTTGGTCATGTGGATCTGCGCTTCAAGGTGGGTCATCCCAAGCGGTACCCCATCGACTGGATCTTCTGCTCGCTGCGCTGCCAGGCCTGTTTCCACCGGCTGTACGCGGTTGGTGTGCGCTACCTCGAGCGCGAGGGACAGCTGCCAACGGGAGCAGACGTGATTGATCCATCCGACGCAGAACTGGCCGCCATGCAGCAGTGTCTCAAGCCGCTGGGCGAGGCTGCCTGCGAGATCGGTATGGACCGAGCGCTGTCGAGCTACACCCAGCAAGAGGCCCTTGCGTTGATCAATGCCGTGGTCACGACTTATGTCGAGGCCATGGTGCAGGAACACGAACGCAGCAAGTATCCGCCCGTTCGCATGCAACTGGATGTGCCGCCAATGAACTAAGTTCGGCGGAGCGTCTCCTCAATTTTCAAAAACCAACCGATGCGGGCGGCGAAAGCCGCCTGCAGGGAAGACTGTTTTCATGAACAACACCAATCCAACGATTTCTTCAACGCCGCAGCCAGTTCATTCGGTCGGCGATTTCACAGACGAGCCATTCGTGACGGCCGAGCAGGCCTCGACAGCACTGAATCTTCCTCTGTACTACTTCATCGATGCTCGCAAACGAGCCGAGATGGGGATCCCGTTCTACCTGATCAGTCGCATGGTGCGCTATCGCATCCGGGAGCTGCACAAGTGGCAAGTTGGGTGCGCAGCCCGACAAGCTGGGCATACGAGCACAACCCAGAAGGGAGGTGCACATGCTTGACTTCAATGATGCCCCCGGAGGTCACACTCGCAAGGTGGCAGGGGACGGTGCTGACGCTGCACGAGAGAAGGATGAAATCCGCGCAGCCTTGAATGACCAGCTGCCCTTGCTGGCTCTGGATATCTGGCCCTCAGGAAAGCGCCGCCAGAACAAATACCTGGTGGGCGATGTGATGGGAGGGCCGGGCGACAGCCTGGAGCTTTTGCTCTCTGGTCCTAAGGTGGGGCTGTGGACCGACCGCGCCACGGGTGAGGGCGGAGACATCCTCGACCTCATCGCCCGCTACTACAACCTCGATGTGCAGGCCCAGTTTCCCCAGGTGCTCGAACGAGCTAAAGGCTGGCTCGGACGCGTCTCGGCCATGCCCGCCAGCGCGGTGGCCGCGAGCAAAGCCAAAGCCCCTGCAGTGGATGAGCTGGGACCTGCAACAGCCAAGTGGGATTACCAGGATGCCAGCGGAAAACTCATCGCCGTGGTTTACCGCTACGACCCAGAGCCGGGCCGCAAGGAGTTCAGGCCATGGGATGTGCGCCGCCGCAAGATGGCTCCTCCAGAGCCGCGTCCTCTGTACAACCAGCCGGGCATGCTTAAGGCTGAGCAAGTCGTGATGGTAGAAGGCGAGAAGTGCGCCCAGGCATTGATTGATCTGGGTGTGTGCGCCACCACGGCCATGCACGGCGCCAACGCACCGGTTGAGAAAACTGACTGGTCCCCTCTGTCTGGCAAGCACGTCTTGATCTGGCCAGATCGCGACAAACCTGGCTGGCAATACGCCGACCATGCTTCGCAGGCCATCATGCAGGCTGGGGCCAAGTCCTGCGTCATCTTGCAGCCCCCGGCAGAAAAACCCGAGGGCTGGGATGTGGCCGATGCGGTGCAAGACGGCTTTGACATCGCTGGCTTTCTTGCCGTGGGTGAGCGCGTTCCGGTGGTGCATCAGATCGAAGCACACACACCCATGCAGCTGGTCGATGGGATCGACTACACGAATGAGGATGGGCTGGCCATGGCCTTTTCTCACCAGTTCGCCGAGGAATGGCGCTACTGCGCACCATGGAGCAAGTGGCTTGTGTGGAACGGCGTGCGCTGGAACATCGACAAGGCCTTGTATGTCATGCACCTGTGTCGCCTGATTTGCCGGGCAGCTTCAGTGCATGCCGATGGCACCAAGCTCAAAGGTCGCTTGGCCAGCTCTGGAACGATCTCGGCGATCGAGCGCATTGTGCGCTCCGAGCCGCGCCACAGTGCCTCGGTCGATGAGTGGGACTCCAGCGTCTGGCTACTCAACACGCCTGGTGGCATTGTGGATCTGCGCACTGGTGCACGTGGTCCGCATGACCGCGAGCGCCGCATGACCAAGGTGACCACGGCCAGCCCTCAGGGGGATTGCCCGGTCTGGCG
Organism: uncultured Limnohabitans sp.; assembly: GCA_963513725.1. Taxonomy (GTDB): domain Bacteria; phylum Pseudomonadota; class Gammaproteobacteria; order Burkholderiales; family Burkholderiaceae_C; genus Limnohabitans. The sequence continues at coordinate 4,633 of CAUPRM010000005.1, read as the reverse complement.
AAATTTCCTGGTCAACGTCACAGGGGGTGATGACGAGTTGCAGGACTACCTGCAGCGTGTGGTGGGTTACTGCCTGACGGGCGACATCAGCACCCACGCACTGTTTTTCCTGTACGGCACTGGTGCAAACGGCAAGTCGGTCTTCGTGAACGTGATCTCTACGGTGCTTGGCGACTATGCGGCCAATGCGCCCATGGACACCTTCATGGAATCGCGCTCGGATCGGCACCCCACCGATCTGGCAGGACTGCGTGGTGCACGCTTTGTATCGGCAACTGAGACAGAGCAAGGCAGGCGCTGGAACGAATCCAAGATCAAGGCGATCACGGGTGGTGACGACATCACGGCGCGCCTGATGCATCAAGATTTCTTCACCTACAGACCGCAGTTCAAGCTGTTGATTGCCGGTAACCACAAGCCTGCGATTCGCAATATTGATGAGGCCATGCGCCGCCGCATGCACCTGATCCCTTTCACGATCACGGTCCCTCCAGAAAAGCGTGATCCGCTCCTGACCGAGAAGCTCCTTGCCGAGCGCGACGGAATCATGGCCTGGGCCGTCCAGGGCTGCCTGCTCTGGCAAAGCCAAGGTCTTAGCCAGCCCAAGTCCGTGGTGAGCGCGACCGAGGAGTACTTCGAGGCCGAGGACGCCATGGGCAGATGGATGACAGAGCGCTGCAACCTGGGTGTCAATCACAAGGCGCTGACTGCCACGCTCTTCAACGACTGGAAGCAGTGGGCAGAACTCAGTGGTGAGTACATAGGCACGCAGCGCCGGTTCTCTGACGCCTTGTTGGCCAGACGTTTTGACAAGTGGCGCAACTCCATGGGTGTGCGTGGCTATCAGGGGATCGACCTCAAACAGCCCACCTCTTTGCCTGCCCGGTCCTATCCGTACAACGATGATTGAGAGGAAATTTCAATGAAAAAGATTTCAGATATTGGCTCTTTGACGCAACTGACGAGTCATTACATTGGTTCTTTACGCGGGCGCGTAGACGCGCATAAAGAGAAGGAGTGTTTTGTACCGTCAAAAGCGTCAGACCCATTGTCAAAACCGGACAAGTCCGTTTTTGACTTCCCAGCGGCGCATCGGAATATTTCGTTTGGAGGGCAGGTATGAAGATCCCTCCAGCACGTTACCCATCGCCCCTTGGGCGCATGCAGGCCACTCCCATGGACGTCGAGGCGGCCAAGCGCCAGGGGTGGCGCGAGCAGCACATCCTGGTCGTCTCGGACGAAGACGATCGCCTGGATTTTCTGGAGCGCCAACTCATTCGCAGCATTGGCGAGCGGCTCTATGGGCAAGGCCATGGCCAGGGTCAACCCAAGGGAGGTGGCCATGGTTGAAGTCTGGACAGTCGAGACGGTGGCAGACCGATTTGTCGATGCGGCCAGAACGGCCAGGCGCCTGCCACGCGTGATGGTGCAGGGCTACGCCAGCACCTGGCCCATCGTGATCTTGCCAAGTGACGCCTACCCGGATCCGCACAAGGTGTACCGATTGCCGCCCCCGTCCCCACGGGATGTGGAGCGCATGCTCGAAGTCATGCGTTGGGTGCAGATGCTCGAGCTCGACGAGCGTCACCTGGTGTGGATGCGGGCCAAGCGCTTTGACTGGGTGGAGATCAGCAAGCGCTTTGCTTGTGACCGTACGACGGCGTGGAGACGCTGGAAGCGGGACATGCAGGTGGTGGCCGATCTGCTCAACAGGCAGGCAGCGCAACTCAAACAGTGAGGATTCGAACCAGAGAGGAAATTAGCGTGTTTTGGCGTGCATGCGCGGCGCAATTCAATCTGAAAAGTGAATGCGCGGTTTTTGGAGCCAAAACACGCTGCAACATTTCGGCGATTTGCAGCTACATTTTCATCTACGGTGGACAAACGAGTGCAGAGACAGTGATGACAGTCACACACAGTCGATGACACCCCGAAACTTCCCCGAAACAGTCGAGGAATAGTCAAAGACAGTCGATGACATCGACGTCTACTGACTGTTGTCCGACTTCTATCGATGAACTTCGATTTCTCCAGCGGACTCGTACTCCACCAGCTTTTCAAGCGGCAGGTACACGGTCGGTTTTCCCTCGCGGAGAACTTCCAGACGGCTATGAATTTCTGATCCCACTTCGTAGGTCCCAGCAATCAGCGGCGTAAAGCCTGCTCCAGATGCTGTGGCCTCAGTCGGGCTTTTACGGGCCAGAACCCCGCGAATTACTTTGATTTGCACTGCAAGACATTCTCGTTTTTAGTGCGATTTTACCGGTCACCCCCATGAATCATCCTGAGATCCGAATGGTCCCAGTGGAAGCGCTCGTCCCCTACGCACGCAATGCCCGAACCCACAGCGATGCCCAAGTGGCACAGATCGCGGCTTCGATCACCGAGTTCGGCTGGACCAACCCGATCCTCACGGACGGTGCCAAGGGCCTGATTGCTGGCCACGGTCGCTTGATGGCCGCGCGCAAGCTCGGTCTCAAGGAGGTTCCGGTCATCGAACTGACCCACCTGACGCCAGAGCAGAAGAAGGCCTACATCCTGGCCGACAACCGGTTGGCCGAGAACGCTGGCTGGGATGACGAGCTCTTGAAACTTGAGTTGGCCGAACTCAAGGCGGCTGACTTTGATCTCGATCTGATGGGTTTTTCCGACAAGGAGCTCGAAGAGCTGCTCAATGGTGACGAATCAGGCGGTGGTTTGACTGAAGATGATGCAATCCCAGAAGCACCAGTAGATCCTGTTTCCAAACCTGGGGACTTGTGGATTCTCGGCAACCACCGCCTCCTTTGTGGCGACTCAACGATCCTGTCGGATGTGGAGCGCCTCATGGGTGGCCAACTGGCCGACATGGCCTTTACCGATCCACCCTACAACGTGGACTATGGCAACAGTGCCAAGGACAAGATGCGCGGCAAAGACCGGCGCATCATGAACGACGACTTGGGCGATGGCTTCTTCCAGTTCCTGTACGACGCTTGCCTGAACTTGCTCCTGGTCACCAAGGGCGCCTGCTACGTGTGCATGAGCTCGTCTGAGCTGCACACCCTGCAAAAGGCCTGGATCAAAGCAGGTGGTAAATGGTCCACGTTCATCATCTGGTCCAAGAACACCTTCACGCTCGGGCGCGCGGATTACCAGCGCCAGTACGAGCCCATTCTGTATGGCTGGAAGCAGGGCTCGGATCACTTCTGGTGTGGCGACCGGGACCAGTCGGACATCTGGAACTACAACAAGCCCCGGGTCAACGACCTGCACCCGACCATGAAGCCGGTCGAGTTGGTCGAGCGGGCCATCAAGAATTCATCCAAGAGCCGGGACATTGTTCTGGACCTGTTTGGCGGTTCGGGCACCACCCTGATCGCCAGTGAGAAGACCGGGCGGCAGGCCCGCCTCATTGAGCTGGACCCCAAGTTCGTGGATGTGATCATCAAACGCTGGGAGGACTACACCGGCCAGCAGGCGGTGCGTGAGGATGACGGCGTTTTGTTTGTCAACGCCGGCTCAGCAAAAAGCACCGAGCCTGTGACTCAGTAGCAGACCTCATCCAAGCCACAGTGAATCACAAAGCCGGTCAGGTAGGGCAGGCCTCGTGGGATGCCAGTTTCCCGCGCTGTGAGTCGGCCAATCTTCCAATCCATCCATTTGGCGATGGCTTGGGCGACAGCAGCGTTGATCGAAAGTCCACCGGCCTGTCCATCTCGGACCGAATCGGCGAAGTGCCTGCCTTGCTTGCTATCCAGGAATGCCCGGACCGATTCAAGGGGTTCGCCTGTGACCTCAGCGATCTGCTGCATGGCGACGGGCCAGGCCACGCAGGCATGACCGCCCATCGTTCCCCAAAAGCCCCAGGCTTCATTTTGCGTTGTTGGTGTGGTGTTGATGTGCATGGGTTTTCCTTGTTGCGATGTCTGTATGAACGCTCTACTTGGGGACGAAGTAAAGCGATTCATCAAATTTTTCTGATCAGTTGCTTATCTGAGACTGATCAGCCAAGACGCGCCAGATAGCGGACGTTATCTCCGCCAGACGGATCAATGAACAGGTAGGGACGACCGGGCGCATGCACAGCAACACACAGCCTGCCATCACCGTAATAACCTCCCTTGCCCTTGAGCCAGTCGCGACTCTTGTGCAGGTTCATCGTGAAACCGTCGAACTCTTCAGGCTCCATCTCGCGGATGTCGGTCACGTAGACCGCGTCGGCACCGACAGTGGCGATTTCAGAGATGCCTGATGGCTTTCTGCCAAAGGGCAGCGGGATGCCGAGCTCTTGAACTTGCAATTCGCGGCCATCAAAGAGGATGGTGGTGGGCTTGGATTCAATGGTGAAGATGATGGGTTTCATGTGAGCCTTAAACGGTTGTCGTGGTGATCCGGTAGATGCGGTCTGTGCCGGGTTGCTTCTCTGAGGTGATCGCGAGCCCCAGCTTCTTTTTGAGTGCGCCTGCCATTGCTCCGCGCACGGTGTGCTGTTTATGCCGATGTCGGCATAAATGGCATTACGCCGATGTCTTGGTTATGCCGACCATTATCGGTAACCCGGCCTGTGTAGCGGAAAGCGCTGCGATGAAGTCGGCATAAAAAAGGTGTCACACGCATGATGAGATCCCCTATTTCAAGGAGTTCTCATGTC
>CAUPRM010000004.1:0-183710 GCA_963513725.1 uncultured Limnohabitans sp. | reverse complement strand
TCTCCGATGAGGTCTTCAGGTTTTTTGTAATCCGCCAGAAGGCGGTCTATGAGTTCGTTGCTTACGGTCATTTCTCTTCCTTTGAAGATGAAGGCAGTTTCCTGCCATTAGACCGTTTACACAAAATCTAGGACACGCCCCGGAGTTCTTGTGTCTGAGCTTCTTCAACCATTTGAAAATTTTCACATACGCCCGATCCTATTAATTTGATGATTCAAAAATATATGCATACTAATTTGATTTCTTTAATAAAATCACCGAGGTTTGAGCTCTAGAAAAAGGCAGAAGCCAAGCGGTGACCACAATGGCCACTGCGCCCCTGCAACAGCACGTCGCGACAACCATCGCAATCACCCATGCACAGCGCTCAACCGCCTAGAAAGGCTTGAAAAATAGCTTACAATGTCGCCTTGTCGGTGGTATAGCTCAGTTGGTTAGAGCGCAGCATTCATAATGCTGATGTCGCAGGTTCAAATCCCGCTACCACCACCAAAAATAGAAACCCACAGTTTTGCGACTGTGGGTTTTTTCTTTGGTGTTTACTTCTATGCCTTAGAAACCGCATGCTTTTTCCTGACTGGCTATCCTGCAAGCCTTCACTTGGAAAACTTCGCATGGACCTCCTCACCAACCCACAAACTTGGATCGCCTTTGGCACACTCACCGCCTTAGAGCTGGTGCTGGGCATCGACAACATCATCTTCATTTCCATCTTGGTAGACAAATTACCTGCGGCCAAACGTGAGATTGCGCGGCGCGTCGGCTTATTCATGGCCATGTTCATGCGCATCGGCTTGCTTTTGATCTTGTCAGTCATCGTAGGACTGGTCGAGCCTATCTTGACGGTGATGGACAAAGCCGTTTCTGGACGAGACCTGATTTTGATCATCGGCGGCTTATTTCTGATCTGGAAAAGCACGGGTGAAATTCATCAGTCGTTTGAAGGCGAGGAAAACAACGCCACAAGCGCAGCCAAGGCAACCTTCGCCAGCGTCATTTTGCAGATCATGGTGATCGATTTGGTCTTCTCGCTCGATTCCATCATCACCGCGGTGGGCATGGTGGACGAAGTCGCCATCATGATCGCAGCCGTCGTCACGTCGGTGGGCTTGATGATGTTGTTTGCCAAAGCCATTGGTAAGTTTGTCTCTGAACATCCCTCAATCAAGATGTTGGCCTTGACCTTCTTGGTTGTCGTGGGCGTGGTGTTGATCGCAGAAGGCGTGGGCCACCATATCCCGAAAGGCTATATCTACTTTGCCATGGCGTTTTCGGTGATTGTGGAGATGCTCAACATCCGCTTTCGCAAACGTGCCAAGCAAGTGGTCCATCTGCATCAAGCGCGCATCCCTGGCGAATAAACAAAGGCAAAATGGTTTTATCAATTTTTTGAATAAAACCACATGCAGCTGCTACTCAAAAAAATCAATCTGTTTGGGCATTTCTACAAAGCGCTGCACTACTTCATCACCAAGAACAAAGGCCGGACAGCACGCCAGAAGGTCTTTGCGCTACTGCACCCCACCAGCACGTCGGGACCGCTACACCGTTACATCGACCATGTGATCATCGCGGCGGTCTTGGTGTCAGTGATGAGCATCATCTTGGAAACCGTGCCCGAAATTCACGCCATCTTCGGGCCTGAGTTCAAACTGCTGGAGTGGGTGACTGTGGGGATCTTCACCATCGAATACGTGGCACGAATTTACAGCTGCTGCGAGCTCGAAGAATACGAACACCCCATCAAGGGCAGACTGCGCTACATGGTGTCTGTCAGCGCGTTGATCGACTTGTTAGCGATATCGCCGTTTTACTTTGATCTGATCTTTCACGAAAACTTCGACCTGCGGTTTTTGCGGGTGTTTCGTCTCTCACGCTTACTCAAACTCACACGCTACACCGGCACGCTCAACACGCTGTTCAAAGCTGTGCAACGCGAGCACCGCGTGTTGTTTGCCTCTGCTTTCATGATGCTGCTGCTGGTGATCTTGACGGCCAGTTTGGGCTTTGAGCTGGAGCATGCCGCACAGCCGGACAAGTTCGAAAGCATTCCGGCCACCATGTATTGGGCCGTCATTACCCTGGCCAGCGTCGGTTATGGCGACATCACCCCCGTCACGCCCTTGGGACGCGCCATGACGGTGGTGATCAGCCTGATTGGCATTGGTATTTTTGCCATTCCCGCAGGCTTGATGGCTTCGGCTTTCACCGACCAGTTGCGCATTGACCGCGAAACATTTGAAAACGAGTTCCGCAAAGCCGTGGCCGACGGCCGCTACTCCGCCCACGACCGCCAAGCCTTAGACGCCGAAGCCGAGCGCTTGCACCTGACACCCCAAGACGTGAACCGCATCATGGAGCGTGTGCGCAATGAAATGCGCAGCGTGGGCCACGACGTGACTGAGGGCCTAGACCCCGAGGTGATGCTGGAGCGCTATCGCCAACAAATCAGCAACTTACGCAGCATGGCGCATGGCAAAAGTGCAGCGCAAATCAACACGCTGCTGACCGATGAAGCCAAATCGACGGCTGTGGAGCGCGAGATTTGGCAGTCACTGCGCCAAAAGTAAAACGCGCACAAATCGGAATTTAAAAATAACGCGACAGAGGTGGCGCCTTACAGCAAGGCCAACGCGTCTTGCGCGGCCACACGGCCTTCGTCGGTGGGCACCACCCATACCTCGACGGCGCTGTTCGCGGTGTGAATCGCACACACCGCATCGCCCTTGGCCGCTTGGTTGGCGGCGGCATCGACAGACATACCAAGGTAAGACAACGCATCTGTGACCTGTTGACGCAACACAGCATCGTGCTCACCGATGCCGCCTGTGAATGCCAGCACATCCAGCCCGCCCAAGCACGCCGTCAAGGCACCCGCTTCGCGCACCACGCGGTGTGCAAACAAATCGGTGGCAAATTGGGCAGCGTCTGAGCCAGAGGCCCGCAAGGTGCGCATGTCAGCGCTTTCGCCAGACACGCCCAGCAAACCGCTTTGTTTGTAGAGCAGCTTTTGAATGGCGTCATGCCCCCAACCTTGCTCCATCAAGTACAGCAACACCCCAGGGTCAAGCGCGCCGCTGCGGGTGCCCATCATCAGTCCGTCCAAAGCCGAAAAGCCCATGGTGGTGGCACAGCTTTCATGCGCACGCGTGGCGCACAAACTGGCACCGTTGCCCAAATGGGCCATCAGCGTGCGCCCCCCCGAACGTGGCGAGACACCTTGCAAAACTTGGCTCACATATTGGTAAGACAAGCCATGAAAACCGTAACGGCGCACACCTTGAGCCGTGAGTTGGCGATCAATCGCAAACGTGGTTTCTAGGGGCGACAGAGTGCGGTGAAACGCGGTGTCAAAACACGCCACTTGCGGCACGTCCGGAAAAGACGCAGCAAACGCCCGCACACCCGCCAAGTTATGCGGCTGGTGCAAAGGCGCCAACGCGTTGAGCGTGGCCAATTGCGACAGCACCTCGGGCGTCACACGCACGCTGTTTGTGAAAAATTGACCACCATGCACCACACGATGCGCCACAGCTTGCACCTGCAGGTGTGAAAAATGGGACATCAACAACAGGTCGAGCGCGCTGAGTGCGGCATCGAACACCTCTTGGTCTGGCAACACGGCCACGTCGGTGACGGTTTTGACTTGGCCCTTGGCCGCAAAACTGATGCAAGGCTCACCCGATGGCTCCAAGCCTTCGATGTTGCCGGTGACTTCGGCCTCACCGATCGTGTGGCCTTGGATCGGGTACAGCGCAAATTTCAGGCTCGATGAGCCTGCGTTGACAGACAGAATGCTCATGCGGGATGGTTGCGGTAGTGGTGCGCAATCAGCTTGGCCAACAGAGCCGAAGCGCTGCGGGTGGTGGCCGTGTCAGCGCGGCTGGTCAAGGCAATCGGCACGCGCGCGCCTAGCACCACGCCACAACCCGAGGCACCGCCCAAGTATTCGAGCTGCTTGGCCATCATGTTGCCCGACTCCAAATCGGGGGCCACCAAAATATCGGCCTGCCCCGCCACACGCGAGGCGATGTGTTTGATCTCGGCCGCGTGCATGGACACCGCGTTATCAAACGCCAAGGGACCATCCAACACCCCCCCTTTGATTTGCCCGCGATCAGCCATCTTGCACAGTGCAGCGGCGTCTAAGGTGGATGGCATGTTGGGGTTGACTGTTTCGACCGCGGCCAAGATGGCCACTTTGGGTTCAGCCACGCCCATGATTTGCGCAAACAAAATCGCGTTTTGCACGATGTCTGCCTTTTCGGACAGACTGGGCGCGATATTCAGCGCGGCATCGGTGATGTACAGCGGCTTGGGGTAAGCAGGCGTCTCGAAGCGAAACACGTGCGACATGCGACGCCCCGTGCGCAGGCCAGGCTGCATGACCACGGCGTGAATCAACTCGTCGGTGTGCAAGCTGCCTTTCATCAAGGCCTCCAGCTGTTTGTTCGCCGCCATTTGCGCGGCGAGTTCTGCAGCGGCATGGCTGTGCGGCACATCGATGATGTCAGCCGTGCCTAAATCAATCCCAGCGTCGAGCGCCAAGGCGCGCAGTTTTTTCTCGGGGGCAATCAGCACCGCATGAATCAGACCTGCGCGGTGCGCGTCCATTGCGCCTTGCAAAGAATCTGCATCACAAGGGTGCACCACGCCGCAGCGCACAGCCTCCAGCGTGGCCCCCAGCGCCAACAAATTGGCATGACGCTGCTCGGGATCAAACACACTGATGTGCGGCGCTTGAATACGCTGCATGCGCAACTTTTCAGCGGGTGCCATCACATGGGCCACACCGTACAACACGCGCTCGCCCTTTTGATTAACTAAGGTGCAATCCAAATCGATGGTCTTTTTCTCCGCGTGCTTGGCGGTGCACGTGACGCTGACGGTCAAGGTGTCGCCAATTCGCACGGGGCGACTGAAGTGCAGGTTTTGCTCTAAATAGATCGTGCCGGGCCCTGGAAACGTGGTGCCCAACACGCTGGAGATCAATGCGCCACCCCACATGCCGTGGCCAATGACGCCATGAAAGAGCGTGGCGTTGGCATAAGCAGGATCGAGGTGCGCGGGATTGGTGTCACCTGACACAGCGGCAAAGGCTTGGATGTCGTCGAGCGTGAGGGTGCGCACCAAACGCGCGGAATGGCCGATGTCGATGTCGTCAAAGGTGAAGTTCTCAAACCAAGCGGCGTCGAGGGTGATGGTGTGAGCGGGCGTGTCTGACATGGATGTGTGTGTTTGGGATAGGACGCTCAAGCCACCGCGTGACTGCCCGCATCGACGTAAATGGTTTGCCCCGTCATGCCACTGGCGGCATCGGTGCACAAGAAGGTGCTGAGGTTGGCAATCTCGTCCAAAGTCACCAAACGGCGCAAGGGTGATTTTTGGATGTTGCTTTGCATCAAGTCATCAAAAGCCTCAATGCCCGAGGCGGCGCGGGTAGGAATCGGCCCCGGCGACACCGCGTGCACGCGAATGCCTTGGGGTCCAAGCTCCAAGGCCATGTAACGCACCAACGATTCCAGTGCGGCCTTCACAGGCCCCATCAAACCGTAATGCGGCACCGCTTCGTCGGCACCCAAATACGTCATGGTGATCATGCTGCCACCCGCCGTCATGTGCGGCGCACACAACTGGGCCAGCGTGGCAAACGAGTGACACGACACCTCCATGGCGCGGGCAAAGCCGACGCTGGAGCTGTCGACAACGCGGCCGTGCAAATCTTGCAACGGCGCCCAAGCGAGGGAGTGAATCACAAAGTCCAAGCGGCCCAACTTGGCTTTGGCGTAGGCCACCAAGGCCTCCAACTCACCCGCGTTTTCGATGTTGCAGGTTTGTAAATCAATGCCAGAGGCTTCGGTGAGCGGGGCCACGAAAGGGCGCGCTTTGTCGTTCAAACACGACGCCACCACCTCAGCGCCCATGGCCTGTGCTTGTCGGGCGCAACCCCAAGCAATGCTGTGTTCGTTCGCCAGTCCAAGGACCAAGCCTTTTTTGCCAGCGAGGTGAAAAGAAGAAAGTGAGGGCGTCGTCATAGCGGCAATTTTTTAAAAACGACCCCTGAATGTCAGGGGTTCAGCAAAGCGTCGAGTCCGCCCAAAGGTTCAAAACGACCCTCGATGAAACGCAGTCGTGTGGGCCCCATCATGGCACGTTGCTGCACCGAATGAAGCGGATCGCCCGGGTAGCAAATGTGGCGCAAACCGTCGGCGTCAAAAGTTTCGGGCATCACACGGGGAGGCTGTTGCTGCGCGGTGGCACGCAACACGCTGGCCGCATCGGCAGACCCCAGCAAACTGACCAACGTCATGATTTGAGGCGGCGCCAATGACAACTCGCGGGCCCAGTATTTTTCAAGGGCAGCGCGTGGTGTCAGCCAAATGCTGTCGACGGCTTCTACGTTGTCATGAATCGGCGCTTGGCCTGCGGGCAAAACGGCCACGAAGAATCGGGTGTCAAAACGTTTGTTGGTCACCGAGGGCATGAGCGGTGTGATCCACCGCGACCACGGCGCCAAGTGCTGCGTATCGATACGCAGCGCGGCATCTTGCAGCACCTGCTCAAACCTTTGGCCCGCATGCAACTGCTGCTGCCAAGCTTGGCGTTGTGCGGCGTCGTGGGCCAACACATCGCTGTCGGCATGGCGCGCATACAACACGCCACACTCCTCCAAAGACTCACGCACAGCGGCGACATACAAGCCAGCAGCCGTATGCGCGTCTAAATCAGGTTCGCCCAAGGACTGGTGCAAGGCTTCAGGCGCGCGATCCAAGTGGCTGTGCAAACTGGGCGCGCAATCGGCGTCGTCCAGCTTGCCACCCGGAAACACATAAGCACCGCCCAACACGGCCGAAGCGGCGTGGCGGCGCAACAAAAACACCTCCAAACCCACCTGAGGCGTGTCACGCAGTAGCACCACCGTGGCCGAAGCACGCGCTGGCGTGGTCACCACTTCGCTGTTGAGTTGCATCATGTGAGTTAGGGGGTTGGATCAATTACTTGTTGGGGTAAGCGATGTCGACGCGGCGGTTTTGCGCCCAAGCGGCTTCGTCATGGCCTTCAGCACGGGGCTTTTCGCTGCCAAAACTCACCGGTTCGGCTTGCTTGTCGCTCACGCCGTACACCTTCAAAGCACGAGCAACCGCTTCGGCACGTTTTTGACCCAAAGCCAAGTTGTACTCGCGGCCACCGCGCTCGTCGGCATTGCCTTCAAGACGCACGCTCACATTGGGCTTGCTGGCCAAGTATTTGCCTTGACGCTCTAACACTGGGGCATCGCTGGCTTTGACGACGAACTGGTCAAAGTCAAAGTACACGCTGCGTTGTGTCGAAATCAAACTATTGGGATTCAAGTGATCGGCCACCACCGCCGTCACGGTCGATTCAGCACCGGGGGCTGGGGCCACAACTTTGCCCGTTACCTCCGTGGTGTTGTCCAGTTTGGTAGAGCTGCAAGCTGACAAAAAAGCCAGAGAAACGAAAGAAAGGAGAGCAATGTGGCTTTTAGACATGAAATGAGTTTTTACAAAAATTAACACTCAAATTTTAACGGTCAGTTTTAATCGAAGCGTGTACTTAGACAACGGCCACGCGAGCCATGGACGTTTTTCAACGCCTCAAAATGGCAAAAACAGCCAAATAAATTTGATGTTTTTATCTTAATTGATAGAATTTAAGAAAAATACATGACGAACCATTTTTCATGATTTTGTTTCGTTTTTGCAACCATCATCATTAAAAAGTACTATTTAGATTGATTTTCATGATTTTAGAGTTACATTCGTATGCAAATCAACGGATTCATCCCATCTACTCACCCTGTTTGTACGCAGTCGATGTTTGAAAGCAAAGAATGTCCAGTTTTAAAATTTTGATCACCAGCCAAAAAGGCGGCGTCGGCAAAAGCACCGTGGCCGCCAATTTGGCCGCATTTGTGCGCCGCCTTGGCAAATCGGTCACCTTGATTGACTTTGACACCCATGCATCCTCCAGCAACTGGCTCAACCGAGCCCCGGCGATTGGGGTGTCTGTGCAGCACCACCTTTTGCCGCTCGAACAAGGTGGCAAACGCCCCATCCTCGATGCACGACTGCATTTGCGCCGCGCGGCCGAACGTGCAGAGGTGGTGGTGTGTGATCTGACTTGGACAGACGCCATTGCCAGCGAGTTGATGCTGGAATTTGACTTGGTGATTGTCCCAACGTCTGTGTCTGAAATTGAACTGTCAGCGACCGCTGGATTTTTGAACCGCCATCGCTGGGTATTTGACGCCATCATCCTGCACAGCGCGCCCATGTTGCTGATGTGTCCAACGCGTGTACATCCTGAGCAACTGCGCAGTGACGTTTTCTCAAACCAACGTTTCCCCGTCAGCTTCATGTTGGCACCTCCTGTGTTGGAAGCACAGTCAGCGCGTGACCTGTTTGAACGTGGCTATTTGATGGACTTACCCGATGCCTGCGGCACGTCATTTGTGGAGTTTGGCAAAGCCGTGATGGCGGCGCTTGAAATGCGAGAGGCATCCCTCGCCGTGCGTGAAACACAGACAACACCCGCTAATTTGAGCGCTATTGTGCGTAAACCGCTACACAACCCCACGGCCAGCAAAACGGCTACGGTCTCTAGCCAAGCTTCTATCTTGGGACGCCACCGTTTGCAAAAGATGCGCGCAGACGCCACCTCCGGGAAGAACCCCTCGGCGCCCTCTCAAATGCCAGCGAACAGCCTTGCCTCGATGAGGATTCCACAGTTTTTTAAACGTATGTCCATGGGAATGAGCACAAAATGAGCGCAGAACCACAATTTTTGTCCTTCACTGGACTCAAGCAATACACCCCCAACCAAGGCTGGAATGACACCAAGCCCATGACGCCACCGACCCCACCTACGCTGCTCAAGAGCGTGCCAGACAACGTGCCCACCTTGACAGAGCCCTTGGCGTCAGACGCTAGCGGTTCAAAAAACAATGTCTTTGACCCACTGATTCATGAGCTGTTTGATCAACTGCGGGTCTCCCCCACCGACGAGCTGACGCAAACTTGGCGCACGATTGCAGCAGAAGTCAACCTGCTGAGCCAACGCATGGCCCTGCAACGTGAATTGCAAGAACGGCTCAGCCACCTCGACCAAGACTTGGCCGAACTCAGGGCCAATATCATGTCCCATCTGCAAGAAGTGCAACAAGCAGCAGATCAGCAACTGTCTTCTGCACGACTGCGTGCCGAAGTTTCAGCCTTGGCGCAATCCAAATTAGCGGCGAAACTGCATAACAAGCTTTAATCCCTTACCCTCACGCGAAGGAGCGTAACGATGCTGGACAAACTCAATCAGATTTATCCGGTGCGCTACACCGCCTTCATCGCCTCGGTGGTTTTGTTGGTTTTCACCTTGCTCGGAGCTGGGGTCACGGGGCTCAGTGGCTGGTGGCCCTTTTTGTTTTTGGTGTTGAGCGGCATCGGCTGGTACGACTTGCAGCAAACACGCCATGCGATTTTGCGTAACTACCCTGTGATTGGGCATTTGCGCTTCATGCTCGAAACCATTCGTCCTGAAATTCGGCAGTACTTTTTAGAGTCCGAAACCGACGCATCCCCCTTCTCACGCGCCCAGCGCACCTTGGTTTACGCACGCGCCAAAGGCGAATCAGACAAGCGCCCTTTTGGCACACAGCTTGACGTGCGCGGCCTAGGCTATGAGTGGATCAACCACTCCATCGCCCCTTCCAAGTTAGAACACCATGACTTCCGCGTAAGGGTGGGTGGCGCAGACTGCACGCAGCCCTACAGCATGAGCCTGTTCAACGTCTCCGCGATGAGCTTTGGTGCCTTGAGTGCCAATGCCATCATGGCCTTGAACCTCGGCGCCAAACTGGGTGGTTTCGCGCACGACACGGGTGAAGGTTCTATCTCTCGCCACCATCGAACACACGGCGGTGACTTGATTTGGGAAATCGGCTCAGGCTACTTTGGTTGTCGCGATGCTGACGGCCATTTCAGTCCCGAGCGGTTTGTCGAAAACGTCCGCTCGCCACAAGTCAAGATGGTGGAAATCAAGTTGAGTCAAGGTGCCAAACCCGGCCACGGCGGCGTGTTGCCCGGCCCCAAAGTCACCGAAGAAATTGCCGAAGCACGGGGTGTGGGGATTGGTGAAGACTGCATTTCTCCTGCCAGCCACAGCAGTTTTTCAACGCCCTTGGAACTGATGCAATTTGTGAAGCAGTTGCGCACCTTGAGCGAAGGCAAGCCCGTGGGCATCAAGCTCTGTATTGGTCATCCATGGGAATGGTTTGGCATCGTCAAAGCCATTCGCGAAAGTGGCATTGCCCCTGATTTCATCGTGGTGGACGGCGCAGAAGGCGGCACAGGCGCTGCGCCCTTGGAGTTTTCAGACCACATGGGCATGCCCTTGCAAGAAGGCCTGCGCTTGGTGCACAACACCTTGGTGGGCGTGGGTTTGCGTGACCAAATTCGGCTCGGTGCGAGCGGCAAAATTGTCAGCGCTTTTGACATGGCGCGTGCGTTAGCGCTGGGCGCTGATTGGTGCAACAGCGCACGCGGCTTCATGTTCGCTTTGGGCTGCATTCAAGCCCAAACTTGCCACACCGGCAATTGCCCCACGGGCGTCACCACGCAAGATCCACAGCGTCAAATGGCTTTGGTTGTGCCGAGCAAAGCAGAGCGCGTTCACCAATTTCATGCGCACACCTTGGAGGCGCTGCAAGAGTTGATGCAAGCCTCTGGCCTTCACGCCCCCAGCGATATCACCCCGCGCCACATCATGCGACGCGTGAGTGAAAGACAAACGCTGCATTTGTCCGAACTGGTGGACACCTTGGCCACGGGGGCTCTGCTTCAAGATGACCTCAGCGCCTTGCCTTCGGTCTTCCAAGACTGGCCCCAAGCCAGCGCCGCGCACTTTTAATCAGCGGCGCGCGGGTATTGAATAGGTCGGTCTTTGGGGGGCACAGCGGCAGCTGCTTTTGCTTTTTCAGCGGCAGCTTTTTCGGCAGCAGCTCTGTCAGCAGCCGCTTTCTCAGCGGCCTTTTCCGATGCCACACGCACCGCGGCAGCGCGCTCAGCCGCTAATTTCTCCGCAGCAGCACGTTCAGCAGCAGCCTTTTGCAGGGCCACACGTTCTGCAGCGGCAGCGCGCTCAGAAGCCAAGGCTTTGTCTGCCGCAGACGTGGCAGCCGCCGCCTTTTCGCTAGCCTTGGTGGCAGCACGTTCGGCAGCAGCGATCGCTTTGTCATGCGACTGGGTGGAGGTGTTCAAGTCTTGCTTAAGCTTTTGGATTTCATTCAGTAACGTTTGTGTGCTGGGCCCTGATGGGGCAGCACTCGGCGCTTGACGCGACGACGATTGGCTCGCCGACTGCATCTTGCCTTCCATCGACTGCAGCTTGGTCTCTAAACCTTGCAGTTGTTTTTGCATGGCTTGAAACTTCGCATCGCTGACTTTGTTGGACTGATCCGCAATGTTGCTCGGCATGGCGATCAAGATTTTGCTCAACTCATCCAAGCGGTTGGCAACTTGCGTTTGCGTTGCCGTCAGCGCGTCTTGCTTGTCCGTCAACTCGGAGAAGTCCGAATTGGTTTTGCCAATGGCGATCAAACTCGCGTCCACTTCGATCACACGTTTGGCCATGGCATAGATCATGGTGTCAAGCTCTTTGATCGACTTGGTCATCTTCAAGCTGATGCCCAAAAAGATACCAATCGCCACCAATAAACACACCACAAACACACCCAACACAATGCGTGAATGCAAGATGTTGCGACGGTTGGTGGTTTGAATTTTCACCACCACCGCACGCATGGTGGCGCTGATGTCGGCGGCCACCGAAGCCGAGCGCGTCGACACCTCGGCGGAGTCAAGCACCACCGACGTTAATTCTTCAATTTGTCGAGCGACTTCGTTGCTGTCCATCGCTTGACTGGCGATGTCTCTCAGACGATCTGCCGTCGCAGCCACATCCACCAAGGGGGCTTTCTCGCCATCGGCGGGTTGTTGGGCGTCATCAGCCATGGTCAAACCTTTATCTTGGAACTGTTTGCAAGTCGATCCAGCTTATCGTTCAAAGAACTGATCTGGCCCGAAAGCTTGCCCATGCGGGCTTGCCTTATCTCTGCACGTTTATCGGCTTCAGCGGATCGAACTTGAACGTCCGCTTGGATTTGGAGTTCCTCATCAGGCGCCGCCAAACTCAAAGTAGGTGCTTGGATCGGATCTTCATCATCCGACTCATCAATCTCAGCCAAAGGCATCAGCTCGGTCAAAGTCGGCACTTCCGACAAAACTTGCGCAGACACGCTGACCGCATCTTCAGGCAAATCAGGCATGTCTATTTTGGGTAAGGTCTCGGGCTCATAACCTTTAGAAAAAGGTATTTCATCATCGGAACGAACGACTTCACCGACAGGCTTTTTCGGGGCGAGCTCGACATCCTCCGCATCAGGAATTTCAATGTCGTCTTCGAACTTCTTCGAATCTTCGTCTCCGGTAATTCTCATAATTAGCTCCCTCTTAGGGCTTGTTAAATTGGGACTTCAATGCTTTCACGCTGCGTAACCAACCCTTAGACAACAAGGGGCTGGTCTGCATAAAAGCATCGGCTTGGGCTTTGGTCGTGAAGGGACCCGCCAGCAAAATAAAGTAGCGTTTGTCGGTGTCTTTCTTCGGGGCGCGAACGACACGAGATTTGGCATACGCAGCGTTGCTGCGTTTGAAGGCAGTGATATCCGCCTCCGTGTCAAAAGCAGCCAATTGCACCACGTAGCCATTGACAGGCAATTGCTCAACCCACGCATCGTCAGGGCCTGCCACAGGCGCTTTGGTTGGCGCTTTCTCAGCCACCTTCGGTGCTGGTTTTTCAATGATCTTGGCTGGTAGCACAACCATGGCTGCCAAGGGGACCGAAGCGGCAGCGGCAACAGGGACAACCGCAGGCGCAGCACTGGCCACCGCTGAAGCCACCGCGCTGACTGCCCCTGCAGCAGAGGCAGAGGCCGGCGTAGAAGCCACCACAACGGCGGCACTGGCGGCTGTCGATGCAGCCTCTGCGCTGGCACTGGCGGCTTCAAGTGCCGACGTCAAAGCCGCCGCACTGGCAGCGGCGGCAGCAGACGCAGCCAATTCAGCGTCTTGTGCAGAGACAACGGCAGCGGGTGTGCCTCGCAACAAATACTTTTTAAAGGCGTCCACCTCTTGCATGAGCAAATCTTGGTACATCCAACCAAAAGCGGCCAACGACAACAAGAAGACCAACACCAGCCAACCCCATGGCGATTTGGAGGGGCGCTTGAACACCTCGACATCGGCCGCAGGCGGCGTCACCAAAACATCACTGGCGTGCAGCGAAGGTTCGCGAGAAACGTCACTCACAGGGTTTGCAGGCAATGGCGCTGCGGCAGCAAGAAACGTCGCGGCAGGCTGACCGGGCTCCGTGAGCAAAGGCAAAGCACTGGGCGCAGGTGGCAAAGGTTCGAGCGTGGGTGGAAGTTTGTCTCGCTGGCCAAATCCGGGCACACGCCAAGAGGTTTTCGTTGGCAACTTCAGTGGTTCAGCCTCAGCTTGCGCCTCGCCATCGGACACAGCAGGTGCCAAAAATGGGTTTAACGTGGGCTCAATCTGAGGGGGCACGTCCTTGGGTGACTCCGCCACCCAATCGGTCAACGGTTTTTTAGCCTCGCCCACTTGCGTTTCGACTTCCCACTGCAGGAGGTTTTTGCCAAAAGCCTCCAACTTATTTTTGTACGCATCGGCGCTATTGATCAACAAAATCACGTTGATGTTGCCTGCGGGAAAGCCATTCACCAGACGCGCCAACAACTGCAACTCGAAGTCTTGCATCAAGATCGAGTCACGGAAAATCAAGAACCGACGTGGCGCATGCTTTTTGTCTTTCTCCAACGCTTGATTCAGCGTGAGCTCCGACAAAATCTCGTTGAACTTTTGCACCAAGCGTTCGGAGTTGGTGGAAAAGCAAAACTCCACTTGGTGATTGCCCTTGGCACGCAACTGCTCTTCAAACAAATTACCGTAATAGTCGAGCACCATGTCGTGCTCACTCAGGACGGCCAAGTTGATACTCCCCTCGGTCAAAGACTTGAGGAGAATTTCAAACCGGAGCCGGTCACCGGGGCTTTGGAAAATATCTGTCATGGTGGCTCAGTGGGGTCTCAAGCGTTCATGGCTTTGCCGTTGGCGTCGAACTTCATCTCATCAGGGATAGACGGATCGGGTTTGATCACATCATGGCCTCGACCATACGATTGGTTCAAGCTGAACACATAGGCGATCACCTGCGCAACGGCATGGTACAAAGCCTCTGGAATCGGGTGATCCAGCTTCGTCGTGAAGTATAAGGCGCGAGCTAACAACGGCGCCTCAAACAAATACACCCCATGTTCTTTGGCTTCCTCGCGAATGCGGGCCGCCAAACCATCTTCCCCTTTGGCCACCAGCAGGGGCGCCCCGTCCCCTGTCGGGTCGTACGACAAGGCCACCGCAAAGTGGGTTGGGTTGGTGATGACCACGTCGGCGTCTTTCACGTTGGACATCATTTTGTTGTTCAAGATTTCGTGCTGACGACGACGAATTTGACCTTTGACCTCGGGGTTACCTTCCGAGTTTTTCATCTCGTCACGCACCTCTTGCTTAGTCATCTTCAACTTCTTGTTGAGCTGATGGCGCTGCAAAGGCACATCCACCAAGGCGACCAGCACCAACCCGAGGCTAAGCCAAAAGCATGAATCCACGATGATGGTGCCCGCCACTTTGATGGCGGGGCTCAAGTCCATTTGCGAAATTTGTGTGAGGTCTTGCAAGTTGTTCATGACCGAGATCAACAAGATCGCGCCCACCAACACAAACTTCACCAGCGCCTTGCCCAAGTTGATGGCAGCTTGCGGCCCAAACATGCGCGCCAAACCCGTCATTGGGTTGAGCTTGTTGAACTTGGGCATCACCAAGCTCGGTGCAAAAATAAATCCACCCGCCAAGGTGGTCGACAAAATAGCGATCACATACAAAATAGCCATCAGGGGCAAGATGATCAAAAAGCCGTCCACGATGGAGCTGGCAAAAATGGCGGGCAACAGCTCGGTCTTGTCCACAATGCGGCGGTCAAACTGCAGCTGCTGCTTGAACAAATTGCCCATGCTGTTGAACAAGTACTGCCCCATCATGGTGAAGAATAAAGTGGCGATCACCATCATGGCAGCAGGTGCCAACTCTTGCGAGCGGGCAATCTGGCCATCGTCGCGCGCTTTTTTAAGCCGCTGCGCCGTCGGTTCTTCGGTTTTGTCTGCGCCGCTTTCTTCTGACATGTCAGCTGGCTCCTAAAAAAGACCGAAGCACGAAGAACGCCTGCGTCCACACCCATTGGATACGCGCCACGTTGTTGCCCATGGAGAAAATCAAAATCACAAAGCCGGTCAAGATCAAGGCAGGAAAGCCCACCGTGAAAATGTTCAAACTGGGGGCGGCACGGGCCACAAAACCGAGGCCAATGTTGATGAACAAGAGCGTCATCATCACGGGCAAGGCAATCAGCAAAGCGCCCAAAAACATCATGGCACTCCAGTTGATCATCTTGCCCAACATGTCTTGGCTAAAAAACGGCTGACCAATCGGAATGAGCTGAAACGATTCCAGCACCAAGCCAAACACAATCAAGTGGCCACCGATGCCCAGAAACACCAGCGTGCCCAAGATGTTGAAAAACTGAGAAATCACGGGCACGTTGCCCATGTTGGGGTCCATCATGTTGGCGATCGACAAACCCATTGAACCCGACACCGCTTGTCCCGCCACCACCATCGCAGCCGACGCGACTTGCGAGACCAAGCCCATGGTTAATCCAATCAAAATTTGACGGAAAATTTCCATCAAACCCTCCGCACTGAGCGGGTCGATGCGCGGGATGTCGAGTTGCTGAGACACCAAAAACGCCATCGAAAACCCAAGCAACACGCGAATGCGCATGTTGACCGCACGGATCGAAAAAATAGACGTGAACGCCAGAAACGCAGACAAGCGCAGCATGGGCCAAATGACGACCAAAAACTTGTCCAGAATTTCAATGAGCGAGGCGTTCATGGTCAGCAGGTGTTACACGAACAAACTGGGAATGCGGATGAAGATGCCCTTGGTGTAGTCCACCATGGTGTTGATCATCCAGCCACCGGCGAGTGACATGGTCAAACCAATGCACACCAACTTCGGAATGAAACTCAAGGTTTGCTCGTTGATCGAGGTCGCAGCTTGAAAAATACCCACCACCAAACCAACGATCAAACCCACGCCCAACAGGGGCGCAGAAATCAGCATGGTCATCCACAAGGCTTGACGGGCTAAATCGACGACGGTTGCGCTGTCCATGACGTCTCTCCTTAAAACACAAAACTGTTGGCCAGCGACGCCATCAAGAGCGTCCACCCGTCAATCAACACAAACAGCATGAGCTTGATGGGCATGGAAATCATCATGGGCGACAGCATCATCATGCCCATGGACATCAACACGCTGGCGACGATCAAGTCGATCACCACAAACGGGATGTAAATCAAGAAGCCAATCGTGAATGCGCTCTTGATCTCCGATGTGATGAACGCTGGCATCAAGGTGGTGAACGGCACTTGTGCGGCATCTTGTAAATCACGGCGGTTCGAGATTTGCATGAACATCGCAATGTCGTCTTCACGGGTTTGCTTGGTCATGAAGTCGCGCACAGGGGCTTCGGCTTTCATGAGGGCTTTGTCGAAATCGAGGTTGCTGTTCATGTACGGGCCAATGGCGTCGTTGTAGACCTGCTCAAACACGGGCGACATGATGAAAAATGTGAGGAACAAAGCCAAACCTACCAAGACCATGTTGGGCGGTGTTTGTGCCGTGCCCAGTGCTTGGCGCAAGATCGACAAAACGATGATGATGCGCACAAACGACGTCATCATCAGCAACATGGAGGGCAACAGCGTGAGCGTGGTCATCAAGCCCAGCAATTGCAGGCTCATGCTGTACTGCTGACCCGATTTACCACCCGTGACGTTCACCAAAGGAACGCCTTGGGCGTGGCTGATCACTGGCAATGACAACAAGGCGAGCAACAGCACACCCAAGATGACATAGAGAATCTTTTTGGTAATAGGCTTACGCAGCATGCTCAACCCCTTCGGTCCAGGTGTGCAAGGTTTTCACCTCACCGGGGCTCACGCTGGTGAGCACCATTTGGTTGTCGACTTGAATCAACACAATTTTGTGTTTCAAGCTCAAGGGCAAGGCTTCTTTCACCTGAATACGGCGATCCGAATCCATGCCGTTGCCCATCGCACGGTTGCGTTTGACCCACCACAGCGCCGCACATAACAACAACAACACTCCTAAGGTGCTGGCGAAGAATTGGCCCCAATCGAAACTTTGCATGATGAATTTCCTGTGCGCACTGACGCTTTTCCGACACTTGGCGTGCCTGTACCTAGGATATCTCGCAAAGTGCGTGCCAAGTTTTACTGACGCTATAGTCATTCCATGCAACAACTCAAAGCACTCCTCATCAGCGCAGCTTTGCTGGGCAGCAGCTTGGTCTACGCCCACAACTTGACCGCCATTGGCCTGTTTGACATCGGCACGTTTTATGTGGACATGGACACCCTCACGCGCACAGGCGAACTCAGCAAAGTCTGGACCGCCTTGGATTACCGCGACCCGCAAGTTAACCAACACAACAAAAAGACTTACAAATCAACACGCATGCAGATGGAATTCAACTGCAAGCACAGCACCGTGCGCACCCTTGCGCTGTCGTACCACAGCGGCACACGCTTGACTGGCAACATCTTGTCCAGCGAGGGCGTGATTGGCACGTTCGAGCCCGTACCACCCGACACCCCTGTTTTCAGGATCATGCGTTTGGTGTGCTGAGGCGACGGCAATGAGCACATGGCGAGACCTGCTGCATGCAGGGGGCACGGGTGGGTTGAGTTGGCACCTGCACGCATGGCGCGCACAGGCACGGTGGCAAGCGACCGTGAATCACCTGGATGCGTTTTTGAGCAAGGTACAACCTCACACCCAACACCTGCTGCTGATCGGCGGCAGCGCGGGCTGGATGATGCCGCCCAACTGGCTGACCCGATTTCAACGGATTGATGCGTACGACATCGACCCCCTCGCAGGTCGACTCTTCACATGGCGACACGGACCTCATCTGCGCCAACACGGTGTGCAGGTCACCCACCACCGTCAAGACGCGCTGGCCACCTTGCCCGAGTTGTTGCGCGAGCACCCCAATGCCTGCGTTTGGTTTGACAATGTTTTGGGGCAACATCGGTTCCGCGTTGGCGATATTGCCCGCGCTGAAAAAGAGTTGCGCCATTTAAAAGTCAGCTTGCAAGGCCGCCACTGGGGCAGCGTGCACGACGTGTACTCAGGCCCCACGGATGGCCAAGCACGGGTGGCAGACATCCAACCGAGCGTGACAGTGCTCGGTCCACAAGAAGCCGATCTCTCACAAGCTTTGTTAGGCAGCGTGGGGGCCAAAGGCGAATGGCGCGATCACTTGACGCAAGACGTGTTCCCCACAGGCACCACCACACACTGGATCCCATGGGCATTTCGCCCCGACGACTGGCATTGGCTGCAAGCGGGCTGGGTGAGTTAGTTAAGACTTGAGGTTGTAGAGCATCACGCCAGCAGCATCCATCTCGCGTTGTTCGCGCTTCTGATGAAAAGCACGCACTTGCTTGAGGTCTTGCTCCATCAAAGTTTCCATTTGGATGCGTTTTTTCTCTGCCGCCAACAGCATGAGTTTTTTGCCGTCTAGATCTTGGTTGGCTTTGGCCAAGTCGGCGTCCACGCGTAGCACCAGGGCTTTGACCTGCTGCATGAAACCCCGATAGTTCAAGGTCTCTGCCATGCTGTGCAATTTTTTTTCAGCTTCTTTAGAGCGGTGCACGTAATCGAGATACAGCATTTCCATGCGCTCTCGGCTTTGCTCCAAATGCGTCACACGCTCACGCGACTTCACCACTTCGGCCTGCGCCTCTTCACACTTTTCTTTGGCTTTTTTCGCCAAGATCGGCCAAGCGGCGCGGGGCTTCATGACAGGATGTGGCGCAGCTGATCGCGCGTGACTTCGTAGTCTTCAGGCGCGTGCATCTCTTGGCGCAAAAACGCCACCATGTGATCGCGCAAGCGGATGGCTTCATCCAGCTCGGGGTTCGAGCCATGCTCATAGGCGCCCACCTGCACCAAATCCGCGTTTTGTTGGTAGACCGACCAGAGGCGACGAAACTTGTTGGACTGACGCAAATCATCTGGGCTGACCAACACTTGCATCACCCGCGAAATGGAACCATTCAAATCAATCGCGGGGTAATGCGCTTGGTCGGCCAAACGGCGCGACAACATCACTTGGCCATCCAAGGACGCGCGTGCGATGTCCACAATCGGATCGGAGGCATCGTCGCCTTCGGCCAACACCGTATAGATGGAGGTGATGGAGCCAAAGCCATGACGGCCCACGCCACCCCGTTCAATCAAGTTGGGCAGCAACGCAAACACGGACGGCGGATAGCCTTTGGCCGTGGGGGGCTCACCAATGGCCAAGCCAATCTCGCGCTGTGCATGGGCCACACGGGTCAAGCTGTCGCACAGCATCAACACGTTTTTGCCTTGATCACGGAAATACTCGGCGATCACATGCGTCATGTGCGTGGCCTTGAGGCGCAGCACGGGCGACACGTTGGCCGGCGCCGCAATCACCACAGACTTGGCCAAACCTTCATCGCCCAACGATTCCGCAATGAACGCCTGCACTTCGCGGCCGCGTTCGCCGATCAAACCAATCACCACCACGTCGGCTTTGGTGAAACGGGTCAACATGCCCAAGAGCACACTTTTACCCACACCAGAACCCGCCACCAAGCCGATGCGTTGGCCTCGGCCAATCGTCAACACGCTGTTGATGGCCTTCACGCCCACATCCAAAATCGTGTCGATGGGGCCACGCTCCATAGGGTTCAAGGGGCATCCGAGCAAACTCAGTTGATCCGGCAAATGCGGCAAGGGTCGACCGTCCAAAGGCTGGCCTCGGCCATCAATCACGCGCCCCAACAAGCCCGCACCCAAACGCACTTGGCCTGAATTGTTCATGACCCGCACGGTGTCGCCTGGGCCCACACCTACGGGATCAGTGAAGGGCATGAGGTACAAGGTTTTGTCGTTAAAGCCCACCACCTCGGCTTCCACACGGTGGCCATGTTGACCCAGCACCTCACAGCAAGCGCCCAAGGGGGCCATGATGCCGCGCGTCTCCAAGGTCAAACCCACCAAGCGCACCAGCGTGCCGCTGCGCTTGGGGTCGGGCACACGCAACTTGGGCAGCGTGGCGGCGACTTCTTTGCCAAAGTCCAGCATGCTTATTTCACTTCAATCATGCCGCGAATCACCGCGGCCACACGGCTTTGGTCTTGGTGCACCACCATGCGCACCACACCCACTTTGTCTTCGTAGCTCTTGGCGCCATTCAGCAGCTCAGGCGGAATGGTGGGCTTGGCTGCATTCTTTTTCTCACGCTTGATGCGTTCTTTGATGTCATGCAAAGACTCGCCTTCGGCAATCTCGATCTCACCTGGGGCTAAGTCGCTCGATGGCGCATCAGCGTTAACCTCTGAATCCGAAGCCATCGAGACATCGCCTGCGTTAGACGCGGAAGCACCATCCGCCAAGTCCCCCGAAGCCGCCGTTGTGGCGTCGACATCTGGCACATCGGACGATGCGGCAAGCTCAGCCCCCTCCTCGGCCGCCACCGGAGGCGCAGGCAGCACCAAAGGTTGACGACGTTCGGGCAACTCCAGCAGCAGCTGTTGGTAGCGAATTTTTCCTGTGCGTTGGGACGCGACTTCTTGAGTGGCGCGCTGCACATGCGCTTGCACCGACTCAATCAACGCACGCTGCATGTCTTGCGGATTGGCATTGCCCGTCAGCATATTGAGCATGATGGGGCGCACCACGGTCACCACAATGACCATGAAAATCAGCCCCATCAACAGGGTATTGAGTACGTCAGGGATGTACATCAGCAGCTTCCTCGGTTACTTTTTCGGCATCGTCTTCAGCGACTTCCAAAGCCTCAGGCTTCGCCAAGGCCGACTGTTTGCGCCAGCTGTCCACATCGATCAACATGGTGCGCGCCAACGCTTCTAAGCGATGCTCCACCAAGTCCTCCACGATCATGTCGTTCGCAAACACGCGCACGCTGCCCGGCTTCATGTCGTGCACGGCGTCGAGTCGCATGCCTTGAATGAAGGCACCGCCGTCTGCTTGCAAACGCGCCTTGTCTTCTGGGTTGAGCTCGACCACCACAGCGCCTTTGGCAGGATGGTCCAAGTCGTCCAAACAACGCTGCACCAGTTGTTCCATGGCATGGCCAGAGGTGCGCAACTCGCACTTCACCACTTGCTCGGCCAAATGCAAAGCCAAGCGTTTGAGGGGTTCAAAGAATTGGGTAGGGTCTTCCAACAACGCATTGAGCTTGGCAGACACTTCGGCCATCACCTCGTTTTTGGTCGTGACCTCTTGCTCGGCGAGTGCTTGCGCCTCGCGTGCTTGTTCTTCCGCCAAGGCCAAGCCTTCTTTCATGCCTTGCTCACGGCCTTCAGCCAAACCTTGTTCAAGTCCCTGCGCGAGCCCTTGCTCAATGCCTTGGGCAATACCCTGCGCCAGGCCTTGTTCGATGCCCTGCTCTAAACCTTGGGCCATGCCTTGTGCGAAATGTGCAGCTTCGCGCTCAGCCACTTCGTCGTGGGGCACCCCTTCGATCACGGGTGCTGCAGCAGCAGCCTCGGCGGGTGCAGGCGCATCGGCCATCTGCGCAGCGGCATGCAACGAAGCTTGCGCAGATTCGTCTTGTGTTTCTTCAAAAGAGGCGGCGGCATCGGCCACTTTCGGCAACTCACTGGCCACGGTCTCAGCGTCAGTCAACGCAGCGTGTTCGTCGGCATCGCCTTCGGTATGGGCGGCATCGTTGGCCTGAGTTTCTGGTGCATCGACCGCTTCAGTCAGCGTCGATGGCGCGACGGGCTCAGCCGCGACGACGCGCTTGGGCTCGGGTGCCTCGTACACATCCAACACGAAAGGCAAGTGGGCATTGGCACTGGCAGCCTCTTGTTCTTCCAACGCTTTTTTAGCCAATGCGTGCTGTTTTTTGACATCGTCCAGCAAACTGAACGCACGCTGTGCGCTCTCTGACAAAGCATCGTGAGAGACGGGGTGATCGTCACGAATGAACCCCGAGTCGTGGCTGCCAAACGTGTCGCTTGCAAAGCCTTGCGCCTCGCCGCCTTGCCAACGGCTGGACGTGAAACCACGGACGGTGTCATCCGCCAACACGCCGAGATTGGGATGCCACACCTTGGTTGCGCGTGCAGGATTGGGCCGATTAAACAAAGTCGGCGCCTCCCAAAACCAGCTCGCCGGAGTCCGACAGCTTGCGCGCCATGCGCATGATCTTCTTCTGCGCTTCTTCCACGTCCGCCATACGCTGGGGGCCTTTGGCCTCCATGTCGTCGCGGAACATGCCGCGCGCGCGCTCAGACATGTTGTCAAAGAAGCGGTCTTTCACGCCGTCGCTGGCACCTTTGAGCGCCATCATCAACATGTCGGGCTCGACGTTGCGCATGAGCACCTGAATACCTTTGTTGTCCACGCTCATCAAGTTCTCGAACGTGAACATGTTGTCTTGAATCTTGAGCATCAAGTCGGGATCGATTTCGTTCAAGCCGTTCATGATGCTGGCTTCCAGCGCCGTCTTGGTCAAGTTCATGATCTTGGCCGCAGCTTGAATACCGCCAAAACTCGACGACTGAGCGGACGCGCTCTTCGAGAATTGCTGCTTCATGATCGACTCCAGCTCGGCCATGGCCGAAGGCTGAACCGTGTCCAAACTGGCCACACGCTGAATCACTTCGGCGCGCGTATCGGGTGGCAAGTAGTTCAACACATCGGCAGCGACTTCGCTTTCCAGCAACGACAAGATGATGGCCACCACTTGGGGGTGTTCACCACGAATCATGTCGGCAATGCCGCGTGCATCCATCCAACTCAAAATGTCCAAACCTTTGGTGCCTTGGTCGGGCATGATGCGGCCCAACACCGAAGCGGCTTTGTCGTCGCCCAACGCACGTCGCATCACGTTTTCCACGTAATCGGTGTTGCCCATGCTCAAGGTCGATTGTTTCTTCAAGTGCTCCACAAACTCGTCGAGCACCACGTTCACAGCGTCTTGCGAAAAATCGGCCACAGACACCATGGCGCCGCCCAATGCTTGTACTTCTTTGGGGTTCAAAAATTTGATGATGTCTGCCGCTTGTTCTTCGCCCAACAGCAGCATCAACACTGCCGCACGTTGCGTCGAGGTGATAGCCGCGAGCTCGGCGCGCAGCGCCTCGGTCATCACAATCGCGTTGTCGTTATCAGCCATGGTTTTTCCTCAAACTTATTCTCTTAGACGGGGGGGCGGATCAAGGCCTTGAGCACACCCGCCACGCGGGTGGAGTCTTCTGCCACGATCATGCGAATCAACGCAACTTTGTCATCATACGAGTTGGCTGTGTTCAGCAGGTCTGCAGAAATCGATTGTTTCTTAGGCTTCAGGCTGGCCATGCGGGCTTTGACTTCTTCCAGCGTTTCGCCTTCTTGAATTTCAATCTCGGCTGTCTCAGCCTCAGGGCCCAAAGCAGCTTTCGCTTCTTGCTTGATGCGCTCTTGCTCAGCCGCTGCGGCCTCGGCAGCGGCTTTTTCTTCGGCAGCGACACGGGCTGCCTCGGCCACCTTGGCAGACTCTTCAGCAAGACGTGCAATCTCGGCTTCGTGGGCTTCTTTGGCCATTTTGGCACTGGCCTGTGCAGCGGCCGATTCGGCCGTGGCGACATCGATGGCCATTTGGGCATCGGCGGCGGCGGCGGCGGCGGCAGCAGCGGCAACAGCAGCAGCATCGACAGGTGGCGTGGTCAAACGGCGCACCATGGGCAACACAATCGTCATCAAGACCAGCAAGAAGATGCCACCCACCACACCGGCATTCACCAGAATTTGGTAGTTTTCGTCGCGGTACCAAGGCACGGCTGTTGGGTCGATTTGAGGTTCAAACTTGGTACCCACCACAGTGACTGCGTCACCACGCTCGGCGTTAAAACCCACAGCGCCTTTGACCAACTGGTTCAAACGTTCAATTTCTTCAGCCGTGTAGGGAATGGATGTGGCTGGGGCTGCGCCATCGGCAGGCTTTTCGACTTTCATGCCAGCAGGAATGGGACGCTCGTTGATCAACACACCCACACCAATTTTGGTGATGTTGCCCATCGCACCTTTGGTGTGACGCACAGAGCGGTCGAGTTCGTAGTTTTTAGTGCTGCGCGCTGTGACCTGCGTGCCTTTTTCACTCACGCCCTTCAAAGGGTCTGAGTTGGTTTGGGTCGTGGCTTGGGGGTTGGTTGGTGCGGGCGGTGTGTTCGACAAAGAGCCAGGAATACCAATCGCGTCACGCATGGTGTTGCGGTCTTCCACAAACAACTCCGAACGGGTTTTGGGGCCTTTGTCTTGTGCGTCGTAATCTTCGGTGGTGACTTCGGTTTGTGTGAAGTCAAGCGTCATGCTGACTTGCGCACTCACGTTGGCCTCGCCCACGATGGGGGCCAGCAATTGAATCAAACGGGTGCGGTACAGGTCTTCCATTTGCTGCTTTTGCGTCAGCTGTGCAGAGGTCATGCCCAAAGGCTGCTCGACCAACATTTCGTTCATCAAGCTGCCGAAGTTATCGACGACCGACACGTTTTCAGGGGCCAAGTAAGGCACGCTCGACGCCACCAAACGGATGATGGCTTGCACGTTGGCCGACGACACGGTGTGGCCTGGCAAACGGGTGATCACTACCGACGCTTTGGTCGTGGCACGGTCACGCACAAACACGCTTTGCTTGGGTGAGGCCAAGTGCACGCGGGCTGATTTGATACCGCCGATTTGCGTGATGCTGCGGGCCAGCTCTTGCTCCATCGCGTTGTTGTAACGCACCTGCTCCATGAATTGGCTGGTGGTCATGGCAGGCATGTCTTTGAGGTTGTCCATGCCCGAGGCTTCGGTGCGTGGCAAACCTTTAGAGGCCAACAACATGCGCGCTTCTTGGTAACGTGAGGTGGGCACAGAGATTTGGCCGGTATTGACATCAACCTCCGGCTTGTATTCACCCGCCTTCAGGGCTTCGATGGCCAATTGCTTGTCTGCATCGTTGAGCATCAAGACCAAAGGACGGTAAGGCGTGGGCTTCATCGACGTGAAAAACACGGCAATCGACAACAGCAGCATGAAGATCACCACGAAGGGCAAGGTTTTGCGCACCGTGGGTTGACGCAAGATGTCGCCCACCAAAGCGCCAGGGCCTTCTTTGGCGTTCAGCCATGCGGGCAAATTGTTGTTGCCCGCTTTGCCGCTGCCGCCACCCGAGGTGGTGCTCATCGCTGCGTTATCGGCGCCCGTCGAGGCCACAGCCAAGGGGTTCATGTTCAGGGTATCAGTTGCCATATCAGTCTCTCAATCCAGATTACACCGGCATGTTCATGATTTCTTCGTACGCTTTCATGACCTTGTTGCGTACTTGCAAAGTGGCTTCAAAAGCCAGCGAGGATTTCTGCATGCTCAACACCACATCGGTGAGGGGCACGTTTTCGCCGCGGTCATAGGCGTCTGTCATGGCCGTGGACTTGGCCTGCGTGTCGTTGACTTTGTCGAGCGCTGTTTTGACCGATTCAAAAAAATTAGATTGGCCTTCGATCTTGGTAGAGCTGCTTTCGCTCACCGACGATGACGAACCGGTGGACTGCGCTTGGTGCGCACGCAACGTCTCCATCATCGACATGATGTTGGCGTTAGAGATGCGGTCAATCATGCGGACACTCCTTCAGACATACCCAAGGTGCGCAGCTGCGCGAGTTTGTAACGCAAGGTACGTGGGCTGATACCCAACTTGGCAGCCGCTTCCATCCGGCTGTCGGTACTCTGAATGGCAGCCATGATCACTTGGTGCTCGCTGGCTTTGACGGCATGGCCCAAATTCACAGGGGCCGATGCGTCACGCATGGCGATGGGGGCCATGGCTGCCACAGCAGCAGTAAACGCGGGAGTTTGCACTTCTGGCGTCACTGGCATGGCTTGGGCCAAGGCCTCGTTCAAAGCAGACATGACCGAGGCAGCAGGCAACGCATGCACAGCGGGCAAAGCTTGGTCGTCCATCGCGGCATCGTCGAACATCAAATGCGCAGGGCTGATGGTGCGGCCGCCACACAACACCACAGCGCGTTGCACCACGTTTTCGAGTTCACGCACGTTGCCAGGCCATGGGTAGCTTTGCAGCAAAGCTTGGGCATCTTCGGTCACCGTGAACGGCACGCCACCTTTGACATGACGGGCCAAGGACTGCGCCACCAAGGGCACGATGTCACCTGGACGGTCCTTCAAAGGCTGAATACGCAAACGGAAGGTGCTGATGCGGAAATACAAGTCTTCACGGAATTCGCGTTGCTCAATGGCCAGCTTCAAATCTTTGTTGGTGGCAGCGATCACGCGCACATCGAGGTCGATGGTGCCTTCGCCGCCCAAACGGTTGAGTTTTTTCTCTTGCAACACGCGCAGCAACTTGGCTTGCAATTGCATGGGCATTTCACCGATTTCGTCCAAGAAGATGGTGCCGCCGTGGGCTTGTTCAAACAAACCTTTGTGTTCTTTCAAAGCACCCGTAAAAGCGCCCTTCTCGTGACCGAACAACATGTCTTCAATCAAGTGCTCAGGCATAGCCGCGCAGTTCAACGCCACAAACGGGCCTTTGGCACGGGGTGACGACTCGTGCAAAACACGGGCCAACACTTCTTTGCCCGCGCCAGTGGGGCCGACCAACAAGGCGGTGACTTCGGTTTGCGCCACGCGTTGGGCCAAGGCCAGCAAATGTTGGCTGGTCGGGTCCACAAACACATAGCTCTTGGTTTTGAGTTCGGGTGCATTCAAACCCTTGACGGCATCTTGCCAAGCACCAGCCGACCACTCGTCCGCTGGCAACACATGCAGAGCGCCCAAACGCATCGCGTCCACAGCCACTTCCATGCGGCGACGTTCCACACGGCACAACACAGGCACGGTGTGGCCCAGTTGGGCAATGAGGGTTTGAACTTCTTGCAACAGCTCAGCGCTGTCACCCAGACGAATCACCAACACATGCGCACGGCGCAAGGCCAAGGTCAGGTCGCCCAAAGTAGAGACGGTTTCCAGACTGATACCGGCGGCATCCAGCTGGGCGCGATCTGCCGCTTGCAGTGGACTGAAGGGGTCCAACCACACGGCATGAATAACGTTGACAGAAGAAGCAATCACTTTGAACAGCCTGAAATAAAGGTAAGACTGTTATGCAAGGTGCGTGCCAGGTGGTTTTGTAACCTATGTAATTAAATTAATGCGTACAACAGGCCTGCGAAAGTCAGTTTTCTGACGATCCGACGGTTGCTCGACAGGCTGAGCTGTCTTTTTTTCTACAGGGGGTTTAGCGACAAAAGCGCCACAAAAACGGCCGTCCGTGCGCAGCACTTCCAGCGAGGGAATCACACGCGAGCGAAAACCCATGAACTTGCAGCCGTAAGGTGCACGCACATCCCAGGTGGTCGTCAAGTAACGACAGTCCCAACAATTGGGGCCCTTGGGTAAATTGGATAACTTAGACAATTTGGGTTCAGGCGAAGCGCCCTCTTCGGCTTTCACAGCGTCAGGAGGGGCTTGGGTTAACCGCCCAACAACTTCATGACTGACTGCTGGCTGGTGTTGGCTTGCGCCAAAACCGCGGTCGCAGCTTGCTGCATGATTTGGTTCTTCGCCAATTCGGTCGAAGCCGAGGCGTAATCTGCGTCTTCAATCTGACTGCGCGAGGCAGACAGGTTCATAGATACATTGGTCAAGTTATTGATAACGTGGTCCAGTCGGTTCATCACAGCACCCATGGTGGCGCGTGTTTGGTTGACCTTGTCCATGGCCTCATCAAGTTTGGCCAGCACAGCTTGTGCCCCCTCGGTCGAACCTATGGAAGTTCGCGTCAAAGGCTTACCCATCAAAGTGGGGCCACCTGGCAAAGCTTCTGGAATCGCTTGACCAACGGCCAATGGATCTAAATCTGCATCCCATGTGATAGCACCCGTGATCGGGCCACCCTTACCAAAGTCAGCCAAATCGATCGTGATCTTTTGACCGGCGCTGGCACCCACTTGGAAGGCCAACCGTCCAGTGCGTGGAGGGCTCATCTTTGAGACAGCTTCGTCAACTTCACCGCCGTATTTACCTTCACGGAAACCGAGTTTTGTGAAATCGCCTTCTGTCGTGAATCCATTGTCACCTGGCTCCACCGTAAAGGCTTTGGCAGACTGCAATGTCACGGTACCGTAGACTGTATTGGCACCAGTGTAGGTTTGTGTGGCACCAGGCGCACCCTTAACACCCGGTGGATTGTTTGTATCTGTGCCCAAGCCAAGGCCAAAACTACCGGCATTGACCTTGTCGCTATCAAACCAAACGGATACGTTGCGGCCGTCAACGGCTGTTAACGAGATCCCGCCATTGCCGTTATCTGAAGCCTCAACGCCAGAATATCCAGCCAAACTCTTGACTGCTTCAATCACCTTATCTCGACGGGCAGCTGGCGCTTCGCCGGCCACCATGTAAACCACTACGTTCACGCCGTTGATGAACAAAGACTGATCGCCTGTGACTTCTGGCTGAGCAATAGAAGTAATGCTGCCTTCTATACGTGCCGGCAAAGTAAGCGCAGTGACACCTGTCAAATCGCTACTGGCATTGATTGCTGCTGCAGTTGCCAATGCACTCGAAATGCGTGCACTGGATACAGTCTGGGTGCTAGAAAGCGTATCGTCACTGGCTGCTGCCGCACGAATTGGCACGCCATTGATGATCAGGTCGCCGGTCCCCAATGTTGGAAACGCAGGCGCCGTATTCAACACCGTGGGTTTGCTCGCAGCTGTGCTGGTCACCACAATGTCTTGGCTGGAAGAAATCGAGCGTGAGCTAGAGAAAATAACACTTGAACCCGACGATGCAACAGAGGAAAAATCGGATGACAAAGGATCTAAACCAAAGAAGCCGTAATCGGGATTGGCAGGTGTCGATCCAGCTGCCAAGCTTGAAAATGCTGCTGCGACCTTAGCGCCCGTCACGGGACCATCGGCTGTGAAGGTCAAGCCTGCCACAGTCACCGTTTCGGCATCTGCCAAATCGGAGAAAGTGATGGTGTATGTCGGCGTTGCCACGGCACGATCCATGGTCGTGACAGACGATAAAGTCTTACTGGTGTAGTTGAAACGCTCCAAACCAAGACGCGAAATGTCGCCGTTGGGTGCAGATGTGATGTTCACAGACTGTTCAACAGCACCTTCCAGAGAATACGTACCTGATTGAATACCATTCTTGACACCCGTCAAACGTGAGAAGTCAGCATCTGCAGCGGCTGTGTTGAATGCAACTTCGATGTTGCGCCCATCATCGGCCACCAAGGTAATGCCTTTGCCTTCTGTGAAGGTATCAATGGCACGAACGCCGGTCTTGGCTGAAATAAAGTTAATCGCAGCCACAGCCAGTGCACGTGATTCACGCGGGTTATCCAGCAAGGTTTTGACCATGGGTGTCGTAAACCCGTTGATCGTCATGGTTCCTGCTGCCACGCCAGAACCAGACATGCTGGTTCCAGTCATGATGTTGGGATTCACGACAGCCTGAACACCAGAAAGAAGTGTTTTTTCATTAATGGCTGCCACTTTTGCAATAGCGCTTCCAATTGCATTTTCAGGTCGTGAAATCTTGTCATCAACAATACGAGTTGCACCGATCGTGATGCCATTGATGATGGCATCCCCTGCATTGGTAGCCTCCAATGGCTTAAACGAACGCGTGACGGACATGTTGATGGTGTTATCGGCAACAAAGTTTAATGGTGCAGATGCAGTGTCAATCTGCTCAAAAACAACATCACCACCCTTAAGCAAGTTGTTGCCAACTTGGTCCAAGGCTTCTTTACTGATCGTCACCACGCCACCTGCGATGCTGACCGCTGGCGAAATATCAATAATTTGACCGTCGTTTAAGGTAAAAATCGCCGTCCGTGCAGATGTGGCACCGGCCATTGTGATGCTCAAGATACCAGCTTTAGCAAATGAACCTTCGCCGGTGACCAAGACTCCGCCACCTGCCACACCTGTTGTCGTGGATACAGTTGGGGCAAGAACACCTGTGCCTGCCGCCGAGACCACAAAGGGATCCGTCGAAGTAACATCTGCAAAGGGGGCATTGCTTGTGTAGGTAACACTGCTTCCCACCGCTGGTCCAGATGCGTAATCTTTGATATCACCAATGCTCAACGCAGAAAACTTGCCCTTTGTACCACTGAGCGTTGTTGGATCAACCGTGCTCGCCAAGTTGGCAAAGTTAGCAGCCACTTCGGCAGCAGAGTTGTCTGTAGTTGCGGTGTATGTCAAGCCGTTTACAGTGACGGACTGTCCTGTTGACAAGGCTGGAAACGAAACCACGGAGGTTTGAGTTACACCACCAGAGGCGCCGGTCGTACTTGACACGGGCGCAGAGGAGGACATCTCAATCTCGGCGTTGTAAATGGGTTCAGATGTAGTTTTGTAGACGGGCTTGATACCAACACGTTCGCCAGTTGAACCGTTGAGAACAGGAAAACCATTCCACTCAGTGTTGTCGGCAATTTGGACAATTTGCTTTTTCAACTGTTGGAATTCCAGATCCAAGTAGCTACGCTGATCGTTGTTGTTGGTGTCGTTAGACGCTTGGATCGCCAACTCACGCATGCGTTGCATCATGTCCGTGATTTCGTTGGTCGCCCCTTCCGCTGTTTGGATCAGGGTAATGGCATCTCCCGCATTGCGCACAGCTTGATTCAGACTGCGAATTTGCTGCGTCATGCGTGTGGCAATCGCCATACCCGCCGCATCGTCGCGTGACGAGTTGATGCGCTTACCAGTCGACAACTGCTGCATGTTGACAGCTTGACTGCGTTCTGTCGATTTCAGTGCCGCCTGCGAAAACAGGGCTTTGACGTTGGTGTTGATAACTGCCATTTTGTATTCTCCTGACCTACACGGTCTTTAACTACCCAAACCCTTAAGCAAACTGCGTGCCAAGTGTTTTAGCGCTTTTTTGACGGTTCAAATAAGGGGTTGAAAGTAATCTTTTGGTTGCTGCGGCAAGCTTTGTTCACGCAAAGCGGCAAGGTCTTGCCAGCGGCAATTTCAAGTTAGTGGGTGTACCCATTCGTTTCAAGGGTATTGGCATATTCCTCAAGGGAAAGTGCCTCAGCGGTCAATTCAAGCTGCTCGGGATAAGCAGCCAAACCCTGCTGTACAACTTGAATGGCACGAACAGGATCTAAGTTACAACGCAATGCGCGCACGAGCATTACATAAGTGAAAGGCTGTGTATTGCTGCCTTGCAATGTCAACAAGTCTTCCAAGAATTCCACGGCCAGTTGCCAATCTTGGTTCATCACAGCGAGCAAACCGTTGATAGCCAGCATGTCTTCACTTTCGGGGTAAAGGCTCATACCAGCATCACCCAATGCACAGGCCAAGGACGTCTGTTCAGTGGCAACCAAGGCTTGAATAGCTTCGCGAATTTCGGCGGGACTAAAGCGTTTGATCGCACTGGCGTTGAACAAGCCACCGACCGCGGCTTGGTTCATCAATTCTTGAATAAGAGACATAATTACTCCTGACAATGTTTGGTTAGTTGTTTACCTGAGTCAATAAAACACAGGCTCAGTCAGTAAAAGCAATATCAATGCCAACTTTTAAAAATAATGAAACCAGAAGAAAACCTTACTAATTCGCGCTTTTAAATAGAAAGACTTTAAATAAGTAAATATTTATTACTATAAAAATAATTGACATTTTTTGCTAAAGCTTTTCTGCGAGGTGTCGATTCAAACGATTCACGGTGGAATGGAAGTTCTACCGAGCGTTGTAATCGAGTTGTTCAAACATAAGACTGAGAGTCCCTCATGGCTATATCAATATCAGAGATCCGTGCCGCATCGCCCAGCACCATCACGAGTTACTCCACCACAACGGTGCGTGGTATTGATCCAAATACCGTGAAGGCCATGTCCGCAACGCAAGTGAAGGCACTGTCCTCGGCCCAAGTGAACGCCCTGACATCCACTCAAATCAATTCCTTGAAAGTGGAATCAATTGACACTGGAGTCATCAGCAGTTTGGACACCACAGTCTTTGCCGCCATGACGGTCAAGCAAATTCCTGCTCTCACGACCGACCAAATCATCAACATGATTGGCTCACAACTCAACGGATTAAGCTCTGGCCAGGTGCAATCGATGCAACTGGCTGATGTCTCCGCCTTGCAAACAACGCAAATTCAGGCGCTCTCATCAACCACCCTAAACACGCTTACAGCCTTGCAGCTCAAGGCATTCAGTAGCACTCAAATCAAGGCCCTGAGCGCCACGGGCCAACTCAATAATTTAACGTCTGCCAAATGGCAAGGGCTTTCAGTGAATGCCGTCCAAGCCTTGAGCAGCAGCCAACTCAATGCTTTGAGTTCCAGCAAGATTGTTGACTTGACTAACGTGCAAGTTCGCTCATTGACCAGCACACAACTCAACAGCATGAGCTCAACAGCGCTTCAATCCATTGAAACCGCTGATTTGCAAGCCCTTTCTGCCAGCCAAATTACAGGCCTGAGCAGCACGCAGCTCAATAACCTGTCTAGTACTCAGCTCAAAGCCTTGAGTGGTAGCCAAATTCAAAGTTTGTCCAGCACCCAGCTCAACAACCTGACCTCCACCAACTTAGGTCACTTAGAAACCGCGGATGTCAAAAGCTTGACAGCCGCTCAAATCAGCTCCCTCAGCAGCACTAAGTTGAATGAGCTGGGTTCGGCGCAAGTCAAGGCATTGTCAGGTGTGCAGCTTAAAGCGCTCACAACGTCTCAACTGAATGCACTCAACACCACACAAGCGGGCAACCTCACGTCAACGCAATTACAAATCTTGACGGTTAACCAAATCGGTGCTCTCAGCTCAGAGGTTGTGCAGGCCCTGTCTTCCAGCTCGATTGAGTCCCTCAGCGCCGGCCAAATTGGCGGCCTCTCCACCTCAGCTATGGCTGGTATCAACACCACCAAAGCCGGTGAATTAACTGCGAACGCCATCAAGTCACTCACGAGCAGCCAGCTCAATGCCTTGAGCACCGCGTCACTGGCCAAACTCAGCACCAGCGCTGTCGCGGGCTTAAGCGCCCAGCAAGTTGGTGGGTTGTCTTCCACGCAGCTGAACAGCCTCACCAGTACACAGCTTCAAGCGATTGATGCCAACGACCTCAAGTCGTTGACCACATCACAAATTCGTAGCATTGACTCTGCGCAATACAACCAATTGAGCTCTAGCCAAGTGCAAGCGCTGACGGCCACACAGTTGCAAGCCATGACCACGGCCCAAGTGGACAACCTGAGCTCAGCGCAAATTCAATCCTTGAGCGATGTGCAAATCAAAGCACTGACCAGCACGCAACTCAATGCGCTGAGCTCTTCCAAACTACAAGCTATCCAAACCCAAGACTTGAAAGCCCTGACGGTGCAACAAGTGACGGCCATGTCCTCGACGCAACTGAATGCCTTGAGCTCTGCGCAAGTTCAGTCCTTGGACAAGTCACAAATACAAGCCCTGACAACCACCCAAGTCAGCGGCATCAGCTCCACTCAGGCCTCCTTTATTGGTATTGAGCAAGCCAAAGCGATGTCTGACAAGCAACTCAATGCCTTGTCTACTGACGCAGTTGCTAAGCTGAGCACAGCTGCAGTTCAAGCTCTCACGGCGAACCAAGTCGGCAGCCTGAGCTCCACGCAACTCAACAGCCTCACCAGCAACCAAGTTCGTGCGTTAGATGCCACCGACCTGAAAGCGATCAAGACCGATCAAATCAGCAACCTTTCATCCTCGCGCTTGAATGATTTGAGCTCCACCCAAGTTCAATCATTGACAGCAGTGCAGTTGAAAGCGCTCAGCAGCACCCAGGTGAATGACCTGAGTTCAACACAACTGCGCAGTTTGAGTGACCTGCAAGCCAAAACCTTGACCAGCAGTCAACTGAACAGTTTGAGCTCAACCAACCTGCGCGTTCTGGAAACGGCTGACATCCAAGCCCTGATTCCCGACCAAGTCAAAGCGCTCAGCAGCACACAACTGAACAATTTGACATCGGATCAATTCCAGGCGCTCAATGCCACCCAGGTCAAAGCTTTGACCAGCACCCAAATTGGCGCTTTGAGCAGCACACAAGCAGGTTTCCTGACCACGGCTCAAACACAAGCCTTGGTCGCCACGCAGGTCAGCGCCATCAGCTCGTCCTCGTTGACAGCCATGAGCTCGACCGTCATCAACGCCCTTACGGCAACCCAAGTTGGCGCTTTGTCGACCTCGGCTATGGCGGGTATCACCAGCACCAAAGCTGCCGACCTAAGCACGCTGGCCGCACAAGCCTTGACCACCAGCCAAATTAACGCCTTGACCTCTGGCGCTTTGACCAACTTGTCCACCGCTGCCATCACTGCTCTGACGGGCAAACAAGTTAGCGGCATGTCGTCCAGCCAACTCAATAATTTGACCAGCTCTCAAGTCACCGCTCTGGACGCTACCGACGTGGCCGCTTTGACCACAGCACAAATCCGTAATTTGAGCTCGACGCAATTCAACAACCTCGGTTCTGCCCAAGTCCAAGCACTCAAAGGCGATCAGTTGCAAGCCATGACCACCACACAAGTGGAAAATCTGAGCACAGGCCAACTGAAAAATCTGAGTGAAACTCAGATTGCGCTGCTGACATCGACACAACTCAATAGTTTGAGTTCCACCAAACTGCAAGCCATCGAGACCAATGACATTGCAGCACTGTCCCTCGCCCAAGTGCCGAGCTTGAGCACAACCCAGTTGAATAACTTGACCTCAGGTCAACTGCGGGCCTTGAGTGGTGTTCAGATCCGTGCTTTGACCACGGGTCAAGTCACCGCCATCTCCACAGGTCAATTGGGCAACCTCAGCACCACTCAGCTGACCAGCCTGACCGTGACACAAGTCGGTTCGCTGAACTCAGCCGGATTGCAAGCTCTCAGCTCTACCCAAATTGAATCCCTGTCTGCGGCACAAATTGGAGCGATCTCGACCACGGCCATTGCTGGCATCAACACCACGAAGGCGGGCGAGCTCTCTGGCACAGCAGTGCAAGGCCTGACCACAGACCAACTCAATGCCATGAGCCAAGCCTCCATTGCCAAGTTGAGCAGCGCAGCCATCACAGCGCTCAGTGCCAACCAAGTCAGCGGTTTGTCGTCCACTCAGCTCAACAGCTTGACCAGCTCGCAGCTGCAAGCCATTGAGACTGCAGACCTGATCAAACTGACCACGGCGCAAATCAGCAATATCAACTCAACACAGTTCAACAGCCTGGCTTCTGCACAAGTTCAAGCCTTGACCGCGGTTCAGTTGCAAGCTTTGGGCACTTCACAAGTTGACAACTTAAGTACCACTCAAATCAAGGCCTTGACCGGCGATCAAGTCAAAGCACTGTCCAGCACACAATTGAATGCGTTGAGCTCCGCCAAACTGCAAGCGATTGACACTGCAGACATTGAGATGCTCACTTCGCCTCAAGTGAGCGCACTAAGCACCACCCAAATGAATAATTTGGGAACCAGCCAAGTGCAAAGCTTGTCCAACTCAGCTCTGCGGGGGTTGACCAGCACGCAACTCAACAGCCTGAGCTCGACCAATTTGCGCGCTTTGACCACAACCCAAATTAGCACCCTTGAGGCTGCGCAAATGGGCAGTCTGAGTACAACTCAGATCGCTAACTTGACCTCTGCTCAGGCAGGCGCTGTGACTGGTGCACAACTTGCCGTGATGACCTCCGACCAAGAAAGCCACCTGCCGGACGATCCGGCCTAACTGCTCAAGTTAAGTCTCTTTCAGTGCACCCAGTGAGCCACCGCGCTCGCTGGGTTTTCTGCGTTTAAAAAAAATTTAGGGCCTAGGGCTCAACTCGGCACCACATGTGCCGAATCAGTGTGTGTTGGATTCACTCTTTGTGGTGAATTCTCACCAGAGAACACTGAACATGACCCTTTCTATCAGCTCCTACACCTACCGACAGATGACCAATCTGACCACGGGTCAGGTCGCGTCCATGGTCACCGCAGACGTAGCGCAACTGAGTGCACGTCAGATTCAGGCTGTCACCAACACAAATTTGAAGGTTTTAGATGCTGGGCAAGTTCAAGCCCTGAGCCCTGAGCAGCTGAATGCGCTCAAGGCCAGCCAAATGGGGGCTTTGACCTCTACCCAACTCAACTCACTATCGTCAACCCAACTCGCTGGCATCAATGCCACACAAATTAGCTCGCTCAACAACCAAGTGATTGGCGGGCTGTCAACAAGCTTGGTCTCAAAAATGGGGGTTGCCCAGGTTCAAGCACTGTCCACCACTCAAATCATTGGGCTAATCGACCAACAACTCGGGGCCATGGGCATTGACAGCGTTCAGGGACTGAAAAGCGCACAAATTCGCGCCATTGAGACGCGTGACATGGGTGGCTTAGGCACCCAGCAAGTTGTGGCCTTGAGTGCCACCCAAGTCGCCGCTTTCTCAGCCGGTCAACTCACCGCCATGAGTACGGCACAAGTCAATGCCATCGAAGCCCAAGACTTGGCCTACATGAGTGGTTCTCAAATTTCCGCATGGAACGGCACCCAAGTGGCCGCCATGACAACAACCCAAGTGGCAGCCCTCAGCCCCCAACAAATCGGTGGATTAACAACAGCCGGCATCGCCGCCCTCACCACCGACCGCATCGCGGTGTTGTCAGATAACCAGGTCAAGGCCTTCAAGGTCAATCAACTCGTGGCTCTGAGCAGCGAGCAAGTGGGTGCCATTCAAGATGTGGCCTTGGCTGCCTTGTCTAAGAGCCAAATTTCGTCTATTCAAGCGGCCGACATGGCTGGCTTGCAAACTAGCCAAGTTGCCGCACTGACCGCCACTCAGGTCTTGGGCCTCACCAACAACCAACTGGCGACGTTCTCTGACGCTCAAGTGGCAGCCATTGAGCCGGCGGATTTGGCCATGCTCAACCTGTCGCAACTGGGTGCGATGTCGACAACCCAATTCCAAGCCTTGGAAACCGCCCAAGTGGCCGCCTTGGGCCTGAACCAAGTGCTTGGCATGGGCGCTGCCAAAGTCGGCAGTTTGCAAACTGAACAAGTGGCCGCGTTGACCCAAGACCAAATCAGCATGTTGGGCAAGCCTCAAATTGCAGCGCTGAGCAGCGATCAAGTCGGTGCACTGACCACCAACCAAGTCCAGAGCCTCAAGCCCTTGGTCATGGCCTCCTTGACTACAGATGCACTGGCTGGTTTAGACCAGGCACGCGTCGGTGCACTGGACGCCTTGCAAGTCGCTCAAATTTCCGTGGTTCAACTGGCCGCGGTGTCCACCGATCAAATTTCGTGGATTTCCACCGATGCAGTTGCAGCATTGACTGGCAATCAAATCAACGCTTTCAGCACGGACCAAGTCGCTGCCCTGACTACCAGTCAGGTACCCGTGCTGAAGCTGTCTCAGATCAGTCACCTTAACGCCGCCAAAATTGCAGCCATGGTTACCGATCAAGTGGCCGCCTTAACCAGCGAACAAGTCGGCAACTTGGCTGCCACTCAAATCGGTGCCCTGTCGAGCGATCATGTCGCGGTATTGAGTGTTGATCAATTGGGCGCTTTGCGCCAGCGTCAAGTGGCCGCCATCAGCACCACCGCCATCGCTGGATTTGACACCGCGCAAATTCAAGCACTTACTGCGACGCAAGTCAGTGCATTGACGGACAGCCAAGTCAGCAACTTGAACACCACGCAATTTGCTGCGATCGAGGCCGAAGATGTGATCAGCCTGACCGACAGCCAAATTCGCGCCTTGAGCTCTGAGCAAGTCGGCGCCATCACCAGCACACAACTGGCCGCCCTGACCCTGCGACAAGTCGCTACTCTTGAAACCCAAGATTTGGTGGGCTTGAGCACTGAAAACGTGGCGGGCCTGAGCAACGACCAAGTCAAAGCGCTGACCAAGTTCCAAATCAGCAATCTGACGACGGACCAAGTGGCTGTCATCGAGAACGAAGACATCGCCGTATTGATGAACAAGCAAATCACGGCTTTGACGTCCAATCAATTCAGCGCCTTGACCACGGACCAAGTCAGCAATTTGCAAGTCGCTCAAATGGTGGCGATCGATATTGAAGATTTGGCCGCTTTTGGCTCCGCTCAAGTGCAAACCTTGAGCCAAGACCAAATCACAGCGTTGTCGCTCAATCAAGTCCGTCACCTGACCACCGACTTTGTTTCGCAACTCACGACCGAACAAGTCGCTGGTTTGAACTTGGTCGATGTCGCTGCCTTGTCTGAAGCCCAATGGATGAGCTTGACCACCGACCAAGTCGCCGCGCTGACGGTCGATCAAATCCCGGCTATTCCTAAGAACAACATCGCCGCGATGACGACCAACCAAATTGGTGCCTTGAGCGCCGAGCACATGGTCGCCTTGGCAGGTCGTCAAATTGCGTCTTTGACCACCACACAAATGGAAGTGCTCAGCACGACCCAGCTGTCCGCCATTGAAGAAGCAGACATTCCAGCAATGAGTGCTGACCAACTCAACGCCTTGAACACCTCACAAGTCAGTGGCTTACGCGTTGAACAAATTGCCGTACTTACCGGTAAACAAATTAACCAGCTGGGTGTGGATCAGTTCTCGGCATTTGACGCCAACAAGATCACAGCGCTGACAGAGAAACAATTCCAGTACATCAACACCGACCAGCTGGCGTCGCTGACGTCGACCCAAACCGCCGCCATCGAAACCCAAGACTTGGCGGCCTTGAACGGACACCAAATTGCATCCATTCAACCCGACCAAGTGGCGTTGCTGTCGGACGAACAAATCGCTGGCATGCGTCGTGCGCAGTTCACCAGCTTGGGCTTGGAGCAAGTCGCTGCCTTGACGACTGGTCAAATTGCCGCGATTGAAACTGCAGATATCAGTGGCCTGAATGTGCGTCAAATGGAAATTTTGAGCACCAGCCAGTTTGGAGCCATCACGCCAGACCAAATGACGGCTTTGTCGATGACCCAAGTGGCCAACCTGACCGCAGAGCAAATTGGTGTCATGTCGGACGAGCAATTGCTGGCCATCGATGCGTTGGACATGAGCGCCATTTCTGCTGACCAGATTCGCGCCTTCAGCACACACCAAATTGCCACCTTGGAAACCGCACAAGTGGCAGCATTGCGCCCTGGCACGGTGGCGGCTTTTGACAATGCACAAACCAGAGCGCT
Organism: uncultured Limnohabitans sp.; assembly: GCA_963513725.1. GTDB lineage: Bacteria > Pseudomonadota > Gammaproteobacteria > Burkholderiales > Burkholderiaceae_C > Limnohabitans. Next base: position 144,209 of record CAUPRM010000004.1, on the reverse strand, counting down.
GGACGCCGCACAAGTGGTGGCGTTGACCCAAAGTCAAGTGGCCAGCATCACCGATGACAACGTATCGGTCATGTTGACCGAACAAATCACAGCGATGGAAGATCGCGATGTGGCGGCCTTTACTGGCAGCCAAGTTGCCAGCCTGACCACGGCACAAATCAACGCCTTGGGCGACTCTCAGATTCAATCGATTGAACTGCGTGACGTGGTGTCCTTGAGCGAAGAACAAATTTCTTCCATGCAAGACGGCCAAGTGGTAGCACTTACAACCGCTCAGTACCAAGTCATGCTCAGCTCACAAGTTGCTGCGCTCACGACCGCGCACATGGCCGCACTGGAAACTGCCGATTTGCGCGTCTTTAATGCCAGCCAGATTCAAGTGCTGGATGTCAGCCAAGTCAATGCACTGTCGTCCGACCAAATGGGCGCCATGTTGACTTCACAAATCGCCAACTTGACTCTGACGCAAGTGGGTGGTCTGTCTGTCGACCTGCTCAGCACACTGGGCACACAGCAAGTCAACGCCCTCAGCAGCGACCAGCTCAATGTGTTGAACACCACCCAAGTTACCTCGTTAACGACGGTGCAAGTGCAAAAACTCTCGACTCAATTGTTGTCAACTTTGTTGGACGAGCAAGTCAATGCATTCTTGGACGAGCAAGTTCAGGCGCTCAACACCAGCAGCATTCAAGCCCTCACGACCTCACAAGTGTCAGCGCTCAGCGCAACGCAAATGCAAGCGATGTACACGCAGCAAATCAGTGCGCTAGAAACCGCCGATATGACGGTTTTGCGTGCAGAGCAAATCACCAGCTTGAGCACTGCACAAATCGCTGTACTGTCCACCGCTCAGTGGACGGCCTTGTCTGCCGACCAATTCTCGGCGCTGACTCTGGAGCAAATTCCGGCTATCCAAGCCGAAAAACTCAACACCTTGGGCGTCGACAAAGTCCAAGTGCTCAACGGCGACCAAGTAGCCGTGCTGACCACCGGACAACTGCAAGCCTTGACCACAGATCAATTTGTGGGTTTGCAAGACACCCAAATTCCATCGCTGACGCAGGGCCACATCCAAGCCCTGACAGACACCGAAATGTCGGTATTGACCTCGACGCAAATTGGTGCCATGTCTTTGCCACAGCTCGAGTACCTCAGTTCCAGCCAAGTGGCCTTGCTGTCGACAACCGCAGTCTCGAGCATGGATCCGACCCAATTGGCACAGGTCTCAACAGGCTGGTTCAAGGCCCTGACCACCACGCAACTGCCGACCCTCAGCTTGTCGCAAGTGGGTCAATTGCAAGACGTGCAAGTGGGCGCCTTGTCCACCACCCAGTTGGCGGCCTTGCAACCCACCCAATGGGCGCAAGTGTCCACGCCAGCGTTGCAGATCTTGTCAACCGCACAGACGTCCAGTCTGTCGACCAGCGTGATCCAAGCTTTGAGCAACGACCAAGTGTCGTCGTTGACGACCAACCAAGTCCAGAACCTGGCATTGAGCCAAGTTCAGTCCTTGTTGACCGGTCACATCAGTGCGATGGGCATCGAACAGATCGATGCATTGACCACCAGCCATGTGCAAGGCATGTCGTCAGACCAAATTCGTGCACTCACAGTGGACCAAGTGCCGGCCTTGTTGGATGCGCAAGTGGCTGTCTTGTCCACGGCACAAATTTCTGGTTTGCAAAACACGCAAGTCACAAGTTTGACGACCTCTCAAATTGTGGCCATGAGCAGCGACCAGCTCAAGTCGCTGAGCGAGACACAACTCAACGCGGTGACCGAAGAACAAATGGCAGTCATGGCCGGAGAGGATATTGCAGCCTTGAGTGCCGATCAAATCGTGTCGCTCAGCGCCGCACAGCTCACATCGATCAGCGCCAGCGCTGTGACCTCGGTGCGAACAGCCGCCTTGGAAGCCTTGAGCAACTCGCAAGTCAAAGCCTTTACCACCACGCAAATTGGGGCGATGACGAACGAACAGGTTCAAGCCTTCACAGGTACGCAAATCGCCGCCATGGATTGGGATCAAATTGCAGCCATCCAACCTGCCGCGATTACCGCGATGTCGGACATGCAAATTGGTTCGCTCACAGCGACACAGGCTGCCAGCATGACGGGCAACCAAATTGCTGCCATTGAAACGCAAGATTTGGTGGTGATGAGCAACTCGGCAGTACGCGCCTTGACGTCAGACCAGATCGTGGCGATGAGCAGCGACCAGATCAAGGAATTGACGGGCACACAAATTAGTGCTTTGACCTCTACACAAGTAGAGGCTTTTGAAGCTGACGACTTGGGAGCCATCACCGCTACGCAAGTGAGCAACCTGAGCATCACGCAACTGCAAGCCATTCCTGCCAATAAGATGCAGTACTTGAGCAACGCAGCCGTTGGCGCTTTGTCGGTCAGCCAAGTACAAAGTCTGAACCGCGAACAAATCATGGGCATCAGTGGTACTCAATTGGCCATCATGAGCAATGCGCAAATCTCTGGTTTCACCCCAGACCAAGTGACGGCCTTGAGCGCCTCTCAATTGGGTGCAGTGACCACCAGCCAGATTCGTGCTTTAACGATTGAGCAGATTGGATCGTTGATGGTCGAGCAAATCCCGAACATCAGCGAATACGCCATCGCCAACATGTTCGCCAGCCAATTGGCCGCCTTTGACGTGACGCAATTGACCTCATTCAATAGCAGCCAAAAAGCCATTTTGAGTTTGCCAGCCAACTCCGGCAAGCTCACGCTGATGAGTGCTGAGCAGCGTCAAGCGCTGGGTGTGGCTTAAGACACTAGGGCGTTGAAGCGCCATGCGTCTCAGGGAGATTTCGCGATTTGAGCCATGTCTTGAGCTTTTGCTCAAGACTGGCCACCATGGTGCGTGCCCCATGCTTGGCATCGGGTAGGTTCAATGCGTGGTTAAGCTTGCGCGCCCAATAACGCGTGCGTGACCTGCTGCTGGCCAAATGAATGGCCTGCGCTTGGTACTGCTCCAAATCGTCGCAGATCAAGCCATTGAGTCCCAGCGCGTGCAACATACTGGCAGCCATGCGAGACACCAAGGTTTTACCGCGTCGCGTCAAAAGGGGAACACCCGCGGCCAACACATCGCGTGCGGTTGAACCTGCGTTGTAGGGAAATGTATCAAGGTACAAGTCGACCAAGCGCAGCCGCTCGCAGTAGTGCACATACGATGTGCGCGACGCAAAAATCACCCGCTGCGCGTCCACGCCGTGACGCAAGACCTGCGCCTTGAGCGATGCCGTGGCGACAGGGTTATCGTCCAACAACCACAGCACCGTGTTGTCGGTATGAATCAGAATTTGCATCCAGGCTGAAAACATCTCGTTGTTAATTTTGTAGATGTTGTTGAAGCAACCCAGTACAAACGCGCGCTTCGGCAAACCCTCACTGACCCGCGTGCAAGCCTCAGTATTTAGCGGCCTTTGCACCGAGGCGGTGATCTCTAGGGGAATGAAACACCCATCCACGACCAAAGGCCGTTCGGCCATTAAAAGCTCTACCTGCTCGGGACAGGCTTGTGCATCCGTCACCACAAAATCCAACCAAGGCATAGCTGTGGTGCCCATGAAACCCAAATAGGTTCCCTGCAGCTGTGCAGGACGTGCCGCAAAAATGCCTGGCCGCGCGCCCAAGCTCAAGCCATGCAGGTCGATCAATACGTCGACTTCCAAGCTCAGAATCACCTGCACCGCCTCTGCATCACTGAGATGGTGAATCGGTACCCAGCGATGAAACGCCTGTTTCAAGCGTTGGCGGCATGCGCTGCCATCTTCAGGGCTGTGGTCAAACGCGATCACTTCAAAGCGGCGACGGTCATGCGCTTCAATCACCTCAGGCAACAGCAAACCCACGGCATGGGTGCACAAGTCGCCCGACACATAGCCAATGCGAATTTTTCGATGTTTGTAAGTCTGGGTCTTCGCAGGCAAATTCAGCAAACCACTGTATTTGCGTTGCACGATTTGCCGGGCAGCCAGCAACTGCAACGCAGGGTCGTCAAACAAGGCCAACATGGCCAAAGGCGAGGTGTGGCACAGCTGCATGTGCGGCGACAAGCCCGGCAAGTCTTGAAAAACGGGCCACTTGCATTGCTTCATGCGCAGAAACACCCAATGCTGCAGCACATCGGGCTGATCGGGCTGAAGCACCAAGCTTTGGGTCATGGCGTCTTCAGCTTCAGCGTAATTTTTCAGCGTTTCTTGCACTCGACCTACATGATTAAGCGTGGTGCGTTGCAAATTTTGAGCAGTCTCGCCCAAGGTGCCTGGCGCAGCGGCAACTTCTAGCCAGTGCTGCAAAGCCAAGTCGGTCAACCCTTGCCGCTCATACACCAGCCCTAAATTGACCTTGGCCAATGCAAAAGCAGGCACTAACTGGCAACACTCGGCGTAAACCGCCTGCGCGCCCTGCCAATCGGACTGTTCAAACAAGAGCACGCCCAAATTGAACAAGGCGATGTAACGGTCTAAACCTTGGTAGCCCTCCAGCCAATCTCGGTACATCTTGACGGCCAATGGTTGATGCCCAAGCGCACAGAGTTTTTCAACCTTTGGAATGAGGTCTTCCAACAAAGGGCGTCTAGCTGTGGCGGTCTCGGCATCGTGCATACCCGTTAGTTAGCGAGTTTCATGCCATTAAAAACACTCGAGACTGACGGAAAACCGTCAAATTAACTGGCAAGACTTTTGCTTATAGAGCTTTGAAATTTCAAATTTTGGGAACCATTCATGAATCAACTGGCTACTTACAACACTTTGCAGCAGATGCTGGACCACGCGGTCACCTTGCAGCAAGCTGGGGATGTGGCCTCATGCGCCACCCTGTTTGAAAAAGTATTAGAGATTGAGCCGGGCAACCCTGTGGCGCTGTACTCGATGGCAGCCGTCGAATCAGGCCGTGGCAATTACGCTGCGGCGCTGAACCACATCAAACCGGTGCTCATCAGCAACCCCAAGTTTGCGCTAGCCCACTACGCTTTTTCTATCATCTTGTTCAACCTAGGTGAGTTAGAAAATGCACGCATTTCGGCAGAAAACACCCTGCTGCTCGAACCCACCATGAGCGATGCCCAAGCGCATTTGCAAACTGTGAAGATGGCTATCGAGGCGGCACAAAAAACAACAGTGGCCCCCAGCCATGAAGTGATGACCCTCAACACCCAAGGCATTGCCCTGCAAGGCCAGGGTGACCATGCAGGCGCCATTGCCTTGTTTGAACAAACCTTAGGCCTTGCACCAGACAACTTCATGGGTTTGTACTCTTTGGGCGTGTCGCAATCGGCAGTAGGCCGAGCTGCAGAAGCCCTGCAAACCTTCACACGCGCCTGCGAAACATCGCCGCAAATGGCCATTGCTCACTTTGCGCGCGCCAAATCGTTGCAAGACCTAGGGCTGGCAGAAGCCGCCATTGCTTGCTACGACGATGCGATTGCCGTTGACCCCAAATACATGGAGGCCTACACCAACAAAGCCGCCGTATTGCAGGCCATCAACCGCCACCACGACGCCCTGCTGACCTTGGTCAAAGCTACTGACATTGACCCCAACCATGTACGCTCGCTCGAAGGCCAAGGGCAACTGCTAGGCCAGTACAAGCAATACACCTTGGGCACCAACGCCTTTAGACGCGCCCTAGAAGTCGACCCCGACTACGCCTACGGCGAAGGCCACCTGATCAGCGCACGCCAGAGCAACTGCGACTGGACCGACTTTGAAGCCAAGCGCGAACTCATTTTTGAAGGCATCCGTGCTGGCAAAAAAATGTGCGGCCCGCTGACCATCATGTCGCTCACCGACGATGCAGCCTTGGCACGCCAATGCATTGAAATTTATGCCGCAGACAAATACGGCCCATCCATGTACACGCTTTGGAATGGCGAAAAATACCAACACCGTCGCAAACGCGTAGCCTTTATTTCTGCCGACTTCAGAACCCACCCCGTAGGCTACCTGATGATTGGCATGCTGGAAAAGTTTGACAAAAAACACTTCGAAATTACCGGCGTCTTTACGGGCACCCCCGATGGCAGCGACTTGTGGAAACGCTACCGCTGCGCCTTTGACCACTATTTAGACGTGCAAGACAAACCAAGCCTTGAAGTGGCCAAACTGCTGCGCGCCATGGAAATTGACATCGCCATTGACCTGTCGGGCCACACCGAGGGTACGCGCTTAGAAATTTTGTCGCACCGCCCTGCCCCCGTGCAAATGACCTATTTGGGTTTTCCAGGCACCTTGGGCTTGCCCTTCATTGATTATTTAATTACCGACCCCGTGACAGTGCCGCCCGACATGCAGCAGCACTACCGCGAAAAGATTTTGTACTTGCCGCACTGCTATTTGCCGCGCGACGACTCGGTGGTTCCCGCCGACAAAGTACCCACCAAAGCGGAATGTGGTTTGCCTGAAGAAGGCGTGGTGTTTTGCAGTTTTAACCATGACTACAAAATCAACCCACCCATGTTCAAAGTGTGGATGGACTTGCTCAAAGCCGTGCCCGGCAGCGTGTTGTGGCTAATGAAACTCAACGACGGCGCCCATGCCAACCTCACGCAATCGGCCATCGCCCATGGTGTGGACCCAAGCCGTGTGGTTTACGCCACGCGCGTGCCATCGATTGAAGACCACTTAGCCCGTTACAAACTGGCCGATGTCTGCCTAGACACCTTTCCCTATAACGGCCACACCACCACCAGCGACGCGCTGCTGGCAGGCGTGCCTGTGGTGACGATGATGGGAAGTAGTTTTGCTTCTAGAGTGGCGGGGAGTTTGTTGAATGACCACCAACTCACAGGATATATCGCAAACGATTTCGATGAGTACTACTCAATTTGTATTGATGCGGTAAATGGGAAAAAAATTAACGGGTCAAAGGTGTTTAACACAAGTCGAATCACCAATGAATCGAAGCAGTGGTCTGAGTTGCTAAGCGCGCTGTAAGGAATAAAAAATGCTGAAAAGAGTCATTATTGGTGGGTCGTCTGAAATACCAGCATGGACAACCATGAATGCAGACCCCTCTACGAATCCAGATATTCTGTCAGATATTTGCGACTTGAGTCAAATTGAAGAAAACTCTGTCTCAGTTTTTTACATGAGTCACGTCTTCGAACATATTCCGTTATTCAAAGTAGAAAGCACTTTAAAGAAGCTATTTACCGCAATGACATCGAATAGCACACTGTACATATCAGTTCCAGATCTTTCAATACTAGGAAAGCAACTGGAGAGTCAACAATTAGGAATTCAGCAGAAAATTCATGTTCTGCGGATGATTTATGGCGGGCAAGTATCAGATTTTGATTTTCATTATTTTGGATACACTTTTGAAGTACTAAGTTTTTTTCTGCAAGCAGCTGGGTTTCATAACATACGCAAAGTAAAGTATTTTAATTTACATAAAGATACGAGTAATTTTTCGCCCTATTTTGACACCACAATTAGCTTAAACATCATTTGCCATAAATCATGAAAAATAACGCCCCAACAGTTATGGTGCTTTGGCATGCGAACCCGAACCCATTCGCCCCACCTTTACTCTCTACCAATCAAATTACTGGCGTACTGGATGAGCACAGTACCCAAGAATTCAATTATGGAACTCAAAAATTCTCATTCCCTAGAGGCGAATTTGATTTAGAAGCCCTGCTAAAAGAAAAGAATATCGACAAACCTGATTATCTATTTGTCTGCTTAGATTCAACAACACCCTATATTGCCCGTAATATTAAGAATGTTTGTGAAAATTCGTTTTTATGTTTAGGTGATAGCCATCACTTACCACAACCCATCACTCGACTGATCAACTACGCCTCAAACGAAAAATTTGGCGGACACATATTTACAAACAATGTACGACACGCACACTGGTTCAAGCACCGCTGTGATGCGGATCAGTATTTTGAGCCAGCGCTTTTCGCCCTAAATTTGGGCTCAAATTTAGATGATAACTTGAGACCAATAAATCACTCTAAGGAAACGCCGGTGTTTTATGGCCAGATGGGACAATTCCATCCGCGTCGAGGACGAATCATGCCCAATTTACTTCAGAAGAATTTAGTTCGGCATATTTCCGGTTCTCGAGAACAGCTTTCAACACAAATGAAACAATCGATGGCATGCATCAACGTGACATTGAATTCAGATCTTAATTCCCGTGTTTTTGAGATCGCTCAAACAGGTTGTTTGCAAATCGTGGATCAACTGTCCATTTTTAACGGTCATGGCTCTGTGTTGATTCCAGGACACAACTGTTTGACGTTTCAAACTGAAGCAGAGCTGCACGAGGTGCTCAGTGATGTGAATTACTTAAAGCAAATCGGCACTGTTTTGGGCGCTAATTTAAAACATGAGTTTGATCAATATTGGGGTATCGAGCGTATCAAAGATCGCTTATCTGCTTCAGTATTGAGTGATTCGGTTAAACTAAATCCCACTCCAAAAGAAACTGCTCGATTTAACAATTCCAACAAGAATGCAGATTTTGAAAATAGACTATTAGTCTATGAAAATTTACTCGAATTACACAGATCCAACGAGCGCATATCAATTTACATCGACTCAAATCATTCACATGAGTACATACAAGACTTAATCGATTTACCTCGGCTTGAATTCCCAGAAAAAGACATCTTCCTAGAAGACTCAAAATCTCTAAGAATATATATCAAAGAAAACAACTTAAAAACACCTGAGCTTTTTTTCGTCTCGTAAATAAAACGCAACATAGGAAATATCATGCCCATATTAACCGAATCAGAACTTAAAAATAAATATAATTTACCGAATTATCATGTCCCTTTTTTGCTAAAAGCAAATGAGCTGCTTGATTTTAGAAACAAGAAAGTTCTAGAGGTTGGCGGTAGCTTGCCTCGTGATTTAGTTATTGGAGAACTGCAAGCAAGCCAATGGGTAGGCATTGAACAACTAGACTACTGGCAAGAAATACAAGCAGCAAACCCTACAACGTCGACTCAATCTATACAATTTTCTAATTATGACTCAATAGGCAATTATCAAATTCTTACTGGCAGCATTGAGGACATACCACAATCATTTTATCAAGAATTCGATATAGTTTTTTCTATAGCTACTTTTGAGCACATTCATAAGCTTCCAGCGGCATTAGATCAAATGTACAAATGCCTAAAAGTAAATGGCAAACTTTTCTCATTATTCTCACCTATTTGGTCTGCACACGATGGCCATCATCTGCCTAATTCCTACACTGAAAATGGTGAAAAATTTAACTTTTCAAACAATCCTATTCCACCTTGGGGGCATTTATTAATGCGGCCAATGGAAATTTATGATTTATTAGTAAGTAAATTTGATAGGAAATTTGCCCAAGAGGTTGTTTACTATATTTTTCAGTCCAATCACATAAATCGATATTTCTTCAAAGATTATACAGATGTTATTGAGAGATCTAAATTTCAGAAGAAAGATATTCACCCACTTTTCCCGATGGAAATTCCAAATATGATTCAAGAGGCACTAATTAAAAAATATGGTGACCAAGATTTCTCCCACAATGGGATGCTTGCGTTGCTACATAAGTAATTTTTTGAATATTACTGAGAGCATCTTATGATTATTTCGCGTAGCCCTCTTCGACTGAGCCTTGGCGGAGGCGGTACAGACCTGCCCTCCTATTACCGCGAGCATGAAGGATTTCTAATTGCTGCAACCATTGACAAGTATGTATATGTCACAGTCATGCGGCCGTTCTCAAAAGGTATTTATCTCAAATACTCTCAAATTGAAAAGGCTAAACAAGTAGACGAAGTAAAGCATCCAATAATTCGCGAAACACTTAAACTACTTGAACTCAATACACCGCAAATCGAAATCACATCTCTGGCAGATATTCCTGCTGGTACAGGTTTAGGATCTTCAGGTAGTTTCACAACCGCTCTGCTGAAATCTCTATATGCACACAAACGGCAGCATCTACATCAAGAAGAGTTAGCTGCACTAGCTTGCGAAATTGAGATCAATCGACTTCAAGAGCCAATTGGTAAACAAGACCAATATGCCGCAGCATGTGGCGGAATCACGTGCTACACCTTCCATAAAGATGATAGGGTTACCACTGTGCCCTTAAAGATTAGCACCTCAACATTGTTTGAATTAGAAGATAACTTGTTGATTTTTTTCACAGGATTCTCTAGAAGCGCCGGTGGCATTTTGAATGACCAAAATACCAAAACATTGGTGAATGACAAGGACATGCTTGCTAATTTACATTATGTAAAAGAAATTGGTTATCGCAGTAAGGATGCTTTGGAATCAGGTAACACAGCCCTTTTTGGTGAGTTAATGCACGAACATTGGGAACATAAAAAAAGACGTTCTGGCGGAATGAGTAATTCTCAAATTGACGACTGGTACAAGTTGGCTATGCGCAATGGCGCCATTGGCGGGAAGCTAGTCGGCGCTGGTGGTGGTGGTTTTTTAATGTTTCTGGCAGATGACCGCACTAAGTTGCGTCAAGCCATGATGAATGCGGGTTTGGATGAAGTGCGATTCAAATTTGACTTTGAAGGCACAAAAATTGTTTTGACATCATGAAACTTCCCATTGCAATTCTTGCTGGTGGACTTGCTACGCGCATGATGCCTTTGACTCAATCTACTCCCAAAGCCTTGCTCAATGTGGCGGGTAAACCATTTATTCACTGGCAACTTGAATATTTGATGCAGCAAGGCGCCAAAGAAGTTGTACTCTGCGTTGGACATTTGGGCGAGCTTATTGAGGCGTCTGTAGGTGATGGAAGAGACTTTGGATTGAATGTAAGTTACTCGTTTGATGGATCGACATTGCTTGGTACGGGTGGTTCTATCAAACGCGCACTTCCATACCTGGATAAGGCTTTTATGATTTTATATGGCGACTCTTTTTTACCAATTGACTATAAATCTGTAGAGGCTGAATTCTTTAATCAAAATAAACCTGCGTTGATGACCATTTTAAAAAATGAAAATCGCTGGGATAAGAGTAATGTAATTTTCAAAAATCATGAACTCATTGAGTACAACAAATTAAAATGTCACTCAGACATGGATTACATTGATTATGGCTTGAGTATTATGAGTGCAAGCTGCATCAATGAATATTCTAAATCTGATGCATTTGATTTATCAGACCTTTACCATCATTTATCGGTGACCAAAAATCTTGCTGGCCTTGAAGTTAAAGATCGGTTCTTTGAAATCGGCTCGCAAATTGGTCTTGAAGAAACACAAAAATTTTTTGAACTGAAAGGTAAACCATGAGTTACGCAAAACAACACTTAAACGAAGCCATTGAGATCATTCAAAAGATTGATCAAGACTCAATTGAAAAGATGGCTTCCCTTTTGCATGATGTCAAATCTGATGGAGGACGAATTTTCTTTTTGGGGGTTGGCGGCAGTGCTGGTAATTGCTCCCATGCTGTCAATGATTTCCGAAAAATTGCTGGCATTGAATCTTATGCACCAACCGACAATGTTTCCGAATTAACAGCACGTACAAATGATGAAGGTTGGGCGACAGTTTTTGTTGAATGGCTTAAAACTAGCAAATTAAAACCTACTGATGTTCTATTTGTCCTTTCGGTCGGTGGTGGTAATTTAGATAAAAATATCAGTCCCAACTTGGTTGAAGCGCTCAAATATGCAAAAACAGTTGGCGCAAAAATCACTGGTATTGTTGGCCGAGATGGCGGCTACACAGCACAAGTTGCAAACGCATGCGTTGTAGTTCCTACCGTGAATCCAGACACCATCACACCACATTCAGAAGCTTTTCAAGCGGTGATTTGGCACTTGTTGGTATCTCACCCTAAACTCAAGGCCCATACTACAAAATGGGAATCGACTGTCAAATGAAAAATCGTGCGGTTTTTTTAGATCGTGATGGTGTAATTAATCGCGCCATCGTTCGCGATGGAAAGCCGTACCCACCTGCTTCTTTAGATGAATTAGAAATTCTGCATGGTGTGCCTGAAGCACTATATAAACTAAAGTCCGCAAATTACAAACTCATTGTGATCACCAACCAACCAGATGTCGCAAGAGGAACCATGAAGCGTGAAACCGTTGAATTGATTCACAAACATATGTTGAAAACTTTACCTATTGACAACATTCGAAGCTGTTTTCATGACAGCCAAGACAATTGCGACTGCAGAAAACCTAAAGCAGGCGCTATTTTGTCTGCTGCCATTGAATTTGAAATTGATTTAACGAATAGTTTCATGATCGGTGACCGCTGGCGTGATATTGAAGCAGGCCAGAGCGCGGGTTGTCATACCTTTTTTATTGACTATGGGTACCTTGAGACCCAACCATCATCACCTAACCACATTGTCAAGAGCCTCAACGAGGCAACAGATATTATTTTAAATTTCCAAAGGAGTTGATCATGAAGAAAATTAATGAATTGAAAGTAAAAATCTTTGCTGATGGCGCTGACAAGTCTGGCATGCTAGAAATGTATTCAAAGCCATTTATTCACGGATTGACCACCAACCCTACTTTAATGAAAAAAGCGGGAATTACAGATTACCGAGCTTTTTGTAAAGATATTCTCAACACAATTAACGATAAACCCTTATCTTTCGAAGTCTTTTCGGATGATTTCGCTGAAATGGAACGACAAGCACTTGAGATCGCAAGCTGGGGCGAAAATGTTTACGTCAAAATTCCAGTTACCAACACAAAGCAGCAGCCCTGCTATGAGTTGGTGCATAAACTATCAACCCAAGGCGTGAAAGTTAACGTCACTGCGATCATGACCTTGTCACAGGTTCGTGATGTCGTTTCTGCTTTAGATCCAAACGTACCTAGCTATGTTTCTGTCTTTGCAGGTCGAATTGCAGATACAGGACGCGATCCTTTGCCATTAATGGCCGCATCAGTAGAAATTTTAAAATTAGCGCCCGCCGCTGAACTCATTTGGGCAAGTCCAAGGGAATTATTAAATATCTATCATGCAGATCAAATTGGCTGCCACGTCATCACCGTCACGAATGATATTTTGAAAAAGATTGATCTGATTGACTATGATCTTGATACTTATTCATTGGATACAGTCAAAATGTTTTATGCTGATGCCTTAGCGGCCAATTTCTCACTTTAATTTTGGTGTTTTTCGAGGGCCGCTTAGCGAGCAAATTGTTTGACATGTGGACATGTAACCAAGTCAACTACAGTTTATAAATCAATTCGAAAGATTTTAATCATGACCATTGCTAAGAAGGTAGCCCTCATCACCGGCATCACCGGCCAAGACGGCTCCTACCTCGCCGAGTTCCTTTTAGAAAAAGGCTACATCGTTCATGGCATCAAGCGTCGTGCATCGTTGTTCAATACCGATCGTATTGACCACATCTACCAAGACCCGCATGCCAACAACAAAAACCTGCATCTGCACTACGGTGATTTGTCGGACAGTAGCAACCTCACCCGCATCATTCAACAGGTGCAGCCTGACGAGATTTACAACCTAGGCGCTCAAAGCCATGTGGCGGTGTCGTTTGAGGCCCCCGAATACACCGCCGATGTGGACGGCATGGGCACGCTGCGTTTGCTCGAAGCCATTCGCTTTTTGGGGTTAGAAAAGAAAACACGCTTTTACCAAGCCTCCACCTCTGAGCTGTATGGCTTGGTGCAAGAAAAGCCGCAAAGGGAAACCACCCCCTTCTACCCACGCAGCCCTTATGCGGTGGCCAAGCTCTATGCCTACTGGATCACGGTGAACTACCGCGAGGCCTATGGCATGTATGCCTGCAACGGTATTTTGTTTAACCACGAGAGCCCGCGCCGTGGCGAAACGTTTGTGACCCGCAAAATTACCCGCGGCATGGCCAATATTGCGCAGGGCCTAGACAGTTGCCTTTACATGGGCAATATGGACGCGCTGCGCGACTGGGGCCATGCCAAAGATTATGTGCGCATGCAATGGATGATGTTGCAGCAAGACACACCCCAAGACTACGTCATTGCCACCGGTGTTCAATATTCGGTGCGTCAGTTCATTACAAAAACTGCGACTGAATTGGGCGTCACCCTCGCCTTTAAAGGCGAAGGCGTGAACGAAGTCGCCACCGTGGCCAAGATTGAAGGCTCCGACGCGCCAGGTTTGACTGTGGGTCAAGTGGTAGTGCGGGTTGACCCCCGCTACTTCCGTCCGACCGAGGTGGAAACCCTTCAGGGTGACCCGAGCAAAGCCAAGGCTGACCTAGGCTGGGTGCCAGAAATTACGCTCGATGAGATGGTCAAAGAGATGGTAGCCAACGACTTGAGCAAAGCCAAACAGCATGCCTTGCTCAAGAAACACGGTTTCAACGTATCTGTAGGCATTGAGCACTAAGCCATGAACTTGGATGCCAAGATTTATGTAGCCGGCCACCGTGGGATGGTGGGCTCAGCCATCGTGCGCCGCTTGCAGGCGGATGGTTACCAACACATCATCACCCGCACGCACGCCGAGCTAGACCTGACGCGGCAAGTAGAGGTGGAGGCTTTTCTCAAAACCGAAAAGCCCGACTACCTGTTTATCGCGGCAGCCAAGGTAGGCGGCATTCACGCCAACAACACTTACCGCGCCGACTTCATCTACCAAAACCTGATGATGGAGGCCAACCTGATTCAGGGGGCGTATGCGGCAGGCATCAATGACCTGATGTTTTTGGGCTCTAGCTGCATTTACCCACGCGACTGCCCGCAGCCGATCAAAGAAGAATATTTGTTGACGGGGCCTTTAGAGCAAACCAACGAGCCCTATGCCTTGGCCAAGATTGCAGGCATCAAGCTGTGCGAGAGCTTCAACGCCCAATATGGCACGCGCTACACCAGCGTGATGCCGACCAACCTCTACGGCCCCGGCGACAACTACGACCTGCAAAACAGCCATGTGTTGCCCGCGCTGATTCGCAAAGCGCACGAAGCCAAGCTGCGCGGTGACGCCGAATATGTGGTGTGGGGCAGCGGGAACCCCATGCGCGAGTTTTTGTATGTGGACGATTTGGCCGACGCCTGCGTGCAACTGATGACAGCGGGCTACCACGGCCCCTTGCTCAACATTGGCACGGGCGTGGATGTGACCATCCGCGAACTGGCCGAGCAGGTGATGCAGGTGGTGGGCTTTGAGGGCCGCATTGTGTTTGACAGCGCCAAGCCCGACGGCACGCCGCGCAAGTTGCTAGACGTGTCAGCCGCCGCCGCTCAGGGATGGCGAGCCAAGGTGGCGTTGGCTGATGGCATCAAGTTAGCCTATCAAGATTTTTTGAAAAACCACGCTCAAGCATAAGGCACTGTATGACGGTTCCGAGATTAGTTCCAGTGGTGTTGTCTGGTGGAAGCGGCTCGCGCTTGTGGCCACTTTCTCGCTCATTGCGCCCCAAACAATTCTTAGGCGTGACCGAAGACGCGTCACTGTTTCAGCTGACATTGCAGCGCTTGCAAGGCATTACTGCCGACGTGATGCGCCCCATCGTGGTGGCCAACAACGACCATCGCTTTTTGGTGGGCGAGCAGTGCCGCGAGGCGGGGGTGACGCCGCACAGCATCTTGCTAGAGCCTGTGGCGCGTAACACGGCGCCAGCCATCGCGGTGGCGGCGTTGGCGGCCCTGGCCACTGGGGCCGACCCCGTGCTGCTGGTGCTGCCGTCGGACCACACGTTTGCCGATGTGCCTGCGTTTCACCACGCGGTGCGGGTGGGGCTGAAGGCGGCAGAGGCGGGCGCGCTGGTGACGTTTGGCATTGTGCCCACGCACCCCGAGACGGGTTATGGCTACGTCAAAGCCAGTTTGCCGTTGGATGCGAATGCAGCTGTGCCGGTGCAGCAGTTTGTCGAGAAGCCCGATCTCGCCACGGCGCAGGCCTACTTGAAAGACGGCAGCTACACCTGGAACAGCGGCATGTTCATGTTCAGGGCGTCGGTGTTTTTAGAGGAGTTGGGCGAGGCCAACCCCGCCATGCTGCAAGCCTGCCTAGGCGCATGGAACAACGCACAGAAAGACCTTGAGTTTGTGCGCTTGGACAAAGAAGCGTTTGCCAGCAGCCCCAGCGACAGCGTGGACTACGCGGTGATGGAGAAAACCAGCAAAGCCGTGGTTGTGCCGCTAGATGCAGGCTGGAACGATGTGGGCGCATGGTCTGCTGTGTGGCAGGTGTTGCCGCAAGACGCCCAAGGCAACGCCACGCGGGGCGATGTGCTCTTGGAAGGTGCCAAGAACAGCTACGTGCATGCCGACAGCCGCTTGGTCGCGCTGATTGGCGTGGAAGATTTGGTGGTGGTCGAAACCTCAGACGCGGTGCTGGTGGCCCACAAAGACAAAGCGCAAGACGTGAAGAAAGTGGTGGACCGCCTGAA
Source organism: uncultured Limnohabitans sp. (assembly GCA_963513725.1). GTDB lineage: Bacteria > Pseudomonadota > Gammaproteobacteria > Burkholderiales > Burkholderiaceae_C > Limnohabitans. The sequence goes on along the minus strand of CAUPRM010000004.1, from coordinate 127,827 downwards.
AGCGCAAAAGCGCCCCGAGGTAGACCAACACCGCGAGGTGTTCAGACCGTGGGGCAGCTACGACAGCGTAGATAGCGGTGGGCGTTTTCAGGTCAAGCGCATCAAGGTGAAGCCAGGCGCGAAGTTGTCGCTGCAAATGCACCACCACCGCGCCGAGCATTGGGTGGTGGTGTCGGGCACGGCGCTGGTGCGCTTGGGCGAAGAGACCAAGCTGGTGACAGAAAACGAATCGGTCTACATCCCCGTGGGCATGACGCACGCGCTAGAAAACCCAGGCAAAGTGCCGCTGCATTTGATCGAGGTGCAGTCGGGTTCGTACCTGGGTGAGGACGACATTGTGCGGTTTGAAGATTTGTATGGGCGCATCTAAACGCTGCAAACAAACGCCCTCACTTTTCAATCTCACCGCATCAATGACTGAGTAGGACAGAACACCCTACTCAGTCATTTTTTTGCTTAACGCGTCACCAAACCAGCCACTTGTGTCGTTGTCAGCGACCCAATCTGAGTGGTTGTGAACGCATTGATGTCGCTACCCAAAGCTACAAGCTTCGCAACGGTCAAGGTCGGGATCTGCGTGGTCGTCAAACCAGCCACTTGGCCAGTCGTCAGAGCCTGCAAACCAGCGGTTGACAATGCGGCCAACTGGCCAGTCGTCAAGGCACCAATTTGCGTTGAGCTCAAAGCCTGCAAACTACCCGTGCTGATGGCACCGATTTGTGCAGTGCTCAAAGTGTTGAGCTTGTCGGTGGCCAAGCCATTCAAGGCCGAGGTCGACAGAGACTGAATCAAATCAGAGCCCAAGCTGTTGAGTTGAGCGCTGCTCAAGGCATTGACTTGTGTCGAGCTCAACACGGCCACATCACGCGCTTCCAGCGTTGGCAACTGGCTGGTCGTGAGCGATGCAATCTTGGTCGACGACAAGGCCGCAAAGTCAGCCGTTTCCAAGGCCTGCAGTTGGCTGCTGCTGAGCGCAGGAATAGCGGCGGTGTTCAACGCATCCACTTGCGCGGTGGTCAAAGCGGTGATTTGCGCACCGGTCAAGCCTGCGATAGCGGAGGATGAAAGGGCAGCCACTTTATCGGTGGTGATGCCTGGCACAACAGACAAGCTCAAGCCTTGCACCTGTGTCGAACTCAGCAAGTTGACCATGCCCGTAGACATTGCCGCCACGTTGGCCGCACTGAGCGCGCCGATTTGGTCACTGGTCAATGCTGTCACTTGGGTGGTTCCCAAAGCCAAGACTTGACCTGTGGTCATGACCCGGACCTGCCCGTTGGTCAAGGCGTTGACTTGCGACGTTCCCATCGCAGTCAAGTTGGTGGTGGACAAGGTGTTGATCACCGCGTTACTTAGGAGCTTGACTTGGTTCGTGGTCAAAGCGCCCACCTGCCCCGTAGACAAACCGGACACAACCGTGTTGGTCAACTCGCTGATCTGCCCTGTACTCAATTGCGTCACTTGCGTGGTGCTCAAGGACTGGAGCTGAGTGGTCGTCATACCTTGCAGCTGTGTCGCAGTCAAGGCTTGCAAGTTGTCGGTTGCCAAAGACTGGATGTTGGCGGTGCTCAGAGCGTTGATTTGGTCGTTGCTCAAAGCGGCCACTTGCGAGGTGGTCAAAGCATCCAGTTTGGCAGTCGTCAAACCACCAATCACGTCGCGAGACAGGACACGAGTTTGGGCTGTACCCAACTTGGCAATGTTGACATCACTGATTTGCAACACTTGGTTCGAGGTCAAGGCCGCCACATCGGTGGTCTCCATAGCCACCAGTTGTGCACTGGTCAAGCTGCTGACCTGAGAGGTGCCCAAACCAGCCACTTGATCAGCCGTCAAGGCTTGGATCAACGCGGTGCTCAAGTCATCGATGCGCGCATCGGCAATGGCAGCCACTTGCGTGGTCGTCAAGGCAGCGAAGTCAGCGGTCTCAAGGCTGTTCAACTTGGTTGAGCTGAGCGCGTTGAGCTGAGCGGTGCTCAAGCCTGCGGCTTGATCGGTCGTCAAGGCGCGCAGCTGATCGGTCGTCAAGGTGGCCAAGTCTGCCGCGGCAATGGCGTTGAGTTGAGCGGTGCTCAAGGCTGCAACATCGGCGTTTTCCATCACCACCAATTGGGTGGTGGTCAGTGCAGCAACTTGGGCGGTACCCAAGGCGGCCACTTCGCCAGTTGTCAAAGCTTGCACTTGTGCGCTGGTGAGTTGGTTGACTTGGCTGGTCAACAAACTTGCCACAGCACTGGTGGTCATCGATTGCAGCTGTGTTCCGGTGATGGCTTGCAACTGGCTCGTTGCCACTAAGCTTTGCAGTTGTGAATCGCTCAAGCTACGTAACTGTGTGGACGACAAATTGGCAATCTGTGCCGTGCTGAGTGTGGACACTTGGTTGGTGTCCAACGCTGCGATTTGTGCGGTAGACACCGAGGCAAAAGAACCCACCGAGATCTTGCTGACTTGAGATGTGGTCAACGCATTGATCTGCGATGTGGTCAACGCGCCCACTTGATCGCCATTCAAAATATTGATGTTCGCTGTCGACAAGGCTTGTACCTGTGCCGTGGTGAACGCCTTCAATGGATCGAGGTTCATCACCGTGAGTTGGTGTGTACCCAGCACAGCCACGTTGGCGGTGGTCAGAGCAGACACTTGGCCTGCCGACAAGGCATCAAACTGCGTTGCCGACAAAGTGGTGATGTCAGAGGTTTCCAGGGCTTCCACTTGAGCAGTGGTCAAGTTCTCTACCAAGTTGACGGACAAGGCTTGAATGTCATCGGTACCCAGTGCACGAATGCCTGCTGTGGTAAAGCCCTTGATTTGCGTGGCGCTCAAGGCGGCAATGTCTGCCGTTTCGAGTTCGACCACTTGTGAGGTGGCTAAGCCACCCAGTTGCGCGGCACTCATGGCTTGAACTTGCGTCGAGCTCATGGCTGTCACACGACCAGCGGCCAAGCCTTGCAACTGAGCAGTACTCAAAGCGTTGACTTGCGCGGTTCCCAAGGCAGCCACACTGCCATTGCTCAGCGTGTTGACTTGGTCTGTGCCCATGGCCTGAATTTGGCCTGTGGTCAATGTTGCCAACTGAGTGCTGGTGAGCTGGTTGAACTGCGTAGTAGCCGTCAACGAAGCAAGTTGTGCGGTACCCAGGGCTTGGACTTGTGACGTGCTGAGTGTTTGCAACGATCCTGCAGACAAGGCCATGGCTTGACCCGAAGACAACGCCGCCACTTGAGCTGTGCCCAAGGCTTTGACAGAGTTGCTCGCCAAGGCACTGATGTGGTCGGTTTTCAAACCTTGCACCGTCGATGTAGCCAAGGTTGCCAACGCGGTCGTGTTGATAGCGTTAATCTGGGCCGACCCCATGGTGTTGAGTTGCGTGGTGCTCAAAGCGCCCAATTGCGACGAAGACAGCACGCTCACCTGTGAGGTGTTCAAACCTGCGGCGTTGGTGGTGGACAAGCCACTCATCTGACTTGTGGTCAGACCCGCCACAGCCGTGGTGGTGATGGAGCGCACGTTGGTGCTGCTGATGGCATTCAATTGACCCGTTGATAACGCTGCCACTTGGGAGGCGCCCAGTCCAGACAAGGCGCTACTCGACAGGGCAGCCGCCTGGTCAGTGGTCAACGTACCCACTTTGGATTCGTTGATGCCTGCCATCTGTGTCGATGTCAAAGCAACGATTTGTGCTGTGGTGAAGCTGGCAATTTGTGCAGCAGACAAGGCATTGAAATCGTCACGCTCCAAGACACCCACGGAGGTGCTCGACAAGGCACGCAACTGGTCGGTACTCAAACTACTCACTTGCTGGCCTGACAAAGCCACCACATCCGCAGACTCGAGGTTATTCAACTGACTGGTGCTGAAAGCGGCAACTTGCAAATCGGTCAACGCTGTCATCTCAGTGGTGCTAAAGGCGCGCACTTGGTCAGTCGTCATCGCATTGATGACCGAGGTTGCCAAAGTAGACACTTGAGTATTGGTGAGGTTAGGCACCAAGGCTGTCGCAGCGCCCTGCAATTCGGTGTCACTGAAAATTGCGCCAATTTGTTCGGACGTCAGCGCTTGAACTTGCCCAGTTGCGACCGTATTCAACTGAGTCACGCTGAGCGACTGCAGCTGCGTACTGGTCAGCGCATTGATTTGTGCCGTACCCATGCTGGCAATGCTGACCCCAGAGGTCGACAAGGTGGCCAACTGTGCGGTCGACAAAGCTTGTACTTGCGAAGTGCCCAGCGATGCCACTTGGGTGCTGGATAGCTTGTTGAATTGCGTGGTCGCCGTGAGCGATTGCAATTGCGTGGTGCCCAAGGCACGCAGTTGTGAAGAGCTTAAGGTTTGTAAGCTGGTGCTTGAGAGCGAGACGGCTTGACCTGACGTCAAGGCGTTAACTTGCGCTGTACCCAAAGCTACCACAGATGCGCTAGCCAAAGTGCTGATGTGCTCGGTCTTAACACCCTGAAGTGTGGCGGTGGACAGGCCACTCAAGGCCGTTGCGCTCAGCGCATTGATCTGTGCAGATCCCATGGCGTTGAGCTGGTCTGTACCCAAGGCGCCCAATTGACCTGCGCTCAAGGCATTGATTTGCGCGGTTTGCAAGCCCGCCACATTGGTGGTGGACAAGCCGCTCAGTTGGGTGGTTGTGAACCCAGACATTGCACTGACCGCGACCGACTGGAGGTTGGTGCTACTGATGGCGTTCAGTTGCCCCGTGCTAAACGCCGCCAATTGAGTTGCCGACAATGCATTGATCAGGGCCGTCGACAGTGCAGATGTTTGCTCAGTCGTCATACCACCCAACTGCGTAACGCTCAACGCGCCCGCCTGAGAACCCTTGATCGCTTGCACTTGTGTCGTGGTGAACGACGACACCTGAATGGCGCTGAAGGCCACCAGATCATCGTTTTCAAGTGATTGGATTTGTTCGGTGCCCAAGGCTTGCAGTTGCGTGCTGGAGAGTTCGCGTAACTGTGTAGCGCTCAAGGCGCGCAAGTCTGCGGTCTCAATCGCGTTCACTTGTGCCGTGGTCAGTGCATGCAATTGGTCGTTGTTCAACACGGCCATATGTGCCACTGTCAAGGCCTTTACCTGCCCAGAGGTCAGGCCTTGCACTTGATCTGTGCTCAACGAACCCACCTGCGTTGCGCTCATTTGTGCCACTGCGGCAGTGCTGATCTTGGCAACTTGTGAACTGGTCAATGCGGCAAGTCGTGCTGTGCTCAGGCCTGACACTTGCGACACCGTCAATGCACTCGCTTGGTCAGTGGACAAACTCGCCAATTGAGAGGTAGAAAGAGCGTCAAATTGTGTAGCACTGAGTGTGCTGATGACTGTTGTGCTCAATGCGCCAACTTGGCCAGTGCTCATGGCACCAATCAATGTCGCGCTCAATGCTTTGGACTGCGAAGAGCTCAATTGAGCGACGACACCCGTGGACAAAGCAGCAACCTGGGTGGTACTCAACGCGGCAATGCTAGACGATTGCAAACCTGCCACTTTGGCGGTAGACAAGGCGTTGATGGAAGTGGTCGTCAATGCGCCAACTTGCGAGTTGGTCAATGCGGACAACTGCTCCGTGGTCAGGGCCACCATGGCACCCGTGGAGAGAGAAGCAATTTGCGTAGTGGTAATGCCTTGCAGCGTAGCGGTCGCCACAGCAGCCAAGCCACCTGTGCTGATCGACTCAAACTGTGAAGTGCTCAAGCTATTCAGTTGAGCAACAGACAAACCAGCCACTTGGCTCGAGCCCAAAACGCTCAGAGAAGCCGTTCCTAATGCTTGTGTCTGAGAGGTTGTGAGGGCGCCCAACTCTGTTGGAGTGAATGCTTGTACCTGCGAGGTAGACAAGGCCGCGACAACGCCCGTACTCAAAGCACGCAATTGATCGCTGGACAAGGCCTGAACCAAACTGGTGTTGAGACCAGCGACATCATCTGTCGTCAAAGCACCCACTTGGGTGGCAGACAAATAACCCAGTTGTTCAACACTCAGATCATCAATTTGGCCTGTACCAAGCGCTTGAACTTGCGCCGTGGTCATGCTTTGCAGTTGAGTTTGCGTCAGCCCGTCCATCAAATCGGTAGTGCTGAGGTTGGCAACTACGGAAGTCGACAACGCTTTGAACTGGTTGGCACCCAACGCACCCAACTGCGTGGAAGTCAACGCATTGACTTGCGAAGAAACCAACCCTGCTACGGCACCAGTGCTGAGGTTAGAAAGCTGCGTGTCGGTGAGTGCTTGGAACTTGGTTGAACTCAAAGCAGACACTTGGCTGCTTTGCAAAGAACCAATTTGCTCGCCATTGAGCAATTGCAGTTCGGAGGTGCCCATCGCGGCGACCCCTGCAGAGCTCAAGACCTGCACCTGTGCGCCCGTGAGCTTCTTGACCAACGTGGTGCTCAGACCAGCCACTTGGGCCGTATCTAATGCAGCGATGGTGCTGGTAGACATGCCTTGCAAGGCTGTGCCAGAGATTTGGTTGAGTTTGGTAGAAGTCAACGCCGCCACTTGACCTGAGCCAATGGCTGCAATCGCAGAGTTAGTGAGAAAAGCCACGTTGCTACTACTCAACGCTGACAACTGGCCAGAGTTCAAACTGGTAATGCCAGCCGCAGAGAGCGCCGACACTTGGTTGCTTTGCAAAACACCCATTTGAGCCGTGCTCAAAGAAGCAACATCTTCAGTCGCCATACTGCGTATCTGAGCATCGGTCAGCACCGTGATTTTGCTGGTACCAAGGGCTTGGAAATCTTGTGTTTCAAGCGCTTTGATTTGGCCCGCACTCAAAGCCGCCAAGGTGTCGGTCTTCAGTGACTGCACTTGATCGCTGGAAAGCGCCGTGATGGCATCACTGGTCAAGTAGGCCAATTGCGAAGTTGTCAAAGCATTGAGCTGCGAAGAGCTCATGTTCTGAACAAAAGAGGTGCTCAAGGCTCCCACCTGATCGTCCGTGAGCTTACTCACTTGGGTCGAACTCAGAGCGGCCAGATTGGTAGTCGACAGGCTGGCAATTTGGCCTGTTGTGAGCGAGGCGACTTGCTGCGTTTGTAACAACTGAATGTTGGCCGTCGTCAAAGCAGATAACGTTGCACTGCTCAAAGAACTCATTTGCGTGCTGGAAAGCGCCTGCAGATTGGTGGAGCTCAGTGCATTCAAATTGCCCGTGCTAATCGCCGTCAATTGCGAAGAACTCAACGTGCGGACTTGAGTGGTGGTCAGCTGATTGAGGGCATCACTCGAAAGCGATTGCACTTGACCCGTACTGAACGACTTGAGTGTGTCAACACTGAGCGTGCCGATGACTCCCGTCGACAAAGCTTGCACTTGAGAGGTGCTGAACGCAGCTATTTGAGTGGCTGTCAGCGCATTGATGAAACTGGCCGACAAAGCGGCGGAGGCAGCGGTGGACAGGCTCTGCAGTTGGGTATTGGTCAGAACCTTGGCATTGGTCGAATTCAAGGCACCCACCGCAGACGAAGACAAGGCTCCGATGATGGTGCTAGAAACAGTCTTCAACTGACTTGCTGTCAAACTTGCAATTTGAGTCGACGACAACACCGCTGCATTTGCGGTTCCAAGGCTGGTGATTTGTGCCGCACTCAAATTTTGCAATTGAGAGCTGTTAAGCGACTGTGCTTGACTGCTACTGAGCGAACCTAGTTGCGTGTTTGTCAAGGATTTAAATTGTGTGACCGTCAGCGATTGCAAGCTAGCGCTGCTCAGACTGGCCAAGGAAGTTGTGCTTACCGCATTGAGCTGAGCCACTGTGAGGGCCCGTAAATCAGTAGAGCTGAACTGTGAAATTTGCCCTGTGCTCATCGCGTTGATTGCAGCGGTAGACAAGGACGTGACTTGCAAATTGGTCAAAGCACTGACCTGCTCAGTACCCAGCGCTGCCACATTGGTAGCGCTCAAGGCTTTAATTTGAACGCCAGAAAGCGCTGCCACTTGCTCTGTCTTTAAATTTGTAAGCTTGTCCGTTGAAAGCGCGTTGAGTGCCGATGCGCTCAAGGAAGCGATTTGCCCCGTTGCAAGTGCTCGGAGCTGCCCTGTGCTCATGCCACTGACTTGCGCATTAGACATACCTGCGACGGAAGCCACACTAAGCGCCGTCACTTGGTTGGTGCTGAAGGCGCCAATTTGTGACGCCGACATGGAAATCACGTTTTTCTGCGTCAATGCGCTGACTTGTGAGGTCAGCAAACTAGACACTTGGGTATTGGAAAAAGCCGCGACCTGGGCTGTCGTGAGCTTGGCGATATCGCCTACTTCCAAGGCTTGTAGTTGTGACGTGGTCAACGCATTCAACTGAGAAGTTTTAAGGGCTGCCACTTGAGTCACGCCCATGGCCCGAATTTGCCCCGTGCTCATGCCCGTCAGATCGCGGGTCTCGATGGCTCCAATTTGCCCCACACTCATGGCAGAAACCTGGCTGGTGCCCAGAGCGCCAAGCTGGTCACCAATCAAGGCAATGATTTGGTCGGTCGTCAAAGCTTGAATTTGCTTGACTGACATGGCCGTCAAAGACTCCGTCTTGACGTTGCCAATTTCAGAAGTCTTGATACCTGACAGTTGAACGGCAGATAACTTTTGCACTTGCCCTGTAGACATGCCATTGAGTTGATCAAAGCTCATCGCAGAGACTTGGGCCTTGCTAACCTTCGCAAGTTGTGTCTGAGAAAATTGACCAATCTGGTTGCTTGAGAGCGCAGCCATTTGCCCTGTACTCAACGCTGCAATGTGCGAGGCCGACAAACCAGCAATTGAGCTTGGCAGAATGGATGCGACTTGCGTGCTGGTTAGCCCACGGACTTCGGTCAACGTGAGGGTGCTGATCTTGGTCGACGTCCAGTCATCAATGGATGTAGATGCGGTAATCCTCGGGGTGTAAACCGGGGAAGATCCTGCAGAAACTGGGGTAGTAGCCATAGTGCACTCGATTCTTTGTCTGTTAGTAAAGTGAACAGTTGCCCCAACAGGAACATACCGTTACACCACTCGTCTCGTTGAATCGACTGCTCAAGAAAAAACTTTAGCGAAATTCTTAGCTTTTTTAAATGTCGTTGCAGAGATCATGCTGCGGCTTGATTGAAAGACGGAATTTTATTTAAATTCATCGCCAAAACAGTACGTTTTCCACTATTTTCAGGGACTTCATGTCGCAAATAGCCTGGAAAAATAATCAGCGTATTCGGTTTGGGTTTGACCAATAATTTTTCTTCAAAAATAATGGGGGCGCTCTCATCATCCGCATCCAGGTAGATCACTGCTGAGAAATCACTGGGGAAATGAGAATGAAGAATCGTTTTGTCAGACTGTTGATAAGTGACGCCCCAGCAATCTGCAATTAAAAAATCCAGATTCAAACCTTGCATATCCGTGTTCCAAAAGTCTTTACAAATTTGCTTGACTGTTTGAATGACAGAATTACACAAGGGATGTAATTTTGTGTTGAGCAAATGACTCTTCCAAGGACTCATGTAAACCGCTTTGACGTTGGAAGGCGTTGACTCAGGATGGGAAATTCGCAATTCATCCAGCGCTTGTCGGGCAAGCAGCAACTCCGCTGCCAAATGCGAAATATCACACCAATAAATTTGGGCTTTAGTTTCGACTTCTAACAAGTTGATAGTCTGTGAATTCATGGCTGCTAAATCTCCTCTGCTAAATTTTAAGGAGTAACCCTGCGCAATAACCACCTAAAAATCTGACCTAAATCAAAGAATATGACATTGGTAGGGTGACACGAACAAAAGCCCCCGCAAGGGGGCTTTTGAAGTTCGTCAACCGCCTTGTAGAAATTACTTCAGCAAAGACAACACGCCTTGCGCAGACTGGTTGGCCTGAGCCAACATGGCCGTTGCAGCTTGCGAAATGATTTGCGAGCGGGCCATGCTGGTTGTTTCTGAAGCATAGTCTGTGTCCAAAATACGGCTGCGTGATGCAGACATGTTTTGATTGGACTCGGTCAAGTTAGACACCACAGACTCCAATCGGTTTTGGTAAGCACCAGCACGCGCTTGCATGGCCGAGACACCTTCCAGAGCGGCATCAATGGCAGTAATTGCCGCAGAAGCGCCGCTTTGAGTGGAGATATCGATGTCAGCGACTTTAGCGCCTTGATCTGAACCACCAAATGTGCCACGACGGAAGCCCATCAGTGCAAAGTTTTCGTTACCTTCGTTGCCGCTTTCGACAGAGAACGACTTATCGGACTCCAGACGAACAGACGCGAAGTGGGTCACCACGTCTGCACTGGTCACACCGCCACCGATGGTCACACCATCCAAGCCCAATGCCTCTTCACCTGCCGAAGAACCAATGGAAATGTTGCGTCCGTCTTCGGCTGTCAATTGCACGCCTTCACCCCACGCGGTAGCCACAACACCGGTTCGACCCGCAAACTTGTTGATAGCTACCAAGACGTCGTCACGGTTTGAACTGCTACTCAAGGTGATGTCAATGTCAACACCGTTGATGTTCAAGTCACTCACAGCACCTGCGGTAAAACCACGGCCGCGCAACACGTTGGGCTCGGCAACAGCAGTCACCCCCGTCATGCTTGACTTTTTGTTGATGGCTGCAGCAGTGGCAATCGCACTGCCCGCCTTGGCACTTGGATCCACAAATTCGCTGGATGCATCGTCGTCGCTGGCAATGGCGGCATCAATACCCACGCCATTCAAGACCAAGGTATTGCCCTTCAACAAACCCGTTGTGCCCGTGGCAGGCGCATCGCCTTCGCCAGCACTAGGGCGCGCCATCGTCACGACTTGGGCTTTGTTGGTGCTGAACGTACCGGCGGTCAGACCCGCGTTTTGCACGTTTTTGTCAGTTTCACTGGAAACCGTGAAACTGGAACCATCTTTGGTACTCAACTCAAAGGTACCGATGTAAGTGCCTGTGTCAGACAAGCCGACATCAGCCGCATCCAAACCGCCGGTAGACAAGTCAATTTCGATGTTGCGACCATCTTCAGCGACCAAGATCACACCTTGAATATCATCGCTGGTGTTGATAGCCGTGACGCCAGTTTGCTTAGACACGTTGTTGATGGCTGTTGTGACCATCAAACGGTTAATTTCCAAGTCACTGGTCATTTGGATGGATGCAGTTTCAACGCCGTTGATGGTGATCGTACCTGTGGCAGAGCTTGTCGCCATGGCAGTACCGTAAGCCATGGTTGAGCCAACTGTGGCGTAAACACCGCTTTGCTCTGAGACACGGTTGATAGCAGCAGCTTTTGCGATCGCGCTGGCCGCTTTGCCACCGTTGTCAGCAAAATCAGATGACAACATATCGTCAGTCGCCAAAGATGCACCGACAACAACGCCGTTCAACACCAAGTCGCCGTTCAACAAGGCGCCAGATTTGCCATTCACAGGGTCCACTGAACTGCTGGCTGCATCATCAAACACAGTACCCACTGAGCTCAAAGAAGTTTTACCACCTTGACCAATGTCTTTGGTTTGAACGGAGTCAAAACCGATGGTCATGCGATCGCCAGCATTGACACCCGTTTGCAATTCAATCTTGCCAGCCGAACCATCCAACAGTTTGATGTTGTTGTGGTTAGTCTTTGTGGCAACGTTGTTAATTTCTTGCTTCATTTGATCGACTTCCAACTGCAAAGATTTGCGATCAGAAGTAGACATAGCGCCGTTACCAGCTTGAACAGAGAGTTCACGCATGCGTTGCAGCATGTCGTTGACTTGACCCAAAGCGCCTTCAGCAGTTTGAGCCATCGAGATACCGTCGTTGGAGTTGCGAATGGCAACAGCGAAACCACGAATTTGCGAAGTCATGCGATTAGAAATAGCAAGGCCAGCCGCATCGTCTTTGGCACTGTTGATACGCATACCAGTCGACAAACGCTCCATGCTGGTTTGCAATTTGCGTTCGACATTACTCATGGAAGCTTGTGCTGCGAGAGCTTTAACGTTTGTGTTGATAACGGACATGGTGTTACTCCTTGATAGTCCTACAGAATGGTTGACTTGAACTCAAGACATCTGCCTTGATAACCAGTGAATCGTCTGGTCTACGAAAAACTTTAGTAATTAAATGACGGTGTTATGCAACATTCCCTTGAAGTCTTCAATGCTGTGCGCCATGCGCACAATGACTTCATTGGGAATCTGACGAACGACCTCACCTGTTTGCGCGTTCTTTATCAAGACAATGGGCGTCTCGAGCGCGTTATCAATGGAGAAATTGATATTGCGACCACCATCACGCATAACTTCATTCAGGTGCTGAATAGCCTCAGACAGTTCTTGTCTCTTTTGCTCTGTATCAACTTTGATGACTGGCTTAGTTAGTGGCTTCAAATGCTGATCAGAAGCAGCTTGAGAAGGCTCTGATTTAACAGACGTCGGTTTGATTCCTGCGGGGGCCGAGGATGGCAAGGATGGAATTTCATTGAACATATGCACCGCCTTATTTCAAGAACCCCAACGACAGGCAAGGCGCGAATAGCGCCTATCGGACCGTCATAGGAGATGACAGTCATTGATTCGGCGCGATTCAGAAATACTTGAGTAAAAAATTTAAATAAATTTTTATACTTTTAAAGTGCTAACTTTTAAATTTAAAACTCTTTTAATAGATTCTTAATTACTTATTTGTGTAAGCAGCCATCATCCCATTAAACGTCGACTTCAAACTGCTCTTTTGACTGTTAACGCTGCCGACCAAGCTGTCCATGGCTGCAAACTGTTTTTGATAGCGCTTGAGCAAACCATCCATACGTGTTTGAAGTTTGGCCAACTCCTCTTGGTGCTTGGTATTTTGTGTTGTGGCGTTTTGACTTTGACGCGCAACCACACCTGTAGGACCCAATAAATCTGTGAGCTTTTTCACCGCGTCGCCAGCCACGCCAGCAGGCGCAGTGCTGTAAGTGCTCAAATTATTTTGGTTGCCCGAAAAGGTTTTGACGACATCGTCAAAATGACTGTTCAACGCAGCGTCAAGCTTGGTGTTATCGACGTTCAACGTACCGGCTTGATCAACACTGATACCCATCTGCCACAACGAACCCACCCCAGAACCTGGGGTTGAAGAAGTCCCAGCAAACATGCCACGCAGCTGCTGCTTGATCATTCGCACCGTGGAGTCGCCCACCAAGGTGGCGCCGTAGGTGTCCATGGTGGATTTTGGGTCAGTCACGACGTTGAGCATGGTCATCGCGTCGTTGTAACTTGAAACCAACGTAGAGAGCTTGTCTTTGATAGACGCGGGTTCGCGTGTCAAATTGACTTGTGCAGAACTTGTTGTTGTCGCTTTCAGATTAATCGTGACGCCCGGCACAACATCTTTCAGCACATTGGTGCTGCGGGTGTAAGTGACGCCGTCAATTTTGACCTGCGCGTCGGAGGCAGCTTGACTACCCAGATTGCCAGCATTGAAACTCAGGCCGGGCGATCCAGAACCTGTGCCGTAACTGGGTGTCAATGTGAAGGCACCTGCAGAGCCTTCGGCGCCCGACAAAATAATTTGAAATGGTTTGCCAGAGCCATCTCCGGTATCTACCAATTTAGCGGTCACGCCACGACCTGCGGCGTTGATCGCATTGACCACGTCTTGTGGCGTATCTTTACCTGCAGGCAAATTAATCGCTGAAGGTGTACCGCCAGAAATTGCAAGGCTCAAACTCATGGCAGCGCCACCGTTGAGTGACACTGCCGCCGAAGTGACGCCATCGCTGACGCTGCGCTGAGCTTTGGCCAAACGCACCACGTCAATGTCATAACTATCAGCTTTAGCGGTTGCCGTGGTCGTGACACTGAAGGCGTTGGGATTTGTATTTTCCGCCGTCAGTACATTGAAGCTCGTCTGATCTTTAAGGGCTGCAAAAGCCGTTTTCACCTCACCCAATACAAACGACACAGCCGCAAAACCAGACACGCGCGCATCATTCTTCGTGATTTTGGCGTTGATACCGTTTTCTTGAGGTAAGCGCTCGGCATCGACCAAGTTTTGAGCGAGAGACGCTGTATCAACGCCCGAGCCTGCGCTGAGCGAGGTGATGATTTTTTGCGCCGCAGCCTTATTGGCTGCAGCCGTCGTCGCAGCTGCAGCTTTATTCGCTGCAGCGGTGGAAGTTGCCGAAGACGTGGAGCTGACAGCAGTCGTGGCCATTGAAGTTGAGCTTTCTTATCTTTGACTTGATCGACGCGAAGTATTCAAACTTGAATGCATTAATTCAAAAATTTAAACAAACTCATCTGCGAAATTTTGGAGAAGCTGCTTTGTGCAGCCTCCAAAGCCAGTTGGTCTTTGTTCATTTTGGTGATGGCCGCTGTGTAGTCGAGGTCTTCCACGTCAGAGCGGGTTGTTTTCAGGCGCAACACCACTTCGTCCAGCACACTGGTTTGCAAATCGACCACCGACAAGTCGGAGCCCACTTGGGCCAAGCTGTTACTTATACCTTCTTGCAAATCATCGACTTCGGCAATGCCACGCTGTGTGCTGGCCAAGTCGCCTGAGGCAACAGCCTTGGCCAGATCGTCTAGCGACTGAAAGAAATCAACACCCGTTTGACCACCTTTGGCATCGGTACGCGTGATGCGCACAAAAGCGTCTGAACCTGGCATGTTGAGGTTCATGCGGCGGTTATCGCCGACATTAACTTTCATGCGCGACTGGTCCCCTTGGTACACCACTCGGCCGGACGCATCTTGCGCAAAGGCGGGCTGCCCCGTGCGGCTGCCAGAGAACAAGTAATTGCCGTTGCTGTCTTGGCTGTTGGCCAAGCTCATGATTTGCTCGCGCAAGCCGGTCAGTTCCAGCGCAATGCTTTTGCGGTCATTGGGACTCAGCGTGTCGTTGGCGCCTTGTATTGCCAATTCCTTGATGCGGTACATCACATCGGTGGTGTTTTTGAGTGCGGTCTCTTCAGACGTCAAGCGGACGTTGGCTGACTTCAAGGTGTCTTGGTAACTGGCATTACGTGACAGTTCCGACTCCAAACGCGTCACCAAAGCAGCCTTGTCGGGTGCATCGCTGGGTTTGACAATATTTTTGCCGGTGGACAACTGCTCCTGCGTTTTGGCCAAGTTGGATTGCACCGTGCTTAACTGCTGCGTCGAGCGGTCAAAGTAGAGAGAGGTTGAAATTTTCATGGTGTATGGCCTCTATCAGCGAATTTGGACAATGGCGTCAAACAATTGACCAGAGATTTGCAACACTTTGGCGTTGGCTTGGTAGGCCTGTTGCAAGCGAATGAGGTTGGCCGCTTCGTCGTCTAGGTTGACGCCCGAAATTTTGTCGCGCGAAGCAATGGCTTGGTCGTTGACAACGGTCAAGGCTTGTTGGGTGATGGTGGCTTGCTGCGCGAGGTTACCCACGTTGTTGATTTGGTCGATGTAGCTATTGGCCAAGGTTTTGCCATTGACCACCGGCTTGCGATTGAGCTCCACCATGTCAAGCATGTTGACGTTGTTGCCCAAACCGTCTTGGTTACCGTCGACTTGGTAGCTATCTCCCACGCTGGGTGCGTGATTGAATTTGATTTGCAAGCCTTGAAATTCGATCACCGGCTCCAGCGGCGAGTTGTCGTAACTGCGATTCGCTAACTCGGTGCCGGTTTTTGTATCGATGATGCTGAAGCGATTTGCCGCAGTGAACTTCACCGTTAACGATTGGCTACGTAAACTATCACGCGGCACATCAGGTTCACCAGTGAAGCTGGTCGCTACCTTGACTGTTCCTGTTCCTGTGATGAAAACCAACAAGTCATCCGGACTGCCACCTTCAATGAAGGCACCTGTACGCAGACCAAGCTTCGCCAGATCGGAAGGGTCGCCTGTTTTTTCATCAGGCGGCACACCAAATTTTCCGAAGGACAAGCGAATGTCGGTTTGCGTTGGATCGGCAGCGAGCTTTCGCTGGAGACGCTCAGTTACGTCATAATCAAGAGGCTCAAGGCCCAACGCATTGGCACCGTAAGTCCCGTCATCCTCCTTACCAGGGCCGATCGAAATACTGAGTGTCCCGTTCGGATCAATCGCTGAGGTGGTTGATAACTTCAAATTGCCAGTGCTATCTAAGTCTGCCTTAACGCCTGTGTTTGCAGATTTGTCGTTGATCGCAACAATCAGGCTCTGAATAGAGCGAATGCCGCTGTTGCTGGCCAGAATCTCATTACCGTTAATTGACAACGGTTTGGTCAAATTTATATCCGTACTTGAGACCACCATGTCGCGCACCACTTGGACCATGCGAACTTGTCCATCGTAGGTATTAGGTGACAAGTTGAGAGCATTTAGCCCAGGTTGCGCACCCGCGTTCGCATTGATGGTGATGGGCAAATTGTTTGAATTTTTGAGGACTAACTCACCCGCGCTAGTGACGATGGCAGTGACTTTTTGACTGATTGATTCACCAGCGAACCGAGTGTTGATAGCTTGCGCCAAGGTCTCGATGCTGAAATAGGTTTTAGGAACAGAGAGGCCGTTGATGGTCAACGCCTGCGTGAAGTCAAGCTGACTGCCTGACACACGAATTTCACTGAAAGCCTCAGCGCGAATATTGGTGGCGCCCGAGCTCAGATTGATCAAAGCCGCCACATCAGACGGTTTTGCCGAAGCCTTGAGCCCGCCCAACTTCACACCATTGAGCACCAAAGCGCCTGGCTCAATAGCGGTGCCATCACCGGGCACCCGTCCAGTCTCAAGCACAGCAGGCATGGGAACAGTGTTGGCAGAGACACCATTGACATCAAAGCTTTGACCATACAAGACCGTGGCTTTAGCACCGTAGAAAAGGTCTAAATCACGGTAACCATCTGGCCCTGTCTTGTTCAGATAGGCGTCGCTGTAGGTGGCATTGGGTACAAAGCCATTGCTGGGTGACATGAGCTGAAACTCTTCGTCCAAACTCAAGGTCTTGCCCAACAACTGACGTCCATCACGGGTCATCACTTGCAGCTGTTGGCCTTTGTCGGCCTCGTCCAAATAAAACGCAGCTTTCACACCTGCAGCCAATGTGGTCACCGGCGTGAACAAACGCGCGCCATCGACTTTGAAGGTCACGCCTGCTGTGGCATTGGGGTTGTTCACCAGCGATGGGTTGCTCAAAGGCGTGGCAGGCGTCAAGCCCGAAAACTTGACCGTGGCACGGGTGGCACTGACGTTGGTATTGCTTTCGCTGACCCGAAACTGGGCAGCCGTAGCCACACGCAAAGCATCGTTCAAGGCCATGCGAATGCCACCGGCAGCATGGGGCGCGGCTGGGTCAATGGCGAACAAATCGGTGCCCATTTTTCCGTAACCGTCGATGCCGTTCTGTTGAACCGCATTGGTTTCAATGACGAAGGTTTGGGCCAACGAGTTCAAATTCTTTTGGGCCGGCTCCAAGACTTGGCTGATGAAACTTTGGTAACCACCCATTTGGCCGCCGCTGGCACTGGCCAATGACTCGCTGTTGCCGTAGGGGTCAATCACCAAGCTCACGCGGTCCTTGACAGCGGGGTCTAAGCCCACAGGACGTGACTTTTGTCCGTCAACCACCAGACCTTGGGTCAGGGTAGTGCCCATGCTGACCGTGACCGCACCGTTGGTGCTGAAGCTGGTTTTGATGCGCGCCAAATCGGACAACTGGCGCAACATCAAGTCACGACGGTCCAACAACTCAGGCGGCTGCAAATTGACCGACGTCGCTTTGGCCATGGCTTGGTTCACCAAGGCCAATTGGCTGGTGAGGGTGTTGATTTGTGTGGCCGTACTTTCGACGGCTTGACGGGTTTCGGTCGCCACCAAATCGAGCTGGCCCGAGAGTTCGGCAAAACGTGACGCCACGCCTTCCGAACTGCGCATAAAGGTGGTACGCAGCACGGTCGAGGCGGGGTCGGCCGACAAGCTGCTGGCGGCATTGAAGAAGTCGTCCAACGCCGAGCTCAAGCCCACGCTCTTGTCGCCCATGATGTCCATCACGCGCTTGGTGTACTCCACCATCGGTTTTTGGCTGGCCAAGTCGCTGGTGCTGTTGCGCAAGTTAGATTCGGCAAACGCATCAAACTGACGCTTGACGGTTTGCAACTCCACACCTGTGCCAAAAAACATGGCGGCCGATTTTTGAGGCGCGGAGTCTTTCAGAACCGCGTCTTGGCGCGAATAGCCTTCGGTGTTGACGTTGGCAATGTTGTTGCCCACCGTGCTCAACGCACGTTGGTACGCGCCAATGGCGTTGCCGCTGATGCCTAGCATGTCACTCATGAACCACCTCCAAGCAGTTTCTTGGTGTCATGCAAAGGCTTGATCACGGGCATGTTGAACTTCAACGGATTGACTGCAGGCGTTGCGTTCATGGGCAAGGCCGGCTCTTTGGGGTTCAAAGCCATGCCGCCGACTTGACGTGCTTTGAGCATGTCAGCCGTGCTGGGTTGGTTTTGTTTGACCGCTTTGGCCATGTAGTCGGCCACACCCAAGGCGCTGCGTTTGGCCATTTGCATGGAGACTTCTTTGTCAAACATGCCTTCAAAAGTTTCCACGCCGCTGGACTGGTTGTCCTCGTCCTTCATGGTGGCTTCGCGCATGGACTTCATCATCATTTGGATGAAGAGGCCTTCGAATTGTTGTGCTGATTCTTTCAGCGCTTTGTCTTGGTTTTGCTGCGCTTGGCCACGCAACTCACCCAGACCCGAAAAGTCCAGGTAGGACCGGGTGGTGGAGGTGTCGACGGGGCTGCTCATGTCAGTTCTCTTTAGATGATGACCAACTCGGCGCGCAGGCTGCCGGAGCTTTTCAAGGCTTCAAGAATGGCAATCAAGGCCGAAGGCGACGCGCCCACTTGGTTGACGGCGTCCACAATTTGACGCAACTCCACACCAGGCTGGAACAAGAACATCGGCTTGTTCGGCTCATTGACTTTGATGTCTGCGTTTTGCACCTCAGCCGTTTGACCGCCTGCAAACGCATTGGGCTGCGACACCTCGTTGGTGGCCGTGATGGCGACCGAGATCGTGCCGTGCGACACCGCAGCAGCCGTCACACGCACCGAGCGGTTGATGACCACGGTGCCTGTGCGTGAGTTGATGACCACACGCGCTGGGGGTTCACCCGGTGTGATTTCCAAGGCCTCCACCATGCTCATGAATGACACGCGTTGATTCAAGTTTTTAGGGGCTCGTACCGATACCGAAACACCATCCAAAGCTTGTGCCACGTCGCCGCCAAATTTTTTATTGATCGCGTTGACGATGGCCGTCGTGGTCGAGAAATCGTTTTCACGGATGTTGTAGATCACGTTTTCAGCGGTCTCAAACGGGGTGTCCACAATGCGCTCCACAATCGCGCCGCCCGGAATGCGAGCGGAGGTGGGCACACCGATGGCGACTTTCGAGCCCGCTTGGCTGGCGTCAATGCCAGTGGCGGTCAGCGCACCTTGTGCCAAGGCATAAATTTCGCCGTCCACACCGCGCATGGCCGTCATGATCAAACTGCCGCCGCGCAAATTGGTGGCTTTGCCGATGGCCGACACGTTGATGTCAATGCGTTGACCCGGCTTGGCAAAGCCAGGCAAATCAGCAGTGACCAACACAGCGGCCGTGTTTTTGATGTCCACGCGGGCTGCGGTCGAGGCTTGTTCGAAGTCGGTCAAAGGACCGTCAATGCGCACGCCCATTTGCGCCAGCATCGCTTTCATGCTTTGGGTGGTGAAGGGCACCGAGGCGTCATCGCCCGTGCCTTGCAAGCCGACGACCAAGCCGTAACCAATCAATTGGTTCGGGCGTTGGGCCGCCAGCGTGGCCAAGTCTTTGACACGGTCAGCGCAAGCGCTGCCCGCAGCCAGCAAACTCAAACTGGCCACACAAAGACGGAAAAAGGAAGAAAGACGCAACATGAAGAACTCGTTCGCTTAGAAGGGCCAGTATTTGTGCAAAGCAGAGGTTCCCCAGCCTGCTTTGGTCGCATTGGCCAAGTCACCCGAGCCACGGTAGGCAATTTGTGCGTTGGCCAAGCGGCGTGACTGCACGGTGCTGTTCGGGCCCACGTCTTCAGGACGAATGACGCCTGAGACTTGAATGACCTCGGTGCCTTCGGACAGGCCCAGTTTTTTCTCGCCACGGATGATCAAGTTGCCGTTGGCCAAAATTTCAACCACGGTCACCGCAACAGAACCCACCAAAGAGGCTTGCTGGTCGGCTTTGCCTGCACCTTTGCTGCTGTTGGCGTTCTCGTTGAGGTTGATGCCGTTGAACAGCGGCGAAATCTTGCCAACTTGGGTGCTGAGACCCGTCGGCAGAGAATTTTTAGATTCGCGGCTGACGTCGGTGTTTTGCGTGCGTGCCGCCTGTGTGGACTCATTCAGCAGCACGGTGATGATGTCGCCCACTTGGTAATTGCGGCCACGGCCAAACCAAGCGTCGCTTTGCCGGTTGTTGTAGATGCCGCCGGTGGCAATCTTTGGCCGGTCTGAGGCCAAAGGATAGACAGGGGCAAAGTCGGGTGACGATTTGAGGACCAAATCGACCGGCTCGGAGGCGCAGCCTTGCAGCGCAGCCACATAGGCCATGAGAGAAAGCGTGTGAAGGAGTTTCATCAGGAACCTCATCACATGTTTTGGTTCAAGTACTTGAGCATGCCGTCCACGGCCGAGACGGCTTTGGAGTTGATCTCGTAGGCGCGTTGGGTCTCGATCATGTTGACCATCTCTTCGACCACGTTCACGTTGGACGCTTCGAGCGAACCTTGGTTCAGCGTGCCTGCACCGTTGAGGCCGGGCTGCAAAATTTGCGCTTGACCGCTGGCTTGCGACGAGTCGTACAGGTTGTTACCAATAGGCTTTAAGCCACTTGGGTTGACGAAACGCGCGATCTGAATCTGGCCAATGTTTTGAGCACCGCCACCTGCCACCAACTCAGCGCTGACTGTGCCGTCACGGCCAATGGTCAAGCTGGCTGCGTTGTTGGGGATGGTGATCGCCGGAATCAACGGGAAACCTTGTGAGGTCACCATTTGGCCGGTGCTGGAGATCTTGAAGTTACCGTCACGCGAGTACGACGTGGTGCCGTCTGGCATTTGAATTTGGAAGTAGCCGTCACCGGTGATGGCCACGTCCAGCGGGGCTTGGCTGTTGACCATATTGCCCTGCATGTGCAGCTTTTCAGTGGCATTGATCTTCACACCCGTACCGAGCATGAAACCCGTAGGAGATTGGGTGTTGTTGGTGGTTTGACCACCCGGCTGCTTGATGTTTTGGTACAGCAAGTCCTCAAAGACAGCTCGGTCGCGCTTGAACCCGGTCGTGTTCACGTTGGCCAAGTTGTTCGAGATGACGTTCATACGCGTTTGCTGCGCGTCAAGACCCGTTTTGGCTACCCACAATGATGCGTCCATGATTGATCGCTCCCTTTAAAACTGTCAAATTCAGGACGCCTTCATCATGGAGGCGCCCGACTCATCGTTGGACTTGCTTTCTTTGATGATTCGAACCTGGTGCTCAAACGAGCGGCTCTGTTCAATCAGCTTGACCATCGATGCCATTGGATTGACGCTGCTGCCTTCTACGGCCTGCGGTGTCAAAGAAACTGGCTCTGGACCAGTTGCAAAGTCCGTGCCAGCTTCTTTTCCGACAACTTTGAACAAACCGTCTTCACGCTTGCTCAACGGTGTGGCACTGGCATCACGCAGCAGCAGCTGGGCAATGGCCTGCTGCTGGGGTACGCCTTGCTGGGCAGGATCAATGGCGTAAAGCGTGCCGTCAGTGCCAAAGGACAACTTAAAACCGGGCGGTACGGTGATGGGCCCGCCGTCTTGACCGCGCACCAAGTGACCGGTGCCGGTTTCCAACACACCGCTGGCGTTGACCTTGAGGTCGCCACGACGCGTGAACGCCAGCTCGCCATTGCTGCCGGTGACGCCCAAGACGGTTTTGTGGTTCAGAGCCACGTCCAAATCACGGCCCGTGACCATCAAAGGGCCTGGGTCGAGCTGCACTTGGTCGTTGACATACATGCGCGGCTGAATGCGCGAGTCAAAGCCCTGACCGACCGCTTGGTGCGATTGCAAAGTGACGTCAAAGGTTTTCTTAAAACCAATGGTCGACACGTTGGCGATCTCGTTGGACAACTGGTGGCGCGCAATGCGCTCCTCGTTGATCGCAGCCATCGAGTTAAAAGATAAGCGGTCCATGTCAGGCTCTCAGTGCGTCCGCTTAGTTGCGGATCTGAATGATGGTCGAGGTCAGCGAGGTGCTGGTCTCAATGGCTTTGGCGTTGGCCTGGAAGTTACGCTGTTCGGTGATCAAGTCCACCAACTCTTGCGTCAAGTCCACGTTCGCACGTTCGGTAGCGCCGGAGCGCACCGTGCCGTAACCGGCAGAACCGGCTTCACCGTACTTGGGGGTGCCTGAATCAGACGTTTTGTAGTAACTGGTGTCGCCAATCTGGCGCAAACCGGTGGGGTTGGAGAAGTTCACCAACACCACTTTGCCCAGCGACTTTTGCGCGCCGTTGGAGTAACTGGCGTTGACCAAACCGTCGTCGTTAACCGCCAAGCCCACCAAGTCACCTTCGGGCGCACCGTCTTGCGACTGCGACAGCACCGCATAAGGCGAAGCGAACTGAGTCGACTTGGAATAGTCGATGTTGATCGTCAAAGAGCCCTTACCGTTTGGCAAGTACACGGTGTCGAGTTGAGCGCCTTGTTTGGGAGAAACCAAGTTACCGGCTGTGTCAAAGGTCAGCTCGCCTTTGTCGAAGTAAACAGGTGACCATTCGGGCAAGTTGTCAAAGCCGGTGGCGGTAGAAGACTCTTTACCGAAGCCATCAATGTAGACCGTCGCGTTTTTGTCGTCCTTGAAAGGTGTGGGTTTGATCCAAGTGGTGGTGGTGCCGAACTGAGCGTCCAAACCATCCAAACCCCAACGTGCGTCGCCGGTTACTTTGATGTAAGAGCTGGTCGATGCCGTGCCCGTGGTGAACTTCAAGGCGTTGGTTTTGGTGTCATACGTCACCTTCACACCATCGACAGTTTGAGGCGTGGCGCCATCGACCGACGGGCCTTGCAGGTTGTTGATGCCGCTTTGCAGGGCTTCCATGAAGGTGCTCAGCGTGTACGTGTCTTTGGGTGGAACGACCACCGTGCCCGTCACACCGTTGACCGAAACCACGAACTGGTTGTTGGTGGTGTCGACAGAGAAGTTGTTGTCCACGTTCACCGCCAAGGCGTTACCTTCCAGCACCGCGGGCATGGATGTGACGCCACGCAAGGCTTCAATTTTGGATTGACCCACCACGTAAGAAGCTGGATCACCTGTCAGACCCAAACCTCGTTCGTTCACGGTGGCCAAGCTAGCTGGTTTGATGTTGCTCAAACTGATGCTGGAGGAATCCCCGGTGGTGCCGGACTTGAAAACAAAGCCGCCTTTGACCGCATCGTATTCAACCGTGGCGCCGTAACGCTGGTCGTTGGAGGCGCGCCAAGGGCCAGTGGAGACAGAAGGCGTGATGCCTAAGCCAACGCTGTCGTCATTCACACCTTGCACGATGGGGTCGTTGGTGGGGCGAATACTGGTTTGGGTGCTGAAAACTGCAATTTTGTCGTTGCCATCGGGCTTGAAAACCAGTTGCTGGGCTTTGGTGTCGTAACTGACGGTAACTTTGCCGTACTTCTGACCAACGCCTTGTGTCAGGTTAAGCACGTCCAGTCGGGCGTCGATTTGGTCCTGAACTTCGGACACCAAATCTTCGTACTTCATGTTGCCATCGGCATCGCCTTTACCAGCCAAGCTGATGTCGACAAGAGGCGCGCTGGTCAAGGGCGACTTGATTGGCAGTTGAAGCGAAAACGTGGTTCCAGTGGTGGACTTGAAGTTGAAGGGCTTTTCATCGCCGTAGGCACGGTTGATGGAGTTGGTCAATTCAGCTGCAATCTGTGCACCTGACAATTTGACGTCCTTACCGGCCAAACGCTCCAAGCCAACAGAAACCGGCTCAATCGAATTGTCGATATTGATATCGAACAGGTTTTTCAAGTCGTCAGCGCTCTTCTTGCCAACCAATTGCGGGTCAGCCGTCACATGTGAGCCCTGCGTGCCAACAGCTGCCAACGTTGTGGGTGTCGCGGCGGGGCCACTGGTCATGACCACATCGGTGTCAATCGCCGTGGTCGACAACGGATCGGTTGCAGTGACGACCAATTTACCAGCGTCGGCGCCCGTTCCTTCGGAAGCAACGTACGACGCAGCAAAACCTGCATTGGCATTCAAGGTGTTGATCACATCCGTCAGTGTCGGGCGACCAATGCCTGACGACGGAGGCACGGTGATGGGTACGCCACCAGCGCCCACCGTCACCTGAAACAAATCACCTGTGGCGGCAGCGCCCGTAGGCATGGTGTAAGCCGCAGTGTTTGCACCTTGCAAGGCCAACAACTCAGCCTTGGGTGTGACAACGTAGTTGCTGAAATCCACGCCATCATTGGTGCCAGTGCCTAAGCCCGTAGCGCTACCACCAGAGACAGCTGCTGGCTGAGAGGTGCGCACGTCGTTCAATTGATCGAGTGAGAATTTGTAGGTCTTCTTGGAGAAGCTGCTGTTCAGCGCAGCAATTTCATCAGGGGTCTTGAAGTCACTCTTGGCTTTGAGTTCGCCGTATTTGTTGACGTACATGACTTCACCCACCTTGTTGGTGGCTTGCTGCAAAGAAGCGTCAACCAACTGATCGCCCACATACACAAAGGTTTGCCATTTGTTGTTTGGGGTTTCTTGACTCGCGTTTTGTGTCTTGACGTAGTAAACCGTGGCCAAGTAACCGTTACCGCCACCGTCATACACGGTCAAAGCGGTGCTTTTGTTGTAGGTGGTGGAGTCGTTGCGGTTGAATTCGGAAGTGATCACAGTTGCATCCGCAGGAAAGTTCAAACCCAGTTGCACTTTGCTGGTTTGGGTGGCCATGCCAGTGGTTTTTTGCGGGATGGTGAGCACGTTCATGTCAGTCAAGTTCGCTTTGCCGGACGAGTCAACCGACGCTGCCATCAAACGCTGGCCTGCTGAGTTCACCACGTTGTACTGGTCGTTCATCATGAATGAGCCGTTACGCGTGAAGATGTCCTGAAAACCGTCTTGCGACTTGAGGGGAAAGAAACCATCACCGCTGATCGCCAAGTCCAAGGTGTTGGACGAGAAGGTCATGTTGCCCTGTCCAAATTCTTGAGTCACTTTTTTCAGCGACACACCTTGACCGATGGTGGACGACGCTTTTTGCAACGGCGAGGTGGCAAAAATGTCGCCAAAGTCAGCGCGGCTGCGCTTGAAACCCACGGTACTCACGTTGGCAATGTTGTTGGCGGTCACGCCGAGCTGGGCGGTGGCGGCGTTCAAGCCGGTCAGAGAGGTATAAAAAGACATGGTGCGTTAACTCCAGTGAGAAATTCTTAAATCGTTAGATCGTTGGATCGGTAAATCAGGAACCGACGCGCTTGACGTCGGCAAAATTGACTGTTTTGCCGCCATCGACTTCGAGCAACAAGGTGCCATCACCGGCTGCAGCGCTGGACACGCTGCGCACAGTGGCATAGGTGTTGACGGTAGGGGTGGTCATCTTTCCTGCGCTGTTGACCGTGGCCACGTAGCGGTAGGTGCCGTTGGGTGCCATGTTGCCCCCGTCATCCAAGCCATCCCACGCCAAGGTGGTGTCACCCACAGGCTGCGCGCCCATGATTTGGCTGCGCACCAAAATACCTTTGTCGTTGAACACTTGCAGCTTGATGCCATCGGCACCACTGGGCAAATTGATGGTGCCTTGCGACACGGTGGTGTCGGTGACAGTGACAGGACCATCGGGCACGGTCACGGTTTTGCCGATCAAAGAGGATGCGCCCAACATACGGTCACCGCTGAGGCTGGAGACCATGGACTCCAAGCTGGCTTTCATGGAGGTGGAGGCTTCGAGTTGTGAAAACTGGGCCAACTGGGCCACAAAGGCCTCGTTTTTGACGGGGTCGGTGGGGTCTTGGTTGGTCAGCTGCGTGGTGAACAACTTGAGAAACGCGTCTTGCCCCATGGTGGAGCTAGAGGCAGACGCTTTCGCCGCGTCTTGCTGCGCCTTGTATTGCGCGCTGGTCATGATGTTGCTCGGCAGCGAGCTCATCATCGAGGTGGTGTCAGAAATGGCCATAGAAGACTCCCGTGCGTGCTGTCAATCAGCTCTTGATAATTTCGAGGGTGCGCGACATCAACTGCCTGGCGGTGTTCACGACTTCAACGTTATTTTGGTAGGAGCGTGAGGCGGCCATCATGTCGACCATCTCGGACATTTCGTTCACGTTGGAGTGAAAAACGAAGCCTTCTTTGTCGGCCAACGGGTTGCCTGGGTCCCAGGTTTTGCGCACAGGCGCTTGGTCGTCGACGATGCGATCGACCTTCACGCCACCGATGTATTGCGCGCCCGCATGGGTCATTTCTTCGCGCATCAAAGCTTTGAACAGCGGACGCTTGCCACGGTAAGCCTCGGCTTCTGTGCCGGACACCGAGTTGGCGTTGGCCAAGTTAGAGGCGGTGGTGTTCATGCGCACGGTTTGCGCATTGAGCGCGGTGCCGGCGATGCCAAAGACGTTGTCAAGGTTCATGATTCATTACTCCCCGCGCAAAGCTTTGCGCAACCCGCCAATGCGGTTTTCTAAAAATTGCAAGGTCGCTTGGTACTCGCTGGCGGCCTTACCGTATTGGGCTTGTTCCACGTTCATCTCGACGGTGTTGCCGTCGAAGGAACTGTTGAAAGGGGTGCGAAAACGCATGCCGTTGTCTGGCCCCTCTTGGATGCCTGCAAAGTGTTTGTCATTGGTGGATGTCAAATATTCGGTCTTGGCTTCTTTGAGCATGGCCTTGAAGTCAACGTCTTGCGCTTTGTAGTTCGGCGTGTCGGCGTTGGCGATGTTGCGGGCGAGCACTTCCATGCGTTGGCTTCTGACGCCCAGCGCACGTTCATGAATTCCGAATGCGTTTGAAAAAAGATTCATGGCACCACTCCGATCTAGATCGACTCCGATTAATTGACACATGGCCTCAAGTCATGAGACCTCACGTCGATTAGTGCAAGAGCCATGCCAACGGTGTTTTGACGGTGCTGGCGGCAAACATTTGCCGCTCCCCTGCGTTATTGCACTTGGGTAACGACGGCTTGGGTGGCGTACGCGCTCATGCGCGCAGCTTGTGGGGTGGCGCGTTGGGCCACATCGGTGCCCAAGCGTTCTTTGGCGTTTTGATGCAAACCCGCCACGATGGAGTTACGGGTGATCGGCGAGCGCACATCGCGGTTGACGTGCAAGTAAGCCGCTTGACGGCCTGGAATGTTCAGGGGTGCGTTGGGACGCGTTTCATTGCGGGCTGCAGGTGTCAACACGGTCAAATACAAATCGTCCAAACCCACGGGGCCGTTGTTTTTAAGACCTGTGTCGTCAAAGTATTTGCCAACCATGTCGAGTTGCTGCAACACGCTGTGGCCCAAGATGGCCTTGGGGTTGGCGCCAAAACCGGCGCTGGCTGCACCGCGGTCTGGGCCGTCACAAAACTGAATGATGCCATGGCAGCGGTTGTTGGTGGCTTTGGGGTTGAGGCCATCGCTTTCCATCAAGCTCAGTCGTGCAAAGTCATCCGGCGCAAACTTGTGTTGCTGCGACATTTGCACAATTTTGTTCATCACCGCTTGCTTTTCTTCGGCAGGAATGAAGCCTTTTTCCACCGCACGGGCGATGGTTTTTTCAAGCACAGGGTGCGTGCTGCGATCAGCGCGCGACAGCAACTGAATCTGCGCCGTGCCTGCCAACGATGAGGTGCCCAAAGGGGTGGCGAAACTCTCGCCGTTCAACACCAAGGGCGCTGGCGCATTGGCCGAAGCGCCCGTGGATAAAGATGGGCTTGATGCATTGGCTGCAAGTGCGGACAACGCGGCTGCGGTGCTGATTGAAATCGTGCTTGCAGCGGTGGCATTGGGCGAAGCGTTGGCGACTTGTGCATTAGCCGCGCCAGTTTGCGCCTGCGCCACGCTGTAATTCAGACTGTCCAAGTTCAGACGCTGCCCAGGGTGAATCAAGTTCGCGTTGGGCAAGTTGTTGGCGCGGGCCACCGTTTGGGCCAAGCGCAAAGCCTCGTTATTGGACACGTTGACGCCACGCGACGCCATTTGCTCGCGCACGATGCCCGACAAGGTTTGCCCCGATTTGACCGAGGTGTCCCATGCCGCCACCTTGCCTTCAGGCGCGAGCGCACCAGACGTGTTGGACGCTGTTTGCGCCGAAGACAACGCACGCGTGAAAGCAGGTGCCGCACGCGTGAACGCCTGCGACCCCACGGGCAGCGATGGCTTGCCGTTGATATCGGTGGTGTTCACCTGGGGTTGAAAGGACGGGTCGAGTCGCATGAGCATTCCGTTTAACGGTGGGGTTTAAAAGTTGGTCTCGTTCTTGCAAGAAGGTGAAGGTCTGAAAAAAATGTCAAAACTTCAACACCTGACCCAACTCACCATGCAATTGCTGTGCCTAACTAAAACCGACAGCTTCCGAGCCCTCTGCGCTCGGTGGTTTGGGTGGGTGCTCGCCTTGGCGCTAAGCCACGCCAGTCTTGGGTTTGCGGCAGATACACCCTCTGCCCCATCGGCCTTTGAGGCCTTGCAAACGCAAGCGCAGCAATGGGCCAGTTCACACCCCTCTTTCCAAGGGCGCGCCGTGCATGTGGCGCCCATCGACAACCGCATTGCGGTACAAAGCTGTCAACAAACGCTGCAGTTTGACCAACCCTTTCCGGCTCAAGCCTCTGTGCGTGTGCGTTGCGGACAACCCATGTGGCAGCTTTACGTCACTTTGAATTCAGGCAATGCGCCTGCCACGGTTGCACGCAATGGCCTCCCTGCCCCCGCTTTGCAAAAAGTGTTGGTTGCCAAAGACCTGCTCAAGCGCGGTACGTTGCTGACACCCGCCATGTTCACCGCCACCGAAATGCCTGCGCCTGGCATGGAAAGCCAACTGATCAACGACCCCAAGCTCATCGTCAACATGGAGTTGACGCGTGACTTGACGCCCAATACCCCTCTGAAAACCTACGACGTGAAAACGGCCGTGATGGTAAAAAGAGGCCAAGAAGTGCAGGTCACGGCGGGCGTGGGCCAAGGTTTTTTAATCACCATGCGCGCCGAAGCTTTGCAAGATGGCGGCATGGGTGAACAAATTCGTTTAAAGAATAGCGAGTCGGGTCGATCTCTAACTGCAGTGATCACTGGACCCAATGCAGCGAAACTGAGATGAATACATCAAATATGATTAATTAGTCAAATTTGTGGTATTAATTTTTTGAAAATTGTCCTCAAGTTCTAGAATTTGGGGTCGATTGAAGTGTTGTGAAGAAAGTTTGACTTGCTGTAACAGGTTAAAGAAAGAGAAATCATCATGAGTGACGCTATTTCGAACTACGGACGTATGGCCACATCGAACGCTGCATTGCGCAGCAACATCGATAAGGTCGACAAAAAAAGCCCCACTGCCACGCAAGCGGCAGACACGGGATCTACACCCACGCTGGAAAAAACTTCAGCGGGAGCAGACAAATTGAGCCTGAGCAATGTTGCGCAAAAGGTCATGGCACAGCCAGACTTCGACCGTTCCAAAGTCGAAGCGATCAAGCAGGCGATCAAGGATGGCAACTATCCTGTGAACCCTCGCCGCATCGCTGAAAACTTTGTCGCGCTCGAACGCATGATTTCGAACTGATCGGACCCCACCCGATATGACGACACCCGCCACCGACACCCTGCCCTCATCTCTGGAGCAGGCCTTGGCCTTGGCGCAAACGCTAGAAGAAATGCTGGAACTGGAGTTCGAGCACCTGAAAGCGCAAAACTTGGATGCCTTCGAGGCCTCCCAACCCGTCAAAAACGACTTGCTGCTGCAACTCGTTCAACTCGCTGGCATTCAAAACGCCGAGTCCGCTGACGCCTTGGGACCCGAATGGGACGGCTTCAAGGAGCAGATGGCCCAGTGCCGCGACATGCACCGTCGCAACGAAGTACTGATTGGTCGAAAAATTGACGCCATTCGTGGCGCGCTGCAAAGCTTGCAAGTGCAAGACCCCGCCAGCTCGGTCGAAATTTATGACCGCCTCGGCAAACTCAACCGCGTGCGTCGCGGTCGTGGCTACAGCGACGCTTGAGCCCTGAAGTGCAGCTGCGAGCTGCGTTAAGCCTCGCGCGCCTTCTCATCCCCGGGCTGCATGCCCTTGAGCCAGTACACCCACGACAAAATCACGGCCACGGCGGTGAACATGTCTTGCGGAATTTCTTGACCCACATCTAGCCGACTCAGCATGGCCAACAAACGTGGGTCTTGCGCCACATACACCCCCTGACGCTTGGCCTCTTCAACGATACGGCGTGCCAACTCGTCATCCCCTTTGGCGGTGACGGTCGGTGTTTTATTGCGACCGTACTCTAGGGCGACGGCTTGCTGCGCATAGGGCTTATTGGGGGACATGGCTTGGCTCAGGCTTGGGTGTCAATCAACGCGCCATGCGGTGGTGGCGCACGGTCCACCTTGGCATCGGGGCGCGCGGCGTTGTAGACCTGAAAACTGCCCATCACCAAACCCGCGCTTTCGAGCTCATAGGTCAACTCACTCGCATTGAAGCGCGCCTGTGCGGCCACATCTTCTTTGAGGGCCCACATGGTCAGATCGACGTGTGCGTTGTCGCTGATCGTGGTTTTGAGCCACACCTCGCCCAGCACGCGGCTTTGGGTGTGCATGTTCACCACCAACGGGTTTTTAGGCTGGCCGGGTGAGTTGCCGCGACGCTCGAAGCGCATCTCCAGATGGTCGGCGTCTTTGAACGGAATGACAAAGGCCAAATTCAAATCGCCTTTGTGCCAATCTTGTGCGGCTTGCAATTGAGCAGACTCGGCTTCGTCCACCGCGTGTTGCAAAGTTTCGGTGTCGCTACCTTCCACCGCCCCCGCGCGGGCGCGATCGGCCATGATGAGGCGCAACAGGGCTTTGACATCGGACTCGACGGGCACACCTTCGGCCAAACTGGCTTCGCCACTTTTGCCGTGCTGCGACACCCACCGACGCAAGGTTTGCGGCTGCAAAGACGCCATGCTCAAGCGCTGGGCTTTGATACGCTCTTTCAGTTCACTGCTACCCGCTGGCAACAAGCTCTCCAACATGCCTGGCTGCATCAAACTCATCAAGGCCGTGAAGCCCCCAGGCTGAAACAGCAAGGTGTTCAAGCGCGAAGGCGGGGCAGCGACGGGGGCGCCTGTGGCGGGGTCCACACCGGCAAAGCGACCGGTGTGCAAGAGCTGCAAGGTCCACTGCCCTGTGGGCAAGAGGTGCGCGCGCAATTGCATGACATCGCCCTCTTTGATGTAGGGCGAGAGGGGCAAATTGAACACATGCTCGTTGAGCGTGAGTTTGAGTTGGTCTTGGCGCAACGCGGCCGTGGCTTGCACCACTTGGCCGTCGTGCAGGCCCAGCGCACGCGCCACAGGCGCATCGACATAGGCCGTGCGCATGTCGAGGTGCACGGGCGACACCCGAGAAACTTGGTAGACGCCCTCTGGGCCAAGAATGGCCATGGCTAGACCTTAGGGAAAGCGCACCCAGTTTTTGCGCTCATTCATGTTCATGTCGCGGGTGGAGTAACCGCCCGCCCAAGTGCTGCCCGAAGGCGCAGAAGCTTTACCGCTGGCACCCAACTGCGTGCGCAACATGTCTTCGTTACTCGGCAGGCGCAGCACCGCACCCGCGATCAAGACGCGCGGGGTGGACTGGGTGAAGGCTTGCGGGTTGTGTTGCATCAGGGCTTGGCGCAGAACTTCGATTTTCAGAGGACTCTCAGCCAACTGTTGGCGAATCACTTTGTCCATTGTGTCACCAGCTTGCACGGTGTAGGTCTTGCCCGCAGGCTCAGCAGCCCAAGCTGAACCGGCCATCCAGCACATCGCCAGCAAAGCGCGCAAGGAAACAGGCAAGGTGTTCATGTGAATTCTCCGTGTCAACATTTTGTTCAGTAGGTGTAGGGCCAAGCCACCCATGTGCCGCGAAACTTTTGCGCTTGTCCAGCCACTTGCTTCAATTCAGCTTGGTAAGCCGTGACGGATTTGACCTCTGCCAACACGGCGGCATCCAACGCACCGCCTTCTAAGGCATGTTTAGGCAGCACCCGCGCATCGGCCAGCATCAGCTTGTCGCCCACCCGCAGGCCCGCTGTGCCGCCCGCATTGAGGGTGAGTTTGCCTGGCTCGTCTTGCAACACCGCAAAGCTTTGCGGGTCGCAGGCCAGTTGCTTGTCGAGTTGTTGAGCCAAGCCAGCGACAGAGCGCGCAATCGCGTCAGCGGTATCAAGGTCCATTTTGGGCTGCCCCAAACGGTCAGGTTGCGGGTAAGTCAACACCAAATCTTGGGCACTCAACCATGCACCGCGCGCGCCTGGACCACGCACTTGCCACTGCAGCGCGAAGCCAGACAGATCGTCGGTGGTGGTGCCTTGCGGCGCGGGAGCCAAGGTCAATTGCAGGTGCCACTGCACATGCTCTTCGCCGTGGCCGTAGGTCAAGCGGTCGTAGGCGCGGGTGTGCACCGTGTCGGTCATCACGCGCCAGTGCTGCGCTTGGCTGGCCGCTTCGAGTAAGCGTGCGCGAGCGGTGCGGCCAATTTGCTGGGCATAAAAACGTTGTGTCGAACGCAAGCTGGGCGACAAGTCCACCCCCACGGACATGACGTGCATCAACGGCGCTTTGGCTTGTGTGGCCTCGCAGCGCTTAGGTGCTGCGGCCACCACCTCGACGTTGGCATCGGCCATGTCGGCCTGGGGTTCGTTGTTGGCGTCGCGGGAGTAAGACTTGACGCGCAGATCGCGCACCTTGATCTCGGAGCTGAAGCGGTTCAGTTCGCGCAAAGCCCCATCGGTCTCCATCCAACTCGTGGCGGTGACTTGGGTGTTCGCTTTCATGGCGGTTTCCACCAGCGCGCTGCGGATCGCTTTCAAGCGCTCCTCAGGATTCAAGTCAGCAGCCCATGCGCCCTGCCCTAGGCTGGCGCCCACAAGCACAAACGGCATCCAACGCAAAAAGGTCATGGCACACATCTCCAAACGGTGCGCATCAGCGGCGTTTGTTGTTCAAGCTGGCGACGTAGAGCGTGCGCAAGTCGTTGACCACACCACGGTCCAAAGACATGGTGGTCTCGTACGTGTCGTCACCCACGGGCGTGATGCTGACGAGCACCGCGCCAAAAATGACACCTTCCACACGCGCACGGAAGGTGTCGCTCATCACGGTCATGTCCGCCACGGTCGTGCTGGCGTCCAGCTGTTGGCCGTAAACCTGTTCGGTCAAGGCGCGGTAGGCGTCAAGTTTCGATGCACGAATGGCCAACAAACGTTGCTGCGCTGGGTTACGGTGGTTTTGAATACTAATCACCGCATAACCGGTGGCGACCAAGGTCTCACGCTTTTCAGTCATGGGCGTGATCATGGTGGCGGGCTTGTTGTCAGCCGCAGATTGCGGCGGCTCTTCATACTCATGGACGTGGCGGAACTTAAAAGCGGAGCAGCCGCTCAAAAACAAAGTGACCGCTAATGCAGTCCAAATGGTGATGCGTTTCATGTCGTGTTCCTTAAACAGGTCTCCCCCTTGATTCGGTACGAAATGAGGCATCTTTAATATTTTGAAGAATGAATACTTTTACTGTCTTGTCGTATCTCTTTGGCCCACGACAATGATGTGTAGGAATTTTTGACATGAAACAGATTACTCACTTTATTGGATCGAGCACATCCGCTCAATCGTTACGCGATCTGGTCGCCACCATGGCCAACTCGAACGCCACGGTCATGATCACAGGCGAAAGCGGTACCGGCAAAGAACTTTTGGCGCGCTTGTTGCACGACCAGTCTGACCGTTGTGGCGCCAACTTTGTGCCTATCAACTGTGCCGCCATTCCTAAAGATTTGTTAGAAAGTGAACTGTTTGGTCACCGCAAAGGCGCCTTCACGGGCGCAGTGGCCGACCGCATTGGTCGCTTTGAATTGGCCCACGGCGGCACCATCTTTTTAGATGAAATTGGCGACATGTCGCTGGACATGCAAGTCAAATTGCTGCGCGTGTTGCAAGAGCGCACGGTCGACCCGATTGGTGGCACCCGTCAAATCAGCGTCGATGTGCGCGTGATCGCCGCGACCCACCGTGACTTAGAAACCGAGATTGCAGCAGGCCGCTTCCGCGAAGACTTGTATTACCGCCTCAACGTGTTGCCCATGGTGACGCCTCCGCTGCGCGAACGGCAAGACGATGTGCCTGAATTGCTGACATTTTTTGCCAAAAAATGCGCCAACTTTGGCAAACAACCCATCACGTTCAAGCCGGACTTTTTGCAAGCGCTGCAAAAGTACCCTTGGCCTGGCAACGTGCGTGAACTGTCAAACTTGGTGGACCGCTTTAGCACGCTGTACGCCAGTCAAGAATTGGAATTGCGCGCCATTCCGCCGACCTTGCTGCCCAAAGGGCTGATTTCTGCACAAGCTGAATTGCAAGCCATTGCGCCCTTGTTGGCCAAGTTAGAAATGACGCCCCCACCAGAAGTGCTGATTGAGTTGGACGACCAGCCAGAGCCCGAAGACGAGAACGACATCGAAGGCATCATCATGCTGGCACAGGGCATGCCGCAGCTGCCGCCCGAAGGCCTGTCGTTGAAAGAGCGCATGGCTCAGATCGAGCGCAGCATCATCGAACAGGCGTTGAGCCGCAACTCAGGCAATGTGTCACGCACCGCCAAGTTGCTCAATTTGCAACGCACCACCTTGATCGAAAAGATCAACAAATACGACTTGCGCTCAGCCGCCTAACGTGAAGCGCATCTAGGCGCCAAGATAACGTTAATCGCGGTCTTGGTCGTTGTAGAGCACCGTGATGCTCATGCGACGGTTGCGCGGATCGCGTGGGTCTTTGGGATTGAAGGGGTCGGTATCGGCCACACCCTCAATGCGGGCAAAGCGGTTTTCTTTGATCCCCTTCTTCTCCAGCAACGAACGCGTCACTTCAGCACGCTCAGCCGACAGCGACCAGTTGTTGCGCCCTTCAGGATTTTGAAACTGCACGCTGTCCGTGTGACCGCGAATCGCCACTTTATTGGGAATATCGGCCAATGAGGCAGCAATTTCAGCAATCAAGTTGTAGGCTTTGCCTTGCATGTTCATGCCACCGCTGGGGAACATAGCAAAGTCGGCCTTGTCGATGATTTCAATACGCAAGCCATCTTTGTCGCGCGTGATCGACACCTGATCTTTCAAGCCTTCGAGCTTTTTGTTTTGCGACAGTTTTTGCTCAATCTCTTGTTCGAGCTTGGCAAAGTCAGCTTGCTCTTTGGCCGCAGCGACTTCTTTTTTCTGCTCTTCCGTCAGCTTGTCAGGGTCAGAATACGGGTTTTCGTTTTCTTTGCCAGGCTCGGTACTCGGGTTAGGGCCACCCTCAGAGCGGGGGGTCAAACGTTCCAACAAACCGGTTTGTTTGGCTGCGAACGGAAAACCATCGGGGTCAATGATGGAACGGCCACCGAACATGCCGTTCGAGCCCGCCAATTGGCCAATCGCGACCATGCTTTGCGACGTGGGTTTGAAGTAATCGGCAATGCTTTTGCGCTGGTCTTCGTTCGAAGCACCGAGCAACCACATCAACAAGAAGAAGGCCATCATGGCCGTCATCATGTCGGCCAACGCAATTTTCCAAGCGCCGCCGTGGGCACCGCCATGACCTTCATCAATGATCTTTTTGATGATGATCACCGGCGCTGGCGCAGCCGGGGTGTCTTCGGGAATCGGAGGTGGCGCAGGTGGTGGCGCAACAGGCTTGGCTTCGCCTTCGGGTACGACCGCTACGGCGGCGTCTTTGTCATCCGCCATTATTTCCTCAGCGCGTCAAAAAGTTCGCCGAAGGTGGGCTGGTTGTGGTGGCTGATACACACACGGGCACCTTCAATGATCAAAGGCACAGGATAGCCGTGCATATTGCCCAAAATGATCTGCTGCGCCACTTTGAGGACTTCGCCGTCTTCGTCAATGATCTGCTTCAGACGGTTGCCGAACGGTTCGAAAATACCGTAAGCCAAAAACACGCCCAAAAAGGTACCCACCAAAGCGCCACCAATCAGGGCACCCAGCACAGGTGGCGGTTGGTCAATCGCGCCCATGGTTTTCACCACACCCAACACGCAAGCCACAATGCCCAACGCGGGCAAAGCGCCAGCCAAAGCGGCAATCGCTTCGGCGTATTTCATTTCGTTGTGGTGGTGCAGTTTGATGGACGCTGTCATCACATCTTCCACCGCATAAGGGCTCAAGGTGCCCGAGGACACCACCATCAAACGGATGGTGTCACACACCAAGCCGACCAAACCGTGGTCGTGAAGCATCTTAGGACATTCACCAAAAATCGCACTGGCCTCCGGATTTTCGACGTGCGATTCCATCGCCACCGCCCCTTCCGCTTTGAGCGTTTTCATCAACTTGGAGATCACCGCAATGATCGCCACGTAGTCATCTTTTTTGTAGGTTGGGCCCTTGATCACCTTGCCCATACCGGCCATGGCACCCTTGAAAATATGACCGGCATTGCCCGCCATCATGCCGCCAATACCCGCGCCACCAATGATGAACATCTCAAAAGGAGCGGCCTTGATGATGGGCGCCAAGCTGCCGCCAGCGATCACGAAACCGCCGAACACGCAAATGAAAAGGACGACCAGTCCAAGGATAGTAAACATCTAAAGCTCCAAAGCAGGCTGGCGCATTCAGGAATAGCCCCGAAATGCGTCTCAAATTTCCCCGACAACCTGCAAGATTAACTTAAAAACAAGAATCTTTTGCCAATTCGCAAAAATCAGGTTTTAGTTCATCAAACCGGCAGGACGTGCAGTGGGAGGCACCAAAGCAGGCACGCCTTCCCAAGCATCGCGAATTTCGCGCATCAAACCATGGATTTCATCCAGAACGGTGATGTCGTTGTGCGCATTCACATGGAACAAACGACGGGTCACATAGCTGTACAACTCATTGAGGTTGTTGGCCAAGTCACCGCCTTTTTCAAAGTCCAAAGCGCCTTGCAAACCAATCACGATGCGACTGGCACGGGCAACGGCCTTGGACTTTTCTGCGATGTTGTTGTGTTGGATATGGCCGCGAGCGGTAGACAAGCTCTCCAGCAAGCCATCAAACAACATTTGAATGAGCTGCACATTGTTAGCCGTGGCTACGCCTGTGGTGACTTTGACATTGCCGTAACTTTGAATGGCACGCATGTTGGCTCGCATCTGATTAGCTCCTGTGTTTCTCTGGATGACACAGACAGTATCGGAAGGGTGGCCAAAAACTTGAGAGATTTGATGAGAAGTTCATGCGTATCTTTAAGCCGTCTTGGCGTCAGCGGCCACAGGCGGGTTGAACGGCACGTCGGTCACCGTGTCGGTGGCCAAATCTTGCCGCTGCTGGTCCTCGTACGCCTGCACATGCTCCAAACCTTGGTTTAAAGCGTTGCCGCCTTCGAGTACCTCGGCTTGGCCAGTTTGATCGGTCAAGGCCAAAACTGCATCGCCGGATGCGTCGGCCTCATCGGGCTGGCCTGGACGCTTGAATAAAAACTGAGAATACGGCGTGTCATTGGGAATGTTGACACGCTGGTACATCATGTCCACCACACTGTCGATGGTCTGCTTCAAGCGGGACAACACGTCTGGGTCTGGATTTTTGGCGTAATCACCACCGTACTCACGGGCGTTGCGGTAAATGCTGCCCAAATGTTGGGGCGGCAACCACGACTGAATGTGACCGCGCGCTGTTGAAATTTGACGCTCCGAGTTGGGCACGCGGTTTTCAATGCCCGCAGCATCGTCTACGCCATCTTGGAATGTGGCAGTGATGTGTGCGCGCAAGATGGGCTCGTAATGGGGGCGCAACGCCTCGATCAAATTGGGGTCAAAGCCCTCAACTTGCTTGCCGTTCATGGCATCCCACAGCTTTTTACCTTCTAGGCCGCTGAACAAAATATCACTGGGTGGCGCCACCACAGGCGAAGTGTCGGTCAACGGCTGGGCGGTGGGCGCCTCGTACATTTTGGTCAGCTGATTGACCTTGTCGATCAAATACAGCGTGAGGATGACCAACAGCAACAGCACCCAAGCCACCACATTCATCATGAAGTTACTCATGCGCGTCTCCTAGCCGCGGGTTGATCGGCCTCCGACCCTTCTACTTTCAGGGTGCCACGCAACTTTTTGACCACGGATGACAAAATTTGGCTCACCCGAGATTCGCTGACCCCCAAGGTCTCGCCAATTTCTTTGAGGTTGAACTCTTCCACGTAATACAACTGCATGACCAACTGTTCGCGCTCAGGCAATTGCGCAATGGCGTCGGTCACCGCGTCCATGAACTGGGCTTCTTCGACGATCACATCGGGTTGCTGCGACGAATCGTCGGCAATGCTCATCACCTCTTCGGTGACCACTTCCATCGAATACGTCTCGAACCGCTTGGCTTTGCCGCGTTCTTTGTGGAACTCTTCGAGGTCTTTGCCCATGTAATCGGCAATTTCCGCTTGGCTAGGCGCACGGCCTAACTCGGCGGCCAAGGCGTGCACCGTGGTGTTGTGCTCTTTGTTGAACGCCACCGCAGAACGCGGCAAAAACGACAAGCGACGCACCTCATCCAGCATGGCGCCACGCACACGGCTGTGGGCAAAGTTTTCAAACTCGATGCCTTTGACAGGGTCAAACGCGCGCGAAGCTTCCAGCAAACCGATCATGCCGACTTGAATCAACTCATCGAGCTCCATGAAAGCCGGAATGCGCGCCTTGAGGTGCAAGGCCACACGCTTGACCAAGCCAAGGTGTGCCAGCACCAAGTCTTCGCCTTTGGGGGCGCAGGCTTTGTACATATTGACGGGTGAACGCGGGCTCATGATTCAGACGAACTGTTTTGCATCAGACGCTCCATGAAAAATTGCATGCCGCCCGACGGATGGTCGATGGGTCGCAAATGGGTGCAGGCTTCGGCCAAACGCATGTAGTCACGCGACGCGGCGGTGCCGGGGGCCAGCTCCAGCACCGATTGGTATTTTTTAAGGGCACGCAACACCATCTCGTCGCTCTCGATGGAGGTGAGGTAATGCACCGACTCGCCCAAGAAACGCACGCACACGTCGTTCAGTTTCTTATAGAGCTTCCAGCCTTCGGCTTGGGTGTTGACCATGTTGGGCAACAAATAGATCTCGTCGAGGCCCATTTCTTTGGTCAAAATTTTGATGGTGCCGTAAGCATCGGCAATGGACGAGGGGTCGTCTTTGACCACGATGAAACGGCGCTGACACGCCGACAAAAACGACAACACCGAAGGCGAGATGCCGGCCGCCACGTCGACGATCAAATAGTCGACATCGTCGGTCAAAGCGCCAAACGACTGCACGATGCTCGCCGCTTGAACCTGGCTCAACCCCGCCAACTCTTGCATGCCCGAAGCGCCCGGGATCAGCTTGATGCCTTGGCGGGTGGTGATCATGATTTCAGGCAAGGTCTTTTGACCCGCCAAAAAATGCCCCAAGTTGTACTCGGCGCGGGCGCCGAGTGCGATTTGTGCGTTGGCCAAACCGAGGTCGGCGTCAAACAACATGACGCTGAAGCCCATTTGGCGCAAGGCCACCGCCAAGTTGATGGAGGTGGTGGTTTTGCCCACCCCGCCCTTGCCGCTGGCGATGCCGATGATTTCAGTTTTACGGTGCTTACTCATGGGTCAGGCCTGTGGTTTCGGGTTTAAAGCGGGCGGCAATTTGTGCCAGTTTAGAGCTGGCCAAGTCGTTCAAGGCGGCGTTGCGCGCTGCATGAGGGTGATCTTCCACCTCTGGCAGCGGCAGGTTGTCCAAGGCGCGCTTGACCAAATCGGTCATCGCCACGTCTTGCACCAGGTCTGCGGTGCGGTCGCCTGTGCTGGCCACCGACACGCCCAAGGTTTGCTCGGTCAAGAACTGCAACAAGGCCCAAGGTTGGTTGGACTCGTCGAGCTTACTCAACATCAATGACGCCCAAGTGTTGTCGGTGTTTTCAAACACGCGGCGCAAGTTGGCAGCAGACGCATCGGCGGGCACCACAGCGTGGCACTGCACTTGCAGGTTCATGCTGCGCAGGTCGGCCAAGCGCTCGTTCATTTGCACGCCGGGGGTATCGATCAAAATCAATTGGCGGGTGCTGTGCTCTTCGAGCAAGAGCTTCAGCGTGGCAGCGTTGGTGGCGCGGAAGCTGTCCACACCCGACTGGGCGCTGAGCAACTGCGTTTGGCTCCAAGCGCCAGCGCGTTGGTCGTGAAAGCTGATCACCACCACTTGTTCGCTGCCGTGCGCCAACGCGGCGTTTTGGGCCAAGCGGGCAATCATCAACGACTTGCCAGCGCCTGAAGGACCGGCCAACGCGTGCACGCCAGACAGTGGCGCAGCGGCAGACTCTTGGCCCACGGCATGGCTGAGTTGGCGTTGCAAAGCGCCCATGGCGTCGGCCATGTTGTCGTGGTCTTTGATGCAATCCATCAACAAAGCGCGCAAAGCCACAGGAATGGGCGCGTCGTTCAAGGCATCACGCAAGGGCGACAAAGCAGCGGGCAAGGGCACGCTGCCTTGCCAAGCGGCCATTTGTTGGCCGAGTTTGAATTCGCGGCGCAAAGAAGCCAGTTCTTCGCGGACCAAGGCGACGATTTCGCGACCGCGCAAGGCATCGTGCACGTCTTCGGCGTGTTGTGTGGATTCTTTGACAGGGCTCGCGGCTTGAGGGGCTGAGACTTTGGCAACGGGCTTGACTGCCATGTGTGGCTTGACTTCAATCAACGGTTTCGCCACTTGGGTGGCTTGGCGCTCGCGGGATTCGCGTTTGTTTTGGTCAATCGTTTGGCCCAGCAACACATCAAACTTACCAGCAGGCGCTTTGGATTTGGAGAAATCGCTCTTGATGAACGGCTCGGCCTCCTCGGGCGTCAAAGGCGACAAGTCCACAGCCACGATCAACTCCGTCAAGCCATTGACTTGGCTGCTGGAGATGATCAGCACATCGGGGCCGTACTGAGCCACAGCCTTTTCATTGGCTGCGCGGGCGTCGCGGGCGAGGATTCGTTTCAGTTCCATAGGTCAGCTCACTCTGTCTTATTTGTTGTTGTCGGGTTATCGGCTTTTGGCATCCACGGTGTGGATCACTTTGACGGCCTGATCGTCCGGAATTTCGCTGTAAGACAGCACAGTCAAATCGTTCACGCGGAAACGGGCGGCTTTGGACAGCCAGCCACGAATCACAGGGGACACCACCAACACAGCGGGGTGACCCATTTCTTCTACCGTGCGTGCACCTTCGCGCAAGCCGGCAAACAAGTTCTCAGACAAACCGGGTTCCATCACCACGGCTTGGCCAGGTTGGCTTTGTTGCAAGACGTTATGCAACAACTGTTCCAGGGATGGCTCCAAGGTCATCACTTGCAAGCCACTGTCGGCATCGACCAAGCTTTGCATGATCATGCGACCGAGCTTGGGGCGAACCATGGCGGTGAGTTGCTCAGGGTCTTGGGTGCGGGTACTGGCTTCGGTCAAGGCTTCGGCAATCGTGCGCATGTCGCGAATCGACACCGATTCCGACAGCAAATTCTGCAACGTGCGTGTCAAGATTCCGAGCGACAACTTGCCGGGCACCAAGTCTTCGACGATCTTGGGCGACTTGGCTGCCAATTTATCCAACAGTTGCTGGGTTTCGTCGTGGCTCAACAAGTCAGAGGCGTTTTCGCGCAGCACTTTGTTGAGGTGGGTAGAAATGGCGGTGGCCGCATCGACCACGGTGTAGCCCAAGGTGCGGGCTTGGTCGCGTTGCGAAGGCTCAATCCACACTGCTTCCAGACCAAACGCGGGTTCGCGGGTGGCGATGCCTTCGAGTTGACCGTACACATGACCGGGGTTGATGGCCAATTCGCGGCCCACTTTGACTTCGCCTTTGCCACGCACCACGCCTTTGAGCACGATGTTGTAAGCGTCTGGGTCGATGTTCAAGTCGTCACGGATGCGCACGGGCTGCACCAAGAAACCGAGTTCAGCAGAGAGCTTTTTACGCACGCCTTTGACGCGCGTCATCAATTCGCCACCGGTATCTACGTTGACCAAAGGAATCAAGCCGTAGCCAATTTCCAAGCCAATCAAATCGACTTGGTCCACATCGTCCCAATCGAGTTCTTTGGGCGCTTCGGGGGCGACGGCATCTTTGACAGCTTGTTCAGCCTGTTCGTCTTGCACTTCGCGGGTGATGATCATGAGTCCCAAGCCCGCGGCGGCGGCAGACAAGGCAATGAACATCAGGTGCGGCATGCCGGGCACCATGCCCAAGATCAACAAAATGACCGAAGAAATAAACAAGGCGCTGGGATTGGCCAATTGGTCAGACGCTTGCTCAGAGATCGACTCAGCGGTTGTCACGCGGGTCACGATGATGGCGGTGGCCAGCGACAGCAACAACGATGGAATTTGCGACACCAAGCCGTCACCAATGGTCAACAGGGTGTAAATCTTGCCGGCTTCGGCCACAGGCAGGTCGTGCTGGGCCACGCCAATGATCAAACCGCCGACCAAGTTGATGATCAAAATCAACAAACCAGCCATGGCGTCACCGCTCACGAATTTAGAAGCACCGTCCATGGAGCCGAAGAAGTCAGATTCTTGGGCCAACTCAGCGCGGCGCTTTTTGGCAGTCTCTTGGTCGATCACGCCAGCGTTCAAGTCGGCGTCGATGGACATTTGTTTACCAGGCATGGCGTCCAAGGTGAAACGGGCGTTCACTTCAGACACGCGGCCTGCACCTTTGGTCACCACCACAAAGTTGATGATCATCAAAATCGAAAAGATGATGAAGCCCACCACGTAATTACCAGCAATCACAAACTCACCGAAGGCCTGCACCACTTTGCCAGCGGCATGGCCGCCTTCGTGGCCGTTGACCAACACCACGCGGGTCGATGCCACGTTCAGCGCCAAGCGCAACATGGTGGCAAACAGCAGCACGGTGGGGAATGAAGAAAATTCGAGCGGCTTGCGGGTGCCGATGGCGATCATGATGACCACCAAGCTGATCAAGATGTTGAAGGTGAACAAAAAGTCCAGCAACAACGCAGGCAGCGGCAAAACCAACATCGACATGATGACGAGCACCACCACCGGAATACTGAGTCCGGAGAGGTCAAATTTCGACAAGTTGTGTCGAATCGTTGACAGAGTGAGAGTGCTCATTGATGAAATCCAGTTGAATTGGAACGTTTAGTCGTCTTTTCGTCCCTGATAAAACATCGGGGACATGTTCACTAAGCAATCGATGTGCCAACTCAATCTGACACCGACGTGGAAGCTGACGAGCAGCGGCAAGATGTGACCTGTCACGGTTTTTGCTTAAGTCATAGGCAAACTCGTTTTAAAGCACACATGAACCTGTCCAGCTACCTTCAAATGCCACCGGCACCTCCCGTGCCCCAAAGCCTCTCCACCAGCGCCACACAAGGGCTGGCGGCGGGGGTGCGGGCCGACGCGGGAACCAACGCAGGGCAAGACTTCGCCAACATCATGGCCCGCCAGTTCCAGCGGCTGTCCGCCTCGGAGCGGCCAAGTTTTGCCGCTGAAACGCCGCCTAGGCCCGAAATCAGCGCCCAAGCCGACCAAACACAGCGGGCGCAATGGGCCACCAACACGTCGTATGCCACCCAACAACGCTTGAACGACGACCGCCAACAAGCGACGTCCCGCGATGCCCAGGCCAATCAAGACGTGGCGCAAAGCCAAGACCGAGCAGGCGACACAAATAAGAGCGACGCTGACAAAAGCGATGCGGAAAAGAACACCGCCGAAAAGAGCACGGATGAAAAGCGCGCCGAACAACGCGCACAAGCGCTGCGTGATGCAGCCAGCGCCAAAGCCTTGAATGCGGCCGATGCCACGCTATTGGCGCAAGTCGCCATGATGGCCATGCCGCCCGCCGCGCCAACCCAAGGTGCAGCCCCCACCCCCTCCGAAGCCTCGCTGTCTTTGCGCACGATCGCGCTCAGCCCGCAAATGCACATCATCACCGCGCCCAGCGCCACGCCCAACGCAGAGAGTTTGACGGCGTTTGCCAAATCCATGGGCCTAGACGAAGCCGCGATTCAAAAGCTACTCGGCGATGGCACGGCTAACCCAGCCACCACTGGCG
Source organism: uncultured Limnohabitans sp. (assembly GCA_963513725.1). Taxonomy (GTDB): domain Bacteria; phylum Pseudomonadota; class Gammaproteobacteria; order Burkholderiales; family Burkholderiaceae_C; genus Limnohabitans. The sequence goes on along the minus strand of CAUPRM010000004.1, from coordinate 83,617 downwards.
TACTCGCCGGACAAGCAACCCCTGCGACGGACGCAACAGATCCATTGCTGCAAACCTTGAACACCGCTTTCGCAGGCATGCCCGCAGCAACAGCCACGACGCCCGCCCCCGTCCTGCCATCGACAACACCAACCTCTTCAGCAGCGACACAATTGGCCGCTTTAGGGCTTTTGCCTGATTCAAACTCAGCCACTGCTGTCGCGTCCGCACAAACTGATTTGCCGCTCATGAGCCGGCCATCTGCCACGGCATCGGCATCGGCATCGGCATCGACCACGATGGCGGCTACCAGTCCCCTGAGCACCGCGCCACAGCAGCCTGTCCAACTGGGCTTGAGCGCCGCCGAGATGGCGTCGATCCAACAAATTCAAATCACCATCGCGGCACCCGCTGCCGCGCCGGTGGCTTCGTTACAAAACATGGCCATGACCACTTCGGGTGCCGCAGCCTCGCTCAGCACACCATCCAGCACGCTGGATGCCTTGTCCTTGCTGGGCGGCAACGTCACCGAGCAGAGCATCAGCGATTTGGTGGCACAGTTCTCGCAAAACACCGCAGGCGGCGACGATGCGCAGCAGCAACCCTCGTCAGGCAACAACGGCGGTCAAGGTTTTGCCCAAGCCTTGGCACAAACCACCGCCCCTGCACAAACAACGAACGCAAACGCCACATCGCAAGTCGCCACGACAACGCCCATGAGCGAGGTGTACGACCAGTTGAGCGACAAAATGGCCACCGAAATGGCCGCCCGCATGCACAAGCAGCTCAGCGATGGCGAATGGAAAATGAAATTCGGTTTGCGCCCTGCCCATTTGGGTGGCGTCGAAATTCAGCTGGAAATGAAAGACGGCAAACTCAACGCCGTGTTCAGCGCCGAAAACCCACTCACACGCGACCTGTTACAAAACAGCAGCCAGCGCTTGCGCGATGCACTTGAAAACTTTGGCATTCATGCCGGTCAAATGCACATCGGACAAGACCGCGGCAACGCACAACAAAACCCATCTCGCGGTTCATCAAAACCGTCTCAAGTTGGTGACAATTCATCATTGCAAGTCAAGGGCAGCGACAACGTGGCCAACGCCACCGAAACCCGCAACAAGGCCAATGCGTCCTTGCTTGACCTGTACGCCTAAACACGCATGACAATCTAATAACAGGAGTAAACCCCATGTCCAGCGCACCCGCAGCCGCAGCAGCCCCCGCCGAAGAAGGCGAAGTCAAGCCGAAAAAGAAAAAGCCAATCTTATTGATTTTGGTGATCGTCTTGTCGCTCATCATCCTGATCGGTGGCAGTGTATTTGGCACCTTGTTCATGTCTGGCTACTTTGAGCACAAGAGCGAAGCCGCCGCCCACGACAAAGTCGACGAGCTCGAAAAAGCCGCCGAAGAAGCGCATGGCGCCGCACCTTCTGGCCCCTCTAAGGTGAAAAAAGAGTCGGAGACCACGCGCTTTGAAAACACGTATTTGCAAATCGACAAAGAGTTCATGACCAACATCACGGGCAGTAAAAAAGTGATGGTGGTGCAAATCGCCGTCATGACCCATTACGACAGCCGTGTGTTTGACAACGTCAAAAAGCACGAGTTCGCTGTGCGCTCAGCGGTTCTGGACGTGATGCGTCAAAGCACCGAAGCCGACATTGCCAAGCCAGAGTTCCGCACCGAGCTGGCCGCCAATATCAAAAAAGTCATGAATGCAATGCTGATGAAGTACGAAGACTTCGGTGGCATTGAAGACGTGTTCTTCACCTCATTTGTGATGCAGTAACGCACAAGTCCATGAAATCCAACCTGCTCTCGCAAGAAGAACTGGCCGCCCTCTCTGAAGGTGTGCGCGACGGTTCGATCGAGACCGACACCGGCTTTAACACCCGTGTTCGGGTTCGCAAGCACGACCTCGCCAGCGAAGACAGCAGCTTAGGCGTGAACGTTTCGTCGGTCGACATGATCAACGAGCGTTTCATCCGTTTGTTCCGTCTGGGCTTGCTCGAAGTGCTGCGTACCAGCCCGCGTGTGAACCCCACCCGCGTGCAGATCTTGAAATTTGGCGATTACCTCAAAGGGCTGAAGCCACCGCTTTCGGTCAACATGGTTCGCATGAACCCGCTGCGCGGTAACTCGGTGATCATCATCGACCCCAACGTGGTGTTCAGCTCGCTGGACAGCTTCTTTGGTGGCTTTGGCAAAGGTGTGGGCGAGCTGCCCTCGGGCCGTTTGTTCACGCCCACCGAAAGCCGCATCATCAAAATTATCTTGGAGGTGTTCTTTCGCTCACTGACAGAAGCTTGGGGGCCTTTGTTGCCCATCGAGTGCGAGCATGTGAGCTCTGAGATCAACCCTCAATTTGCACAAATTGCCGATGAAAACGACTTGGTCGTGCTGAGCCGCTTTGAAGCCGATGCCACGGCCAGCGGCGGCAAAGGCTTCATCGATTTGGTTTACCCCTACTCGTCTCTCAAGCCCGTGCGCGAACTGCTCAGCAGCCGCGTGCAAAGTGGCGAAGGCAACGAAGAGTCCGACAAGATTTGGCGTCGCGACTTGGCTGCGGCCGTGGGTGACGCCAAACTGGAATTGGTGGTCAACATGGGCGAAGTCAAAACCACGTTGCACCACTTGAACAACTTGCAAGAAGGCGATTTGCTCTTCTTTAAGAAAGACGAGACGGCGCTGATGACCACCAGCGGCGTCCCCACCTTCCACGTCAACGTGGGAACACGCGGCTCACAAGTCGCCGTTCAAATCGACCACGAACACGTACACGGAAAAATCTGAGACAGGACTTTCAAATGACTGATAACACTGACGACCAAACCCACGAACTCGACGAAGACGCCCAAGCGGGGCTGGCCCAAATGTTGGCTGGCAACGCGGAGCCCAGCTTGGAAGACTTCAAACCGAGCATGCCCGGCAACATCAACCCCGAGATCTTGCAAAACATTTCGGTCACCTTGTCCATCGAGGTGGGCCGCGCGCAAATCAAGATCAAAGACCTGATGCGCCTGACCCAAGGCAGCGTGGTCGAACTCGACCGCATCGCTGGCGAACCACTGGACTTGCTGGTCAACAACTCGGTGGTTGCCCAAGGCGAAATCGTGCTGGTCAACGACCGCTACGGCGTGCGCCTGACCCGCGTGGTGCCCTCTTCGGAACGCCTGAAGCTGATTTAATTCACTTTGTTCCCTCCGCTTCAAGCGGCCAAAAAAATGCCTGCAATTGCAGGCATTTTTCTTGGGGGTCAGAAACCGTGATCAGTTCGCGTTGATCTTGCGACCGTTCAAAGGCTGCACAGGACGAGCATTGCGCTTGAAGGGGAAGTCGATGACTTGCTTCTTGCCAATGTCGACGGGCGTCTTCAAGATGTAGAAGTTCACGCCTTCGGTACAAGGTGGGGTGGTCAACGAGCCTTCGTAGTTGTAATGGGTCAACGCAGCGGGCACCAACGTGGCGGGGTCAAACTTGGCTTTCTCAGGCTTGACTTCGGGGCCTTCTGATTTGGGTGCGTTGTTCCAAAGCGTTTGAATGGACGCGTTATCTTTGCCTTCGTTGAGCAACACGCCCAACACAGCCAACTTGCCTTCGGCATTTTTGTGCACAAAGTGAGCGACCATGGCCATGGGCTTGCCGTCAATTTGCTCTTCGCTGGGGCGGTGGAAGTGGAATTGCAACAGGTTGTAGACGTCTTTGTTGATCTTCAAGGTACTGCCTGGCTCCACGTTCACTTGGATGGTGTGGCCGTTGTTCAAGATTTTCAGCGGGCCTTCTTTGTACGCCACCGTCAACACATCTTTGGACTTCGCAAAGGGGCCCGTGATGTTCAAAGGCGATTGCTTGGTGCCCGTGCCGCAAGTGGGGAACTCGTCGCCCCATTTTTCTGGGCCCATCTCACCCTCGTACGCCCAATGCACGGCATGGTGACCGTCTTTTTTGGCATGCACCGGCTCTTTGGCAACGGCACAGTCCGCCAACACTTTGACTTTTTGTCCAGCAGCGACCAAGGCGTTTTGCGCAGCGCAAATGGTTTTGAGGCGCGAAGCGACTTCCGCCATTTCAAGGGATTTTTCAAAAGCCGAAATGGTTTCTGGATCTTTCGCACCACGGGTCAACAAACGCAAAGCGCCCAAGCCCAATTGACGCTCACTGGTCATCGGGCCTTTTTGGGCTTTGATAAACGCGTCGTACTCTTCCAACACCACGCCGTTGCTGAACGCATCTTTAACGGCGGCCAATTCAGTCACGGCAGGCTGCATCTCTTTCAGCTCGTCTTTGGCTTCTTCCAGCTCTTTGGTGAGTTTTTCCAACTCTTCTTGCGCCTCGCTCATGCCCTCGCTGGCCTCGGTCAGCTCTTTGACAACATGAGTTTTGGCGCTGTAATTCATGTAAGCAAACGCCGCAGCGCCCGCCAGCAACAGGCCTAGGACAATTTCGAGAATCAGACGTAGGTATTTTTTCATGGCCATTCACTTGAAGGGGTGCATTGATAGATGTCCTTGAGACCAGCGCGCGGCTTCTCTCAAGGCAGGTGCATGCATATCGGCTCCAAGTCCACAAAGCTTTAATGCACGGTTGAGCCGGCGAATTATGGCCGCTGGGTTGGCAAGGGGCTGCGAATTACAATGGTGGTCTTATCAACAGCCTCTGGATCAACACCATGAACCGCTGCACTTTGCCCCACGGGGAGGCGCTCGCATGAGCCCCAAAGTCTTCATCAAAACCTTCGGTTGCCAAATGAACGAGTACGACTCGGACAAGATGGCCGACGTCTTGGGCGCGGCCCAAGGCTACGAAAAAACCAACGACGTCGAACAAGCCGACTTGATCGTTTTCAACACCTGCTCGGTGCGTGAAAAAGCGCAAGAAAAGGTGTTCTCGGACCTCGGTCGCATTCAGCACTTGAAAGCCAAGGGCGTCAAAATTGCCGTCGGCGGCTGCGTGGCCAGCCAAGAAGGCGACGCCATCATTGCCCGCGCACCTTATGTGGACGTGGTGTTTGGCCCCCAAACCCTGCACCGCTTGCCCGATTTGCTGAACCAACGCGAATCGCTCATGCGCCCGCAAGTGGACATCAGCTTCCCCGAGATCGAAAAGTTCGACCACCTGCCCCCTGCGCGCGTCGAAGGCGGCACCGCCTATGTGAGCATCATGGAAGGCTGCAGCAAATATTGCAGCTACTGCGTGGTGCCTTACACCCGTGGCGAAGAAGTGAGCCGTCCGTTTGACGACGTGTTGGTGGAAGTGGCCGGTTTGGCCGCGCAAGGCGTGAAAGAAGTCACGCTCTTGGGCCAAAACGTGAACGCCTACCGTGGCGTGATGGGCAACACCGCCGAGATTGCTGACTTTGCGTTGCTCATTGAGTACGTGGCCGAAATTCCTGGCATTGAGCGCATCCGCTACACCACCAGCCACCCCAACGAATTCACTCAGCGCTTGATCGACGCCTACGCCAAAGTGCCGCAACTGGTGAGTCATTTGCACCTGCCCGTGCAACACGGCAGCGACCGCATCTTGATGGCCATGAAGCGCGGCTACACCGCCATGGAATACAAGAGCACGGTGCGCAAACTGCGCGCCATTCGCCCCGACATGGCCATGAGCTCGGACTTCATCGTGGGCTTCCCCGGCGAGACCGAAGAAGACCACCAAAAGCTGATGAAGCTCATGGACGATGTGTACTTTGACAACTCGTTCAGCTTCATCTTCAGCCCCCGCCCTGGCACCCCCGCCGCCAACTTGCACGACGACACACCGCACGCGGTGAAGCTGCGCCGCTTGCAAGAAGTGCAAAAGGTGATCAACGACAACATGCACGCCATCAACGTGCAGCGCGTGGGCACCGTGCAACGCGTGATGGTGGACGGCTACTCCAAGAAAGACGCCAATGAGTTGCGCGGCCGCACCGAGTGCCACCGCATCGTCAACTTCCCCGCCGGCCCGCACCCTGAGCGCTTGATGCACCAGCTGATTGACGTGAAAGTGACGGAAGCCAATCCGCATTCTTTGCGGGGTGAGGTGGTGGTGAAGTAAGCGACGAGCTTGCGATCAACCCCAGCCAACGAGTCGCCTTTGTGCGACTCGTTGTCGTTTGGGCTTGTATAAAGTGAGCTTGTAGAAAGAGACAAGCCCATGAAAGCCGAACACAACGAGCGCGTTACGCGCATTGGCCCCAACACACCCTGTGGCAATTTGATGCGCCACTATTGGCAACCTGTGGCCTTGGTGGATGAGTTCAACCCCGCGCTGGACCCGCGCATGGGCATTCGCCCCGTCAAAGCGGTGCGCGTTTTGGGTCAAGACTTGGTGCTGTTCAAAAACGCGCAAGGCGAGTTTGGGTTGCTGGACCGCGACTGCCCGCACCGAGGGGCCGATTTGTCGTTTGGTCGCAACGAGGGCGATGGGCTGCGTTGCCCATTTCACGGCTGGAAGTTTGATGTGTCGGGCCAGTGCGTACAAACACCCGCCGAGCCCACAGGCAGCAAGCTGTGCCAACACGTCAAGCAACGCAACTACCCGCTGGTGGAGCGCAGCGGCATTTTGTTTGGTTGGTTCGGCCCCGAAGACAGCACGCCCCCGCCCTTTCCAGCGCTGGACTGCTTCACTGCCCCCAGCACCCATACCTTTGCGTTCAAAGGCTTGTGGCAATGCAATTGGCTGCAAGCGTTTGAGGTGGGGGTGGACCCCGCGCATGCCTCGTTCTTGCACCGGTTTTTCTCGGACGAGTCGCTGGACGACACCTACGGCAAGCAGTTCCGCGGCGCAAGTGCGGGCGACATCAACGGCGAGCGCTGGCCCATGACCAAAGTCATGCGTGAGTTTGACCAGCCCAAAATCACCACCCAGCCCATGCCGTTTGGCATGCGCCTGACCGCGCTGCGTCCGATGACCGAAGCCCTCACCCATGTGCGGGTGACCAACGCCATTTTTCCGCACACCTTTGTGATTCCGCTCTCCGAGACCATGACCATCACGCAAATGCATGTGCCCGTGGACGACACGCACACGTATTGGTACTCGGTGTTCACCAGCTTTGCAGGCCCCGTCGACAAAGAGGCCATGCGCAACCAGCGCCTCAGCGCCATCGACTTGCCCGACTACATCCCCAAATCAGGCCGCCACAACAACTGGGGCTTCGACCCCGAAGAGCAAAACACCCGCACCTACCTGGGCATGGGCGAGCACGACATCAACGTGCACGACCAATGGGCCTGCGAAAGCATGGGCCCCATCCAAGACCGCACACGCGAGCACTTGGGCACCAGCGATGTGGCCATCATGGCCAACCGCCGCAATCTGCTCAAAGCCATTGACGATGTGGAAGCGGGCAAACTGCCCATGGGCTTGGCGCAGCCCGACATTGCCGCCCAACGCATGGGCCCCAATACAGTCGACGGCATCGCCCCCGCGCAAGATTGGGAGAACTGGTGGCAGCACGCCGTGGCCAGCAAACGCGCCAACGCCCCGTGGGATGCGGCTTTGCCTGAAAGTCAATCGTGAGCGAAGCCAAACACGACGCCCTCGCTCACACCGCGCGTCTGATTGAAAGCAGCGGCTTGGAACTGGTGCGTTTTGCGTGGTGCGACACGCACGGCATGCTGCGCGGAAAAACGCTGACGGCCAAAGCGGCTGTGAACGCCTTGCGCAGCGGCGTGGGCATGGTGAGCACCTTGATGCTCAAAGACACGTCTGACCGCACGGCGTTCAAAGTGTTTGAAGCGGGCATGGCCGATGAGTTGCCGGGCTTTGAGTTCGCCAGCAACTTGCTGTTGATGGCCAACCCCGAGAGCTTTCACGTTCTGCCTTGGGCCGAGAAAACTGGTTGGGTGCAATGCCAACCCGTGTTTCAAAACGGCACGCCCGTGCCCTTTGACACGCGCCGTCAACTGCAACACGCCCTCGGCTTGCTCGCGCAACAGGGCTTGGGCATGGTCTGCGGTTTGGAGGTGGAATTTCACATCTACCGCCTGAAAGACCCCACGCACGGCCACGACCTTGACCCGTACACCGCCGCTTGGCCAGGCCCCAGTCCTGAGGTGAGCTTGATTCACCCAGGCTACAACTTGTTGTCCGAGCACTGCTTTGACATGAGCGAGGAGCCGCTGCGCATCGTGCAACACACGGCGCAAGCGCTGGGCTTGCCGCTGCTGTCGCTGGAGATTGAACTGGGCCCCAGCCAAGTCGAAGCCGTGTTTGACGCGACCGACGCGCTGACCGCCGCTGACAACATGGTGCTGTTTCGCAGCGCCGTCAAACAAGCCTTGCGCCGCGCGGGCTACCACGCCACTTTCATGTGCCGCCCGCCCTTTGCACACATCATGTCCAGCGGTTGGCATTTGCACCAATCGTTGGTGGCGCTGGACACAGGCCGCAACGCCTTCATGCGCGACGCCCCCGCACCGCACACCCAAGCCACAGAGGCGCGCCACACCTTGTCGGACCTAGGCACCCACTATTTGGCGGGCTTGCTGCAACACGCACGCGGCATGACCGTGATGTGCACGCCCACGGCCAACGGCTTCGGGCGCTTCCGGCCCAACGCTTTGGCACCACAGTCCATCGTGTGGGGACGCGACAACCGAGGAGCCATGCTGCGCGTGGTGGGCCAAGCGGGCGATGGCGCGACGCGTATTGAAAACCGTTTGGGAGAGCCCGCGGCCAACCCTTATTTGTACATGGCCTCGCAAATTCACGCCGGTTTGTCTGGCATGCGCCAGCAACTGATGCCGCCCGCAGCCACCGAAGCGCCCTACGCCGAACTGGCCGATGACAGCAGCACGCGCATTCCCAACACCTTGGGCGATGCCTTGGCCGCGCTGCAAGCCGACACGGCGATGGGGCAAGGCTTTGGCGCCGACTTTGTGCGCTACTACAGCCGCATCAAAGCGGCAGAGCAAGCGCGCATGGACGCGGCAGAAGACCAGTTAGAGTTTCAACGCCGCGAGTACTTCGGGCGTATTTGATCCACCCAACGCCGCCACGACCCTGGCGCAGTGAGACCCACATGATTGAACTTGTTATTTTTGAAAATGCGGCCGACACCCAAGGCACAACCATCACCGCCAAAGCCGGCCAAACCTTGATGAAAGCTGCGTTGGCGGCCGACATTGAGGGCGTCGCCGCAGATTGCGGCGGCACCCTCACCTGTGCCACCTGCCATGTGATGGTGCGTGAACCTTGGTTGAGTCAATTGCCCGCCATGACCGACGACGAAGACGGCATGCTCGACTTTGCCGCCTGTCCGCGCCAGGCAAACAGCCGTTTGTCGTGTCAGATCACGCTGACCGAAGGCATGAACGGCATGCAGATCGATTTGCCGGCCAGCCAATATTGAAGATGCGTCACACGGTCTGGGCCGGGCCAAGCCGTGTGGGGGCAGAGAGTGAGGGCTTAATGTGCGGGTTTAGCGCATGCCGGGGAAGCCGCCACCGCCCATGCCAGGCATGCCCTTCATGCCGCCTAGCTTTTTCATCATCTTCATCAAGCCGCCGCCGCGCATCTTTTTCATCATGTCTTGCATTTGCTCAAATTCTTTGAGCATGCGGTTCACGTCTTGCACCTGAACGCCCGCGCCTGCTGCAATGCGGCGTTTGCGGGTGGCTTTGATGAGGTCGGGTTTGCTGCGCTCTTGCGGCGTCATGCTGTGGATGATGCCTTGCTTGCGGCCCATGTCTTTTTCAGCGCGCGTCAGATCCGCTTCACTGGCTTTGGCAGCCATTTGCGTGGGCAATTTGTCCATCAAGCTGGACAAACCACCCATTTGGCGCATTTGCTGAATTTGGGCCAAAAAGTCGTTGAGGTCAAAGGCGTCGCCACGTTTGACCTTGTCGGCCAACTTTTGCGCGGCTTGCATGTCCACGCCCGCGGTGACTTGCTCGACCAAGGCCAAGATGTCGCCCATGCCCAACACGCGACCCGCGTGACGTGCGGCGTCGAACAACTCCAAACCATCGAGCTTTTCGCTGGTACCCGCAAACTTGATGGGCGCACCGGTGATTTGACGCACCGACAGCGCAGCACCACCGCGTGAGTCGCCATCGAGCTTGGTGAGCACGATGCCCGTCAAAGGCAAAGCTTCGCTGAAGGCCTTGGCGGTGTTGATCGCGTCTTGACCTTGCATGGCGTCGACCACGAACAGGGTTTCAACAGGGTTCAACACGCGGTGCAGGGTTTTGATCTCGGCCATCAAGGCTTCGTCAATGGCCAAGCGACCGGCGGTGTCGACCAGCAACACATCGAAGTAATGCTTGCGGGCGTAGTCGAGGGCGTCGCGGGCGATGTCTTCGGGCTTTTGGTCGGGGGAGCTGGGGAACCACTCGGCACCGGCTTGAGCGGTCACGGTTTTGAGCTGCTCAATCGCCGCAGGGCGGTACACGTCACCCGAGACGGTCAGCACTTTCTTTTTGCGCTGGTTGATGAGCCAGCGTGCCAGCTTGGCGGTGGTGGTGGTTTTACCAGCACCTTGCAAACCGGCCATCAAAATCACGGCAGGGGGTTGGGCGGCGAGGTTCAAGTCGCTGACGCCTTCGCCCATGGTCGCGGTCAACTCTTGGTTGACGATGGCGACCAAGGCTTGACCCGGCTGCAAAGAGCCCACCACTTCTTGGCCCAGCGCTTTTTCTTTGACACGGGCGATGAAGTCGCGCACCACGGGCAGGGCCACGTCGGCTTCGAGCAAGGCCATGCGCACCTCGCGCAACATGTCGGCCACGTTGCTCTCGGTGATGCGGGCTTGACCGCTGATCTGTTTGACGAGGCGCGAGAGTTTGTCGGTCAGGGCTGAAGCCATATAAAACCCTTGAATGGGAGAGGTGAAGGAGTCAAGCAAAACGCTAAACTTGTCGCATGATTTTAGCCAGCGACTCCTCCGTCACTCTGTGGCTCAGCCTCTTGACCGCAACGGCTTATGCGCTGACGGCGTTGATCGGCCCGCGTTTGGCACTGCGCCAAGGCCATCGGCTGCTGTGGGCGCCTTGGACCCTGCACGGTTTAGGCTTGGTGTTTGCGCTTTTTGGGCCGCAGTCTGAGGGCTTGCGCTTTGGCTTCGCGCCCGCGCTGTCGGTCACTGCTTGGCTGATGTTGACCTTTTATGTGTTGGAGCAGCACTGGTTCCCCCAACTGCGCACACGCTGGACACTGACCGGCTTAGGCGCCGCGGTGGTGTTACTCGCGGCCCTCTTTCCTGGCACGCCGCTGCACACGGCGGCATCGCCTTGGTTGCCCCTGCATTTGGCGCTGGGCGTTGCGTCGTATGGTTTGTTTGCCGCCGCCGTGGTTCATGCATGGATGATGACGCGCGCTGAGAAAAGCATGCGCATGGCCACCACAGACACGGCTGTGGGTTTGCCGCTTTTGACCCTCGAACGACTCACCTTCCGTTTTGTCAAAGCCGGATTTACTTTGCTCACCGCCACACTGGCGGCGGGCTGGTTGTTTGGCGACAGTTTGTACGGCGCCAAAGCGGCATGGCGCTGGGACCACAAAACCGTGTTTTCTTTACTGTCATGGTTCACGTTTGCCGTGCTGTTGGTGGGGCGCAACCGCTTTGGCTGGCGGGGTCGCAAAGCCGTGCGGGTGCTGTACATCGGTGCGGGTTTGCTACTGCTAGGCTATGCGGGTTCGCGCTTTGTGCTGGAAGTCGTGTTGGGACGCGTGGCATGAAATACCTCATTTGGCTGGTCATCGTGTTTGCTGGCATTTGGTGGCTTCGCCAGCAACGCCAAACGACCTCTGGCGACACACCCGAGAAGACCACCAAAGCCTCACGCTCTAAGCACGGTGGACCACAAGTGATGGTGCCCTGCGTCCATTGCGGCGCCCATGTGCCAGAAGCTGACGCCGTACAAGGCAAGCAAGGCCTGTATTGCAGCGCGGCGCACCGGCAGCGCCAAGAAGGCTGACACATGCCTGCTGACACCACCATGTGGCGCGCCGGTTGGTACAACTTCGCACAACACACGCCCTCCCCCAACTTTGGACCGCGCCCATCAGACGTGCGTCCTGACTTGATGGTGATCCATTCCATCAGCTTGCCACCCGGTCAATACGGTGGTCCAGAAGTAGCCGCCCTCTTCACCAACACCTTGGATTGGGACGCGCACCCTTACTTTGAAAAGATTCGAGGCATGGAAGTGTCGGCGCATTTTTTCATCCGCCGTGACGGTGCCTTGATTCAGTTTGTCAGTTGCGACGACCGAGCTTGGCATGCGGGCAAGTCGCAGTATTTGGGGCGTAACAACTGCAACGACCATGCCATTGGCATTGAGTTAGAAGGGTTGGAAGGTCAAACGTTTGAGCCCGAGCAATACGACACGCTCAGCAGCCTGTGTGCGGCGATTGCCCAACACTACCCCGCACGACACATAGCAGGTCATGAACACATTGCGCCCGGACGCAAACAAGACCCAGGTTCAGGCTTTGATTGGCCACTTTTGCGCCGAAGTTTGGGCTGGAAAGCACAATTTTTTCCGAAAAATATTTTTCTTTAGTCAGATCCTAAAAAAATATCAGAGCGCTTTAAGTTGCACAGAGTTTGTGCACCCACCCAGCAACTTAAGACAGCATGGGCATTCGCAGCCCAAAGGATCTCAAAAGCCGCTTGAGATCAAGATATTTTCTAAAAATCCCCATCGATATTGGCCCCACGCAGCATGCTCAGATGCCCCATGGATGGGCATGAATTTTCATACAATAAAAATGAATACCAATACATACAAAAACACTACCGGTAGTGTTTAGACGCAGCACCAAACACCAGATATAGTGTGTGGTGTTGGCACAGAGGTCTCATCAAAAGACACTGTGCAGCAGGTTTTGAATGCGCGACACAGCTCGCCCCAAGACCCACGCCACTGAACCCCAAGCAAGGAAGAACAACGATATGCAAACAGCAGAACACACCCCCACCGGGGCCGCTACGCAACACGCTCCCATGGCGCAAGATCGCGCCGTGACCGACACCCACAACAGCTTGAATCACTACCAAATCATCCGTCGCAATGGCGCCGTGGTGCCTTTTGAGCCGGCCAAGATTGCCGTGGCGATGATGAAAGCGTTCTTGGCGGTGCACGGCACACAAGGCGCCGCCTCTGCCAGCGTGCGCGAAACCGTCGATGTCTTGACCCAAAACGTGGTGCGCGCCTTGATGCGCTCACGCCCAGGCGGCGGCACCTTCCACATTGAAGACGTGCAAGACCAAGCTGAATTGGGTTTGATGCGCGGTGGCCACCACGAAATCGCGCGTGCCTACGTGCTCTACCGCGAGCGCCGCACACAAGAGCGTGCGCACACCAAAGAACAAGCCGCACCGGCAACCCCTGAACTGCATGTGATCGATGACGGTCAACGCGTGCCGTTGGATGTGCCACACCTGCAACGCCTGATCAACGACGCCTGCGCGGGCTTGGGTGCTGACGTCAAACCCGCACCGATCTTGGCCGAGACCATGCGCAACCTGTACGACGGCGTGCCCATGGACGAGGTCTACAAAGCAGCGATTTTGGCCACACGTACCCTGATCGAAAAAGACCCTGACTACACCTACGCCACCGCACGCTTGCTGATGCACACCATCGCCAAAGAAGTGTTGGGCAAAGAAGTGCTGCACGCCGACATGGGCCAACACTACGCCGAATACTTCCCACAGTTCATCAAAAAAGGTGTCGAGAACGACTTGCTCGACGACAAGATGCTGCAGTTCGACTTGGAGCGCTTGGGTCAAGCCCTCAAAGCCGACCGCGATTTGCAATTCGATTACCTCGGCCTGCAAACGCTGTATGACCGCTACTTTTTGCACGTGCGCAAAACACGCATCGAACTGCCACAAGCTTTCTTCATGCGCGTGGCCATGGGCCTGTCGCTCAACGAAATCGACCGCGAAGCCCGCGCGATTGAGTTCTACGAAGTGCTGTCATCGTTTGACTTCATGTCGAGCACACCCACGTTGTTCAACAGCGGCACCTTGCGTTCACAGCTCTCCAGCTGCTACTTGTCCACCGTGCCTGACCACTTGGACGGCATTTACGAGTTGATCAAAGAAAACGCCTTGCTCTCTAAATTTGCAGGCGGCTTGGGCAACGACTGGACCCGCGTGCGCGCTTTGGGCAGCCACATCAAAGGCACCAATGGCGAATCACAAGGCGTGGTGCCATTCTTGAAGGTCGTCAACGACACCGCTGTGGCGGTGAACCAAGGCGGCAAGCGCAAAGGCGCTGTGTGTACCTACCTCGAAACATGGCACTTGGACATCGAAGAGTTCTTAGAACTGCGCAAGAACACCGGTGACGACCGTCGCCGTACCCACGACATGAACACCGCCAACTGGATCCCTGACTTGTTCATGCGTCGCGTGATGGAAAAAGGCGAGTGGACCTTGTTCTCGCCTTCTGACGTGCCTGATTTGCACGATTTGTTCGGCGCGGCCTTCGAAAAAGCCTATGTGGCCTACGAAGAAAAAGCCAAGCGCGGCGAAATCAAGCCCAGCAAAACCGTGCAAGCCACCGACATGTGGCGCAAGATGTTGACCATGCTGTTTGAAACAGGCCACCCATGGATCACCTTCAAAGACCCATGCAACGTGCGCTCACCTCAGCAACACGTCGGCGTGGTGCACTCGTCCAACCTGTGTACCGAAATCACGCTGAACACCAGCGACACCGAAACTGCGGTGTGTAACCTGGGCTCGGTCAACTTGTCGCGTCACTTGAAAGACGGGGCCAATGGCAAAGAGCTCGACCACGACAAACTCAAGCGCACCATCACCGTGGCGATGCGCATGCTCGACAACGTGATCGACATCAACTACTACGCCGTCAAAAAAGCGCGTGACTCGAACCTGCGTCACCGCCCTGTGGGCATGGGCATCATGTCGTTCCAAGACAGCTTGTACGCCATGCGTGTGCCCTATGCGTCGCAAGAGGCCGTCGAATTTGCGGACCGCTCGATGGAAGCTGTTTGCTATTACGCCTACTGGGCGTCCAGCGAATTGGCCAAAGAACGTGGCAAATACGCCAGCTACAAAGGCTCGCTGTGGGACAAAGGCATCTTGCCTCTGGACTCCATCGACTTGCTCACCGAAGCCCGCGGTGGCTACTTGGAGATGGACCGCTCCAAGACCATGGACTGGGACGCACTGCGTGCCAAGATCGCCCAAGACGGCATGCGCAACTCCAACTGCGTGGCCATCGCGCCCACCGCCACCATCTCCAACATCATTGGCGTGGACGCCTCGATCGAACCCTGCTTTGGCAACTTGTCCGTCAAGTCCAACCTGTCTGGCGAATTCACCGTCATCAACAGCTACTTGGTGCGTGACTTGAAGCGTCTGGGTTTGTGGGACGACGTGATGGTCATGGACCTGAAGCACTTCGACGGCTCACTGCGCCCCATCGACCGCGTGCCACAAGAGATCAAAGCCTTGTACGCCACGGCATTCGAAGTGGAACCCACTTGGTTGGTCGAAGCTGCATCACGTCGCCAAAAGTGGATCGACCAAGCGCAATCGCTCAACATCTACATGGCGGGCGCGTCGGGCAAAAAGCTCGACGAGACCTACAAGCTCGCTTGGTTGCGTGGCTTGAAAACCACTTACTACCTCCGCACCTCCAGCGCGCAACAAGTTGAGAAATCAACCGTGCAAGCTGGCTCACACAACGCGGTGTCTTCGGGCCCAGCCGCAGGTGGCATGAGTGCACTCGAAGCAGCTGCCGCTGCAGCGCAAGCGCAGATGAATGCCATCCCCGCCACTGACATCAAGTTCTGCGGTGTGGATGATCCCACCTGCGAGTCCTGTCAGTAATTTGCAATTGCACAACAAAAATTTGCAAGGAAGTGCGTGATTGCTTTGCGATTCACTTTCTTGCATCCATAATTCAAGCATTGGATAAATACATATGTTGACCTGGGACGAAGAAGTCAAGCCCTCATCGCCATCACCTCTTACAAGCGGCACCTCCAGCCGCCCGATGGATCTCCCACCTCTTTCGACAACGCCTGCTTCGCAGTCTGTTGACGCGCGCCCCTCTGCAACCTCATCAACATCAAGCGCCAGCCGCCGTGTGACGGCTGCAGACAAGCGCATCATCAACGGCCAAACCGACGTCAACCAGTTGGTGCCGTTCAAATACAAATGGGCTTGGGAAAAATACCTCGCCACTTGCGCCAACCACTGGATGCCGCAAGAAGTGAACATGACGCGTGACATCGCCTTGTGGAAAGACCCCAACGGTTTGACCGATGACGAGCGCCGTTTGATCATGCGCAACCTCGGCTTCTTTGTGACGGCCGATTCGTTGGCCGCCAACAACATCGTGTTGGGCACCTACCGCCACATCACGGCGCCTGAGTGCCGTCAGTTCTTGCTGCGTCAAGCGTTTGAAGAAGCGATCCACACACACGCCTACCAATACATCGTCGAGTCTTTGGGCTTGGATGAGGGCGAGATCTTCAACGCGTACCACGAAGTCAAATCCATCCGCGACAAAGACGAGTTCTTGATTCCGTTCATCGACGCGATCATGGACCCCAACTTCCACACCGGCACACCTCAAACCGATCAAACGCTCTTGAAATCGTTGATCGTGTTTGCTTGCTTGATGGAAGGCTTGTTCTTCTATGTGGGCTTCACACAAATCTTGGCCTTGGGTCGCCAAAACAAGATGACCGGCGCTGCTGAGCAGTACCAATACATCTTGCGTGATGAGTCCATGCACTGCAACTTTGGCATCGACTTGATCAACCAGATCAAACTCGAAAACCCACACCTGTGGACAGCCGAGTTCAAAGCCGAAATCAACGCTTTGTTCATGCAAGCCGTCGAACTCGAATACCGCTATGCCGAAGACACCATGCCACGTGGCGTGTTGGGCTTGAATGCATCCATGTTCAAAGGTTATTTGCGCTACATCGCCAACCGCCGTGCCACACAAATAGGCTTGGAAGCGCTGTTCCCCAACGAGGAAAATCCTTTCCCTTGGATGAGCGAGATGATTGACCTGAAAAAAGAACGCAACTTCTTCGAAACCCGTGTGATTGAGTACCAATCGGGTGGTGCTTTGTCTTGGGACTAAGTTGATTCACGATACACATGTCACCTAATTTGTCTGCCACAGCTAAAAACGTCCGTGATCGAGACGTTGTGGTGGATACACCGTGTTCATGGGGTTGGACCCGGGTCCAGCGCCATGAATCGCTTTGCACGCTAAAACAAGTGCGAAGTGTTTTCACCCAATGATCTAAATCCGATCTAGGAGAACATAAATGGCAACTGCAAAAAAACCGGCCGCTAAAAAGGCCCCCGCAAAGAAAGCTGTTGTGGCCAAAAAGCCCGCAGCTAAAAAAGTAGCCGTCGCTAAACCAGCGGCTAAAAAAGCTGTCGCTGCTAAAAAGCCAGCGGCTAAGAAAGTTGCTGCCGCTAAGCCAGCAGCTAAAAAAGCTGTCGCCGCTAAAAAGCCAGTCGCTAAGAAAGTTGCTGCCGCTAAGCCAGCAGCCAAAAAAGCTGTCGCCGCTAAAAAGCCAGTCGCTAAGAAAGTTGCTGCCGCTAAGCCAGTAGCCAAAAAAGCCGCTGCCAAGCCAGCCGCTAAAAAAGCTGCTGCTAAACCAGTCGCCAAAAAAGCTGTTGCTGCTAAAAAGCCAGTCGCTAAAAAAGCTGCTGCCAAGCCAGTCGCTAAGCCTGCAGCGAAAAAAGTAGCCAAAGCTGCTGTCGCTAAAAAGCCTGCAGCTAAAAAACCAGCCGCGAAGAAAGCCGCTAAAAAACCTGCTCCCAAGAAAGCTGCGAAAGCAGCCGCTGCGCAGACCACGCTGAACCCGCAAGCTGCTTGGCCATTTCCAACAGCCAGCAAGCCCTGATCATTCAGATCCGTGGCGACGGTTTACCGTCAGCTCAAGCCCGAAACCGAAAGGTCTCGGGCTTTTTCTTATGGAGCTTTTGTCGATGACCATCCCTGATGTTTCTTACCTGCGACGCGAAAAAGCGGGCGATGTGATCGTGGACATTCATGTCATTCCCAACGCATCGCGCACACAGGCCGATGGCGTGCACGATGGCGCCTTGCGCGTACGTCTGCATGCACCGCCCGTGGATGGCAAAGCCAACTTGGCACTCGCGGCATGGCTGGCAGACACTTTAGACATCGCCAAGCGACATGTAGAACTCGTGCGCGGGCAAACTTCTAAACGCAAACAATTGCGCGTCACGGCAGCCGCATGCGAGACGGCGAAATGGACAGCGCTGACGCTTGAACAGCGTTGATTAAGCGGAAATCAGCTCAGTCACGCTGTAATTCTGTGGCCCACGTTGGGCAATTTTCAAAGCACCGACTTGGTTACCCAAAGCTGCACATTGAGCCAACGACCAGCCCTGCTCCAAACCAAACAACAAAGCACCTCGCCAAGCATCGCCGCAACCAGTCGGGTCAACCACCTCAAGCGCCTTGACAGGCGGAACGACGGTCTTCTCGCCCCCCACCCAAACCTCGCAACCCTGCGCGCCTAGGGTCACCACCAAACCGTCCACACGGCGTGAGATGTCAGCATGGCTCAAGCCTGTGCGATCGCTGAGCATCTTGCCTTCGTAGTCATTCACGGTGACCCACGTCGCTTGATCGATGAAGCGTGCAAGCGCATCGCCATCGAACATCGGCAAACCTTGGCCTGGATCAAATACGAAGGGAATGTCTGCGGCGTTGAACTGCTCTGCGTGCTGCAGCATGGCATCTCGGCCATCTGGGGAAATGATGCCCAACTTGATGTCCGCACGTTTTTCAATGCGCAGGCTGTGCGCCTGCATCATGGCACCTGGGTGAAATGCCGTGATTTGGTTGTTGTCCCGATCGGTCATGATCATGGCCTGTGCGGTGTAAGTGTCTTCCACTTGACGCACAAACTCGGTCGAAATACCAAGACTGCTCAATCGCTTCAAATAATCAGCACCGTCAGAACCCAGCGTTGCCATGGGCAAAGGCTGTCCGCCCAACATTTTCAAGCTGTAAGCGATGTTGCCAGCGCAGCCCCCAAAGTCACGGCGCAAGGCGGGCACCAAAAATGACACGTTCAAAATGTGCAATTGATCGGGCAAGATTTGCTCAGCAAATCGCCCCTCAAAGGTCATGATGGAATCAAAGGCCAATGAGCCGCAAATCAACGAAGCCATAAAAACTTTCTTAAGGGTAGAAGACCAAGGCACGAAAGCCTGTGATGCGCTGACTGGCAGCGGCTTCTAAATCAAAATTAACGCGCGTGCGCGCCTCTCGCAGCGCCAGCAGGTGATCATCCAAACCCAACTCTTCTGGTGTGAACACACGGCGCACCACGACTTGGTCTTGCAAGTCCAGCAAACTGAGCTCTAAAGCAGGCGTAGCGACGGGGTAATACTCTGTGTTTTTCAAACGCAGCTGCACCATATAACCCCCCGCAGGAGCCTCACTGAAGCTGCTGTTTTCAATCAGTACGGCATCCAGCTCGCGTGGCCACGTGACTTCGCAGGCAAAGGGTTCGCAAAGGGCTTGCAACGCAGGACGCAATGCTGGGACTTGGGCAAACACCACATGACGCCCCACCCATAACGCTTGCCCCATCAACAGCAGCAACAAGATGACACTGAGAAAAATCCAAACCCCACGATGAGAACGCTCTGGGGACGCCGCTGGGGAATCAAATGACACAGCGGTCGTCGAAAGCGCTGGCGACAGATCAAGTTCCGCCAGCATTGCCGCCAGTGACGCCGTGTCACTGAGTGCGACGGGTGGCGTCAGATTGGCCAAAGCTTCAAACACGCATGTACAACGACCACACCGCACCCAACCATTGGCCAGCCTGAGCTGGTCAGGTGTCACTTTGAAAGAAGTGGCACAGGTGGGGCAGTAGGTGATGTCCATCAGAGTTGCGCGGTCATCAAAATCCAACCGTCTTCTTGGTCACTGACTTGCAATGCGCAATAGGGTGCGTACGCGTCTTTCAGCTCTTGCGCTTGACGCTCCAAGATGCCTGCCAACACCAAATGGCCACCAGCGGCCACATGCTTGCACAACAGCGGCGCCAGCACTTTCAGCGGCGTGGCCAAGATGTTGGCCAACACGGTTTGGTACACGCCCGATGCTTGATCGGGCAAGCCCGCATTCAGACGCACGTTGTTCGCATCGGCATTCAACGTGGTAGCTGTCACGGCCGCATCGTCGATGTCCACCGCATCGACCGACGTCGCGCCATGCAAGGCTGCGCCAATCGCCAAAATACCCGAACCACAACCGTAATCGAGCACACGCTGTTGGGTCACATCGTGGGTGGCAATCCAGCGCAAACACATGCGCGTGGTCGGATGGGTGCCGGTGCCAAATGCCAAACCGGGGTCAAGGCGAATAACTTTCTTGGCTTGCGCGGGTGGCTCATGCCACGTCGGCACAATCCAAAATTCAGGCGTGATGTCCACAGGCGCAAATTGCGACTGCGTCAAACGCACCCAATCTTGATCCGCCACCGCTTGAATACCCAACACTTCAGAGCCGGCAAAGAAGTCTTGCAACGCCAACAAACGCGCGGCGTCTTGCGCGCCCGTTTGTTCAGCAAACAAGGCCACGATGCGCGAACGCTTCCAACCACCTTTGGGTGGTGGCATGCCGGGCTCGCCAAACAAAGCTTGCTCGGCATCGGTTTGTGCATCGGCGTCTTCCACCGACACGCTCAATGCATCCAAGGCGTCCAGCGCATCGCTGATGGCTTCCACGCCCTCTTCAGGGCACATCAGTCGCAGTTCAAACATCAACGCTTGTGAGCGGCGAGCCACTCTTCCAAGTAATGAATGTTCGTACCGCCCGCCATGAACTTGGCGTCCACCATCAACTCGCGGTGCAGCGGGATGTTGGTGTTGATGCCTTCAACCAAGGTCTCGTTCAAAGCCGTACGCATACGCGCCAAAGCTTCGTCACGGGTGTCACCGTGCACGATGATCTTGCCGATCATTGAGTCGTAGTTTGGCGGCACGTAGTAGTTGGTATAGATGTGCGAGTCCACGCGCACGCCAGGACCACCGGGCGCGTGCCACATGGTGATGCGGCCAGGCGACGGGATGAACTTGAACGGATCTTCCGCGTTGATGCGGCACTCGATCGAATGACCGCGCACATGAATGTCGCGTTGCGTGAACGGCAACTTCAAACCTGCGGCCACCATGATTTGTGTTTTCACGATGTCCACGCCGGTGATGTACTCGGTCACGGGATGCTCCACCTGAACGCGGGTGTTCATCTCAATGAAATAGAACTCGCCGTTTTCAAACAAGAACTCGAAGGTGCCCGCGCCGCGGTAACCAATCTTTTTACAAGCCGCTGCGCAACGCTCGCCAATCTTCTCAATCAGCTTGCGGGGAATGCCAGGTGCGGGCGCTTCCTCAATCACTTTTTGGTGGCGACGCTGCATCGAACAATCGCGCTCGCCCAAATAGACGGCGTTCTTGAACTTGTCGGCCAAGATTTGAATTTCGATGTGACGTGGGTTTTGGAGGAACTTCTCCATGTACACCGCTGGGTTGCCGAAGGCTGTCCCAGCTTCGGCCTTGGTCATCGCCACAGCGTTGATCAAAGCCGCTTCGGTGTGCACCACGCGCATGCCACGACCACCGCCACCGCCCGCGGCTTTGATGATCACGGGATAGCCCACGCTCTTGGCAATGCGACGGATTTGGGCAGGATCATCAGGCAACTCGCCTTCCGAACCCGGCACGCAAGGCACGCCGGCACGGATCATGGCTTGCTTGGCCGACACCTTGTCGCCCATGATGCGGATCGACTCAGCGGTGGGGCCAATGAATTGGAAACCGCTCTTCTCGACGCGCTCTGCAAAGTCTGCGTTTTCGCTCAAAAAGCCGTAGCCAGGGTGAATCGCTTCAGCGTCGGTCACCTCAGCCGCCGCAATGATGGCGGGCATGTTGAGGTAGCTCTGAGCCGATGCCGCAGGGCCAATACACACAGCTTCGTCGGCCAACTTGACATATTTCGCGTCACGGTCAGCCTCGGAGTACACCATCACCGCTTTCACACCCAGCTCGCGACAGGCGCGCTGAATGCGAAGGGCAATCTCGCCACGGTTGGCGATCAGAATTTTCTTGAACATGGCGTGAACCCCTTATTCAATGATGAACAAGGGCGCGCCGTATTCAACTGCCTGACCGTTCTCGGCCAAGATTTGGGTGATCGTGCCTGCCTTGTCAGCTTCGATCTCGTTCAAGATCTTCATCGCTTCGATGATGCAGATGGTGTCGCCTTGTTTGACTTGGCTGCCAATTTCCACAAACGACTTAGCACCGGGGCTGGACGAGCGGTAGAACGTGCCCACCATGGGTGACTTCACCGTGTGACCTGCGGGCACAGCCTCAACCACAGCGACCACTGGCGCAGGCGCGGCAGCAACGGGGGCAGGTGCGGCTGCGGCGGGTGCTGCCATCATTTGCGTGACCATCGCCACAGGCGCTGGTGCACTCTTGACGATGCGGACCTTGCCTTCAGCCTCTGTAATTTCGAGTTCAGACACATTGGAATCGGAGACCAGGTCAATCAACGTCTTGAGTTTTCGCAAATCCATAACTACACCTTATTTGTTGTAAATAAGGTGCTAATTTACACCAAATCGTGAACCGCTCTCAAAATCTAGGCTTATAAAACCCAGTTATTTACTTCATCTTCTGACAATTTTCCCAATTTACGCTGTTTCAAATGCCCTTGCGCATTCAAAACGACCGTGAACGGCAGCCCACCTTGGCTGTTTCCGAGCACTTTGCCAAGCTCAGTGCCATTCAAACCCGCCAAACCGACGGGGTAAGACACCGGATGTTGCGCCAAAAATTGCCTCACACGACTGGGTTGATCAATCGCCAAGCCTAAGACTTGCCAACCTTTTCCTGAATTTTGACGGTAAAAGGCATCGATTAACGGCATTTCTTCGACACAGGGGGCGCACCAAGTGGCCCAGAAGTTCAGCACCAAGGGCTTGCCTTGAAAATCAGCCAGTCGCAACACCTCTCCCGTTGGCGACTCAAACTCAGAGGCCCAAAGGGTAGACAAAGCCTCACTTGGCATGTCTGTCAACACATGACGCCGCCAAGCCACACCAGCCCCCGTCAACCCTGCCACCGCAGCCACACCGGCGTACAGCCAATAGCGACGTGTTGCTGATATCGTCATGCTTTTTCCTTCATCATTCGTTCTAAGGCCGTCAAATTGCCACGCTGAGTTCGACCTTGGGCATCGGGTTTTAAAGCACCACGCAGATCATCGTGGTCATAAATCATCAAATGCACCACCGCTTTCTGCGTCAAGCCTGGGCAAGCACAGACCATACTCAGGGCATCCACAGCCTCGCCATGAAAGCCCTGAACCGTACTCACTTCGTAGCGCACTTGGTGGTCAATCAGCTTAATCTCTGCCGATTTGGGGTCATCACAAAACAACTGCAGGTAAATATCAGACAAAGCGGTCGCGGTACCGCGCCACACTGCACCGCTCAAATGGGGCCGAAACTCAACCAAACGACTCATCCACACCGCAGCCAACTGACGCAAGGCCAGCAATTCAGCAGGCTGCGTGTCCGCACAAAACAAGTCGATGTACTCACGCACCGCATCTTCTACTTGGTCGTTGTTTGGCAATGGCGCACGGCCGTTCAATCCCAGCTGTTTCACCGCGCGACGTTTGGCAGCGCCGTACTCCAAGCCTTCTTCCACCACCATGCGTGCTGCCGTGGCTGCAATTTCTTCTTGAACCGTATTCATAGATAGCGATTGTCGCGCCAAGCCGCGCGAGACAACATCAAGGGCGATGGGAACACCCACCTAAAATCAGGGCATGCACATACATATTTTGGGAATTTGCGGCACGTTCATGGGTGGA
This sequence comes from uncultured Limnohabitans sp., assembly GCA_963513725.1. GTDB lineage: Bacteria > Pseudomonadota > Gammaproteobacteria > Burkholderiales > Burkholderiaceae_C > Limnohabitans. The sequence continues at coordinate 59,753 of CAUPRM010000004.1, read as the reverse complement.
CTGGCTGCGTTGGCACGTGAAGCGGGCCATCAAGTCACCGGTTGCGATGCGGGCGTCTACCCGCCCATGAGCGACCAACTACGAGCCTTGGGCATTGAACTGATCGAAGGCTTTGAGGCCGACCAAATGCGCCTTAACCCCGATGTGTATGTGATTGGCAACGTGGTCTCCCGTGCCCGCTTGGCCGACGGCTCACCGAAATTTCCGCTGATGGAAGCCATTTTGGAAAGCGGTGCCACCTACACCAGCGGCCCGCAATGGTTGGCCGAACATGTGTTGCACCACCCCAGCCAGCCTCGCCACGTGTTAGCGGTTGCAGGCACGCACGGCAAAACCACGACCACCTCCATGCTCGCGTGGATCTTGCAAGCGGCCGGTTTGGAGCCTGGTTTTTTGGTCGGTGGCGTGCCCATGAACTTTGGCGTGTCAGCACGTTTGGGACGTTTGAGCTCCGAAGCTGACGTGGCAGCCCACAAACGCACCCCCTTCGTGATTGAAGCCGACGAGTACGACACGGCCTTCTTCGACAAGCGCAGCAAATTCGTGCATTACCACCCGCGCACGGCCATCTTGAACAACCTTGAGTTTGACCACGCCGACATCTTCGACAACCTTGCCGCCATCGAGCGCCAGTTCCACCACTTGGTGCGCACCGTGCCCGGCAGCGGCCGTGTGGTGGTGAATGCGGACGAAGACAGCTTGCAACGTGTGTTGGACCAAGGCTGCTGGAGCTGCGTGGCTAAGTTTGGCGTGAGCGCCAACGCACAAGGACCAGACGGCTGGTCGGTGCAAGGTGAGCCCGACAATTTTGCCGTGCTGCATCAAGGCCAAGAAGTAGGTCGCGTGCGATGGGGCATAACAGGCGTCCACAACCAACTCAACGCCTTGGCTGCCATTGCCGCCGCTGAGCACTTGGGCGTGCCCCCCGCGCAAGCGGCCGCGTCTTTGACTGAGTTTCAAAACGTGCGCCGCCGCATGGAAGTGCGTGGCACCGTTGTGCGGGTGGGTGGCGACATCACCGTGTACGACGATTTCGCCCATCACCCCACCGCTATTCGCACCACCGTCGACGGCCTGCGCCGCAAAGTAGGCCCCAACGCGCGCATCTTGGCCGTGTTTGAGCCGCGCAGCAACACCATGAAGCTGGGCACGATGAAGTCACAACTGCCTTGGAGTTTGGAAGACGCTGACCTCGCGTTTTGCCATTCAGGGGGTCTGGACTGGGATGCCACGGAGGCTTTGGCACCGATGGGTGCGCGCGCTTGTGTCGCAGGCTCGGTCGATGCGCTCATTGCCCAAGTGGTCGCCGCCGCCCAAGCCGGCGACCATGTGCTGTGCATGAGCAATGGCGGGTTTGGTGGCATTCACGCCAAGCTGCTTGCAGCCTTGGCGTGATCCCACACGCGCGTCGCGTTAAGAACGCTTGCGACGCGCGGCCACAGCGTCAGACAAAACGTCCAACGCAGCCACCGAGTCATCCCAATCCAAGCACGCATCGGTGATGCTCTTGCCGTATTCCAGCTTGGACACATCGTCTTTGCCTGGGGTGAACTTCTGCGCACCGCCGTGAATGTGGCTCTCAATCATCACGCCAAACACTTGGTGTGAACCACCCGTGATTTGCTCGGCAATATCCTTTGCCACGACCAACTGTCGCTCGTGCTGCTTGCTGCTGTTGGCATGGCTGCAATCCACCATCAAGGACGCAGGCAATTTGGCTTTGACCAACTCTTCGCAAGCAGCGGTCACGCTGGCTGCGTCGTAGTTGGGCGTTTTGCCGCCGCGCAAAATCACGTGGCAGTCTTTGTTGCCCTTGGTTTGCACAATCGCCACTTGGCCATTTTTGTGAATCGACAAAAAGTGGTGCGCGCCCGCTGCTGCTTGAATCGCGTCGGTCGCGATCTTGATATTGCCGTCGGTCCCGTTTTTGAAACCGATCGGGGCAGAAATGCCTGAGGCCAACTCGCGGTGCACTTGGCTCTCGGTCGTGCGCGCGCCAATCGCGCCCCACGAAATCAAGTCGCCAATGTATTGCGGGCTGATCGCATCCAAGAATTCGCTGCCAGCGGGCAGACCCAAACGGTTGATCTCGATCAGCAGCTGGCGTGCAATGCGCAAGCCTTCGTCGATGCGGAAACTCTCGTCCAAGTACGGGTCGTTGATCAAACCCTTCCAGCCCACTGTGGTGCGTGGTTTTTCGAAGTACACGCGCATCACGATTTCCAAGGTGTCAGCGTACTTGTCGCGCAGCGGTTGCAAGCGGCGTGCGTAGTCAATCGCGGCAGCGGGGTCGTGGATGGAGCATGGGCCAATCACCACCAACAAACGGTCATCCTTGCCGTTCATGATGTGGTGGATGGTCTTGCGAGTGTGCGTGATGAGCTTCTCGACCGGTGTGTCTTGGATCGGGAAGAAGCGAATCAAATGTTCGGGAGGAGGCAGCACGGTGATGTCCTTGATACGTTGATCGTCGGTTTGACTGGTGTTTTCAACGTGGCTTGGATAACTTGTGTGGGTTTTCATGATCTCGTCCTGAAGTTTGAAAAAAGTGATTTAAAAATTTGGCAAAAAAAAACCGCCGGGAGTCCGGCGGTTGGTTTGGGAGTTCAGAGCGTTTGGGCTACGTTCAGATCTCTCGACCGCCGTGGGGGCGTGAGATAAAAAAGTAAGCAAAATAAAAACGGGCTGAAGTCATGAATCGGAATGTAGCACAGGGATTCTGGCAGTTTGCTGACAAATCACTGGGGTTTACACGCAACGCCTGAGTCGGGTGCTGCGCATCACACGGGGGTTAAGCCGTTCCACCCACCGTCAAACCATCAATGCGCAAGGTCGGCTGACCCACGCCCACGGGCACGCTTTGGCCTTCTTTACCGCAGGTGCCAACGCCCGTGTCGAGCGCCATGTCGTTGCCAATCAAGCTCACGCGCGTCAAGGCATCTGGGCCATTGCCCACCAAGGTGGCGCCTTTGACAGGGTATTGAATCTTGCCGTTTTCTACCCAAAACGCTTGGCTGGTCGAAAACACAAACTTGCCCGACGTGATGTCCACCTGACCGCCACCAAAGTTCACCGCGTACAAGCCCTTCTTCAAGCTCGACACAATTTCTTCAGGCGACTTGTCACCGCCCAACATGTACGTATTCGTCATGCGTGGCATCGGCACATGCGCGTAGCTCTCGCGGCGGCCATTGCCTGTGGGCTTGACACCCATCAAACGCGCATTCATGGCGTCTTGGATGTAGCCCTTCAAGATGCCATCTTCGATCAACACATTGCGTTGGCTGGCATTGCCTTCGTCATCCACGTTAAGCGAGCCACGGCGGTCTGGCAAGGTGCCATCGTCGAGCACGGTCACGCCTTTGGCGGCCACGCGTTGGCCAATGCGACCACTGAAAGCGCTGGAGCCTTTGCGGTTGAAATCACCTTCCAAACCGTGACCGATCGCTTCGTGCAGCAAGATGCCTGGCCAACCTGGGCCCAACACCACGCTCATTTCACCGGCCGGTGCTGGGCGTGCTTCCAAGTTGGTCAGCGCGCATTTGACGGCTTCGTCCACATAGCTTTGCACCAGCGCATCGTCGAAATGCGTCAAACCAAAGCGCCCGCCGCCGCCGCCCGATCCTGTTTCACGGCGCCCGTTTTGCTCGGCAATCACCGACACACTCAGGCGCACCAAAGGGCGCACATCGGCGGCCAAAGTGCCATCCGCGCGCACCACCATCACCACGTCGTACTCGCTGGCCAAACCGGCCATGACTTGAATGATGCGAGGGTCTTTGGCGCGTCCCATTTGCTCCACGCGCCCCAGCAAGGCCACTTTCTCGGTGCTGTCGAGCGAGGCAATCGGATCGAGGTCACGGTACAAAGAACGGCTAGGCGCCACCTTTCGCGAAGGCACCTTGACGCGTCCGCTTTTCGAGGCGGCACCGATGGTGCGTACCGTGCGGGCCGCGTCCAGCAACGAGGCTTCAGAAATATCGTCCGAATAGGCAAATGCTGTTTTTTCGCCGCTCACCGCGCGAACGCCAACGCCTTGATCGATGCTGAACGAGCCCGTTTTGACAATGCCCTCTTCCAAACTCCAGCCTTCGGAGCGGGTGTACTGAAAGTACAAATCAGCCTCATCCACTTGGTGGGCCTTGATTTCAGCCAAGGTACGCGCCAAGTGCGTCTCGTCCAAACCAAAAGGCTCCAACAACAGTTGACGGGCAACGCTCAAGCGTTCGAGGGTGGGTTCACGTGAAATCATGGGATGGATTGTAGAAGTCAAGCGTCAAGACTGCACCAGTTGCTTGGCTTTGGCCACAGACATCAAAATGCCAAGGCCAAGACCCAGCGTCACCATCGCGGTGCCGCCATAGCTGATGAAGGGTAAAGGCACGCCCACCACGGGCAAGATGCCGCTGACCATGCCCATGTTCACAAAGGCATAGATGAAAAAACTCAAGGTGATGCTGCCCGCCAAAAGCCGCGCAAACAAAGTGGGGCCTTCAACAGCGATGGCCAAGCCCCTGAACACCAAGAAGATGAAGCCCGCGATGAGCATCAAATTACCAAACAGGCCAAACTCTTCGCCAAACGCAGCGAACACAAAGTCGGTGGTGCGTTCGGGAATGAAATCGAGGTGGGTTTGGGTGCCTTGCATGAAGCCCTTGCCCCAGAAGCCGCCCGAGCCAATGGCGATCATGCCTTGGATGATGTGGAAGCCTTTGCCCAACGGGTCTCGCGAGGGGTCGAGCAGGGTACAGATGCGCTGCTGTTGGTAGTCGTGCAAGATGGGCCAGCGGAAACCGTCGGCGCACAACGTGGGCTCAAAAATTACCACCAAGGCAATGCCAATCAGGCCCAGCACGATGGGTGGCACGATCAAAAACCAACTCAAGCCGGCAAAGAAGATCACCGCGACCCCCGCAGACAAAACCAAAATGGATGTGCCCAAGTCAGGCTGACGCATGATCAAACCCACAGGCACCAACAGCAGCAGGCCCGCCACCAAAAAGTCGAGCGGACGCAATTGACCCTCGCGTTTTTGGAACCACCACGCCAGCATCAACGGCATGGCAATTTTCATGATCTCGCTGGGTTGAATCACCACACCGATGTTCAGCCAGCGACGTGCGCCCTTTTTGGTCAAGCCAAACAGCGCCACCGCCACCAACAAAGCCACCCCTACGGTGTACAAGGGCACCGCAAACGCCATCAAACGTTGCGGTGGGATCTGGGCCACCACAAACATGATGAAGCCAGCGATCAACATGTTGCGACCGTGGTCAAAGAAACGCGCACCATTGGCAAAGCCGGACGAATACATGGTCAACAGGCCCGCACACGCCAGCAAAAAAACGCCAAACGCCAAAGGTCCGTCAAAGCCTCGCAGCAATGGCATCAAGCGTTGAAATGGGCTGGGTTTGTGGATCACAGTGGGCATAAGCTGGATTATCTCTTTTCGCCAGCGGCTGCTAGGATTTCTGCCATGCCTCAAACCCCATCCCCCTTCGTTGCCGCGCAGACAAATGCCATCACACATCTGCTTTATTTGCACGGTTTTCGCTCCTCGCCACAGTCCACCAAAGCGCGTCACATGGCGGCGCTCATGGCCGAGCGCTTTGCGGCGGTGACGTGGTGGTGTCCGCAACTGCCGCCTTCCCCGCAAGCCGCAGCCGCCTTGATCGCAGAAGGCACCGCAGACTGGCCCATGCAAACCATGGCCGTCATGGGCTCGTCCTTGGGCGGTTATTACGCCACGTGGTTGGCCGCACAGCGCGGGTGCAAGGCGGTCTTGATCAACCCCGCCGTGTTCCCTGCCCGCGATTTGGCCAAATACATCGGCGAGCAAACCGCTTGGCACAACCCCGACGAACGGTTTTACTTTGCGCCCGAGTTTGTGGACGAGTTGCGGGCGCTGGAACGCCCGGCCTTCCAGCCCGGCCCAGATCAGCTGCTGGCCTTGATCGCCAAAGGCGACGAAGTGCTGGATTGGCGTGAAATGACCGCACGCTACGCCAACGCCCAGCAGGTGCTGATTGAAGGGGGCGACCACGCCCTGAGCGACTTCGACGCCCACCTTCCCCATGTGTTGGCATTTTTAGGTTTGGCGTGATCCCAGGCGAACCGCCAAGGCGATCATGGGACAATTGCGCCCATGTACGCATTGTTTGAAGACGCTGGTAAATTCCAGACGGGCCGCATCCTCTCCGAAGCTGAAAGCTCGGCCCAAATTGAGCTGGAATCCGGCAAACGGGTCAAGGTCAAAGCCGCCCATATCTTGATCAAGTTTGACAAGCCCTCACCCGCTGACTTGATGCGCGAGGCCCAAGCCGTGAGCGCCACCATTGAGCTCGACCTCGCTTGGGAGTTCGCCCCCGAAGACGAGTTCGGTTTTGCCGACTTGGCCCGCGAATACTTCAGCGCGCAAGCCACGCTGACCGAACAAACAGCGGCCTTGCTGCGCTTGTTCGAAGCCCCCCACTATTTCCGCCGTGCTGGCAAAGGCCGTTTCAAAAAGGCTTCGGCTGAAGTGATTCAGCAAGCCTTGGCAGGCATCGAAAAGAAGAAACAACTTCAGGCGCAAATTGAAGCTTGGGCAGCAGAACTGGCACAAGGCACTTGCCCCGCGCCCATTCAAACCCAGCTCTACAAAATTTTGTTCCGGCCCGACAAAAACGCGCCCGAGTACAAAGCCGTGGTCGACGCGGCCCGCGCCACCCAAACTGCGCCCTTGGCCTTGCTGCAACGCGCAGGCGCCATCACCTCGGCTTACCAGTTCCACTGGCAGCGTTTCTTGTTTGACAACTTCCCCAAAGGCACGGGCTTCCCAGTCTTGCAAGCGCCCGCCATTGCGGACGAATTGCCGCTGTCCACGGCTCAGGCTTACTCGATTGACGATTCGCAAACCACCGAGATCGACGATGCTTTGTCCGTCCAAGGTTTGGGCACAGGCACGGTCACGCTGGGCATTCACATTGCCGCACCGGCACTGGCCTTGAAGCCTGGCAGCCCCATCGACCAACTGGGCCGCAACCGCTTGTCCACCGTCTACATGCCCGGCTACAAAATCACCATGTTGCCCGACGATGTGGTGCAAACCTACACGCTGCAAGAAGGCCGCGACTGCCCTGCCGTGTCGCTGTACGTCACCTTTGACGAAGCCACCTTGGCCCAACAGAAAACCGAAACCCGCGTGGAGCGCGTGACCATTGCCGCCAACTTGCGCCACGACCAGCTCGACAGCATCGTCACCGAAGCTTGGCTCAAAGACAGCAGCTTCAGCCACGAAGCGGGCGTGCAAGAACCCGCCATGCCACGCGATCAGTTGGCCTTCTTGTTCCGCTTGGCCCAACACCTCAAAGCCCAACGCGAAGTGGTGCGTGGCAAGCCCGAAACCTTCAACCGTCCCGACTACAACTTCCGTTTGGTCGGCAACGAAGGCGCTGAGCCCCAAGGCTTCGAGCAAGTGCAAATCACCACCCGCCAACGCGGCGCACCGTTAGACCTGATGGTGGCCGAGGCCATGATTTTGGCCAACAGCACGTGGGGCAGCTGGATGGCCGACCTCGGCGTGCCCGGCATTTACCGCAGCCAAGCCAGCTTGCTGCCCGGCGTCAAAGTGCGCATGGGCACCAAAGCTTTGCCCCACGCAGGCATTGGCGTGCCCAGCTACGCATGGAGCACCTCTCCTCTGCGTCGTTACACCGACTTGGTCAACCAATGGCAAATCATTGCCTGCGCCAAACACGGCAGCACCGCCGCTTTGGCCGCGCCGTTCAAGCCCAAAGACGCGGAGTTGTTCTCGATCATCTCGGCGTTTGATGGTGCCTACAGCGCTTACAACGGCTACCAAAACGGCATGGAACGCTTTTGGACCTTGCAGTATTTGAAGCAAAACAACATCACCGAACTCACGGCGACGGTATTCAAAACCTTCCCAGGTCACCCGCCCATGGCGCGTGCCGACACCCTGCCCTTGGTGTTCCCCGTCATGAGCGCGGGCGACGTGCCACGCGGCGCGCGTCTGCAAGTACGTTTGAGTGACATTGATGACATCACGCTCGACATCACCGGCCATCTCTTGAACGTGCTCGATGCGCACGACCCCATGGGCACCGATGCCAGCGAAGCCCCCGAAGAGGACGACGACAACGCCGCCGGTCCACTCGCCATTGCCGTCGATGTCAACGAGGACCCAAACACGGAGGCCAGCGTCTCGTGAAAGCCTTGACGCTGCTGCACACGTACTTGTCGCGCTGGACCACCTTGCAGGTGGCCCTGATACTGTCGTTGACCGTGCACGTCGCCATCTTGACGCTGCGCATTGCAGACCCTGAACGCTTTCAGCGCCTGTTTGACGACACGACCTTGGAAGTGATTTTGGTCAACACCCACGCCAAATCCGAGGCGCCCGACAAGGCCCAAGCCTTGGCGCAAACCCAACTGGCGGGCGGGGGTGAACTCAAAACCGGTCGCGCCGCTTCGCCCCTTGCCATGTCCAACGTCACCAACAGCGGCGACAGCGTGGCCAACGTACAGCGCCAAGTGGCGGGGTTGAAAAAAGAGCAATCCCTGTTGCTGGCCCAAGTCAAAGCCATGCTGGCCCAATTGCCGCCACCGCAGCCCAACAAGAGCCAAGCCGAGCGCGAAGAAATTGAGCAACGACGTCGCCAAATGCTCAAACTGCTGGCCGAAATTGAACAACGCATCGAACAAGAAAATGCGCGTCCCACCAAGCATTACGTGAGCCCCGCCACCCGCGAAGTGGCTTACGCGCTGTATTACGACGCGCTCAAACGCAAAATTGAAGATCGAGGCACGCGCTACTTCCCCGAGCGCGATGGCCACAAACTCTATGGCGAACTGACCATGCTCATCACGATCACACCCGATGGGCGCGTGCTCAAAACAGAGATCGTCCAAAGCTCGGGCCAAACCGACCTCGACCGTCGCGCACAAGCCATCGTCACCAGTGCAGGGCCGTTTGGTGAGTTCACCGACGAGATGCGCCAAAAAGCCGACCAGCTAGGCGTGATTTCGCGCTTCGTGTTTGGACGAGACAACGCTTTGCACACGCGCGGCGAAGCGCCTGTCAACTGAACGTGTGGCCTGCATGAACCTCTCTGGCCCACGTTTTCGTCCGCTGCTGAGCTGGCTGCTGCTGATCTTGACGGCTTGGGTTTGCTTGCAATTTTTCTTCCTCGCGCGCATCGCGGTGATGGCGCGTGTGGCGCCCGAGTCCACCGCGTTCGAGCGCTCGGAAGCGTGGCGCCTCGCCAACTCAAAAGACCAACTTCGCTGGCGACAAGACTGGGTGCCCTACAGCGCCATCTCCAACCATTTGAAACGTGCTGTCATTGCGTCGGAAGATGACATCTTTGCCCAACACGACGGCGTGCAGTGGGAGGCGATTGAAAAAGCTTGGGCTAAAAATGCCAAGGCTGAATTGCAAGCCAGCCGTGCCAACAAAACGCGCCCCCCCAAAGTGGTGGGCGGTTCGACCATCACGCAGCAGTTGGCGAAAAACTTGTTTCTCTCTGGCGAACGCACCTTGGTGCGCAAAGGTCAAGAGTTTGTGCTGACCTTGATGCTAGAAGCTCTGTTGAACAAGCCGCGTATTTTGGAGATCTACCTCAATCATGTGGAATGGGGTGAGGGCATATTTGGCGCCGAGGCAGCCGCTCAGCATTACTTTGGCAAGCCGGCCTCACAACTCACGCCATGGGAAGCTGGGCGCTTGGCCGTGATGCTGCCACGCCCGAAGTACTACCAAAAGTTCCCGCAATCTGACTACTTGGCAGGTCGCACCGAAATCATCGTCTCGCGCATGAACAGCGCGCAATTGCCTTAACCGCCATGCGTATTCTCGGCATCGATCCTGGCCTTCGTACCACCGGTTTTGGCGTGGTGGAAAAGCACGGCAACCAACTGCTGTACGTCGCCAGCGGCACCATCCGCACCAACAAAGAGGCCCAAGGGAATTTGCCTGAGCGCTTGAAGGTCTTGTTTGACGGCATCCATGAAGTGGTCGAGCGTTACAAACCCGACTGCTCGGCGGTTGAAATTGTGTTCGTCAACGTCAACCCACAAGCCACGTTGCTGCTGGGCCAAGCACGCGGCGCTTGCGTGACCGCCTTGGTCACGTGCGATTTACCTGTGGCCGAATACACCGCTTTGCAAATGAAGCAAGCGGTTGCCGGACACGGCATGGCGAAAAAAGAACAGGTGCAGGAAATGGTCAAACGCTTGCTCAATCTGCCAGGTCTGCCTGGCCCTGATGCGGCCGACGCGTTGGGCTTGGCCATCACACATGCCCACGCAGGACACGCCATGGCTCGCTTGGCAGCAGCGACCACCTTGGATCGCAAAACCAGCGGCATGTACCGCGCAGGGCGTAGTCGCTAAATTTTTCGGTCGTGAATTACCAAGCAGGGGCGAGATGTGCCAAACCCTGCGGTGCTTTGCGCACATCGGCAAACGTCACGAGGTCGTACGCGTCTGGGCGGCTTAACAATTCGCGTAACAGCTTGTTGTTCATGGCGTGACCGGATCGAAACGCCACATACGACGCGAGCAAGGGTTTACCGATCAAATACAAATCGCCCATGGCATCGAGAATTTTGTGTTTCACAAACTCGTCGTCATAGCGCAATCCGTCGCTGTTCAAAACCTTGTAGTCATCCATCACGATGGCGTTGTCTAAGCCGCCACCTAACGCCAAGCCATTGGCACGCAGCATCTCCACATCGCGGGTGAAGCCAAAGGTGCGCGCGCGCGCGATGTCGCGGGTGTAGCTGTGGGTGTCGGTGTCAAACACCACGCTTTGCCCTGTGGAGTCAACCGCTGGGTGGTGAAAGTCAATTTCAAAACTGAGTTTGTAGCCGTGGTGTGGTTCTAAGCGAGCCCACTTCACGTTGTCGCCCTCGCCTTCGCGCACTTCCACCGTTTTCAGCACGCGAATGAAACGCTTGGGCGCGTCTTGCTCGACGATGCCCGCGCTTTGCAACAAAAACACAAACGACGACGCGGAGCCATCCAAGATGGGCACTTCTTCAGCGGTGATGTCGATGGTGAGGTTATCAATCCCCAAGCCAGCACAAGCCGACATCAAATGCTCGACGGTGAACACTTTGGCGCCGCCATTGGAAATGGTCGAAGCCAAGCGCGTGTCGGTCACGGCGGTCGCGCTGATCGGAATGTCGATCGGCTGCGGCAAATCCACCCGCCGGAAGACGATGCCCGTGTCGGGTTGCGCAGGCCGAAGGGTCAGCTCCACGCGTTGACCGCTGTGTAAGCCGACACCCACCGCTTTGGTGAGGGATTGAAGGGTTCTTTGTTTAAGCACGGATGAATTTTAATCAATCCCCTCTTTTCAGGGGATTGATCTGTTCAATCGTCGCGATCGAAATTCTTAGTCGGCTTGCTTGCGCAAGAAGGCTGGAATTTCGTAATCGTCCATGCCGCCGGAGGACAACGCGTCGACCTTGGCTGCCGCTTGGGTGCGGTTGGTGCGCCACACGCTAGGCACGGCCATGCTGTTGTAGTCAGGCTGTGCACGGGTGGTGCCCACGCCCAAACCAGACGCCAAGCCTGACAAACCCGCAGAAGCCGCGGCCATCAAGCCGGCAGGCGATGCGTTAGGGGCTTGGGTGGTGGGAAAGCTCATGCCGTCCGTACCTGTGCGCAACACTTGCAATTGAGGTGCAGCGCGACGGCCACCAGCCAAACCTGTGGCCACCACGGTCACGCGAATTTGGTCGCCCAAAGCTTCGTCGTAAGCCGTACCGTAAATGACGTGCGCGTCTGGCGAAGCGAACTTGCGAATCGTGTTCATGGCTTCACGCGACTCAGACATCTTCAAGCCACCCTTCGCCGCGGTGATCAGCACCAACACGCCCTTGGCACCAGACATGTCCACGCCTTCGAGCAACGGACAAGCCACGGCTTGTTCAGCCGCAATGCGTGCACGGTCTGGACCATTGGCCACCGCAGTGCCCATCATGGCCTTGCCGGTTTCGCTCATCACGGTGCGCACGTCTTCAAAGTCGACGTTCACCAAAGCTTCCACGTTGATGATCTCGGCAATACCGCCGACCGAGTTTTTCAACACGTCGTTGGCAAAAGCAAACGCTTCGTCTTGGCTGGCATCGTCGCCCAACACGTCCATCAACTTGTCGTTCAGCACCACGATCAAGGAGTCCACATTGGCTTCGAGTTCGGCCAAACCTGCTTCGGCATTGCCCATGCGGCGGTTGCCTTCAAACTCAAACGGCTTGGTCACCACGCCCACGGTCAAGATGCCCATTTCGCGCGCCACGCGTGCCACCACAGGCGCAGCGCCTGTACCGGTGCCGCCGCCCATACCCGCGGTCACGAACAACATGTTGGTGCCTTCGAGCGCAGTGCGAATTTCATCGATAGCGGCTTCTGCTGCCTCACGGCCGCGCTCTGGCTTGCTGCCAGCGCCCAAGCCGCTGTCGCCAAGCTGGATCACTTTGTGGGCATTGCTCACGCGCAGTGCTTGTGCGTCGGTGTTCGCTGTCACGAACTCCACGCCTTGCACGCCTGAGCGGATCATGTGCTCCACGGCATTGCCGCCGCCGCCGCCCACGCCGATGACTTTGATTTGGGTGCCTGAGTTGAATGCTTCAACTTCGATCATTTCGATGCTCATGATTTTTCTCCTATCGATCTAAAAATTTGCAGTTGCCTTGATTTCAAAAATTCTTGTGTGTTCATGCTGCGCCCTCAGGATGGAGGAGCAGTTGCAGCGCAGGGTCGCCATCGTCGACCGCTGAGCCGCCTCGGTGGCGGACTGCCACGCGCGAGATAAAGTTTGTGAAACGGAATCATGGTTAAAAATTCCCCACGATCCAGTCTTTGAACCGGTCCATCGCTGACTTGACCGATCCGCTCTTTTGCGACACTTTGAACCCGCGCAGACGCGCCATGCGCGCCTCTTCCAGCAAGCCCATCACCGTGGCAGAGCGTGGTTGCGACACCATGTCGGCCAAGGCGCTCTTGTAGTGCGGCACACCGCGACGCACAGGCTTCAAGAAAATATCTTCGCCCAGCTCCACCATGCCGGGCATCACCGCGCTGCCGCCGGTCAGCACAATGCCTGACGACAACACTTCTTCGTAGCCCGATTCGCGGATGACTTGTTGCACCAACGAAAAAATCTCTTCCACACGCGGCTCAATCACGCCAGCCAATGCTTGACGGCTGAGCATGCGCGGTGCGCGGTCACCCAAGCCTGGCACTTCGACTTGCACCTCTGGGTCAGCCAGCATCTGCTTGGCATAGCCCGATTCGATCTTGATTTCTTCCGCATCTTTGGTGGGCGTGCGCAAGGCCATCGCGATGTCGCTGGTGATCAAGTCACCCGCAATCGGAATCACGGCGGTGTGACGGATCGCACCGTTGGTAAAGATGGCCACGTCGGTGGTGCCTGCGCCAATGTCCACCAACGCCACGCCCAACTCGCGCTCGTCATCGGTCAACACCGACAAACTCGACGCCAAGGGGTTGAGCATCAACTGATCCACATCCAAACCGCAACGACGCACGCACTTGATGATGTTTTCTGCCGCGCTTTGCGCACCTGTGACGATGTGCACCTTGGCTTCCAAGCGAATGCCACTCATGCCAATGGGCTCACGCACGTCTTGGCCGTCAATCACAAACTCTTGCGGCTGCACCAACAACAAACGCTGGTCGGTCGAGATGTTGATGGCTTTAGCCGTCTCCACCACGCGCGCCACATCTGGGGCGGTGACTTCTTTGTCTTTCACCGCCACCATGCCGGTGGAGTTGATGCCGCGAATGTGGCTGCCGGTGATGCCGGTGTACACGCGCGTGATCTTGCAGTCAGCCATCAACTCGGCTTCTTTCAAGGCCTGCTGAATACTTTGCACCGTGGCATCGATGTTGACCACCACACCGCGCTTCAAACCGTTACTGGGCGACACCCCCAAGCCTGCGAGCTTGAGCTCACCGCCAGGCAGAACTTCGGCGACCACGACCATGACCTTGGCTGTGCCAATGTCTAAGCCGACCACCAAATCTTTGTACTCTTTTGCCATAACAGCCTCGTTCTTTCTCTTCTATCGCCCAGTTCGTGCACGTGGCGCCAACACATCTTGGGTGCTGACACCGCGCAAACGAAGCGCATAACCGTTTTCGTGCCGCAAGTCTGCCGACTCAATGGCACCGACCTTGCGGCCCAATTTTTGGGTGACTTGCACCAAGGTCTGACCCATCACTTGCATGCGCGCCATCACCTCTTGCGTGTTGCCACGCCCCAACTCAATCACCGCACCACGGCCCACATGGGCACGCCAGCTGCCACGCCCTGTGAGCTCTAAGCTGTCGAGCGCCAGAGTCATGTTTTTGAACACAGGCGCCAAGGCTAAATACATCGCCAACACCTGCTCCGACTGGCTGTCAGGCCCACTCAAACGTGGCAGGTTGTCGTCATCCAAATCACCCACATTGGCTTCAAAAACCTCGCCGTAGGTGTTGACCATGCGCGCGTCACTGTCATCGCCCCAAAACGCCACGGGCTGATGCTCTTGCAAGGTCACGCGCAAGCGATTGGGAAACTCGCGCTGCACAGTGGCCAAACGCACCCAAGGCACGCTCTCGAACGTGCTGCGAACGCGGCCCAAATCCGCCGTGAAGAAATTACCCGTCAACTTCGACGCCACATTGGCACGCAAGGTCACCGCGTTGTTGTGTTCCACCTCGCCCAGCACCGTGATACCGGTCAAGGCAAACGCAGGCAATCGCACCAAGGCCCACACACCGGCACACAACACACCCACGATCACCGACACAAACATGAGCGAAGCCGCCATGTGCATCAGACGAACGTCCAGCGGCACGGCCACGGAGGTGTTGACCTCAGGGCGCGGGCGCAGGTGGGTGGTGTAGCGCGTGGTCATGCGTGCGCAGGTCCTTGTGGGTGATCGAGCGTGGCGCTGGCCAGCAGCGTCAAGCACAGGTCTTCGTAGCTGATGCCTGCGGCGCGCGCCGACATGGGCACCAACGAGTGGCTGGTCATGCCGGGGGATGTGTTCATCTCCAGCAAGAAGGGTTTGCGGTCACTGGCGCGCAACATGATGTCGGCGCGTCCCCAGCCACGACAACCCAAGGCACGGTATGCGGCAACAACCAAGCGTTGAATCTCGCGCTCTTCGGCCTCTGGCAAGCCACTTGGGCAGTGGTATTTCACGTCGTCGGTGAAATACTTGTTTTGGTAGTCGTAAGCACCATCAGGAGCGGCAATGCGCACCACGGGCAATGCGCGTGCGTTCGGACCGTTGCCCAAAATCGGACAGGTCAACTCTTCGCCCGTGATGAATTCTTCGCACAACAAATCGGGGTCGTAGCGGGTGGCCAAGGCCGTGGCCGCTTGAATTTGCGACGCATCGGTCACCTTGCTCATGCCAATCGACGAGCCTTCGCGGGGCGGCTTGACGATCAAAGGCAAACCCAACTTGGCGGGAATGGCTTGGATGTTGTCAGCCGTTTGGTCTTCGGGTGCGAGCCACACATAGCCCGGTGTCGACAAGCCGACAGCCGACCACACGCGCTTGGTCATCACTTTGTCCATCGCCATCGCGGAGGCCATCACGCCGGAACCGGTGTAAGGGATGCCTAACAACTCCAGCGCGCCTTGCACCGAACCGTCTTCGCCGTAACGGCCATGCAAGGCGATGAAGGCGTGGGTAAAGCCCTCGCGCTTGAGATCGTCCAAGCTGCGCTCGGCGGGGTCAAACGCCAACGCGTTCACACCTTTGGACTGCAGCGCCGTGAGCACGCCCGTGCCCGACATGATCGACACATCGCGCTCAGCCGACATGCCTCCCATCAGCACCGCGACCTTGGCGCTTTGGAGGTTGAAAGTGGTGGTGTCGCTCATGACTTAGCTTTTCACAGAAGTGTTACGTTGCTCGACCAAGGCCAGAACTTGGGTGGGCACTTGACCAATGGAGCCTGCGCCCATGCACATCACCACATCACCGGCTTGGGCGTTGTCGGCAATGACTTGGGCCATGTTTTGAATGTCATCCACGAAGACCAAGGCTTCGTGGCCCGCCACACGCATGGCACGCGACAAAGCACGACCATCGGCAGCGGCAATCGGCGTTTCGCCTGCGGCATAAATCTCGGACAGCCACAACACATCGGCACGGCCCATGACCTGTACGAAGTCTTCAAAGCAATCGCGGGTGCGCGTGTAACGGTGCGGTTGGAAAGCCAACACCAAACGACGCCCCGGAAACGCACCGCGTGCGGCAGCCAAGGTGGCCGCCACTTCCACGGGGTGGTGACCGTAATCTTCGATGAGGGTGAACGCACCGCCCGTCTTCGCTGCCACATCGCCATGACGCTGAAAGCGACGACCCACACCTTTGAACTCGGCCAAGGCTTTTTGCACCGCCTCGTCTGGCACATTGAGCTCCACCGCAATCGCAATGGCGGCCAAGGCATTGAGCACGTTGTGCTCGCCGGCCAAGTTCAGGGTAATGTCTAAGTCGGGCAGCGTGATGCCGTTGCGACGCTGTACTGTGAAGCACATGCGACCGTTGTCGGCACGCACATTCACCGCACGCACTTGCGCTTGGTCGTTGAAACCGTAGCTGGTGATCGGGCGCGACACGTCCGACAAGATGCTGCGCACGGCCGCATCGTCGGTGCACAAAATGGCGGCACCGTAAAACGGCATGCGGTGCAAAAACTCAACAAATGCCGCCTTCAAACGGTTGAAGTCATGGCCATACGTGTCCATGTGATCGGCGTCGATGTTGGTCACCACGGCCATCACGGGCAGCAGGTTCAAGAACGAGGCATCCGACTCGTCGGCTTCGACCACGATGTAGTCGCCCGAGCCCAATTTGGCATTGGCGCCCGCGCTGGTCAGCTTGCCGCCAATCACAAACGTGGGGTCCATGCCGGCTTCGGCCAGCACACTGGCTACCAAACTGGTGGTGGTGGTTTTGCCGTGCGTGCCAGCAATCGCCACGCCGGTTTTCAGACGCATCAACTCAGCCAACATGACGGCACGCGGCACCACAGGCACGAGCTTGGCGTGCGCCGCCACCACTTCGGGGTTGCTGGCTTGCACGGCGGTCGATGTGACCACCGCATCGGCACCCGCGATGTTGGCGGCGTCGTGGCCCACATAGGTTTGGATGCCCAAGCTTTTCAAGCGCTTCAACGCGGCACTGTCTGACAAGTCAGAGCCTGAAATGACATAGCCCAAATTCAACAGCACCTCGGCAATGCCGCTCATGCCTGCACCACCGATGCCAACGAAATGGATGTGACGAATGGCGTGTTTCATGCCTTCTCCCCTTTGGCTGCCAAGTTTTCACAGGCAGCGACCACCGCTTGTGCGGCGTCAATTTTTCTCATCGCGTAGGCTTTCTCTGCGCAGGCGTGCAGCGTGCGGCGTGTCATGAATTGCAATCGGTTGGCCAAATCTTGGGCGTTCAACTCGGCTTGTGGAATCAACCAGCCACCGCCCGCTTCCACCAAGAAACGGGCGTTGGTGGTTTGGTGGTCGTCCACGGCGTGGGGGAACGGCACATAAATCGCTGCCACGCCCACCGCGGCCAACTCGGTGACGGTGCTGGCACCCGCGCGGGCAATGACGATGTCGGCCTCGGCAAAGGCTTGCGCGGTGTCGTCAATGAAGGGCGTGAGTTCGGCTTGCACACCGGCTTGCGCATACGCAGTCTGCAAGGCGTCAATTTGTTTGGCGCCACTCTGATGCAAGACCGTGGGGCGTTGCGCCACAGGAATCAAGGCCAAGGCTTGCGGCACGAGAGTGTTCAACGCTTGCGCCCCCAAACTGCCGCCGACCACCAACACGCGCAAGGGGCCGCTGCGGTTGGCAAAACGCTCGGCCGGTGTGGCTTGCGTGACAAAGCCTTCACGCAAAGGGTTGCCCACCCATTCGGCTTTGGGCATCACGTTCGGGAAGGCGGTGAACACGCGGTTGGCGACTTTGGCCAGCACCTTGTTGGCCATGCCTGCCACCGAGTTTTGTTCATGCAACACTAAGGGCTTGCCCATCAACACGGCCATCAACCCCGCAGGGAAACTGATGTAACCGCCCAAGCCCACCACCGCATCTGGTTTCACACGACGCACCACTTGCAGGCTTTGCCAGAAGGCACGCAAAAGCTTGAACGGCAACAGCGCCAAAGTCTTCAAGCCCTTGCCGCGCACGCCACCAAACTGCACCGTTTCTAGGGCAATGCCTTGCGCAGAGACCAAACGGCTTTCCATGCTGGGGGCTGGTGCGCCCACCCAATGCACATTCCAACCGCGCGCACGCAACAGTTCAGCCACGGCCAACCCTGGGAAAATGTGACCACCTGTGCCGCCCGCCATGATCAAAGCGGTGCGTGTGGGCTGAGAGGTGCGCACGTTCATAGCCGCCCTCCATGCATGACCACACGGTTTTCATAGTCCACGCGCAACACCACCGCAATGGCGATGAGGTTGAGCAAGATGGCCGAACCGCCGTAACTCATCAAAGGCAAGGTCAAACCTTTGGTGGGCAAAGCGCCGAGGTTCACGCCCATGTTGATGAACGATTGAAAGCCCATCCAAATGCCCACGCCCTGCGCCACCAAACCGGCAAACACGCGGTCCATGGCAATGGCTTGGCGACCGATGTACATGATGCGGCGTGTCAGCCACATGAACATGCCAATCACCAGCACGACGCCGACAAAACCAAATTCTTCACCAATCACCGCTAACAAAAAGTCGGTGTGCGCCTCGGGCAACCAATGGAGTTTTTCAACACTGCCGCCCAAACCCACGCCAAAAATCTCGCCGCGACCGATGGCGATCAGCGAGTGCGACAACTGGTAACCCTTGCCCAACGCATGCTCCATGCTCCACGGGTCGAGGTACGCAAAAATACGCTCGCGACGCCAAGGCGACGACGCGATGATCAATCCAAACACCGCTATCAGCGCCGTGGCGATCAAGAAGAACATGCGCGCATTCACGCCACCCAAGAACAAAATGCCCATGGCGATGACCGCGATCACCATAAACGCACCCATGTCTGGCTCGGACAACAACAGCAAGCCCACGATGGACACCGCAGCACCCATGGGCGTCACGGCGGCAAAGAACTTTTCTTTCACATCCATCTTGCGCACCATGTAGTTGGCGACGTACAGCAACACGCCCCACTTGGCCAACTCAGAGGGCTGGAAGTTCATGAACCCCAAGCCAATCCAACGGCGTGCGCCATTGACCGATTTGCCAATGAAGGGCATCAACACGGCAATCAACAACACGATGGACACCACAAACACCCAAGGCGCCACGCGCTCCCAAGTGTTGAGGGGCACTTGAAAGGCAAACAACGCGGCCACAAACGCCACGAACAAGGACATGGCGTGGCGCAGCAAAAAGTGCGTGGGGGTGTACCCCGCGCCCATGCGTGGGTTATCAGGAATGGCAATCGACGCCGAATACACCATCACCAAACCGAACATCAGCAGCGCAAACGTGACCCACACCAAAGGCTGATCGAACCCCTTCACATGCACAGGCGAAGCCGTGGTGTGGGTGAACTCGGTGCCTTGCACGCGCACTGGCAACACATCGATGCCTGCCTCGGGCTGATCGGCGCCCCACAGGCGACTCACGCGCTGCCCGACGGCTCGCAAAAACTGCGGCACAACGTGGAGGTGACGCATCACGGTCATACGCCGCCCCCTTGCGTGCCATCCAAGGTCTGTCCGGCTTCGTCGGCCAAGGCTTGGACAGCGTGCACAAACACCTCGGCGCGATGGGCGTAATTGCGGAACATGTCGAGGCTCGCGCAAGCGGGCGACAGCAACACCGCATCACGCGCTTGGGCCATGCGACTGGCTTGCAGCACCGCGTCAGGCAAAGTCGCCGCGTCGACCAAGGGAACGCCACAGTCTTGCAACACCTCGCGCAAAGCGGGGGCATCGCGCCCGATCAGCACCACGCCACGTGCGTAGTGTGTGATGGGCGTTTGCAGTGGCGAGAAATCTTGCCCCTTGCCATCGCCGCCCAAGATCACCACCAAACGGCGATCCACACCCAAGCCTTGCAAGGCAGCCACGGTGGCGCCCACGTTGGTGCCTTTGCTGTCGTCAAAGTACTCGACGTCGTTCAACACCGTGACCGATTCGACACGGTGTGGCTCGCCGCGGTATTCACGCAAGCCAAACAACATCGGGGCCAAACTGGCTTGGGTACTGCCCGCCAAAGCGAGTGCGGCCAAAGCATTGAGCGCGTTGTGACGGCCACGAATGCGCAAGGCATCGGCGGGCATCAAGCGTTGAATGTGAATTTCTTCCGCATCGTCTTTGCGGCGGCGACGTGTTTCGTCAGCTTCCAAGGCGCGCACCAACCACGTCATGCCGTTGATGGTCTCAATGCCGTAGTCACTAGGACGTTGCGGCAGGTCGCCGCCAAAGGTGACGTGTGCACGCACTTGGGGTTTTTGCAACTTCACGCGCACGGGTTCGGGCAGCATGTTCATCACGCCCAAATCTTCGCGGTTGAGCACCAGCAGACCGTGTTGACCAAAAATGCGCGCTTTGGCCGCGGCATAGGCGCGCATGTCGCCGTGCCAATCCAAATGATCTTGGGTGAGGTTGAGCACGGCACCGGCGGTGGGCTCGAAGTTGGTGACGCCGTCCAACTGGAAGCTGGACAACTCCAACACCCAGACTTGCGGTAGGTAAGGATGATCCACCGGTGGCGGAGGTGGCGGCACGAGTTGTGGCAACTCGACATCGAAGGGGGTATCGGCAGCGGCTTCTTCAGTACGGGGCTGCTCCGCATTGACATCGGCATTTTCTGCAGCGTCAGGGCTGGCAACAGCCTCCCCCTTGGGGGATTCCGTGTGCTGCGTCAGTGTCATGCTGAGCTGCGCGTGATCGGCGGCGGCCAATGCAGCGTCCACGCTGGCTTGGAGTTTGGCCTCGGCCAACACGCTGGCCGCTTGCGCAGCCGCCAGTGCTTCTTGCACTTTGGCCTCTTCGGCCTGTGCGGCATCCAGTTCGTCTTGTTCGGCCTTGGCTTTTTCAGCGGCCTCGGCCTCTTGAACAGCGGCGACGTCCAACGCTTGCGACAAGGTGTCGAGCAAGGTGGGGCCGATGTTGCCGGCGATGGCCACGCGCAAACCCGCACGCTCTAACAACTGGCCGGTCAACGACGTGACTGTGGTTTTACCGTTGGTGCCCGTGATCGCCAACACTTTGGGGTGATAGGCCGCGGTGATTTGTAAATCACTGAGGGCTTGTGCAAACAAGGTAAGTTCCGTGCCGATCCACAAACCAGCAGCCTGTGCCGCTTGCCAAACCGAAGCCACTGACTCAGGACTCAAACCTGGGCTCTTGAACACGGCACGAATGCCGTGACCATCTTCTGAACCCTGCAACAACGCGGCATCAAAGGCGCCATGCACAAACGTGACTTGGGGCAACTCGCTGCGCAAGGCTGCCAAATGCGGCGGCTCCGCACGCGTGTCGACCACTTGCACTTGCGCCCCGCAACGCACGCACCAACGCGCCATCGCCAAGCCGGAATCACCCAAGCCCAGAATCAGCACCGATTGGTTGAGGAGTTGCTGCATCGTCTTATCTCAGCTTCAAAGTCGACAAACCCACCAAGCACAGCAGCATGGTGATGATCCAAAAACGCACGGTGACTTGGGTTTCTTTCCAGCCGCTTTTCTCGAAGTGGTGGTGGAGCGGCGCCATTTTCAAAATGCGACGACCTTCGCCAAATTTCTTCTTGGTGTATTTGAAATATGTGACTTGCACCATGACCGATAAGGCTTCGACCACGAAGATGCCGCCCATGATGGCCAGCACAATTTCTTGCCGCACGATCACGGCCACGGTGCCCAAAGCGCCACCGAGCGCCAACGCGCCCACATCGCCCATGAAGACTTGGGCGGGATGGGTGTTGAACCACAAAAAGGCCAAGCCCGCGCCCGCCATCGCGGCACAAAACACCATCAATTCGCCAGAGCCGGGAATGTAGGGGAACAGCAAATATTTGGAGTAAACCGAGCTGCCGGTGACGTACGCAAACACGCCCAAAGCAGAACCCACCATCACCACGGGCATGATGGCCAAGCCATCCAAGCCGTCGGTCAAGTTCACGGCATTGCTGGAGCCCACGATGACCAAATAAGTCATGATGACAAAGCCAAACACACCCAGCGGGTAGCTCACTTCTTTGATGAAGGGCAAGAGCAAACCGGCCTTGGGCGGCAAGTTCACATCAAAACCCGACTTCACCCACGAGTAGAACAACTCCAACACGCGCAAGTTGCTGCTCTCGGAAATGCTGAACACCAAGTACAAAGCGGCTAGCAAACCAATGGCTGATTGCCACAAATACTTTTCACGCGAAGGCATGCCTTCGGGGTCTTTGTTGACCACTTTGCGCCAATCGTCGGCCCAACCCACCGCGCCAAAACCGAAGGTGACGATCATCACGATCCACACAAATCGGTTCGACAAATCGGCCCACAACAAGGTGGACACCGCGATGCCAATCAAGATCAACACGCCGCCCATGGTGGGCGTGCCACTCTTGGCCAAATGCGTTTGCATGGCGTATTCGCGAATGGGTTGGCCAATCTTTAGCGCAGCCAAACGGCGAATCACAGCGGGCCCGGCGATCAGGCCAATCAGCAACGCCGTCAACGCCGCCATCACCGCACGGAAGGTGAGGTATTGGAAAACGCGGAAATACCCGAAATCGGGCGACAGAGTTTGCAGCCATTGGGCCAACATCAGCAGCATGGCGTGTGTTCCTTTGTGAGGTCTTGTGCAGCGGTGATGGCGTCCACCACCCGCTCCATCTTCATGAATCGTGAGCCTTTGACCAACACGCTGCCCACGTTCGGCAAGAGCGCCTGCACGCGTGCCTTGAGGCTGTCGATGTCGTCAAAGTGTTGTGCGTGTGGGCCGCTCGCTTGTGCGCTGTGCGCGGCCAAATCGCCCAAGCACAGGACGTGCTCAATGCCGCAGTGCAAGGCATGTACGCCCACTTCTTGGTGAAACTCGGAGCCTTGATCGCCCACTTCGCCCATGTCGCCCAAGACCAACAAACGGGGTTGGGGCAACTCGGCCAACACGTCAATCGCCGCGCGCACCGAGTCTGGGTTGGCGTTGTAGGTGTCGTCCACCACGGTGATGGTGCGGCCTTGGCACTGAACTTCAAAAGCACGCGAGCGGCCCTTGACCGGCTCAAAGCTGTTCAGCCCTTCGACCACTTTTGCCAGCGGCACGCCCGCAGCCAAGGCACAAGCCGTTGCAGCCAAGGCATTGCCCACGTTGTGACGACCGGCAATGTGAAGCTGAATGGCCAACTCGCCAGCGGGCGTCTGAGCGCGCACCACCCAATGGCCTTGGTGCCAGTCGGCTTGCAACAACTGAACCTCAGCCATGGCTTGGCCTGCTGCCAACACTTGGTTGGAAAAACGCAGGCAACGGCGTTCGCCCGCCAAGGTTTGCCACAACTCGGAATAGGTGTCGTTGGCAGGGAAGACCGCCACGCCATCTACGGGCAAGGCTTTGAGCGCTTCGCCGTTTTCTTGCGCCACCGCCTCGACCGTGGCCATGAACTCTTGATGCTCGCGCTGCGCGTTGTTCACCAAGGCCACGGTGGCTTGGGTCATGGTGGCCAAACCGGCAATTTCGCCGGGGTGGTTCATGCCCAACTCCACCACCGCACGGCGGTGATGTGCGCGCAAACGCAGCAGGGTTTGAGGCACACCAATGTCGTTGTTCAAGTTGCCTTGGGTGGCCATGGCATCGTCACCCACATCCGCACGCAAGATGCTGGCGATCATTTGGGTGACGGTGGTTTTGCCATTGCTGCCCGTCACGGCGATCACAGGCAAGGCAAACTGAGCACGCCAGCCTGCGGCCAATTGACCCAAAGCCACACGCGTGTCGGGCACTTCCAAGCCTGCCAACTGGGCGGCAGCTAAACCGTGGTGCGCCAGCGCAGCAGTGGCGCCTTGGGCGGCCACATCGGCCAAGAAATCATTGGCATCAAAGCGCTCGCCTTTGAGGGCCACAAACAAATCGCCGGGTTGCAAGCTGCGACTGTCGGTGTGCACGCGTTGGACCACTTGCTGCGCATCGCCCACCAATCGGGCATCGGTCAGCCACGATTGAATGCGTTGTAGACGGAGGTTCATGTCAGACATGGACGCTCCTTTGTGCCAAAGCGGCTTGGGCATGGGCCACATCGCTGAACGGATGTTTGACGCCCATCACCTCTTGGTAATCTTCGTGGCCTTTGCCAGCAATCAACACCACGTCTGCGGGCTTGGCGCTGACCACGGCGTGAGCAATGGCTTGGGCGCGGTCGACGATGACCGTGGCGCTCTGGGCGCGCTGCAAGCCCGTCAACATGCTGTTCAAAATCGTTTGTGGATTTTCGCTGCGCGGGTTGTCACTGGTCAGCACCACATGCTGAGCCCACTGCTCAGCGGCAGCGGCCATCAACGGACGCTTGGCCGCATCACGATCGCCACCGCAACCCAACACGCAGGTCACATCGCCACCGCGCGATTGCGCCAATGGCAACAAGGCTTGCACGGCTTGCGCCACCGCATCTGGGGTGTGGGCGTAGTCCACAACAACCAAGGGCGCGCCGTCAGCCGTCAGGGCTTGCATACGGCCTGGCACGGCTGGCAATTGGGCACACGCTTGAACGGCGTCGGCCAAACTGTGGCCCACGGCGCGCAGGCAAGCCAACACACCCAACACATTGCTGATGTTGTAGAGGCCCACCAAGCGGGTGTCGAGGTGGTGCGTGTCCGCGCCTTCCACCACATCAAAACTCAAACCCAAGTGTCCGTGCGTGATGTTGCAGGCTTGCACATGTTGCGCGGGCAATGCCGACAGACGCTGTGCGGTGGATGCATCGCACGACACCGTCCACACGCTGCGTTTGCCCGCAGTTTTGAGTTGCGTGGCCAAGAGGGCGCCTTGCGCGTCGTCCACATTCACAACGGCGGCTTGCAAACCTAGCCAATCAAACAACGCAGATTTGGCTTGCCAGTAACTGGCCATGTCACCGTGGTAGTCCAAATGGTCTTGGGTGAAATTGGTGAACATGGCAACGCGCACTTGGGCGCCATCTAAACGGTGCTCAGCCAGACCGATGGACGAGGCTTCAATGGCACAGGCATCCACGCCAGCCGTCACCATGTCGCGCAAACGGGCCTGCAACAACACTGGGTCTGGCGTCGTCATGCCCGTGTATTCGAGGGCATGGACTTCGCCCACCCCCAAGGTGCCCACCATGGCACAACGTTGCCCCACTTGACCCAAAGCATGCGCCAGCCACCACGCGGTGGAGGTTTTGCCATTGGTGCCGGTGATCGCAACCACATCGAGTGCTTGGCTGGGCTGTTCGTAATAAGCCGCTGCAATGGGGCCGCTGGCAGCCTTCAAACCGTCGTAAGCGGCAATCGCGTTGTCAGCCGATGCAGGCCAATCAAACTGGTCGGCGCCTTGGTACTCCACCAAACAAGCCGTAGCCCCTTGTTGCAGAGCTTGCGCCACATACACACGGCCATCGGTCACACCGCCTGGCCAAGCCACGAAACCGTCACCCGCTTGCACACGACGGCTGTCGGTGTGCAACACGCCGCGTACGCGACTGTGCAGCCACTGCGCCGCTTCTTGATGCGTGTGAAGTCGCTTCATCAGAAGGACTCCTTTTCCACTTGCGTGAACACTTGGGGCTTGACCGCCATGTCGGGCTGAACGCCCATCAAACGCAGCGTTTGCTGAACGGTTTGACTGAACACGGGTGCGGCCACATCGCCACCGAAATACAAGCCGTTGGTCGGCTCGTCGACCATCACAGCCACCACGATGCGTGGGTTTTCAATGGGCGCGATGCCGACAAAAAAGCCGCGGTATTTTTTACCTGCGTAACCCTTGCCTTCGACCTTGTGAGCGGTCCCCGTTTTGCCGCCCACGGAGTACCCCATGGTCTGCGCCTTGACCGCTGTGCCGCCCGGACCAGTCACCATGTGCAGCATGTTGAGAATGGCCGCAGCGTTTTTGCTGGACAACACGCGGGCGCCTGCCGCAGGCTGCTGAATCTTCACCAAGCTGACGGGCAACAGCTCACCATCGTGTGCAAACACGGTGTAGGCCTGCGCCAGTTGAAACAAACTGGCCGACAAACCGTAGCCATAACTCATGGTCGCCTGTTCGATCGGACGCCATGTTTTGTAAGCGCGAACTTTGCCAGACACAGCCCCCGGAAACGGCACTTGGGGCTTTTGCCCCAGTCCCATTTGCGTGAAGATTTCCCACATGTCGTGGGGCTGCATTTGCATGGCGATCTTGACTGTGCCGACGTTGCTGGATTTTTGAATCACCTCATTCACGCTGAGCATGCCGTGAGGGTGCGAATCGGTGATGGTGGCGGTGCCCATCTGCAAGCGACCAGGCGCGGTTTGGATCATGGTCTCGGGCTTGACGACGCCCTTCTCCAAGGCCAAACCAATGACCAAAGGCTTCATGGTGGAGCCGGGTTCAAAGGTATCGGTCAGCGCGCGATTGCGCAGCTGCGCACCGCTCAAGTTGCCACGTTTACCCGGCGAATAGCTAGGGTAGTTGGTGAGCGCCAAGATTTCACCGGTTTGCACATCCAAAACGACAACGCTGCCAGCGGCAGCTTTGTTGGCTAACACGGTTTCTTTGATCTTTTCATACGCAAAGTACTGCACTTTGCTGTCGATGCTGAGCTGCAAATCTCGCCCATCAACAGGCGGCACCATCTCGCCCACGTCTTCGACCACGCGTCCCAAACGGTCTTTGATCACGCGGCGCGAACCTGCTTTGCCACCCAAGTCTTTGTTGAAGGTCAGCTCCACGCCTTCTTGGCCTAAGTTTTCGACGTTGGTGAAACCCACCACATGCGCCACAGCCTCGCCTTCGGGATAAATGCGCTTGTACTCTTTGCGCAAGTAAACACCCTTGATGTTGAGCGCTTCGATTTCTTTGGCAACGGACTCGTCCACTTGGCGTTTGATCCAGACAAAAATTTTGTCTTCGTCTTTGAGCTTTTTATCCAACTCGGCTGGGCTCATCTCCAAGAGCTTGGCCAAGCTTTTGAGCTTGACGGGGTCACGCTCGATGTCTTCAGGGTTGGCCCAAATACTGGGCACGGGCACGCTAGACGCCAAGATGTGACCATTGCGGTCCAAGATGCGACCACGGTTGGCAGGCAACTCCAAATTGCGCACAAAACGCACGGTGCCTTGGCGCTTGAAAAACGCGTTGTCAATCACCTGCACATAGGCCGCGCGCGCCACCAAACCCAAAAAGCCGAACGCAATACACGCCACGATGAATTGGCTTCGCCAAATCGGCGTCTTGCTGGCCAACAATGGGCTGGAGCTGTATTGAACGCTGCGGCTGCTCTTGATCATGGCTTCACCTGCGCGGAGGCAGCGCTGCTGGGCAAGGCGGCATATTGCGTGATGGCTGGCGTGATGGTGCGCATGCGCAACTGCTCACGAGCGAGCTTTTCAACACGCAGCGGCGTGGCTTGCGCACGGCGCTCCACATCCAAACGGTCGTTCTCAATTTCCAAACGACGGGCTTCGCTGGTGGCCCGGTCAATCTCTGTGGTCAATGAACGCGACTCATACTGCGTGCGCACCAAATAAAAGGCGCTGGCCATGACGGCCAAAAACAAGACCAAGCTCACGCGGCTCATGACCGCGCCTCCGCATCGCCGCCCAAGCGCTCGGCCACACGCATGATGGCGCTGCCCGAACGTGGATTGCCTTTGAGCTCTTCAGCACTGGGCTTGATGCGATCGACGGGTTTGAACTCCATCACCTTCGGTGCGGCAAATGGGGCACGACGGTCGTACACCTCACGCGAATGTTTGGTGATGAATTGCTTGACGATGCGGTCTTCCAACGAGTGGAAACTGATCACGGCCAAGCGGCCTTTGGGACGCAACACCTTCAACGTGGCCTCTAGCGCTTGTTGCAACTCCTCAAGCTCGGCATTGATGAAAATCCGAAAAGCCTGAAATGTGCGCGTTGCAGGGTTCTTACCCGACTCGCGGGTTTTGACCGTGTCAGCCACGAGCTGGGCCAATTCAGAGGTGCTTGTAGGCAAGCGCCCTTCTTGTCGGCGAGCATCAATCGCCTTTGCAATCTGTAAAGCAAACCGTTCTTCGCCATATTCACGTATCACCTCCGCAATGTGTTGGAGCTCTGCCTCGGCCAGCCACTCGGCCACGCTTTGGCCACGCGTGGTGTCCATGCGCATGTCCAAGGGGCCTTCAAATCGAAATGAGAAACCGCGTGCGGGGTTGTCGATCTGGGGGGAGCTGACCCCCAAATCCATCAAAATGCCGTCCACGCTGCCCGCCGGCAATTCACCCAAATCGGTGAAGCCTTGGTGGCGAATCGAAAAACGGGGGTCTTGAATTTGGGCAGCGGCCGCAATCGCGTCAGGGTCTTTGTCAAACGCGATCAAGCGACCTTGCGGCGACAACTTCGACAAAATCAGACGAGAGTGCCCACCACGACCAAAGGTCGCGTCTACGTAGGTTCCGTCCGGCTGAATGTCGAGCGCCTCGACCGCTTCGTGCAGTAGGACGGTGGTGTGCTGCCAGGGCTGTTCCACCGTTATCCTTTAAAAAGAGAAGTCCTTGAACACATCAGGCATCTCCCCTTGCATGGCTTGGGCTTCTTGCGCCTCATAGGTCGCCTTGTCCCAAAGTTCAAAGTGATTGCCCATTCCCAGCAGCATGGTGTCTTTGCTGATACCCGCTGCAGTTCGCAACTCAGGGGAGATCAACACACGGCCCGTGCCGTCCATGTCCGCATCCATCGCGTTGCCTAGAAAAATACGTTTCCACCATTGCGCGCTCATGGGCAGCTCGGCAATACGCTCGCGGAACTTCTCCCACTCAGGGCGCGGAAACACCATCAAACAGCCGTGCGGATGGCGCGTGATCGTCAGTTGCCCAGCCGCGGTTGCGCTCAAGACGTCGCGATGCCGCGTTGGCACCGACAGACGACCTTTGGCGTCAAGACTCAGCGATGAAGCACCCTGAAACACGAAAGCGACCTTTTTCCTTGGCTACACACATAAAGCTCTTAAGCGACAAATGCCAAAACGCACTTTTCACCACTTATTTGCACTTATTTGCACTGTAGCAGGAAAATTCAACAAGGCCAGCAGTATTTGGATTTTTTTCAATGAAATCAAGGACTTACGACGATTTTAAGATTTACCTACAGAGCTAAAAATCTATATAAATGAAGCACTTAGGAAGGTCTGTAAAAGTGGCTTATCAAGACCTCTGGACTGCAAAAAAAAAGCAGGCCCAAGGGCCTGCTGATCAAATATTTATCAAAACCGACAAATCATTAATCCCCAAACATACGCTGTTTGATCTCGCGGCGCTCTTGCGCTTCCAAAGACAAGGTTGCCGTGGGACGCGCCAACAAACGGCCGACGCCGATGGCTTCACCCGTCTCGTCACAGTAACCGTAGTCACCGTTGTCAATGCGGTGGATGGACTGCTCGATTTTCTTGAGCAACTTGCGCTCGCGGTCACGGGTACGCAGCTCCAAAGCATGCTCTTCTTCGATGGTCGCGCGGTCGGCAGGGTCAGGCACCACCACGGTGTCTTCACGCAAATGCTCGGTGGTTTCGCTAGCGTTGCTCAACACTTCATTTTTGAGTGTGACCAACTTGAGTCGGAAAAACGCCATTTGCGTGTCATTCATGTACTCGCTGTCTGGCATGGCAATGATTTCAGCATCGGTGAGCTGTTCAGCCGTTTTGGATTTCCAGTTGTTGGCGAGTTTGGCGTCTTTGGTAGGTATCACAGGAACAATAGTTGGGGCAAAAGGAGCCGAGATCGGCATGAAGCTAGATTTGGCGGCGTTCGACGCCACCACTTGAGCTGGCGGGGGAGGAACCAAAGCCGCCATCTTGGCAGCTCTGGAGTTTTTCTTGTGCACCACGGGGGTGTAACCAGGAATGATGGGCACCACATGCACGATGGGTGCCGCCACAGGCTTGGCTTTGACTTTAGGCTCTTTGGCGGGTTTAGGCGCCTTGACTGCTTTAGGAGGTTTGACTGTTTTCTCTGGCTTGGCCGCCACGACTTTCGGCGCAGCTGATTTCTCAGACTTCACAGCCTTGACTGGCGCGGCTTTCGCTGCTGCTTTTTTCTCGACCGCAGGTTTGGCCGCCTTAGCTGCCGCTTTCACGACGGGTGCCTTCTCCGCTTTTTTAGCGGTGGGTTTGGCAGCCGCTTTGAGAGGCAGAGGCGCTTTCGTGGGCGCTTTCGTGGGCACTTTCACAACAGACTTCTTAGCTGCTGCTTTAGCGGCAACTTTCGCCGCAGGCTTGGCCACCGCTTTGGTCGTCACTTTAGATGCCGATTTAGCGGGTGCTTTGACCGGCACTTTAGCCACCGGTTTTGCAGCCGCCTTCGCCACAGGCTTGGCTGCCGCTTTTTTAGCCACTGGAGCCGCCTTCGCTGCCACCTTTTTAGCCACGGGCTTTGCAGCAACTTTGGCAGGCGCTGCCTTTTTTGCCACCGTGGTGGTTTTTGCAGATTTAGCCGTTTGAACAGCTTTAACCGCTTTCACAGCCGTGGGCTTTGCGACAGGTTTTTTCACTACTTTTTTCGCAACCGCTTTGGGCGATGCACCGTTTTTAACTGCTTTTTTCGCAATTTCAGGCTTCTTAGAAGCGGGTTTTCGGGCTTTAGCGTTCACAGAGTGTCTCCTCGCAGGCCTTTACCGCACGGGTGTGTGCGAGGGTTGGAACCCTGTGACGCATCCAAAAAGGCGGCGGCGTCACAGCTTGGGTCTGGCGCGCGGGATTGTAGCCACAAACAGAAGCACCATTTTTCAAGTCTTGGTGCATCGATTCATTTATCAAACTAAAGACTGCTCTAAGCCTTGCACCAAGATATCTTTGGGTAAATCAATGCCAATGAACACCATTTTGCTGAGGCGCTCTTCGCCTTCTGCCCATTCAGGGCCCAAATCGCTGCCCATCAACTGGTGCACGCCTTGGAAAATCACCTTGCGCTCGGTGCCCTTCATATTGAGCACGCCTTTGTAGCGCAGCATCTTGGGGCCGTAAATATTGACGATGGCGCCTAAAAAGTCTTCCAACTTGGCGGGGTCGAACTGGCGCTTGGACTTGAACACGAAGCTTTTCACATCGTCATCGTGGTGATGGTGGTGACCGGGACCATGGTCGTGCGCATGTGCGTGATCGTGCGCATGTGAGGGATGGTCGCAGTGCTCACCGTGTTCATGGTCGTGGTCATGCTTGTGCGAGGGGTGGTCGCAATGCTCGCCGTCATGGTGGTGATGGTCGTCGTCCGACAAGAAGTCGGGGTCGATGTCGAGCTTGGCGTTCAAGTTGAACCCACGCAAATCAAACACCTCGGCCAACGACACCTCGCCAAAGTGCACCACTTTTTGTGGCGCGCGCGGGTTCATGTGCTTGAGGCGGTGCTGCAAAGCATCCAACTCGGTAGGCGAGACCAGATCGGCCTTGCTGATGAAGATTTGATCGGCAAAGCCCACTTGGCGACGTGCCTCTTGGCGGTCGTTCAACTGCTGGGCGGCGTGCTTGGCGTCGACCAAGGTCAAGATGGAGTCGAGCAAGAAGCTCTCGGCAATCTCGTCGTCCATGAAGAAGGTTTGCGCGACAGGGCCTGGGTCGGCCAAGCCCGTGGTTTCGATCACCACGCGGTCAAAGTTGAGCAAGCCTTTGCGCTTTTTTGCAGCCAACAATTGCAGCGTGGTGCGCAAATCTTCACGGATGGTGCAGCACACGCAGCCGTTGTTCATCTGAATGATTTGCTCGTTGGTATCCGACACCAAGATCTCGTTGTCGATGTTTTCTTCGCCAAACTCGTTTTCAATGACCGCAATCTTTTGGCCGTGGGCCTCGGTCAGCACGCGCTTGAGCAGCGTGGTTTTGCCTGAACCCAAAAAGCCGGTCAGGATGGTGGCGGGGATCAACATAAGAGAGCCTTCTAGAAATTAGAGTGAATCTGGAGAGATGGTGGCGGCAGCGGCTTTTTCAACCAGTTCCGCCGCTTTGACAACCACCAAACCTTTGAGGTATTCCCCCTCGGGGAAGGCCAAGGTCATCGGGTGGTCGGGCGCGCCTTGCATGCGCTCGCTGATGTAGCCGTCACACGGCGCGTCAGTGCCCGCAGAGGCCACAATTTTATGGAACAAATCCGCGCTGATGCCGCCCGAACAGCTGTAGGTGAAGAGCACGCCGCCCGGCTCCAACAGCTTGAATGCCAAACGGTTGATGTCTTTGTAGGCGCGCGCCGCACGGTCGGCATGCGCGGCAGACGGCGCAAACTTGGGCGGGTCGAGCACGATGGCGTCAAACGTGCGGCCTTCTTGAATGAACTGCCGCAACGACGCATTCACATCAGCATCCATCATGGTGGTGCGTGCGGCGTCAAAGCCGTTCAGCGCCACGTTGGCTTTGGCCAGCTCAATCGCGGGGCCGGAGGAGTCGATCGACGTCACATGTGCCGCACCGCCAGCCAACGCGGCCACAGTAAAGCCGCCGGTGTAGCAATAGCAATTGAGCACGCGCTGAAACTGCAAGCGACGGGCGTAATCGGCAAACTTCTTTCGGCTATCGCGTTGGTCCAAATAAAAACCGGTCTTGTGACCCTCAGCCACGTCCAGCGACAACTGCCAACCGTGCTCGCGCAGCACCACGCCTGTGGCACCCTCGCCGCGCAGCCAGCCGGTGACTTCGGGCAAACCTTCGAGCTTGCGCACATTGGAGTCTGAGCGTTCGTAGAGTTTGGTGAGGCCAGTTTGCGCCAGCAACTCGTCGGCAATCACAGCCTTCCAGCGCTCGGTGCCGCACGACAAAAACGAGGCCACCAAGATGTCGTCGTAACGGTCCACGATGAGGCCGGGCAAGCCGTCGGATTCGCCATGAATCAGCCGCACGCCGTTGCTTTGAATGTCAAACCGGCTGCGTGCTGCAATCGCGCGGGCGATGGAGGCTTTGAAAAACGACGCGTCAATGCGTTGGCCTTCGTCAAAACTCCAAATGCGCGCGCGAATTTTGGAGGCGGGGCTGAACGAGGCCCAGCCGAGGAACTTGCCATCGTTGGCTTCGACCCGCACGGTCTCGCCCGCATCGCCGCTGCCTTTGGCAATGGCGCTGTCAAAAATCCACGGGTGGCGGCGCAGCGCGGAGCGCTCTTTGCCTTCTCTGAGTTTGATCGATTTCATACCGACCATTGTCGTTACTTCTTACGCGCCCTCGGATGCGCCGCGTCATAAGCCTGCGCCAAATGCTGAAAGTCCAGCCGCGTGTACACCTGCGTGGTGGTGATGTTGGCGTGACCCAGTAGCTCTTGCACCGCCCGCAAGTCGCTGCTGGACTGCAACACATGGCTGGCAAACGAATGCCGCAGCATGTGCGGATGCACGGGTGTCGACAAACCCGCTTGCAAACTGCGCTGACGCAAGCGCTGCCAAATGGCCTGCGCGGTCAAGCGCGTGCCGTGTTGGCCTATGAACAAAGCCATTTGATCGGCGGCAGCGGGCTTGACGCCCTGCCCGCGCACCGCGATCCACGCTTGCAACGCTTCCAACGCTTTACGCCCGACAGGCACGCTGCGGCGTTTGCTGCCTTTGCCCAGCACATGGGCGTCGCCACTTTCTAAATCAATCCAGCCTTTGGCGGTGGCGCTGGCCTGCACATCCAAGCCCGTCAACTCGCCCACGCGCAAACCACAGCCGTAGAGCAGCTCCACCATCGCCGCATCGCGGGCGTTGAGCCACGGGTCGCTCGCGGGGTCTGTTGGCGTGAAGTCGGCCAACTGCACGGCGTCATCCACGCTCAGCGCTTTGGGCAGGGGCTTGGGCGATTTGGGGGCGCGGATGTCTTGCACGGGGTTGGCGCTGATCAAGCCTTCGCGGCCCATCCACACATAAAAACCGCGCCAGCCCGACAAGATCAAGGCAATGCCACGCCCGCTGCGACCGCCTGCATGCATCTGCGACACCCAACGGCGAATGTGCGTGCTCTGCACCGCATCCAGCGCCACACCCGATTGCTCGGCGTAGCTGCTGAGTTTTTGCAGATCGAGGGTGTACAGCGCCAACGTGCGCTCGGCAAGTCGCTTCTCAAAGCGCACATGGTCGAGGTAGCGGGCCACCCAACCCATCACAGGGCTCAGCGCAGCGACGTCAAGGCCGCACTAGCCAAGTCGCCCAAACGCTCGATGAAATCGGTGCCCATGCCCGCAAAGTAGCGCTCGGGGTCGGGCGAGGCCAACACCAACAAGCCCACCACGGGTTGCTCAACGGCGGTGCGCGGTGTGTCTTGCTCGCGGGTGGCGCGCAGGGCAATCAACGCCACCGACTGGGCAGCACTGGGCTCCACCAGCCAAGTGACGGCTTCAAACGCTTGGTTGGGGCCCACATAAGGCGTGTTCAACGAGGCCGCAAATGTTTTGGCGCTGTCGGTCACGCCTGCGGCAAAGGCTTCGATCTGAAATGGCTGAGCCACGTCCCACAACTTGATGACCACTTGCGGCACGGCAAATTCGTTTTGAATGCCCTCGGCCACAGCGCGCGGCAGGTCGCGGGCGATGGGGTTCATCAGCAGGGATTTGACCCAGCGCTGCAGGTGCGCCATCAGCACCTCGTTTTCGGTGCCGTGACGCATCATGTCCATCATGCGCATCTCCAGCCCTTTGATTTTTTCGCGCAGCATTTCGGCTTGGCGCTCTTGCAGGCTCACCGCGCGTTGACCGTGGGGGCTGGTCAGTTTGACAGTGGCCAGCAACTCGGCATGGCGGTCAAAAAAATCAGGCGTGTTCACCAAAAAATTGGCGATGTCGTCTTCGGTGATGGGGTTCATGGAGGCGTGAGTCATAAGGTGTCTGGAAGGGTAATGTCGCCGCGAAACACGGTGGTGGCGGGGCCGGTCATGCGCACCGCGCTCTGACCGCCTTGCCATTCGATGGTGAGTGTGCCGCCGTGGGTTTGCACGGTCACGCAAGGGTCTAACAAGCCCCAGCGAATGCCGGTGACCACCGCGGCGCAAGCGCCCGTGCCACAGGCCAAGGTTTCGCCGGCCCCGCGCTCAAACACGCGCAAGCGCACCGCGCCGCGGTTGAGCACTTGCATGAAGCCCGCGTTCACACGTTTAGGGAAAGCGGCATGGTGCTCGATCAACGGGCCTTGCGTCAGCACGGGTGCGGTGTCCACATCGGCCACCACTTGCACGGCATGCGGGTTGCCCATGGAAACCACGCCAACACGGGGCGTGTCGCCGTTGCTGAGGGGCAATTGCCACGCCAACACCTCGCCAGCGCAAGGCGCAGCAGAAGCCGGCGCATACACCGCTTGGGCGTGTTCAGGCGCAAAGGGAATTTGGGGCAAGTCAAACACGGGCGCCCCCATATCGACCGTCACTTGACCGTCTGGCATTTCTTGCAGCGTGATCACGCCGCCATGCACTTTGACGCGCACCGTGGTTTTGTCGGTCAAGCCCTGCTCGCGCACAAAACGCACAAAGCAGCGCGAGCCATTGCCGCATTGCTCGACTTCGCCACCATCGGCGTTGTGAATCACATATTCAAAATCCACATCGGGCTGAGGCGCGGGACGCACGGTCAAAATTTGATCGGCACCGATGCCAAAGTGGCGATCGGCCAAGAAACGGTAATGGGCAGGGGTGAGGTTCAGGCGCTCGCGGGTCTCGTCCAAGACCACAAAATCGTTGCCTGCGCCCTGCATTTTGGTGAAGCTAATTCGCATCGGTCGATTATCGGACACCGCGTGTCACGCAATGGTCAAGATTTACACGTTTGTGCGTCTATGCTCGCGCCCATCTTTCAACTTCAGACACACAAGGCCAACTCATGCGCATTCCCGCTTGGACCCCCGAACAAAAAGCACAACCCAAAGATTTGACCGACGCCATTTTGGCGCGACGCGGTGGTGAATTCATCAACCTCGACCGTGCTTTGCTGTGGAGCGAGCCCGTGGCACGCGGCTGGAACGTGTATTTGAAAAACGTGCGCACCGGCTTGCCCACCAGCCGCAAGCTGTGTGAACTGGGCATTTGCACCGTGGCACTGTTGACCGGTGCCGAGTACGAGTACCACCACCACGCCCCCGACTTCTTAACGGCAGGCGGCACCCAAGCCGAACTCGATGCCCTGAACCGTGCGGTAAAAGGCGATGCACGCCAACCCAACACCGACGCAGCCTTGGGCGAGGTCGAGCGTTTGGTGGTGCAATACGCCGCACAAATGACCCGCGACGTGACCGTGCAAGACGCCGTGTTTGCCGCCTTGAAAACCCATTTCAACACCACCGAACTGGTGGAGTTGACCACCGCGATTGCCACCTACAACATGGTGGCGCGCTTGTTGGTGGCCTTGCAAATCACCCCCGAGGGCGAGCCGCACCGTTGATGCAGCCCGTTCGGAGTGAGAGGCAACTCAGTCAACTTTGATGTTGTTGTCTTTCACCACTTTGGCCCAAATGTCCATTTGCTTTTCAATGAACGCACTGGCTTGGGCCGAAGTGCCACCCGTCACGTCAATGCCTTGCGCATCGAGCTTCTTGGCAACTTCGGGGTTTTTCAGCACTTTGTTGAGTTCTTCGTTCATGCGCTTGACGATCTCAGGTGGCACTTTGGACGAGGCCAGCACCGCCCACCACGCAGGCGCTTCAAAACCGGGATAGCCGTTTTCAGCCACCGTGGGCACGTTGGGCAAGTCGGGTGAGCGCTTGGGGGACGTGACGGCCAGAGGGCGCATGCGACCGCTGTCGATGTGCGGCTTGGTCACAAAAACAGAGCCAATGGACAAAGGCACATGGCCCGCCACAGCATCGCTCATCATGGGGCCACCGCCTTTGTAGGGCACATGCGTCCACTCGGCGCCCGCATTTTTGCCCAACAAGGCCATGGCCAAGTGGCCCAAACTGCCGTTGCCAATCGTGCCAAAGCTCACATTTTTCTTGGCCTTGGCCGCCGCCATCACATCGGCAAATGTTTTGTATTCAGAGTTCACATGAGTGGCCAGCACCATGGGCGACGTGCCGACCAGCACCAACGGCACCAAATCTTTTTTGGTATCGAAAGGCATGCTGGGGTTGAGGCTGGGGTTCACGCCGTGCGTGTCAAACACCACCGCAAAGGTGTAGCCATCCGCAGGCGCTTGCACCACTGCAGCCGTGCCGATGACGCCCGATGCGCCACCCCGGTTTTCCACAATCACGCTTTGCCCCAATGCGAGCGACAGCGGCTGCGCGATGATGCGGGCTACTTGGTCTACCGAGCCGCCTGGCGGGAACACCGCAACCAGCTTGATGGGTTGCTTGGTCGGCCAAGCCTGAGCGGCAGCCCACTGCGGTGCGCACAGCGCAGCCAAAGTCAGGGCGCAGCCCAAAGCAGTTTTGAAAGTACGTCGTTGCATGCGAAATCCCAAAGAGTTTTGTCTAAGGCAGAATTGTTCGTGAACGCAGCCCTCCAAACTTTGCGGCTTATACGCAAGGGTAAACACCAAGATGAGGCCTCTCCATAATTGGGCATGGCTCGCACTACCCAACTTTTACACCCCGCCCGCACCGCTGTTGCCGTGCGCCCTGCTGCCACCGTGTTGCTGCTGCGCGATGGCCCCAGCGGCTTAGAAGTGCTGATGACACGCCGCTCCGCCACGGCCAGCTTTGCCCCCGGCGCCTACGTGTTCCCGGGTGGCGGCATTGATGCTGCTGACGCGCAAGCACACCCACACGCCCGACGCCGAGCCACACAAAGCGACTTGCATTTGACGCAAGCCATCGCGGCCATTCGCGAGAGCTTTGAAGAGCTGGGCATCTTGCTGGCCCGCCATGCCAACGGGCAAATGGCCAACGCCGCAGACATCGCCGCGCTGGACCGCCAAGCGTCTGGCGACAAATTTGCCAGCCAATGCGCAGCGCGTGGCCTGACCTTGGCCGCCGACGAGGTGTTTGTCTTGGCGCACTGGATCACCGACCGCGACCTGCCCCGCCGCTTTGACGTGCCGTTTTTGGTCGCCCGCATGCCCGACGCGCAAACGCCCGTGGCCGACGAGCAAGAACAGTTCGAGCCCGTGTGGGTGCGCCCTGCCGATGCACTGAGCCGCCACGAAGCGGGCGACTTTTTCATCATCTTCCCCACCATCCGCACCTTGGAGCGCTTGCAGCATTACGCAACGGTGGACAGCGTGTTGGCCGCTTGCGCCAGCGAGCAGCCGTGGTTCACCAGTTGCCCGCGCGCGGGCTGGTTGGCGGGCCAAGAGGTGCGCCACATGGAGCACGAGTCGCCGTTTGGCGAACTCGCCCTCACCTGCCCCGACGGCCAAATCGCCCACCACCTCGACTGGCAAAGCGACCAACCCGTGCTGCTGCTGAAAAACGTGCAGCGCCTCACCGCCCCCAACCCCGGCGTGATGACCGGCCCCGGCACCAACAGCTACTTGGTGGGCGACCCCGACACGGGCTACGCCGCCATCGACCCAGGCCCCGCCGACCCCGAGCACTTGGACCGTTTGTGGCGCGCAGCGGGCGGCAACATTCGCCACATCGTCTGCACCCATTCGCACCCCGACCACTCACCCGGCGCCGCGCCACTGCAAGCCCTGTGCGCGCAACACGGCCACACCCCGCCTGTATTGGGTCTGTCGTCGCAACCCACGGCCCGCGCGCACAGCAGCTTCACGCCTGACCGCGAATTGGCAGATGGCGAGTTGTTGGTTTTGCAAGGCAACGGCACCACCCACACCCTGCGTGTGGTGCACACGCCCGGCCATGCGGCCAATCATTTGTGCTTGGTGCTCGAAGAAGACGGCTTGTTGTTCAGCGGTGACCATGTGCTCAACGGCAGCACCACCGTCATTGATCCGCCCGACGGCAACATGGCCGATTACTTGAATTCGCTCGACAAGCTGCTCGCAGCCTGCGCGCAAGACCGCATCGAATTCATCCTGCCCGCGCACGGCTATGTGCTGGGCAACCTGTGGGACGAGGCGCATGACGCACGCGCCTGCATCACCCACCTGAAAAACCATCGCCTGAAACGCGAAGCCAAAATTTTGGGCGTGATGCAAAAGCACCCAAACGCCAGCATGGACGATTGGGTGCAACTGGCCTATGACGATGTGCCGCCACGGCTGTGGCCCGTGGCCATGCGCTCGCTGTTGGCGCATGTGGAGCGCATTCGCAGCTTAGCCTGACGACTTCGTTGCCAAAAACACCCGAGCCATGCTGGGGCGCACTTGCTCCCACATGGCTTCGCTCATGTGTGCAGGCTTGTGTTTACTGAACGTGAGGGGCGTTTCTTTCGAGAAGTCACGCATGGCAAACACGATGCAATTGGTGGTGCCCGGCGCGTCAATCGCCCATATGTCACCTTCAAAAACGGACGAGATCCGGTCCACATACACATCAAGGTACTTGCCAAATCGGTGCAAGTTGGCCACAGCCACGCCGCCTGATGTCAACACACGGCGACAGTCGGAATAAAACGGGGTGGAGCCCAACTGCTCGGGCATGCCCTTTGGGTCAAACCCGTCGATCATCACCACATCAAACGTTTGCTCAGTGTGCGCCATGAAGTCGGCGGCGTCCATCTGCAGCACTTGAAAACGCGCATCGTCATCGGGAATGCAAAAGCTTTGGCGCAGCGCGATGACATGCGGGTTGATCTCCACCACCGTGATGTGTGTGTCGGGCAAATGCTTGCAGCAAAACTTGGCGAGTGAGCCACCACCCAAACCGACCATCAAGATGCGTTTGGGTTGCGGCTGAAACAGCAGCACACCCATCATCAAACGTGTGTATTCAAACTGCAGCTCGTCGGGCCGCGCCACGCTCATGCAGCTTTGGATGTCGATGTCTGAAAACACCATCGACTTGGCTAATGCGGTTTCGTGCACCACAGGGATCTCATATGAACTCACGCGACTCCCTTAAAAATTTCACCTATTTTGCGCAAGGCCTGGCGCTCCACATCGGTCCATGTGCCGGCAAAGCTTAACCGCAGGCAATGGTCAAACCTGTCGGTGGCGGTGAACAAGGCGCCGGGGCCAAAACTGATGCCTTGCGCCATGCACTGTTTGAACAGTGTCATGGTGTTGAAGGTTTCCGGTAACTCCACCCACAAGGTGTAGCCAGATGTTGGACGACTCACACGTGTGCCGCTGGGGAAACAGTCGCTGATGATGCTGCGCGCCTCTTCTAGCCGCTCACGCAAAAAGCCACTGAGCCGACGCATGCGCGCCTCGTAGTTGCTTTGTGTCAACAAATCTGCCAACGCATGCTCCAACACATCGGTGGTCTGAATACCGTGCACGCTTTTTAGGCGAATCACGCTGTCTTTCCATCGACCAGCCTCGCACCAGCCGATGCGCACGCCAGGGGTGAGCGTTTTGGAGAACGAGCCACACACCATCACCCAACCGTCGGCGTCATAGGCCTTGGCTGCTTTGCGTCGTTCATCAGACGCCAGTAAATCGTTGAACACCACATCTTCAATCAGTGGCACTTGGTGCTTGGTCAGCATCTGCACCAAGGCTTTTTTGTCGGCGTTTTTCATCACCGCACCTAAGGGGTTTGACAGCGTGGGCACGCTCAACACGGCCTTGACCGGCTGTGTATCCAGCGCCAGTTGGAGCGCCGACAGCGACATGCCATCTTTGGGATGCGTCGGTATTTCAAGCGCACGCAGATTCAAGGACTCAATCAAATCCAAAAAACCAAAATGCGTGGGCGACTCAAGCGCCACCACATCACCCGGTTTGGTGACCGCACGCAAACACATGCTGACCGCATTGATGCAACTGGCCGTGATAACGATGTTTTCTGGCTGCAGCCGACAACCCAAATGCAAAGCACGTCGTGACACTGACTCTTTCAACGCGGGTGTGCCGGATGTGTCGGTGTAAGCCACCAAGCTGAAGCGGTGCTCACGCGTGGCCCGATTGACGGCGGCTCGCACACGCGCTTCATCAAAAAAATCTGGATCTTTGGGGCAAGTGCCGCCAAAGCTCACGATGGGGCCAGGGAAGTTTTCTAAGCCAATTTGCTCTGAACGGTTTTGACTGTCCACCTGCAAGCTGTATTTGGGTGGGCGACTCGTGGCGGGCAGCGCGGGCCCTTTGTTGCGAGACGCCACGTAGTAGCCAGACTTTGGCCTAGCGGTGATGAGGTTGCGCTCTTCCAGCCAACGGTAGGCCTGGACCGCGGTCGACACCGACACCGTATTTTGAGCCGCCACCTCGCGCACCGAGGGCAAACGCTTGCCCGCCTTGAACACCTGCCCGTCAATCAGCTGCGCGATGCCCTGCGCAATCTGCGCGTACAACGGCTGCGAAGGGTCAAGTGAGTGGCTTGGCATGTCAAAACATTGTGCCGTACAGATTCAGCCTCAAATTGATTTCAACCAATACAGATTGAACCCTTTTTGAGAAGAACAGTTGGGCCAAGCGCTGGATTGCCATGGTATGAATCGCACTCGAGTGTGGATGGGCAAGCGCCAAACAAAAAGAGACATTGGAGCCATCAAGGAGCGTTTATGTCGTCTGTGCTGCACTACCTCTCATCCAGCAAATGTCAAACCTTGCGGGCCAAATTGCACACGCAGTTGCATGTGGTCAGTGGTCGTTTGTGGGTGACGATGGCCGATGACAGCACCGACTACTTTGTTGAGGCGGGCCAAGCGCTGGCATTGAAAGCGGGCCAAGTCACGTTGCAAACAGATTCGCCTCAACCGGCCACATTTGCGGTGGAGGCCTATGAAAAGTGTGAAGCTCGCCGATACGCCGGATTCTGTGCACCGTGGTTGCCCACGGCGTGACCGTCATTAATCTGGGCCGAGGGTTGCCCACTCGGCTCGGTGCTACCTACCCGCCAACTCAGCGGACCGCCTCAACGTTGGCCTACTTGGTATTGCTGCGCGTAGAGATTGCCCGTTTCACCCGAACTAAATCGGCTCGTCTCTGTTGCTCTAATCCTCACCTCACGGTGGAGAGGTGTTACCTCTTACGCTGTCCTACGCAGTCCGGACGTTCCTCCAGTGCCTGGTTTCCCAGATTGCACCAGCGACGGCCTAGCGAGCTTCACGACTTGATTATCGACGGATAATCAAGGCCCTCGACATAACTTGCCCGATCACCACGGGCCACACGCTTGTGATTCGACTCTCAGAACTCAAACTCCCGCTGTCTGCCCTCCCTGTTGAAGAACGCCGCGCCGCCGATGCGCCCGCCGAAACCGAGGCAGACCGCCAGCTTCCACCTCACCCGATTGATGCACTTCGCACGCTAGCTGCTGAAGCATTGGGGCTTTCAACAGACGCCATCGCCACGCTGGATGTTTTCAAACGCAGCTTTGATGCGCGCAAGCAAAACTTGCTGGTGGTCTACATCGTGGACATCACCTTGGCTGACGCATCGCAAGAAACTGCGCTGCTGGCCAAGTACGAAAAGAACTCGCACATCCAACCCACACCTGACATGTCGTGGCACGCGCCTGCCCATGCACCGGGCGACTGGGGAACAAATACAGGCGAACGACCCGTGGTGGTTGGCTTTGGACCCTGCGGCATTTTTGCGGCGCTGGTGTTGGCGCAAATGGGTTTCAAACCCATCGTGATTGAGCGCGGCACCACCGTGCGTCAACGCACCAAAGACACCTGGGGCTTGTGGCGCAAAAAGATTTTGAATGTGGAAAGCAACGTGCAGTTCGGCGAAGGCGGCGCAGGCACGTTCTCGGACGGCAAGCTGTACAGCCAAATCAAAGATCCGCGCCACTTGGGCCGCAAGGTGATGAACGAGTTTGTGCGCTTTGGTGCGCCCGAAGAAATTTTGTTCACCGCGCACCCGCACATCGGCACCTTCAAGCTGGTGAAAGTGGTGGAAGGCTTGCGCGAAGAAATCATTCGCTTAGGCGGTGAGGTGCGCTTTGAACAACGTGTGGTGGACATCGACTACGAAGACACCGCAAGCCATGCGTCCAACGCACACAACACGCCTGCACCCCGAGCCATCCGAGCCCTGCACATTCACAACCACGCTACGGGCGAGACCTACACCCTGCCCACCCACCATGTGGTGATGGCGCTGGGCCATAGCTCGCGCGACACCTTCACCATGCTGCATCGCCATGCGGTGGCGATGGAGGCCAAACCGTTCTCAGTGGGCGTGCGCATTGAGCACCCACAAGGCGTGATTGACCGCGCACGTTGGGGCCAACACGCGGGCCACCCGCTGCTGGGCGCGGCCGATTACAAGCTGGTGCACCACGCCGAAAACGGCCGCGCTGTGTACAGCTTTTGCATGTGCCCCGGTGGCACCGTGGTGGCCGCCACCAGCGAAGCCGGCCGCGTGGTGACCAACGGCATGAGCCAATACTCACGCGCCGAGCGCAACGCCAACGCAGGCATCGTGGTGGGCATTGACCCGAGCGACTACCCCACTGACCCCGCCGCCTTTGAAGCCGAGTTGGGCCAAGAGCTGGGCAACGCGGTGCGCCACACCACCCACGATGCGCCCGGCGGCTACCACCCACTCGCAGGCTTGGTGCTGCAACGCCAACTCGAAGCCCACGCCTACACACTAGGCGGCAGCACCTACGAAGCGCCCGCGCAACTGGTGGGCGACTTTGTGGCCGACCGAGCCTCGACCGCCTTGGGTAGCGTGGAACCTTCCTACAAACCGGGCGTGAAGATGGTCAGCCTCAACAGCGCCCTGCCCGAGTACGCCATCACCGCCATGCGCGAAGCGCTGCCGGTGTTTGGCCGCAAGATCAAAGGCTTTGACATGCAC
Organism: uncultured Limnohabitans sp.; assembly: GCA_963513725.1. Lineage (GTDB taxonomy): Bacteria > Pseudomonadota > Gammaproteobacteria > Burkholderiales > Burkholderiaceae_C > Limnohabitans. The sequence continues at coordinate 15,830 of CAUPRM010000004.1, read as the reverse complement.
GACGCCGTGATGACTGGCGTTGAAACCCGCACCTCGGCCCCGCTGCGCATTGGCCGCGATGAGATGTCGCTGCAAAGCCCGACCTTGGCGGGCTTGTATCCCGCAGGCGAAGGTGCAGGCTATGCGGGCGGCATTTTGTCGGCGGGGGTGGATGGCATCAAAGTGGGCGAAGCGGTGGCACGTCAGCTGATGGCCAGCTCACGCTAAAAGAACGCTGCTAAAACCGCGCGACAGATCGCATCTTCAAAGCCACGTATATTTCAAACAAGACACAACACATTCAGGAGCACCCCCATGAAAGCCCACAGCGTTTTAGACACCATCGGCAACACGCCGCACATCCGCATCAACCGCCTGTTTGGCAACACACATCAGGTGTGGATCAAGTCCGAGCGCACCAACCCCGGTGGCTCCATCAAAGACCGCATTGCGTTGGCGATGGTGGAAGCGGCTGAAAAGTCTGGCGCGCTCAAAGCGGGCGGCACCATCATCGAGCCCACCTCGGGCAACACAGGCGTTGGCCTCGCGATGGTTGCTGCTGTGAAGGGCTACAAACTCATCTTGGTCATGCCCGACAGCATGAGCATTGAGCGTCGCCGCTTGATGCTGGCCTACGGTGCCTCTTTTGATTTGACGCCACGCGAAAAAGGCATGAAGGGCGCCATCGCCCGCGCCGAAGAACTGGCCGCACAAACACCCGGCGCGTGGATTCCACAGCAGTTTGAAAACCCAGCCAACATCGAGGTGCACACACGCACCACCGCACAAGAAATCATCGCGGACTTTCCTGAAGGCGTAGACGTGCTCATCACCGGCGTGGGCACGGGCGGCCACTTGACGGGTGCCGCCAAAGTGCTCAAAGCCAAGTGGCCTAACTTGAAGGTGTACGCGGTCGAGCCCACCGCATCGCCCGTCATCTCAGGCGGTGCACCTGCGCCTCACCCCATCCAAGGCATTGGCGCTGGCTTCATTCCAAAGAACTTAGACACTTCTTTGCTTGACGGCGTGATTCAAGTCGAAGCCGAGGCTGCTCGTGAAATGGGTCGCCGTAGCGCTGCGGAAGAAGGCTTGTTGGTCGGCATTTCTTCGGGCGCGACGCTGGCTGCGATTGCGCAGAAGCTGCCTGAGATTCCAGCGGGCGCGACTGTGCTTGGCTTTAACTACGACACGGGTGAGCGGTACTTGTCGGTGGAAGGTTATTTGCCTGTTTGAGCGTTGAAGCGCTGAACGCATACATCCATCTTTGAAGAAAGTCTGACATGTCCAGCCGCACCATTCACCTTCACCGCGTTTTAAAAACGTCACCCGAAAAGGTCTATCGCGCTTTTCTAGAAGGCGGCGCTTTGGCCAAGTGGCTGCCACCCTATGGCTTTACTTGCACCGTGCATCATCTCGACGCAAAAGTAGGTGGCACATTCCGGATGTCGTTTCACAACTTCGGCAGCGGCAACGGCCATTCGTTTGGTGGCGAGTACCTTGAGCTTGTGCCCAACCAACGCATTCGCTACAACGACAAGTTTGACGATGCCAACTTGCCAGGCACCATGGAGGTCACGGTTTCACTGACGCCTGTGATTTGCGGCACTGAGTTGAACGTCACCCAAGCAGGCATTCCAGATGTGATTCCGTTGGAGATGTGCTACCTCGGATGGCAAGAGTCGCTGGAGCAATTGGCTAAGCTGGTAGAGCCAGATATTCCGGGCTAACAGGTCAGCAGGTCAAAGTTTCGCAGCGTCCCTCAGGGGCGCTGTTTCTTTTTATCGGTACAACAACCGATCCAAATCCGTCAGTTCAGCCCGCGCTTCTTTGGCCAGCTGCGCTTGCTCTTTGAGCCAACGCTTCAGTTCGGCTTCGTTTTGAATGCGGCGCAAGTCACGCTCCAGCGTGTCCACCTCATGCTCTTTGTCGCGCAGTTGAATGGCCAGCGCACGCGCCAAACTCTCGGCGCTGATGTGGTCAAGCTCGTTCACACCCAAGTAGTGGCGAATTTCAAACTGGGCTTGCGCTTCGTCTTCTTCCAGCGCTTCCACTTGCTCTTTGAGCAGCAGACACATGGCGTTGAGTTTGTCGTCGGCGATGCGGCTCAACGTAGCGCTGTCAATTTGGGCAAGCTGCAATTGCAGCTTGAGCAGCTCAGACAAATTCTTGCGGTCATACGCGGCGTTGACTTCGCTCATCAGCGCGGTTTTGCGCAAACGCTCGGCCTCATCGGGTTCGCGATCGGGGTGCAAGGCACTGGCGAGCTGGCGATACACGGTGCGCAGCGCGGTGTTGGCATCCATCTTTTGTTGTGCGTCTTTGAGCTGACGGGCTGCTGGTTTCTTCTTGGCCTTCTTGGCTTGGCGCTTGTCTTCGAGGCGTTGTTGCTGTTCGCGGTATTGGCGCAGGCCGGCTTCAAACACGGCCTCTGCCGTATGTAAGTCATCCGCGCCATGCAAGGGCTTGCCGAATAAATCTTCAAACACGGCTTTGGCATGCTCGGCACCGGCGCGGGCTTCTTCGGCCAAGGCTTGTGCGTCTTCTTCGCTGTGGTGCTGGTTGAACACGGCTTGCACTTGGCCGTCGTTCTTGTGCTCTAGCGCCTCACAAAGAGCAAGGATGATTTGCGTGGCGCTGCGCCGGTGTGTGGCGGTTAGCTCTACTTCGTGCAACCGCGCATCTAAAAACAACAACAAGTTTTTGCGTGCAGTGTCTTCTTGACTCTTCAAAGCGCTCATCGCGCTCAAGTGACTGCTGCGGTGCTGTGTAGACAAAGCCTCTAGCGTAGCGATGGAATCCGACAGCGCGGACACACGCGCCAACAAGGTGTTGAAGCGTTTTTGCGCAGGTGTGAGTTCAGCAGCAGGCTGAATGGCAACGGTCGCCACTGCTTGCACAGGGGCGACCGTCCAAGGGGAGGATGGATGGCTCACAGAAAAAACTTCATCTCAAAAATACCCCTTGCGTGCGATGTTGCGCATTCGAAGAACGCTTAGCCTTGTGCGTTTTGCAACGCGGCAATGCGCTCTTCCAGCGGAGGGTGCGAGGCAAACAACTTACCCAAGCCACCGGTGATGCCCATCGCGGCCACGCTAGGCGGCAAGTTGCCGGCTTGCATGCTGTTCAAACGGGCCAAGGCGTTGATCATGGGTTGCTTGTTGCCCAAGAGCTGGGCCGAGCCTTCGTCTGCACGGAACTCGCGGTAGCGGCTGAACCACGCCACGATCATGCTGGCCACAAAGCCCAGCACGATGTCGAGCACAAAGCTGGTGATGTAGTAGCCCATGCCAGGGCCGGTGGACTCGTCGTCTTTGCTGCGCAACATGTTGTCGACAAAGTAGCCAATGACACGACTCAAGAACACCACGAAGGTGTTGAGCACGCCTTGGATGAGCGTGAGCGTGACCATGTCGCCGTTCGCGACGTGGGCAATCTCGTGGCCCAACACGGCTTCAATTTCTTCTTTGGTCATGCCTTGCAGCAAGCCAGTAGATACCGCCACCAAGGCTGAGTTTTTGAAAGCACCCGTGGCGAAGGCGTTGGGCTCACCTTCATAGATAGCGACTTCGGGCATGGCAATGCCCGCGCGTTCAGACAAGCGTTGCACCACGCTGACCAACCAAGCTTCGTCTTGGTTGCTAGGTTGGTTGATGACGTGTGCGCCGGTGCTCCACTTGGCCATGGGCTTGCTCATCAAGAGCGAAATGATGGCGCCGCCAAAACCCATGATGAGCGAGAAACCCAGCAAGGCAGACAGGTTCAAACCGTTGGCGGTGAGGTAGCGATTGACGCCAAGCAAACTGGCGACGACCCCCAGCACCACCATGACGGCGAGGTTGGTGAGGACGAACAGAAGAATGCGTTTCATGATTTCCTTTTCAGCGGGGAATGAAGAAGTCCGCTCTGGCGGATGGTAGGGGCGAATTCGTGCAATTCAATGGCTAGACTTCTAAAAACCACACGAAAACTAGGCAAAGTCATGCGCGGTTTTGGCAACGGTCTCGCGCTTGGGACGAAAGACATTCACGTCTTCGTAATAGGCGCGTTCAGCATTCGCCGGCCACCAACTCGGCACGCCCAAAACAGGCAGCGGCTCGTAGGGTTTGGTGGCGAGTTTGGCGGGCTGCAAGTCTTGCACCAACCAGGCATCCAGCGCGGCTTCATCGTGCGGATTAATGTCACGGTCCACGCGGTACACATGCGCCGTGATGGACTTGTAGGGTGTGACCAGTTTCTCAAGCAAGGCGTGGCCAAACAACACCAGATGCACCTGCTGCCATTGGTCTCGCAAGTCCACAAACAGCCGGAGCCAATCACGCGCTTGCAGCGCGGCCCACACGTCGTCGGGCGCATGCATGAGCACCACGTTTTCATCGAACAAGGTGAGTGCATCGCGCACAGGACCTCGCGTATGGCGAATGCCTTGGTTGTCGATTTCTGCCGCTTGCAACTGGTTCAAACGACGTTTGGCCAGCGGGAAGCGGTGCCAACACAGGCCGTTGAAAAAATCATGCAGACCATCTCTGGTGGGCACTTGGGCAGTTTTGAAGATGAAGTCTTCGTAGGCTTGGCCTTCGGGCAGGGCTGATTGGGGGACGAACGTCACGTCGTTGGCGACGCCAAGTGCTCTTGCGTTAAGAGCTTCAGCCACGCTTTGCTGTTGTATCGCGCGATGTGCTGTTGGCTCACCGAGTTCGCGCCACGGCACGAACCACGGTTGAGACCAATCAATATCTGACAGGAGATCGCCACCAAACACGGCTGGCCGGTTAGCGTCAGCAACAGCATTGCTGCAACGGGCCGTGTTGGGTGTACGCGTTGCGGCTGAGGTGGTTGCGGGCTTCTTTAAACCACGCGCCAAGGCAAGGCCTCGCCAGAGCGCAGAGGCTTCAAATCAGCTTCGCCAAACGCAAAGCTCTCGGGCGGCGTCCAGCTTTCTTTGCGCAGCGTGAGCGTGCCGGTGTTGCGTGGCAAACCGTAGAAGTCTGCGCCAAAGAAGCTGGCAAAGCCTTCGAGTTTGTCCAGCGCACCTGCGTTGTCAAACGCCTCTGCGTACATGGGCATGGCGGCGTGAGCGGTGTAGCAACCGGCGCAGCCTGTGGCGTGTTCTTTGAGCTGTGCGGGGTGTGGCGCGCTGTCGGTACCCAAGAAGAATTTGGGTGAGCCACTAGTGGCGGCTTTGACCAAAGCTTGGCGATGTGTCTCGCGCTTCAAGACGGGCAAGCAGTAGTAATGCGGGCGAATGCCGCCGGTGAAGATGGCGTTGCGGTTGTACAGCAAGTGGTGCGCGGTGATGGTGGCACCGGTGTACTTGTCTGCAGAGGCCACGTATTGCGCGGCTTCGGTGGTGGTGATGTGCTCGAACACAATTTTGAGTTCGGGGAAGTCTTTGCGCAGCGGAATGAGCTGGGTGTCGATGAACACGGCTTCGCGGTCGAACAAGTCGATGTCGGGGCTGGTGACTTCACCGTGCACCAACAACAACATGCCCGCCTTTTGCATGGCTTCGAGTGTTTTGTAGGTCTTGCGCATGTCCGTCACACCCGCATCGCTGTTGGTGGTGGCACCTGCTGGGTAAAGCTTGGTAGCGACCACGCCTGCGTCTTTGGCGCGCGCGATTTCGTCGGCGGGCAAGTTGTCGGTGAGGTAGAGCGTCATCAAAGGCTCGAAGTTCACGCCACCCTCGGCACTTTTAGGCACGGCGGCCAAAATGCGTTGTTTGTACGCAAGCGCTTGTGCCGCCGTGGTGACGGGGGGCTTGAGGTTGGGCATGATGATGGCGCGGCCAAATTCGGCGGCGGTGTGGGGCACCACGGTGTTGAGTGCAGCGCCATCGCGCACGTGCAGGTGCCAGTCGTCGGGTCTTGTGATGGTGATTTCTTGCGTCATGCTTTGATTGTCTTCTGTTTTTCTCTGAGCTAGCTGTGGGCAGAGGCCTTGGGCCGGTTCCTCATGAGGGGTACCTAAAATCGTCACCGGCCCAAGGCCTCTACCCGCAGACTGCGGCTGACAAATGTTTAGTTAGGACGGTTGGTAAAGCAGCGTTGTAGCGATAACCATCATCGGTGCTCGTAGAAAGCTAGCGCTAGCTAACGCAAACATGCTCGCCTGAAATATTCCAAACCCAACCAGTTGCGCGGCTTGGGTACGGCGGCTGACGATTTGATGTACCCATTATGAGGAAGCCGCCGTACCCAAGCTGCGCACCCCTCCCCGAAGCGAAAACAAAAATCAGTGCGCCAAGATCTTGTTCAAGAACTCTTTGGTGCGTGGCTGACGGTTTTCTGGGTGGTTGAAGAACTCGTCTTTCGAACAATCTTCCAACACCTTGCCGCCCACATCCATGAAGATCACGCGGCTGCCCACTTTGCGGGCGAAGCCCATTTCGTGGGTCACGCACATCATGGTCATGCCCTCGTTGGCCAAGTCCACCATCACGTCCAACACCTCGCCCACCATCTCGGGGTCGAGTGCGGAGGTGGGTTCGTCAAACAGCATCACGATGGGGTCCATGCTCAAGGCACGGGCAATGGCCACGCGTTGTTGCTGACCGCCTGAGAGCTGGCCTGGGAACTTGTCTTTGTGCGCCATCAGGCCCACGCGCTCCAAGTATTTCAAACCGTGTGCATGCGCTTCTTCTTCGCTGCGGCCCAAGACCTTTTGCTGCGCAATGGTCAGGTTTTCGGTCACCGACAAATGCGGGAACAACTCGAAGTGCTGAAACACCATGCCCACGCGGCTGCGCAGTTTGGGCAAGTCGGTGTCTTTGCCGTGGACGGCGATGCCGTCTACAAAAATTTCGCCTTGTTGGAATGGTTCCAAGGCATTGATGGTTTTGATGAGGGTGGACTTGCCTGAGCCCGAGGGGCCGCAAACCACGACCACTTCACCCTTTTGGATGTTGGTGGAACAATTGTTCAGCACCTGCACGGGGCCGTACCACTTGGAAACATTTTTCAATTCAATCACAGCGAACTCCAATGAATGTCAACGCGCATGCTTGGCATTACTTTTAGCGAATGATGGCAATGCGCGCTTGCAAGCGACGCACGAGGGCCGAGAGGCCAAAACAAATCACGAAATATGCCAAGGCGGCCAGGATGTACACCTCTTCCACGCGGCCATAAATCTTGCCTGCGGTGACAAAGCCCTTGAGCAAGTCATAGGCACCGATGGCATAGACCAAGGAGGTGTCTTGGAACAAGATGATGGTTTGCGTGAGCAACACCGGAATCATGTTGCGAAAGGCTTGTGGCAACACAATGAGGCGCATGTTTTGGCTGTAGGTCATGCCCAAAGCTTGGCCCGCCATCACCTGACCACGCGGAATGGACTGAATGCCCGCCCGCATGATTTCGCTGAAGTACGCTGCTTCAAAGGCCACAAAGGTGATCGTGGCTGACAGCTCCGCGCCGATGGAGCGGCCAATCAAAAACGGGATCAGCAAGAAGAACCACAGAATCACCATCACCAAGGGGATGGAGCGCATGCCGTTCACATAGACGACGGCAGGCAACTCAAGCGCCTTGTTGCCCGACAAGCGCATGAGGGCGAGGATGGTGCCAAACACAATGCCGCCGATGGTGGCCACGATGGTCAGCTCAATGCTGAAGAGCATGCCCTTTAACACAAACTTATTGAAGATGCCCCATTCGACAAAAGAAAAATCGAGTGCGCTCATGGTCAGTGCCCCCCGCCAACATTAGCTGCCACCACTAGGCCAGGGATTTGCATGCGGCGCTCCACGAGGGCCATCACACGGTTCACAGCAAAAGCAGACACGGTGTACAGCGCCGTCACAGCCAAATACACCTCAATGCCGCGCGAGGTTTCTTCTTGCACTTGCATGGCGTACATGGTGAGTTCGGCAATCGACACGGCAAAGGCCACCGATGAGTTTTTGAGCAAGTTCATTGACTCGCTGGTGAGCGGCGGCCAAATGGTGCGAAACGCGATGGGCAACAACACATAGCGGTACGTTTGCCAAGTGGTAAAGCCCATGGCCATGGCCGCATAGCGTTGGCCGCGTGGCATGGCTTGAATGCCAGCGCGCAGCATCTCGGCCACGCGTGAGGAGGTGAAGAAGCCCAGGCCCAACACCACCAACACAAACCCCGGCACTTGTTGCATGGCCGGAAAGACCTTGGGCAACACAAAGTACCAGAGAAAAATTTGGACCAACACGGGGATGTTGCGAAACAGCTCCACCCACACGTTGGCGAATCGGGTCAACCACACGTTCAAACGTGTGTCTTGGGGCAAGGTACGAAGAATGCCAATCAGGCATCCCGACAACATGGCCACCACCCAGGCGCCGCCCGCTACTGAAAGCGTCCAGCCCCAGGCCTCAAACATCCACTCGAGGTAGGTTCTTCCACCACCGTCGTCTTCAAAAAAAACCTGCCATTCGAGTGCCATGTTTGTTGTCTTTTAAAAATTACTTCTTAGCGTAGGCTTCGACAGGCTTGTCGTTCAAGTTTTTCCAAGCATCCTTGTTGGCATCGCTAGCGGGCATGCCCAGCTTGATGTTCTTGGGAGGAATGGCTTGCGTGAACCACTTGTCGTACAGCTTGGCGAGCTCGCCTGATTTGGCCAAACCAGCGATGGTGTCGTCAGCCAATTTCTTGAAAGCCGGGTCATCCTTGCGGAACATGATGGCGATCGGCTCGACGTTCAACACTTCGCCCACGATTTTGAATTCAGCGGGGTTCTTAGAGTTGGCAATGTTGCCAGCCAAAATTTGGCCATCCATCACAAACGCATCAGCGCGGCCCGACTCGAGCAGCAAGAAGCTGTCTGCGTGGTCTTTGCCGAACACCTCTTTGAAGTCAACGCCTGTGGCGCGCTCGTTCTTGCGCAACAGTTGCACGGAGGTCGTACCTGTGGTGGTGGCCACGTTCTTGCCGTTCAACTGTGCGATGGTGGTAATGCCAGAGTTGGCGCGCACCGCGATGCGCACCTCTTCCACGTAGGTGGTGCTTGCAAAAGCCACTTGCTTTTGACGCGCTTCGTTGTTGGTGGTCGAGCCGCACTCGATGTCCACCGTGCCGTTTTCTGTCAACGGAATACGGTTTTGTGAAGTGACAGGTGTGTATTTCACTTCCAGCTTTTTGCCCACTGCTTTCTCGACGTTGGCAATGATGCGCTGGCAAATCTCAACGTGGTAGCCCACATACTTGCCGTCACCCAAGGTGTAGGACAAAGCGCCCGACGAGTCGCGCACACCCATGGTGATGGCGCCTGCGGCTTTGACTTTGGCGAGGGTGTCGTTGGCTTGCGCGAAGGCGCTGCTGGCCAGCAACGAGGCAATGGCCAAGGCGAACAAATGCTTTTTCATGTGAGGCTCCAATTTGAATTGAGTAAATGTGTAAGTTGCATTCTAGAGAACCCCAGCAAAGGGAAATCCCTGAAACGCAAAACCCCACCACTCTTACGAGTGATGGGGTTTTAGACTTTTTAAATCCTTAACTGGCTAAGCCAGTTTGGGAATTAGAAAGCGACGCGCAGGCCCAAGGCTGTACGTGTACGCTTACCGTAGGGTGTAGCGTCGATGGTAGCAGCGGAAGCGATGACGCCAGCCTTGTCGTCGATCGACTCGTAACGTGCGTACAGAGCAGTTGTTTTGCTCAAGTTGTAGTCAGCGCCCAAGCCCAAGATGTTGGACTTTTGGCCGGTTGTGGCAACTGCACCAGCTTTAGCCTTGACACCACCAACGTTAGCCATCAACACGGTTTGACCCATGGTGTAAGTGGCAGCCACAGATGTGTAAGCGGTATCAACGCCAGTAGTACCTGACAAACCGTTCTTGTTAGTTTGGTTCAAGAACATGAACTTAGCAGCGCCCATGGTATAAGCAGCAGCCAAAGTGTTCACTGTGGATTCAGTTGTACCTGTACCGACAGACTTCGAGTCAAACTTGGCAGTGTTGTAGTTAGCAGCCAATGGGCCGTTAGCGTATGTCACGCCAATTTCTTGCACGCCTTGCTTGTCGTAAGCGCCCAAAGAGGTGCTGAAGCTAGCTTGAGTCACAGCTGCGCTGTCAACTGCTTTGGTTTGCTTGTTGGACTTCAAGAAAGTACCAGCAAAGCCAGAGAAAGAAGGTGTGTTGTAACGGACAGACTGGTCTTCACGCACAGCAGAGCCAGCAGCGTTCACGCGGATGGCAGAAGCGTAACCACCACCGATGGCTGTACCGAAAGGTTGGCCCAACAAGATAGCGGTCAAACCGTTTTGGTTGATGGCACCGAAGTCAACAGAACCAAAACCACCAGCCAAACCAACGCGCAATTCGCCGTTGCCGAAAGTAGCGCCGTTGTTCAATGTACCGTCTACGCCAGTCGCGGGCGTTGTCTTAGCACCGGTGTTAGCAGCGTTAGAAACAGTGCTCCAGTCGCTTTCAACGCGGAAGTTGGCTTTCAAGCCACCGCCGAGGTCAGATGTACCACGGAAGTTAATTTGTGATGTGCTAGAGCCGTTACCTTGAAAGCCGGTAACAGAGTTGCCTTTGTAATTGATGGCTTGGTAGCCAGCGTCCATGACACCGTCGATGGTGACAGAAGATTGAGCTTGTGCGCCGAATGCAGCCAAAGCGGCGATAGCAACGAGGGTTGTAAATCATGTCGAAGGTGCTAGAAGGTATCGACAGTGTGCGTTGATTTTGTTTAGGTGTTGCCAGCAACTTTTCGTTAAAAGTTGTACGGTAATTGGTTTGCAACTTTGACCGCGTTAAAACAACACATGCATGCCTATTTTGCAGAGTGGTACGACTGGCAAAGACATGGCAGCGACACGGCAGAAACGCAACCGTATGGTTTGCTGGCGCTGCTTAAAACAGGTCGTAATTTGCGGTGTACAACATTACGCTTGAGCGATGCTGACCCAAATTACCAACTACGCTATTGATGCTGCCAACGACCAACTGCACAAGCGTGAACGCACCGTACCTATAGCAAACACAATCACCGCCGTTGCAGGTTATCCCAACAAACTTGTAGTGTTCAAAATTGCCGCCAGCAAGTTCTGGCAGGTGCGATGCTTTGTTGCAGGACGCACACACAGACGCACGACAAAAACCACATCACTCAAGCAAGCTCAACGTTTCGCTCGTTGGTTTTATGAAAGCCTACTCGCCAAGCGCCATATCTCTCAGCTTGAACCAAGTGCTGCAATCGCCCCCAAAACTTCCCGCAAGACAAGCGAGCCACAAGCGTTGACGTTTGGTGCCATTGCTGCACAGGTATATGCCAACGAACATGCACGAATGGAGCGGGGTGAATTTGGTGCAGGCAGCTTGCGTATGTTTCGCAACAGGTTAGATGCATATGTGCTCCCACACTTTGGCGCAATGCTTCCCAGTGCGATCACCTACCAAATGTTGCAAGAGTTCGCACAAACGCTGAGCATCAAGCACACGACCACAACCGTCAGCAACTACCTAATCATTGTTCGCAAGGTGCTTATCCATGCTGTGCGTATTGGTGCGATAGAGCAGGCACCTGACATTCCCAAAATCAAAGTCAAGTCTGCATCACGTGGTGCTTTCACACCCACAGAGTATTGGCAATTGCTCCGAGCTGCACGTGCACTGCGTGGTGTGCAACATCCTGCGAGCAAAAAAGAAATGCGTAAGCGAATCAAACAGGCATACAACGATCACCGCATGCCACCAGAAATGGCTTGGTCAATAAGCTTGATGGTCAACTGCTTCTTGCGACCTGGCGACTTAACAAAACTCAAGCACAGACATGTTGAAGTGATACGAGGCAAGAACACCTATTTGCGACTTACCCTGCCTGAGACCAAACTGCATAGTGCGCCCATCGTCACACTACGCCCTGCCGTTCGCATTTATGAGCAAATCTGCAAGCACAGACCAGACGCAAAACCCAACGATTACCTGCTGCTGCCTGAGTTAAAAAACAGAACCCACGCTTTGGCTGTGCTGAGCACCATGTTCAACTGGGTGCTTGAACACACAGGGTTAAAACTCAACCCACATGGGCACCCTCGCAGTTTGTACAGTCTGCGTCACAGCGCCATCACGTTCCGATTGCTGTATGGGCAAGGCATTGACTTAATCACACTGGCACGAAATGCACGAACCAGCGTGGAAGTGATCAACAACCACTATGCGAGCACAGTGACTGGCGAGCAAAACATTGCAATGCTGCAAAGCAGGCGCACTCACACTTAGCAAGCACGCCCACAGTCACGTTATTTTTTAAACCCATCTCGCAGCTTGGTGCTGGCGCTTTCAATCTGTGCGTCCAGTTCGCTGTTCAATGTTGCATTGATCAATGTGTCAAACACAGCTGGCAGGTCTTTGACACTGGCAATTTCAATTGCTGATTTGCCTTTGCTTAATTCCAGCGTCTTGCTGCCATAAAAGACACTCAGCAGTGTTTCGTTCTTTTCGCCTGTCCACCACCACGCCTTAATACGCACGGGCATTTCACGCACTGTGCGTTCGCCCGTTGTGCGATCAACAACTGTGCGAAGGCGTTGGGGTGTGAAGTTGCGTCCTTCAATGATTGCAATTGCAAGTTCTCGCTGATCAGTTAATTTGCCGATCAACTTATTGCGGCGCTTGACCACATCTGGCAATGCACGAGGCTTGCGAGCAGTTGTGAGTTTGAGTGATGCGAGTGCGGAAGTAGACATGTGCTTTTCCTTTCAGTTGTTTGATAAAGCACAGGTAATTTTGTGATCATGCGGGCATTTGGGCGACCAGCAACCCGCAAGATTGGCGGGGCATTGGAAAAACCTTAATTTAAGGTTTTCACGTATTGAGCACTAAGTGAAAACACTGAGCAGCACATGACTCAAACTTGGATGATTCAAATAAAAATAATAAAGCACAGTAGGAGCGATATGAATATCAAAAACCAACTCTTGTCTATCGCATTATTGCTAGTGACGACTGTTTCGACTGCACAAAATCACATCAGCTATGCATACAAAACTTTGAACGGCACAACCGAAAACTTGGATGCCGTTATCAGCAGAGCTCCGACTGAAGGCAAAAAGCCCGCTGTAGTCATCCTGCATCACTCGGGAGGATGGGACGCGGGGACCAACAAGCAGTATGTTGAATTGCTCACGCGAAATGGCTTCATTACCGTGGAACCCATTATGTTCCGCAGACCAACAAAGACCACATATGGCGAAAGCCTTGCCAAGGCAATGGGAGCAATTAATTTCCTCAGCACACAACCCGATGTGGACATGGGCCATGTCTCGATCATTGGAACTTCTTATGGCGCCAACTTGAGTGTGTTCATGGCGACGCAGTGGGCGTCAGAGAAGTTTCTTTCAGTGCCGATCAAAATTAGTAAAGTTGCAGCCCTCTATCCTGTTTGCTGGTTCTACCCCAAATTGATCAAACGCGACACCAATTCGTGGTTCTTTAAAGAACGTCTTCAAGATTTCCCAGAAGGCTTTATGGACCACTGGACTAACACCCCGATGAAATTGTTCGCAGCAGGGCAAGACGATTACAACGACAAAGACGCTGCTGCATGCACGTCGTTCAAAGAGGCACTAACCAGTGAAACACAAAAAGCGTTGACCAGCGTTGTCGTCTATCCCGAAGCAACGCACGGCTGGGATCAAGGGCGTACATTCTCATTTCATGAGCCAGCTGCGTGCCAAAGCAAAGGGTGCACCAATACCAATGCATTTAACCCAGCAGTAACTGCACAGGCAAAGAAAGAGCTGCTGAATTTTTTGACGGCTGATTGACTTATCTGATACTCAACACATTGCCAGCGCCATATAGGCGTTGAAGCAAGGTGCGAGCTTGTGTGATGCCATCAGCATCAATTTTGGTTCGTAACATGACTTGAGTACTTCCAACAACAACCCGAACTGTTGCGGTAAATGTGCGAAGTGGCATGGAAATTTCAACGATACGCATCAGTTTTCGGTTGAGTAGGCAGCTTTGCAGCTGTCAATGTCTTCTGTGCTTTAGCTACTTTTTGGCGTTGACGTTCCACCGCAACAGCTTGTGACGCTCTGTCTTTGGCAGCTTTGAGAGAGTCAATTCGAAGTTGATCGGGCGTTTTGGTTTGAGTGGCGAATTCTTGTAGGCGCATGTTGTATTTACTCAAGCCGTGAGTTTTCCAATGATTTGGCTTGATTTTTTATGGTTTTGTTTGGCGCAAGATAAATATTTGCATGAACGATTTCAAAAATATTAAAGACCAACTCAAAACAGAAGCATGGCTAAAAAGCAAGGGCATCGGCATCAATCAAATCTATGTGGGTACTGCTGAACTTTTTCAAGCACAAAGCCTTGCTACGACAACACTAAGAAATCATGGCGCTCTTTTAGAACAAAACCAAGCAGCAGTACTGAACAACTTTCTGCGTGCCGCAAGAAGCAGCAAACGTGACAAGATTACGCAAGGCCAATGCTTCAAAGTTTTGAACATTACAAAACAGGTTCAACGCAAGCTCGCAAAGTTGACGAAAAGAAAAAACACAGGCTCACATTAAGGCTCCTTTTAGGCAAACACACGAGTAAGTTACTCGGTAAAAAATAGCACAAACGCGGGTTGGAATATGACGGCTAATGACCCCGCACTTCACATGCTGCTGCAATGGCATGTGCTCAAAGTGAAAGCCGCAGAGTTGCTGCACATGCTGCAGATTGCAAGTTTCAATACATTCGTCTTGCGTCAAACTCCATTGCAGTCGTGTGGCACGTGAGAACTCACTCAAATGAAACACACGGCGACGGTTATGCGTTTTGGTTCAACCAGCGTATAGCCGTCGCATGACCATTCGAATCTATCTAAATGAACCCAATGCATCTCACACAACGCAAGCGTTGCGTTCGACCTCTACTACTTCTTTCAAATAAGTGCAGAGCAAAACTGCGAGCGAAAGCGATGCGTGTTTTGTGAATGCACAGCGAACGTCAGTTCGCTTTTACGTGATGGAATCAATACTCACTTGGAAGCATCAACACCCAATACCTGCCATCGAAGCAGGCGTAAATTGAGATAGATGGCAATGGAAAATCTGTGTATCCGATGTCTTGACGTGCATGTTCTTGTCCATTGCCATCTTCATAGATCATCGTTGCAGTTGAGCCCTCCACGTGCATTCGTACCAAGACGAACCAATCACTGATTCCGATTTCCTGCAAATGGCTTGCTATGGCATCCATCAACCAGTACGCACCAGCTGCATCAGCCAAGTATTTGGTGCCATCAGTCAGCAAATGCTTGCGGGTTAAACGGTAGTGGTGCTGTGTGCCAGTGAACAAAGCTAGTTGGGTTGGGTCAAACTGTTTCATGCACACAGTTTGTTTTCTTCTGCAAAGAAATACGACCTAATTCTGGCAGTGCACACTTCTGTTCATACAGCCCTGCTGTGCAGCGAAGCACACGGGGCGTAAAACCACGTTTTAAGCGTTGATCTTTGCTCGGTGCGGCTTTTGGGGTGCTGGCGCTTGAAACGAACGCTGCTACGCTGTTTTATGCAATCGCTGTATAGCTGTCGTCTTTAGAACACAGCCCGTTTGAAATAAAGCTAAATACAAACACCAAAGAAAATTACGTTTTTATTTGGTGATGCTGTAACCACTTGAAATCATTGAAGAAAAAATAACCCGCGAGTGCATCGGGTTTCGGTCGCATCTTTTTAGCAATGAAAACACACTTGTACATGCGTTTTTATTTATGAAAAGGAACGAACGACATGGCACCCCTGATGGCCACCCAAATTCCCCCACTTATGGCCACCTCAAACTCCCCCACCTGAATTGATCGGGGACAGGGTCTCAACGCCGACACCGTCGGCACCTGTGGGCAGGACGCATGTTCTGGCCTTCCTCGAAGGAAGGC
>CAUPRM010000003.1:0-237416 GCA_963513725.1 uncultured Limnohabitans sp. | reverse complement strand
CTCGATGCCCGACACGTTGATGGTGCCCACGTTGCTGATGCCGTCGGTGGTGCTGCTGCCACTGTCTGTGGCCAATGCGAAGCTAGGTGCTGACGGTGCTGTGGCGTCGATGGTGATGGCCGCTGTGCTGCTGATGGCTGTACTGGTGTTGCCCGCTGCATCGCTTTGGCGCACTTGCACACTGCCTGCGGCGTGGCTGCCCGCTGCCAGCGTGAAGCTGGTGCCTGTGACGTCGACCCAAGTGCCGCCGCCATCGGTGCTGTATTGCCAAGTGGCACCAGACTCGATGCCCGACACGTTGATGGTGCCCACGTTGCTGATGCCGTCGGTGGTGCTGCTGCCACTGTCTGTGGCCAATGCGAAGCTGGGTGCTGACGGTGCTGTGGCGTCGAGCACAAAGCTCAGGCTGTTGCTGCTGGCCGAGGTGTGCCCGCTGATGTTCTGGCGCACCAGTACTTGCTTGGCACCGTCGCCGGTTGCCGTGAAACCATTGCCACTGCCCGCCGTCCATGTTGTGCCGCCGTCCAAGCTGTAGTCCCAACCTGCACCGCTCAAGATGCCGCTGACGTCGACGTGGCCGTTGCTCGTCAGGTTGCCACTGCCCGTCATCTGGGTCAGTGCGATGGTCGGGGCCAAAGGTTCGTCTAGGTAAATGCTGCGCGTCGCTGCGTCGCTGCCCACGGTGGCTTTGAGGGTGGTCGCACCCAAGGCTGGCATTTCTTCGCTGGTAAAGCTGGTGCTCCAGCGGCCTTGCGAGTCGGCCGTCACCGTGCGTGTGCCTGTCGCTGCTGCTGTTCCGGTCGAATCGGACCATGCAATGATGACGGATGCGCCTGCCGCAGCCGTGCCCTGCACCTCGACGCCTGCGATCATTTCAGTGGGGCTCAGGCGGTTGTCTTGCGAGACCACACCGATGGTGATGGCCATGGACTTTTGGTTGGTAATGTCCGAGATAGCAGCCACCAAGTTGACCTTGGCCGCACCTTCCAGCAAAGTCTCCAGCACTTGGCCGGTGGCTTGGGCTTGCGTGCTTTGCAGCTTGGCCGTCAAGTCCATGAGGACAGCATTTGTGTCGCTGCCCACTTCCGCACCCGACAACGCGGCCAACAAGCGACCGTAGTCGTTGGTTTGTGCGTTGCTAGTTCCATCGGTGGTGACGATGGCCACGGGCACTGCGCCCGTGACCAGATCTTGTGTCAAGCCCACAGCGGCTGCCACTTTTTGGTTGGCTTGGGTGATTTGGCTCTGGCTCACGTTGGCGAAGGTCGTGCTTGAACTACCCGTGTCTCCACCTGACAAGCCCAAGCTGCGCACTGCCAGTTCGGTCAGTACGTTGACGCTGATGGTGTAAGTGCCTGCAGCTGGAATGACGGTGAGCGCACGCAAGTCAGTGGTCAGGTCTTTGGGGGCGCCTGTGGCTTCGTCAAAGTAATCTGGATTGGCGTTGGTGTCGCTGACTTTGACCAGCACGGGGCCGATGTAGTCGTTGCCCACATTGAGCGTGAAGGTGCCATCGGCGTTCACAGCGCCCGAGGCCAAGACGGTGCCATCTGCTTTGTAGGCCACGGCCGTCAAGCCGTTGCCAGCCACCACGGGGCCTGCGACCACACTGCCGTGAATCACGGTGGGCACAGAGGCCGCTTTGTTGTCATCGTGGTGCAGCAAGACGGCCGCACCCAAGGCTCCAGCCGCGATGTTCAGTGGCGTCCAAAACGCAGCACCGTCGTTCGATGGCATGTAGGTGCTCACGCTGTCTTGGTGCGAGAAGCCTCGCGCTTGCTCGGCGCCTTGCGTCAATGCAGCCATCGAAGGCGTATCACCAAACGCGTAAACCAACTTGCCGCCATCCGACAAGCTCGCACCCACCGCGCTATCGCCGGTGATGACGTAGCCTCCGCTGGTGCCTGTGCCCTTGGCTCCGGGCATATCGACCGCGCATTGCTCGGCTTTGCAGGCTTCGTAGAAGCTGACCAACAGCACTTGCGTGCCGTCGGCGTAGCTGAGCAACAGGTCTTGGCCTTGCTGGCTGGCGGCCACGTCTTTGGCGGCTTGGGCTGCGCTGTCTTTGGCCGCAGCTTCTTTCGCTTCTTCACCCTCTTTGACCACGCGGTAGCGTTGACCCGCTTTGGCGATGACGCTAGTTTTTTCTCCACGCTTCAAAAACACGCTTTGCGTGCCGCTGATGTTCAGGATGAGCGATGGGTTGTTTGCTGCTGTGGCCATGGTGTGCTCCAAGGAGGATTTCGTTGAGATTCGTTAAATACGGTTTGCGTACGTGTTGCGTGCGCGGGCTTAGCGTTCGTTGAGCGCACCGCTCAAGCCGCGTGCAATCGGCTTGATGAGATAGCGCATGACCGAGCGTTGGCCAGTCAGGATGTCCACCGTGGCAGTCAGCCCCGGCTTTAAAACAATGGGTTGGAGCTTCGGGTTGGCCGCCACCGCGTTGGGCAGCAGGCGAACACGCGCTCGGTAGTAGGTTTGGGGCTGCCCATTGGCGCCTTGCTCTTGCAGGGTGTCCGAGCTGAGGTAGACCAACTCACCCGTCAAGGTGCCGTAAATGGCGTAGTCGTACGCGTCCAAACGGATGTTGGCGCGCATGCCGGTTTGCAGTTGACCGATGTCTGCAGGGTTGACTTTGAGCTCCAACAGCGACTCGCCATCGGTGGGCGAGATTTGCATGAGCTCATCACCCGCACGCAGCACACCACCCACGGTGGTGACACGCAGGTACTTCACCACACCGTCCACGGGGGCCGTCAGCTCGGTTTGAGACAAGGCGTAACGGCGGTCTTCTTGGCGGTAGCGCTGGCTGGAAATTTCTTCTTCTTGCTTGGCCGCTTCTGCGCGGGCGTCTTGCAGGTACTTGTTGCGGATGTCGAAGATGCGCGACTGGATGTCGCTCACCTGGCGACGCGCGCGCAAGACCTCGACCCGGCTGATGTCGCCACCGGCAAACAAGCGCTCGTTCATTTGCAGCTCTTCTTTGGCAAGGCCCATGGCTTCTTGCTGCATGGCCAGAGCGTCGTCCAGGCTTTGTTTGCGCTGTGCATAGAGCTTCATTTGTGCAGCGACCAGCTCTGGGTAGGCTGCGAACTCTTTACCAAACGCAGGGGCTGTGCCACTGGCCTCGGCTTGGGCGCGGTGCAGCACCACGCGCAAGGCGGTGTGTTTGGCATGCGCTTCGTCAAAGGCGGCACGGGCGCGGTCGGGCTCCAGCACGGCGAGCACTTGGCCGGCCTTGACGTTGTCGCCCTCTTGCACACGAATCTCGGACAGCACACCACCATCAACCACTTGGATGACTTGGGTGCGCCCACCGGGGATGAGCTGGCCTTGGGCGCGCACGGTTTGATCAATGTCGAACCAGCTGGACCAGGCGATGAACAGCACCACAGTCAAGATGACCAGGCTGAGCATTTTGGAAGGACGATGGGCCATCATGCGGCGGCTCCTGTGGCTGTGGCGTTGGCGTTCAAACGTGCAAGGACTTGTGCTTTGGGGCCGTCCATCACCACTTGGTGGTTGGCCACCACCAAGATGCGGTCCACCAGTTGCAGCATGTCGGGCTTGTGGGTCACCAGCACCAAGGTGTGCTGGGGCTGCAGAGTTTGGTGAATGAGCTGTTTGATTTGCAGCTCGCTGTTGCCGTCTACCGACGAGGTGGGCTCGTCAAGCAACCAAATAGCGGGCTCGCGAAGCACCACGCGGGTGAGGTTGACGAGCTGGCGTTGACCGCCCGAGAGGCCCGTGCCGCCTTCAAAGATTTCTTGTTGCAAACCCCGCGGGTGCGGGGTGATGACCGCTTGCATGAGGCCAGTGCGCTGGGCCACAGCCAAGATGGCCGGATCGCCCGGGTCGGCCAGCCCCAAGAGCAGGTTCTCGCGCAAGGTGCCTGCGAACAAGCGCCCTTCTTGTTGCAAGTAGCCAATGCGCTCGGACAGCGGGGCTTTGGCGATGTGGCTGAGGTCCACGCCGTCGAGCAAGATGCGCCCTTCTTGCGGCTTGTACATGCCCGAGAGCAGGCGCAGCAAGGTGGTTTTGCCAGCGCCCACAGGGCCGATGATGCCGATGCGCTCACCCGCTTGGATGCTGAGCTGGGGGATGACCAAGGCGGGGCTAGCACCGTAGCGGGCCGTCACCTTGTCGAACTGGTAGTTGCCGTGCACGTGGTCTAGCACCACGGGTTCGTGGTCGTGGTGGTCGTTTTCTAAACGCCACAGCGCGTCCAAGCCTTCGAGGGCAGCTTTGGCGTAGGACCATTGCAGCGCTTGTGCGGCCACTGCCGCCACGGGGCTGAGCACGCGGCCCGACAAAATGGTGCAGGCGATCAAGCCGCCTTGGGTGAGTTCGCCTTTGCTGACCAAGTAAGCGCCAAAGGCCACCAAGAGCACGTAGCTCATTTGCTGGAAGCTGGAGATGAGGTGCTGGAAGTGCTCGCTCAAGTTGCGCGATTGCAGCTCGGCGTCACGCGCTTCGTCTACGTTGTGCAGCCAGCGCCCGAGCATGCGCCAACCGCCCTGCCCTGATTTGAGCGTTTCAGCGCCCTCCACCGTCTCGACCAGCAAGCCGGTTTTGAAGTTGCCAGCCTTGGCGCCTTGTTTGGCGACCTCTTCCATGCGCGTTCTGGTGGACAGGCCTAAGCTCAACGCGGCCACAAAGAACAGCAAGGGCACCAGCGCCAATGCGCCGCTCATGAGCGCCATGATGACCAAGAACAACAACGCAAACGGTAGGTCCACCAGCACGCTGGTGGTGACTTGGGTGAGGAAGCTGCGCACACTTTCGTAGCCACGCATTTGCGATGCCAAGCTGCCCACGCTGCGGGGCAGCTGGTCTAGGCGCACAGCGAGCAAACGCAAATACACGGTGCGGGCCATGCGCTTGTCCACCTCATCGATGATGTTCTCGTACAGCTGGGTGCGGGCGCTGCGGGCCATCCAGTCCAAACCAATGGCGATCAAGGCACCCAAGCTCAGCACCATGAGGGTTTGCATGGCGCCCGTGGGGATGACGCGGTCGTAGATCTGCATCGAATAAAACGAGGTGATCAGCCCCAAGATGCCGATGATCAAACCGCCAGCAGCGGCTTCGATGAGGCGGCCTTTTTGGGCTGCGATCTCGGTGCGAATGAGGGCGAAGACGGGACTTTTGCCCAACTCGAAGGGGGCAGACAAACGCAGCTTGGCAATCTGCAACGGCTTGGGGTCGTCGTGCAAACCTTCGGACCAGGCGCGTTGGACCTCGTCCCAACGCAAGACCACCCACTGCTGCTGGGCGTTTTGGCCGACCAACACACCCCAGCCGTCGATGGGGTCGTGCACCAAGGCGGGCACTTGCGAGGGATCGGCGGCTTTGAGCCAGCGGGCGGGTTTGAGACCGAGGTGGCGCGTGAGGCGGGTGATTTGCTGCGCGGGGGTTTGTATCTTCCCCGCACCTGCTGAGTCATCTTCGGCTTGGACGTGTTGCACAGCCTCTTGCAGGGCGAGGCGGTCCACCGGCTCGCGTTGGAGTTCGGCCAGACGCAGCAAGGCCGCGAGCAAGCGCGGCAATGTCGGCTGAGGCTGCTGGGGCGCTTGGCCTGCCGCCGTGTGGATTGATTCAGGGGGTGCTGAGGTCATGTGTTTTATTTCTGTTCAGCACGCACGTCTGATGACGTGCTGGAGATTTGGAGCTGACCTGCGGCCACTTGAAGCTGACCTGTGGTCAGGGCCAGTCGCCACGAGGCCACGAGTTGTGAGCCTTCAAGGTCAGCGAGTTGGGCTTGCACTTGCACTTGTTCGCGGGCGGAGTTCATCAGGTCTTGCCAGCTTTTACGACCAGACAGGTATTGGCGATCCCACGAGGCGAGCACTTGGTCAGCCAACTCAGACGAGGTTTGTAGGGCTTGACGGCGGCTTTGCGAAGTCACAAGCAGTGCGTGGTCGGTCATGACTTGCTCGCTCAGGCTGCGCAGCTGGGACTCGGTGTCGGCCTCTGCAGCGGCGTGGCGTTGCACGGCTTCGCTGATGGCGGCGAAGTTGGACAAGCCTGCCCCAAGACGGCTGCTGAGGTTGACAAAGCCACGGGTGTGTGTGGGCCCACCGAGGTAGTTGAAATTGCCGTGTTGCTGCTCCCAGCGAAACGACACTTCGGGCAAGGTGGCGCTTTTGGCTTCTTGGATGGCCGCAAGTTGGGCCTGGGCATTGCTGCGCGCGCGGGCCAACGAGGGGGAATAGCTTTGGGCTTGGGCCAGTAACTCACTCACGCTCAGGCTGTTGGGCAAGGGCTCGGCCAGTGATCCAGTCAAAGACTTGGCTGCCACGGGTTGGCCCAGCAGCTGCGACAGGCGGGCCAGGCTGACCTCTTCTTGCGTGATGGCCAAGGCCATGTCGGCATCCAAACTGGCCAAACGGCCTTGGGCCAAGGCCAAATCGCTCGCAGCCGCTTGGCCTTCGTGGATGCGGCGGGCTACTTGGTCTTTGAGGCGGATGTGCTGGGCCTGGCCCACTTGGTAGGCCGCGCGTTTGCGGTAAGCGCTGAGCCAATCGCCATAGGCTTGCACCACGCGAATGGCGAGTTGCTGCTGCGACTCAGCCAAACCCGCTGCGGCACCTTGGGCATAGGCTTGGGCTTTGTCGACCCCGGCTTCGATGCGGCCACCGGTCCACAAAGGCTGGGTCAAGGCTAAAACCGTGACACGCGAATCACCCGCATAGCCGGGGTCGGTGGCGCCGGTTCTGGCGTTTTGCACCGTAACCGAGGGTGTGGGGAAGTATTGCCAGCGGGCGCCGCTGACGTTGTCTTGCGCGGCGCCGACCAGCGATTGTTGGGCTTGGACGGCGGGGTGACTGCTGACGGCCATCGTGAGGAGGTCGCGCAAATCGAGGCGCAGTCGTGCCTCAGCACAGGCACTCACCAGTGCAAACGGACTCATCGCTAGGATGGCCCAAGAAAGCAGACATTTTGTTGTTACCGAACTCATAAAATTGCCAAAAACGGCAATAAGAATACAAATCAAAACAAACAAAAAAAGTGCCAAATCGGCACCGGTAAAGAGTCAATTTGGCAACAGAGATGCTTTCTTAAACCAAACAGCGAGGATTGACCTACATTTAATTTGCCGTTGAGGCAATTACAAAAAAGCCAACCTTCTATATGACAGATCTAGACCTCACCACGCTGCGCTTATTTGTCGAGGTGTGTGGCGCACGGAGCATTCAGCGGGTTGCTGAACGTGAAAAATTGGATAGATCGGCGATTACCAAGCGTCTGGCGAAACTTGAAGATCAGCTGAATACGAAATTGATCAAACGCGTCGGGCATGCTGTGCAGCCAACCCCCGAAGGGATGATGCTGTGCGAGTACGCCAAAAAGTTGGTTGTTGAGTCAGAAAAAATTACGTCGCTTTTAAAGCATAAAAATTTCGGCTACAGCGGGACGATCACGATTGCTTCGAGTAGTTCAAATGTCGGCGCTGGACTGACCAATGACTTAGGCTCCTTCATGGCACTCAGCGAGCAATCCAACGTTCAAATGATCGTTAAAGAGATGATGGTCAGCAAGGATGTTGTGCAAGCCGTCCGCGATGGGGTGGCATCGCTGGGCATCATTTGGGACAACACTGAAACCAGTGATTTACAAACCGTCAACTACATCGAAGATCAACTGGCAGTTGTTGTACCCAAAGGACACCCTCTTTCAACGCTGAAGTCGGTGGATTTCAAAGAGGTGCTGAAATACGAAATGGTGGCGACCAAGAACACTCGGCACACCGAAGCTCTGTTGAGGCGATCTGGTGGAATTGACAGTGACCTTCCAAACATACGCATCAAAGTCGAAGTTGATTTATGGGAGAGCGGCTTAAAAATGGTTGCGCATGGTGTTGGCGTGCTTGTTTGCTCAGCTAATTTTGCAGAGCAATACGCAGGCGTTTGGGGCTTGGTGGTTATTCCCATAAAAGATACCTGGGCGCACCGAAAGCTCAAAATTTGCTACAAAAACAGCTTACAAACCCCTTTGTCTGAGCGCTTGATCAAGCACCTTGTTTTTCAAAATCACTCCGTCAATCTTGAACGATCTTGAATTGAACAACCAATGACGAGGTGTGCAGCCAATCGTCTTTCAAGATACCTTCAAATTGCCCTCGTGCCATTGATCTAGGCGATATGCCCATTTGATTGAAACGAGATTTCATAATTGGATCATTGATGACTTTTGTCACCGCTCGGTTCATCTCTTCAACTTTGTCGCCAAGCGTGGCTGCAGGTGCCAAAAGACCCGCCCAAGCAACCCACTTAAATTTGGCATAACCAGACTCAGAAAGCGTGGGCAAATTGGGTAAAAAATCGGAACGGTGAGTGCCAGAAGTCGCTAGTAGCTGGAGTCTGGGGTCATCGCGAAAAGCATAAATGCTTAACGGTGAAACCATGGCTCCTTGAATGCGACCGGACAAAACCTCGTTGATGACTTCGCTCGTTCCTTTGAGTGGAATATGCACCATTTGCAAATTGGCGGTTTTCAAAAAACTGAGCATGCCTACATGGGTGTTGCTGCCGTTGCCTGCTGACGCGTAATTGAATGTGTTGGGATTGGGTTTCACACGTGCAACAAAGGAAGCCAAATCCGGCGTTCGCATGCTTTCTGAAGTGATCAACACGTAGTCTGAAAATCCAAAAAAAGCTGCGCCACGAAAGCTGTCAAGCGGGTGGTACGTTAAGTTGGGAAATAACGCTCCCGCCAAATGATGATTGGAACTGGCCATCAAGTAGGTCAGCCCGTCGGGTTTGGCACTGGCAACATAGGCCGAAGCAATCGTGCCACCTGCCCCTGGTTTGTTGATGACCGTCACACGTGATTGCAACTCCTGACCCAACGGTTCACTGATCAAGCGAGCAAAAACGTCCTGCGCAGAGCCTGCTGAAAAAGGCACCACTATCGTGATGGTGCGCAGGTCTTGCGCATTGGCCAGTCCAAACAGACACAGCGTGACGACCGTCAAAAAAATGCGTTTGATCATGAAGTGCTTTAAAAACTGCAGGTATTGTCCCAAAGACTTCACTAACTAAGCCGCGCCAATTGGATTAATTGCCTTACCCAATACGTTGGGGTAGGGGGGGGACAGCCTTGCAGCTACATGAAAACGATCAACCGCAAGGAGTTATTTCTAGAAATTACGATTCTTCCAATCATTTCGGAACTCTCGCATCGATGTCCGATCTGCCGATGGTGATAGCTTTGTACAAAATTTCACAAATAAAATCAAAAGTAGTAACTTGCATCAAGAAAAATCCAAACTTGAAGGACGTGAAACTTAGAAAACTCAAAGATGAGTGACGCACTCGTACAAAGTCCAAAGATGTGAAAACTTTAAACATTCATTAAATCAATGACTTAGAAAGTCTGTGGTAACAAACTTGAGTGACGTTCAGCAGGGGAGGTCGTGCACCCTCTGCACATTGCAGCAGCGCCTCGACCTTCCAACAACCTTTAAATTTCAGTTTGAAAGCGCTATAAAAATATCTAAGGGCGTGCGCTCAGCAAGAGCGAATTTACGCCTTGCATCATCGGCCCTGTGCACGCTCGGCCAAGAAAATCTCGATCCGGCGATTACGCGCACGACCGGCTTCGGTGGTGTTGTCGGCAATCGGTTCGCGTTCTCCTCGGCCATCGATGGTGATGCGGTTGCTATTCACACCGCGTGCCACCAGATAGTCGCGTGTGCTTTGCGCACGGTTGACCGACAGCGGGTTGTTGACCGCTTCGCTGCCCGTGTTGTCGGTGTGCCCGATGATGCGCACCTCGGTGCCGGGCTGCTGCGACAGTCCTTGGGCGAACTGGTCCAAGATGGGGCGCAAATTGGGTTTGATGTCATAGCGACCCGTGTCAAACGAGATGTCGTTTGGGATGGTCAGCTTGAGCTGGTTGTCCGAGGTTTGTGTGACCACCGTGCCCGTGCCCGCTGTGGCTTGCTCCATGGCGCGTTTTTTGTCTTCCATGTTTTTCGACCAGACATAGCCGCCCAACGCGCCCAAGCCCGCGCCGATGGCCGAAGAGCGTGAGTCATGACCCAAGATTTGCCCAGCCACGGCCCCGATCAATGCGCCGGTGCCCGCCCCTTTTTGTTCGGGGGTTGCTGTGGCACAACCCGTTAACAAAACCGCGACCGCATAAGTTGCCATGCCGAGGTGTGTGAATACGGCTGTTTTTTTGAACATGAAAGTTCTCCTTTAGAGATGAAAGGACTTGACTCTAGACTAGAACATCGTTGGTGATTGTTTTTCACCCAACAAAGAATTGCAAGCAAGCGCCTTGAAAACAAAACTACATGGTTCATTCTGTTTATGACATCCCCACCGCGTACCTGATCGCGGGTTTGCTTTACTTGATCATGCCTGCCGCAGCGTGGGTCTTTTTGGCGGGCCAGCGTTCATCGGCGGCAAATTGGTGGTGCTTGGGGGGTGGTGTGTTTGGCGTGGGCATTTTGCTGGTGGGCATGCGTGACCATGTGCCTGCTTGGGTGTCTTACGCGGTGGCCAATGGGGGTTTGTATTTGGGCAACTTGATGCATGTGCATGCGTTGCGCACAGAGCTGGGTCGCGTAAATCGGGCGTTCGCCGGCTTGGCTTTGGGGCTGGGGGTTTTGGCGCTGCAGGAGTATTTTCGACTTGGCTTGGCCGATGCCTATTTGCGCTTTATGTGGTCGTTGGTGGTGATGGCTTCTTTGTTTGGCTGGACGGCTTGGCTGGCTTGGGCGGTGGCGGTGCAAGAGAAGAGCCACAGTGCGCGTTGGCTGAGCGGTGTCTACACCCTGGCGAGTGCCTTGATGGGCCTGCGGCTGTTGCGGGTGCTGCTGGGTTGGGCGCACCCCGATGCCGTGGCGTCTGACATTGACAGCATCTTGACGACGGTGGGCGGCTTGCTGGCGGCGGTGATTGGCAGCGTGGCGATCATGGGCCTTTATTTGGAACGGGCGATGCGCCAAAATTTGCAATTGGCGGTGGCGCAGGAGCAACGCGAGGTGTCTGACGTGTTGCGCGGACAGCTGACCAAGATGGACCGTCAGCGCAGCATGGCCGAAATGTCAGCGGCGTTGGCGCATGAGTTGAGCCAACCGCTGACGGCGGCGCGCATGGATTGCTTTGTGGCAAAAACCGAGTTGGCGAGCATGACGCTTGCGGCGCCGGTCTTGGCAGAGAGTTTGAACAGCTTGGAAAAACAGATCGAGCGAGCGAGCCAAATTTTGCGGGGCATACGCAATTTCATCAAACCCCAAGCCGTCCAAATGGAGACGGTCGATTTGAGAGCGGTGGTGCAAAGCGTGATGGACTTGCTGCCCATTCCGGCGCGATGCCCAGAGGTGAGTTTTGAGGTGCGTTGCACCGAGGCCTTGCCGCTGGTGAAGGGCGATGCGGTGCAGCTGTCGCAAATTGTGCTGAACGTGTTTCGCAATGCCATGCAAGCGCATCTGCCCGATCAGCAGATGGTGATCGAGGTGCTGATTCATCGACAAGGCGACCGCATGCAGCTGTGCATTCAAGACAACGGCCCCGGCTTGAGCCCCGAAGCACTGACCACCGCAGGGAGGCAGTTTTTCACGACCAAACCCGATGGCATGGGCGTGGGCTTGGTGATTGCCCGCAACATCGCCAAATTGCACAACGGCGAGTTGACGCTAGACAACGGGCCCAGCGGCGGCGCGCGGGTGATGTTGGTGTTGCCTGTTACCAAATTGGTAGCATAATAAGCCATGCGAATCATTGCGATATCTACCCTTCGTGCCTTTTGGACAAGGCACCCTGACGCACAAACGCCCTTACAGGCTTGGTACGCGTTGGCGAGTAGAGCCCAATGGAAGTCGCCCGCAGACATCAAAGCGGCCTACAGAAATGCAAGCTTTACAGCCAACAACCGCGTGGTGTTCAACATCAAAGGAAATGACTACCGATTGGTCGTGCTGGTGCGCTATGACAAAGGTTTGTTGTTTGTGAAATTTGTCGGCACACACGCGCAATACGACAAGATTGACGTCTTAACTGTTTAAAGGAGAACCAAATGGACATCCGAACAATTCACAACAAAAAAGAC
This sequence comes from uncultured Limnohabitans sp., assembly GCA_963513725.1. GTDB lineage: Bacteria > Pseudomonadota > Gammaproteobacteria > Burkholderiales > Burkholderiaceae_C > Limnohabitans. Next base: position 225,353 of record CAUPRM010000003.1, on the reverse strand, counting down.
TACAAAGCTGCGTTGGATGAAATCGAGCAACTTTGGTCAGCACCCGCCAAATCGGCTGAAGCAGAGCGCTTGGATGTGCTCACCCTGCTGGTAGAGCATTACGAGAAAACACACTTTCCGATTGCTGATCCAGACCCCATTGAGTTCATTGAACACGTCATGGAAAGCCGTGGGCTGAGCCGTAAAGACCTTGAGCCCATGATTGGCCCTCGTGGCCGTGTGGCCGATATTTTGAACAAAACCCGCCCTTTGACACTTGAGATGATTCGTCGCTTGGTCACGCAACTTAATTTGCCTGCGGATGTGCTGGTGAAACCCTATCTTTTGCGGGAAGAGTTGTTGGTTGCTTGAGACGCCAGACGCGCAGTAAAAATACAGCAAGCTGTCTAAAGAGGCGTTAAGTGAGAGGCATGATGTCAACATGACGCCCACACCCGAACCACACACCGGCCTCACCGCCGAGCAAGCGCATCAACAACTGGCGATGGATGGCCCGAATGTCTTGGAGGCCGCCCACAAGCGTGGGGTGTTGCAACGGTTGTGGGACATGCTGCGTCAGCCCATGTTTGCGTTGCTGGTGTTGGCCGCCACGTTGTACCTGCTGTTGGGCGATTTGGCCGAGGGCTTGACGCTGTGTGTGTTTGTGTTGGCGGTGATGGCGCTGACGTTTTACCAAGAGGGCAAGTCAGAAGCTGCGATTGATGCGTTGCGTCAACTGAGCCAGCCTTTTGCCCATGTGGTGCGCGATGGGCAGCGCATCAAAATTCCGTCGCGCGAGGTGGTGGTGGGCGACGTGTTGTTGATCTCGGAGGGCGACCGCATCGCCGCCGATGGCGATTTGGTGCAAACCGATCAACTGCAGGTGGACGAGTCGATGCTGACGGGCGAGTCGGTGCCGGTAGACAAAGTGGACCTTGTCTTTGCCGGGACGTTTGTGGTGCGTGGTCACGCCATGGTGCGTGTGACGGCCACGGGTATGCGCGGGCAAATGGGTCGCATTGGGGCGACGCTGAATCAAATTGAAGACGACATCACGCCGTTGCAGCAGCAGACGGCGCAGTTGGTGAAGGTGCTGGCTTCGATCACCTTCGTGTTGTGCGTGGCGATGGTGTTGATCTTGGGTTTACGCGACGGCGCATGGGTGCCCGCGTTGTTGTCGGGCATTGCGTTGGCGATGGCGATCTTGCCCGAGGAGTACCCCGTGGTGCTGGCGTTGATGCCTGCGTTGGGCGCACGCAGGCTCACCCAAGAAGGCGTGTTGACGCGTCGCCTGACGGCCATCGAAACCTTGGGCGCCATCACCGTGTTGTGCACCGACAAAACCGGCACCTTGACCGAAAACCGCATGACGGTGTCAGCCTTGGCCGTGGGCAACGCACACCAACCCACGGTGTTGAACTTGGCGCGTCACGGTGCAAATGCTCAGCCAGAAAACGCCTTGCCCGAGGCTTTTCACGCCTTGGTGGAGCACGCTATTTTGGCCAGCGACCAGCATCCGTTTGACCCGATGGAAGTGGCGTTCCATCAACTCGGCCAACAGTTTTTGCAAGACACCGAGCACCTGCACCGCGACTGGCGTTTGGTGCAAACCTACGCGCTCAGCCCGGCGTTGCGCGCCATGTCGCATGTTTGGCAGTCCAGCCACGCAGGGGTGCACACGGTGTCGGCCAAGGGCGCACCCGAAGCCGTGATGAGCCTGTGCCACATGCCGCCCGAATTGCAAGCGCAATGGGCGCAAGCGGTGAATGACATGGCGGCCCAAGGCCTGCGCGTGTTGGCCGTGGCGCAAGGTGTGTTTGAGGGCAGCGATTGGCCCGCAACAGAGCACGACTTTGAGTTTGCGTGGGTGGGCTTGGTGGGTTTGAGCGATCCGTTGCGCGCAGAAATTCCGCAGGCTGTGGCCGACTGTCATTCGGCCAGCATTCAAGTCATCATGATCACGGGCGACTACCCCGCCACGGCCCGCGTCATTGCCGACCAAGCCGGTTTGCGCGGGGGTGTCACCTTGACAGGCGACGACATGGACGCGCTGTCGGACGAGGCGTTGCGTGAACAACTTCGGCACACCAGCGTGTGCGCGCGCATTTCGCCGCAGCAAAAACTGCGCATCGTGCAAGCCCTCAAACGCAATGGCGAAGTGGTCGCGATGACCGGCGATGGTGTGAACGATGCGCCCGCACTCCGCGCCGCGCATGTGGGCGTGGCCATGGGTTTGCGTGGCACCGATGTGGCGCGCGAGGCCGCTTCGCTGGTGCTGGTGGACGACAACTTTGCCTCCATCGTGCAAGGCATTCGCGCAGGGCGACGCATTTTTGGCAACTTGCAAAAGTCGATGGCCTACATCTTTGCCATCCATATTCCTATTGCGAGTTTGGCGTTCGTGCCCATGTTGCTTGCGCTGCCGCCCTTGTTGATGCCGCTGCACATTGCGCTGTTAGAGCTCATCATTGACCCCTCGTGCTCCATTGCTTTTGAAAATGAACCCGCTGAGCCTGACGTGATGCAGCGCCCGCCGCGCGACCGCTACGCCCCGCTCTTTGGGGCGCGCGCTTTGTTGGGCGCGTTGGGGCAAGGCGTCTCGGTCATGATCGCCACAGGGGTGACCTATGCCTTGGCGCAGGGCTTGTCTGCGCAGCACAGCCGCACGATGGTGTTCACCACACTGGTGGTGTCCAACGTGATGCTGATGTGGGCCAACCGCGCACAAGTGGGGCAACTGATACGAGGGCTTCGCGTGCGCAACGCGGTGCTGATGTGGGTGATGGGGGGCACGTTCTTGGGGTTGGGCTTGTGTTTGTACCTGCCGTGGTTCGCACAGCCCCTTCAATTTGCACCGCTAGACGCTCAACAACTGGTAACAGCCGTGGGCGTTGGCTTGGCCAGCGTGTGGGGTGCGCTGGCCTGCAAATGGACGATGACATTGAGACCGTGAAGGATGACGCATGTGGGTTGAAATTTCGATGAAGCTGGGCTTGGCATTGCTGTCGGGCATTGTGCTGGGGCTTAACCGCTGGATACACCACAAATCGGCGGGGGTGCGCACGCATTCGTTGGTGGCGCTGGGCTCGGCGTTGGTGATGTTGCTGATTGCTGGTTTTCCCGATTTTGACGCGCAGGCGGTGAGCCGTGTGTTGCAAGGCTTGATCACGGGCATCGGGTTTTTGGGCGCAGGCGTCATCGTGCGCAATGAGCATTCTCAAAACATCCACGGCTTGACCACCGCGGCCAGCCTGTGGGCCTGTGCCATTTTGGGCGCCACCTTTGGCGCTGGTTTTTACGAAGTGGGGGCCTGTGCGTTGGCCGCTATGTTGTTGATTTTGATCTTGGGCGGTCCGCTGGAGCAGTGGTCGAAAAAGCTGTTTCGTGCGCGGCGTGAGGATGAGAAAAACAACCTCGACGCCTGAGCGCACTGCATAAGGTCACTCTTTGGGCGCGCCAGAGTCTTTGACGATGCCTTCGTAGCGTTTGATTTCAGACAGCGTGAATTTGGCGAACTCGTTGGATGTGCCGCCCATGAGTTCGGCGCCCATGTCGCTGAGGCGTTGGCGAATGTCGGGTTGTTTCAGCAACTTATTGAGCTCGGTGTTCAAGCGCTCGACCACCTCGGCCGGTGCGCGCGCTGGCAACATCACGCCGTACCAAGCTGAGGCCAGCATGGGCGTGCCGGCTTCGTTGAAGGTGGGCACTTGGGGCAAGGCCGTCAAGCGTTTGCTGGATGCCACGGCGATGGGCTTGAGCAAGCCGCCGCGAATGCTGCCCAACGAACCGGTGTCGATCATCAAGTCGAGGTGGCCCGCAATCAGGTCTTGCGCGGCAGGACCGCTGCCTTTGTAGGGCACATGCTGAATGTCGATGTTGGCGGCGGTTTTGAATTGCGCCCCCGCCAAGTGCTGCGAGCCGCCGATGCCCGCAGAGCCGTAGGTGAACTTGCCGGGCGCTTGTTTGGCGGCGCTCACGATGTCTTTCAAGCTGTTCCATGGCGACTTGGCGGGCACCACCATCACGTTGGGGATTTCGCACAACGCGATGACCGGTGAAAAATCGGTGGCGGGGTCAAACCCGAGCTTGCTGTACAAATGCGGCGCGGCCGCGTTGGTGGAGCTGGTGGCCAAGAGCAAGGTGTAGCCATCGGCTTTTTCTTTGACGAACGATTGCGTGCCAATGACACCGCCCGCGCCGCCTTTGTTGTCCACCACCACGGGTACGCCCAAGGCTTGCGACAGAGGCTGGGCCAGCATGCGCGCAATTTGATCGGTGGCCCCGCCCGCAGCCCACGGCACCAAAATTTTGATGGGCTTGTCGGGGTACGCAGCCCAAGATAGGCCAGACAAGGCGCACAGGGCGGCAGCGACCAACGCGTTGCGGCGGGTGAATGGATGTGGTGTGTGTGTCATGTCAAAAACCTTTCGCTTTCAAAGTGGCATCGACCCAAGCCGATGAATAGGTACCGTTGAGAATTTCAGCAATCGTGGCTTGTTCATGCGCCACTTTTTCTTTGGACAAGCGGGCAATCTCCAGCGCTTGTGCGGGCGAGACGGCCACCAAGCCATCGGCGTCGCCCACGATGATGTCGCCCGGGTTCACTTGCATGCCGCCCACGTTGACGGTCACGTTGATGCTGCCGGGGCCATCTTTGTAGGGGCCGCGCAAATTCACGCCGCGTGCCCAGCACGGGAATTGGTGGGTTTCAAACGCATCGACATCGCGCACAGCGCCGTCCATCACAAACGCTACGGCGCCACGCGTGCGCGCTGAGGTCATCATAATTTCGCCGACCAAGGCACGCGACACATCGCCCTCGCCGTCGACGACCAGCACGTCGCCGGGCATCAGCATGTCCAGCGCTTTGTGAATCAGCAAGTTGTCGCCGGCGCGCACGCGCACGGTGAAGGCGTTGCCGCACACGTTGACGGCCGAACGGTTGACGGGGTGTAGGCCGGTGCTGCCCACCAAGCGGCCCATCACGTCGCTGATGACGGAGGAGGGCAAACCGCTCAAGGCGCGAACGCCCTCGGCGAAGGCTGCGTGGCGGGGATGAATTTCAATTCCGTGCGACATGGTGAGATCCTGTGGGTGAAGAGCAATCGCTTGTAATCTAACGCACAAATGCGCTCACTTAAACTGAGCGAGTCGCCTAGGTCGTGAACCGTGATGAGGGGCGATGTCGCGGCTGAGCGACTTGTTATTTTGGGACACATTTTGGAAGCTTTTTTGATCTCCACGGGCATTGTGGCCCTCGCCGAAATGGGCGACAAAACACAACTCCTGGCCTTGGTTTTGGCAGCACGTTTTCGCAAGCCTTGGCCCATCGTGTGGGGTATCTTGGCCGCAACGGTGGCCAACCACGCGCTGGCTGGCAGCTTGGGTGCTTGGTTGACGCATTTGATCAACCCGACGTATTTGCGCTGGGGCTTGGGCGTGTCGTTTTTGGCGATGGCGGCTTGGATGCTGGTGCCCGACAAACTGGACGATGACGACACCGCGATCACCCCCAAATTCGGCGTGTTTGGCACCACCTTGGTGGCTTTCTTTTTGGCGGAGATGGGCGACAAAACACAAATTGCCACGGTCATGCTGGCGGCCGAATACCACGCGTGGTTGTGGGTGGTGGCAGGCACCACGCTGGGCATGATGCTGGCCAATGCACCCGTGGTGTGGTTTGGCGAGCGCATCACGCGCCTGATTCCGTTGACGTGGGTGCACCGCATCAGCGCGGTGGTGTTTGTGGTGTTGGGCGTGCTGGTGCTGCTGGCATAAAAAAACGCCAGCGCTTGGCAGCACTGGCGTTTTTGAGGGGTGCAAGGCACGCAAGGTGCCCCGCGCAACAGCCGATTACTTGGCGATGACGCGCACCATTTCCAAGCACTTGTTCGAGTAGCCCCACTCGTTGTCGTACCAGCTGACGATCTTCACGAAGGTGCTGTCCAAGGCCAGGCCTGCGTCGGCGTCAAACACGCTGGTGCAAGGCTCGCCGCGGAAGTCAGAGGCGACCACTTTGTCTTCGGTGTAACCCAACACGCCTTTCAAAGCGCCTTGGCTTTGGGCTTTCATCTCTGCGCAGATTTCGGCGTAAGAGGCTTCTTTGTTGAGCTCAACGGTCAAGTCGACGACCGACACGTCGCTGGTGGGCACGCGGAAAGACATGCCAGTCAGCTTCTTGTTCAACTCAGGAATCACCACGCCCACAGCCTTGGCTGCGCCAGTGCTGGATGGGATGATGTTTTCCAAGATGCCACGGCCGCCGCGCCAATCTTTGTTGGAAGGGCCGTCCACGGTTTTTTGTGTGGCAGTGGCCGCGTGCACGGTGGTCATCAAACCGCGCTTGATGCCCCACTTGTCGTTCAACACCTTGGCCACAGGTGCCAAGCAGTTCGTGGTGCACGACGCGTTAGACACGATGGTTTGGCCAGCGTAGGTGGTGTGGTTCACGCCGAACACGAACATCGGGGTGTCGTCTTTAGACGGCGCCGACAACAACACTTTCTTGGCGCCTGCGGCCAAGTGCTTTTCAGCGGTGGGTTTGTCGAGGAACAGGCCCGTGGCTTCGATCACGATGTCGGCGCCGATTTCGTTCCACTTCAAGGCAGAAGGGTCACGCTCTTGGGTCAGGCGGATTTTTTTGCCGTTGACGACCAAAGCGCCGTTGTCCACAGAGACGTCGCCTTGGAAGCGGCCGTGCACGCTGTCGTACTTGAGCATGTAAGCCAAGTAGTCAGGCTCCAACAAGTCGTTGATGCCAACCACTTCGATGTCTTGGAAGTTTTGCACCGCAGCGCGAAACACCATACGTCCGATACGGCCAAAGCCGTTGATACCGATCTTGATAGTCATGGAATTACCCTTCTAAAGTTAAAAATCAAAAACTTGTCTTACTTGGCCAACACGGCTTGCACCGTCTCAGCCACGTTCTCAGGTGTGAAGCCGAAGTGCTTGAACAACACGGGCGCAGGGGCCGACTCACCGTAGGTGTCGATGCCGACCACGGCCGACACGCCGTACTTCCACCAGCCGTCGGTCGAGCCCATTTCCACCGCAATGCGGGGCACGTCGGCAGGCAACACGGCTGATTTGTACGCGGCGCTTTGGCGATCAAACGTGGTGGTGCTGGGCACCGACACCACGCGCACGGCAATCTTTTGCGCGGCCAACAAGGCTTGTGCCTTCAGGGCCAATTGCACTTCAGAGCCGGTGGCCAAGATGACGGCTTGCGCCTTTTTCTTGAGGCCCACTTCCGAGGGTTCGGCCAGCACGTAAGCGCCTTTGTTGATGGCGTCCAAGCCCGAAATGTCGCCAGCGGCTTCGGTGGCTTTGGTGGCCACGACGTCGCCCTTGGGCAAGTACGGCAAGTTTTGGCGGCTCAACAACAACGCGGTGGGCTTGTTTTTGTTTTGCAAAGCCACAGCCCAAGCCACGGCGGTTTCGGCCGTATCAGCGGGGCGCCACACGTCGAGGTTAGGAATCAAGCGCAGCGAAGCGGCGTGTTCGATGGACTGGTGCGTGGGGCCGTCTTCGCCCAAACCGATGGAGTCGTGGGTGAACACATGGATGATGCGTTGCTTCATCAGCGCGGCCATGCGGATGGCGTTGCGTGAGTAATCGCTGAACGTCAGGAACGTGCCGCCGTAAGGGATGAAGCCGCCGTGCAGCGCCACGCCGTTCATGATGGCGGCCATGCCGAATTCGCGCACACCGTAGTTGATGTGACGGCCGCCTTGGCCTGCTTCGTTCTTCACCACGTTGCCTGCCAAGTCAAAGCGCAGGTTGGGGGTGGATTTGGTGTTGGTCAGGTTGGAGCCGGTCAAGTCAGCGCTGCCACCCAAGAGTTCGGGCAAGGCGACGGTGAAGGCTTCCAAGGCCAATTGGCTGGCCTTGCGGCTGGCCACGGTTTCGGCTTTGGTGTGGGCACCGATGACGGTGTCGACCACGGTTTGTGCAAAGTTCTTGGGCAACTCGCCGGCCATGCGGCGCAGCAGTTCTTTGGCCAAGGCGGGGTGCGCGGCTTTGTAGGCGGCGAAAGCGGTTTTCCACTCGGCTTCTTGGGCTTTACCTTTCGCGGCGGCGTTCCAATCGGCGTACACCTCTTTGGGCATCTCGAATGGGGCGTGGTTCCAGCCGATCGCGGCGCGGGTCAAGGCAATTTCGTCGGCGCCCAAGGGCTCGCCGTGGGCCTTGGCCGTGTCAGCGCGGTTGGGGCTGCCTTTGCCGATGCTGGTTTTGCACACGATCAAGGTGGGCTTGTCGGCGCTCAGTTTGGCGGTGGCGATGGCTTGGCTGACCACGGCGGCGTCGTGGCCGTCGATGGGGCCAATGACTTGCCAGCCGTAGGCTTTGAAGCGCTCGGGTGTGTTGTCGGCGAACCAAGGGGCCACTTGGCCGTCGATGGAAATGCCGTTGTCGTCGTACAAAGCGATGAGTTTGTTCAGCTTCCAAGCGCCGGCCAATGAGCAGGCTTCGTGGCTGATGCCTTCCATCAAACAGCCGTCGCCCATGAAGGCGTAGGTGTGGTGGTCGACGATGTCGTGCCCTTCGCGGTTGAACTCAGACGCCAACAGCTTTTCAGCCAGCGCCATGCCCACCGCGTTGGTGATGCCTTGGCCCAAGGGGCCGGTCGTTGTCTCGATGCCAGGTGTCACGCCCACTTCGGGGTGGCCGGCGGTTTTGCTGTGCAGGACGCGGAAGTTTTTCAACTCGTCCATGGGCAAGTCATAACCGGTGAGGTGCAACAAGGCGTAAATCAGCATCGAGCCGTGGCCGTTGGACAACACAAAGCGGTCGCGGTTCAACCAATGGGGGTTCTTGGGGTTGTGACGCAGGTGGTCGCCCCACAAAGCGACAGCCATATCGGCCATGCCCATGGGCGCGCCGGGGTGTCCTGAGTTGGCTTGTTGTACAGCGTCCATTGCCAAGGCGCGAATTGCGCTGGCCATTTGTTGGGTGTTTGCCATGTCAGGCGGCTCCGGTGGGGTAATAAGGGAAAACCAAGATTTTAGCGAGCCGGCCTACCCCAGCCTGACCGAACTGTTCTTGGTCAGCTGCTTGGCGGCTTTTTTGCGGTCGAATGCTTGGGGCTTGGTGGCGTTCTGTGGCCCGAAACCCCCTCGTTACACTGCGGCTGTGAACACCATTTCTAGCCCTACTTCTATCGCCGCCTCACACCCCACTGAGGCCTCGCAGCCTCACAAGGCCACCGCTTTCTTGTTGGCGGCAGGACGCGGTGAACGCATGCGCCCTTTGACCGACGTGCAGCCCAAACCCATGCTCGCCGTGCGTGGCAAGCCGCTGATGCAGTGGGCCATGGAAGGCTTGCAGCGCGGTGGCGTGCAGCAGTTGCTCATCAACACCGATTGGCTAGGCGAGCAAATTCCGCAGCACTTTGGCGATGCGTTGGTTAGCTCCGGTTTGGCACCTTTGCATTTGCGTTACTCCCACGAAGGCGTGGATTTTGGCGGCGCGCTTGAAACCGCAGGCGGCATCGTGCGCGCCTTGCCCCAGTTGGATGATGTGTTTTGGGTGGCTGCGGGCGATGTGTTTGCGCCTGAATTTGAGTTTTCTTCACAAGCGTTTGAGCGTTTCAAAGCCAGCCCGCAATTGGCGCACCTTTGGCTGGTGCCCAACCCTGCGCACAACGTGGGCGGGGACTTTGGCTTGTCGGCCGAGGGCTTGGCCTTGAATTTGCCCAAGCTGGCACTTGCTGCTGAGAAATCGGACGAAGCGGCCCCCGCTGCGGCAGCCGCAGCCATGACCGCGCATGAGTCACCGCGCTACACCTTCAGCACCATTGCGCTCTACAAACGCGCCTTCTTTGAAGCCGCGTGGTGCGACATTCCGGCGGGCAACCCCAAAGGCGTAAAAGCCCCACTCGCTCCCATGCTGCGCGCCGCGATGGACGAAGGTGCGGTGAGTGCGTCGCTCTACACGGGGGCGTGGACGGATGTGGGGACGCCGCAGCGCTTGGCGCAGCTCAATGGGACGCGTTGAACGCTGAGTCGCGCAAGAACAGATTCAAGCGGCCAGTCCATTTAAATAGTCAGGTGCCGCAGCGATTTGAATGTTTCCCAGCGTGTAGCTGTGCCGTGCATTGCGCACCACTTGTACGGCTTGCACAGGTGCTTTTTCCAGCGCAAAACGCTGCAAAGCTCGGTGCGGTTTTTCGTCTGAGAGTTTGCATTCGACCAGTTGGGTGAGCTGATTTTTTTCGCTCAAGGCAAAGTCCACTTCAGCACCGTCTTTGGTGCGGATGTAGTGCAAGCCGGCTTCTTTGCCCTGCACATCGTGCTGCCACTGCACATGTTTGAGCAAGGCGGTGGCGACGAGGTTTTCAAAGCGCAGGCCGTCATCGCCTTCGACCAGACCGGTGTCGTAGAAATAGACCTTGGGGCTTTGCAGCACCGAGCGGGCGATGTTGTCGTGCCATGGCCGCACCACAAACACGATGTAAAGCGCTTCCAAAATATCGAGGTATTTTTTGAGCGTGACGGGTGACACGGCCAAGTCGCGCGCCATGCTGGCCAACGACAGCGGCGAGCCCACGCGCGAGCGCAGCATCTGGGCAAACAAACGGATGGCGTTGACCTCCTGAATGCGCGAAAACTCCAGCACGTCGTTGCGCACGAGGCCATCGAAGTACTGCCTGCGCCAGCGTTCGGCCTGTTCGTTGTCGGTAGCCAAGCAAGGCTCTGGAAAACCACCGCGCTCCAGCAGATGGGTCAGCGCAGCATCGGGCGTTGACCCAGTCTGCTCGCACCATTCGCGCACCGAGATCGGATGCAATCGCAAACCAAAAAAGCGCCCAGCCAGCGATTCGCCGCTTTGCCTGAAGGTGTCCATGCGGGCGCTGCCCGTGACCAACAGTTGCTGTGCGGCGGGTTTGCCGTCATAGACGCCTTTGAGCCAGGCTTTCCAGTCGGGCATTTTGTGGATTTCGTCGAGCACCAACAGCGGCGCTTGCGGGTTCCAGCGCTGGTGGATGATGAGCGCTCGGTCGGTCGGGACGTCGTAGTTCAGGTATTGCCCGCCCTGCTGCGCAATCAGTTGGCGGCTGAGCGTGGTTTTGCCCACTTGGCGCGGGCCGGTGAGGAACACCATTTTGTGGGCCAAGTCGGCTTGCACACGGTCATCAAGGTAGCGTTTCATATCGCTATTTTGCGACTTTTTTAAAGTAGTTTGTCATTTGGTCGCGACTTTTATTTAAAGTAATGAATGAAAGTCGTGAATATGAGGCGTCAGCGCGCACCCCACCGCGTAGGTCATCGTCTCCTTGCGTGTGGCAATAACTGCGCTGCCGGTTTGCCTTGGCATCCCACTCCTACAATCCAAAAATGACCACGACCTCCACGCTTTCAACATCCCATTACGCCGCCCGCCGCGCCCATTTGGCCGCCCAGTTGGGTGACGGTGGCGTGGCCATCATCCCGACGGCGCCCGAGCATGCGCGCAACCGCGACAGCGACTTTCCGTATCGCCACGACAGCTACTTCTATTACCTGACGGGCTTCACCGAACCCAACGCGTGGTTGGTGATTGACGCCACGGGGCGCAGCACGGTGTTTTGTCAGCCCAAAGATTTGGAACGCGAGATTTGGGATGGCTACCGCTTGGGCCCCGACGCAGCGGTGGATGCGTTGGGCGTGGATGCGTCGCAGTCCGTGGCCGATCTCGACAAACAATTGCCCAAGTTGCTGGAGAACCAGCACACGGTTTGGTACCCGTTTGCCACACACAAAGGTTTGGAAACGCGGGTGGACGGCTGGCTCAATGCCGTGCGCGCGCGCGCGCGTTTTGGCGTGGCCTGTCCCGCCATGCAGCGCGATGTGTGTGGTCCGCTGGACGAAATGCGCCTCATCAAAGACGCGCACGAGCAAGCCATCATGCGGCGCGCCTCGCACGTCAGTGCCCAAGCCCACATTCGCGCCATGCAAACCAGTGCTCGCATGTTGCGTGCGGGCCAAGATGTGCGTGAGTACCACTTAGACGCCGAGTTGCTGCACGAGTTCCGCATGCACGGTTCGCAGTTTCCCGCCTACACCTCCATCGTGGCAGCGGGCGCGAATGCGTGTGTGTTGCATTACCGCGCCGACGCAGCGCCTGTGCGCAGCGGCGAGTTGGTGTTGATCGACGCGGGTTGCGAGCTAGACAGCTACGCCTCCGACATCACCCGCACCTTCCCCGCCAACGGCACCTTCACCGGTCCGCAACGCGATCTCTACAACCTTGTGCTCGCCAGCCAAGACGCAGCGGTGGCTGCGACCCATGCAGGCGCACGTTTCACCGACCCGCATGACGCCACCGTGCAAGTGCTGGCGCAGGGCTTGTTAGACCTCGGCTTGCTGAGCAAAACCAAGCACGGCAACGCGCAAGACGTCATTGAGCAGCGTGCCTACTTTCCCTTCTACATGCATCGCACCAGCCATTGGCTGGGCATGGATGTGCATGACTGCGGCAGCTACGTGGAGCATGTGGAAGTTGGCGAAGCCAACACGCGCAAAGACCCACTTTCGGGCGAAACCCTCGTCAATCGCCCGAGTCGCATTTTGCGCTCCGGCATGGTGCTCACCATCGAGCCCGGTCTTTACGTGCGCCCCGCCCACGATGTGCCCGAAGCGTTTTGGAACACCGGCATTCGCATTGAAGACGACGCCATCGTCACCGAGGACGGCTGTGAGCTCATCACACGCGGCGTGCCCGTGGTGGCGCAAGAGATTGAAGCCTTGATGCGGGATTGATCTGCGAACATACTTTGAGCGGTGGCGGGTTAAGGTGATAGACGCTATCGATTGATTAGAAATATTCAATTGGTTATTTCAATCAACTGTGCCTATCATTCCTCCTGTCCCGATTAATTTCGTTAACTGAAGGAGTTCCAAATGACTGCACAAACCCGCCCCGAGATCAAGACCATGGCCAACCTCGAAGCCGCTTTCGCTGGCGAATCGATGGCCCACATCAAATACCGCTACTTCGCCAAGTTGGCCCGTGAAATGGGCGACGAAGAAACGGCCCGCACGTTTGAAGAAACCGCCGATCAAGAAGTGATGCACGCCTTCGGCCACCTCGACTTGCTCTATCCCAAGGCCTCCATGACCCCGGCCAAGGCTTTGCAAATTGCCATCGACGGCGAAACCTACGAGTACACCGAGATGTACCCCACGTTCCGCAAAACCGCTGAAGCCGAAGGCAACGCCGCCGCGGTGGCCGAGATGGACGAGCAAATTGAAGAGTCCAAAGTGCATGCGGCACAGTTCACCGCCACCTTGTTGAAAGCGCAAAAACGTTTCGCTGCGTTGGCCAAAGTGGAAGAGCGTCACGCCAACCACTACCAAGCGCAACTCAACAAAGTGACCGCTAAGGTCTGAGCATGGCCAAGCCCCCAAAGGGGCGATGCCATGTCAACTTCCCCGAAAATTCAATTCAAACTTTTCAAGATTCAAAGAGAGCACACCATGAGCACTTCTACTTTCAAAACATACGTCTGCATCGTTTGCGGTTTTGTGTATGACGAGGCCGCAGGCCGCCCCGAAGACGGCATTGCCGCTGGCACCGCCTGGGCCGATGTGCCTGACGACTGGGCTTGCCCCGAATGCGGCGTGGCCAAGGCCGATTTCGAATTGGTCGATTTCTAAGGGGATGACATGACGGCACAACGTCACCCAGACGGCCCCGTGTTGGTGGTGGGGTCGGGCTTGGCAGGTTGGACTGCCGTGCGCGAATTTCGCAAGCTCGACTCGACCACGCCTGTGGTGCTGGTCACCGCCGACACGGGCGATTTTTACGGCAAGCCGTCGTTGTCGACCGCGCTCGCGCAGGGCCGCACGCCAGCCCAGTTGGTCACCATGCCCGCAGACCAAATGCGTGAAACGCTGAACGTGACGGTGATGGCGCACACGCACGTCACGCGCCTCGATGTGCAGGCGCAAGCCGTGCACACCGCGCAAGGTGTGTTGACCTACCGCGACTTGGTGTTGGCCACGGGTGCGCACCCCATTCGCCTGAGCTTGGGCGGCAACGCGGCGTCTGAGGTGATGTCGGTCAATGACTTAGCGAGCTACACCGTGTTTCGCCAGAGCCTGTTGCCCCAATCGCGGGTGTTGGTGATTGGCGCGGGCCTGATCGGCTGCGAATTTGCCAACGATTTGGCGGCCAAGCACTACGCCGTGCAGGTGGTGGACCCCAATGCTGTGCCCTTGGCTGCTTTGTTGCCTGAGGCTGTGGGGGCGCAGTTGCAAGCGGCGCTGCAAGCCTTGGGCGTGCAATGGCACTTTGGCACCTCGGTTCAAACGGTGGACCGCACGGACGATGGCTTGGTGGTGACGTTTGCCAACGGCCAACAGACCGTGGTGGACGTGGTGCTCAGCGCCGTCGGTTTGCGGGCCGATGTGGCCTTGGCGCAAGCCGCAGGCTTGACCACCGAGCGTGGCATTGTGGTGAACGCGCAGCTGCAAACCAGCGCCGCGCATGTGTACGCCTTGGGTGACAACGCGCAATACGCGTCGGACTCGGTGGGTGGCGTGGCGCGCACCTTGCCGTATGTGCTGCCCATCATGCATGCGGGCAAAGCCTTGGCGCAAACCTTGGCGGGCACGCCCACGGCGGTGCAGTTTCCGTTGATGCCCGTGGCCATCAAAACGCCTGCGTTGCCCTTGGTGGTGGCGTCTGCGGCGCTCGGCACGGTGGGCGCTTGGCAAGTGGTGGGCGAAGGCCTGTGGCATTTTGTCGACGCCGAGGGGCAAGTGCGTGGCTTTGTGCTGAGCGGCAGCAGCACCAACCGACGCATGGAGCAGGCCAAATTGGTGACCGCTTAAGTTCACTTTTGTGAATAAGTAAAAAGCGTTGCCACTTGCGTAAGCACATCCCCGTATAAGTGGGGTGGGCGTCGGGCCTAAAATGAAACGACCAGCTCAGGGTTGTTGCTTCACAACAGAGGCAACAACCCTTTGCACTATTAGGAGATTTCATTGAGCTCAAACCACTCCCACAACAGCGCAGAGGCTCGTGCCGAACTGCGTCGCGCGGCCCTCGAATACCACGAGTTCCCAACCGCCGGAAAACTAGCGATCCGCGCCACCAAGCAGCTGGTCAACCAGCACGATTTGGCCTTGGCTTACTCGCCCGGCGTGGCAGCTCCCTGTGAAGAAATCGTCAAAGACCCCAACAACGCCTTCAAGTACACCAGCCGCGGCAACTTGGTGGCTGTGATCACCAACGGCACAGCGGTGTTGGGTTTGGGTGACATTGGCCCACTGGCATCCAAGCCGGTGATGGAGGGCAAGGCCGTTCTGTTCAAGAAGTTTGCCGGCATCGATGTGTTTGACTTGGAAATTGACGAGAAGAATCTCGACAAATTGGTCGACATCATTGCGTCGCTGGAACCCACGTTCGGCGGCATCAACCTCGAAGACATCAAGGCCCCCGACTGCTTCTACGTCGAGCGCAAACTGCGCGAGCGCATGAAGATCCCAGTCTTCCACGACGACCAACACGGCACCGCGATCACCGTGGGTGCGGCCATTTTGAACGGCCTCAAGGTGGCTGGCAAAGACATCAAAACCGTCAAGCTCGTCACCTCGGGCGCTGGCGCTGCGGCCTTGGCTTGCTTGGGCCTGTTGCTCAAAATGGGCATGCCTCGCAGCAACATTTACGTCACCGATTTGGCCGGCGTGGTCTATGAAGGCCGCACCGAGTTGATGGACGAAGACAAGATCCAATTCGCCCAAAAGACCGATGCACGCACCTTGAGCGACATCATCGAAGGCGCGGACGTGTTCTTGGGCCTCTCCGCTGGCGGCGTGTTGAAGCCTGACATGGTCAAGAAGATGGCGTCTAAGCCCATCATCATGGCCTTGGCCAACCCGAACCCCGAAATCACGCCTGAAGAAGTGAAGGCCGTGCGCGACGACGCCATCATCGCCACGGGTCGCAGCGACTATCACAACCAAGTGAACAACGTGCTGTGCTTCCCGTACATCTTCCGCGGTGCGTTGGATGCGGGCGCCTCCACCATCACCGACGAGATGGAAATTGCTGCGGTGTACGCCATTGCTGAGTTGGCGCAAGCCGAGCAGAGCGAAGTGGTGGCCGCAGCCTACGCGGGCGAGACCTTGGCCTTTGGCCCTGAGTACCTCATCCCCAAGCCATTTGACCCACGCTTGATGATGAAGATTGCCCCTGCCGTGGCCAAAGCCGCCGCAGACAGCGGTGTGGCGACGCGCCCAATTCAAGACATGGAAGCCTACATCGAGAAGCTGCAAGGCTTTGTGTACGCATCGGGCTCGATCATGAAGCCCATCTACGCTGCCGCCAAGCGTGCCAGCAAAAAGCGTGTGTGCTACGCCGAAGGCGAAGAAGAGCGCGTGTTGCGTGCCGTGCAAATTGTGGTGGACGAAGGCTTGGCCAAACCCACTTTGATTGGTCGCCCGTCCGTGATTGCGCAGCGCATTGAAAACTTCGGCTTGCGCCTCAAAGAAGGCGTGGACTACGAAGTGGTCAATGTGGAACAAGACCACCGTTACCGCGATTTTTGGCAAACCTATTACAAGATGACCGCCCGCAAAGGCGTCACCGAGCAACTGGCCAAAATCGACATGCGCCGCCGTTTGTCGCTCATTGGCACCATGATGCTGCACAAAGGCGAGGTTGATGGCCTGATTTGCGGCACTTGGAGCACCCCGCACACCCACTTGAACTATGTGGACCAAGTGATCGGCAACCGTTCAGGCATCAGCACCTACGCGTGTATGAACGGTTTGTTGTTGCCTGATCGCCAAGTGTTCTTGGTCGATACGCACATCAACTACGACCCAACGGCTGAGCAATTGGCCGAAATCACGGTCATGGCGGCTGAAGAAATGCGTCGTTTTGGTATCCATCCCAAAGCGGCATTGCTCTCGCACTCCAACTTTGGCAGCAGCAACCAGCCTTCGGCGATCAAAATGCGCGAAACGCTGGCTTTGGTGCAGAAAAAGGCGCCTTGGCTCGAAATTGACGGCGAAATGCATGGCGATGTGGCTTTGGATGGCCACGCACGCGGCTTGCAAATGCCCAGCACCACCTTGATTGGGGATGCCAACTTGTTGGTCTTGCCTAACCTGGATGCGGCCAACATCGCCTACAACCTGCTCAAAACAGCGGCCGGCGGCAACATTGCCATTGGCCCCGTGCTTTTGGGCGCGGCCAAGCCGGTGCACATCTTGACCGCGAGCACCACGGTGCGTCGTATCGTCAACATGACGGCGCTGACCGTGGCTGACGCCAGCGCTGTGCGATGAGGTGATTCGGGTTTTCCTACTCTAAATTTACTGAATTTAAGTAATAACCCTCAGGGCTCGCTCAGATTTGGGCGGGCCCTTGCTTTTTTGTAGCGTTTCTGTAACACTTGCGCTTCACTTTTTTCGGGTTTACCCGAAGAGCTACTTCAAAATTTCCCTAGTTATAGAAACGGCGATAGAGATGCCACTGCGTACTGTCAAAACGAACATCGTTCAGTCGATCCGCGCCTTCCGCGTGCCCCAGTTGCAAGAAGCTGCGCAAGCTTTGGGTCATCACTTTTTGTATGCCAATCTGGCCCAAACCCAGAGCAAACAAGACATTTTGGATTTGATTGCCAAAGAATTTACGTTTGCGCCACAAGCCAGCAAAAACTTTGATTCTTTGTCCGATGGTTTGACCGACGTGTTGCACAAGTCTGGCAGCCAGCCTGGGTTCATCGTGGTGTTGGAGCACATCCCCGCCCACGCCAAGTTTGACAAAGAAGCCCGCGAGCAGCTGTTGGACATCTTCCGCGAAGCGTCTGACTTTTGGTCAGATCGCAAAGTGCCGTTCCGTTGCTTCTATTCGTTCTCGGTGGCGCGTGCGCCCGCGTTCGACAAAGCCGGTGTCGCCATCGACAGCTTAGATGTGTTGGAAGATGGCGAAAAAATGCCAACCGACAAACTGGTCGACGTGTCGCCGATGGCTTTGCGCATGAGCAGCCCTTTCAACGCCGGTTACTGGCAAGCCGCCACCGCCTAAGACCTGCGCTCTGTGGTTCAAACGAACCGCTGAGCTCAAAAACAAAACCCCGTTGCAGCGACTGCAACGGGGTTTTTTCATGTCAAAGGCTTTGCACCAACGTCACGTATTGCGCAACGGGCACCTCTTCGGCGCGGCGTTGGACATCGAATTGGCCTGCAAAATTGCGGCCTTCGAGCCAGCGGCCCAAGGTGTGGCGCAGCAGCTTGCGGCGCTGGCTGAACGCCACCTTGACCATTTCTTCCATCAATTTGACGTCGATCTTGGGCGGCTCCGCCAGCGGCACCATGCGCACCACGGCGCTGTCTACGCGAGGGGGCGGGTCAAACGACTCGGGCGGCACAAACAACACGTCTTCCATGTCGTAGCGCCATTGCAGCATCACGCTCAGCCGGCTGTAGTCGCTGGTGCTGGGCTTGGCGACCATGCGGTCAATCACCTCTTTTTGCAGCATGAAGTGCTGGTCTTGCACCACGGCGACGTGCTCTAACAGGTGAAACAAGATGGGCGACGAGATGTTGTAAGGCAGGTTACCCACCACGCGCAGCTTCGGCGTTTTAAGCTCGGCAGCCAGTTGGGTGAAGTCCACGCGGAGCACGTCCGACTCAATCACGCTCAAGTGTGGGTGTTCGCGCAGGCGAGCAGCCAAGTCGCGGTCGAGTTCGATGACGTGCAAGTGGCCCAGGCGTTCTACCAAGGGTTGCGTCATGGCGGCAAGACCAGGGCCGATTTCGACCATGGGCTCGCCGGCTTGCGGCGCGATCGCATCAATGATGCTTTCAATGATGGCGCCGTCGGTTAAAAAATGCTGGCCGAAGCGTTTGCGGGCAATGTGTTTCAAGGTGTGCTTTTTACTTTTTGCGTTACTGCGGGGCGTCGCGGTATTCGACGTAGGCGCGACCACGCATTTCTTGCGCCCAGATTTGGTAAGTTTCTTCGTATTTGCTGTCGCGCAATTTGTTGCGCACCAACTCACGCAATTCACGTTCGGTGATCGGCGCTTCGCGGCGTGCCAGCACCTGAATCAAGTGCACGCCAAAGCGCGACACCATGGGGTCAGCGATTTCGCCAATCTTCAGTGCATTCATGACCGCTTCAAACTCGGGCACAAACATGCCCGGCGCGACCCAGCCTAAATCGCCCCCGTTGGGGCCACTGGCGTCTTGTGAGTGTTCTTGGGCGAGTTTGGCAAAGTCGGACTTGCCCGCTTCAATCTGGCGCTTGTAACCGGCCAACTGCGCACGCGCGGCGGCTGGGCTGAGTTGGCTGCTCAAGCGCAGCAAGATGTGGCGCGCCCGTGTCTCGGTGATTGTGGCCACCGCGTTGCCCTGCTTGCTGATCAGCTTCAAGATGTGAAAGCCCGCGCCCGAACGCACCACGTTGCTGAGTTCGCCTACGGCCAGTTTTTGGGTGGCGTCGACAAACAACGAGGGGTAACGATCGGCGGGACGTGCGCCCATCAAGCCGCCTTTGTCGCGCTCGGCGCTGTCAGACACGTCTTTGGCCACGGTGGCAAAGCTCTCACCCTTTTTTAGGCGGGCCAGCGCAGCATCGGCTTTCGCTTGAAGCGCGGCAACTTGGGGCACGCTGGCAGTTTCTGGCACCGCAATCAAGATGTGACCCAACTCGACGGTGGGGTTGGTGTTGGCGTTTTGGGCCAGTCGCTCTTGCATGGCTTGCGCAATTTCGACGTCACTGACTTTGATGCGCGCTGGCACATTGCGTTCGGCCAAGCGTTGCAAGGTGATTTGGTCGCGCAGGTCTTGGCGCAGTTGTGTGACGGACGTGCCTTCAGCCTTGGCTTTTTTGTGCAACTCGTCGACGGTGATTTGGCT
This sequence comes from uncultured Limnohabitans sp., assembly GCA_963513725.1. GTDB lineage: Bacteria > Pseudomonadota > Gammaproteobacteria > Burkholderiales > Burkholderiaceae_C > Limnohabitans. The sequence goes on along the minus strand of CAUPRM010000003.1, from coordinate 205,515 downwards.
TTGTGCTGCCAAGCGTTGTTCGGCTTGGTCAAGGGTGGCGGTGTCTACGCTAATTCCAGTTTCTTTGGCGAACTGCAATTGCGCTTTTTCATCAATCAAACGCTCTAAGGCTTCGCGCATCAGGTTGGCGTTGGCGCTTGCGGGTGTGCTGGTGCCGCGGCCTTGCGCGTTCAGTTGCTGGCGCAGTTGGGCGGCACGGCGTTGCACGTCGAGGTTGGTGATGGGCGCACTGTCAACCAGGGCCACGATGAAGTTGCCGCCTGGCGTGGTGGCGCGGTAGCTTTGCGCTTGCGCACCCACAGGGCTGAGTGTCAGCAGTGGCAACAGCAGGCAAGAGCAAAGCGCTGTGCGCTGGAAGAAAGTGGACATGGTCAACATCAATCGTAATTGCCGAAACGGCTAGGGGTCATGGAAGGCTGGCGCAACGGTTGGTAGCGCGGCACATTGGTGCGCAGCGAGCCCATGGCGTTGGTGCCAATGCGCGAGAAGCCGACAAATTCAAGTTGGAACAACAAGCGTTGGCGCGCCAAACCGTCGGCCACTTGCAAACGTTCGGCCACCACGCGGCTGATCCAGCAGCCTGCATCGTATTCGAAGCCAATGATGGACTCGACCACCCGTTTGTCCATCGGGCTGTAGTTCATGCGGGCCACGCTGTACCAGCGGCCTTCGCCCAAGCCGCGGCCTTCGACGCTGTCATCGTCGGCGCCGCCCCACAGGTCGTGCAAGGGCCATTGCCAACCCACGTCGACTTGTTTGGACAAGGGGTCACCGTTTTCGTCGTTTTGCGTGCGAATGGCCGCATTGATGACGCGGTAAGAGCCTGGGTTGTAACGCCCCGCCACCATGCGGCGCAGCATGTTGTTGGTCTTTTGGTTGTACTGCACGGCAGAGTCCAAGGCCCAAGTGCGGCTCAGGTTGAGCGTGGCACCGGCCAAGATTTCGCTGATACCGGATTTGGCGGTCGGGTCGTCGGGCAAGGTGACGCGTTGCTCTTGCATGCGCAGGCGCTGGGCCACGCCAAAGCGGGCGCCTTCGGCACCCGTTTCGGGGTCGAGCAAACGGGAGGTCACACCCAGCGTCAGCAGCTTGCTGTCGGAGATGCGGTCATGCCCGCCAAAAGCGTTCTCGGTGAAGATGCTGGCGAAGTTGAAGGCATTGCCGCCCGAGTCGTAATTGGGCAGGTAGTTTTGTTCGCGGTAGGGCGTGTACACGTAAAACGCCCGTGGCTCCAAGGTCTGCACCCATGCGCGGTCTAGCCAGCGGCTGTTGCGCTCGAAGGCCACGCTGGTGTCAAGGCTGAAGGTGGGCACGGTCACGCTGGCGCCAGTTTGGCCTTGGTGTGTGCCGTAAAACTGTGCGTTGGGCAAGCCGCCGTCAAACTGGTAGCTGCGTCCGTGCACCTGAATTTTGGGCGTGACGTAACCCGAGGCCGACACAAACGGGCGGCTCAGCTGCACCCACGACACCGCGCGGTTGGCGTTGGGGGCGCAGTTGTTGTAGGTCGTGGTGCTGGAGGCGGCGGTGCAGTCGATGTCGCGGATGGACTCAAAGCGCGTCAAGTCGCCGTCCACGCTGAAGTCAAATCCACCCACGCTGTGGCGTTGCATGCGTGCGGTGAACTGCGGTGCGCGGTCAAACGGTGGTGTGATGCGGTTGTTGGTGTTCAACAAGTCTTGCAGCGTTTGCCAGCGTTGCACGCGCATGCCGGTGCTGTAAGTGCCGTCGGTCCAATTTAGGTTGGCATCGTTGTTGCGCAAGCGCTGAATGCCCGAGTTGCCGATCAAGGAAAAGTCTTTCCAATAATCGTCGTCGCTGACGCGGTTCAGGCTGATGTTCAAACCGAGTTGGCCACCTGCGTAATTGGGGTTAAGAATGCCCGTGTGGTTGTATTGCATGCCCCAGCGGCGTGACTCGCGCAGCAGGTCTTTCTCCATGTAGTCCAAGCGCAATTGGCCTTGAAATACGGGCTGAGGCGCGGCGCTTTCAAGATAGCGAAACTCGGTGCCCAAGTTCAGACCGCGCTTGCTCCAATACGTGGGGAAAAAGGTCACGTCGCGGTTGGGTGCGAGGTTGACGTAATAGGGCTGGGTGTATTCCAAGCCGCCAATGTTGTCTACGCCAATCGTGGGGGGCAGCAAGCCCGATTTGCGTTCTTCGCTCAGCGGAAACGCCACGGATGGCACGGGCAAGATGGGCACACCCTTGAAGCGCAGCGAGGCCCCTTCGGCCACGCCCACGTTGCGGTCGGTGTCCAAGGTGATCTTGTCGGCTTTGAAGAACCAATCAGGCATCCAGCTCGGGCCGGGCTTGCGCTGGCAGGTGGTGAAGTCGGCGTGGTGCAGCACGGTGTTGGCGCTGTCGATGAAGTCGATCCGCTCGGCCTTGCCGTGCGCTTTGTTTTTCAGCAACTGGTAGCTGGGCTGGGTGAAAAAGCCTTCAAACGCATCCAAATGCAAATCGAGTGCGGGGCCTTGGTACACATTGCCCGCGCGGTTGATGTAGACGTGGCCGCGTGCTTTGGCCAAGTCGTCGATTTGGTCGTATTCGAGGCGGTCGGCTTTGAGCAACAAATCGCCACGGCGAAACTCGACATGGCCTTCGAGCACGGATTGCACATCGGTGCGACCGCTCAAGCTGTCGCTTTGTAAAAACGAGGGCAGTTGCTGGCGCGTCTCATCGCTGATTTTTTCTTGCAGCAAACTGCTGGGGCGCAGCGCCAAAGGCGGGGCGCTCACGGCGGGCTCGGTGCTCTGCGCTTGCGCCAAAGCGGCGCCGTTGCTCAGCAAGCCCAACGCCAGCCAAGACAAGGCACACGCACGGCGAGGAAAATCGGGCAGCAACATGAACGCAGGACAACCTTAAAAAGAGCACAGCACGAGGTCAAGACGCCCCCAAAAATGGGTCGACCTAGGCTGATTTGTAGAATTTAGATTATCCATGAGCACTCAGCCTAACTCCCAGCCTTCGGGCACCCCCTCTTACCCCGCCATTGAATGGGCCCAGCCCGAACGTGCGGCGGCTTTTCACCAGTGGCTCCAGCCCCTCGCGCAGGCCCACGGCGTGCTGCCCGCCACCGTGCGTGCCGCGTCGGCCGATGCCAGTTTCAGGCGCTACTTTCGGGTCGATTTAGCGCCGGGTTCTGCGGCAGCGTCGTGCGTCATCATGGACGCCCCGCCCGACAAAGAAAACTGCGAGCCCTTTGTGCGCATTGCCCGCTTGATGCAAGACGCCGGCTTGTATGTGCCCCGCATCTTGGCCTGGGACGAGCCACAGGGTTTCATGTTGCTCGACGACATTGGCCATCAAACCATGATGGACGTCATCGACCGCGACCACCCTCAAGCCAACCACGCGCTTTACATGCGCGCGCTCGATGCCTTGCTGAGCTTGCAACAAAGCAGCCGCCCCGGCGTGCTGCCCGCGTACGACGACGCCTTGTTGAAGCGCGAGTTATCGCTGTTCCCTGATTGGTACTTGACCCAGCACCGCCAGTTGCAACTCGACAGCACCCAGCGCGACATGCTTGGCAAAACGTTTGAGACCATCGTGCAACGCAACTTGGCCGCACCCAGCGTGTATGTGCACCGCGACTTCATGCCCCGCAACTTGATGATGCCGCGCGACCCCGCCGAACCACGTTTGGGGGTGTTGGACTTTCAAGACGCCGTCTACGGCCCCGTCACCTACGACATCGCCAGCCTGATGCGCGATGCCTTTTTGACCTGGGACGAAGACTTTGTGCTCGACGTCACCATCCGTTATTGGGAGCGCGCCCGCAAAGTCGGCTTGATGGACCACGACGGTTGGTCGCAAGACTTCGGTGAGTTCTTCCGTGCCGTCGAGTGGATGGGCCTGCAACGCCACCTCAAAGTGGCCGGCATCTTCGCTCGCCTCACCTTGCGCGATGGCAAGCCCAAGTACTTGGCCGATGCTCCGCGCTTTATCAATTACATCCGCTCCACCGCCAGCCGTTACAGCGAGCTCACGCCCTTGTTGCGTTTGATCGACAAGGTGGAGGGCACCGAGCCCGCCATCAGCTTGGCCTTCCCGCGTCTCACCCCTGGCAGCAAGGCTTGAGCATGGCGCGTTTTCACTGTCCCCTGCCCTTGTCCATCGGTTTGGTGTTGGACTTGCCCGCCACGGCCGCCCGTCATGTGCAAGTGTTGCGCATGCAACCTGGCCACACGCTGACCTTGTTCAATGGCGACGGTGGTGAGTACATCGCCGAGGTCGAACACATGGGCCGCAGCGATGTGCGCGTGGTCGTGCGCGAGCACTTGGCGCTGGAGCGCGAGGCGCCCCAACGCGTGCACTTGGCCGTCGGCATGCCTGCCAACGAACGCATGGACTGGTTGGTTGAAAAAGCCACCGAACTCGGCGTGCACCGCATTACCCCGCTGATGACCGAACGCAGCGTGATTCGCTTAACCGGCGAACGCGCCGAGAAAAAACAAGCCCATTGGCAAGCCGTTGCGGCCAGCGCGTGCGAGCAATGTGGCCGCAATCGCGTGCCTGTGATTGATGTGCCCGAGCGTTTGGACACATGGCTGGCGCGTCAAATGGCTGGCGCACAACAAACGACGACGGCACCAAGCGATGCCGCGCAGGTCGGCGACGTCACCGTGCACGCCGTGCTGTCGTTGCATGCCAGCACGCAGCCGCTGAATGCACTTATGCAAGCGCTGATGCAAGCGCAGCAGGCTTCCCATGCGGCCCATGAAAATGCTGCCGCATTGGCAACGCTGGCCGAGATGCCTGCCTCGGCCGCGCCCAAAACTTGGGTGTTGCTCAACGGCCCAGAAGGTGGCCTGACCGACGCAGAAGACGCAGCGGCCCGCGCCAAAGGCTTTGCGGCCGTGACTTTGGGTAACCGCGTGTTGCGCGCCGAAACGGCTGCGTTGGCTGCATTGGCCATGCTTACCTTGGTTTGAGTGCTTGGTGTAGCCCAAGCGTTTTCAGCGTTCAGCTCACCCCAACCAAGCGCGTAAATCGGCAAACACTTGATCGACCGCTGGGTCGTTGAAGATCTCGTGATACATCGCTTTGTAGCAATGCGCCGTCACGAGGTGTGAGGGCGCCGCCTGTGCAAAAACCGCGCTGCCTTCGGGACGCACCAAGCGGTCTTGACCGGCGTACAGCAGCAAGGTTGGCATGTGCCACTGTGCCGCATGGGCCAAGGTGGCCGCGCCTTGGTCGACGATCCATGCGCCTAAGGCCGGAGAAATTTTGCGATGCACCAAGGGGTCGTTTTTGTAGGCTTGCACCGCTTGCGCGTCTCGTGCGATCCACGTGGCGTCGAGTCCGTTGTCGACGCACAGCTGCGGTGCCACATGGGGCAAGGTGGCGAGCAGCAGCTTTTGAATCCAGTTGGTGTCCGTGCTCAAAGCGGGAGAGGACATGACCAACCCGTCCACGGGGCGCAATTGCTCTGCCACGGCACGCGCCACCACCAAACCCCCCATGCTGTGGCCCAACAAGATCAGACGGTGTGTGGGCTGCGGTGTTGACGCACGCACGTGGTCGATCACGCGGGCCAAGTCGTCCAGCAGACGATGCGGTGTGGGCAAGGTGCCGCGTGCGCCGCTGGACAAGCCGTGGCCGTAGTGGTCATAGCCGCGCACATGAAAGCCCCAAGCATTGAGTTGTGCTGCGACGTGGGCATAGCGTCCCATGTGTTCGCCCAAACCGTGGACCAGTAAGACCGTGCCACGCGTGTGCGCGGTGGATGGGTGGTCTGGCAAGTCCCAGTGGTACATCGCCAACTGTTGGTCGGCAGCACCTAGCGTGGACAACACGGAAGCGTTCATGGCATGGCTGCCATCACCTGCGCCACGGCTGCGGTGAGCTTCGTGGCAAACGGCACATGCAAAAACTCGTTGGGGCCGTGTGCGTTGCTCTTAGGGCCGAGCACGCCGCACACCATCATTTGCGCTTTGGGAAAGCCTTGACTCAGCATGTTCATCAGCGGGATGGTGCCGCCTTGGCCAATCGTGGCGCAAGGCGCGCCGAAGTGGGCCAAGCTGGCGGCGTCTAGCGCTTGTTCAAACCACGGGGCGGAGGTGGGTGCGTTCCAGCCGTTGGCGGAGCCTTCGGCGTGGAAGGTGACGTTGGCTTGGTACGGGGCGTTGTCTTCCAGCAAGGCCTTGAGGTCTTGCACGGCTTGCGCCGCGTCAACCAGCGGCGGCAAGCGCAGGCTGAGCTTGAAGGCGGTGGAGGGGCGCAGCACGTTGCCCGCGTCTTTGAAGGCCGGCAGACCTTCGGCGCCAGTCACGCTCAGGGTAGGGGCCCAAGTGCGTTGCAGCAGGGCTTGCAGCGGGTCTTGCGTCATGGGCAAGGTGACCAAGTTGGCACCACCGCAATCGTGGTGGGCCCACGGAAAGCGTTTGTACAGTTCGTCACCCAAGAGCGCGGCAGTGGCTTGCGCTTGGCGCAGGCGGTCGGCGGGCACTTCGACGTGAAACTGCGCGGGCAACAAGCGGCCCGTGGCGCTGTCTTCTAGGCGGTCGAGCACTTGACGCATGATGCGAAAACTCGACGGCACCACGCCCGAGGCATCGCCCGAATGCACGCCTTCGCTGAGCACTTCCACTTTCAACACACCGCTGGCCATGCCGCGCAAACTGGTGGTGAGCCACAGCTGGTCGTAGTTGCCCGCGCCGCTGTCGAGGCACATCACCAAGCCGACATTGCCCAAGCGCGTGCGCAGGGCGTCGACATAAGGCAGCAAGTCGTAAGAGCCCGATTCTTCGCAGGTTTCGATCAAGCCCACGATGCGCGGGTGCGGTGTGTTTTGCGCTTTCAGGGCTTGGATGGCCGCGATGCTGGCGTAAATGGCGTAGCCGTCGTCTGCGCCGCCGCGGCCGTAGAGCTTGCCGTCTTCGAACTTGGGCGTCCAAGGGCCGAGGTCATTGCGCCATCCGCTGAACTCGGGTTGCTTGTCGAGGTGGCCGTACATCAGCACGGTTTCGCTTTGTGCATCGCTGGGGCGCGTGGCGGCGACTTCAAAGAACAACACGGGCGTGCGGCCGGGCAAACGGATCACCTCCAGCGTCAGCCCCGTCACCTTTTGCGCCAACACCCAATCGGCGGCGCGTTGCACCACGTGGTCGATGTGGCCGTGCTGCGCCCAGTCGGCGTCAAACGCGGGTGACTTGGCGGGAATGGCGATGTAGTCGGTGAGTTGCGAGACGATGTCGCTGTCCCAAGCACGGGATACATGGGCGAGCAGTTCGTGGCTGACGGGCGCGTTCATGGGGGGATCAATCCAAAGAAATGCGCGCGTAATCGGCCACGGTTTTCCACTGCGCAGTGTCAGCTTGCATGAAGCCCGCCAGACCTTTGCTGTCAAGCCAGCTGGGCTCAGCCCCTTGTTTTTGCAAGGCGGCCATGACCTCGGGTTGTTTGGCGATGCGCTCTAAGGCCTGCTCGATGCGCGCTTGCACCGCTGCAGGCATGCCTGCTGGCGCAGCCAAGCCAAACCAAGCGCTCACTTGGTATCCAGCAATACCCGCTTCAGCCATGGTGGGAACTTGAGGCAAGACGCTGCTGCGTTGAGGTGTGGTGACCGCTAAGGCTTTGAGCCTACCCGCTTGAATTTGTCCAAGCGCGGAGGGCAAGTTGTCGAACATCATGTCGACCTCGTTGGCCATCAGTGCCGTGATGGCGGCCGCAGCACCTCGGTAAGGTATGTGGGTAATGAAGAGGCCATTTTTACTTTTGTAGAGCTCGGCACTCAGATGTAGTGATGTTCCCTGGCCGTTGGACGCATAGTTGAGTTGACCAGGACGCGCTTTGATGCGCGCACTCAAATCAGCTACCGATTGGATGCCTGATGCTGGGTTGACCAACAGCACATTGGGCACTCGGCCCAACAAACCCAAGGGTGCGATTTGCTCGGGCTGGTAGGGAAGTTTTTTGTAGAGCGCAGGGTTGATGGTCAGCGGAGGCGACGCCATCAACAAGGTGTAACCATCTGCGCTGGCGCGTGCGGCTTCTCCCGCGCCTAAGTTACCGCCAGCGCCCGGCTTGTTGTCAATGACCACGGGTTGACCTAGTTCTTGGGACAACCGTGGGCCAATCAGACGCGCCATGTTGTCAATCAAACCGCCTGGGGGAAATGGCACCACCAACCGGATGGGGCGTGTTGGCCAAGATTGTGCCCACGCACTTTGGCTCGATAGGGCGAGGGGTAAGAGGCCTAAGGTAGCCCGTTGAAGCCACTGTCTGCGTTGCATGGTTTGTCTCCGTGTTGTCAAAGTATCAGGCGAATGGTTGAAATTTAAATACAGCAGTGCTTGCCAAAGCGTTGGGCCACATGCGGACTTCGCGGCCATTTTGCAGACCGAATTTATCCAGCACTTGGAGCTTGTTTTTGTGTGCCAAGTCAGCAAAGTCCGCAAAGGTACCCACGCGGATGTTGGGCGTGTCGTACCACTGGTAGGGCAGGCGTTTGGTGACGGGCATGCGGCCTTGCAAAATGCTCAGGCGGTTGGGCCAGTGTGCAAAGTTGGGGAATGCCACGATGCCAGTTTTGCCCACGCGTGCGGTTTCACGCAGCATGGTTTCTGCGTTGCGCAGGTGTTGCAGTGTGTCGATTTGCAGCACCACGTCAAACGATTGGTCTGCAAACACGCTCAAACCTAAGTCGAGGTTGAGTTGCAGCACATTCACACCGCGCTGCACGCAGGCGTGCACATTGGTGTCGTCCAGCTCCACACCGTAGCCGGTGCAGGCTTTGTGTTGTTGCAGGTGGGCCAGCAAAGCGCCGTCGCCGCAGCCGAGGTCGAGCACGCGGCTGCCGTGGGGCACCAGCGCGGCGATGGCCAGCAAGTTGTCGTGTGTCATGCTGCACCTCCGGTGTGCGTGGTCAAGGCGGGCAACTCACCGCTGATGCGCGCGAAGTACGAGCGCACCACATTCATGTAACGGGCGTCATCCAGCAGGAACGCGTCGTGGCCGTGTGGGGCGTCGATTTCGGCGTAGCTCACGTCGCGCTGGTTGTCGAGCAAGGCACGCACCATTTCGCGGCTGCGCTCGGGGGAGAAGCGCCAATCGGTGGTGAAGCTCACGAGCAAAAACTTGGCTTGAGTGCGCGCAAAGGCGGCTGACAAATTGCCACCGTAGGTGCGTGCGGGGTCGAAGTAATCTAGGGCGCGTGTGATGAGCAAATAGGTGTTGGCGTCAAAGTACTCGCTGAACTTGTCGCCTTGGTAGCGCAGGTAGCTTTCGATTTGAAACTCCACGTCTTGCGTGGAGTACTTGTAGCCCGTGGCGCTGCCTACGACTGCATCACGTAACTCACGACCGAACTTCTCGTTCATCACATCGTCGCTGAGGTACGTGATGTGGCCCACCATGCGGGCGATGCGCAAACCGCGTTGGGGCACAACGCCGTGCTCATAAAAGTGGCCGCCATGAAAATCGGGGTCTGTCACGATGGCGCGACGCGCGACTTCGTTGAACGCGATGTTCTCGGCGGTGAGGTTGGGCGCACTGGCCACCACCACGGCGTGACGCACACGCTCGGGGTGTTGCAGCGTCCAGCTGAGCGCTTGCATGCCGCCCAAGCTGCCGCCCAAAACGGCGGCGAGTTGCTGGATGCCCAAACGGTCCAGCAGCAAGGCTTGGGCGTTGACCCAGTCTTCCACCGTCACCACGGGGAAGTCGGCGCCGTAGATCTTGCCTGTGTCGGGGTGGGTGTGCATGGGGCCGGTGGAGCCAAAGCAGGAGCCAAGGTTGTTGACGCCAATCACAAAGAAGTGGTTCGTGTCCACGGGCTTGCCGGGGCCAATCATGTTGTCCCACCAGCCTTCGCTTTTGTCTTGACCTTCATAGACGCCCGCCACATGGTGCGAGGCGTTGAGGGCGTGGCACACCAGCACCGCGTTGGAGCGGTCGGCGTTCAAGGTGCCGTAGGTTTCATAGGCCAGGGTGTAGTCGCGCAGGCTGGCGCCACTTTGCAGGGGCAGCACTTGTGCGAAGTGCATGGCCTGTGGGGTGGCGATCAGCGGCGTGCTGTCGGGGGCGGCATTCAAAGACATGCGTTCACTCTTGTTGGTTCACCTGGATTACTCACCCACGGGGCGCAGGTGTTTGCCTGCAATGCCAGCCAGTTCAAACATGGTCACTTGAGGCTTGCCGAACACGGTTAAGAGTTTGGCATCGGCATTGATGGCGCGCTTGTTGGTGGCGTCTTGCAAGCCGTTGGCCTTGATGTAGTCCCACAGCTTTTTGATGACTTCGGTGCGGGCCACGGCCTCGTTGCCAATCACGGCGGCGAGGTCGGCGCTGGGCAAATAGCCTGCGGTGACTTTGCGGGGTGCTTTTTCTTTGGCCACTTTGACCGGCTTTTCAGCTTTGGCTTTGGTGGCTTTCGTGGCTTTCGCAGGCACTTTTTTGCCAGCGGCTTTGATCAGCGCGTTGGTGGTGGGCGTTTTGCCACCTTTGGGTGGGTATTTGCTGGTGCGTGGCTCGAAGGCGAAGTTGACTTTGCCAGCCTCGGCGTCCCACTGCAAAAACGCTTTGAACGCACGGCGCGTGCGCATGGACACAAACTTGTCGAGCAAGTCGGTTTTGCCTTCGCTCAAGAGCTTTTGCATTTGCTCCACCGCGACGGGTTGCTGCAAGATGATCTTGCCGCTCTTGAAGTCGCAGCTCGGCGTGGCCTGCGCGTGTGTGGGCACGGCTTTGCTGCACACGTAGTTGCTGCCGTGCTCGTGCACGGGGCTGCCGCACTTGGGGCAGTTGCCCAAACTGGGCGCATCGCCAAACTCCACGATCTCGCCGGACTCGCCATTTTTGTCATCGCCAAAGTCGAATTCGAGTTTCCAGTTTTGGTCTTCTTCGCTGTACTTGAGCGCGATTTCAGCAGTGAATGGCCAGCCCGCTTTGGAGCGGAAGCCTTCCAAAGGGCCAATCTTTTTGTCGGTCAAGAACTGCTCGACTTCGGCCGCGTCAAAGGTGCGCCCACCTGGGATTTTGCTGATCGAGAAACCGCAGCCTGTGCCGTTTTCGCCCGAGTCAGACGCGGCGCCGTCTTGGCCCACGCAAGCGTAGCGGCGGTAGTTTTCTTTCACCACGCCGCCGCACTTGGGGCATGGGGTTTTGAGGGTGGCGTAGTCACCGGGGATGGTGTCGCGGTCAAACTCTTTGGCCTTCTTGACGATGTGCTCGGTCATCTCGGCAATCTCGCGCATGAAGGCTTCGCGGCTCAGTTGGCCGTGTTCCATGAGCGAGAGTTTGTGTTCCCAGCCGCCGGTGAGTTCGGGTTTGGACAACTCTTCGACGCCCAAGCCGCGCAGCAGCGTGAACAGCTGAAAGGCTTTGGCCGTGGGGATCATCTCGCGGCCATCGCGTAGCAAGTACTTTTCGTTGATCAAGCCTTCAATGATGGACGCGCGTGTGGCGGGCGTGCCCAAGCCTTTTTCTTGCATGGCTTCGCGGAACTCGTCGTCTTCCACCAACTTGCCTGCGCCTTCCATCGCGCCCAGCAAGGTGGCTTCGCTGTAGCGTGCGGGAGGGCGAGTTTTCAAGCCCTTGGCGTCGGCCGATTCGTTCTTGGCGGATTCGCCCGTTTTCAAGGCCACGAGGGTCTTGCCATCTTCTTCGTTGTCGGAGGCTTCTTGCGCGGCGTCTTTGCCGTACACCGCCATCCAACCGGCGTTGACCAACACTTTGCCTTCGGTGCGGAAGTTCTGGTCTTTGCCTGCGGCTTTGACGGTGCTGATGCGCGTGGTCACCATGTATTCAGCGCTGGGGAAGAACACGGCCAAGAAGCGGCGCACCACCAAGTCGTACAACTTTTGCTCGGCGTCAGACAAACCGCTGGGGGCTTGCAAGGTCGGGATGATCGCAAAGTGATCGCTGACCTTTTTGTTGTCAAACACGCGGGGCAGTTTGCGCACGTAGTTGTTGTTCAAGCCGACCAAGGCATGGGGTGCCAAGTGCTTCATCTCGCTGTCAGCCAGCATCTCGAAAGTTTGCTTGACCACGGGCACGTAGTCTTCAGGCAAATGGCGTGAGTCGGTACGCGGGTAGGTCAGTGCTTTGTGGCGCTCGTACAAGCTTTGCGCCAAGGCCAAGGTGGTTTTGGCGGAGAAGCCAAAGCGGCCGTTGGCTTCGCGTTGCAGCGAGGTCAAGTCAAACAAGCCGGGGCTGGCTTTGGTGGTGGGTTTGCTCTCTTCGGTGACGGTGGCGAGTTGGTTGCGCACCGCATCGGCAATGGCCAAAGCTTCGGCTTCGCTCCACACGCGGTCGTGTTTTTTCTCGGCGTCTTCCGCGTCTTTTTTGTGCTCGGGGTTGAACCACTTGGCGGGGTAGCTGCCGGCTTCGACTTTGAACGACGCGTGAATTTCCCAGAAGTCACGGCTGATGAACTTGCGAATTTGCTCTTCGCGCTCCACCACCACCGACAGCGTTGGCGTTTGCACACGGCCCACGGTGGTTAAAAAGAAACCGCCTTCGCGCGAGTTGAACGCGGTCAAGGCGCGGGTGCCGTTGATGCCCACCAGCCAGTCGGCTTCGGAGCGGCTGCGGGCGGCGTCGGCCAAGCCACGCATTTGTTGTTCGCTGCGCAAGGAATCGAACCCATCGCGAATCGCTTGTGGCGTCATCGATTGCAACCACAGGCGTTTGACGGGTTTGTCGAGGGGCTTTTTGCCGCCTGCGTATTGCTCGATCAAGCGGAAGATCAGTTCACCTTCGCGGCCCGCGTCACAGGCGTTGATGAGGGCGGTCACGTCTTTGCGCTTGGCCAGCTTCACGACCGCGTTCAAACGGGTTTTGGTTTTCTCAACGGGCTTCAAATCGAAGTACGGCGGAATGACGGGCAGGTTGGCAAAGCTCCACTTGCCGCGCTTGACGTCGAATTCTTCGGGCGCTTGGATTTCGACCAAGTGGCCCACGGCACTGGACACCACATAGGTGTCGCTCTCAAAGTGATCGTCATGTTTCTCGAACTTGCCAGCCACAGGCGTGAGTGCGCGCACGATGTCTTGCGCGACCGAAGGTTTTTCGGCGATCACGAGGGTTTTACTCATTTCAAAGTTCCTTAGAAAACTCACCACTACAATTTGCGTCTCTCGCGTGCGCACGCGCGCCCACGGGCGCACACGCACACATGCGTATGTATTTAAGTTAACAGAAAAAAAACCGTGTCCACAAAAGCCCCTGCCCCCATTTCCGGTCGACGTATTCAAACTCGCCGTTCCGGCGTGCATGGCAAGGGCGTGTTTGCGGTGAGCGATTTTGCGCAGGGCGAAACCATCATTGAATATGTGGGCGAGATCATCACATGGCCAGAAGCGCTGCGCCGCCACCCCCACGACCCGCAAGACCCCCACCACACGTTTTACTTTCACATCGACGAAGGCCATGTGATTGACGCCAAGTACGGCGGCAACTCCTCGCGTTGGATCAACCACTCGTGCAAGCCCAATTGCGAGCCTGACGAGGTGAAAGGCCGCATCTTCATCAAAGCTAAGCGAAATATCTTGGCCGGCGAAGAGCTCAATTACGACTACGGTTTGGTGATTGACGAGCCGATGACCGACAAACTCAAAGCCGAGTACCCCTGCTGGTGCGGCGCTAAGAAGTGCCGTGGCACTTTGCTGGCGTCCTCGGCCGAACTGTCTGCACCTGCCAAGGCAGCGAAGGCCCCCAAAGCCCGTTCCGCGAAAAAGCGCTGAGTGCGCATGCCCAAGCCCTCCGCGCCCCTGATTTGGCCTGCTGAAGACCTGTGGCTGGCTCTGGTGGCCTTGCTGCCAGGCTTGACGGTGGAGGTGCTGCCCGAGATCGACTCCACCAACACGGAACTGATGCGCCGCGCCCGCGCAGGGCAAACCGACCCTGTGTTGCTGGTGGCTGAAGCCCAAACCGCAGGTCGAGGCCGTTTGGGCCGTGTTTGGCATGGCCAAGCGGGCAGCGCCCTGACTTTTTCACTGGGCCTGCCCTTGGCGCCCGCCGATTGGTCGGGCTTGTCGCTGGCGGTCGGCTTGTCGTTGGCGCGCAGCTTAGACCCGCAGGGCGACTTGGGCGTGCGCTTGAAGTGGCCCAACGACTTGTGGGTGGCCCGTCCGGGGTCGCCACAGGGCTGGGGCAAGTTGGCGGGCATCTTGATTGAAACGGCGGTGTCGACGGGGCAGGCGAGTGCGCAGTCTGCGGCACCTGTCACGCACGCAGCTTGGGGCGCCGTGCCGGTTGAACCGCGTTTGTCGTCGCGTTACTGCGTGGTGGGTGTGGGCATCAACATCGCGCCGCCCCAAGCCGAAGGGCTGTCGACGGCGCCATTGGGCCTGCAAGACTTGCAAACGGGCATCACCGCCCCCGAGGCCTTGGCCAAGGTGGCGACGCCCTTGCTGGCTACTTTGTTGGCGTTTGAGCGCGGTGGTTTTGCCCCTTTGCAAAACGCCTTCAACGCCCGCGACGCCTTGCACGATATGCGCGTCACCTTGAGCGATGGGCGCACGGGCATGGCGCGGGGTGTTGACGCTTCAGGGGCTTTGTTGGTGGACACTGCGCAAGGGCAAGAGGCCATCACCAGTTCAGAGGTCAGCGTGCGGCCTAGCGCGTCGACGTGAACGTGTTTTGATGAACCCATTTTTCGGCGCAGCTCTATGAAAAACAATTCTTTTTGGCGCAATACCGCTTGGGTACTTCTCGCGGTCAATGTGTTTTTTGGACTCTGGAGCCAAGACGGTTTGCGCGTGTTGGGCTGGGGCCCCAAGGTCGTTCAAGAGCCTCAGCGCGAGCAAGACCAAGTGGATGTGGAATTGCTCACACTGAAACCCAAGGCGCCTTAAGCCACCACGGGCTGGCGAATCAAGTGGTCAAAGGCTGACAAAGCCGCCTTCGCACCCTCGCCCGCCGCAATGATGATTTGCTTGTAGGGCACAGTCCTGCAGTCACCCGCCGCAAACACGCCGGGCATGCTGGTGTGGCCTTTGGCATCCACCACGATTTCACCAAACTTGCTCAGCTCCAAGCTGCCTTTCAAGAACTCGGTGTTGGGTACCAAGCCGATTTGCACGAACACACCTTCGAGTGGGACGTGGTGCACAGTTTCAGTGGCGCGATCTTTGTAGCTCAGGCCATTGACCTTGCCGCCTTCGCCTGTGATCTCAGTGGTTTGGGCGTTGGCATGAATGGTCACGTTGGGCAAGCTCTTGAGCTTGTTGACCAATACGGCATCGGCTTTGAGTTGGTCGGCAAATTCAATCAAGGTCACGTGTTCGACGATGCCTGCCAAATCAATGGCGGCTTCCACGCCAGAGTTGCCGCCGCCGATCACCGACACGCGCTTGCCTTTGAACAAGGGGCCGTCGCAGTGCGGGCAGTAGGCCACGCCTTTGTTTTTGTACTCGGCTTCGCCGGGCACATTCACATTGCGCCAACGCGCGCCCGTGGACAAGATCACGCTCTTGGCTTTGAGCACGCCGCCGTTTTCTAAGTGCACCTCGGTCATGCCGCCAGCCTGTTCGGCAGACACAATTTTGCTGGCGCGTTGCATGGCCATGATGTCCACGCCGTAGTGCTGCACTTGGGCTTCGAGGTCAGCGGCGAGTTTGGGGCCGTTGGTCTCGAGCACCGAGATGTAGTTTTCAATCGACATGGTGTCGTTCAGCTGACCGCCGAAGCGCTCAGCCGCAATGCCCACGCGGATGCCTTTGCGCGCTGCATACACAGCGGCTGCCGCACCGGCTGGGCCACCGCCCACGATCAACACGTCGTAAGGGGCTTTCTCGCTCATCTTCACGGCGTCGCGAGCGGCAGCGCCTGTGTCGAGCTTGGCGACGATTTCTTCCACGCTCATGCGACCAGAGCCAAACACTTGGCCGTTTAAGAACACCATGGGCACCGCCATGATTTGGCGCTCTTCCACTTCCTTCTGGAACGCGCCGCCTTCGATCACCACGGTCTTGACCTTGGGGTTGACGATGGCCATGAGCGAGAGCGCTTGCACCACGTCTGGGCAGTTGTGGCAGCTCAGGGACATGTAGACCTCAAAGTTGAAGTCGCCGCCATCAACAGGATTAAGGCCTTTGATGCTGTCAATCACCTCTTGTTCGACTTTGGGTGGGTGGCCACCGGTCCACAACAAGGCCAACACCAAAGAGGTGAACTCGTGGCCGAGTGGCAAGCCTGCAAAGCGCACGCCTTGGGCTTCGTTTTCACGAGCCACCACGAAGGACGGTTTGCGCGCATCGGTGCCCGAGGTGTCGAGCGTGACTTTGTCAGACAAACCGACGATGGTGTTGAGCAGCTCGCCCATGTCTTTGCCGGTTTCGCTGTCGTCGAGTGAGGCGATCAGGCGAATCGGCTGGCGCAGCAGTGCGAGGTATTGCTGAAGTTGGGCTTTGAGTGCGTCGTCGAGCATGGTGTTCTCCTATTTCAGGATGCAAAAACCCTAGGCCATGCGCCGCTGGGCGCTGACCTTGGTGGTGAATCGGGGTGGGGTTCGTTGGGTGCAGCGCACGTTGGTTTTTGCCAAATGCGCTGGGCTCAACGCCCTGCGGTCGCAGGGTTGGGCTGAAGTCTGCCCAGCGTGAGCAGGGCAGACTTCGCGGGCAAAAATTAGATCTTGCCGACCAAGTCGATGGAAGGCGCCAAAGTCTTCGCGCCTTCTTTCCATTTCGCTGGGCACACTTGGCCTGGGTTGGCGGCTGTGTACTGAGCAGCCGTCAACTTGCGCAGTGTTTCAGACACGTCGCGGGCGATTTCGTTGGAATGCACTTCCATGGTCTTGATCATGCCTTCTGGGTTGATCACGAAGGTGCCGCGCAAAGCCAGGCCGTCTTCTTCGATGTGCACGCCAAATGCGCGAGTCAGCTTGTGTGTGGGGTCGCCGATCAATGGGAACTTGGCTTTGCCAACGGCTGGCGAAGTCTCGTGCCACACTTTGTGCGAGAAGTGGGTGTCGGTTGTCACGATGTACACCTCAGCGCCGGCCTTTTGGAACGCAGCGTAGTTGTCAGCAGCGTCTTCGATTTCTGTGGGGCAGTTGAAAGTGAAAGCGGCTGGCATGAAGATGAACACGTTCCACTTGCCCTTGAGGGTGGCTTCGGTCACTTCGATGAACTTGCCGTTGTGGAACGCTTGGTTTTTGAACGGTTGAACTTGGGTGTTGATCAGGGACATGTGGATTCCTTTGTAGAGTTGTTAAAAACTATCGAATGAGTCGAACTCATTGAGGTCAATGTTAGCCAAGAAACCACCGCTTGGTGATTGTTTGTCTCAATGAGACCGATTGAGACAGCCTTGCGCAAGACCGTGCCCATGTCATCACTTGGTCAAAATTAATTTGCCAAAACGCGTGGTTTGTAGGCGATAAATCTCGCCCAAATGTACGATTTCCAGCATGCGCTGCCCACCCATCAGCGTTGCGCTGTCCACGCGCAGGGGGCCCTTGGACGTCGTGGCTGGCGTGGGTTGTGCGGCGGCGCTGGTTGAGAGCATGGGTGCGTTTGTGCGGGGTGTCATTGCGAGATGCTTAAGGTTTTTGGGCGATGAAGTTGACTTTGGCCAAGCCCGCGCCTTGCAGTGTGACCAGCGTTTGCAACACACGCTCATAAGGCACGACGCGATCGCCACTTAGGCGCACCACGGGTTGGGGTTCTTGCCTCGCGGCTTGCTGCGCTTGGGCATTGAGCGCGTCGTCTTCTATTAATTTGCCGTTCCAGTAGGCATGGCCTTGCGCGTCGATGTCTAGGCGCACAGGCTGGGCAGGTTGTGGCGGTGCTGTACTGCTGGCGCGAGGCAACACCAAAGGGATCGCGCTGTGCATAGCGGGCACGGCCAAGATGAACACAATCAACAACACGAGCATCACGTCAATCAACGGTGTCATGTTGATTTCTGTCATCACCTCGTCATCGTCTTGGGCAGGTAAGAACGACATGCTCAAACTCCCGCAGTGTCGCGTTGGCCCACGCGTGCACCCGTGACTAAGAAGGCGTGCAAGTCGTGCGCGAAGCGGTTGAGCTGGCCTAAGATGAATTTGTTGCCGCGCACCAAGGCGTTGTAGCCCAACACGGCAGGCACGGCCACCACCAAACCAAGTGCGGTCATGATGAGCGCTTCACCAATGGGACCCGCCACGCGGTCCATGCCCACTTGGCCTGAGGCGCCAATGCCGATGAGCGCGTGATAAATGCCCCACACCGTGCCGAACAAACCCACGAAGGGGGCTGTCGAACCAATCGAGGCCAACACGGCCAAGCCTGCTTGCAAGCGGGCGGTGGAGTCGTCAATCGCGTTGCGCAAACTGCGTGTGACCCAGTCACTCACGTCCAAGCTGTCATGCAGCTGCTCTTGCGTGGCGCGGTGGTGGGCCGAGGCTTCGTGGCCTTGTTTGGCCAAGCTGTAAAACGGGTTGGCGTGTGTGACATGCGGTGTCGCGCCATCGAGCGCAGACAAACCTTCGTCTAAGTTGCTGCTGTGCCAAAACGATTCCACGTGCTGTGCCATGCGTTTCAAACGCACGATGTCGAGCGCCTTCATGACGATGACGACCCACGACAACACAGACATGCCGATCAAGAGCAGCGCCACGATGTGGGTGATGGCGTCACCTTGTTGCCAAAAATTCAAAATGCCGGCTTGGTTTTCCATGACAGTTTCCAAAAGTTATTCCAAAACAAAATGAACGGGGACGTTGAACCACATGGCCTCGGGCGTGCCCAAGCGTTGGCCCGGTACAAACCGCCAGCGCATTACCGTGCGCAAAGCTTCTTGGTCGAGGCGGTCGTAACCACTGCTGGCTTTGACTTCACCCTGTTGAGCTGAACCATCGGCCGCCACGAACACACGAATCACCACTTGCCCTTGTTCGTTGAGGCGACGGCTCACGCGCGGGTAGACCGGTTGGGGGTTGTTCAAACCGTGGGCTTCGCTGCTGGGCAGGCTGAAAGCGGGTGAACCAGTTTGTGTCGACGCAGCACGGGCTGACGTTGCAGGTACGGCTGCCGTCGTGGTTTGTGCGGCGCTAGGGATTTGTGATGCAGAAATAGGAGACGGTGCAGGCGATGCTGTGGCTGCTGTTTGGGCGGGCGCTGGCGTAGATTTCTCGGAGGTCGACGCAGGTGTCGCCGTGACTTTGGGCGCGGGGGCGAGCACCATCTCTATGGCCATGGCTTGGGGGTGGTCCAGGGGCGTGGCTTCGGGTGAGCGCAAGAAGGCGCCGATGGCCAACACATGCAGCGCCACCACGCACAGCACCACGGTAGGGGCTGTGCGTTGTTTGTCTGTGTGTGATGGCGCGTAGGTGAATTGCAGCATCAGGTGTCTGCCCACATGCGCAAGAGGTTGTGATACACGCCGGTTTGCGTGACCGCTTCTGGAATTTCGCCGTACTGGGTGCGTAGGCTCAGCAGGCTCATGTCGAGCTCGTACAGCAAGCGGCGTTGCTCGTCGCGGCGGACCAAACTTTCAATCCAAAAAAAGCAAGCCAAACGCTCGCCACGCGTGACCGGTTTGACTTCGTGCAAGCTCGTGCCGGGGTAGATGACGATGCTGCCTGCGGGCAGCTTGATGCTTTGCTCGCCGTAGGTGTCGGCAATGGTCAGCTCGCCGCCGTCGTAGCTGTCGGGCTCGCTCAAAAACACCGTGCACGAAATGTCGGTGCGCACGCGTTTTTCGTGGCTCAACATGCGGATGGCGCCGTCAATGTGGTTGCCAAAGTAATTGCTGTTACCCGCGTAGCGGTTGATGCGCGGTGTGTAAATTTTCTTGGGCAGCGTGGCCGAGAAAAAGGTCGGGTTGGCGTTGAGTGCCTTGAGCACCATCTCGCGAATGTGCACCGCAGCGTCGCAGGTTTGCGGCAATTGCTCGTTGTGTTTGACCATCGCCGCTTGTCGACCCGCCGTGCCAAGGCCCGGCTCCCAAGGTGCGTCTTTGAGCCAAGCGCGGGCTTGGCTTAGTTCTTTGGCGGACAACAAATTGGGCAGGGTTAGCAGCATGCGTGTTTCCTCTGAAACTTAAAACTTGTAAGAGCCCGTCAGCTGCACCAAGCGCCCCGCACCCGGCACGTAGTGGCCGCTGTACAGCTGGTCGGCGTAGCGCTTGTTGGTGAGGTTGCTCACGTTCCCTTTGAAGGTGAAGTGCTCGTCCACGCGGTACTCGGCCATCACGTCGGCGGTGGTGAAGGCCGGCGCTTCCCAGCCCGGGTTGCGGTTGGGGGTTTGTGCGCCACGGTGATTCAGACCTGCGCCCACACGCCATTGACCGTTGATTTGGTAGGTGTTCCACAGCGTGGCGCTGATACGCGGTGTGAGTGAGGGGCGTGCGCCGGTGCGCTCGTTGTCGCTGCCCGTGGGCGACTTGTAGGCTTCGTCAATGCGTGCATCTGGAATCCACATGAATGAGCCATAGGCTTCCCAGCGCGGTGTGATGCGACCCGTGAAGTCAAGCTCTAAGCCGGTGGCGTGACGCTTGCCCGACAGCACGGCCACGTCGACCAAGGGGTCGGTGTTGCGTTCGTGAAGTTTGGTGGAACGAAACAGTGCGTAGCGTGTGGTGAAGTTTTTATCGGCTGAATCAATCTTGGCGCCCAACTCTAAGTTGATGCTTTGTTCGGGCGGCACATCGGCGTTGTTCGCACCTAAGGAGTAGGCATCACCCGAGGTGTTGAACGAGGTGGCCGCAGAGAAGTGGTACGACTCGCGTTCGTTGGGTTGGAACAAGGCGCCCACGCGCTTGCTCCATTCGCCCACGTTCATTTGGTAATTCGATTTCACGCCGTTCACGGCATTGGCACCGTTGGCAGGTGCCGCAAAACTGTCGTAGTTGCCGTTGAGGTTGTCATAGCGCAAACCGCCCAAGAGCTTCCAGTGAGGGGCAATTTGCACCAAGTCTTGTGCGTACACGCCCCAAGCGGTCGAGGTGTATTGGTTGTTCACGCGCAAGACGCGCGAGCTTTCATTCACCCAAGCACCGTCGTCAGGTGTGCCGATGGTGGTGTTGGGCTTGATGAGGTCAACACCTCCCAGGCCTTGTGCGGCGGTTCGTGCGGCGTACACGGTCTTTTGTTCGCGGGCCACATCGATGCCGCTGAGTAATTCGTGCCGCATGCCCAGCGCGTCAAACTTGGCGCTCAAGTCGCTTTGCAGATACACCGAGTCCAAGTCTTGAATTTTGTTTTGTGTGCCGCGTGTGAGCACCGTGTTGGGCCCAAAGTTCGACAAGTTTTCGCCAGCGGTTAGGCGAATGGTGCTGGCGCGTTGGTCGCGTGTGTAGACACCGCGACGCACGCGGGTGGTGAGTTCGGTCTCCCCGTCAAAGCGGTGCGTGTGCGCCAACGTAGCGTAGGTGGCCGTGCCATCGTTGTAGTCGCTGGCCAGCCCAAAGTTACTCGTGGGACTCACGGGCAATAGCGTCGTGGCGCTGGCAGGGTTGCTGCTGGTGGGCTTGATCCACGGCATGCCGTAATTGATGCCGTTGTTGTTTTCTAAGCGGTAGAGGCTGGCCGTGAATTCATCGCGTTCGCCAATGCCCCAGCGGTAGCTGCCAGCGATGCCTTGCTTGTCAATGCTGCTGCCCGCGCCGTTGTTGTCGGCGGTGGTTTTCATGGCGCTCACACGCAAGGCCGAGCTCTCGCCGGTTTGTTCGTTGAAGTCGCCCACCACGCGGCGGTGGTTGTGGCTGCCCACGGTTACGTCGATTTGGTTGTCGTCCATTAAGCGCGGCACTTTGTTCACCATGTTGACAGCGCCGCCCGTGGAGCCGCGGCCAAACAACATGGAGGCCGAGCCGCGCAAGAGCTCTACGCGGTCAAGGTTGAAGGTGTCGCGGTCGTAAAACGCGGGGTCGCGAATGCCGTCTACAAAAATATCGCCGGTGGTGGAGAGCGCAAAGCCGCGCAAGCGAATGTCTTCTTCGCCGCCCTCCGCCGCTTGAAAGGTGATGCCCGCAGTTTGCTTCAGCGCGTCTTTGACGGTGTCTAAATTGCGGTCGTCCATCATGCGTTCGGTCACCACGGTGATGGATTGCGGAATGTCGCGCAGCTTTTGTTGACCTTTGCCAATGCGGGTTTCGGTGGCGCGCAGGCTGTCTTTGCCTTCGGACACTTCAGCTTTTTCGCGCACGGTGACGGTGCTGAGTGTTTTCTCCGCTTGGGCGTGCGCAGATGTCGCCAAGCTGGCTGCCAACAACATGGCACCCAAAGGCAGCAGTTTGGAGGCTTGCGTGGCTGGCACGCGTGGGGTGCGAGGCGCAGGTGAAGACAAGCGGCGTCGGTTGAGCCGCGAACGGGTGGTCGCCATGGAGAAGCTCCGAAAGTAGTCGCCGAAGCAAGTCGGCAGTTGTGATCAGAGGCTGGCTACACGCCCTTGCACGCAGGGCGACAAACACGGGGTTTGTTGGCTGGCCGAAAAATACAGGCGCAAAAATTTCTATGCTTTGCGCCTGAGTGCCGCGCTGGGTGCGCGGTGCGTGATGCAGGTGCTTACTTGAAACCCACGCGGTCCAACATTTGTTGCACCTTGATTTGGTTCATGCCGACAGCGCTGATGGGTACCAGCTCGCTTTTGAAGTTGCCGCCCGTCATGGCTTTGAGTGCGGGGTTGTCCAGCTTCAAGCCTTTGACGACGGGCCATTCGTTGTTGCCGTTGGCAAAGTGGTTTTGGGCTTCGGGGCTGACGAGGTATTCCAAAAACTTCACGGCATTCGCTTGGTTCTTGGCGTAACGCGCCACCGCGCCACCCGCCACGTTCACGTGTGTGCCCCAGCTTTGTTGGTTGGGGAACACCACGCCCACGCGCTCGGCCACGGCTTTGTCGGCGGGGTTGGTGGAGCGCATCAAACGCGCCAAGTAATAGGTGTTGGTCACCGCAATGCCGCACTCACCACTGGCCACCGCTTTGATTTGGTCGGTGTCGCCGCCTTTGGGCGCGCGCGCCATGTTGTCGACCATGCCTTTGAGCCATGCTTCAGTGGCCGCTGGGCCGAGGTGTTCGGTCATCGCGCCAAACAGGCTCAAGTTGTAGGGGTGCGAGCCTGAGCGGATGCACAGCTTGCCTTTGTTTTTGGGGTCGGCCAGTTCTTGGTAGGTGTCCACGTCGTCACGTTTGACTTTGAGTTTGTCGTACACCACCACACGAGCGCGCGTGGATAAGCCAAACCAAGCGGTGCCACCGCCGTCTGCAGGTTTGGCCCGGAGTTCGGCGGGCACGGCGGTTTCTAAAACCTTGGACTGGATGGGCAAGAACAAACCATCGACTTCGCCGCGCCATAAACGTGCGGCATCGACCAACAAAATGAGGTCGGCGGGGGAGGCACTGCCTTCGGCCTTCAAGCGGGCGACGATGCCTGCATCATCTGAATCCACGCGGTTGATTTGGATGCCGGTGGCTTTGGTGAAGTCGCTGTACAGCGCTTCGTCGGTTGGGTAATGGCGGGCTGAGTAAATGTTGAGCACCGGCGTGTCTGCCAACGCTACAGGTGCGTACAAGCCGACGAGCAAGGCTGCGGTAGCGCTGCTCACAGTAAAAGACAAGGTGGTCAGAATGCGGCGCATGACATGAACTTCCAAATGTGAAACTTGGAAGAAGTCTACATCAAATGCGAATCGTTCTCAATTGACGTGAATCAAAGACCCTTTTGGCGGCGTGCTTTGTCGGGTGCTGGATTCAGGATCGACGCAGAGTTCGGCTGAGCAAAATCACGGGCAGCAAGCCGACCAGCACCAAGGCCAACGAGGGCAAAGCGGCTTCGCCCAAACGTTCGTCGCGTGCCAGTTGGTAGGCCATGACGGCCAGGGTGTCTGTGTTGAAGGGCCGCAACACCAAGGTGGCGGGTAGCTCTTTCATGACGTCGACCAACACCAACAACGTAGCAGCGGCGACGGGCTTGCGTAGCAGTGGCCAGTGCACGCGTCGTACCAGTGAAAACCCCGCCACGCCGAGCATGCGTGCGCTGTCATCCAAACTCGCGGGTACGCGGGCGTAGCCGCTTTGAACCGATTGCAAGGCCACGGCGACAAAGCGCACCAAGTACGCCCAGACCAAGCCCAGCACCGTGGCGGTTAACCAAAAACCGACGCCCGAATTGGGCCAAGTGGCTTGTACCCAACCCGTGGGCAGCAACAAGCCCACCACAATCACCGCGCCGGGCACGGCATAGCCCAAACTCACCACCCAGCGCACTTGGCGTGTGAGCCAATTGGGTTGCAAACGCGCCTGCGCCGCCAGCAACAATGCTGCACCTACAGCGAGCAAGGCGGTGAACAAACCCAGTGACAAACTGGTGATCGACCATTGCGCAAAGCGCGCCCAAGGCAGGGCCACGTCGTCGGTGCCCTGCCACAAAGCGCGCAGCATGAACACAATCGGGAGCACAAAGCCGCAGAGCACGGGCAACACGCACAGCACCCAAGCGATGCAGGCGGCCAAGCCTTTGAGTTGAAGAGGCTGCGATTCGCTGCTGTGTCGGTCCGAACGGGCACTCGAAAAACGCAAGCGCGATTGCGCACGTTGCTCGGCCGCCAGCAGCACGACCACGACGACCAACAGCAAGGTGGCCAGTTGGGCTGAGGCGATGCGGTTGTCCATCACCAGCCACGCTTTGTAAATGCCTGCCGTGAAGGTTTGGATGCCAAAGTAGCTGGACACGCCAAAGTCGGCCAGCGTTTCCATCAAGGCCAGTGCGGTGCCTGCGGCGATGGCAGGCCGCGCCAAAGGCAAGGCCACGCGCAAGATGCGGCGCGACAAAGACGCACCGAGCAAACGCGCCGCTTCCATCAAATGGTTGGCACGCTCCGATAACGCCGTACGGGCCAGCAAATACACATAGGGATAGAGCGCAAGCGTGAACACGCAGGCCGCACCCCACACATTGCGCACTTCGGGGAAGACGCGGCCTTCGACGCCCAAGACGTTGCGCAACGTGGTTTGCAGCGGCCCGCTGAATTGCAAAAAGTCGGTGTACGCATAGGCCACCACATAAGCAGGCATGGCCAAGGGCAACAGCAAGGCCCACTCCAAACTGCGCCGCATAGGAAAGTCAAACAAGGTGACCGCTGCGGCCGACACCGTGCCCATGCTGACCACGCCGACGCTGACCAGCACGCACAACAGCAACGTGGTGCTTGTGTAATCGGGCAGCACGGTTTGCGCCATTTCCGTCAAGATTTGCGCGGAGGCGGTATTCCATTGCGCCCACGACGCGAGCACCGTCAACACGGGCAACGCCAGTAATAAGGCCAACAGCAGCAACAGCCCTAAAGCCGCGACCACCCACGCCCGACGAAAAAAACCTTGTGAAACAAAACCCATGCGTCATTGTAGGGAGGGGGCTTGAGTGCCCTTCCCTACAATGAGTCTTATGTTTTTAGATGTTGTTCAGCTACAAGTGAGTTACCCAGACCGCCCGCGTCCTTCGGTGGATCGCGTGAGTTTTGGTTTGCAAGCGGGCGAGGTCGGCGTGCTGATAGGTCCTTCGGGCTGCGGCAAAACCACCTTGTTGCGCGCGGTCGCAGGGTTGGAACATGTCAGTGCCGGTGAGATTCGCTTGGCGCAAAAAGTGGTCAGCAGCGCCACGCAGCATGTGGCGCCGGAGTCGCGCCGTATTGGCATGGTGTTTCAAGATTACGCCCTGTTCCCGCACTTGTCAGTGCATGACAACGTGAGTTTTGGTTTGCACCACCTGCCGCGCGTGGCGCGTGACGCCCGTGTGCGCGAGGTGTTGGCGTTGGTCGGTTTGGCCAGCAGTGCGCAACGTTTTCCGCATGAATTGTCGGGCGGCCAGCAGCAACGCGTGGCGTTGGCGCGTGCCTTGGCACCTCAGCCCCAACTGCTGTTGCTGGATGAACCTTTTTCTAATTTGGATGTGGAGTTGCGCGAGCGTTTGGCGCTCGAAGTGCGCGGCATTTTGAAAGAGGCGCAAACCACAGCCTTGTTTGTCACGCACGACCAAATGGAAGCCTTTGCCATTGGCGATGTGATTGGCGTCATGTCGGAAGGGCGTTTGCACCAGTGGGACGACGCCTACACCTTGTACCACCGACCCGCTACGCGTTTTGTGGCCGAGTTCATTGGTCACGGCGTGTTCACCCCCGCCACGTTGCGCGAAGAAAACGGCCAAGTGGTGGTGCACACGCCCGTGGGCGATCTGACCGATGTGTCCGAGTGCCCGCTGCCTTGCACCTTCGCTTCCGGTGAATGCGATGTGTTGCTGCGTGCCGATGACATCGTGCATGACGACCACGCGCCCGTGAAAGCCGAAATCATTCGCAAGGCATTCCGCGGGTCAGAGTTTTTGTACACCTTGCGTTTGAAGACCGGTGAAACGGTGATGGCCCATGTGCCCAGCCACCACGACCACACCGTGGGCGAGTGGATAGGGATTCGCGCTGAAGTCGATCATGTGGTGACCTTCAACCGCGCATGCCCGATCAATGGCAACGACTTGTGCAGCATGCCTTGTGCTGCACATGCCACCCCGCAATCTGTTCGTTTTATGGAGAAACCATGAGCTTGACTTTGTACTTCGCCCCCGGCGCGTGTTCGTTTGTGCCGCATTGTTTGTTGGAAGCCAGCGGGGCGGCCTTTGAGCCGACCATGGTCAAGCTGCACAAAGGCGAGCAATACGACGAAGCCTACAAGGCCATCAACCCACGCAGCCAAGTGCCCGTGTTGGTCGACGAAGGCCAGTCGGTCACGCAGATCGTGGCGATTTGCAGCCACCTCGACGGCAAGTTCCCACAGATGGGCTTTTTGCCCGCTTCAGGCATGGCGCGCGCCAAGGCACTCGAAGCATTTGCATGGATGAACAACACCGTGCACCCCACGTTCACCCATGTGTTCATGCCCAACAAATACAGCGCGTCGGCCGAGGTGCAAGCAGACATCAAAGCGCATGCGGTGGAAACCTACCGTGGCTTGATGGGCGAATTGCAAACCTTGGTGACCAGCGCCCAGGCGCGTGGTGATGCGTGGTTGGCCGGTGCCCAATTTGGCCCGCTCGATGCCTACGTGCTGACCTTGACGCGTTGGGGCAGCATTGCGGGCCTCAATCCCGAGGGCTACCCCGCTTTGTGGGCGTTTGTGCAAAAAGTGGCGGCGCATCCGCCCGTTCAACGCGTGATCGAGCGTGAGCGTTTGCAGTTGAATTTGTTCAAGGCTTGATGCACCAAGCACACGCCCTGCAGCGTTAGGCCCTAACGCATGGGCTTAGCGCGGCTTCAAAGCAAGGCGTTGGAAAACCGCACCGTGAAGCGCGCGCCTGGCATGGGCTTGCCCGGTGCGGCGTCTTCCAGCACCACGGTGGCGTCGTGCTGATGCGCAATCTCCATCACGATGGGCAAGCCCAAGCCTGAGCCTTCGGCCCCCGTGCCCAAGGCACGGTAAAACGGCTGAAACACCAAATCGCGTTCGGACTCGGGAATGCCGGGGCCCGAGTCCTCTACCTGCAACACGGCGACTTTGCCGAATCTGTCGCTCAGCAAGCGCACGGTGATGATGCCCGGCTGATCGGCTGTGGATGGCGTGTAGTTGATGGCGTTGTCCACCAAGTTGCGGACCAATTCTGTGAGCAGTGTGGGGTTGCCGTTGACGCGCACGCCAGAGCTCGCGGCGTCTACGCCTTCGTAGCCGAGGTCGATGTGTTTGTCCATCGCGCGGGGCAGCGAGTCTTGAATCACGTCGCTCACCAGCGTCACCAAATTGCAAGGGCTGCGGGCGATGTGCGTGCTGCCGCTTTCGGCGCGAGCGAGCGAGAGCAGTTGGTTCACGGTGTGCGTGGCGCGCACGCTGGCCAAGCCAATGAGCTTCAGCGATTGCTTCAACTCATCGGCGCTGGCGCCTTGGCGTTGCGCCAAATCGGCTTGCATGCGCAAGCCTGCTAGCGGGGTTTTGAGCTGGTGCGCGGCATCGGCCAAAAAGCGTTTTTGGGTGGCGATGGACTCTTTCAGGCGCGTCAGCAAATCGTTGATCGAGGCCACCAGCGGCGCGACTTCAAGGGGCACCGAATGGTCATCCAGCGGGCTCAAGTCGTCGGGCTTGCGCAGGCGAATGCGTTCTTCCAGCAGGTTCAAGGGTTGAATGCCGCGTGCCAAAGCCAGCCACACCAGCAACACCGCCAACGGCAAGATGACGAACTGGGGCAGCATCACGCCTTTGATAATTTCGGTGGCCAATACCGAGCGTTTTTCCAGCGTTTCGCCCACTTGCACCAACACGGGTTTGGCGCCCGGCGTCACCACGCTGACCCAGGTGTAGGCCACGCGAATTTCGGAGCCACGCATTTCGTCGTCGCGCAACAGCACCTCGCCGGGCAGGGGTTTGAGCTCGTCGGGGGGCTGCGGAAAGTCGCGTTCGCCGCTGATGAACTCGCCTTTGGTACCCACCACTTGGTAGTAAATCAAGTCGGCTTCGTCGGCACGCAAAATTTCGCGGGCGGGCAGCGGCAGGTTGAAGTACATGCGCTGTTGGTCGCTTTTGACCAGCTGCGCCAAAGCCTGCACGTTGTATTCGAGGCCTCGGTCAAACGGGCGACCGGCGATGTTTTGCGCCACCAGCCACGTCAAGGCTAAGCTCACCGGCCACAGCAGCAGCAGCGGGGTGAGCATCCAATCCAGAATTTCGCCAAAGAGCGAGCGCTGCTCGCGCTGAAAAAGCTTCACCATGGCGAATCAGGCGTGTTGAACTCAGGGGCGTCGATTAGCCTTGGATTTTTTCGAGGCAATAGCCCAAGCCGCGCACGGTGGCGATGCGGATGGGGCCTTTCTCGATCTTCTTGCGCAGGCGGTGGATGTACACCTCAATCGCGTTGTTGCTCACCTCTTCGCCCCACTCGCACAAGCGCTCGACCAATTGGTCTTTGCTGACCAAACGGCCTGCACGTTGCAACAGCACTTCCAGCAAACCCAGTTCGCGTGCGGACAGCTCGACCATCTTGCCGTCGATGGTGGCCACACGGCCGGTTTGGTCGTAAATCAGCGGGCCGTGCTTGATGGAGGAGGTGGTGCCGCCCATGCCGCGACGCGTGAGGGCGCGCACGCGGGCTTCGAGTTCTTGCAGGGAGAAGGGCTTGGCCATGTAGTCGTCGGCGCCGTAATCCAGCCCTTTGACGCGTTCTTCCACGCCGTCGGCGGCGGTCAAGATCAGCACGGGGATGGCGGAGCCACGCGAGCGCAGACGTTTGAGCACTTCCAGGCCGTGCATTTTGGGGAGGCCTAGGTCCAAGATGAGCAAGTCGAACTCATCGGTGGTCATCAAGGCGGCATCGGCCTCGGTGCCACTGGCCACATGGTCGGCCGCAGCGCCAGAGGCGCGCAGCGTTCGCAGCAGGCCATCGGCCAAGACCAAGTCGTCTTCAGCGATCAAAATGCGCATGATGTGTCTCCAGCTTTGTTCGCGTTTTTAGGGGAATCAGGCTTGCGATTCTAGGTCCGAGTACGCACCCGCATAGGCTTCTAACCCTAAGCTGACCACGGTGGCCACATCGTTCCCCACTTCTTGTCGAAATTCAGCCTCGGCTTGCGCCACGGCGCGCTCGAATGCGCGCAACCAAATCAAGCCTGTTTCGGTGAACACAATGCGCCGCGCCCGTGCGTCTTGTGGGTCGGGCGTGCGCTGTACCAAGCCCCAGGCTTCGCACTGCGTCACCAAGTCGCCCATGGCTTGCTTGGTCATGCCGGCGCTGATGGCCAAGTCGCTCAAACGCGAGCCCTGCAGACTCAAGTGACGTGTGATGTGGATGTGCGCCGCGCTCACTTGGGCGCGTGCCGCGAGGTGGGAGAGGGCCAGCGGTACGTCGTCGTTGTTCGCCATCAAATGCAGCACGCGGGCGTCGAACCGCCGCATGGCGTGGCCCAGCAAGCGGCCGAGGTGGGTTTGACGCCAATCTTGGGGATGAGAAAAAGGGGGTTTGACAGCCATGCGTAGATAGTAAGGCAAACTGACTTTAAAAAGTCTTTTCTCGTTTTGACTTTGCGTTAAAGTACTGGTCAAGCATCCAGCTGTTGAATTAAACAGTGGCTGGATCAACCCCTTTTTGTGCCACCTCAACGGAGATTTTCATGAACGCTAAAACCCAAGCCCCCGACAGCGAAAAAGCCAAAGCCCTGCAAGCCGCCTTGGCGCAGATTGAAAAACAATTCGGCAAGGGCACCATCATGCGCTTGGGCGAAGGCGAGGTGATTGACGACATCCAAGTGGTGTCCACCGGCTCGCTGGGTTTGGACATCGCTTTGGGTGTTGGCGGCTTGCCCCGCGGCCGCGTGATTGAAATCTACGGCCCTGAGTCGTCCGGTAAAACCACCCTCACCTTGCAAGTCATTGCCGAAATGCAAAAACAAGGCGGCACCTGCGCGTTTGTCGACGCCGAGCACGCCCTCGATTCGCAATATGCCCAAAAACTCGGCGTGAATTTGCAAGAGTTGCTGATCAGCCAGCCCGACACCGGCGAGCAAGCGCTCGAAGTGGTGGACAGCTTGGTGCGCTCCGGCGCGGTTGACTTGGTCGTGATCGACTCGGTGGCCGCCCTCACCCCCAAGGCTGAACTCGAAGGCGACATGGGCGATTCGTTGCCCGGCCTGCAAGCCCGTTTGATGAGCCAAGCGCTGCGCAAATTGACGGCTTCCATCAAGAAGACCAACTGCACGGTGATTTTCATCAACCAAATTCGCATGAAGATTGGCGTGATGTTTGGCTCACCTGAAACCACCACGGGCGGTAACGCGCTCAAGTTCTACGCCTCGGTGCGTTTGGACATCCGCCGCACGGGCACCATCAAAAAGGGTGAAGAGGCGATTGGTAACGAGACCAAAGTGAAAGTGGTCAAAAACAAAGTGGCGCCCCCGTTCAAAACGGCCGAGTTCGACATCTTGTTTGGCGAAGGCATCAGCCGCCACGGCGAAATCATCGACATGGGCGTGAATGCCAAAGTGATCGAGAAGTCAGGCGCTTGGTACGCGTACAACGGCGAAAAGATCGGCCAAGGCCGTGACAACGCCCGTGAGTTCTTGCGCGAGAACCTCGAGTTGTCTTTCGAGATCGAAAACAAAGTGCGCGATTCTTTGGGCATCCCTTTGCTGGCCGGTGGTGTGGACGCCCCTGCTGCGAAAGAAGAAAAAGCACCCAAGGCTGCGAAGGCACCTAAAGAAGCCAAAGGCGCTGATGCAGACGCCGATGGCGTGGTCGCCTAAGACGTCGCTTTCAAAGAGCCAGTTCTGTGAGCAGCGACTTCGCCACCGACGACGCGCAGGAACCCAAGGCCAAAAAGGCCAAAGGGTTTCAAATTTCGCTCAAAGGCCGAGCGTTGCGCTTGCTGTCGATGCGCGAGCACTCGCGCCAAGAGCTGGAGCGCAAGCTGAAAGCGTTTGAAGAAACGCCGGGTGAGTTGGCTCAGGCGCTGGATTTTTTAGCGGCCAAAGACTTCATCAACGAACAACGGGTGGTGGAGTCGGTGGTCAACCGACGCCAGCTCAAGCTCGGTGCATCCCGGGTGCGTCAAGAGTTGCAAGCCAAGGGGTTGCCTGCAGAGGCCATCTCCGAGGCGGTGCAAGCGATGCGCAGCACCGAGCTTGAGCGCGCGCGTGAGGTGTGGCGCAAGAAATTTGGCGAGCCGCCTGAAGACCAAGCGGCCCGGGCCAAGCAAGTGCGGTTCTTGGTGAGCCGAGGGTTTGCGCCTGAGGTGGTCAAGCGCGTGGTGGCTGGCAGCGACGACGATTAAACGCCCAGCATCAGCTGCAGGTTTTGCACCGCAGCGCCGCTGGCGCCTTTGCCCAAGTTGTCCAAACGTGCGATGAGCACGGCATGGCGATGGGCTTCGTTCGCGAACACGCGAATCTCTAATTTGTTGGTGTCGTTCAACGCGGTGGCGTCGAGCTTGCCGTTGTCGGTGGCGGGTTGCACGCTGACCCAGCTGTCTGGGTGGTTGCCGTAATGTGCAGCCAATGCGTCATGCAAATCGGCAGCTTTGGGTTGGCCGGGCAGCAAATCGAGGTGCAGAGGCAGTTGCACCAACATGCCTTGGCGAAAATTACTCACGGCGGGCACAAACAACGGACGACGCGTCAAGCCCGTGTTGGCCATGATTTCAGGAATGTGCTTGTGCTCCAAACCCAAGGCATAGGCTTCAAACAAGGGCGCTTTGCCCGCCTCATAGTCTTCAATCATAGTGCGGCCACCGCCTGAGTAACCGCTGACGGAGGGCAGCGACACGGGGAAATCGGCAGGGATCAAGCCCGCTTGCACCAAAGGGCGCAGCAAGGCAATCGCACCCGTGGCGTAACAGCCGGGGTTGGCGACGCGTTGGGCTTGGGCCACCGCATCGCGCTGGCCAGCGGCCAATTCAGGAAAGCCATACACCCAGCCCGGCGTCACGCGGTGGGCGGTGGAGGCGTCGATGATTTTGGGTTGGTGGCCCGACAAACTGTCGATCATGGCCACCGATTCGCGGGCTGCATCGTCGTGTAGGCACAAGATGACCAAGTCGACTTGGGCCATCAGGTCACGTTTGGCGAGCGGGTCTTTGCGCAGCGTGGGGTCGATGCTGACCACTTCGACGCTGGGCATGTGTGCCAAACGGTCGCGAATTTGCAGTCCGGTGGTGCCGGCTTCACCGTCAATGAAAACTTTGGCCATGGTTTGTCTAAGTCAGAAAGAAATTAAAAGGGGTCTGTTGGGAGGCGTAAGCCAGCCAAAAGGTTGACGCACTGCAGCATGATACATTTCTGGTGGCTTAGACCTAACACAAATCTATCGATTCTTAAGAGAGATCTCATGAAGATTCACGAGTACCAAGGCAAGGAAATCTTGCGTCAATTCGGTGTGCCAGTACCCCGCGGCATCCCAGCATTCACGGTTCAAGAAGCGGTCGAAGCCGCTCAAAAATTGGGCGGCCCAGTTTGGGTTGTGAAGGCCCAAATTCACGCGGGCGGTCGCGGTAAAGGCGGCGGCGTTAAGGTGGCTAAAACCATCGACGACGTGAAGCGCTTGGCCGAAGAAATCTTGGGCATGCAGCTCAAGACGCATCAGACCGGTCCAGAAGGCCAAAAAGTGCGTCGCCTCTACATTGAAGACGGCGCCGACATCAACAAAGAATATTACGTGTCCATCGTGACCGACCGCGCGAGCCAAAAGCTGGCGTTCATCGCTTCGAGCGAAGGCGGCATGGACATTGAAGAAGTGGCACACAGCACGCCAGAAAAAATCATCACCGAGTTCATCGACCCGTTGACTGGTTTGGGCGATGCACAAGCCAAGAAGATTGCAGACGCCATCGGCATGCCTGCTGACTCCACCGCCCAGGCCGTGGACATCTTCAAGAAGCTGTACCAGTGCTACATGGAAACCGATGCCTCTTTGGTGGAAATCAACCCACTGAACCGCGACAGCAAAGGCAACGTGGTGGCTTTGGACGCGAAGTTCAACTTCGATGCCAACGCCCTGTTCCGTCACCCCGAAATCGTGGCTTACCGCGATCTGGACGAAGAAGATCCAGCTGAAGTGGAAGCTTCTAAGTTTGACTTGGCCTACATCTCTTTGGACGGCAACATCGGTTGTTTGGTCAACGGTGCTGGCTTGGCCATGGCCACCATGGACACCATCAAGTTGTTCGGCGGCGAGCCAGCCAACTTCTTGGACGTGGGCGGCGGCGCGACAGCTGAGAAGGTCACTGAAGCGTTCAAGATCATGTTGGCTAACAAGAATGTCAAAGGCATTTTGGTCAACATCTTCGGCGGCATCATGAAGTGCGACACCATCGCCACGGGCGTGATCACCGCTTGCCGCGCTGTGAACCTGTCTGTGCCATTGGTGGTGCGCATGAAGGGCACCAACGACGAGCTGGGCAAGAAAATGTTGGCTGACTCGGGTCTGCCCATCATCTCCGCTGACACCATGGCCGAAGCTGCAACGCAAATCGTTGCCGCAGTGAAGTGATTAGGAATTAAAAATGTCTATCTATATCAACAAAGACACCAAGGTCATCACCCAAGGTATCACCGGCAAAACTGGCCAATTCCACACTGAAAAGTGCATCGAATACGCAAACGGTAAAAACTGTTTCGTGGCTGGCGTCAACCCCAAGAAAGCTGGCGAGTCCATCTTTGGCGTGCCAATTTTCTCGACCGTCAAAGACGCTGCCAAAGAAACTGGCGCCACCGTGTCTGTGATCTACGTGCCCCCAGCTGGCGCAGCAGCTGCCATTTGGGAAGCTGTTGAAGCCGACCTCGACATGGCCATCTGTATCACCGAAGGCATCCCTGTCCGTGACATGCTCGAAGTCCGTAACAAGATGAAAGCCAAAGAAGCCGCTGGCGGCAAGCGCACCTTGTTGCTCGGCCCTAACTGCCCAGGTCTGATCACTCCTGACGAAATCAAGATCGGCATCATGCCCGGTCACATCCACCGCAAAGGCCGTATCGGCGTTGTGTCTCGTTCGGGCACATTGACGTACGAAGCCGTGGCGATGTTGACCGAAGTGGGCTTGGGTCAATCCAGCGCCGTCGGTATTGGTGGTGACCCCATCAACGGTTTGAAGCACATCGAAGTGATGCAGGCTTTCAACGACGATCCTGACACCGACGCGGTCATCATGATCGGTGAAATCGGTGGCCCAGACGAAGCTGAAGCCGCCATGTGGTGCAAGGCCAACATGAAGAAGCCCATCGTTGGCTTCATCGCTGGTGTGACTGCCCCTCCCGGCAAGCGCATGGGCCATGCGGGCGCCTTGATCTCTGGCGGTGCCGATACGGCCGACGCCAAGCTGGCGATCATGGAAGAGTGCGGCTTCATCGTGACGCGTAACCCGTCTGAATTGGGCAAATTGCTCAAGGCGCAGCTGAAATAAGCTGATTTTTACAGCTGACAGCCACAATCCGTACAACGGAGTGTGGTTTGCCACAATACCAAGGCCGGATGTCCTGCAGGACAATCCGGCTTTGTGTTTTTAAAAGTTATGCATTTCACCCGTGAATTCGGGTGGTAAAGGAATACTGTGGAAGAATTTTTGACCGCTCATTTCTGGTTCGCTGTTGGCCAGATCATCATGATCGACATCCTGCTGGGTGGCGATAACGCTGTTGTGATTGCGTTGGCTTGCCGTCAATTGCCCGCTCATCAACGTAACAAAGGCATTCTTTGGGGCACAGCTGGCGCCATCGTGCTGCGCGTTATTTTGATCTTCTTCGCGCTGACGCTGTTGGCGATTCCATTTCTGAAATTGGTCGGTGCGATTTTGTTGGTTTGGATTGGTGTGAAATTGCTCACGCCCGATGACGAAGAAGACCACGGCAATATCCAAGGCAGCGAAAAGTTGTGGGGCGCGGTCAAGACAGTCATCGTCGCTGATTTGGTGATGTCGATCGATAACGTCATTGCCGTGGCAGGTGCTGCACAGACTTCGGGTAACCCTGATCACCAGATGCCTTTGGTGATTTTTGGCTTGCTGGTCAGCATTCCCATCATTGTTTGGGGTAGCCAGTTGGTGCTCAAGTTGATGGACCGTTTTCCCATCATCATCACAGTCGGTGGCATGTTGCTGGGCTGGATTGCCGGAACAATGATTCAAACCGACCCAGGTTTGGTGGCGTACATCCCTCAAGAGAAAGTGTGGAGTTACGCACTGGGTGCCGCGGGTGCGATCTTGGTGTTGGCAACGGGCAAAGTCATTTTGGCGCGTCGCACCGCAGCCTCTGAAGAGATGACGTCCTGAGCAATAAGTTTCAGAAGATCTGTTGATCTAACAAGCGAGCGGTGAGTTTCACCGCTCGCTTTTTTTTGAACTCAAACTCGCTCGGACAAGACAAGTCGGCTACCTAGAATGAAAGGCGATATCGCACGCCCCTTTTAGGACAAACACCATGCATCCCAAACGACAACAAGGCTTCACCCTGATCGAACTCATGATCGTGGTCGCCATCATCGGCATCTTGGCTTCGGTGGCTTTGCCCGCTTACCAAGATTACACCGTGCGTGCCCGTGTCAGCGAGGGTTTGGGATTGGCGTCTGCCGCCAAAAACACGGTGCTGGATGTGGCCAACAGTGGCAATGCAAATGCCACCACCGGCTACAAAGCCGACTACGTCTGGGACGCGGCGACCAAAAACGTGAACAAGATCGACATCAGTGCCACGACCGGCGCGATCACCATCACCACGAC
This sequence comes from uncultured Limnohabitans sp., assembly GCA_963513725.1. Lineage (GTDB taxonomy): Bacteria > Pseudomonadota > Gammaproteobacteria > Burkholderiales > Burkholderiaceae_C > Limnohabitans. The sequence continues at coordinate 169,416 of CAUPRM010000003.1, read as the reverse complement.
CGAAGCGGCAGGTGGCGGAACTTTGATACTGGTGCCCTACACCAAGTCGGGTGAAACGGTGTCCGCTTTGCCCGCACCCAGCGCCACGGGTGTGTTGATCAAGGGCGTGATTCAGTGGAAATGCTTGGCCAAAGGTGCAGCCAAGTTTGCAGACACCTCGGTCGGCACGGACGCACTGGAATCAAAGTTCGCACCTAGCGACTGCAAGTAATGGTAGGGCGTGCACGCGCATCACGCGCATCACGCGCGTGTACAGCCCGCGTATGTCCTCGCGCTTGGGTGGAGGAAAATCCACCCCATGCTCTCTTTTGAAAAATCTGCCGTCGCAGCGCGCAATGTCTTGTTGCTGCTGTGCTTGGTCTTGCCGTGGCTCAACCCTTTTGCCAGCAGCCCCTCGACGGGCGTGGTTCCCTTGTTGCTGAGCTGGATGTTGGGCGCTTGCGCTTTGTTGTTGGTGGTGGATTTATCGGCTGAGCCTGCACCTTCGACATCGCAAGGGTGGGTGTTGGCTGGTGGTGCGTGGTTCATGGCGCTGGCGGCCTCTGTGCTGTGGGTGCCAGAGGTGGTCGATGCCGCCTTGACTTCGGGCTTGTTGGCGGCGCTGGTCACGGTATGGGTAATGGCTGCAGTCGGTCGCCGTGTTGCGCTGCTTAGCAACCAGTTGCTGCCTTGGGTCGTTGCCGCGTGGTTGGCGGCGGCGGCGGTGAGCAGCCTGCTCGGTGTTTTGCAATACCTCGACTTGGCGCGTGACCTGGCCCCTTGGGTGAACCAACCGGTGCGTGGCGATGCCTTTGCCAATCTGCGCCAACGCAACCAGTTCGCCAGTTTGACCAGCATTGGTCTGGTGACCCTTTTGGCTTGGGTGGCCGCGCGCCCTTCGCAATCTATTTCTAAGCAGAATCTTTGGCGCATGGCATGGCCTTGGCTGGTGCTCAACCTGTTGGCGGCGGGTGTTGCGTGTTCTTTGTCGCGTACAGGCGCTGTGCAATGGGTCGTGGTGGGGCTGTTGGCTGCTTGGTGGGCTTGGCGACAAAAATCGCATCAGCCCGCTCGCTCCGCGCAGTTGTTGTACATCGCCTTAGCCGCGCCATGTTTGGTAGTTCTGTGGTCGGTTTGGATGCCCATGCTGGCCGCGCACCTCACTGGCAGCCAAGGTGCCAGCATGATTTTGCGGGTAGCTGGGCAAGCCCAAGACTATGGCATGTGCGCGAGTCGACGTGTGTTGTGGTCCAACATGCTGAACTTGGCGTTGCAACGCCCGTGGTTCGGGTGGGGCTGGGGCGAGGCCGATCTGGCGCATTTCATGACGGCTTATTCAGGCCCGCGTTTTTGTGACTTGGTTGACAACGCGCATGACTTGCCCTTGCATGTGGCCGTCGAGTTTGGCTTGCCTTTTGCGGCGCTGTCCATCGTGCTGGGCTTGGCTTGGCTGGTGCGTCGTCAGCCTTGGCGCGAGACGAATGCGTGGCGCGTGATGGGCTGGGGCGTGCTGTTGGTGGTGGGCCTGCACAGTTTGTTGGAATACCCACTCTGGTACGGCCCTTTCCAAATGGCTGCAGGCCTGAGTTTGGGTTTGGTGTGGGCTATGCCCTTGCCTTTGCGCCATGGCATGGATAACACCCAAGCGGAAGGTCTAGCAGGGCAGTCGACGACCGCGGTGCCCAGCTCAGCCACCGTACCCACACATCAGACATCGCGACAGCAAAACATCGCGCTGCTCGTGTGTAGTTTGTTGTTCTTAGGCTGCCTCTATGCCGCGTGGGACTACAACCGTGTGGCCCAAATTTACCGCCCCGTTGCGTCGCGCGATGCGCCGTACCGCGACAACCCGATGGGCCACGCCAAGCAGTCGTGGTTGTTTCGCAACCAGGCTGACTTTGCCGACCTGACCACCCGCACCGTCACCTCAGACAACGCTGCCGACACCTATGCGTTGGCGCTACGCGTCATGCACTATTCGCCAGAGGCTCGGGTGGTGCAGAAGGCGATGGATAGTGCCAAGTTGTTGGGGTTGACCGATGAAGTTATGAAATTGACAGATCAACTCGATGCCGTGCGAAAAGCGGCGTTATGAGAAGGTTTGGCGTTCTTGTCGCGTTGAATTAAGCTTTGGAATCGCGCGCTTCCTGCAGCGCGAGTAGTTTGAGATACTTGTAGTAAGTGCTCTCAGCGTTGTAGATGGCCAGCATGAAGCCATATCGGCCATCTAAAAATCCAGCCCTGAAAATATAGGTGCGTACAAAAGCCCAGACGCCGTGTGAGATCGCCTTGCTGAAACTGCCGCGAACGCCTTTCGCATCCAGGTCCTTTGCATTCCCAGAGGCGTACCGATTGAGTTTTTCCAGCACATCATCCAAGTCGCGGTAGCTGTAGTGGATCAAGCTCTCGTTCAAATCAGCTTTGGTGCCATCGACCGTCATATGTGCGTGTAGGAAATGGTGCGTGAAACCTGCTTTTTCACGCTTGACCAAACGCAAGGTGTAGTCAGGTCGCCAGCCACCGTGATGAATGAATGTGCCGCACAAACTCGACAAACGTGGCAAGCGAAAACCGTCGGCTTTAGCATCTTGAATCGCTTGCAAAATTTCAGCTTGTAGGGCCGCGCTGATGCGCTCATCCGCGTCCAAAGAGAGCACCCAATCAGATTTAGCCAAACTGATGCCGCGCGATTGTTGAGGTCCGTAGCCAGGCCAATCTGTGGCTACGACTTGCGCACCTGCTTTTGCGGCAACTTCGGGTGTGCCGTCTGTACTGCCAGAATCTAAAACGATCACTTCATCAGCGAAGGCTGCAGATTTGACGCAATCGACAATGTTGTGAGCTTCATTTTTGGCGGCGATGATGATGCTGAGAGTTGGCATATGAGAATGATGTTGTGGCATGCAAATGGGGGTCTTGTTGATCAAAGCGCTTAACCCGCCACATAACTCCCCGATTTACCGCCATGCTTCTCCAGCAGCTTCACATCCGTCATCGTCATGCCGCGGTCCACGGCTTTGCACATGTCGTAAATCGTGAGCAAAGCCACTTGCACAGCGGTCAGTGCTTCCATCTCCACGCCCGTTTGACCCACGGTTTCCACCGTGGCGGTGCAGTGCACGCTGCAGCTTGAAGCGTCCACCGCAAACTCAACCGCGACGCGTGTCAGGGCCAACGGGTGGCACAGCGGAATCAAGTCGCTGGTTTTTTTTGCGGCTTGAATGCCTGCGATGCGGGCAATGCCCAGCACGTCGCCTTTTTTCGCGGTGCCGCTTTCGATCAGCGCCAAGGTCGCGGGCAACATTTGGATGCGTCCGGTCGCGACACCCACGCGACGGGTGTGGGCCTTGTCGGCCACGTCCACCATGTGGGCTTGGCCTTGCGCGTCAAAGTGGGTGAGTGTGGACATGGGTCAATTTACAGCGGGTTAACATGAGAGCAGCATCATAAGGTCCGAGTTCTCTTGCCCGCCGCATGCCCACCAAAAACAAGCCATCTTCCCTGCTTCTGCGCCCGTTGGCACGCCGTTTAGGCGTGTTCGGTTTGTGTGCGGCTTTGTTGTTTCCCTTGAACGTGGTGCAGGCGCAAAGCAACGGCGGCAACCGCTTGCCCAATCTTGGGGATGGGGCTGAGCTGCCTTTGGGCGTGGAGCGTCGTTTGGGCGAAAGCATTGCCCGCGAAATTTACCGCGATCCTGATTATTTGGACGACCCCGTGTTGGGTGACTACATCCAATCGATTTGGCAGCCTTTGTTGGCCTCAGCGCGTCAGCGCGGTGAACTGACGCCTGAGCTAGACCAGCAATTCGCGTGGGATGTGGCCTTGATTCGCGACCGCAGCATCAACGCCTTTGCCTTGCCGGGTGGTTATTTGGGCGTGCACTTGGGGCTGATTGCGGCCGTCAGCAGTGGTGACGAGTTGGCGTCGGTGCTGGCGCATGAGCTGAGCCACGTCACGCAGCGCCATATCGCGCGCATGATTGCGCAGCAAGGTCGCCAAGGCCCCATGGTGATTGGCGCCATGATTTTGGGCATGCTCGCCGCCAGTCGCACCGCCAACCCCAGCAGCATGAGTGCCGCCAATGCGGTGATGGTGGGCGGGCAGGCCGCGGCGATACAGAGCCAGCTTAATTTTTCGCGCGACATGGAGCGTGAGGCGGACCGCGTGGGCTATGGCGTCATGACCGATGCGGGTTATGAGCCCCAAGGCTTTGTCACCATGTTTGAGAAGTTGCAGCAGGCCTCGCGTTTGAATGACAACGGCTCGTTTCCCTACCTGCGCAGCCACCCCATGACCACCGAGCGCATTGCCGATGCCCAGGCGCGTCAACAGTTGCTGCCGCCACAATCTGCCGCGATCACCACGCCGCAGCACGCCATGATGGCCGCGCGTGCGCAAGTGTTGACCAACCCTGGCATTGACGTGTTGCGTGCGCTCGCGGCGCATGCCGATGCCGCTGCGCTGGCCACGGCGCCTTCAGCGCGCCAAGCGGGTGTGTTGTACGCGGCGGTGATGGCCGAGATGCGTCAACGCAACTTTGCCGTTGCCCGCCAACATTTGGCACGTTTGCAAGCTTTGACACCCTCTTTCAATGCCGACGCGCAGCGTGTGGTGCGATTGTTGGCCGCAGAATTGGCATTGACGGCGAACGACACGATGACCGCCTTGCGCGTGTTGTCGACCCCGCCGTCCCTCAAGCCCGATCGCGCATCATTGATGCTTTTGACGCAAGCCCGTGTGGCCACGCGTCAGCCTGAGCAAGCCAAACTGGCCGGTGATGCCTTGCGCCTGTGGTTGAGCCAGCGCCCGCGCGACGCATCGGCTTGGCTGCTGTTGGTGTCTGCCTATGAGTTGCAGGGCGACAGTTTGCGCGCTATCCGTGCACAAGCGGAGGCCCGCGCTGTCGAGTTAGATTACCCCGCTGCGGTGGACCGCCTCAAGGCCGCGCAATCCTTGGCACACAGCATGGCGCGTGAAGGCAAATTAGACCGTGGGGGCAACATCGAGGCGTCCATCGTGGACGCGCGTTTGCGAGAGTTAGAAGGGTTGCGGCGGGAACAGGCGTTGCAGCGCTGAGTCGATCAGCACGCCAAATGCTGAGTAAATCAGCGAGCCCAGCAAGGCCGAGCCAAAACCGCGCACTTGAAAGCCGTCCAGCAACCACGCAGCGGCCCAAAACATCACGGCGTTGATGATGAACAAAAACAAGCCTAAGGTGAAAAACGTCACGGGCAGCGTGAGCACCACCAAGGCCGGGCGAACCACCAAGTTGAACAAGCCGATGACAAAAGCCGCAGCCAAGGCCGCGCGGAAGTCTTTCACTTCAACGCCGCTGTACAGATGTGCCAATGCCAACAAGGCGGTGGCGTGGAGTAACCAAGTCAGGATGAGTTTCATTGCCCAGTCAGCATAGCACTGCAGCTATGATCCACACCCCTACTCTCACCCTACTTTTTTAGGTAGTTCACTCTAGCGCGATGGCCAGTATTCACATCACCGACATTGAGGCCGCCATTAACTATTGGCGCGAAAAGTCTCCCTCCCCTGACGGCGTCACGCTCGCTCCCGAGCTGCGCGCTTTGGCCGAGGTGTACGCGTTGATGGTGTTTCACCACCAAGACGAAGCCGCGGAGCACGGTTTTCCTGCCAAAGCCTTGGACGCATGGTTGGCTTGGTACCACACCACGCCAGACGCGCCTTGCATCGCGATTTGTTCAACCAGTCAGGGCGACGAAGAGTGCAAAGGCTGTGGGCGCACGTTTGAAGAGGTGCAGTACTGGCCAGAAATGACGCCCAGCGAGAAGCGCAGCACATGGCGGCGCATCACCATGATCGGCACCGCTTGGCGCTTCAACAAATACGCCGAGCGGGCCACCGAATAAGCGGGATGGCTTGCGCGTTATTTCCAGCGCTCGCACTCAATGTCAACGGTGGTCTTGCCGTTGCTCATCATCACCACACCTTCTTGAATGGTCGCTTGCAGCTGCATGCTGCGCTCGGCCAGTTTGGCCAAGTCTTGTGACGCGCTGCTGGGAATGCGCCACACCTGCAGCGAGGTGGGTTTGATGAGTTTGTTTTGCATGTTCTTCCACCAGACATCGCCTGAGCTGGAGAACACGTAGAGCATCACTTGGTCAGCCTTGCTGCAGGCTTTGAGCAAAGGCTTTTCTTCGGGCTGACCCACTTCAATCCACAAGCGCTTGCGGCCCGTGAAATCGGTCAGCATCACATCGGGTTCGTCTGGGTTAGACAGGCCCGCGCCAAAGGCCAGCACGCCGTCGCCGTTGCACACGTCTTGTAGCAAATGCGCTTGTAACGAGAGCGCGACCAAGCGCACCATCATGCGTTCGTCGGTCTCGCTGGGGTGGCGCGCTAAGGTGAGTGCGTGGTCGGCGTAGTAGCTGTGGTCAATGTCAGCGATTTGGACGTTCGCTTTGAAGATGGTGGATTTGATCGCCATCTGATTAAACGCGACGCGCCAGTTCGGCGGCTTTGCCCACGTAGCTGCCGGGCGTCATGGCCAACAAACGGTCAATGTCTGCTTGCGGGATTTGCAACGAGGCAATCAAACCATGCAGAGCTTCAGCCGTCACCGTTTTTCCACGCGTGACTTCTTTGAGCTGCTCGTAAGCGCCTTGCACACCGTAGCGGCGCATGACGGTTTGGATGGGCTCGGCCAACACTTCCCAAGCGGCGTCCAAGTCAGCCGCCAAAGCTTCTTCGTTGAGTTCGAGTTTGTTCAAGCCGACCATCATTGATTGGTAGGCCAGCGCGGTGTAGCCCAAGGCCACACCCATGTTGCGCAGCACGGTGGAGTCGGTCAGGTCACGCTGCCAGCGGCTGATGGGTAGCTTTTCGCTCAGGTGTTTGAGCACGGCGTTGGCCAGACCCAAGTTGCCTTCGGCGTTTTCAAAGTCAATTGGGTTGACTTTGTGCGGCATGGTGGACGAGCCAATTTCGCCAGCTTTCAAACGTTGTTTGAAATAGCCCAACGACACATAGCCCCACACGTCGCGTGACCAGTCAATCAGGATGGTGTTGGCACGCGCCACCGCATCAAACAACTCGGCCATGTAGTCGTGGTGTTCGATTTGAATGCTGTAAGGCTGGAAGGTCAGGCCGAGGCCCAAAGGCGCGGGTGTTTCCACCACGTTGCGGCTGAAGGCTTCCCAGTCAAAGTCGGGCCAAGCGCTCATGTGGGCGTTGTAGTTGCCCACCGCGCCATTCATCTTGGCCATGATGTGCACGCCTGCAATGCGCTCGCGCACTTGGCGAAGGCGCATCACCACGTTGGCCACTTCTTTGCCCACCGTGGTGGGGCTGGCGGTTTGGCCGTGGGTGCGGCTGAGCATGGGCACGTCGGCAAACGCGTGCGCCATCTCGCGCAGCTTGGCAATCAGGCCATCGAGGCCAGGCAAGATCACTTCATCACGACCCGCTTGCAATTGCAGCGCGTGGCTGGTGTTGTTGATGTCTTCGCTGGTGCAGGCAAAGTGCACAAATTCAGCGGCCGCTTCGAGCTCGGCATGGCCTTTGAATTTCTTCTTAATCCAGTACTCCACAGCCTTCACGTCGTGGTTGGTGACCTTCTCTTCGTCTTTGATCGCCAGCGCGTCTTCGGTGCTGAAGTTGGTCACCAAGCTGATGAGATAGTCGCGAGAAGTAGCGCTCAAGGGTTTGAATTCCGCAAAACCCGCATCGCTCAGTGCGATGAACCACGCAATTTCCACTTGCACGCGGCGGTGCATATAGCCTTGCTCGCTCATCAGGGGACGCAGGGCGGCAACTTTGCCGGCGTAGCGGCCATCCAGGGGCGACAGGGCGGTGACTTGGGAAATAGCTTGGGGGGTACGGGTTGTATTGCTCATCCTCTAATTTTAGGTGGTGCCGCTGACCTGAGTGCATGCAATGCACCTCTATAAAATACGCACTCTGTCAATTTCAAATGAACGTATGAAACTCATTGGTGCCGTCACCAGTCCCTACGTGCGCAAAGTGCGCATCGTCATGGCCGAGAAAAAGCTGGACTTTCAGTTCGTCACCGAAGATGTGTGGGCCGCCGACACCACCATCGCCGACGCGAACCCGCTGGGCAAAGTTCCCTGCTTGATCATGGAAGGTGGTGAGGCCCTGTTTGACTCGCGCGTGATCGTGGAATACATCGACACCCTGTCACCCGTGGGCAAGTTGATTCCTGCTGGCGGCCGCGAGCGCGCCGAAGTGAAAACATGGGAAGCCTTGGCCGACGGTCTGTTGGACGCAGCCATTCTGGCGCGCTTAGAAGCCCATTGGATCGGTCGCAAAGACAACGAGCGCAGCCAAGCGTGGATAGAACGTCAGATGAAAAAGATCGACGACAGCTTGGCCGCCATGAGTCGTGGCTTGGGGGAGCGCAGCCACTGCGTGGGCATTCACCTGAGCTTGAGTGACATTGCCGTGGGCAGCGCTTTGGGCTATCTTGATTTCCGTTTTCCCGAGATCAATTGGCGCGAGCGTCACGCCAACTTGGCCGAGTTGTTTGAACGCTTGTCGCAGCGCCAAAGTTTCAAAGACACGGCGCCCGCTTAAAGCGCCTTAACGGTTGGCTCGCCGCTTGAGCCAACGCATCAGGCTGCCCAGCACGGGCAGCTTTTCGTACAGCTCTTCGGCAGCATCCCAGTAATCGCGGTGCACGGCCACGCGCCACACGCCGGCTTCTTCGCGCAACACCAAGTGGCTGGCACCACGAATCACTTGTGTTTTGCCAGCGTCAAACCGACGCATGGCAAACAAAAAATCCCAGGTCACAAAACATTGCGCACCTTGCTGCACGCGCTGGGTGATGACAAAGCGTGGGGCGTCGAGTTCGCGGAACATGTGCGCAAAGATGGCCTCAATGGCGGGCACGCCCTGCACCTCGTTGAACGGGTCTTTGAACTGCGCGTCAGCCGTGTAGATGTCGGCGATGCGGGCCACATCGGCGGGTTGCAGTTGTTCAAAAAAATCGACCACACGTTGCAGCGCGGCGGCTTCAGAGTCGCTGCTCTGGCTTGGCTTGTCGAACAAGGGCGTTTCGGTGGGCATAGGTCTTGTCTGTTGAGCTGGGTGTGCGCTTTGTAAGTCGCGGCTGTCAGAGGCCCGTGGCGCGGCGCACCAACGCAAAGTACCACCGGTAGGGCAACACGCGCATGAGCTTGAGCCAGCGTGTGAAGCGTTTGGGGTAGTGAATCTCGAAAGCGCCTTTGGCCCAACCGCGCAGCATCTCGTGCGCGGCTTGTTCGGGGCCAATCAAGGCGGGCATGTGGAAGGTGTTTTGCGCGGTCAACGGGGTTTCTACAAAACCGGGGTTCACCACGCTCACGCCCAAGCCGTGCGCCGACACATCCAAATACAAAGCCTCTGCCAAATGAATCAGCGCAGCTTTGGTGGGGCCGTAGGCCAAGCTTTGTGGCAAGCCTCGGTAGCCCGCCACGCTGGCGACGAGGCTGAGGTGGCCAAAGCCTTGTGCCAACAGCGGGGGCAACACGGCGTCAAGCATGTGCAGCGCGCCGACGTAATTCACCGATTGATGGCGCAGCATTTCGTCCAAGTTGTAGTCGGTGGCACGCACGGGTTTGTAGTGGCCTGCGCAGTAAATCACCACGTCCAAGCCTTGTTCAGTTTGGATATGTTGGGCGGCTTGGTGCACGGCGGCGCTGTCGCTCACGTCCAGCACCACGGCTTGGGCGCCGGGATGTGTGTTCACAAACTGTTGCAGTAACTCCGCTTTGCGTGCCGACACCACCACGCGCGCACCGGCTGTGTGGAGCGCTTGGGCAGTGGCCAAGCCTATGCCGCTGGAGGCCCCGATCAACCACACGCTGCGGCCTTGCCAATCGGTGATGGGTGGGTTGAGGGGGTTCATGGCTGTGCGCCTGCTAAAAGTTGTTGACGAAGTTGCCGCTGCGAGGTCTCGGGTGCCAACCAAATGCCCATGAAGCGTTGCGCCAATTCGTGGTCGCGCACCTCGCCCAGCAGTTGGTCTTGGTGTAGAAGTCGCAAACCTTTTTGCGGCACGTAGACACCGGTGAGCCGCTCACCTTCGCGCACATTGGGAATGAGTTGCTGCAGCTTGGCCGACCAGTTTTGACTTTGTGCGGGCGTGAGTGCGCGCTGGCCTTGCATCTCATCCATCGAGCGTTGGGCAATGTCGGCGCCTTTGAAGTCACGCAGGTAGCGCAGCTCCAACACCAAGGCTTGCTTGGCCCAATCGTTGGCTGTAAACGTGGCACTGGCCCACAGGCTGGCGTCGTAGACCGAAAACCCCCAGTAGGTGAAGCGTTGTTGGCCAATCAGGCGGGGGGTTGGCAGCCATCCTTGCAGACGTTGTGTGGGCAAGGGCTCGGTCGCTTGGGCTTGTGCGTCAGCGTGTGGCCATTGCCCTAGGGCGGCGAGCGTCAGTCCTGCCTGCAGGCCAACGCTTAAAAAGCCGCGACGCGTGTTCATGGCTTGACCAAGGTGTACTGCACCACGTCGATGTTGTGCTGCTCAAAGGCGGCTTCGCAGTAGGCGAGGTAGAACTCCCAAATGCGAATAAAGCGCAAGTCAAAACCCAGTGCCAACACCTGGGCTTGGTCGGCCATGAACTGCTGGCGCCATCGCCGCAAGGTCTCGGCGTAGTCCAAGCCGAAGGCCATTTCATCCACCACTTTGAGGCCTGCTTTGGCCGCTTGGGCGCGGAACTCGCGCGGGCAGGGCAAGCAGCCACCGGGGAAGATGTATTGCTGGATGAAGTCTGTGCTGGTGACGTAGCGGTCAAACAAGCTGTCGTCGATGACGATGCTCTGGATACATGCCTTGCCGCCGCTTTTGAGCAAGCGGGCCACGGTCTCGAAATAGGTGGGCCAATATTCCTGGCCAACGGCCTCGATCATTTCGATGGAGCACACGGCGTCATACGGGCCATCGTCGATGTCGCGGTAGTCTTGCCAGCGCAAGTTGCTTTGGTCTTGTTTGCCCAAGGCTTGCATGCGGTGCTTGGCGTAGGCCAGTTGTTCGTGGCTCAAGGTCACGCCGCTCATGTGGGCGCCAAATTCGGTGCTGCCCATCTCGGCCAACGCGCCCCAGCCGCAGCCAATTTCCATCACGCGGTCACCGGGTTTCACGTCGACCATGCGCAGGGCGCGGCGTACCTTGGCGTTTTGGGCTTGGGCCATGGGTTGGCTGCGGTCGCCGTTAAACCAAGCGGACGAATAGTTCATCGTGCCGTCTAGCCACAGCTCGTAAAACGCGTTGCCCAAGTCGTAATGGGCGTGGATGTTTTTGGCGCTGTTGCGCCGTGTGTTGCGGTTGAGCAAATGCTTCACGCGGTACATAAGTCGACCCAGCCAGTGGCCATAAATCAGGTCATCCATGTCGCGGCGGTTGGCGACCAAGAGTTGCAACAAGTCGGCCAAGTTGTGGGTGGTCCAGTCGCCCGCGATGTAGCTTTCTGCAAAACCAATGTCGCCCGATTTGAGGGCCTGTGTCAGCGGTGTCCAGTTGTGCAAATGCAGGCTGGCATGCAAGGCTGGGCCTTGTGTGGGTGCTTCACCAAATTGCTCGGTGCTGCCGTCGGGCCACTGCACATGCAAGGTGCCGTGCTTGAGGCGTTGCAGCAGGCCCAACACGCGGCGCGCAGCCGAGGGCATGGCACTGCGCGCGAGGGCGTTTGGGGAGGTGTCGTTGCGTGTGGTGGTCATGGCTGGGGGTCTTTGAATCAGCGTGTCACAAAATCTTTAGGCGGCGCGGGTTGCCGAAAAAACGGCACGCGTTTGCGCCACAACTTGAAGGCTTGCCAGTGGATGCGCGCCATGACCATGGCGGTCATCAGCGGGTAGCGCCACAGGGCACGTCGCAAAGCGGCGGGCGTGATGGCCTGAAGCTCGCCGCTGACGCTGGTTTCGATCAACGGGCCTTGTGCGTCGTCGTGGTCGACGCGGGCTACGGTGTGGGTGGCGGTGCGCATGAAGCGAAAACGGTAGTCGCCTTGCACGGCACAAAACGGCGACACATGAAACACCTTGTCGGCGCGAAGTTCGACGCCGTAGCGCGGGCGATCCAGCAAGTAGCAATGGCGCTCGCCAAAGGTGTTGTTCACCTCAACCACGATGGCGCGCAACGAGGCGTCGGCTGCGTGGCAGTACCAAAAACTCACGGGCTTGAAGGTGTAGCCCAGCACGCGCGGGTAGCAATGCAGCCACACCTCGCCCGTGGCGTCGGTGATGCCTTGGGCCTGCAGCAGTTCATCCAGCCAAGCCAGCGCACCGCCTTGTGCGGGGCTGCGGCCATCGCCGTGGTCGACGTCGTGAAAGCTGATGGCGCCTGCACGATTGACGGCCAACGTGGTGTTGACGGCCGCCAAGTTGCGCATGGGCAGCATCAAAAAATAAGTGGCATAGGCAAACGCGTGGTGCGCGGGACGCAGGCGCGTGTGGCGCACTTGGCCAAACCCAATCAAACCTGTTTCCCCAGACGCTTGAGAGGCCGTCATCGACGCTGCGCTTGTTGGCAAAACGTGAGGCACCGCGCCTTGCGCAGCATCGTGGGTTGATGGCGTGGTCGGTGTGTGCATGGCGGGTTCAGTGCGCGCTCCGTGCGACTTCAGGGGCAAGACGCCAGCCAGCTCTGTGCGGCAGCACGCCCAGCTTTGAAGCCGTCTTCATGAAAGCCGTAGCCCATCCATGCGCCGGCAAACCACGTGCGCTGCTGGCCTTGCAGTGCTGGCATGTCCGCCTGCGCTTGAATGGCGGCCAAGTCAAACACGGGGTGGGCATAGTCGTAGGTGCCCAGCACATGGGCGGGGTCAATCTCGTGCACAGGGTTGAGCGACACGAACACGTCTTGCGTGAACGGCAGCGGCTGCAAGAGGTTGAGCCAGTAGTGCAAACACACGCGTGCGGACTCGGTGTTGTGTTGCGCGGCGCGCTCGTAGTTCCACGCCGCCCACGCGAGTTTTTTCTGGGGCATGACCGAGGTGTCGGTGTGCAGCACGGCACGGTTCGGGTGCGTGCGAATCGCACCCAACATGGCTTGTTCTTGAGACGTTGGCGCAGCCAGCATGCGCAACGATTGGTTCGCATGGGTGGCCAAAATGACGGCATCAAAACGTTCGCTGCCGGTGTGTGTGTGCACGGTGGCACCTTGGTCGTCACGCGCGATGCGCAGCACGGGAGTGCTCAGACGTTGGTCGGCAATGCGCGCCACGATTTTGTCGACGTAGTGTTTCGCGCCGCCCGCCACGGTGTGCCATTGCGGGCGGTTGTTGACTTGAATCAGTCCGTGGTTGTGGCAAAACCGTACCATGGTGGCGACGGGAAATTGCAGCATTTGGTCGGTGGGGCAACTCCAAATGCAGCCGAGCATGGGCAGCAAATACCAGTCGCGGAAGGTGTCGCCAAAGGCGTGGGTGCGCAAAAAGTCTTGCAGCGGTTGTGCCAGTTCGTGGTCTTGGTTGCGTTCGGCCAGCGCGGTGGCCAAGGCGTTGAAACGCACCACGTCGCGCAGCATTTTCAAGAAGCTGGGCTTGAACAGGTTGCTGCGTTGCGCAAACACGGTGTTCAAGTTGGCGCCGTTCCACTCCAAGGCGCGCTGCCCAGGCGCGCCCGGCACTTGCACCGAAAACGACATGTCTGATTTGGCCGTGGCCACCTGCAGCACGTCGAACAAGCCAATCAGGCCCGGGTACGTGCGTTCGTTGTAAACCAAAAAACCCGTGTCTACACCGTGGGTTTGCAAGCCGGTTGGCGAGGGCAAGGTGACATCCACAGTGTGGGTGTGGCCACCAAAATAATCGCCCGCTTCAAACAGCGTCAGCTCGGCATGGCCATGCAAGTGGTGCGCGGCGGACAGGCCCGAGATGCCTGAGCCCACAATGGCAACGCGTCGTGTCATTGCCCCGCACCTTTGAGCGCCAATTGCTTTTCAATCTCTTGTACAAAGGCCTTGTCTTGCGGCCCCGTCATGCTGCTGAAGCTTTTGATGTGCTGGCCGTCGCGGCTGATGATGTATTTGTAAAAGTTCCACTTGGGCGTGGTGCCTGTTTGCTCTGCCAATTGCTTGAACAACGGCAGCGCATCGGCGCCGCGTACGGTGGTTTTGACGAACATGGGGAACTTCACGCCAAAGGTGTTCTCGCAAAAGTCGGCGATCTTGGCGTTGCTGTCGGGTTCTTGCGAAAAGTCGTTGCTCGGAAAACCCAGCACGACCAAGCCTCGGTCTTTGTATTTGGCGTGCAAGGCTTCTAAGCCTTTGTATTGGGGCGTGAAGCCGCAAAAACTGGCCGTATTCACCACCACCACCACTTGCCCCGCGTATTGGCACAAGGCTTGGGGCTTTTCATCTTGCAAACGCAAAACGGTGTGTTGCAACACACGCGGACAAGCGGCCAGGGCCGCGGTCGAGGCACCTGTTGGTGCGGTTTCTGCGGCGTGCAGTGCCGTCCACGGTGCCCCTGCGCTTGCCAGAAGCGTCCAGCCAAGCAGTTTCAGGCGAAGTGAATTAATTTTCATAGGACCCCATGATGGCTTATTCTTGACGTATTGTCTGAGACAAACCGAATGCCCATTGTTGCCACCGGATTTTTCAACCCATGACCACCTCCGTTTCACCAGAAGCCATGACGCTGTCGATCGCTGCCGTCGAGCGCGACACCGGCATTGGCAAAGATACCTTGCGCGTGTGGGAGCGTCGGTACGGCTTTCCTGTGCCGGCGCGTGACGCCTTTGGCGAGCGCAGCTACCCGTCTGAGCAAGTCGAAAAACTGCGCGTCATTCGGCGCTTGATGGACCAAGGCCATCGACCTGGGCGCATCGTGGCCCAGCCTGTGGCGGCGCTGTTGACCCTCAGTCAAGGTGCGCTTGGCCAGACGCCCACGCCCATCGCCCCCCCCGAACACTTGCAGTCCTACCTCGATGTGATCAAAAGCCATGACAGCGAAGCCTTGCAAACCCAGCTCACCCAAGCCTTGACGCGTGAAGGCTTGAGCGACTTCGTCACCGACCTCGTGGCACCCCTGGCTGTGAGCGTCGGCGACGCTTGGGTACGTGGCGAATTGGCCGTTTTTGAAGAGCATTTGTTCACGGAATGCATCACCCGCGTGATGCGTCTGGGCATCGCCAACTGCACCAAGTCCTCGAAGATGGGTTTGCCCAAAGTGCTGCTGACGACTTTTCCGCAAGAGTCGCATGGTTTGGGAATTTTGATGGTCGAGGCCTTGCTGGTCGAGCAGGGCTGTGCCTGCTTGTCTTTGGGCACCCAAACGCCAGTGCGCGACATCGCGCACGCCGCGCTGGCGCATCGTGTGGACGTGGTGGCTTTGAGCTTCAGCAGCCTCATGAAAACCAACGATGTGTTGGACGGTTTGACCGAATTGCGACAACATTTGCCCACCACCGTGACCGTCTGGGCAGGTGGGCAAGCCGCCGCGTTGAAGCGTCGCAAGCTTGCGGATGTGGAGGTCTTGCGTGGTTTGGCCGATGTGGCGGTGCAGGTGAAGCGCTGGCGCAGTGCCGCCTTAAAATTGAAACCATGACCGACACCGCTTTGCCCCCGCCCGCTTTTTTGTCCAAAATGGTGTCGCGTGCCGACGCTCCTGCGCGGGTGGCCGCCTTGCGTGCGCAAGGGCCCGTGGTGTTCACCAATGGCGTGTTTGACGTGTTGCACCGTGGCCATGCCAGCTATTTGGCACAAGCCCGTTCGCTGGGCGGCAGTTTGGTGGTGGCGCTCAACAGCGACGCCTCGGCGCGTCGCCTAGGCAAAGGCCCAGACCGTCCTTTGAACCACGAGGCGGATCGCGCTGCCTTGATGGCTGCGCTGGAATCGGTCAGCTTGGTGACGTGGTTCGACGAGGACACCCCGTTGGAACTCATCACCGAATTACGCCCCGACGTGTTGGTCAAAGGCGGCGATTACGACATGGACAAACTGGCTGAAACCCAAGTGGTGCTGGCCTATGGCGGCCGTGCGCAAGCCATTCCATTTGTGGATGGCTACTCGACCACGGCCTTGGTGAAAAAAATCCGCCAAGGCTGACGTTTTTTAAGCAAACACCGCCTGCCACAACGCCAAGATAGCCGCGCGCTCTTGGCTTAATTCAGTGAGTGGTACTTGTGTGGGCAATTCGTCCAATCGCGCACGGTGTTGCACCCGACGCAGTTCGCGGTAAGCGCTGCCCGCCGCCACGCCCACGCCCTTGGGCAACAAACCGGCCGCTTCTGCGTGGTGCAACAAGGCAATGTTGCCCACGTTGTCCAACAACGCGGGGTGTTGCTGGGCATAAGCCAGCACCAGGTACTGCACCGCGAACTCCACGTCTACCATGCCGCCGGCGCTGTGTTTGACATCAAAGAAGCCCTCTTTCACGGGGCGTGCCGCGCGCAGTTTGTCGCGCATGCCCACAATTTCTTCTCGCAAGGCCGCTTGGTCGCGCGGGGCGTTGATCACGTTGGCGCGCACGGTGTCAAAACGGGCTTTCAGTTCGGGCATGCCGATGCAAAAACGCGCCCGCGTCATGGCTTGGTGCTCCCACGTCCAAGCGGTGTTGTCGCCGCGTTGTTCTTGGTAGTTGGCGTAGGCCTCGAACGAGGAGACCAGCAGCCCTGAGTTGCCGTTGGGCCGCAAAGCGGTGTCGATCTCGTACAAATCGCCCTCACTGGTTTTCACGCTCAACCAGTTGATGAGCTTGCGCACAAAGGCGGCGTAAATTTCGCCCGCTTGCGGGTGCTCGTCTTCGTACACAAACACGATGTCCAAGTCGCTGCCGTAGCCCAGCTCTTTGCCGCCCAATTTGCCGTAGGCGAGGATGGCAATTTGCGGCGCATCGCGGTGGCGTTGCTTGACGTTTTGCCACACCCAACGGCTGGTGATTTTCAGCAGGCTGTCGGCCAGCGCACTCAGGTCGTCGGCCACTTGTTCCACGCTGATGCGTTTTTCCACATCGCGTGCCAAGGTGCGAAACACTTCGGCGTGGTGGGCCCGTCGCAGCAAGTTGAGCAGCGTTTCTTCGTCGGCTTGGCCGGTCGATTGGAGGGCGTTTAGGCGTTGCGCCAACTCTTGCTCAAACGCGGTCGCGTCAAAGCGTTCGCTCAGCAAGGCTGGGCTGGCTAACTCGTCAATCACGCCGGGGTGTTGCAGCAAATATTTGGCGGGCCAGCGCGCCAGTCCTAGCAGGCGCAACAGTTGTTCGTGCACGCGTGGGCGCTCGACCAGCAGGGCCAAATAGCTTTCGCGGCGCAGCAGTGGTTCCATCCAGTCGCACCAGCGCACGGCAGCGTCTTCGCTCATGCGGCCTTCTTCGACCCACGCGTTGGTGCGTTGCAAAAGCTTGAGCAAGCGGTGCATGGCTTCGTCGCGCAAGGTGCGGATGCGGGGCTGTTCGGCCCAGTCGTTCACGCGTTGTGCCAAGCGTGCGTTCAGCTCGGGTAGCAAGGCGGTCAAGCTCAGGCGGTCGTTGGCCGAAGGGGCGCAGGCCGCCGTGGTGCCGTCGGTGTCTGTGGACGTGTCGGCGTGTTCGCCTTGCCCGAGCAAACGGTCAAATTCTGAGGCGACCTGTTCGCGGTGGGCGCTGAGTTGCGCCAAAAAGCTGGCCACATCGGCAAAGCCCAAGGTGACGGCGATCCATTGCACATCTGCTTCAGCCGTGGGCAGCATGTGGGTTTGTTGGTCGTCCAAGTACTGAATGCGGTGCTCGACTTGACGCAAAAACACATAGGCCTTGGCCAGCGTGTCGGCGGTGGCGGCGGGCATGAGTTTGGCGTCGCTCAGGCGTTGCAAGGCGTTCAAGGTGGGGCGCGTGCGCAGTTCGGGGTAATGCCCGCCGCGCACCACTTGCAACAACTGCACGGTGAATTCAATTTCGCGAATGCCGCCGCGCCCGAGCTTCACATCGTTGGCGCGTTCGGGGCGGCCTGCGCTGTGGTTGGCGGTGTGGTTGCGAATTTGTTGGTGCAGATCGCGCAGCGAGGCAAACACGCTGTAGTCGAGGTAGCGGCGAAACACAAAGGGCAGCACGGTGTCGCGCAGCTCGGCGGCGTTGTGCAAGGCATTCAGCGGCTCGCTGTACGGGGCCACCACGCGGCTTTTGAGCCACGCAAAGCGCTCCCACTCGCGCCCTTGCACCAAGAAATACTCCTCCAGCGCTTGGCGCGACACCACGCTGGGCCCCGAATTGCCGTTGGGGCGCAGCGCCAAGTCCATGCGAAACACAAAGCCGTGCTCGGTGATGTCGCCAATTTGGCTGTAAATCAGCTTCACGGCTTTGGCGAAATAGTCGTGGTTGCTGATGCGTCCGCGGCCGTCGGGCTTGCCCGCGGTTTCGCCGTCTTCGTCGTACACATAAATCAGGTCGATGTCGCTGGACACGTTCAACTCGCGTGCGCCCAGCTTGCCCATACCCACGATCCACAGCACCGCGCGCTTGCCATTGGGCGCCAAGGGCGCGCCGTGCATGTCATCCAGCTGTTGCTGGGCTTCGGCGTAAGCCACGTCGAGGCTGAATTCGGCCAACTCGGTGACGGCGCGGGTGACCACCTCAAGGGGGGCATGTTGGGTGGTGTCGAGCACCACCAAGCGCTCCATCACGAACTGGCGCAGCATGCGCAGAGCGTCGTTGCTGCTGTGCTGCTGGCGCAAGGTGTCAAAACACGCTTGCATGGTGGCCCGAACGGGCTCGCCCGCTGGCAGGGCCAGCAAGGCGTCGCCATAACGGCGACGCAGACGTTGGACAAGGCGTGAATGCGCACTCAAGTCGGGGGTCGAGGGGGGGATAATTCCAGTCACGTTGTGAGCACCATGAATAAATTGTCAGATCTGTCAGCCCCTCCCCTTCAGCCTCTTCTCAAACCCTCGCGTTGGACGCGTGCGGTCTATGCGGCTTTGTGGGTGGTTGGCACCGTGTGGTTGGTCATGATCTTGGCGTGGAGCACCTTGAACATGTTCATTGTGCCGCGCATTGGGGACTACCGAGAGCTGCTGCAAACCCAGGCCTCCCGCGCCATGGGCATGCCGGTGAAGATCGGCCACATCAGTGCCGAAGGCGGCTGGTGGGTGCCGATGTTTGACATCCAAGATCTGCAAGTGTTGGACGCCCAAGGCCGCGAAGCGCTGAAGCTGTCGCATGTGCAAGTGGCCATTTCACCGCGTTCGCTGGTGCGTGGGCAGTTTGAGCAACTCACCATCGATCGCCCCGAACTCGACATCCGACGCGACAGCGCAGGCCATGTGTGGGTGGCGGGCATCGACACGGGGGCTTCTGCGGGGGACGGCAGCGGCGCCGATTGGTTCTTCTCCCAACCCGAATTTTTGCTGCGCGATGGCGTGGTGCGTTGGCGCGACGAGCTGCGCTTTGGCGAGCAAGCGCCGGAGTTGGTCATGTCTGACGTGGAGTTGGTCATGCAAAACCACTGGTTGCACCACGATGTGCGTTTGGATGCGACGCCGCCGTCTGAGTTGGGCCAACGCTTTTCTCTGCGCGGCAAATTCAAGCAAGCACCTTGGCAACGCGCTGGCGATGTGGCGCATTGGCGCGGCGAGTTGTTTGCCGACGCCCCGCATTTGGACCTGTCCACGCTGCGCCAATGGCTGGCGATGGACCCCGATCGGTCTTTGCAAGAAGGCCGTGGTGCGTTGCGTCTTTGGGCCGACGTGGTCAATGCCCAGCTCGTGGGCGTCAACGCAGACATGGCGCTGGACGAAGTGAAAGCCAGTTTGGGCGCCAACCTCCAGCCCTTGGCCTTGCGCCATGTGCATGGCCGTCTGGGGGCCAAGTGGCAAGGCGACGAGGTGAGCCTGAACAGCGAAGACTTGGTGTTTGACACCCAAGACGGCCAGCACTGGCCCGGCGGCGTGCTGCGCGTGCAGTGGAAAACCGACGATGCCGCCACCGGCAGCATCAGCGCCGACCGACTCGACCTGAACGCTTTGGCGCAAATCAGCCAACGCCTGCCTTTGCCCGACACAGCGCGTGGTCTGTTGGCGCGGGTTCAGCCACAAGGCCAAGTGAACCAGCTCAACGCCACTTGGCGGCGCGCCACCACGCTGAAAGGTGCAACGCAACTGGACTACACCGCGCGCGGCACCGTGCAGCAGTTCTCGCTCAACCGCGACTCGGTGGCCGACAGCCCGTTGGCCGCCTTGCCCGGTGTGCAGGCCGCGCAGCTGGAGTTTGACGTCACCCAGCGCGGGGGCAAAGCCAAGCTCCACATCCAAGACGGCAGCCTCACGCTGCCCATGGGTTTGGACGAGCCACGCATCGCGCTGGAAGATGCGTCGGCCCAACTGGTGTGGGAGCTCGATGGCGACCAAGTGCAGGTCAAGTTCACCCAAGGCCATGTGAGCAACCCCGATGTGGCGGGCGATTTCAGCGGCAGCTGGAAAACAGGCGTGGGCAACGCGCGCTTGCCCGGCGTGTTGGACCTGACGGCCAACCTCAGCCGCGCTCAAGTGGCGCAGGTTTACCGCTATTTGCCCAGCAACTTGTCGGCCTCGGTGCGTGGCTATGTGCATGAGGCGGTCAAAGCGGGCGATGCCAGCAACGTCAAACTGCGCTTGCGCGGCAACTTGGCCGACATGCCGTTCGACAACCCCAAGCTGGGCGAGTTCCGCATCTCTGCGCAAATCGCGCAAGGCCAATATGCGTACGTGCCCGCCAAACTCGGCACGCCCTTGGCGCAGCAGTGGCCAGGTTTGACGGCGCTCAATGGTGAGTTGGTGTTCGAGCGCAGTGCCTTGCATTTCAAAGGCCAGACCCAATTGACGGGCGCACCCAAAGTGATGTGGCGCAAAGTCGAAGCGCACATTCCCAACTTGGCCAAGGCCGTGGTCAGCGTCAGCGGTGAGGCCCGTGGGCCTTTGCCCGAAGTGTTGGCGATGGTGTCGCAATCGGCTTTGAACGAGTTGACTGGCCAAGTGCTGAGCCAAAGCCAAGCCAGCGGCGATGCCGATTACAAACTCAGCCTGAGCGTGCCCTTGGACACCTTGAACAAAACCAAAGTGCAGGGCAGCGTCGCATTCACCGATAACGAGTTGCAGGTCATGCCGGGCATTCCGGTGCTCAGCCGCACGCGCGGCATGTTGCAGTTCAGCGAACGCGGCCTCAGTCTCAAAAACTTGCGCGCCCGCGCTTTGGGGGGCGATGCACAAATTGACGGCGGCTTGTCGTTCGAGGCCGCCGCCGGTGAATCGCCTTTGCAGCTCAAGATCAACGGCAACCTCACGGCCGAAGGCTTGCGCCAGGCCCGTGAGTTGGGGTTTGCCTCGCGCTTGGCGCAGCGTGCCACGGGTGGCTCGTCGTACATCGCCACCGTGGGGCTGCGCCGAGGTCAGCCCGAGCTGCTGATCAACAGCGATCTGCGTGGCATGGCCTTGAATTTGCCTGCGCCCATGACCAAGGTGCCCGCCACGACCTTGCCTTTGCGGGTGGAGATGCAGTTGACGCGTGAGTCGTTGGCGCCCAAGGCCCGTGTTTTGCAAGACCAAATCAAAGTCAGCGTGGGCCGCGTGCTGGCGCTGGCGTATGTGCGTGACCTGAGCGGACCGCGCACCCGTGTGTTGCGTGGGGGCGTGGCCGTGGGGGCCGACGTGGTCGACGGGCTGACCCCGCGCGACAGCGGCGTGGGCCTGAACCTGCAATTGCCGTTTGTCGATCTCGATGCGTGGAACCAAGCCTTGACCCAATTCACGGGCGCTCCGTTGGTGAATGCCGCAGGCAAACCCGCCAAGGCTGCGGTGGTGGGCCAAGAGGCTGCGGCGTCAGACGATGCGCAAGACTATGTGCCCCATGTGGTGGTGTTGCGGGCCGATCAAATTAAAGTGGCTGAACGCGCCATTCACCATGTGTTGGTGGGCGGCACGCGCGTGGGCGAGGTGTGGCGCGTCAACCTCAGCGCCGATGAGTTGAACGGCTCGGCCGAAGTGCGCCCCGCCAACGGCAACACGCCTGCACAGCTCTTTGCCCGATTGGCCTATCTGAACATTCCGCCCAGCTTGGTGCCCGACGTCGAGAACCTGCTGACCGAAGAGCCCAGCAGCATTCCCGCGCTGGACATCGTGGTCAACGAACTCACCTTGCGCGGCAAAAAACTGGGTCGTTTGGAGATCGAGGCCGTCAACCGCATGGGGGCCAACGCGGCGCGTGAATGGCGCTTGAACAAGCTCAACCTCATCTTGCCCGAGGCCACGTTCAACGCGAACGGCAGCTGGATGGCCGATGGCCCACGGCTGCAACGCACGCGGCTGAATGTGCTGCTCGATGTGCGCAACAGCGGTGAGTTGCTCACCCGCTTCGGCACGCCCGACGCCATTCGCGATGGTCGTGGACGCTTGGAAGGTCAAGTGTCGTGGCAGGGCTCGCCCATCACCTTGGACTACGCCAGCATGGCGGGCAAGCTCAACCTGAACATTGAAAAAGGCCAGTTCTTGAAGACCGACCCAGGCGCGGCGCGTTTGCTGGGCGTGTTGAATTTGCAAGCCTTGCCGCGTCGCTTGACCCTCGATTTCAGCGATGTGTTCAGCGAAGGTTTTGCCTTTGATTTTGTGCGTGGCGATGTGCGCATTGAGCAAGGTGTGGCCTTCACCAACAACCTGCAAATGAAGGGTGTGGTGGCCGGCGCCTTGCTGGAAGGCAGTGCCGACTTGGCGCGCGAAACCCAAGACCTGAAAGTGGTGGTGGTGCCCGAGATCAATGCAGGCACGGCGTCGCTGTACATGGCCACCATCAACCCCGTGATTGGTTTGACCAGCTACTTGGCGCAACTTATTTTGAGTCGCCCCTTGGTGCGCGCCGGTACCAGTGAATTTCACATTGACGGCACATGGGCTAACCCCCGCGTGACCAAGGTGGACTGATGCCGTTTCCTGCGGGTACTTTGTTGCGTCGTTGGGTGCTGTGGGTGCTGCTGGTGCTGCTCGTCTTGTCCATGCTCAGCACCTTGGTGTGGTTGGCGGGGCGCTACGAGGTGAGCCAAGTGCAAAGCCGCATTGAGCGCGATGCCGCTGACGCTGTTGGCGATATTCGCACCGCGCTCACCCGCAACGTACAAAGCTTGCAAGCCCTGCAATTTGCCGACCGCAGCGCTGTGCCGTGGAGCCAAGATGCCGCTGGCCTGTTGCGCGAACACCGCGAGTGGGTGCGTCTTGAATGGCGCGATGCCGATTTGAATTTGTTGGCCGCCGTAGACACCCCGTTTCGTGCGCCGGTCTTTGCGCGCATGGGTCGTCCCGCGCGGCAGCCCGAGATCGTGCAGGCCTGTGGTGTGGCGCGTCGTCAAAGTGGCCCAGGGTATGGGGCCAGCAACTACGTGCCGTTGAACAATGGCTTGGGTTTAGAGATCATGGATTTGTGTTTGCCCGTCATCACCGATGGGCAACTCACGGGTTACACCGTCGCCAGTTACAGCTTGCAAGAGGTGTTGGTGAACATGGTGGGCCCGCAGCTCACGCGTAGCCAAGAGGTGTCGTTCACTGAGGCGGATGGCACGCGTTTGGCCATGCACGGCACACCGCGTCGCGGCTCACGCATTTTCACGGCCAAGCAGTTGCTGGACATTCCGGGCCATGCAATGGTGCTGCGCATGGACAGCTGGCGGGCCGCGCCCGACTTCTTTCCCAACGTCTTGACCGCGTTGGTGACCGCCATGGCGATTGCGCTGGTGACGGTGCTGACCATGCTGGCGCGTGACATGCGCCGACGCCAGCGCGTGGAGCTCGATTTGGCGGATGCCTTGGCGTTTCGCAAGGCCATGGAAGACTCCTTGGTCACGGGCTTGCGTGCGCGTGACAGCCAAGGTCGCATCACGTATGTGAACCCCGCGTTTTGCGAGATGGTGGGGTTTGAGGCCAAAGAGCTGATGGGCCATGGCATTCCCGCACCGTATTGGCCGCCAGAGATGGTGGACGAATACGGCATGCGTCAAGCCCTGCGCTTGGCGGGCAATGCGCCACCGCGCGAAGGCGTGGAGTCGGTGTTCATGCGCAAAAACGGTGAGCGTTTTGCCGTGTTGATTTTTGAAGCGCCGCTCATCAACGCGACCGGTCAACAAACCGGCTGGATGAGCGCGGTGCTGGACATCAGCGAACAACGCCGCGTGGAAGAGGTCTCGCGCGCCAGTCAAGAACGCTTGCAAGCCACCGCGCGTTTGGCCACCGTGGGTGAAATGGCGTCGCTCTTAAGCCACGAGTTGAACCAACCTTTAGCGGCCATTTCGAGTTATGCCACCGGCAGCTTGAACTTGCTGCAAGACGCCGCGCTGGAAGATGCGCAATTGGCCGAATCGTTGGGCAGCGCCATCCAACGCATTGGTCAACAGGCGGAGCGCGCGGGCAAGGTCATCAAAAGCGTGCATGATTTTGTGCGCCGTCGCGACCAAGCGCGTGAAGCCGTCACCCCGCGTGCGTTGCTGGACGACGTGATGCCGTTGGTCATTTTGCAAGCCCGTAAATTGGGGGTGCGCGTGGACGTGCGCTGCGCCCTTGACCTGCCCGCTGTGTTGTGCGACCGCACCATGGTGGAGCAAGTGCTGCTGAATTTGTCGCGCAACGCCATGCAAGCCATGGGCGACGACACGCCGCACAAAGTGCTGACGCTGTCGGTGCGTCCTGCGGCCTCCAATGCCGTGAGTCGCTGGTTGGAGTTCACCGTGGCCGACGTGGGCGCGGGCATTCCAGAGGCCGTGGCCGAAAAACTTTTCACCCCTTTCTTCACCACCAAAGCTGAGGGCATGGGCTTGGGCCTGAGCTTGTGTCGCACGGTGGTGGAGCAGCACGGTGGCTTTTTGAGCCACCGCGCTAACCAACCTCGCGGCACGGTGTTCAGTTTCACCCTGCCGCAGTCCTGAACGGAGTTATCGCGCATGCAGCCCACCGAAGATGCCTTGGTTTTTATCGTCGACGACGACGCCGGTGTGCGCGAGGCTTTGGCGTGGCTGCTGCGCTCACGCCGTTTGCCCAGCCAGTCGTTTGACAGCGCCGATGCGTTTGCGGCGTTTTTAAACGCGCCAACGAACGGTCCTTGGCGACCCACGCAACCGGGCTGTTTGCTGCTCGATGTGCGCATGCCGGGCATGAGTGGCTTGGCGCTGTTCGAGCAATTGATAGAGCGCCAGTTGCTGGAGGTGTTGCCCGTGATCTTCTTGACAGGGCATGCCGATGTGCCAACGGCGGTGGACTCGGTCAAGCGCGGCGCGTTTGATTTTTATGAAAAACCGTTTTCAGACAACGCCTTGGTCGACCGCATCGAGCAGGCTTTACAGCGTTCGCAACAGACCTTGCAACAGCACCGCCACCGCACCAGCTTGCAACAAAACTTGGCCGATTTGACCGAGCGCGAGCGCGATGTGATGCGCTTGGTGGTCGAGGGCTTGCCCAATAAATTGATCGCCGATCAGCTCGACATCAGTGTGCGCACGGTGGAGGTGCACCGCGCCCGCGTGTTTGACAAGATGGCCGTCAAGTCGGCGGTGGAGTTGGCCAATTTGTTGCGCGGCGATTGACGTGATGCGCGTGCGCCGCGGCGCTTCAGTGCTCGCGTTCCGTGTGGGTTGTCGGGGTGGCGTCTTTGGCGCTGTCTGCGGCGGCTTGGTCGAGCGCTGCTTGGTGCTGGGCTTCGGTTTCGCTGCGACCTGAGAACATGGTCCACCACACGATCAGCACCAAGATGCAACCTGCGCCCAGCGCTTCAAGCAAAATCAAGAACATGAAAAAAATCCTATGGCATATGGTGTGGGCTCTGATTGTAGGAAGCTTGGTTTCTTGCAGCACAGGCTCTCGGCTGCGCGTGCCGGTGGACGAATACAGCCGTACGCCGCCGCGGGCTGAGCCCTTGCCAAGCGCCCGAGTTGCGCCCGAGTTGCCTCGTACCACAGGCACGTTGGCAGGCATGCCGGGCACGCCTAATCCGCGCGCCAGTTACCGCAGCCGTTGGGTGCCGGTGTCGTGGGGCGAGGTGCCCGGATGGCAAAACGACGATCTGCAAGACGCGTGGAACGCTTGGCTGCAAAACTGCGAACGCCCGGGCCCTTTATTTGCGCCCCTGTGCCAAAACGTGCGCCAACTCTCCTTGGGTAGCGTGGACGAACGCCGTGTGTGGATGATGAGCCAGCTGCAGCCTTACCGTGTGGAAGCGGCAGACACGGGCTCGACGGACGGCTTGCTCACCAGTTATTACGAGCCGCTGTTCGATGCGTCGCCCGTTCAACGCCCTGGTTTTGACGTGCCGTTGTACGCCCCGCCAGATGCTTTGAGCGAGGCGCGTCGCAGTGGTCGACCTTGGTTCAGTCGGCAAGAGATTGACACCTCACCCCAAGCCCGTGACGCTTTGCGAGGGCGCGAAGTGGCTTGGCTGGCCGACCCTGTGGATGCGCTGGTGCTGCACATCCAAGGCTCAGGTCGCGTGCGTTTTACAAGCCCCGACGGCAGCGTGCGCGTGGTGCGCTTGGCGTTTGCCGGGGCGAATGAGTGGCCTTACCAAAGCGTGGGACGTTGGTTGCTGGACCGAGGCTTGATTCGCGACGCGTCGTGGCCCGGCATCAAAGCGTGGATTGTGGCGACCCAGCAAACCAACCCCGCTTTGGTGCAAGAGATGTTTTGGAGCAACCCGCGCTATGTGTTTTTTCGCGAAGAAACGCGCACGGGGGCAGAGGCCCGCTTGGGGCCGCGCGGTGCGCAAGGCGTGCCCTTGACGGCGGGGCGTTCCATTGCGGTCGACAAAGATTCCATCCCTTACGGCACGCCCGTGTGGATGGCGTCGGCGGGACCGAATGCGAACTTGCAGCGCTTGGTGTTCGCGCAAGACACAGGCAGCGCCATCGTCGGCGCGGTGCGTGCCGACTACTTTGCGGGCACGGGGCCTGAGGCCGGTGACTTTGCGGGTCGCATGAAACAGCCGTTGCGCCTTTGGGTGCTGTGGCCGAGGTAAGCGCATGTCAATTCAACAGTTCAATGGCGAGTGGATTTCTCAAGAAGACCGCGTGTTGTTTCGCTTCAACACGAGCAAGGGCGAAGAGTTCAGTTTTTGGCTGACCCGCATGATGCTCAAAGGTTTGATTCAGGGCGCTCAACATGTGGCGGTCAAAACCCTTGAGAAAACGCACGAGTCCCAAGTGGCGCAGGCCGTGCAATCGTTCCAACAGCAAGCGGTGGCGCAGCAGGCCAATTTCAATGACGCTTACAAACCCGCACCGCAAAAGCCTTTGGGAGAGGCCCCACTGTTGGTGATTGGCTTGGTGATCAACCCACAAGACGATGGACAAACGGCGATTGAGTTACAGCTGATCACCAAAAACAGCGTGAATTTGAAGTTGCCGCCACATGTCTTGCAAATCATGATGACCTTGCTGAACAAGTTGCAAGAACGCGCGGGTTGGGGTGTGGGGTTTGAAGCCCTGCCTCAGCAGGCCGATCAAATTCGTTTGCACTGAGCCCATAAAGTTATTTGTTTGAACTATAGTTTTCGTTGCTAAAACTTTATGTATTTTTAATGATGAAAAAACTTCTCTTGGTGGCTACGGCTGCCCTAGCCCTCACGGGTTGTGCCGTTCAACGCTTCGATGTACAGCCTGCCACCCAAGATGCTGCTGCGTACAACGATTCGCAATCGTTCTGGGTGTATGGCGTTGGTCAAACTGAAGAAATTGATGCTGCAAAAGTCTGCGGTGGTGCTAAGAAAGTCCAACGCGTAGAAACGCAAGTGACGGCCGCTAACGCTGCCTTGACTTTTGTGACCTTGGGCATTTATGCACCCCGTCAAATCCGTGTGTTTTGCATCCGTTGATCAAGGATGATTGCTATGAAAAAACTTCTTTTATCTTTGTGCATGGTCGCGATGCTTGGTGCTTGCTCTACACAGACAGCGCTCATCAATGGCAACACGGGCAAGCTCGCCAAGCAAGACATGCAAACATTTTTTGTGCATGGCTTGGGTGAGCAACAGCAAACCATCGATGCCGCTGCCGTCTGCGGTGGCGCTGACAAAGTGGTCAAAGTGGAACGTGTGACGTCATTCGTGAATGGCTTGTTAAGCATGCTCACCAGCAGCATTTACACCCCCTATGACGCTAAGGTGTATTGCCTGTAATTGATTTCTTCGAATCAACGCATGAGCCCAACTGGCAACAGTTGGGCTTTTTTTGCTTCTAGATCTTATGTTGATTGAAATGGGTCAACGGCAAAGCCCCGCCCGCTTTCACCTCGCCCAGTGAAAAGCTGGTGTGTAAATCTTTCACATGCGGCAGGTTGATCAACACTTCGCGCGCGAATTGGCTGAAGGTGTTCAGGTCACGCGAGACCACTTGCAGCTCAAAGGTGCCCGTTCCGCTGATGTAGTGGCACGACACGATCTCTGGAATTTGCCGAATTGCGGCTTCTAAGACTTGCGTCACATCGCCCGAGTTGCGCTCGGCGTCGAGCCGCACAAAGGCCAACACGCCCAAACCGAGTTTGTGGCGGTTGATTTCTGCACGGTAACCGGTGATGTAGCCCTCTTCTTCCAACACCCGCACGCGTCGCCAGCATGGGGCAGCGCTCAAGCCCACGCGCTGCGCGAGTTCGGCGTTGGTCAGCCGTGCATCGCGCTGCAGTTCGCTCAAGATCGCGATATCAAATTTATCGAGTGTCTCCAAGGTAACGCCTTTATCTTTCGTGTTTTTAAAATTTTAGAAAGAATCTTGCGCAAATAGGGCGATTCGGTGAATAAAAAGAACACCTTTATCTGGGGGCGCCCCCTACACTTTGTGACAAATTCAAGAACCCAATGGAGACAGCCATGAACGCACCGCTCCCCGAGCACATTCGCCGCGCCCTCGAAACCGTGACGCTGGACGACAAATACAGCCTCGATGCGGGGCGTGCTTTCATGAGTGGGGTGCAGGCTTTGGTCAAGCTGCCCATGCTGCAGCGCCAACGCGACGCGCTGCAAGGCAAAAACACCGCAGGCTTCATCAGTGGTTATCGTGGTTCGCCCTTGGGTGGTTACGACCAAGCCTTGTGGAAGGCCAAGGATTATTTGAAGGCCCAGCACATCGTGTTTCAACCCGGTGTGAACGAAGAGTTGGCCGCCACGGCCTTGTGGGGCACGCAGCAGTTGGGCTTTGCGCCCCCAGGCAGCAACAAATTTGACGGTGTGTTCGGCATTTGGTACGGCAAAGGCCCGGGTGTGGACCGTTGCTCCGATGTGTTCAAACACGCCAACATGGCGGGCACGACACCTTGGGGCGGCGTGCTGGCGGTGGCGGGAGACGACCACATTGCCAAGAGCTCCACCGCTGCGCACCAAAGCGACCACATTTTCAAAGCTTGCGGCACGCCGGTGTTCTTCCCCGCGAGCGTGCAAGACATTTTGGATTTGGGTTTGCACGGCATCGCCATGAGCCGCTTCTCGGGCGTGTGGTCGGGCATGAAGACGATCCAAGAAATTGTGGAATCCAGCGCCACGGCGGTGATCGACCCTGAGCGCGTGAACATCGTGATTCCTGAGTTTGAAATGCCCGCAGGCGGCATTCACATTCGCTGGCCCGACGATGCCCTCAGCCAAGAGGCGCGCTTGTTTGATTACAAGTGGTACGCGGCTTTGGCTTATGTGCGCGCCAACCGTTTGAACTACAACGTGATTGAGGGCCCTAACGGTGGCAAGGGCGATCGTCTCGGCTTGATCGCCAGCGGCAAAGCCTTCAACGACACGCGTCAAGCCTTGCTCGATTTGGGACTTGACGATGACACTTGCCGACGCATTGGCATTCGCCTGCACAAAGTGGCCGTGGTGTGGCCGCTGGAGGCCCAGCTCACACGTGAGTTCGCCACGGGCTTGCAAGAGATTTTGGTGATTGAAGAGAAGCGCCAAGTTATTGAGTACCAACTCAAAGAAGAGCTGTACAACTGGCGCGCCGATGTGCGTCCGGTGGTGCTGGGCAAGTTCAACGAGACGAGCGAGGGCGGTGGCGAGTGGTCCATGCCCAACCCCAAAGACAACACCTTGTTGCGTGCCAATGCCGACTTGAACCCCTCGTTGATCGCCAAGGCGATTGCCCAGCGCGTGCTAAAACTCGGTGTGGACGCCGACATCACCGCCCGCATCAACGCGCAGTTGGCCATCATCACCGCTAAAGAACAGGCGATGACCACGGTGGAGGTCAAGGCCGACCGTCAACCTTGGTTCTGCTCGGGGTGCCCACACAACACCAGCACCAAAGTGCCCGAAGGCTCGCGCGCCATGGCCGGCATTGGCTGCCACTTCATGACCTTGTGGATGGACCGCAGCACCTCGGGCTTTACCCAAATGGGCGGTGAAGGCACCCCTTGGGTGGGCCAGCAACCGTTTGTGAACGACGCGCACATTTTTGCCAACATCGGTGACGGCACCTACTTCCACAGCGGCATCTTGGCCATTCGCCAAAGCGTGGCGGCGGGGGTGAACATCACCTACAAAATTTTGTACAACGACGCCGTGGCCATGACCGGCGGTCAGCCTGTGGGCGAGCGCCCTGAAGGGCACAGCACCTTGCAAATCGCGCAAAGCATGAAAGCCGAGGGGGCACAACGCATCGTCATCGTGACCGACGAGCCCGAGAAATACGAAGGCGCCGATTTGGTGAGCGGCGTGGATGTGTTTCACCGTGATGAGTTGGACCGCATTCAGCGCGAGATGCGTGAGATCAAAGGTTGCACGGTCATCATTTACGACCAAACCTGCGCCACCGAAAAACGCCGCCGTCGCAAACGCGGCACGATGGTGGACCCTGCCGTGCGCGTGCTCATCAACGAACTCGTGTGCGAAGGCTGTGGCGACTGCGGCGTGCAAAGCAATTGCTTGAGCGTGGAGCCCTTAGAAACCGACTTTGGCCGCAAGCGCACCATCAACCAAAGCACCTGCAACAAAGACACCAGTTGTCTGAAAGGCTTTTGCCCCAGCTTTGTCACCGTGGAAGGCGGTCAG
Source organism: uncultured Limnohabitans sp. (assembly GCA_963513725.1). Lineage (GTDB taxonomy): Bacteria > Pseudomonadota > Gammaproteobacteria > Burkholderiales > Burkholderiaceae_C > Limnohabitans. Next base: position 138,521 of record CAUPRM010000003.1, on the reverse strand, counting down.
CTGAAAAAGAAGGCCAAAGGCGTGTCAAAAATTGCCATGCCAGAGGTGGCATTGCCCACGCCCATCTTGCCCAACACCGCGCACGCATGGGGCATGGTGGTGGCGGGGGTGGGTGGCACGGGCGTCATCACCATCGGTCAGTTGTTGGGCATGGCGGCGCACATGGAAGGCAAGGGCATCGTCACGCAAGACTCAGCGGGCTTGGCCCAAAAAGGCGGCGCCACTTGGAGCCATGTGCTGATTGCGGACAACCAAGAGGCGATTCGCACCACACGGGTCAGCATGGCCGCGGCCGACTTGATCATCGGTTGCGACCCCATCGTCTCTGCCGGTAAAGAAACGTTGCAGCGCATGTTGGCTGGCCGCACGCATGTGGCCTTGAATGCGCACAGCACGCCCACCGCCGCGTTTGTGAAAAACACCGACTGGCAAAACCCCGCCGACCAATGCTTGGCCGACATCGCGCAGACGGTGGACGTCGAGGGTGTGAGCGCGTTTGACGCCAACCGCGTTTCTTTGCAGGCGCTGGGTGACAGCATTTACATCAACCCCATGTTGCTGGGCTACGCCTGGCAAAAGGGCTGGGTGCCTTTGGGGTTGGAGGCGTTGATGCGCGCCATCGAACTCAACAACGTGGCGGTCGAGCAAAACAAGGTGGCCTTCACTTGGGGCCGTCACTGCGCGCACGACCTCAAGGGCGTGAATGCCTTGATCGACGCGGCGCAAAACCCCGCGCAGGTGGTGCAGTTCCATGCGCGTCAAAGTGTGGATGCGGTGATTGACCAACGCGTGGCCTTCCTCACCGATTACCAAAATGCGGCCTACGCTCAAACGTACCGCACGGCGGTGGAGCGTGTGCGTGCGGCCGAAGCGCCCTTGCAAAAAACCAGCTTGACCGAAGCCGTGGCGCGAAACCTGTTCAAGCTCATGGCCTACAAAGACGAGTACGAAGTGGCCCGTTTGCACACCGATGCCGCGTTTTTGCAAAAGATCAACGGCATGTTTGAGGGCGATTTCAAAGTGAATTACCACTTGGCTCCGCCCTTGATCGCTAAGACCAACGCCAAAGGCGAGTTGCAAAAGCAAAAGTTTGGCCCCTTCATGTTGACCGGTTTCAAATTGCTCAAGCACCTCAAAGGCTTGCGCGGCACGGCGTTCGATGTGTTTGGCAACACCGAAGAGCGCCGCACCGAGCGCGCCTTGATCGGCGACTACCAAGACAGCATCGATCAAGTGCTCGCCAAACTCAGCGCGGACAACCACGCGCTGGCGATGGACATTGCCCGAGTACCAGAGCAAATCAAGGGCTTTGGCCACGTCAAAGCCCGTCATTTGGCGGCCGTGCGTGGCAAGTGGGCAAGTTTGATGGGCGCTTGGCAGGGTTAATCCCCGTTACACCCCTGCCGCATACAATCCGCGATTGGCCCGTTAAGGCGTTTTGCACCTTGGCGGGAGTCCTTCTTATTGGAGTTCGATCGTGTTGATTTCTTCTGCTTTTGCTCAAACCGCCCCTGCCGCCGCTGCCGGTGGCGACATCATGTCTTCCCTCACCGGCATGTTGCCTTTGGTGTTGATGTTTGTGGTCTTGTACTTCGTGATGATTCGTCCCCAGATGAAGCGTCAAAAAGAACACAAAGCCATGATCGACGCGCTCGCCAAAGGTGACGAAATCGCCACCGCTGGCGGCTTGCTCGGCAAAGTCACCAAACTCGGCGACAACACCCTCAGCTTGGAAGTTTCTCCTGGCGTGGAAGTGCAATTGCAGCGTACCGCTGTGGTGCAAGTGTTGCCTAAAGGCACTGTCAAGTAATCACTGATAACGAAGCGATCATGAACCGTTACCCGTTTTGGAAATACGCGATCATCGTGATCGCTTTGTTGATTGGCAGCATCTACACGCTGCCTAACTTTTTTGGTGAAGCGCCTGCTGTTCAAGTGAGCGCAGGCAAACCTGGTGTGAAAGTGGACACTGCCGTTCAAGAGCGCGTCGAAGCGGCCTTGAAAGCAGCCAACCTCACGCCTGAGTTGCTGACTTTGGACAACGGTTCACTCAAAGCCCGCTTTGACAACACCGACACCCAGCTCAAAGCCAAAGACGCCATTCAGCACGCTTTGGTGCCTGACGCCAACGACCCTGCGTATGTGGTGGCCTTGAACCTCTTGGCCCGTTCCCCCGCATGGCTGACCAGCTTGGGCGCATCGCCCATGTATTTGGGCTTGGACTTGCGCGGTGGCGTGCACTTCATGTTGCAAGTGGACATGCCTGCGGCCTTGACGAAAAAAGCCGAATCTTTGGCTGGTGACATTCGCACCGGCTTGCGCGAGAAAAACGTGCGCCACAGCGGCATTAGCCGTAACAACCAAACCATCGAAATTCGCTTTCGCGACATGGCCACTTTGGAATCCGCCCAGCGCGTGATTCAAGACCAGTTTGCCGATTTGCAAACGACCAGCGCACCCGATGGCGCTGACTTCAAGCTCACCGCGGTGATCAACCCCGTGGCGGCCAAGCGCGTGCAAGAGCAAGCGATCAAGCAAAACATCACCACCTTGCACAACCGGATCAACGAACTTGGCGTGGCCGAGCCCGTGATTCAACAGCAAGGCACCGACCGCATCGTGGTGCAGCTGCCTGGCGTGCAAGACACGGCCAAGGCCAAAGACATTTTGGGTCGCACGGCCACGCTGGAAATCCGCATGGTGGACGACAGCGCCGAAGCCCGTAGCGCTGAACTCAGCAACGGCCCTGTGCCGTTTGGTACGGAGCGCTTTTTGGAGCGCAGCGGCCAAGCGGTGATCGTGAAAAAGCAAGTCATCTTGACCGGTGAAAACCTCACCGACGCACAGCCCGGCTTTGACACCCAAAACCAAGAAGCGGCCGTGCATTTGACGCTCGACGCCAAAGGCGCGCGCATCTTCAAAGACGTGACGCGTGAAAGCGTGGGCAAGCGCATGGCTATTTTGCTGTTTGAAAAAGGCAAGGGCGAAGTCGTCACAGCGCCTGTGATTCGCAGCGAAATCGGCGGTGGCCGTGTGCAAATTTCGGGTCGCATGAGCACCGTGGAAGCCAACGACACCGCGCTGCTGCTGCGCGCTGGCTCGCTGGCTGCACCGATGGAAATCATCGAAGAACGCACCATTGGCCCAAGCCTCGGGGCTGAAAACATCGCCAAAGGTTTTGACTCGGTCACCTGGGGCTTTGTGGCCGTGACGGCCTTCATGTGTGTGTACTACATGCTGTTTGGCCTGTTCTCCAGCGTGTCGCTGGCCGTGAACTTGTTGCTCTTGGTGGCGGTGCTGTCCATGTTGCAAGCCACGCTCACCTTGCCCGGCATGGCCGCGATGGCCTTGGTCTTGGGTATGGCGATTGACGCCAACGTGCTGATCAACGAACGCGTGCGCGAAGAGTTGCGCAACGGTGCCTCGCCCCAGTCGGCCATCCATGCCGGTTACGACCGCGCTTGGGCCACCATCCTCGACTCCAACGTCACCACCTTGATTGCTGGCTTGGCTTTGTTGGCCTTTGGCTCGGGCCCCGTGCGCGGTTTTGCCGTGGTGCATTGCTTGGGCATTTTGACCAGCATGTTCTCGGCCGTGTTCTTCTCGCGTGGCTTGGTCAACGTTTGGTATGGCCGCCAAAAGAAATTGCAAAGCGTGTCTATCGGCACCGTGTGGCGCGCTTGATCGCGTCGCTCTAAGAAAGAAATTGCGTCATGGAATTTTTCAAAATCCGTAAAGACATCCCGTTCATGAAGAATGCGGTGGCGTTCAACGCCATTTCGTTCATCACGTTCTTGGCGGCGGTGTTCTTCTTGTTCAACCGTGGCTTGCACCTGTCGGTCGAGTTCACGGGCGGCACGCTGATGGAAGTCAGCTACAGCCAGCCCGCCGACTTGAACGTGGTGCGCGACCAAATCGCCAAGCTCGGCCTGAACGACGTGCAGGTGCAAAACTTTGGCACCGCCCGCGACGTGATGATTCGCATGCCTGCGGTCAAAGGCCAGAGCTCAGCGCAGCAGAGCGAGCAAGTGTTGACTGCTTTGAAAAGCATCGACGCCAATGTGCAACTGCGCCGCACCGAGTTTGTCGGCCCACAAGTGGGCGACGAGTTGGCTGCGGACGGCCTCAAGGCCTTGGCCTTTGTGGTCATCGGCATCATGATTTATTTGGCCATGCGCTTCGAGTGGAAGTTTGCGGTGGCCGCCATCATTGCGAACTTGCATGACGTGGTCATCATCTTGGGCTTCTTCGCGTTTTTTCAGTGGGAGTTTTCACTGCCCGTGCTGGCGGCGGTGCTGGCTGTGCTGGGCTACTCGGTGAACGAATCGGTGGTGATTTTTGACCGTATCCGCGAGAACTTCCGCCGGTACCGCAAGATGGACACGGTCGAGATCATCGACAACGCCATCACCTCCACCATCAGCCGCACCATCATCACCCACGGCTGTACGCAGCTCATGGTGTTGTCGATGCTGTTGTTCGGTGGCGCCACGCTGCACTACTTTGCGCTGGCGCTGACCATCGGTATTTGCTTCGGCATTTACTCCTCGGTGTTCGTGGCCGCCGCCATTGCCATGTGGCTGGGCATTCAACGCGAAGATTTGATCAAAGCACCCGTCAAAGCAGCGGGCGATCCTGACGACGAGAACTCAGGCGCGGTGGTCTAAGCCCACCCTTATTTTGAGTCTATTGGCCACGCTTTTGCGTGGCTTTTTAGTTGGAGTCTTTGGACGATGTTGTATTTGAAGTGCACCGCTGACATTCAAAAACTTGTCGGGCTTCGGCAAGAAAATTTATCAATGGCAGCCGACGACGGCGCACTTCTGGGTAACTGGTATGTGCATCGATTTCCCATTTCTAGGCGTAAAGCGCTTGTCTTTATGAGCGAGACCACCTTTTTGTCATTCATCTTGCTCCAAGGCAAGAAGGCCGTCACCCTAGACACGTTGCCGACTATGTTGCTCGCAGGTCTTGAGCAATTGTTGGTGATGCGAGGCATTCCCCAAGAGGCGGTTGATCGTGCTTTTTTGCATTACCAAGAAGGCCGCTTCTCAAAAACGGACAGCCGTTCAGCGTTGGGAACGCTCAATGACATCGTTTTTCGCTACCAGTGGATGATCGATCACGCGGGGGGTTTAGACGCGTGCGACCTGACAGACATCATCATGCGCATCAACGAAACACCCCATTCACGCTTGGGGTGTGATTCTTGGGACGCTGTACAAGCCAAGCTGTTGAGGCTTTGCTGAAGACGCAGTGAGCGTCAGTGCGCGACGCGGTCCGCGTCGTCGCACAACTCGTCAAGCACCAAGGCGTCGGGCTCTAAGCCGATGCTCCAGTACACCATGAGCACGATGATTTTCAGGTCATCCAAATCAATGGGCTGGGTGGCCGCAGCCATGGCGCGATCCAGCACGATTTCGCGCATGTGAGGCGACAGCACTTCGGCGGTTTCTAAAAAGCGAATAAAGCCTAAGCACGCCGCACCCAAACGGTCTTGCTCGGCCACCGAATACACGCGCAGGCTCTGCGCCGATTCGGTGTGGTGTTCGGGCGACGATTGGCTGATGTCGATCAACTCGGTGTTGTGCGAGGCGATGTTCAGGCCATCCAACCATTGCAGCGCCTGCGAAATATCGTCCGCTTCAAAGCCTACGGCGCTGAGTTTGCGGCCCAGCTGCTGCAGCTCTGGACACGCATCACCGTGCCAGTAGTTTTCGTAGACATAGACGAGCACTTCAAACATGGATTCAATATAACTGCATTTGTCGAGGATCTTTCAAACGCCCCGACGCAGCCTCTTTCTTTAGGGTATGGATGCTGCCAATTTCAGCGCATTTTCTAAGCTAAGTTTGCCGTGACCAAAGATCGGATCCACGCCTGTGAAGTCGGGATTGCCATCGTTGTTCATGTCTTTGTTGGCCGATTGCAGAATGATGTTGGCAATGTCTGCTGCGGTCAGTTTGGGGTACTTTTGCTTCAAGATGGCTGCCACACCTGCGACGCGTGGCGCCGCAAATGAGGTGCCTTGAACGTTGGCAGCAAGCCCCGTGTCGCCCGAGGCCAGAATGTATCGATCCGCTAAAAAACCGGCGCTGGTTGAATAGAGCGCCATTTTTTGTGCGCCTGCAGCGCCGGTCAATGCCCCGACGACGAGGGTGGTGTCGCGTGTTTCTGGTTGAGCAGCCATGGCAACGGCCATGGAATTGCAGCCGTTCAAGTCGTTGTCGTTGCAAGGTGCGCCGCTGTTGCCTGCGGCCACCGTGATGACGGCATCTGACATTTGCGTGAGCGGAAATTTTTCAATCAAAGCCAAGACTTCGGCGGCACTTTTTCCTGACGTGGGAATGTCTGAGCCAAGGCTCAAATTGATGGCGCTGGGTACGGTGGAGCCTACGCTGCTTCGTAAATGACCATGAATGCTGGCCCATGTGGTGGCAATGTCTTGTGAGGCAGACAGGTCGACTTTGCGTTGCAGCACCGTTGCTTGTGCAGCAACGCCTGGAATGGCTTGAACGGTCAACGTGGCGTTGAGCGTGCTGATTGGTGCGCTTGTTTGGAAGGTGTTCGGACACGTCAGTTTGAGGGTCTCGGCGGTGATGGTGCAAGCGATCAGATCAGCATTGCTAGGGGCAACATTGGTCAGAGTCCTGAGCAGCGTTTCGCTAGTCCGCGTGCCGCCCGCAATGTCCGAGACCAATTGACCATGGCTAAATTCAATGGGCATTTCGTAGGACAGTTTGTAAATGGCGGCATAACTGTTGATGCCTTCCCTGTATGTGAGTTTGCGCTGGATGTTCGGGAACGACACGGTCGCCGTCAGTGTGGGGCTGAAATCGTCAATCACCATGATCGTCACGCCTTGGCCTGTGGCCCCGTCGATGACGCCGACATCGCTGAGGTGGGCTTTGGCACCGTATTCCAATTTCTTGGTGAGGGCTTCAAAGGTCGTTGTGCCATTGTCTGTGGTCACGGTGGCGCTGTCGAACGTCAAGGCGGCGTTGGCTGCTGCATTGAGCGTTTCGTTTTGGGCCTGAGGCTCAGACCCACCGCCGCCACAGCCTGTCAGCAGGGCTGTTGTCGCGCACAGCGTTGCGATGAGAGACAGTTGGCTCGGAGTTTTTGATGAATTAAACGAAAAATGCACGTTTATATACCTCTATGTATTACTTAAATGTTAATTAATTCTACTTTGTAGAAAAGTTAATATTTATGCAAAGTAATACAAAAAGGTAATTTTGTTGGTTTTCTGATGAATTGGTGATGCCCTAGGCTTGACCTAGGCGCTGAAACAAACCGCCCGGCAAGCGGCCAATCAGTCCATCGAGTTCGAGCGTCAAGAGCTGCGCTTGCAGGCTGGCCGTGTCAATGCCGCAACGCGCTTGCAGGGCGTCCAAGCTGACGGGGCCGTAGCCCATGTGCGGCAAAAGTGGGTGTTCATTGGCGTCTTGGTTTTGGGCATCTTCGGATTCAGCGGTACTTCGCGCCTCGTCAAACAGTGACGTTTGTTTTTGCAGCTGTAGCTCTTCCAACACGTCTTGTGCGTTCTCCACCAACTTGGCGCCTTGGCGGATCAGCGCGTGGCAGCCGTGCGATTGGGTGGCGTGGATGGACCCTGGAATGGCCAGCACTTCGCGCCCCAAATCAAGCGCCAAACGGGCGGTGATGAGCGAGCCCGATTGCAAGGCTGCCTCCACCACCAAGGTGCCCAAACCCAGCGCAGCGATGAGGCGGTTGCGTTTGGGAAAGTTCGCGGGCAGCGGTGCCGTGCCCAAGTGGTACTCGCTCAGCAACAGGCCGCGTTGTGCGATGTTGTAGGCCAGCGTCTGGTGCTGGCGCGGGTACACGCGGTCTAGGCCGGTGCCCACCACCGCCACCGTGTGCCAATGGTCGCCAGCGCCGCGCGACTGCGCGCCTCGCAGCGCGCCAAGGTGTGCCGCGCCGTCCACGCCCAAGGCCAAACCCGAGACCACACACAGGCCCGCTGCGGCCAAGGCTTCGCCAAATTGCGCGGCTGTTTGCGCGCCCTGAGGCGTCGGGTTGCGGCTGCCGACAATGGCCACGGCGGGCCCCAAGGTGGCCTCCAACTGGCCTTGTGCGTAGACCATCAACGGCGGGTCAGGCAGTTGCAACAAAGCAGCGGGGTAATGCGCGTCGCCCAAGGTCCACACCGCGTGGCCGTGGGTGTCGGGTTGCTGGGCCAGCCATTGCTGGGTGCGCACACATTGCACGGCGAGTTCATTGGGCTCGCTCAACAGCGCCAAGGCCTGCTTGGCGGTGACCACTTGGCGCAACGCCGCCTCGCTCTGGGCAAACACCGCTTGCGGACTGCCAAAGGCGGCCAGTAAGCGTCGCGCGGCATCGTTGCCCACGCCGTCGCTCAAGCTCAAGCGCAGCCAAGCGCGCAATTCGTCTTTGGTCAGGGGTGTGGGGTGCATGCGGGTCTCCTTGTGGTGTGAAAACCATTGTGCGGAGCGAGGTTTTCAATAGACATGCGCGCAGGTCGAAAATTTCAAAAGCAGAGACAATAGGCGCATGCCCAAGTTAGACATTCTTCGATTCCCCGACCCCAAACTTCACACCGTGGCCAAGCCCGTGGCTGAGGTGGATGCGCGCATCCGCACCCTCATCGCCGACATGCTGGAGACCATGTACGACGCCAACGGCATCGGCTTGGCAGCGACCCAAGTCGACGTGCATGAGCGCTTGGTGGTGATTGACGTTTCGGAAAAACGCAACGAGCCCATGGTGCTCATCAACCCCGAAATCACTTGGATGGGCGACGAGCGCGTCAAAGGTGAAGAGGGCTGCTTGTCAGTGCCTGGCATTTACGACGGCGTGGAGCGTGCCACCCAAGTCAAAGTCAAAGCCATGGACGGCGATGGCCAAGTGCGCACCATCGAGGCCGAGGGCCTGTTGGCGGTGTGCGTGCAGCATGAGTTGGACCATTTGTTGGGCAAGGTGTTCGTGGAATACCTCTCGCCCTTGAAGCGCACCCGCATCAAAACCAAATTGCTCAAATCTGCGCGCGACGACGCCTAAGCCAAAGGTCTTTCATGCGCGTTATTTTTGCGGGCACGCCCGAATTTGCTGCCGTGGCTTTGGCCCAGATCTTGGCCGCAGGCCACGAGGTGGCCTTGGTGTTGACGCAACCCGACCGCCCCGCCGGTCGCGGCATGAAGCTGCAAGCTTCGGCGGTCAAGCAACTGGCCCTGCAACACAACATCCCCGTCGCCCAGCCTTTGAGCTTGCGTTTGGATGGCAAATACCCCGACGATGCAGCCCAGGCCCAGGCCGCCATTGCAGCCGCCAACGCCGACGTGATGGTGGTCGCCGCCTATGGCCTCATCTTGCCGCAATGGACGCTCAGCGCCCCGCGTTTGGGTTGCCTCAACATCCACGCCTCGTTGCTGCCACGCTGGCGTGGCGCAGCACCGATTCACCGTGCCATTGAAGCAGGTGACGCGCAAACCGGCGTGGTCATCATGCAAATGGATGCGGGTTTGGACACGGGCGACATGCTCTTGACCGGCGTGCTCGACATCGCCGCGCAAGACAGCACCGCCACCCTGCACGACCGCTTGGCCGAGCTCGGCGGCGCGTTGGTGGTGCAGGCCTTGGCGGATGCGCAGGCGGGGCAACTCAAGCCCGTGAAGCAACCGAGCGAGGGCGTGACGTACGCCCACAAAATTGAAAAAGCCGAGGCCGCTGTGAACTGGCGTGACGCGGCCTCCACCATGGACCGCCGCGTGCGTGCGTTCAACCCCTTTCCTGCGGCTGCCGCGCAACTCAATGGCGAAGTCATCAAGTTGTGGCGCGCGGTGCCTGAGGCGTCAAGCAGCGCCGTCAACGTCGTGCCGGGCACGGTGCTCAGCGCCGATGCACAAGGCGTTCGCGTGGCTTGTGGTGACGGCGTGCTGTGTGTCACCGAGTTGCAACGTGCGGGCGGCAAGCGCTTGGCGGCTGCCGAGTTTTTGCGCGGATTCCCTTTGAGCGCCGGCCAACAATTCGACCTCACGACCGCTTGACCCCGCCATGATGTTTCTCAGCCCCAAGCTCTATCGCCATCCTGAATTCAAAATCGGTTTGCGCGAGCTGGCACCCCAAGCGATGGGCGTGGCCGCCTGGGGGTTGATGACCGGCGTGGCCATGGTCAAGTCGGGCATGAGCATTTTTGAATCGGTGTTCATGACCTTGGTGGTGTTTGCGGGCAGCTCGCAGCTGGCGTCCATTCCGCTCATCGTGGCCGGTGCGCCTGCTTGGGTGATCTTGGCCACGGGTTTTTGTGTGAACTTGCGCTTTGTGGTGTTCAGCTTGCACCTGCGCCCGCACCTGATTCACTTGCCGCGTTGGGAGCGTTTGATGCACGCCTATGTCACGGCGGACATCAGCTACGTGCTGTTCACCAAACGGTTTCACCAGCCCGGCGCCACGCCTGAGCAGCGCCGCGCCCAAGAGGCCTATTTGGCGGGCAGTGATTGTTTGAATTGGAGCAGTTGGATGCTGGCCAGTTTGATCGGCATCGCCTTGGCCAATTGGATTCCCCCCGCTTGGGGTTTGGGCTTTGCGGGCATTTTGTGCTTGGTGGGCGTTCAGTGTTCGCTGGCCAGCTCGCGTTTGCGCATCGTCTCGGCGGCGGTGGCGGGCGTGGCAGCCGTGGTGGCCTATGCCCTGCCCTTGAAACTCAACATCGTGGTGGCCATCGCGGTGGCCGTGGTCTTGTGCTTGACGCTGGAGCGTTTCAAGCCCGTCAACGCGACAGGAGCCCAAGCATGAACGGCACCGATCTGTGGAGCTTGGCGGTCATCGCAGGCTTGGCCGTGGTGACGGTGCTGACGCGCAGCTTCTTTTTCTTGTCGAACAAACCGTGGCATTTGCCGCATTGGGCGCAACGCGGTTTGCAATACGCGCCGATTGCCGCTTTGTCGGCGGTGGTGGTGCCTGAAATTGTGATGAGCCAAGGCCAACTCATCACCACTTGGCAAGACGCTCGGTTGTTTGCCGCTGCGGCAGGCGCCTTGATTTATGTGGCCAAGCGCAATGTGCTCTTGACCATCTTGGGTGGCATGGCGGTGTATTTGCCGCTGCACCTTGGGCTTGGGTTTTAGTACGTCGAGCGACCACCGGTGATGTCAAACACCGAGCCGGTGGTGAACGAGCAGTCTTCACTGGCTAGCCAAGCCACCATGGCGGCGATTTCTTCCACTTCCACGAAGCGGCCCATGGGGATCTTGCCGAGCATGTAGGCAATGTGCGCTTCGGTCATTTGCGCAAACATCGCGGTGCGTGCCACAGCGGGCGTGATGGCGTTGACCAGTACCCCTTTGGTCGCCACTTCTTTGGCCAGCGATTTGGTCAGTGCAATCACACCGGCTTTGGACGCGCTGTAGTGGCTGGCATTGGGGTTGCCTTCTTTGCCCGCAACAGAGGCGATGTTGATGATGCGACCCCAGCCGCGCTCAATCATGTGCGGGGTCACGGCACGGCACGTCAGGTAAGGCGCAATCAGGTTGACTTCAATCACACGGCGCCACACCTCGGGGTCGAGCTCCCACGTGGTGGCATTGCCGCCGGTGATGCCCGCGTTGTTCACCAAGATGTCGATGCGTCCCAAGTCTTTGACAGTTTGGGCGGTGGTGGCTGCCACCGCAGCGTCGGAGGTGAGCTCCACCACGTAGCCGCTGATGGGCCCGAGTTCGCTCAACAGCGCCTTGGCCTCGTTGATCTTGGCCCCGTCGATGTCCCACATCACCACGGACGCGCCAGAGCGCAGCAGGCGTTCGCAGGTGGCAAAGCCAATGCCTTGGGCACCGCCGGTGACGACCGCCACGCGGCCTTGTAAATCGATCTGGTTCATGCTTTGTATCCTTTCAGAGCTTGTGCCGCATTGGGGCCCGATTGGGTGTCGGCGATGTATTGGCGAATGATGTCGTCAAAAGTTTTTTCAGCGAACAGGCCCAGCTTGTTGGCGCGCACCGAGCTGGACCCTTTGGGCCAGCGCGACACGATGCCCGCGATGGTTTCGTTGCGTTCAAACGTGACGCGGGCGCGCACTTCTGGGCCTGCCACGCGGGCCAATGCGTCAAGCATTTCTTGCACGGTCACGTTCAAGCCGGGCAAGTTCAAGGCGGTGCGACCGCCGTAGGCCTCACGCGAGCACTCAAACACGGTGATCAAACCTTCCACAGTGGCACGCGGTGAGGTGACGGGGTGCGACACCTCAGGCGACACGGGGCACACCGAGGGCTCGCCCGCCAAAGGCTCGCGGATGATGCCGCTGAAAAACGAAGACGCCGCGCCGTTGGGCTTGCCGGGGCGTACGGTGACCGTCATCAAACGTGCGCTGCGGCCATCGATGTAGCCCTTGCGCGTGTAGTCGGCCACCAAGTGTTCGCAGATGTGTTTTTGTGCGCCATAGGAGGTTTGTGGCGTAGGCAGCGTGTCGTCGCCCACCACGTCGGGCATGGGCACGGCGTCATCCGGGCCAAACACCGCCACTGAGCTGGAGAACACCAAGCGCGCAGGCGCTGCGCCACCTTGCACGCGTGAGCGCAGTGCGTCGAGCAAGGCGCGGGTGCTGTCGAGGTTGGAGCGCAAGCCCAACTCAAAGTCGGCCTCACATTCACCCGACACGGCCGATGCCAAATGGAACACACCGTCCACCGCCTCGTGTGCCAAGGCTTGGCAATGGTCGAGCAGGGGGCCCGTTTTGACCAACACGCGGGGGTCGGCCGCCAAATCAGCGGGCGCTGGAAACTGGTCAGCCAAGATGATTTGGCTGATGGCTTGGCCGTTCAATTGGCCGCGAGCCAGCAGGGTGCGGGCCAAACGGGCGCCAATAAAACCAGCACCGCCGGTGATCAATAAACGCATGGGTCAACTCTTTCGTTCAAGGGGTGGAGGCAGCACGCGCCGCTTTGGGCGCACGCAAGGAAGCAGCAGGAAGTGCCAACGACGGCAATTTCTTTTTGGACACCAAAACCATTTCAATGTCTTCGCGGGCACTGTCGATCAGTTTGAGCACCGCACGCTCGGCCTTGTCGGGTTCGCCGGCAATCACGGCGTCGAGCACGGCGCGGTGCAGCGGCAGCGACTGTGCGGGGCCATTGGGCTTGGTGGTGGTGATTTCAAAGCTGGTGCGCAGCAAGGCGCCAATGGCTTTGCTCATTTGCACCACCATGCGGTTGTGACACGCTTTGAGTAAGCCTTGATGGAACAACAAATCGTAGGTCACGTAGTCGCCGCCAAATTCGATGGCGTGTTTCATGCCCGCATAAGCCGCTTCGACTTCGGCCAAATCTTCGGGCGTGGCGCGTTCGGCGGCCAAGCGCACCGCAGCGGGCTCGACCACGCGGCGCAGGTCTTGCAGGTCGCGCAAAAACTCGCGCGTCAGGCCGATCTTGGATTGCCAAGCCACCACATTGGGGTCAAACCAATTCCATTGGTCCGAGGGCAGCACGCGTGTGCCCACTTTGGGGCCGGTGCTGACCAAACCTTTGGCGACCAGCGACTTGACGGCTTCGCGCACCACCGTGCGGCTGACGCCGAGTTCGGTGCACAGCACCGTCTCTGGCGGCATGGAGGCGCCCGGTGCGTAGTGGCCCGACACGATGGCCTCGCCCAACAAATCGAGCGTGTGGCCGAGCATGTTTTTGATGGCCATGTGGGTTTATCCGCGCACGAACAACGTGACCAAGGGTTGGTTGCCCACTTGACGGCTCCAATGGCCGTGCACCTTGTCATCAAAGGTGGCACCTGCGGGCAGCAAGTCTTCGGAGTAGAAATGTTCGCCAGGGCTGAACACGCGTGAGCTGCCGTCTTGCAAGCCAATTTCCATGTGGCCGCTCAAGATGAACACCCATTGCGCGTGATCGCTGCAATGGAAGGTGCTGCGAAAGCCCACGGGGCTGTGGCGCAACTGGTAGCCGCCGCTGCTCATGAGTTGCGACAAACGTGCTTGGGGCTTGCCTTCGGTCAGGGCGATGGGCTCGTCGCGAAAACGCGCGCAGCCATCGGTGTCGGTGAAGAGAATGGTTTTTGTAAATGTGGTCATGAGGCTACTTTATCCGCGCCGAAGTTGATCTGAACTTTCATGGCTTGGCTCTTGTCGCTGGCCAGCTCAAAAGCTTGGGTGGCTTGATCGAAATCAAGCACATGTGAGATCACAGGGCGACCGTCGATCAAGCCTTCGTTGAGGAAGCGCACCGCCACGGCAAACTCTTCGTGGAAGCGGAAGGTGCCACGCAGCTCCAGCTCTTTGCCCACCAGTTGGTTCAGCGGCAGGGTCGAGTCACCGCCGAGGCCAATGCTCACGATCACGCCGCGTGGGGTCACCACATCGAGGCCGCTGCGCAAGGCTTTGTCGTTGCCCGAGGCTTCAAACATCACATCGAACACGCCTTTGTTGGCCGCGAACGGGGCCAAGCCATCGGGGGTGGTGGCGAGGTTGATGGTGTCATCGGCGCCCATGGCGCGTGCGCATTCGAGGGGCTTGTCGGCCACGTCGACGGCCACGATGCGTGCCGCACCGGCACGGCGCAGGCCTGCAATCAAGAGCGCGCCAATGGGGCCGCAGCCGGTGACCAGCACTTGCTTGCCAAACACCGAACCAGCCCGTTGGATGGCGTGCAAACCGACCGACAAAGGTTCAGCCAGCGCGGCGAGTGACAAGCTCAGGTTGTCGCTGAGTTTGTGCGCTTGCGAGGCGTCAATCACCAGCGATTCGCGGAACGCGCCTTGGATGTGCGGGAAGCGCATGGCGCTGCCGTAAAAACGCATGTCCAAGCAATGGTTCTGATGGCCTTTTTGACAATACTGGCACACGCCGCAAGGGCGCGAGGGCGAGATGGCAATGCGTTGGCCGGGGGCAAAGTTTTTCACCTCAGCGCCCACCGCACTGACGATGCCCGACACCTCGTGACCCAACACCATGGGCTCTTTGATGCGCACGGTGCCAAAGCCGCCGTGGCGGTAGTAATGCAGATCAGAGCCGCAAATGCCGCCGTAGGCGACGCGCACGGCGAGTTGCTGGGGACCGAGGGCGTCAGTGTTAGAAATGTTGACGTTGACAGCGTCGAGACGCAAGTCTTCAGGGGCGTGGCAAACGATGGCTTTCATGGGTGTTCCTTAGAGCTGTGCAGTGACGCCGCCATCCACATAGAGGATGTGGCCGTTCACAAAGGTGGAGGCGTCGCTGGCCAAGAACACGGCCGCACCGGCGAGTTCTTCCACATCGCCCCAGCGACGGCTGGGTGTGCGGTTGGTCAGCCACGCGCTGAAGGTGGCGTCGTTCACCAGCTTTTCATTGAGTTCGGTTTTGAAGTAACCCGGGCCAATGCCGTTGACGTTCAGGCCTAACGGACCCCAGTCAATCGCCATGCCTTTGGTCAGCATCTTCAAAGCGCCTTTGCTGGCCATGTAGGGCGAAATGCCAGGGCGACCCAGCTCACTTTGCACCGAGCAAATGTTGATGATGCGACCCTTCTTGCGCGTGATCATGTGCTGCGCCACCGCTTGGCCGACGAAGAACACGCTGTCCACGTTGGTTTGCATGAGTTCGTGCCAATCTTTGTGGTCGAACTCGTGCAAGGGGGCGCGGCGTTGAATGCCTGCGTTGTTGATCAAAATCTCGATGGGGCCGATGTCGCGCTCGATGGCCTCGATGTGCGTTTTGACAGCGTCTGCATCGGTCACGTCAAAGGCGCGTTCAAACACCTCAAAGCCTTCAGCGCGCAAGGTGGCTGCGGTGGCTTTGAGTTTGCTGGCGTCACGTCCGTTCAGCACGACGCTGGCGCCGGCTTGGGCCAAGCCCCGTGCGAGGCCTAAGCCAATGCCAGCCGAAGAGCCGGTGACCAAGGCCAAGCGGCCGTCGAGTCGGAAAGTTTGTGCGGTGATCATGCGTGGTTCGTTATGCGAGGTTCAGTTGCAAATGGTGTTCGATCTGCGCGACCAAGGGGTCTGCAGGTTCGGCGATGTCAAGGGTGAGCACGGCTTCGTCCGCGCTGGGAATTTCTAAGGTGTCGAGTTGGCTGTCGAGCAAGGCAGGCGGCATGTAGTGGCCTTGCCGCTCGCGCAAACGCGCCGCTAACAAAGCACGCGTGCCGTGCAAATGCACAAACTGCAAGTCGGGTGCTGCGGCACGCAGGCGGTCGCGGTAGGCGCGTTTGAGTGCAGAGCATGACACCACCAACCCTTCGCGAGGACCGAGACCCGATAAGCGTTCGGCAATGGCGTCAAGCCAGCCCGCACGGTCGGCATCGGTGAGCGGAGTGCCTGCAGCCATCAAAGCCACGTTGCGCGGAGGATGCAAAGCATCGCCTTCTAAAAAAGGCACGCCAATGCGTTGCGCCAAGCGCTGACCCACGGTGCTTTTGCCGCAGCCACTCACGCCCATGATGATGAGGCGGGGAGGTGTCATGGTCAGAGGCGTTGCTCGGTGGTGCCGTCAAACACATGCGCCTTGTTCACATCGAACTGCAGGTGCACGGTGTCGTTGGGCTGCACGTCGGTGCGGCCATGCATGACCAAGGTGAATTTTTGGTCGCCAATTTGCAGCAGCAATTCAGTTTCGGCGCCTGTGGGTTCGACCACCACCACTTGGGCGGGGATGCCACTTTCGGCCAGCTCCAAATCACCCGGACGCACACCGTAGTGCACGGCAGTGCCGTCGGCCACAGGCTTGGTCGTCGGTGGCATGGGCCATGAGGCACCCAAGGCGGCAACTTGGCCGCTTTGCACGGTGCCTTTGAACACGTTCATCGAGGGTGAGCCGATGAATTGCGCCACAAACAAATTACCAGGGCGGTCAAACAATTCCAGCGGTGTGCCGATTTGTTCGACGATGCCGTCGTGCATCACCACGATGCGGTCGG
Organism: uncultured Limnohabitans sp.; assembly: GCA_963513725.1. Taxonomy (GTDB): domain Bacteria; phylum Pseudomonadota; class Gammaproteobacteria; order Burkholderiales; family Burkholderiaceae_C; genus Limnohabitans. Next base: position 121,650 of record CAUPRM010000003.1, on the reverse strand, counting down.
CCATGGTCATGGCTTCGATCTGGTCGTGCGTCACGTAGACGGTGGTGGTTTTCAGGCGTTGATGCAGGGCTTTGATTTCTGCGCGCATGGCCACGCGCAGCTTGGCGTCGAGGTTAGACAGCGGTTCGTCAAACAAGAACACCTTGGGGTCACGCACGATGGCGCGGCCCATGGCGACGCGCTGGCGTTGACCGCCAGAGAGTTCGCGCGGGTAGCGGTCGAGCAGTGCATCGAGGTTCAAGATGCGCGCGGCGTGGGCCACGCGGTCTTCGGTGGTCTTGGCATCGGCTTTGCGCAGACGCAGTGAGAACGCCATGTTCTCGCGCACGGTCATGTGCGGGTACAGCGCGTAGCTTTGGAACACCATCGCGATGTCGCGGTCTTTGGATTCGAGTTCGTTGATGACGGTGCTGTCGATGCTGATCTCACCGCCCGAAATCTCTTCCAAGCCCGCCAACATGCGCAGCAGTGTGGATTTGCCGCAGCCCGAGGGACCGACCAACACCACGAACTCGCCGTTCTGAATGTCGAACGTGATGCCGTGGATGACCTTGACTTTGTTGCCGTAGGTTTTTTGAACGTTGTTAAAGGAGACGGATGCCATGGTTTGAGTTCCAGTTGCGCAAAAAAATTAGCTCTTCACAGCGCCGGCGGTCAGGCCCGACACCATGTAGCGTTTGAAGGTGTAGTAAATCGCGGCGGGTGGCAAGGCGTAGACCAAACCAGTGGCCATCAGCAGCTCCCAAGGCGAGTCGTCCGCAGACAAAAAGTTACCCAGTGCCACAGCCAAGGTCACGTCTTGGTCTTTGGACAGCAGCAAGAAGGCGTAGAGGTACTCGTTCCAAGCCAACAGCAAGGCATAGGTGCCGACCGCGACAAGAGAGGGCACCATCAAGGGCAGGTAGACCATCCAGAACAACTGCAAGGGTGTAGCCCCGTCGATGCGTGCGGCTTCGTCCAACTCAAACGGCAGTTTGTCGCTGGCTTGTTTGAGTACCCAAATGCAGTAGGGCGACGCGATGGTGACCATGGCCAAGATCAAAGACCACTGGTTGTTCAGCAAGCCATACAAACCCATGGTTTTGTACATGGGCACCGCCAAGAAGGCTGCTGGGATGAAGTAGGTGAACAAAGCCAAGTTCATGACTGTGCGCCCACCGCGCACCTTGAGGCGGCTGATGGCAAAGGCGGCGGTGGTGGCCACCGTCAGGGTCAGGGCTCCGACCGACAACGCAATGATGAATGAGTTGCCCAGTTGTTCCCAAAAGTGGTCCAAGTAAAAGTGATCGCGCTTGAACACAATGGCAAAGTTTTGCAAGGTCGGGCTCTCAGGCCACAGGTGGCCCGATGTGGCGGTGTCGCGCGGCGAAATTGCAAACAGGACCATGTGATAAACGGGAAACAAAGTCCAGATCAGCACGGGAATGCCGATCAACAGCAACTTGGCTTCGGTGGCTATTTTTTTCAAGCTCATTTCGACAGCCTTTTCATCATGAAGTAAACCAAGGGCAAGATAAATGGAAGCCCCACGACGATGGAGGCCATGGCCAAGTCCACTTGATCAAGGCGCAAATAGCGAATGCCGAGGGTGGCCAAAACGTGGGTCATATCGGCAGGGCCGCCACCTGTGAGCAGGTACACGCTGTTGAAGTCGCCCAGCGTCCAAATCATGGACAGAATGGTTGAGGTCAGATAGATGGAGCGCATGGATGGCCAAGTGATAAACTTGAATTTTTGCCATCCGGTCGCACCATCCACCGACGCTGCTTCGTACTGTTCAGTAGGAATCGATAACCGTGCTGCGACCAAGATCAAGGTCCAAAATGGCAACGATTTCCAGATGTGCATGACCATGGACAAACTCAGTGCGAGGGTCGGATCATTGAGCCAATTGGGACCGTCTAAGCCGGTCCAACGGAAGATGGCGCTGTTGATAATGCCCCACTCGGGGTTCAGCATGAAGCGCACCGACAAGATGGTCGGAATGGACGGCACAGCCCATGGCAAGATAAAGATGGCGGCTACGATCTTGATCCACCACCGCTCCATCACAAAGAAGCCAGAGAGCGCCAAGGCCACCATCATTTTGAGGTTGATGGCGACGACCAAGAACACGAGTGTGTTGACGGCGCTGCGGAAAAAGATGGGGTCGTTGAACAGGTCTACATAGCTTTGTGGATGGCGTGCAAGCCACAAACCGTAACCTACAGGGTAGAGCACAAACACCACAAACACCACGATGTAGGGCACCACCATCAGGCGGCCCCAGTACTCCCAAGTCGATAGCGGCTTGGCGGGCGGGGGGTTAAGAGGAGCAGCTAGGGTATTCATGGGCAAAGTTCGCCTCAAAGGTTGCAGTTTTCAGTCGTGCAACCCAATGTCAATCGGGAGGGGAAAGACACACACCGGTGTGCAGCGCGAAGCTGGTACCGGTGTGCGCTTTGGGTTTAGTTACCGGCGACTTCTTTGATGCGGGCGATCATCTCGTCCACAGCTTTTTCAGTCGGTACTTTTTCATTCAACATGCGGTTCATGGCTTTGGCCCACACGTTTTCGTTGTTCAGCACAGTGAACTTGTAGTTCTTGGTGAACTCAAAGGGTTGTGTACCGTTCATGAACTGGTTGTAGACAGCCAAACGAGCGGGGTCTTGTTTCCAGAAGGGACGCTGTTGCGCCGCTTTGGTCACAGGGAACCAACGACCGAGCGAACCTTCCACATAAGGTGTGAGGTTTTGCTCTTCAAGCATGAAAGCCAAGAATTGTTTGGCCAAATCTTTGCGCTTGGCATCCTTGAAGATCACGCCTGTTTTGACCGCCGAACGGTAAGTCATCTTGGTGCCATCGGGTTTCAATGGGAAACCTGCTGTACCAATCAGCTCGTAGTAGTTCTTCTTGCCCAAATCGCGTTGCTCTTGCGTGAGCGCAGCGTTGTTCATGTCGTCCAACCACTTGGCAGCGATCGAGATCGTGGCGTTGTGCGTCATGACCGTCGTTTTGTTGTGGAATGCCACGTTGTTGTCCGGGTCTTTCCAGCTGGTGGAGGACGGGGGTGTACAGCCCTTGGTGTAGACCGCGGTGTAGTCGTTCAAGGCATTGATCAGGCCAGCGCGCACGGCGGGATCATCGACCAAGAGTTTGCCGGAGTCGTTCACCAACTTGACGTTGTACGCATCCATGAAGGTCAGGAACGAGAAGAATGAGTCGGTGGAGTCCACGCCCATGGGGAAGCCCGTGCCAAAGCCGCGCTTGCCCGTTTTTTGGCGATAGCCCGTTTGTACTTTGGAGCACCAGAAGTCCCAGTAGCCTTTCCAGTCTGTGGGAATGTCGCTCTCTTTGTAACCCGAATCAGCGAGCATGTCTTTCCAGTACTGGATGTGCATGGTTTGCTGCTTGATCGGGTAGGCGTAGTAAGCGCGTTTCTTGTCTTGGTTGTTGTACAAGAACGTGGTGGACAGAGCTGCAGGTTCAAAGTTGTTACGTACTTTGTCGATCACGCTGGTGATGTCTTCCAATTTGCCGTCATACGCCCACTTCGCTGTGACTTGGAAGTCATAGGTGTCGGCGTAAGCCAAGTCAGGTGGGCTGCCTGAGTCAAGCGCTGCCACGGTCTTGGGGATCATGTCTTGAATCGGGTACTGGGACAAATCAATCTTGATGCCCTTGTTCTTTTCTTCAAATTTTTTGATCGCGGCGAACAAGGCGTCGTCTTCGGCTTTGTAAAAGCCTTTGACCCACCAAACGTTCAATTTTTCTTGCGCAAATGCTGGGCCTGCCGCTGTGATCAGGCCGGCCGCAACCATTGCGCCAGTCAGCCAAGTTTTCAGTTTCATCTGTTGTCTCCTTATGTTGGAAATGCAAGGTTGGTTAAACCTTGGTGCTATCGTATGATGATTGAGCGAGGCAAAAATGCGGAGTTACCCGCATTTTTGGGTTAACCCTTGGTGGCGCATTCGGGCACGGGGGTGTGCACCGCATGCCCGTCAAAATGCGACTTCATGTTGTTGAAAGCCAAGTCAGCCATGGCTTGGCGGGTTTGTGTGGTGGCGCTGCCAATGTGCGGCGCCAAGACCACATGCGGGAAAGCCCGCAGTGCTTCAGGCACGTTGGGCTCGTTCTCAAACACATCCAAGCCTGCGCCACCAATCACGCCGTTTTGCAAGGCCTCAATCAGGGCGGCTTCATCGACCACTGAGCCGCGTGCCACGTTGACCAAAATACCTTTGGTGCCCAAGGCTTTGAGCACGTCCGCGTTGATGAGCTTGCGTGTGCCCGCGCCGCCGGGGGTGATGACCACCAAGTAGTCGCTCTCCGCGGCCAAGGCCTCGGGCGTGGCCACGTACTTGAAGGGCAAGTCGGCCTTGGCGCTGCGTGCGGTGTAGGCCACAGACATGTTGAACGCCAGAGCGCGTTGCGCGATGGCTTGGCCAATGCGGCCAATGCCCACAATGCCCATGCGCGCGCCCGACACTTTGCGCGCCAAGGGCATGGGGCCTGTGGGCCATTTGCCGTCTTTCACGTAACGGTCTGCGGCAGGCAATTGGCGTGCGGCGGCCAGCATCAAGCCCATGGCCAAATCGGCCACATCGTCGTTCAGCACATTGGGCGTGTGAGTCACCATCACGCCGCGTGCTTTGGCGGCCGCGACATCGACGCCGTCATAGCCCACGCCAAAGACCGAGATGATTTCGAGCTTGGGCAACTGCTCAATCAACGAGGCGGGCACCTTCGATTCACCGCTGGCTGCGATGGCGCGAATGCTCGGCGCGATCTTGGCAAACGCGGCAGGGTCGGTTTCGTGCAGGCGATCATGCAGGTTGAAGACGGCACGCAATTGCGGTTCAAGCAAAGGCGAGAGTTTGGTCACGGACAAGACATCAATTTGAGACAAAGTGGGCTCCTAGGGCTTTCACGGGGTTGGATTTCAATCGTCATACCATAATATGCTCGGGTGCCCTGCATGTGGATGCGGGGAAACCAGTAAGACCGTCTAACAGCGAGACACCGATGACCGATCAGCCCAAAAAACGCCCCGAAGATTTACGCAGCCAACAATGGTTCGGTCGTCAAGACCGCGACGGCTTTGCCTACCGCAGCTGGGTCAAAGGCAAAGGCGTGCCGCACGACCAGTTTGACGGCCGTCCAGTGATTGGCATTTGCAACACCTTCAGCGAGCTCACACCTTGCAACTCGCATTTCCGCACCTTGGCCGAGCAGGTCAAGATTGGCGTCTACGAAGCGGGCGGCTTTCCGCTTGAATTTCCGGTCATGTCTTTGGGTGAAACTTTGCTGCGCCCTACCGCCATGCTGTACCGCAACCTCGCCTCCATGGATGTGGAAGAGAGCATCCGCGGCAACCCGATTGACGGCGTGGTGCTGTTGATGGGCTGTGACAAAACCACGCCCAGTTTGCTCATGGGTGCGTCGAGCGCCAACTTGCCCACCATTGGTGTGAGCGGCGGCCCGATGCTCAACGGCAAGTGGCGCGGTCAAGAGTTGGGCTCTGGCACTGGCGTGTGGAGCATGAGCGAGCAAGTGCGCGCAGGCACCTTGAAGCTGCAAGATTTCTTTGAAGCTGAGAGCTGCATGCACCGCAGCCACGGCCACTGCATGACCATGGGCACGGCCAGCACCATGGCCAGCATGGTCGAAGCTTTGGGCATTGGCTTGCCTGGCAACGCCGCTTACCCTGCGGTGGATGGCCGTCGCAACGTGTTGGCCCGCGACGCAGGTCGACGCATCGTGCAGATGGTGAAAGACGACATCAAGATCTCACAAATCTTGACCCGTGAAGCGTTTGAGAACGCCATCCGCACCTTGGCCGCCATTGGTGGCAGCACCAACGCGGTGATCCATTTGGTCGCGATCGCGGGTCGCTTGGGCGTGCCTTTGAGCATCGACGACTTCGACCGTTTGGCCAGCGAATTGCCCTGCTTGGTGAACTTGCAGCCGTCAGGCCAATACCTGATGGAAGACTTTTGCTACGCCGGCGGCTTGCCCGTGGTGATGAAAGAAATTGCACACCTGTTGCACACCGAGATCATCACTGCCAACGGCAAGACCGTGGGCGAAAACGTGGCGGACGCTCAAAACTACAACACCGAAGTCATCAAGCCTTTTGACCAGCCTTTCAAAGAGAAAGCCGGCATCGCCATCTTGCGTGGCAATTTGGCACCACGCGGTGCGGTGATCAAGCCCAGCGCGGCCACCCCCGAGTTGATGACACACACAGGCCGCGCCGTGGTGTTTGAAGACAGCAATGATTTCCACGCCCGCATCGACGACGAAAATTTGGATGTGGACGAAACCTGCATCTTGGTGCTGAAGAACTGCGGCCCCAAGGGCTACCCCGGCATGGCCGAAGTGGGCAACATGCCGCTGCCACCCAAGGTCTTGCGCAAAGGCATCACCGACATGGTGCGCATCAGCGACGCGCGCATGAGCGGCACGGCCTACGGCACCGTGGTGTTGCACACCGCCCCTGAAGCCGCAGCGGGCGGCACCTTGGCCTTGGTGCAAAACGGCGACTTGATCACCCTTGACGTGCCCAATCGCAGTCTGCATTTGCATGTGGATGACGCCGAGTTGGCGACCCGTCGCGCCGCTTGGACGCCACCGGCCCCCGCGATGGAGAGCGGCTATTGGAAGCTCTACATTGACCATGTGCTGCAAGCGGATGAAGGTGCTGACCTAGACTTCTTGCGTGGCATGCGCGGCTCTGCCGTGCCCAAAGACAACCATTAACTTCCAGATTCCCAGTTATCCAGATTTCAAGAGGACAAGCGAGATGACAAAAGTAGCAGTTGTAACGGGCGCAAGCTCAGGCATTGGCAAAGCGTGTGCGCTGGCCTTGCTCCAAGCCGGATGGCAAGTGGCCTTGGTGGGGCGTCGTGCCGATGCGCTCAATGCCGCCATCGCCGAAGCCGGTGCCAACAGCGGTCACGCCTTGGCCGTGCCCACCGATGTGAGCAAAGACGACGAGGTGGCGCAGCTGTTTAAAACCGTGGTGGCCAAATTCGGCCGCGTGGACCTGTTGTTCAACAACGCAGGCATTTCGCTGCCCTACACCCTCCCCGGTGACATGGCGGCAGACACATGGCGTCAAGCGGTGGATGTCAATTTGAACGGCGCGTTTTATTGCCTCTCACACGCGTTCAAGCAAATGCAAACGCAGTCGCCACAAGGCGGACGCATCATCAACAACGGTTCAATCTCGGCGCATGCACCGCGCCCTGGCTCGATTGCTTACACCGCCACCAAACATGCCATCAGCGGTTTGACCCGTGCGGCCAATTTGGACGGTCGTGGCATGAACATCGCGGTGGGTCAAATTGACATTGGCAACGTGGCCAGCGACATGACCATCAAGATGGCCAATGGCGTGCACCAAGCCGACGGCACCATCAAGCCCGAAGCCCGCATGGAAATGAGCTCGGTGGTCGACACCTTCATGACCATGGCCAGCTTGCCGCTGTCGTCCAACATCTTGTTCGTCACTGTGATGGCGAACCAGATGCCCTTCGTCGGTCGCGGCTAAAACGCCCCTCACCCTCTTGCCCATGCCACACGCCGCACCCCCTGATGTGGTGACGCTGGGCGAGGCCTTGGTGCTGTGGGCCGCGGAGCAAACAGGCCCCTTGGCTGAAGTGCAAAGCTTCAGCCAACACACGGCTGGGGCCGAAACCAATGTGGCCGTGGGCTTGGCGCGTTTGGGCCTGCGTGTGGGCTGGGTCAGCCGCCTGGGTGACGATGCCAATGGTGTTTATTTGCGCCAAGCTTTTGAGCGCGAAGGCATTGATTGTTCGCAGGTGGCCACCGTGCCAGGCGGCCTCACCGCCGCCATGCGCAAGGGCCGTGTGGACGATGGCTCAGACCCACCCATTGCCTACCAGCGTGCGAACTCCGCAGCCAGTCAACTGGGGCCCGAACATTTAGATTTACCGTGGCTCGCCAGCGCCCGTCATTTGCATGTGACCGGTATTTTTCCGGCGCTGTCGGCCAGCACGATGGCCGCCACGCAAGCGGCGATGCGCCACATGCGGGCACACCACAAAACCATCAGCTTCGATCCGAATTTGCGCCCTGCGTTGTGGCCCGATCGCGCGGTGATGCGCGACAGCCTCAATGCGTTGGCTGCGCAAGCCGATTGGGTGTTGCCCGGCTTGGACGAAGGCCGTCAGCTCACCGGTTGCGACACGCCGCAAAACATTGCGCGTTTTTACCGCGAGGCCGGTGCCACGCAGGTGGTCGTCAAGTTGGGCGCGCAAGGGGCGTATGTGGATGGCCCTGCAGGCTGTGCCTTCGTGCCCGCGTTCCCCGTGGCGCAAGTGGTGGACACCGTGGGCGCGGGTGACGCGTTTGCGGTGGGCGTGATCAGCGCTTTGCTGGAGGGCGCATCGCTAGAAAAAGCCGCACGTCGCGGCGCATGGCTGGGCGCACGCGCGGTGCAAGTGCGTGGCGATTGCGAAGGCCTGCCCACCCGCGCTGAGTTGAACGCGGCGGTTGTGTGAATTTCAATGAACCAAAGCAACGACAAACATCAAGGAGACGACATGAAAATTGGGTACATCGGTGCATCCGGCCTCATGGGCCACGGCATGGCAAAAAACTTACTTGCCAAAGGCCAGCAAGTCGCAATCACGGTCCACAAGCAGCGCGACCGTGTGCAAGATTTGTTGGACGCGGGCGCCACCCTCGCGGCGAATGCGGCCGAGCTAGGCGCGACGTGTGATGTGGTGCTGATTTGCGTCACCGGTTCGCCCCAAGTGGAGGCTGTGGTGTCGGGGGCGAATGGCTTGTTGTCCAAACCCAAGGCTGGCTTGGTGATCGTCGATTGCTCCACCAGCGAGCCGCACTCCACCACGCATTTGCGCGAGTTGGCACACGACAAAGGCGTGACCTTGGTGGATGCGCCGCTGGCACGTTCGCCCGTCGAGGCCGAAGCGGGCCGGCTCAACATCATGGTGGGCGCTGAGCCTGCAGTGTTTGCCCAACTCGAACCTATTTTGAAATGCTGCGCAGAAAACGTGTTCCATGTGGGCGGGCCGGGTGCAGGCCACGGCATCAAGCTGCTCAACAATTTCATTGGCCAAGCCATTTGCACGGCGACCGCTGAGGCCTTTGCGGTGGGCCAACGTGCGGGCATCGACCCCAAGCAACTCGTGGCCTTGGTGGGCGCGGGTCCTGTGAACTCCGGCTTGTTCCAAGCCATGGCCAAAACTTTGGATGGTGATTTAACGGGCTTGAAATTCGAGCTCGACAACGCCCGCAAAGACATCCGTTACTACACGCACTTGGCCGAAGGCATGGGCGTGCCCACGCTGATGGGCGAGGCGGTGCATCAGTCACTCAGCATGGCCAGCGCCTTGGGCTTTGGCAAAAAATTCGTGCCCTCGCTGGTCGAGGCGCAAGAACGCATCACGGGCGCCTCTTTGGTGCCTAAAACTTCCAACACTTAAACCACAGACAGAGAGACAACCATGAGCAATCGTTTAGCAGGAAAAACAGCCCTCGTCACCGCCGCAGGTCAAGGCATTGGCCGCGCCACCGCACTGGCCTTTGTGCGCGAAGGCGCGACGGTCATTGCGACCGACGTCAATGCCGCCGCACTGGAATCTTTGAAGCAAGAATGCGGCTGCGCCATCGATGTGTTGGACGTCACCAGCGACGCGGCCATTCAAGCGGCACACGCCAAGCATGGCGAGATCGATGTGTTGTTCAACGGCGCGGGTTTTGTGCACGCAGGCACCGTGCTGGATTGCACCGAAGCCGAGTGGGACTTTGCCTTCAACCTCAACGTGCGCTCGCAGTTCCACATGATCAAAGCGTTTTTGCCCGGAATGCTCAAAAAAGGCAAAGGCTCCATCATCAACGTGGCCTCGGTGGCGGGCAGCATCAAGGGCGCGCCCAATCGGTTTGTTTACGGCACCACCAAAGCCGCCATCATCGGTTTGACCAAGGCGGTGGCAGCCGACTACATCACCACCGGCGTGCGTTGCAATGCGATTTGCCCGGGCACCGTCGAGTCGCCTTCGTTGCGTGACCGTATCTCGGCGCAGGCACAGGCCAGCGGTCAAACCATTGCGCAAGTGGAAGCTGCTTTTGTGGCGCGTCAGCCGATGGGGCGCGTGGGCCGTGTGGAAGAAATTGCCATGTTGGCCGTGTACTTGGCCAGCGATGAGTCGAGCTTCACCACGGGCACGTCGCAAGTCATTGACGGCGGGTGGTCGAACTGATGTCACCCGTCATCCGCATCCATGCGCAAGACAACGTGGTCATTGCGCGTTCGCAATTGGTGGGTGGCACGGTGTTGGCGCAAGAGGGCGTGACCGTCTCGGGCTTGGTGCCGCCGGGCCACAAAGTGGCGACTTGCGCGATTGCCAAAGGGCAGCCTGTGCGTCGTTACGACCAAATCATTGGCATGGCGACACGCGACATTGCCGCGGGCGAACATGTGCACACGCACAACTTGGCCTTCAGTGACTTTGCACGTGAGCACGCACCCGGCGCCGCCGCGCAACCCACCGCGTATGTGGACCAACCCGCCACGTTCCAAGGCATCGTGCGTGCGGACGGTCGTGTGGCCACGCGCAACTACATCGGCGTGTTGACCTCGGTCAATTGCTCGGCCACCGCAGCGCGTGCCATTGCCGATTACTTTCGACGCGACATTCGCCCCGAAGCCTTGGCCGACTTTCCCAACGTCGATGGCGTGGTCGCGTTGACCCACGGCATGGGATGCGCCACCGCCAGCGATGGCGAAGAACTGCATGTGCTGCGCCGCACCTTGGGAGGCTACGCCAAGCACCCCAACTTTGCGGCTGTGCTGGTGGTGGGTTTGGGCTGTGAGACCAATCAAATCACAGGCTTGATTGCACAAGAAGGATTGCAAGAAAACGTGAAGCTGGCCACCTTCAACATCCAAGACACGGGCGGCACGCGCAAGACGGTGGAGAAAGGCGTGGCACTGATCAAAGCCATGTTGCCCGAGGCCAACCGCGCGACGCGCGAGCCCGTGCCCTTGAGCCACTTGACCGTGGGCTTGCAGTGCGGTGGCAGCGACGGGTATTCGGGCATCAGCGCCAACCCCGCGTTGGGCGCTGCAGTCGATCTGTTGGTGCGCCACGGCGGCACGGCCGTGCTGTCGGAGACCCCCGAAATTTACGGTGGCGAACACTTGCTCACACGCCGCGCCGTCAGCGTGGCCGTGGCCGACAAATTGCGCGCACGCATTGCGTGGTGGGAGGCCTACACCCGCCGCAACAACATGCAAATGGACAACAACCCCTCCGCCGGTAACAAGGCGGGCGGCCTGACCACCATCCTCGAAAAGAGCTTGGGGGCCATTGCCAAAAGCGGCACCACCAACTTGGTGGATGTGTATGAGTACGCCCAGCCCATCACCGCCAAAGGTTTTGTTTATATGGACACACCGGGCTACGACCCCGTGTCGGCCACCGGCCAAGTCGCGGGTGGCGCCAACTTGATTTGCTTCACCACCGGACGCGGCTCAGCCTACGGCTGCGCGCCCAGCCCGTCGCTGAAGTTGGCCACCAACACGGCGTTGTGGCAGCGCCAAGAAGACGACATGGACATCAACTGCGGCGGCGTGGTGGATGGCTCAGAAACCGTGCAGCAAGCGGGCGAACGCATCTTTCAAATGATGATCGCCGCTGCCTCGGGGCAACACACCAAGAGCGAGCAACACGGCTATGGCCAAAACGAGTTTGTGCCGTGGCAGCTTGGTGCGGTGATGTAAGGCTGCTTGCACTGTTTTCAACGACCAGCCTCACGCGTAGGGGCTGGTCGTGGCGTGTCAGGCTCAGCAAGCCCAGACTTTTAGAATAGGCGGGTTATTCAATTTCAAACTCAGCCCATCATGAACGTCATTCGCTTCTCTGATCTGTGCGCCAACGGCAAAGCCCAAGGCCAACGTGTTTTCATCCGTGCCGACCTGAACGTGCCGCAAGACGACAGCGGTGCCATCACCGAAGACACACGCGTGCGCGCTTCGGTGCCTTGCATTCAAATGGCGCTGGCCGCAGGTGCCGCCGTGATGGTGACCAGCCATTTGGGTCGCCCCACCGAAGGCGAGTTCAAGCCTGAAGACTCATTGGCCCCTGTCGCCAAGCGTTTGGGTGAGCTGCTGGGCCGCGAGGTGCCGCTCATCGCTAACTGGGTGGACGGTGTGACCGTGGCTCCCGGTCAAGTGGTGTTGTTGGAGAACTGCCGCGTCAACAAAGGCGAGAAAAAGAACAACGAAGACTTGGCTCGCAAAATGGCCGCGCTGTGCGATATTTTTGTGAACGACGCGTTTGGCACTGCCCACCGCGCCGAAGGCACCACTTATGGCATTGCGCAATTCGCACCCATCGCCTGCGCAGGCCCTTTGTTGGCGGCTGAAATCGATGCCATCCAAAAAGCCTTGGCCGCGCCTAAGCGCCCCTTGGCCGCCATCGTGGCAGGCAGCAAGGTCAGCACCAAGTTGACGATTCTGAAGAGCCTGGCCAGCAACGTGGACCAACTCATCGTGGGTGGCGGCATTGCCAACACCTTCATGCTGGCGGCGGGCCTGAAGATCGGCAAGAGCTTGGCCGAACCCGATTTGATCGACGAAGCCAAAGCCGTGATCGCCTTGATGAAGGCACGCGGCGCCGAAGTGCCGATTCCTACCGACGTGGTGACCGCCAAAACCTTCTCGGCCGACGCTGTGGCCACCGTGAAAAAAGCTACCGAAGTGGCCGACGACGACCTGATTTTGGACATTGGCCCAGAGACCGCCGCCAAGTTGGCCACGCAGCTCAAATCGGCAGGCACCATCGTGTGGAACGGTCCTGTGGGCGTGTTTGAATTTGCCGCGTTTGAAAACGGTACCAAGGTGATTGCGCAAGCCATTGCCGAGTCCAGCGCGTTCAGCATTGCGGGCGGCGGCGACACCTTGGCGGCCATTGCCAAATACGGCATTGAAAAACAAGTGGGCTACATCTCCACCGGCGGTGGCGCTTTCTTGGAAATCTTGGAAGGCAAGACCTTGCCTGCCTTTGAAATTTTGACCAAGCGCGCAGCAGGTTGAGCGAGGGCCTGATGTCAAGTTGAGTTGAACTCAACGGCTCACCAAGTAACACGGGCATCATGGCCCGTGTTTTCATTGGGGGGTTTGAAGATGCGTTTCACGGTCAAATTTGTTTGCGCTGGCGTTGTCCTTTTTCCGTTGGCTGTCTGGGCGCAACCGTTGCAGCCCTTTCCGATTGGCTCGCCTCAGAGTTGCGTCAATTTGTCGAATCATGCGGCAATTCAAGACTGTCAAACGACGCAAAAAGCCCAAGGTCAAGAATGGGAGAAGGAAATGAAAGACCGCTACCGCTACCCATCACCGCCCCCAAGGCTGAACCGCGCTGATGACAAACTGCCCATGAATTGCTTCAAGCGCGAATCGACGGGTGAGAAAATTTGCGCGAATTGACGCTTGTGAGTGCAGCCAAGGCGGCGCATCCGTTGAAGCGTTACTTAGCATTCGCGCAAACGCAGCGCCCATAAAAAAGCCCCGCATTGCGGGGCTTTTTCGTTGAGTCAGGCTGCTTAAGAGGCTCAGGCCGCTTTCATCGCCCGGGGGCTGGTGACTTTGCCGTCATAGGTCATCCAGCTGTCGGTTTTGAAGTCATACAGCTTGCAGTCGCGGGCGGTTTGCACATACCAGCTCCACGAGAAGGGCTGAACGATGATGCGTTCGGGCAGCAATTCTTCGAGTTTGCTTTGCGCTTGCTTCAGCTTGTACAGAGGAATGCTCATGTCCAAGTGGTGGGCGGTGTGCTCCATGATGTGGTGCATCAGCGCGCCGATGTGCATGGGGAAGGTCAAGTGCACGGTGGTGGACACAAAAGGCGAGGCCTTAGACCAGCCGGTGCGCTCTTCATGCCAAGACACGTCCACATGGGTGTGGTGCACGTACACCACAAAACCAATCATGGTCACCCAGAAGAAGAACGGCACCGCTACGCCCATCAGCAAGATGTAGCCAATCGATTGCTCAGTCGCCACAGCGGCCCAAGCCATGACGGCGACCCATGCAAAGCCGAAGACCGTGATTAACCAGCAGTCTTTGGTGAAGATGGGGCGGCGTGTGGGCATGTTCTTTTCGTTGGGGAACACCATCTTGTTCCACCAGATTTCGATCATGTAGTACAGGCCAGGTGCCCAGCCGCTGCGGTAAACGCGGTCACGCAGCTTTTCAAACGGGCTGAGTGCGGCGAATTCTTCAGGGGTGTAGGGGGCCCAGACGAAGTCGAAGTTTTTTAGGTTGGTGTAGCCGTGGTGCACCACGTTGTGGCCGATGTCCCACAGGCTATAGGCGGTCAACGAGGGCAAGAAGGCGATGCGGCCCAACCACTTGTTGAGGTTGCGGTGTGGCGTCAAGCTTTGGTGACAGGCGTCGTGGCCCAAGATGAACAAGCGGCCAATCACGAAGCCAGCGACCAAACCGCACAAGAGCTTGGCCCACCATGCGTCAAACAGCACGGTGCCGGTGAGCAAAGCGGCCCACAAAATGTAATCCGTAATCAGTAAAACGAACGCAAGGCCCGTGGTGCGCTCTGCCAAAGGCAGCAGCCACTCGCGCATGACTTTGCGGTGTGGCATCGGTTCGCCGGGAAGAATAGGTTGGATGTTGGTGGTCATAGTCGCTGAATCTTAGGGTTGCCGAGGCAATTTGCACTGATTTGAATCAAATGCGTGCCTGATTATCGCTTTTTGTGCTTTCTCAAGCCGATTCGCTGGCGTCAGCCCTTGCGCGGTACGGGCTTTGGTCGGTCATGCCCCTAGAAATGGGGTGTGTGCTTTGCAAAAGTTGCAAGTCAAACATGTGAGAATCAGTGCAAAGAATACACACAAGGAGACTCTGAATGCCCCGTCACGCCACCAAAATTGTTGCTACTTTAGGCCCAGCTTCCAGCGATCCTGCGTTGCTGGAGCAAATGATCCGCGCCGGCGTCAACGTGGTCCGCTTGAATTTCAGCCACGGCAAAGCCCAAGACCACATTGACCGTGCCCATTTGGTCCGCGAAGCCGCTGTGCGTGCTGGCCGTGAAGTGGCCATCATGGCCGACTTGCAAGGCCCCAAAATCCGCGTCGGCAAGTTTGCAGATGGCAAGGTGATGTTGGAGAACGGCGCCAAATTTGTGCTCGACGCCTCACGCACCGAACTCGGCGACCTGCAGGGCGTGGGCTTGGACTACAAAGAGCTGCCCCGCGATGTGAAGCCCGGCGACTTGCTCTTGCTCAACGATGGCTTGATCGTGTTGACCGTGGATGCCGTGCGTGGCGAGCAAGTGCTCACCACCGTCAAAGTGGGTGGCGAGTTGTCCAACAACAAAGGCATCAACAAACAAGGTGGCGGCTTGACCGCGCCTGCGTTGACCGCCAAGGACATGGACGACATCCGCACCGCCATGAGTTTTCAGGCCGATTACGTGGCCGTCAGCTTCCCTAAAAACGCCACCGACATGGAAATGGCGCGTCAGCTGTGCAACGTGGCGGGTGCCGAATACGGCCACAAACCCGGCCTGATTGCCAAAATTGAACGCGCCGAAGCCATTCCCCACCTCGAAGCCATCCTGCGTGCCAGCGACGGCATCATGGTGGCGCGTGGCGATTTGGCGGTGGAAGTGGGCAACGCGGCCGTGCCCGCCCTGCAAAAGCGCATGATCAAGCTGGCCCGCCAGCACGACAAAGTGGTGATCACCGCCACCCAGATGATGGAAAGCATGATCACCAACCCCGTGCCCACCCGCGCCGAGGTGAGTGACGTGGCCAACGCCGTGCTCGACGGCACCGACGCCGTGATGCTCAGCGCCGAAACCGCCGCTGGCAAATACCCGCTCGAAACCGTGGAAGAAATGGCCAAAATCTGCGCCGCCGCCGAAGGCGCTGAGCAAGTGGAGTTGGACGCCGATTTCACAGGCCAAACCTTCAGCCGCATTGACCAAACCATCGCCATGGGCGCCTTGTTCACGGCCCACCACTTGGGCGCCAAGGCCATCGTGGCCTTGACCGAGTCAGGCTCGACGGCGCTGTGGATGAGCCGTCACCGCATTCACATCCCCATTTACGCGTTGACCACCAAAGTTACCTCGCAACGTCGCATGGCGTTGTTTCGCAACGTGCGCCCCTTGTTGATGGACACCAGCGCCGACCGCGACACCGCCTTGGCTCAAGCCGAAGCGCGCCTGAAGTCACGCGGCATCATGGACAAAGGCGATGTCTACGCCATCACCTGCGGCGACCCCATGGGCACGCCTGGCGGCACCAACATGCTGCGCATTTGCGAAGTGGCGTGATTGTTTTTGAGGTGGGGGCGAGGCAGCTACGTTCTGTCAGCTTCCCGCCAAGCTGCCACGCTTAAAATTTGGGCAGTTTTACAAGTTTTTAACTTTAGAGGAAATCTTCCATGGCACTCGTTTCGATGCGCGAACTTTTGGACCACGCTGCAGAGCAGGGTTACGGCATTCCCGCCTTCAACGTCAACAACTTAGAGCAAGTGCAGGCCGTGATGGCCGCCGCCGATGCAGTGGGCGCGCCGGTGATCTTGCAAGCCAGTGCTGGCGCGCGTAAATACGCGGGTGAGTCGTTCATCAAGCATTTGATCCAAGCTGCCACCGAAGCCTACCCCCACATTCCCTTGGTCATGCACCAAGACCACGGCACCTCGCCCAAGATCTGCCAAGGCGCGATCGACCTCGGCTTCGGCTCCGTCATGATGGACGGCTCGTTGCTCGAAGACGGCAAGACTCCTTCCAGCTTTGACTACAACGTGAGCGTGACCCAAAAAGTTGTGGCCATGGCCCACCAAGTGGGCGTGTCGGTTGAAGGCGAATTGGGCTGTTTGGGCAATTTGGAAACCGGTGAAGCCGGTGAAGAAGACGGCGTGGGCGCTGAAGGCAAACTCGACCACAGCCAAATGCTGACCGACCCCGAAGAAGCCGCTCAGTTCGTCAAAGCCACGCAGCTCGACGCCTTGGCCATCGCCATCGGCACCAGCCACGGCGCTTACAAATTCAGCCGCATGCCCACGGGCGACATCTTGGCCATCAGCCGCGTGAAAGAAATTCACGCACGCATTCCCAACACCCACTTGGTGATGCACGGCTCTTCCAGCGTGCCGCAAGACCTGTTGGCCATCATCAACCAGTACGGCGGCAAGATGAAAGAGACCTACGGCGTGCCCGTGTCTGAAATTCAAGAAGCCATCAAGCACGGCGTACGCAAGATCAACATCGACACCGACATCCGTTTGGCCATGACCGGCGCGGTGCGCAAGTTCTTGTTCGAGAACCCAGAGAAGTTCGATGCCCGCGAGTGGCTCAAGCCCGCCCGTGAAGCCGCCATGGCCATTTGCAAGCAACGTTACTTGGAATTCGGTTGCGAAGGCCAAGGCAGCAAGATCAAGGGCGACAACCTGCAAATCGTCGCTGCCAAATACGCCAAGGGCGCACTCGCCCAACTGGTGAAGTAATTCATGACCGCTTTGCATACCTCTGCTTTGACCTCCCTGCCCCTGTTGGCGCGCGGCAAAGTGCGCGACAACTATGCCGTGGGCGACGACCGCATCTTGATGGTCGCGTCGGACCGCATCAGCGCGTTTGACGTCATCATGGGCGAAGCCATTCCCGGCAAGGGCGAATTGCTCACGAAGATGGCTTTGTTTTGGTTTGGCAAACTCGGCCACATTTGCCCCAATCACCTGACAGGCGAAGCGCCTGAGAGCGTGGTGAGCGCGGACGAAGTGGCGCAGGTGACAGGCCGCTCGATGCTGGTCAAACGCTTGAAGCCCATCCCCGTGGAAGCCGTGGTGCGCGGGTATTTGGCCGGCAGCGGCTGGCAGGAATACCAAGAGAACCAAGCCGTGTGCGGCGTCAAGCTGCCCAAAGGCTTGAAGAACGCCAGCAAGTTGCCAGAGCCCATCTTCACACCCGCCGCCAAAGCGGCCGTGGGCGACCACGATGAGAACATCACCTACGAACAAGTGGTCGACATGATTGGCGGCAGCTTGGCCGAGAAGATCAAAACCGTCAGCATCGCTTTGTACGAAACCGCGCGTGACGTGGCGGCAGCCAAAGGCATCATCATTGCTGACACGAAGTTTGAATTTGGCCTCGATGCCAACAACGACTTGGTGCTGATGGACGAGGTGCTCACGCCCGACTCCTCACGCTATTGGCCTGCTGATAGCTACGCGCAGAGTTTCAAAGACGGTGTGAACCCACCGAGCTACGACAAGCAGTTCTTGCGCGATTGGCTGGAAACAGCCCAAGTGCAAGGAAAGCCTTGGAGCAAATCACCGCCTGCACCGCATTTGCCGCAAGAGGTGATTGCCCAAACCGCCGCCAAGTACCAAGAGGCTTGGGAGCGGTTGAAAGACTGAAACCTTAGTTCAGCGCCATGCTGAGCTTGCGGCGGTAGCGAGAAATCATCTCCAGCAAGGGGTCTTCTTGCACCGCAGCTTTGCCGGTTAACTCGATGCCGCCTGCGGATTTGCCGAAGGCGGCATCGTCCGTTTTGGGCTTGGGGGGCGTCATGAGTTCCAAGATCGAGACGTAGGTTTTGCGCGCCACGTCGTTGTTCCACGCCTTGTCGCGCATGATGATTTCGAGCAACTCTTCCATCGCGTTTTCAAACAGCTCGGCGGCGATGAGCAAGCGGGCTTTGGCCAAACGGGTGTCGAAGTCGCGTTTGTTTTGGGCGATGAGGGCGTCAAATTGCTCAAAAGTCCAGCCGCCACGTTCGTCGGTGGCCACGAATTGCAAGGCTTTCAACCAGTAATTCAAAGCGTCAAAGCGCAGTTGCAGCGGAATTTCGGTGAGCTTGGGGCTCAGCGCCGCTTCGGCTTCGGCCAATTCACCGACCGAAATCAGCAGTTTGACCAAGTTGTAGCGGGTTTCGTCGTCTGCGGGGTTGAGGCTCAGGGCTTCGCTGAGTTTGGCCAAGGCGGCGTGTGCGTCACCCGCTTGCAGGAGCTGTTCGGCTTCTTGCGCGTCGGCTTGTGCGGCGACTTCGCCATCCGAGGGCAGGTGTTTGTCGAGGAATTCGCGCACTTTGCCTTCGGGAATCGCGCCCATGAAACCGTCCACAGGGCGACCACCCATCAACAAAATGCAGGTGGGTAGGCTCTTCACGCCAAAAGCGCCCGCCAGCTGCTGCTCGGTGTCCGCGTTGATTTTGACCAGCTTGAAGCGACCTGCGTAGTCGGCCTCTAGCTTTTCCAGCACAGGGCCTAGCGATTTGCAGGGCGCACACCAATCTGCCCAAAAGTCCACCAACACGGGGGTGGTTTGTGAGGCGGCGATCACGTCGGCCTCGAAATTTTCCATCGTCACATCGATCATGGGGGTCCCGTCTTAAAATTCGTTTTTGCTTACACACACAGCCACATCATGACCCAGTGCCAAGTCGGCGTCGTCATGGGTTCCAACTCCGATTGGGACACCATGCAACATGCAGCCCAGATTCTCCAAGAATTTGGGGTCACTTTTGAAACGCGCGTCGTTTCCGCTCACCGCATGCCTGACGATATGTTTGCGTACGCTGAAAGCTCGCAAGGCCGTGGCTTGCGCGCCATCATCGCGGGTGCGGGCGGCGCGGCGCACTTGCCGGGCATGATTGCTGCCAAAACCATCGTGCCGGTGCTGGGTGTGCCGGTGGCTAGCAAGCATTTGCAAGGTGTGGACTCGCTGCACAGCATTGTGCAAATGCCCAAAGGCATTCCGGTGGCCACGTTTGCGATTGGCAACGCGGGCGCGGCCAATGCCGCTTTGTTTGCGGTGGCCTTGCTGGCATCGACCGACCCTGTGTTGGCCGAGAAGCTGCAAGCCTTCCGCGTGGCGCAGACCGAAGTCGCGCGCAACATGACGTTGCCACCCGTATGAGCACAACTTTGAAGCCCTTGCTGCCTGGCTCCACCTTGGGCGTGTTGGGCGGTGGCCAGTTGGGCCGCATGTGGGCGCACGCTGCGCAACGCATGGGCTACAACACCGCCGTGCTCGACCCCGATGCACAAAGCCCCGCAGGCTTGGTGAGCCACCACCACATTCACACCGACTACTTGGATGCCGCAGGCTTGAAGCAACTCGCCGCCGTGTGCCAAGCGGTGACCACCGAGTTTGAGAACGTGCCCGCCGATGCGCTGGCGCAACTCGCCGCCACGTTGTCCGTGTCACCCGCTGCCGCTGCTGTGGCCGTGGCGCAAGACCGTGCGCGTGAGAAAGCCCACTTTGTGAAGTGCGGTGTGCCCGTGGCCCCGCATGCGGTGATTGACACGCTTGAGCAACTGGCCGCCGTGAACGACAGCTTGCTGCCTGGTATTTTGAAAACCTCCCGCATGGGCTACGACGGCAAAGGCCAGTTGCGCGTGACCACGCGTGATGAGCTCAACGCCGGTTGGGCCAAGCTCGGCAAAGTGCCTTGCGTGTTGGAAAAAATGTTGCCCTTGGCCAGCGAATGCTCGGTCATCGTGGCGCGTGGCCGCGACGGTGCGATGGTGAACCTCCCCGTACAACGCAACCTGCACCGCGATGGCATTTTGGCCGTGACCGAGGTGTTTGCGGGCAATGTGCCAGACGCGCTGGCGAGCCAAGCCATCGTTGCGGCCAAAGCCGTGGCGCAAGAACTGAACTACGTCGGCGTGTTGTGCGTGGAGTTTTTTGTGTTGGCAGACGGCAAATTGGTGGTCAACGAAATCGCTCCCCGTCCGCACAACAGCGGCCACTACAGCCAAGACGCTTGTGATGTGTCGCAGTTCGAACTGCAAGTGCGCACCATGGCCGATTTGCCATTGACGCAACCGCGCCAACACAGCCCTGCCGTCATGCTCAACTTGCTGGGCGATTTGTGGTTCCCCAAACAATTGGGTTCTGACCCCCATTCTTTGCAGGTCGAACCCGCTTGGCACGACGTGCTGGCGCTGCCTGGCACGCATTTGCACCTGTACGGCAAACGCGAAGCCCGCGTGGGTCGCAAGATGGGTCACCTCAACATCACGGCGGCGACGCCTGAGGCTACGCGTCAAACGGCGTTGCAAGCGGCTGCCATTTTGGGCATCGCGGCGTTTTAATACCGCTCATACGCCTTTCTGCGCAAAGCCCCATCACCTCGACACCCCCTGCTTCGTTTGCCCCATGATTCTTGACGGTCAGCTCCCCCCAACCATCACCGCAGCGGCGCAAGCTTTGCAGCGCGGTGATCTGCTGGGCCTGCCCACTGAGACGGTGTACGGCTTGGCGGCCGATGCGGGCAACGACGCGGCGGTGGGCAAAATCTTTGCCGCCAAAGGCCGCCCCGCCAACCACCCGCTGATCGTGCATGTGGCCAGTGCGCAAGGCGTGCAGCGGTTTGCCAGCCATGTGCCGGCATTTGCAAAAAAGCTGATCGACGCCTTTTGGCCCGGCCCGCTGACGCTCATCCTGCCGCGCCGCCCTGACATGGCGGCTGTGGCCGCAGGCGGTCAAAACTCCGTGGGCCTGCGTTGCCCTTCGCACCCTGTTGCGCATGCGGTGCTGCAAGCTGGCGAAGCATTGGGCGTGTACGGTGTAGCCGCCCCCAGCGCCAATTTGTTTGGCCGCGTCAGCCCCACCACGGCGGCCCATGTGGCGGGTGAGTTTGGCCCGGACTTGTTGATCGTTGACGGCGGCGCTTGTGCCGTGGGCATTGAGTCCACCATCGTCGATTGCACCCGCGCTGCGCCCGTGTTGTTGCGCCCAGGTGCCTTGACCCCCGAGCAACTCAGCGCGGCATGTGGCGTCGCGGTGGTCACCCCCCACGCGCCTGATGCTGACGCCCCGCGCGCCTCGGGCACCCTCGCTTCGCATTACGCCCCGCACGCGCAAGTGCGCTTGATGACGGCGGCTGAGATGCAAGAGGCGCTGCGCGGTTTAGCCGTGAACGCCCAAAGCGCAAAGCAAGACAGAGCCCCCGCTCAGGCTGCGCCGGTTGGTTCGGGAACAGCAGGCGAAGCTAGCCCTGCCAAACCGAGCATTGCCATTTGGGCGCGCAGCGATACAAGCATTGCGCCAGCGCAGAGCCATCAGGTTGCGCTGTATGCCATGCCGCAAGACCCCGCCGTCTGTGCCCATCACCTGTTTGCCCAACTCCGCAGCTTCGACGCCCAAGGCGTCACGCAGATTTGGGTGGAAACACCGCCTTTCACCCCCGCTTGGGACGGTGTGCGCGACCGCCTCACCCGCGCCGCCACCCCGGCTCGTTAAACTAGCGCCGCAACCAACCAAGAGCACGCGATGAACCCCATTTTTAGTCAGTCCCTCAAAGCCCTGTGCGCGATCACCGCCTTGGCCGTGCTTTCGGCCTGTGGCGGTGCCAGCAGCACGGTCAACCCATTACGCCCTACTCGCATCATTGCGTTTGGCGATGGTTTGAACGATGTGGGCACAGGCAGCGTTACCGGTTTAGAGGGGCGTTTCACCATCAATGGCAGCAGCACCGTATCTGCTGCCACCACGACATTGACCACACCTACTACCGTGAGCGAGGTCTTGGCAGGTGTGTATGGACTGTGGTCTACCGCTCGACCACCTGTGTCCAGAACCCTGGGCGACACGACAGCGCTGCCCACCACCGGCTTGGTCAGTTACGCCAAAGGCAACGCCATGATTCGCAAGGCCGACGCCGCCACGGTCACAGGCAGCTTGGGTGGCAACGAGCCCACGCTGATTGCCCAAGTGCAAGACTATTTGGCCCGTGTCAACAACAAAGTGGCCACCGATGACTTGATCGTCATCACCGCGGGTACGCGCGATTTGTTCTCGATTGGTTACCGCTACTTTGGTCGTAACCCCACGATGCTCGCCGCCGATGGCACCACGTCCATCAACATCGACAGCACGTTGGTGACCCAACTCGGCGGCCCTTTGGCCGACAAAACAGCCGCCTTCGCAGAGCTGGACCGCGTGGTCAACGGCAGCAATGGTTTGATGGCTGCCATCGATTTGCTGGTGCAAGCCGGTGCCACCCATGTGCTGGTGGTCGAGCCCATGAACTTGGCGCGCACGCCTTGGGGCTTGTCGCTGGACGGCAGCAGCACGGCAGCCGATGGCAAGGCCAAAAACTTTTTGTGGTCCTTGTCCTACGACACGGACGAGGCTTGTTTGAAGACCAACCCCAACAACTCGTTCCACTGCAAATTGACCGTGGCCTTGATGGACAAATACAAAACCGATGCCGACAGCCGCCGCGTGTTGCACGTCGATTTGGCGCAGCAGCTCAACCTGTGGTCGGGCACCATCGAAACGGGTAATTTGAATACGTATCTGTCTTATGGCGTGGCGCAAGCACCCAAGACCCCCGCCTGCGCAGTGGCCACCGTGGGCACACCGCCGACGCTCGCCACCAGCTACGTGGCCACAGATTTCAGATACAGCACCGGCTGCGTGGCCGATCCAGCGGTGTGGACCAACGGCACGTTCAACAGTTATTTGTTCGCCGACAACCTGAACTTGACGCCGCTGGGCAACACCTTGATTGCCAACTACATCTACAACACCAAGTTTCGCCAAGCCGCTTGGCTTTAAACCTCGGTTGAGCTTGCGGCGGCGCCAAACCGCAAGCGCATCCACAAAATGCTGGATGCCAAGGCCAACGTGATCACGTTGGCGATCACCACGGGCCAGGCTTCAATCAGCAAGCCGTAGGCCAGCCACAGCGCGATCCCTAGGGTGAAGGCGCTGTACATGCCCAAAGAAATGCCGCGCACATCGCGTGTTTTGAACGTCAACCACGCCT
Organism: uncultured Limnohabitans sp.; assembly: GCA_963513725.1. GTDB lineage: Bacteria > Pseudomonadota > Gammaproteobacteria > Burkholderiales > Burkholderiaceae_C > Limnohabitans. The sequence goes on along the minus strand of CAUPRM010000003.1, from coordinate 97,872 downwards.
GCGGGATGAAGCTGGCGGTGGTCAACGAGGCGGCGGCGTAGCCAACAAAATCGGTCAATTGCATGGGTTCTTTCGCATGGGGTCTTTCAAGAGATTCAAGGTTGTTGCGCGACCCAGTCCACCATCGCATCGAGGGCGGGGCGGGCGGCGTTGGCATTGGGGTGGTGCAACACGGCGACCAGCACCCAGCGCTTGCCGTTGGGGCCGTCGACAAAGCCCGCAATGCCGGCCACGTCGCGCAGGCTGCCCGTTTTGAGGTGGGCTGAGAACTGGGCTTTGCTGCGTTTCAAGGTGCCGTCTAGGCCGGTGATGGGCAGCGAGCTCATCAGCTCGGGCATGCTGGCCGAGGCCCACGCGGTTTGCAGCAAACGCGCCAAGCCTTGGGCGCTGATGCGTTCTTCGCGGCTCAGGCCCGAGCCGTTGTCAAACACGGGCATGTCGCCGCCCACGCGCTCACGCCACCAGCGCTGCATCACCTCGCGCGATGCTTCAAAGCTGCCGACGCCGCGTTGTTGTTGGCTGAGCGTGAGGAAGACTTGCTGCGCCATCACGTTGTTGCTGAATTTGTTGATGTCGCGAATCACCTCGGCCAGCGTGGGCGACTCCACGGTGAACGCGGGTTGCAGGCCATTGGGCACCGCGCCTTCACGCACTTGACCGCTGAGCTGACCGCCCAGCTGTTGCCACATGCCCAGCAGCGCGCGCGCCGCGAATTGTTGGGGTGTGCTGTAGGCGACGGGCCACATTTTTTCGCCGCACACGGCGGGGAAACTGCCAGCAAAACGGGGGCGCGTGGCGTCGCTCCAGTCGGCGCGCAAGCTGGTGCGGTAATCGCTGCAATCCCCAGTCGACAGTGGCACGGTGGTTGGGAATTGCACCCCTGCCATTGGCGGCTCCACGTGCACGCGGGCCACGTTGGCAGCGCGGTCGGGCACGAACTGAATGAGCAGCGATTTGAAGTTCAGCAGCAGCGCATCGGGCGCGGCGTTGTAGGGGCGCAGGGGCTCGCCGTCAAAGCTGGCGGCATCGCGCGGCGGCACCTCAAAGGCGCTGCGGTCGAGCACGATGTCGCCCTGAATTTTTTGAATGCCCAAGCCCTGCAAGCGGCGCATCAGCAGCCACACACGCTCCACGCCCAAACGCGGGTCGCCGCTGCCGCGCACGTAGACGTTGCCTTGCAACACGCCATCGCGCACGGGGCCGTCCACAAACACGGGGGTGCGCCACACGAAGGCGGGGCCGAGCAAATCGAGCGCGGCGGTGGTGGTGGCCAGCTTCATCAGCGAGGCGGGGTTGACGGGCACTTGTGCGTGGTGGCTCAAGCGCGGGGCGCTGTGGCCGCTGGCTTCCACCACCATCACATGAAAGGCGTCGCGGGGCACTTTGGCGCGCTGCAGTGCGGCGTCCACCTCGGCGGGTAGTTGGCCGAGGTCGCCAGCGGTGTGACTGGGCGCTGTCGGGGCGTGGGGCGTTTTCGCCCGTGCTTCGGGACGGGCGTGGCTCAGATGGGGTGCGAGCGCACCCAAACACACCAAGCCAACGATGGCCCAAGTGCGCAGCAGATCACCCAGCAACGGCAGTCGCGAATCGTCGAAAAAATGGGGCATTGAAAAATGCTGAGCAGGCCGTTGCAGAGTCGTCATGGGCAAATTATCACAGCGGGATAATCACGCCATGCAAAACAAGCCTTGGCTGGCCTTCGAGACCAGCACCGACACCCTCTCCATCGCCGTCTCGCGTGACACGCAAACGTGGGCGCACACCAGCGCAGGCGGCGCGCAGTCGTCGGCGCAGACCTTGCCGCAGACCTTGCGTTTGATGGGCGAGGCTGGTTTGGCCTTTGCCGATTTGCAAGCGGTGGTGTTTGGGCGTGGGCCGGGCGCGTTCACGGGCTTGCGTACCGCCTGCTCGGTGGCGCAGGGCTTGGCTTTTGGTGCCGACGTGCCCGTGCTGCCGATCGACACCTTGTTGGCGGTGGCTGAAGAGGCGCGTTACGCGCGTGCGCCCATCACTCGCGTGCTCGCGGTGCTGGATGCCCGCATGGATCAGGTCTACGTGGCAGCGTATGAATACGAGGTGACTGCCGACGCTGAGCCTGAAGCCGTGCCTGTTTGGCGTTGCGTGCAAGACGCCGAATTACAAAACCCAGAAACCTTGCGCTGGCCCAGCGCTTGGACAGCTGACGAGGCCCGTGCCCCCAGCGACAACAGCCTTGGCTCCCGCGGTCCTGTTTTCATCGCCGCAGGCAACGCGTGGGGCGTGTACGCCGGGCGCTGGCCCGCAGCTTTCACGGCACCGCAAATTGCGGCCTTGCCCACGGCCTCCGCCTTGCTGCGCTTGGCCCCGCAAGCGTGGGCGCAAGGCAGGGCCGTGCCGCCCGAAGAGGCCTTGCCGCTGTACATCCGCGACAAGGTCGCCCAGACCACCGAGGAGCGCTTGCTCGCGAAACAGCAGCCCGCCGCTTGATCGACAATGCCCCCTATGAGCGCCGTTTTGAAACCCGAAGTTCGCCTAGAGCCGCTGACCGCAGCGCTGCTCGACGACGTGCTGCGTGTGGAGCAAAGCGCCTACACCCACCCGTGGACGCGGGGCAATTTCGTGGACTCCTTCAAGGCCGGCTACCAAGTGCTGGCGCTGATGGGCGGCGACACCCTGCTGGGCTACTTCGTGGCGATGGAGGGCGTGGACGAGGTGCACTTGCTCAACATCACCGTGGCGCCTGAGTTTCAGGGCCAAGGCTGGGCGGTGCTGATGCTCGATGCGCTGGCTGTGTGGTCACGCGGACGCGGCGCCCAGTGGCTGTGGCTGGAAGTGCGCGCCAGCAACGCCCGCGCCATGCAGGTGTACGAGCGTTACGGCTATCGCCGTGTCGGCGAGCGCAAAAACTATTACCCCGCCAACCTTGGGCAGCGCGAACACGCGGTGGTCATGTCGTTCAAACTGTGAGCCCCTTGTCATGACCTCCCTCAACCTCGATCCCCGTCAACGCGCCATGCTGGCCGAGATGCATGTGCGCGTCTGGGCCCCCGCGTGGGAGCCCGATTTGGTGCCGGAGCCGCATGCGGCTGTGTCGATGGGCCAAAACGCGAATCCTGCTTTTGGCGCATCACCCGTTGCGCTTGGCGTTGCCGCGCCTCAGGCCCACGACGCATCTGCAAACAAGCCCTCGACTTTTGCAGATGCTGCCGACTTGGCGGCACTTGCCTTGCCCGCCGCCAGCGCAACCAGCGCGGCCCGTTCTCCCGTGTCCGTGCCGTCACCCCGTGCCGCAACGGCTGCATCCGTCATCATCCAACGCCCTGAAGGTTTGGATCAGATGGACTGGCCCACCTTGCAAACCACGGTCGCGAGCTGCCAAGCGTGCAGCCTCTGCGGCACCCGAAAAAACACCGTCTTTGGCGTGGGTGGTCCTATCCCCGTGGGCAACGACGGCGAAGCTGCTCAAGCGCCCAAGGTCGACTGGCTCATCGTGGGAGAAACGCCGGGCGAAGCGGAAGACGCGCAGGGCGAGCCCTTTGTGGGCGCTGCGGGCGAGTTGCTCGACAACATGCTGCGTGCCTGCGGTCAATCGCGCACAGGTCCTTTAAAAGGCGCAGCGCCCGATGCGGGCGGCGTGTTCATCACCAACGTGCTCAAGTGCAGCCCGCCGGGCAACCGCAACCCCAAGCGCGAAGAGGCCGCGCAATGCACGCCTTATCTGCAACAACAAGTGGCCTTGCTCAAGCCCAAAGTCATTGTGGCCATGGGCCGTGTGGCGATTCAAGCCTTGCTGCAAGACACCGTGCCCGAGCTGGATACCACGCCTTTGGGCAAGCTGCGCGGTCAGGTGCGGCGTTACAACGGTGTGCCGGTGGTGGTGACGTACCACCCTGCTTACGTGCTGCGTAACTTGCCTGAAAAAGCCAAAGTTTGGGCTGATTTGTGCCTAGCCATGGCGCAGGTCAGCGATCAGCCTTAACTGGATTTGGCAGGCCACAGCACCGAGGCGATGGCCACCACCATCAGTGCCACAGCGGTCCAGTCTTGCCAGTGCAGCACCTCGCCCAGCACCCACGCGCCGCTGAACACGCCCAGCACGGGAATGAACATCACGCTCAAAGTAGAGGCCACAGGTGGCAGGCCGCGTGCCAAGGTCAGCCACGCAGCTTGTGCAAAAGCAAACACGCCCACCGCGTTGTAGGCAATGGCCCACGCGGTGCTGGTGGTGGGCATCTGCCAGCTGTCTTGTTCGGTGGCGACGCTCAAGCCGATCATCAGCAGCGTGGTGAGGGTGGTCATCCAAAACGCAATGGTCAACGTGGGCACCTCTAAGTGGGTATGGCGCAGGCGTTGTGTGCCGTAAGCCCAAGTGGCCGCCGCGACCAACACCATCAGCACGCCCACGGGCTGACCTGCAAAGTGGGTTAACTCATTCCACAGCAGCAGCAACACGCCCACCGCCGCTGCAAGCACGCCCAGCCACTGACGCGGCCGCAACGGCGCCTTGAACCACCACACGCCGCACATGGCTGAAAAAATGGGCATGGTGTAACCCAAGATGGCCGCCCGTCCGCTGGACAGCAGCGGAATCGCCAAGATCACCAAGATGTGCCACACAAACATGTTGAACACCGACAGCACCAGCAACTCGCGCCAATGCGCACGCGGAATGCGAAACGGCACCTTCATCACCACCAGCGCCAAGCCCAGCAAGGGCAGGCCCGCAATCATGGACAAGCTGCGAAACGTGAGCGGCGGAAAGCCCGTCACACCCAGTTTCATGATCGGCCAATTCAGGCCCCAGACCACGGTCAGTGCGATCAGCGTCCATAGCTGGCGGCGCGTCAGCAGGGGCAGGCGTGCGCCCGTGTTGGGGATGGGCATTGGGGTGGCCTGTGAAGCAGGCGTGGGTGTGTGCTGCGCATTCATGGAGGGCATGTTAAGCCTTCTAAAATCACGACATGACCTTCCTCGACATGCTTGCAAGCGCAGAGCGCCAAAACAACTCCATGCTCTGCGTGGGCCTTGACCCCGAACCCACCAAGTTCCCCGACCGCATCAAGGGCGACTCGAACAAGATTTACGACTTCTGCGCAGCCATCGTCGACGCCACCGCCGACTTGGCCATGGCCTTCAAGCCCCAAATCGCCTACTTCGCCGCGCACCGTGCCGAAGGCCAGCTGGAGCGTTTGATGGAGCACATGCGCCGCGTCGCGCCCCAGGTGCCCATCATCTTGGATGCCAAGCGTGGCGACATTGGCAGCACAGCCGAGCAATACGCCATCGAAGCCTTCGAGCGCTACGGTGCCGACGCCGTCACCCTCTCGCCGTTCATGGGCTGGGACTCGGTGGCCCCCTATTTGAAGTACCACGGCAAAGGCGCGTTCTTGCTGTGCCGCACCTCCAACCCCGGCGGTGACGATCTGCAAAACCAACGTTTGGCGTCGGTGGATGGCCAGCCCTTGCTGTACGAACATGTGGCGCGTTTGGCCCAAGGCCCTTGGAACCTCAATGGTCAATTGGGCTTGGTGGTGGGCGCGACCTATCCCAAAGAAATCGAACGTGTACGTGAACTGGCCCCGACCTTGCCCTTGCTCATCCCCGGCGTGGGTGCGCAAGGTGGCGACGCGGTGGCCACTGTGAAAGCGGGCCTGCGTGTGGCCGACGGGGCAAATGGCCCAGTGACCACGGGCCCCATCATCGTCAACTCGTCGCGTGCGATTTTGTATGCGTCCAGTGGCGATGACTTTGCCGATGCTGCGCGACGTGTGGCGTTGCAAACCCGTGAGACTTTGCAGGCTGCTAAAGGCTAAGGTACGCCAGCGATTCGTTGTTTTGATGGTGTTGCCTGTGACTCACACCAACGCCGCATACACCAAATCGCGAAACAACGGCCGGTAATAGTCCCGCTGGTTGGGCGCCTGAATCATCAGCATGGCGTAGAGGTCCAGCGCGGGGTCCACAAAAAACGTGGTGCCTGCGATGCCGCCCCAGTAATACAAGCCCACCGAGCCCGGCACGGGCGACACGCCCAGTTGCGTGCGCACCGCAAAGCCCAGACCAAAGCCGTGGCCCGGCGGCAGCAGGGGGCCCTCAGACGGAATGTCGCCCAAATGGTCGGCGGTCATGAAGTCGACGGTGTGCGGGCCCAGCAGGCGCACGCCATTCAGCTCGCCCCGGTTGCGCAAGCATTGCAAAAAGCGGGCGTAGTCCATCGCGGTGGACATGAGGCCGCCGCCGCCACCTTCCATGGTGGGCATTTGGCGAGGTTCGATCACCTTCATGGGAACACCGCCGTCTGGGTCGTGCGCAAAGGGCTCGGCAATGCGGTGGTGCTGGGCGGGCGGCACGGCAAAGCCGGTGTCCACCATGCCCAGCGGGCCAAAGATTTCGGCTTGCAAAAATGCGCCCAAGCCCTGCCCGCTGACCACCTCGACCAGCCTGCCCAGCACATCGGTGGCGCGGCTGTAGGCCCACACGCTGCCGGGCTGGAACTGCAAGGGCATCGCCGCCAGCGTTTGCGAAAACTCGGCGTTGCTGCGCTCGCGTGAGCCGATCTTGACTTGGCCGTATTGCTGTTGAACGGAGGACGTGCCCAAAAATTCATACGTCAGCCCCGCCGTGTGGCGCAGCAGGTCTTGCACCGTGGCTGGGTTACGCACCGGCTCCAAACCATGGGCGGTGGCGACTTGCTGGTTGGCGTACTCGGGCAGCCAGCGGCTGACGGGGTCACTGAGCAACAGCAGCCCACGCTCCACCAACATCATCACCGCCACCGACACGACGGGCTTGGTCATCGAATAGATGCGAAAGATGCTGTCGGGCTGCATGGCCGAACCGCTGGCCGGGTCTTGTTGGCCCACGGCTTCGAAAAGGGCAATCTTTCCTTGGCGCGCAATCATGGCCACCGCGCCCGGCAAGCGCCCAGTGGCCACTTCGCGGCGCAACACGTCCATCAGGCGTTGCGTGCGCTCGGGGCACAGGCCCACGTCGACGGGTTGGGCATGGGGCAGAGGTTGATGGGGTGAGGTGTTTTGGGTCGTGGACATTTGACGCTCCTTGAGATGGGCGTTTTTAACCCAGTGCCGAGCAATGAGGTATCACTTAGAGCACAGGGAAAACATGTTTGTCACCCATGCGTCAAAGGCCAGAACCTTCGCGCTGCGCTAGCGTTGCTAGACTGAATTCATGCGAATTTCAGAACTTTCTGCCAAGACCCATGTGTCGGTGCATCGCTTGCGGCGTTACGAATCTGCAGGACTGATTGCCAGTCAGCGGCAGTTGAATGGCTATCGTGATTACGACGAAAAAACTGTCAGCCACGTGATCTTCATCGCCATGTCTCGGGAAATGGGTTTTTCGCTGCCCTTTATCGCCGAATACTTGCCCAAATTTCAATCTGGAAAGTTAACGCCACAAGAAATGATGGGGGCCATTCATCAGCGCGTGGCCGAAATTGAGAAGGTCATTGCAGAACATGAAGTCCTAAAAAAAACGCTGCTCAGTCACATCGACTGGTTTAAAAATCGGAAAAGGAAAGTGAAATGAACGCTCTTGAAATGTTGAAGAAAATCAATGCGATGGCCGAGTTCAACCGGTGGTGTGGCATCGAAGTGACGGTGGCTGAAACTGGCGTCGTAGAAATTCAGATGCCTTGGCGTCCGGAGGTCGGGCAGTACTCGGGCTTTTTGCATGCGGGGCTGATCGGCACATTGATCGACACGGCTTGCGGTTTTGCTGCTGCCACGGTGGCCGGCCCGCATTTGTTGGCCGCGAACTTTTCTGTGAACTGCCTGCGCCCTGCCGCGGGTCAAAAATTCATCGCACGTGCCCGTGTGGTTAAGCCTGGCAAGGCACAGGTTTTCACAAGTTGTGACTTGTTTTCCGTCGATGCCGAGGGTGAAAAGTTGGTGGCGAACGGGCAGACGCTGCTCACCGTTGTGCAAGCTGGATCCATGTGACGCATGCGGGTGCGCTGTTATGTGTTCGATGCGTCCCACAACGCCATCCCCCGCTGCGCCTTGCTCGCGTCGCTGGGTGTCAGCGACACCGCACCTTGTGGCGTGTGACGCAGCACATCCGCCAGCGCCATCAAAGCAGATTCGGGTCCGCTGAGCAGTTCAAGTTCCAGCTCGAGTAACGGATCTTGCAACGCGGTGCCAGGCACATGGATGTGGCCTTGGTCAAGGGCCACTTCGATCTGAGCCCCGTCGTGCGTCACCACCCAACGCTGGCGCTCAAAGTCGGTGCAAAACAGCGGTTTTAAATCCGGGCGCAACGCCATCAGATCGGAGGCTAGCGAGGCTTCGTCCACCAGTGCATCAAACTGCAAGGCACCTGGCGTGGTTGGGCCTTCCCACTCTTGGCGGCGCGACAAGCCGTTCTCGCTTTTGCCTGCCGTCTTCACCGTGAGCAGCCATTGTTCGCCTGCCAATCGTTCGCGAACGGCCATCCGGCGTTGCTTCAAATCTAGGGCGGGCGTGTCGAAGTAGGTGTTGAGCAGACGTTGTGTTTGGGCCGGTTGGGTGAGGAGCGGGTGCGTCAACAGTGCCGCCACGTCTTGCTGGCGCACGATGAGTTTGAGTTCGGTTTCCATGGTGTGAGGACTTGTGCCGAGTCAGACACGTTGCGCTGAGAACGGACGCGCTGAGGCGGCGAAAGATTTCAACGAGGGGCGTTCTGGAAGCGTGCGCGCAGGTAGGTCACGATGGCGGTCGAGTCTTGCAGCCACTGGGTTTGGCCATTGGCGTCGGTGATCTTCAGGCAAGGCACTTTGGTGGCGCCACTGCCTTGCAGCAATTCGGCGCGGTGGGCGCTGTCGTGTTGCGCGTCGCGCTTGTCGATGGGCAGCGATAGGCGACGCATTTCTTGGCGCACCTTGATGCAAAACGGGCAGGTGCTGAACTGGTACAGCGCGAGGTTTTGGCATTGCAGGTTGACTGTGGTTTGCGCAGCGGGTTCGCGCACCACGCCCTTTGGTTGGGTGAGACGCTCTTTGAGCAACATGACAGGGCCCAGCACGAGGCGCAGGGTTTTGAAAAAGGCACGGATGATAGGTTTCATGGGAGGGAATGGTAAGGCTTGATGCGGGTTCTGCCGCGAGGTCGTGGACAATGGTGTTTTTCATTCAAAGCCTAGCCATGCAGATCATTCAAGACACGGCCGTCACCATCAAATACCAAGTCACCACCCCCACAGGCAAGCCTTTGGACTCGGGGCAATTGGCTTATTTGCACGGCGGCTACGAAAACATTTTTCCCAAAGTCGAAGCCGCACTCAATGGCCAAGCGGTGGGCTTTGCCGTCACGCTGGATTTGAGCGCAGAAGACGCCTTTGGCGAGCGCGACGAATCGTTGGTGCGCGTCATCCCTAAAGCCGAATTTCCACCGGGCGTGAAAGTGGGCGGGCAGTTGCAAGGCGCGGGCGACGATGGTCAGCCGCGCGTATTCAACGTGGTGAAGATCAAAGGCCCCGAAGTGCACTTAGACGGCAACCACGAGTTGGCGGGCCAAGCACTGCGTTTCAGCTGCACCGTGACGGATGTGCGCGCCGCCACGGCCGAAGAAATTACCCATCGCCATGTGCATGGCGCGCATGGGCATCAGCATTAAATCAGCTGGCTAGCAAGCGCTTCAAGTACTTGCCGGTAAAGCTGGCAGGGTTGGCCGCCAGGTCTTCGGGCGTGCCCACACCCACCACCATACCGCCGCCCGAGCCGCCCTCGGGCCCCATGTCAATCAGCCAATCGGCGGTTTTGATCACGTCGAGGTTGTGCTCGATGATGACGATGGTGTTGCCTGCGTCGCGCAGGTGTTGCAGCACTTTCAGCAGCAGCGCAATGTCGGCAAAGTGCAGGCCGGTAGTGGGCTCGTCCAAGATGTAGAGCGTGCGACCGGTGTCACGTTTGCTGAGTTCCAAGGCCAACTTCACGCGTTGTGCCTCACCGCCCGAAAGGGTGGTGGCAGCTTGGCCGAGTTGCAGGTACGACAGGCCCACGTCCATCAAGGTTTGCAGCTTGCGGGCGATGTTGGGCACGGCGTTGAAAAACACCAGCGCGGCTTCGACGGTGAGCGTCAAAATTTGCGCGATGTTTTTGCCCTTGTACATGACCTCCAAGGTTTCGCGGTTGTAGCGCAAGCCCGCGCACACGTCGCAGGGCACATACACGTCGGGCAAGAAGTGCATTTCGACTTTCACCATGCCGTCGCCTTGGCAGGCTTCGCAACGGCCGCCGCCTGAGCCTGCGGCCACGTTGAAGCTGAATCGCCCAGGGCCGTAACCGCGCTCGCGCGCCATCGGCACTTCGGCCAAGAGCTCGCGAATGGGCGTGAACAAGCCTGTGTAGGTGGCGGGGTTGCTGCGGGGGGTGCGGCCAATGGGCGACTGGTCGACGTTGATGACTTTGTCGAAGTAGTCGAGGCCCGTGATTTCGTCGTGTGCTGCAGGCTCGTCGTGCGCGCGGTGAATGGCGTGCGCAGCGGCGGTGTACAGCGTTTCGTTGACCAAGGTGGATTTGCCTGAGCCCGACACGCCGGTGACGCAGGTGAGCAAGCCCACGGGGAAGTCGGCGGTCACGTTTTTGAGGTTGTTGCCGCGGGCGCCTTTGATGCGGATGACTTGGTGCTCGCTCGCGTCTTTGTCGAGCTTGCGGTTGTAGGCCAGGTCGTCGGCGGGCACGGGCCAAAAGCTGTTGCGCTTTGTCGGCACGTCAATGCGCAGGGTTTGCGCCAAATAGCGGCCGGTCAGCGAGTTGGGGTTGGCCTCAATTTCGGCGGGTGTGCCGCTGGCCATCACTTGGCCGCCGTGCACGCCCGCGCCGGGGCCCATGTCCACGCAGAAGTCGGCGCAACGGATCATGTCTTCGTCGTGCTCGACCACGATCACGCTGTTGCCAATGTTGCGCAGGTGTTTGAGGGTGTCGATGAGGCGGTCGTTGTCGCGCTGGTGCAGGCCGATGCTGGGCTCGTCCAACACGTACATCACGCCGGTGAGGCCCGAGCCAATTTGTGACGCAAGGCGAATGCGTTGCGCTTCGCCGCCCGACAGCGTGTCGGCGCTGCGGTCGAGGCTGAGGTAGTTCAGGCCCACGTCGTTCAAGAACTTCAGGCGCGATGCGATTTCGCGCACCACTTTGTCGGCAATTTCGGCTTTGGCGCCTTGCAGTTGCAGGGTGTTGAAGTAGCCAAAGCATTCGCCCAGCGTGGTGTGGCTGATGTCAAAAATGCCGCGCATTTGTTCGCCGTCACCAATGCGCACGTTGCGCGCTTCGCGGCGCAGTCGTGTGCCGCCGCAGGCCACGCAGGCGCGCGTGCCACGGTAGCGCGCCAAGTCTTCGCGCACCACCACCGAGTCGGTCTCGTGGTAGCGGCGTTCCATGTTCACCAAGATGCCTTCAAAGGGGTGCTTTTTGCTGAGCTTTTTACCGCCTGAGGCGCCGCTGTCCAAGCTGTAGTTGAATTTGATTTCTTCCTCGCCCGAGCCGTAAAGCAGCACTTGGCGCACTTCGGGGCTGAGGTTTTCAAAGGGGGCGTCGAGGTCAAATTTGTAGTGCTTGGCCAAGCTCTCCAGCATCGTGAAGTAATGCGCGTTGCGGCGGTCCCAGCCTTTGATGGCGCCGCTGCCCAAGCTGAGCGACGGAAATGCCACCACGCGTGCGGGGTCGAAATAGTCTTGGTGGCCCAAGCCGTCGCACGAGGGGCACGCGCCCACAGGCGAGTTGAACGAGAACAAGCGGGGCTCAAGTTCGCTGATGGAGTAAGTGCACTGCGGGCACGAAAACTTGGCGTTGAAGCTGTGCTCTGCGCCCGTGTCCATCTCTAGCGCGATGGCGCGGCCTTCGGCCAAACGCAAGGCGGCTTCAAAGCTCTCGGCCAAACGCTGGCGCAAGGCGGGGGGCGGTGGCGCGGTCGGCGTGACGGCGATGTCGCCAATGCTGGGTGCGGCCACAGGCGCGGGGGCCACAGCGGGCGCTGCCGCTTCGTGGCGCACTTTGATGCGGTCCACCACCACGTCGATGTCGTGCTTTTCGGTTTTCTTCAGCTCGGGCAGATCGTCGTATTCATAAATCTTGCCTTCGATGCGAAAGCGCACATAGCCCTGCGCTTGCAGTTGCGTGAAGATTTCGCTGTATTCGCCTTTGCGGTTGCGCGCGATGGGTGCGAGCAGCATGAGCTTGGTGTCTTCGGGCAGCGCCATGACGGCGTCCACCATTTGCGACACGCTTTGTGCTTGCAGCGCCAAGTTGTGGTCGGGGCAATACGGCGTGCCTGCGCGGGCAAACAGCAAGCGCAGGTAGTCGTGAATTTCGGTCACCGTGCCCACAGTGGAGCGCGGGTTGTGGCTGGTGGCTTTTTGCTCAATGCTGATGGCGGGCGACAGGCCCTCAATCAGGTCCACATCGGGCTTGTCCAAGCGGCCCAAAAACTGGCGGGCGTAGGCCGAGAGACTTTCCACATAGCGGCGCTGGCCTTCGGCATACAGCGTGTCAAACGCAAGGCTAGATTTGCCCGAGCCCGACAAACCCGTGATCACCACCAACTGGTTACGCGGAATATCGAGGTCGATGTTTTTCAGGTTGTGCGTGCGCGCCCCGCGAATGCTGATGTTTCGCATGGCAGAGGGGTGGTTCAGGGCAAGGCCTAGATAGGCGCCGTCATCGGTGGGTTTGTTCACGGGGCAGTCAAATTAAGGGCAACCCGCCATGATAGTGGCGGCGGGGATTAGTCATGTGTGAAATTGATTGAGCGGTTTTGGGCGAATGTCTGGAGTGGTTCATGCAATCAATAATTAGTACAAAAGAATCCAATTAAAGAAGCCAAGGCTATAGTTGAGATAAAAACTTGGAGAGACTCGTGATCACGCTTTACACCTTCGGGCCCGCATTCGGCCAACCAGACCCCAGTCCCTTTGTGATGAAAGCAATGGCGTTGCTCAAGCTATCAGGCCAGCCCTACACCACAGACGTGTTTGCAGGTGGCCCAAACCTTGGCCCTAAAGGCAAGCGCCCGTTTATCGTGGACGAGGGCGTGACGGTGGCTGACTCGACCCTGATTCGCTTCCACCTTGAGCAAAAGTACGGCCTTGATTTCGACGCGCATTTGACGCCGCAGCAAAAGGGCGTGACGTGGGCGGTAGAAAAAATGTGTGAAGAGCATTTGTATTTCGCAGCGGTGTATTTCCGCTGGATGGTGGATGAAAACTTCAACAAAGGTCCAGCTACTTTCTTCAACAAAGTACCTGCGCTGGTTCGCCCCCTCATTCGTGCATTCATGAGGAACAAGACTCGCAACATGCTGCATGCCCAAGGTCTGGGAAGACATGCCGAGTCAGAAATCACGCAGTTAGCTTGCCGTGATATCGATGCGCTGGCGCAGGTGCTGGGTGATGATGATTGGTTCGGTGGCGCATCGCCTTGCGCTGCAGATGCAAGTGCTGGAGCCTTTGTTTTGGCAAGCATGTGTGAACACTTTGACACACCGTTATTGGCAAGGTCCAAATCGCACAAGAATCTTGTGGCGTATGCCCGGCGCGTGCAAAGCCATTTCTTCTACTGAGTTGAGCACGCGTTGCAGATCCCGCCTTGTTGCCGTTTCTCATACTAGTTAAATCCTTCAAGATAGAGCATGAAATCCATAGAGATAAGAACAACAATATTGCTAGTTTTCCTTTTTTTTCAGTGCTGGCACGTTGCAGCGTCTGACACGGATGAACTAGAACGGAAAAAGAGACACGCCGTATCACGTATCTACGAAATAACCGAATCTATGGTTCAACGATGTAGCCATGCTTCGCCAGATGTGGCAAATAAATATATGCGGGCAGTGACACGATTTACAGAAGCGAATCCGAGGTTGATTGCATTGGTTAAGCAATCTCCGCACTACGAATATGCGCAAAAAAACTATGCATTTAAACGTCTGAATGAGTGGGAAACCGAAAGCGGGCTTAATGGCCCATGTATTTATTACGGTGACCTAATAAACTCATTAATTGACTTTCCACAAGGAGTCTTAATGGTTAGCGAGTTTGAAACGCTTCTTTCTCGTTAGTGGCATGCTGTACAAAAGTTAGGAATGGCAAATGTTTAGTTGGAAGACAATGATCTTTTGGCTCTTAGGATTGTTTTTCTTAATCTTTGGAGGATGTGTAGCACTGCTCGATAGTGTTATGGACAACATGTGTGAATATAGTGTGATTGAACAAATTCCATCACCAAGCGGAAAGTGGAATGCTGTAGTTTTTCAAATTGATTGCGGCGCCACAACTGATTTCAACAGCCACGTTTCAATTGTGGCTGCTGATGTTGACACATTCACGAAAAATTCGATGCCTCAAAGTTTCTTCGCCATCGATAGTAATCACGGTTTGGCGCCTCAAAGTAAGAATGGCGCTCCAGATGTACGTATCACTTGGAAGGATGAACACACCCTTGAAGTGCAGCATCACAGGTTTGCACGTCTTATTCGTGCAGAAACTAAATTTAAAGAAGTTCACGTTAAGTACATAACATTTCGCTGATCATTTGCATCGGAATGATGCGCTCTCGCTCAGTCTTTTTACGCTAAGCCTCGTGACTCAAAGTCGAAGACAGAATGCGGGACAATCGCAAGCTGTGACGACGAACCTAACCCCCGATCCCTCTTTAGACGACAGCCCGACCATGACGCCCACCGAGCGTCGGGCCAGTGGCTCGCTCGCGTCTATCTTCGCTTTGCGCATGCTGGGCCTGTTTTTGGTCTTACCTGTGTTTGCCTTGGAAGCCCGCAAGTACCCCGGCGGTGACGACCCGGCCTTGATTGGCTTGGCGATGGGCATTTACGGCCTCACGCAGGGTGTGTTGCAAATTCCGTTTGGCATCGCTTCGGACCGCTTTGGGCGCAAGCGCGTGATCGTGCTGGGCCTGCTGGTGTTTGCCTTAGGTAGCGCCATGGCGGGCATGGCCGACACCTTGAGCCAGTTGTTGGTGGGGCGTGCCGTGCAAGGCGCTGGCGCTGTGTCGGCTGCTGTGACTGCTTTGCTGGCCGACTTGACCCGTGACAACGTGCGCACCAAGGCCATGGCTTTGGTGGGGGCCAGCATTGGCTTGATGTTCGCGCTGTCGCTGGTGCTGTCGCCCTTGTTGGCAGGCTGGATCGGTTTGTCGGGCTTGTTTGTGTTGACCGCTTTGCTGGCGCTGGCCGGTGTGGTCGTGGTGATTTGGGCGGTGCCTGCGGAACCCGTGTTGCACAAAGACGCAGCGCGCGGCGGCTTGCGCCAAGTTTTAAGCAACCCTGCATTGCTGCGTTTGAACGTGGGCGTGTTTGTGCTGCACGCCGTGCAATTGGCCATGTGGGTCGCCATTCCGGCCTTTTTGGTGCAAGCGGGTTTGCTCAAAGATGACCATTGGAAAATTTACCTGCCCGCCGTGTTGGCCTCGTTTGTGGTGATGGGCGGCGTGTTCCCGATGGAGCGTCGCGGCTATTTGCGGGCTGTGTTTTTGAGCGCCATTGCCTTGATTGCGTTGGTGCAGGCGGCGTTGCTGTGGGTGTCGTCGGGTGCGCCGTCGATCACATCTTTGGCGGTGTTGCTGTTTGTGTTTTTCTGTGGCTTCAACGTGCTGGAAGCCACGCAGCCCAGCTTGGTCTCGCGTTTGGCGCCCACTGCGTCGCGCGGCGCGGCCATGGGCGTGTACAACACCCTGCAGTCGCTGGGATTTTTTGCCGGTGGCTTGATGGGCGGTCAGCTCGTGAAGAACTACGGCACGCAAGGTTTGTTTTTGACTTGTGCCGCCTTGATGCTGGTGTGGCTGGTGGTAGCGTGGCCGATGGTCGCGCCCGCCCGCCCAGTGACCACCCCCAAGAACGCATAATTAGCCCCTATCTGGAGGAATTTACCCATGGCATCCGTTAATAAAGTGATTCTCGTCGGCAACTGCGGCCGCGACCCCGAAGTGCGCTACCTGTCCAGCGGCCAAGCCGTGGCCAACGTGAGCGTGGCGACATCGAGCCGCCGCAAAGACAAAAACAGCGGCGAGATGATTGAAGACACCCAGTGGCACCGCGTCACGTTTTATGACCGCTTGGCCGAAATCGCTGGCGAATACGTCAAAAAAGGCCGCCCCATTTACGTGGAAGGCCGCTTGAAATACGGCGTCTACACCGACAAAACCACCGGCGTAGAAAAGAACACCGTGGACATCATTGCCACTGAACTGCAACTCTTGGGTGGCCGTGAAGGCATGGGCAACCCCGGTGGTGGCGGTGGCGACGAAGGCGGCGGCTACAGCCGTCCTGCGGCACCTCGCCAAGCCGCGCCTGCGCCACAACGTCAAGCCCCAGCGCCCGCGCCTGCACGCGGTGGGTTTGACGACATGGACGACGACATTCCGTTTTGAACCATTTGAAAACTTGGCAGCGACCAAGCCTTTGAAACAACCAGCAAATCATCGATTTGCTGGTTTTTTTTCTTAATGGGTGTCAGGTTTTGTCTCTTTGCACGACTAGGTCATCAGTAGCTTCATTTCAGCGGCTGCACAACCTTGTGAATTGTTAGGAGATCTTATGAACGTGAAACTCAAATCCATCATCGCTTTGGCCTCTGTGGTCGTGGCTGGCGCTGCCATGGCGCAAACGGCGAAAGATCAAAAATGTGGCGCTGGATCGTGCTCGAAAAAAGAGGCGACTCAAAAAATGGACAAAGAGGCCAGCTGCTCCAAAAAAGAAGCCAGTTGCTCTAAGAAGTAAGTCGCCTGTGTCTGTCGGGCTTGGCTACCGTCGAGAGATGACGGACTGGAACTTGTCATCTCTGTCGGCTAGTTTTTTTGAGGTGTGCCCAGAAAACTGGATACACCGAGATCGCGCTCGTTTGCATGAGATATTGCAAACGGGTCGTGAGATCAGGCTGCATGGCGTGTCTCTGAACTTGGGGGGTAACAGCGAAATCTCACGCGATTTTTTGCTTCAAGTTCGCACGCTCATGCGCGAGTTGGGTACATCGTTTTATTCGGACCACTTGGCCGCCAGTGGTGACGCGCACCAACTTTACGATTTATTCCCCATTCCTTTCACGCACGCGCAGGCACGCCGAGTGGCGGATCGCATTCAACGCGTGCAAGACACGTTGGGGTTTGCCATGGCGGTGGAAAACAGCACGTACTACACGAATGTGGGGGAGTTGCAAGAGTCGGAGTTTTTGCAAACGGTGGTGCAGCTTGCAGGCTGCCGAATTTTGTTAGATCTCAACAATGTGGTGGTGAATTGGAAGAACCACCAATTGGAGTCGCCGTGCACGTATGTGTCGCGCATTGATGTGTCGAAAGTCAGTTACCTGCATGTGGCGGGTCATGAATTTGATCCACGTTTTGAGATGTTCATCGACACCCACAGTGCGGGTGTGGACGCACAAACTGCGCAATGGGCCATGGCTTTGGCGGAGCAGCACAGTTTGGATGTGCTGCTGGAATGGGACAACGATGTGCCCGATGTGGCCACCCTCAATCAGGAGATGCTGTGTCTTCGTTCTTTGACTACGTCCGTGGCTTGACCGATGTGGTGCCAGAGGGCTACAGCCGCCAAGGTATGGCGGTGTATCGTCACCATGTGTATTTGGCAGCCTCGCAAATGATGGCGGCTTCATACCCGGCGTTGAAAACGGCTTTGAACGACGATGATTGGCGTTTGCTGTTGCAAGATTTCATTGCCCAGACGCGTTGGACGTCACACTTTTATGCCGAACTCACCAACAACTTTGAATCCTATTTGGCCAACGCACTGCGCCAAGACACCCCATGATGAGAGATTTTTTGCATGCCCTTAGATGTTGATGAAACGGTGTTGGCAAGTTTGCGAGGGCCCATGCTGAAGTTTGCGCGCTTGCATCTGAGCCATTCAGAAGATGCCGAAGACTGCGTGCAAGACACCCTGTTGGCCTACTGGGCCAAGCCTGGGCAGTTTGATGGACGGGCGAGTTTGAAAACCTATTTGTTTGGAATCTTGAAGAACAAAGTGGCTGATAAATTGCGCGGTCGATACCGTGACAAGTGGGATAGCCCAGGCCTGGGGGATGACGACTTTGATGTGTGGTTCACCGACAAAGGTCGATGGGAACCACAAGAGCACATGTCGCGCTGGGCCGAGCCAGAGGGGGCGTTGGTGACGCGACAGTTTTTAGAGGTCTTGGATCTTTGTTTGAATGGCTTGCCCGAAAAAATGGCGGTGGTGTTCAGCATGAAAGAGTTGATGGACATGGACGCAACAGAGATCTGCGCGCATTTGGGGGTGACCAAAGATTTGTATTGGCAGTGCATGAGCCGCGCACGAAAGAGCATTCAGGTGTGTTTGGGAAAACGTTGGTTTGAAGGGGCGTCACATGCGGTGTAAAGATTTTGTTTTTCTTCAGTCTTCGGGGCAGATCAACGAGATGGGGCAGGTCAAAAAAACCATGGCCCTGAGCCATGTTTGGATGTGTGGCGCTTGTCGCACGTTTCGCCATAACGATGAACTGCTCAGTCGTTATCTGATGCAGTTCAAAGCCAATTTGTTGGAGGATCAAGGCAACCAATGACCGCGGCGTGTGTGACGCAGATGGTCTAACGAGAAACGTCCGGCGCCTTGCGTCAACACCGTCCACAGCATCAAGGCCAACATCAACGGCACCTTGAAACCCAGGCCTTGTTCGGTATCGATTTGGTTCCAACCTTGCCAGCCTAAATCGAAGTGCACGGTGTACACCGCCACGTAGGTGACGTAGAGCAACGCCGCGCTGGACCAGCGGCTGAACAGGCCCAGCAATAAGGTGGTGCCCAACACCGTTTCAAGCACGCCTGCGGCAACCCAATTTGCATGAGCGCTCAAGAGCGTGTGAGGGAATGGAAACGTCAGACTGCCAAACCATTCGGGCGGTGTGAGGTCTTGCAGTTTGATGAGGCCCGCCATCAAAAATTCATAACCCGCCCAGAGCCGCAAGGCGAGTAGGCCTAAGCCTTCTACGTAGGCACTGATGGTGCGTTGACAAGAAAAAAAGCGTTCAAACATCGTGAGCCTTTCAATGCAAAGTGAAGATCACACTGGGTCGTACGCCGCTTGGAAAACCTGACAATGAAATGCACGGCTTTTTATTTTTGAAGCCTTGAAATCACTGAGATACGATAGGGAGAACCTCCTCGAATCGCTGTTGCCTAGGAGGCTGCCTTTCAATACATATAAACGATCTATTTCAGTTACTGCGGAATGAAAAACCACTACAAATCATTGGGTCTGCTGCACGATGCAGAAGAGGTGGTGATCAAAGCTGCGTACAAGGCTTTGGCGCAAAAGTACCACCCAGACCGGCACCTTTCCAACAAGGTCGAAAACACGGCAAAGATGGCGGTGTTGAACGAGGCGTATGCAGTCATTGGCAACCCGACACTGCGCAAAATTTATGATGATTTGCGTGCATCGTTGACCGCGAAGAAGGTCTCTGTTGAAAGTAAACCTGCCACGGTCAAGTCGAAAGAGGCGCAGGCCTTGATAACCCAGCTCGACAAAAACTCGTTGGATGAAATTCAGGTCATTGATTTGTTTGAAAAAGCATTTGACTGCCGAATCCGCATTCATCATGGCTGGATCAACACGTATTCGTTGATTCGCGATGGTGCCACGCAACCGATTGATTTTGAAACCATCAAATCTGAGTTGGTGGCCCATCTCAGCAAAGATTAGGTGACACGCCATGCCGTACCCATTTGAGCATCTCCGATCTGACGCCCAACAGGCGAAATTATTTCGAGACACATTGCCTCAAGTGAATGCGGCCATGCCAGAGTTTTTCAGAACGATGGCGATTGCGCAGCGCAGCATTGCGCAAAAGAATATGTTTGGTCACCCGCAGGGGGTACGTCAAGATTTGGGGTTTGAGACGGCGTTGCGTTTGGTGCTGATTGCAGGCACCAATGAGCGTCTGTTCTCCGTCAATGAAGACACGAAAACGGTGGTCAACACGCTTCGCTTGTTGGTGCTCAAGTGGTATTCGTTCGACAACGCTTTGGATGCTTGTTTGTATTTTGGCCATTACTTTTACGCCTACCAAAGCCATTCGCAATATGCCGTGAAGTTGCTGATGGAGCAGTCGCGTTTTGTGGTGCCGCATGCTGACAAGGTGGTGCCTAACAAAGCGGGCTTGGCGTTGATTGACACCTTGCCTCAGCCGCGTTGGTACAAGTCGGTGGATGGCTTGGGCGATAAGTTGTCCAGCATCTTCATTGAAACGGCGGACTTGGCCCATGTGGATGCGCAGGTTTCAGGCGTTCAAATTCATTTCAAAAAATCGAACCATTACGACTTGAGGGCGCCGCTTTTTGTGCGCGCAGATGCGATTGAAACGCCCCAAGTGCTGAACGACAAAGTCATTGTGCGTTGCCCGCATTGCAGCCAAAAATGCAGAGGCAATTACTTTCGCCACATCGAGATCACCTGCCCTAAATGCCAAGGGCACTGGTCGCAACGGATGTGATGTCAAAGCGCGCGTAACGGCGAAGTTGTGCAAAACGTTGACGCAAATAATTAAATATTCAGGTCAACATTTGTCATTCGGGGCTCGTTGAAGGTGCACTCCAACTTGGAGTTGTTCAACAACCTAAAGGAAACTTTTATGAACAAGCTGATTGCCACTTTGATCGTTGGTGCATTTTCTGCTGCAGCTTTTGCTGTGACACCTGCGGCTCCTGCGACACCAGCCACGCCCGCGACACCTGCCTCCGCTGCTGTTAAAGCAGAGGCCGCACCTGCCGTGAAGGCCGAAGGCAAGCAACGCGCTAAGGCCAAGCACGAGGCGAAGAAAGCTGAAGTCGCTGCGCCTAAGGCAGACGCTGCAAAGTAAGAGCGAGGCGGCTTAGTGGCCGCTCAGGCGGGTGTTGTGCTCAGCGCTGCAGCGTTGGCAATCACCCCGCCACCCAAACAAACATCACCGTCATACAACACAGCCGACTGGCCCGGTGTGACGGCCCATTGAGGATCATCAAAGGCGAGCACCAGCTCGCCTTTTTCGTTGTAACTCAGTGCGCAAGGCGCGTCCGTTTGACGGTAGCGCGTTTTGGCTGCATAGCGGCCAAGGGCCGGTTGATGTGGCGCACACCAACTCAAGTCGTCTGCTTGGAGCGAGCCATAAAGCAACCACGGGTGGTCGTGGCCTTGCACCACGTACAAGGTGTTGGTGGCCAAGTCTTTGCGTGCGACAAACCACGGCTGGTGTTCGCCACCCCCGCGCTGCGCGCCCTTTTCTTTGAGGCCACCAATGCCTAAGCCTTGACGTTGCCCCAGCG
This sequence comes from uncultured Limnohabitans sp., assembly GCA_963513725.1. GTDB lineage: Bacteria > Pseudomonadota > Gammaproteobacteria > Burkholderiales > Burkholderiaceae_C > Limnohabitans. Next base: position 76,616 of record CAUPRM010000003.1, on the reverse strand, counting down.
TGTAAAAACTCAAGCCCACATGGTTGCCGATCTTGCGGCCGCGCTCGTCTTTGATGGGGCCAGGTGCGTTGGCGATGTAGCGGTTCAAGAAGTCACGGAACGGACGTTCACCGATGAAACAAATGCCCGTCGAGTCTTTTTTCTTGGCGTTGGGTAACCCGATCTCGTCGGCGATGCGGCGCACTTCGGTTTTGTGCAACTCGCCCACGGGGAACATGGTTTTAGACAGTTGCGCTTGGTTCAGTCGATGCAAAAAGTAGCTTTGATCTTTGCTGGCGTCTAAACCTTTGAGCAGTTGAAATTCGCCATTCACTTCGCGCACGCGGGCGTAGTGGCCCGTGGCGATTTTTTCAGCGCCCAAGCGCATGGCATGGTCAAGGAACGCTTTGAATTTGATTTCGGCGTTGCACAAAATGTCGGGGTTGGGCGTGCGGCCGCTTTGGTATTCGCGCAAAAACTCGGCAAACACGCGGTCTTTGTACTCGGCGGCGAAGTTGACGTGTTCGATCTCAATGCCAATCACGTCAGCCACGGCGGCTGCGTCGACGAAATCGATGTTGGAGGAGCAAAACTCGGAGTCGTCATCGTCCTCCCAGTTTTTCATGAAGATGCCGATGACCTCATAGCCCTGCTGTTTGAGCAGGTAGGCGGTGACCGCAGAGTCCACGCCGCCGCTGAGTCCCACCACCACACGTTTGTTGTTTGCCATCAGCCAATTATCCCTTTGCGGGACGAGCGACGCTCGGGTCGGTGTAGACCATGCCCAGCGGAAAACGTTGGCCATTTTGGTGGTCTTCGATGCAGCGCAGCACCAAGGCGCTGCGCAGTCGATGTGCGTTGGCGCGCACCTCGTCGGCGGTCATCCACAAGGTGCGAACAATGCCGTGGTCCAGCTTCGCGTCTGGCACGGCGTCGCCCAAGGTGCCGCAATAAGCGAAGCGCAGATACGTCACGTCTTCCGCCGCACGTCCTTCGCGGGCGGGGCGCTCAAGGCGTGACATGTAGATGCCGACCAGCTCGGTGGGGGCAAAGGTGTGTGTGGTTTCTTCAAAGGCTTCGCGGGCGCAACCGACCTCAGGTGACTCCCCGGGGTCGAGGTGACCCGCGGGGTTGTTCAGTCGCAGGCCTTCGGGCGTGTGTTCTTCGATGAGCAGGTAGCGTCCGTCGCGTTCAATGATGGCGGCAACGGTGACGCTGGGTTTCCAACGTTTGTTCATTTCATCATTATCTTTCGGGTAAGTCCGTCTCAAGAATATGTGAATTCTGGTGTAACCTTTCTGCGGTCTGACAGAGACGAACTTTTCTATTAGGAGCCTCCCATGCAGATTGGCGTTCCTGCCGAAATATCGGCCGGTGAAACCCGTGTGGCCATCACGCCAGAGACGGCGAAAAAATTGATTGCGCAAGGCCACGCCGTGCGCGTGCAGTCGGGCGCAGGTGTTGCGGCAAGCATCACCGACGAGGCGTATGCGGCTGTGGGTGTGTCCATCGTCGATGCTGCACAAGCGTGGGCGTCTGAGTTGGTGCTCAAGGTTCGCGTGCCCGAAGCGGCAGAAGCGACCTGTATCCAATCAGGCAGCGCTGTGGTGGGCATGTTGGAGCCGTTCAACGCAGAGGGCCTGCAGCGTTTGGCATCTGCTGGCGCTGTCGGCTTCGCGCTGGAAGCGGCGCCTCGCACCACCCGCGCACAGAGCATGGACGTGCTGTCGAGCCAAGCCAACATCGCGGGCTACAAAGCCGTCATGTTGGCCGCAGACAAGTACCAACGCTTTTTCCCCATGTTGATGACCGCAGCGGGGACCGTCAAAGCAGCTCGCGTGGTGATTTTGGGCGTGGGCGTGGCGGGTTTGCAGGCCATTGCAACGGCCAAGCGTTTGGGCGCGGTGATTGAAGCCACCGACGTGCGCCCCAGCGTGAAAGAACAAGTGGAGTCGCTGGGCGGCAAGTTCATCGACGTGCCTTTTGAGACAGCCGAAGAAAAAGAAGCGGCTGAAGGCGTGGGCGGCTATGCCCGCCCGATGCCGCAAAGCTGGCTGGACCGCCAAAAGGTGGAAGTGGCCAAACGCGTGGCGCAGGCCGATGTGGTCATCACCACCGCTTTGATTCCCGGTCGCGCAGCCCCCGTGCTGGTGACCGCAGAAATGGTGCAAGCCATGAAACCAGGCTCGGTCATCATTGACATTGCTGCTGGTAAAGGCGCCGATGGCGTGGGCGGCAATTGCCCGCTGACTGAAGCTGGCAAAACCGTGATCAAGCACGGTGTGACTTTGGTGGGTGAAACCAATTTACCGGCCTTGGTGGCCGCTGACGCGAGCGCGCTCTATGCCCGCAACGTGCTCGACTTTTTGAAGCTCGTCATCAACAAAGAAGGCGCGTTGCACATCGATCTGGAAGACGACATCGTGGCGGCCTGCTTGGTCACCCGCGATGGCGCCGTGGTTAAAAAGTGATCGCAAGGACCTAAGAACATGGATGCCGTCTCCCCCACCCTCATCAACCTCATTATTTTTGTGTTGGCCATCTACGTGGGTTACCACGTGGTGTGGACCGTCACGCCCGCGTTGCACACGCCTTTGATGGCCGTGACCAACGCGATTTCAGCCATTGTGATTGTGGGCGCCATGTTGGCGGCTGCGATGACCGAGACCACGCTGGGTAAAACCATGGGCGTGCTCGCGGTGACGCTGGCAGCCGTCAACGTGTTCGGTGGCTTCATGGTCACGCGACGCATGTTGGAAATGTTCAAGAAAAAAGACAAGCCGGCTAAAGCGGCGACAGGAGACAAAGCATGAACATGGACTTTGTGTCAATGAATTTGGTCACCTTGATGTACTTGGTGGCCAGCGTGTGTTTCATCCAAGCGCTCAAAGGTTTGAGCCATCCCACCACCTCCATTCGCGGCAACGTGTTTGGCATGGCGGGTATGACGATTGCCGTCGTCACCACGGCCGCTTTGATCATCAAACTGTCGGGCTCTGGGATTGGCATGAGCTGGGTGTTGTTGGGCTTGGTGGTCGGCGGCGGCGCTGGCACCTTGATGGCGCAACGCGTCGAGATGACCAAGATGCCCGAATTGGTGGCCTTCATGCACAGCATGATTGGTTTGGCTGCCGTGTTCATTGGTGTGGCCGCGGTGGCTGAGCCTTGGGCTTTTGGCATCACCGCCGCGCCGCAAGAAGTGGCCGCGGGTGTGCAAACCGCCAGTGGCTTGGTGATCACGGAAATGGTTCAACGCTTCCCGATTCCTGCGGGCAATCGCTTGGAGTTGTTTTTGGGGGCTGCCATTGGTGCCATCACTTTCAGCGGCTCGGTGATCGCGTTTGGCAAGTTGTCGGGTAAATACAAATTCCGTTTGTTCCAAGGCGCGCCTGTGAGCTTTGCCGGTCAGCACATGCTGAACTTGGTGTTCGGTTTGGCGACCTTAGGCTTGGGCTTGATGTTTGTGGCGACAGAGAGTTGGACGGCGTTCTTTGCCATGTTGGCGTTGTCGTTTGTGTTGGGTGTGCTCATCATCATCCCGATTGGTGGTGCGGACATGCCTGTGGTGGTGTCCATGCTCAACAGCTATTCGGGTTGGGCGGCGGCGGGCATTGGCTTCTCGTTGAACAACAGCATGTTGATCATTGCGGGTTCGTTGGTGGGTAGCTCGGGCGCGATCTTGAGTTACATCATGTGCAAAGCCATGAACCGCTCGTTCTTCAGCGTGATCTTGGGCGGCTTTGGTGCCGAGGCCACCACGGCGGTGGCGGGTGCCCAAGAGCAACGTCCGGTCAAGAGCGGCAGCGCCGACGACGCGGCTTACATCTTGGCCAATGCGGAGACCGTGGTCATCGTGCCTGGTTACGGCTTGGCGGTGGCGCGTGCGCAGCATGCGGTGAATGAATTGGCGGAGAAGTTGATGCACAAAGGCATCACCGTGAAGTACGCCATTCACCCTGTGGCAGGCCGCATGCCTGGCCACATGAACGTGTTGCTGGCCGAAGCCGAAGTGCCTTACGACCAAGTGTTCGAGATGGAAGACATCAACGGCGAGTTTGCACAAGCCGACGTGGCCATCATCTTGGGTGCCAACGACGTGGTGAACCCTGCGGCCTTGCAAAAGGGCAGTGCCATTTATGGCATGCCAATTTTGGAAGCCTACAAAGCGAAAACCATCATCGTCAACAAACGCTCTATGGCGGCGGGTTACGCCGGTTTGGACAATGAGTTGTTCTACATGGACAAGACCATGATGGTCTTTGGCGATGCGAAGAAAGTGGTGGAAGACATGATCAAGGCTGTGGAATAAGCATGATGAATCGTCCCTGGCTGAGTGCCTACCCTGAAGGCGTGCCAGCCGACATTGATACCAGCGCCTATGTCTCGCTGGTGGAGTTGATGCAAGACAGTTTCAAGCGCTATGGCGACCGGCCTGCGTTTAACTTCATGGGACGCAACATGTCCTATGCCGAGTTGGATCGGTTGAGCCAAGTGTTTGCCGCGTATCTGCAAGGGCTGGGGTTGGTGATGGGCGACCGTGTGGCCATCATGTTGCCCAACGTCTTGCAATATCCGGTGGCCGTGGCTGCGGTCTTGCGCGCAGGGTTTGTGGTGGTCAACATCAATCCGCTGTACACCCCGCGTGAGTTAGAGGCGCAGCTCAAAAACTCGGGCGCTAAAGCCATTGTGATTTTGGAAAATTTTGCCGCGACGTTGCAGCAATGCCTTGCCAAAACGCCCGTGAAGCATGTGGTGTTGTGCGCCATGGGCGACCGTTTGGGCTTGCTCAAAGGTTTTGTGGTCAACCAAGTGGTGCGCCGCGTTAAAAAGATGGTGCCAGCTTTTGAGTTGCCAGACGCCGTGCGTTTCAACGATGCCTTGTCTTTGGGCGAGCGCAGTACGCTGACTTTGCCTGCCATCACCGGCGACGATTTGGCGGTGCTGCAGTACACCGGTGGCACCACGGGTGTGTCCAAGGGCGCCGAGTTGTTGCACCGCAATTTGGTGGCCAATGTGCTGCAGTCCGCAGCGTGGAATGACCCTGCGCTCAAACGCGTTCCTGCCCATGAGCAGCTCACGTTTGTGTGCGCTTTGCCGCTGTATCACATCTTCGCATTCACCATCAACATGATGCTGACCATGCGCATGGGCGGTTGTTCCATCTTGATTCCCAATCCGCGTGATTTACCGGCGGTGCTCAAGGAGCTGTCCAAGCATCGCTTTCATATGTTTCCTGCGGTCAACACCTTGTTCAATGGCTTGGCCAATCACCCAGATTTCGCCAAGGTGGATTGGTCGCATTTGGTGGTGTCTTTGGGAGGTGGTACCGCGGTGCAAGGTGCCGTCGCGAAGCTTTGGCTGGAGAAGACGGGTTGCCCGATTTGCGAAGGTTATGGTTTGTCTGAAACCAGTCCTTCGGCCAGTTGCAACCCTGTGACCAGTTCGACGTACACCGGCAGCATTGGTGTGCCGATTCCCAGCACCGAGATGAAAATCATCGATGACGATGGCCACGAGGTCGCGCCCGGTGTCCCAGGTGAAATTGTCATCCGTGGTCCCCAAGTGATGGCGGGTTATTGGCAGCGTCCCGACGAAACCGCACGGGCGATGACGCCAGACGGCTTCTTCAAATCGGGCGACGTGGGCGTGATGGATGAGCGTGGATTTTTCCGCATCGTGGATCGCAAAAAAGACATGATTTTGGTCAGCGGTTTCAACGTCTACCCCAATGAAGTGGAAGACGTGGTGGCCAGTTTGCCCGGTGTGTTGGAGTGCGCGGTGATCGGTATTCCGGATGAACGCTCAGGCGAAGCGGTGAAGTTGGTGGTGGTCAAGAAAGACCCCGCTTTGACCGAAACTGACGTGCGCGAGTACTGCAAGCAAAACCTCACAGGCTACAAATTGCCTCGCGTGATTGAGTTTCGCGCGGACTTGCCCAAAACTCCGGTGGGCAAGGTGTTACGCCGCGAACTACGCGATCAAAAATGACCCGACTTGCCTTGATCAGCGCCATGCACGAAGAGCTGGCTGCGGTGTTGGCACGCATGCCCGACGAACAAAAAACAGTGGTCGCAGGTCGCGAGTTTTGGGTTGGGCATTGGCAGGGTCATGACGTCGTCGCCGTGCTGTCTCGCATCGGTAAGGTGGCGGCGGCCACCACGGCCACAACCTTGATTGAGCGATTTGGTGTGACGCGCATGGTCTTCACCGGCGTCGCGGGCGGTTTGGCCTCACGCGTCAATGTGGGCGATGTGGTGGTGGCGCGCGAGTTCGTGCAGCACGACATGGATGCGTCGCCGCTGTTCCCGCGTCATGAAGTGCCGTTGACTGGTATGACCTACTTTCCGTCCGATGCTGCTTTGAGCGACGCCTTGTTGGCCGTGGCGCCTTTAGCCTTGGCTGATTTGGTGCAAAGTTTGCCGCCCAGCGACTGGTTGGGCTTGCCGCTTGATGCCGCACAGGTTCATCAAGGCTTGGTGGCCAGTGGCGATCGGTTTGTGTCGACCGATCTCGAAAGTGCTGAGCTGCAGCGGCGTTTGCCGCAAGCGTTAGCGGTGGAAATGGAGTGCGCCGCTATCGCGCAGGTTTGTCACGATTACGGCGTGCCTTTGGCCGCTGTGCGCACCATCTCAGACCGAGCCGATGACGCGGCGTATGTGGACTTTCCCCGCTTTATCCAAACCATTGCCAGCCGCTACAGCGTGGCCGTGTTGGACCGTTTGCTTGCGCAATTGCCTGTGTCGTGAGGCAGGGTGGGTGAAGTGGCCCAACTGCGTGGGCTTGGTCGGCTTACTTCAACCAACCGCGCTTGCGGAAATACCACATGGGCACCAAGGCACTGGCCAGCATCAACGCCAAGGCAAACGGATAGCCCCAGGTTTTGTTGAGTTCGGGCATGTACTGGAAGTTCATGCCGTAGATGCTGGCAATCAACGTAGGTGGCAGCAACGCAACGCTGGCCACCGAGAAGATTTTGATGATCTTGTTTTGGTTGATGTTGATGAAACCGACCGTGGCGTCCATCAAGAAGTTGATCTTGTCGAACAGGAACGCGGTGTGGTTGTCCAGCGATTCGATGTCGCGCAAAATTTGGCGCGCTTCTTCAAACTGGTCGGCATTGAGCATGCGCGAACGCATCATGAAGCTCACGGCGCGTCGGGTGTCCATCACGTTGCGGCGAATGCGGCCATTCAAGTCTTCTTGGCGTGCGATGGCACCCAGCACATCGCCGGCTAAGGCGTCGGTCACGTCTTCGGACAGCACCAATTTGCCGGCTTTTTCGAGTTGGTCGTAAATGCCTTCGAGCGTGTCGGCGGAATATTCGGCATCCGCGTCAAAAAGCTTGAGCAGCACTTCTTTGGCGTCTTCAATCAAGCCGGGCGCGCGGCGGGCGCGCATGCGCAGCAGGCGAAACACGGGCACGTCTTCATCATGGATGGAGAACAGCACGCCACGGCTACGCAGGGCGTCGTTGTTTTGGTTCAAGATGAACGCCACACGGACGGTGCGCGGTTCGTCTTCGTCGGCGATCAAAAAGTCACTGCGGATGTGCAGTTCGCCGTTGTCTTCTTGGTAGAAGCGCGCTGATTCTTCGATGTCTTCGTCCATCGCATCCTCAGGGATGGACAGGCCGTAATACTGTTTGATCCAGCGTTTTTCCTCGACCGTGGGGGCTTCGAGGTCGACCCAGATGGGTTGGAATTTAGAGAGTTCTTCCAGCGACTCGATCTCTTCTTGGAAGAGTCGGCCATTGGCCAGCGTGAAAATATTGAGCATGGCGTTCCTTGTGCGTGTGGCACCGAAATTCGAAGGAGGTGAAATGCAGCTTTCGAATCCGTGCGGCACGAGGGCCTGATGCGATCCGAAAGCTACCGACTAGGGTAGGTTTCCAAGGAGAGATCTCCGCTGTTGAAGTGACCCGAATTATGGCACTCAGGCCGCCTAGGCTAGGGGTTTTCAGCAGGGTCTTTTTACGAAATCTTTGAGTTCTAGCTATTGTTTTTTCCTGATAGCAGGCGCATAGTGAAACTGCCAATTCACTCTAGGAGGCTTTGTATGAACTTGACGATCAGTGGTCACCATCTTGAAGTTACGCCCGCATTGCGCAGTTATGTGACAGGTAAGTTAGATCGAATCACCCGACACTTTGACCAAGTCGTGGATGTGAAAGTGCTCTTGAGCATCGAAAATCAGACTGAAAAAGAACGTCGCCAAAAAGCCGAATGCAACATCCATGTGAAAGGCAACGACATGTTTGCCGAGAGTGCGCATGAAGATTTGTACGCTGCTGTGGATGACTTGGTTGACAAACTGGATCGCCAAGTGGTTCGTCACAAAGACAAGCTCCAAAAGCACCATCACGAAAGCCCCAAGCGTCTGATGTGACCTTTTTGGGCGCCTGAATCTGCAAAAACCGCTAATTTTTTGGCGGTTTTTGCGTTTTTAAGTGCGGCTCACAAGGGGTGCATAATCTGCGCTCACACCATGAATCGATTAGCTTCCATCCTGCCTCCCGCACAAGTTCTTGTGCAAGTTGAGGTCACCAGTAAAAAACGCGCTTTTGAAGAGGCGGGTCTTTTGTTTGAAGGCCTGCACGGATTGAGCCGCGCGATGGTGGCCGACAGTTTGTTTGCACGTGAGCGTTTGGGCTCTACGGGCTTAGGCCACGGCGTGGCCATCCCGCATGGACGCATCAAAGGTCTGAAGACGCCCATGGCGGCGGTGTTTCAGTTGCAGCAGCCCATTGGCTTTGACGCCCCAGATGAACAACCCGTCAATTTGTTGATCTTTTTGTTGGTGCCTGAAGCCTCCACGCAAAAGCATCTTGAAATCTTGTCAGAAATCGCGGAGTTGCTGAGCGATACGGCCCTGCGCGAAAAAATCAAATCATGCGACAACGCGACTGAATTGCACCGCATCGTTTCAACCTGGAATTCGGTGCCCATTTGAAACCCACCGTCATCAGTGCCGATCTGTTGTTTGAGGCCTTTCGCAGCAGTTTGCGCTGGGAATGGCTGGCCGGTTTAGGCGCTTCGGAGCGTCATTTTGATGAGGTTGCGGTTCGCGCAGCGCGTTCCGGCGCTGATTTGGTGGGCTACCTCAATTACATCCACCCTTACCGAACCCAAGTGCTGGGCGAGCGCGAAGTCAACTACATCTCCAAATGCTCTGCGGCTGATGGTGCGCGTCGCATTGCACGCATCGTGACCTTGGAGCCGCCCGTGTTGGTGTTGGCAGACGGCCAAGTTGCGCCACCTGAGCTGATTGCCATGTGCGAGCGCGCACAAATTCCGCTTTTCTCCACCACCGAGTCTGCAGCTTTCGTGATCGATGTGTTGCGCGCGTATTTGTCGAAGCACTTTGCCGATCGCACCTCCATGCACGGCGTGTTCATGGACATTTTGGGCTTGGGCGTGATGATCACAGGCGAGTCAGGTTTGGGCAAAAGCGAGTTGGGTTTGGAGCTCATTTCGCGCGGCAACGGCTTGGTGGCCGACGACGCGGTTGACTTGTTTCGCATCAACCAAACCACCATTGAAGGGCGTTGCCCTGAGCTGATTCAAAACTTGCTGGAAGTGCGCGGTATCGGTTTGCTAGACATTCGGGCCATTTTTGGTGAAACAGCGGTGCGTCGCAAAATGCGCCTCAAGCTCATCGTTCATTTGGTCCGCAAAGAGACGCTAGAGCGCGATTACGAGCGCCTGCCCCACGAGCCACTGACCCAAGACGTCTTGGGCGTGCCTGTGCGCAAGGTGGTGATTCAAGTGGTGGCTGGGCGCAACATTGCGGTGTTGGTGGAAGCCGCGGTGCGCAACACCATCTTGCAACTCCGCGGTGTTGACACGTACCAAGAATTTATTTCTAGGCACCAACGTGCCATGTCGCAAAGATAAGTTGCGTTAAGCCTTGGCTGGCCGGTGCTCACAATTGGGCTTGCGGCAATGGGCATACAAACTCAAGGCATGGTCGGCGATTTCAAAGCCTTGGCGTTTGGCCACTTTGACTTGCAGCGCTTCAATTTCTTTGTCGTGAAACTCTTCCACACGCCCGCAATCTAGACACACCAAGTGGTCGTGGTGTCCGCCTTCGTTGAGTTCGTAGACGGCGCGCTCGCTTTCAAAGTGGCTGCGCTTGAGAATGTCAGCTTGCTCAAATTGCATCAGCACACGGTAGACCGTGGCCAGGCCAATGTCCACGTTTTGTAGCACCAGCTGGCGATACACATCTTCGGCAGTCATGTGACGTTGCTCGCTGGTCTGAAACAAATTCAAAATTTTGAGTCGTGGCAAGGTGGCTTTGAGCCCCGTGTTTTTCAAGTCGTCGGCGTGGGCCATGGGGTCTCTCCAAGACGGGCGAAACAGGGGGCCCGTTACAATGAATGGATCATAGCGTTACAGCCCAATTCGGCCTTTCACACCATGTTTGAATTCTGTCGAAAAGCCTCTTTCTCGTCGTTCAGTCGGCACACCTCGCTCGTTGCGGCCTGCATGGTTGCCGGCCTAGGGCTGACCGCGTGCTCAAGTTTGATCACACCTTATCGGCCTGAGGTCGTGCAAGGCAACTTTGTCTCGCGCGAACAAGCGCAAGCACTGCGCTTGGGCATGCCTCGCCAAGCGGTGCGTGACATTCTGGGCACGCCTTTGGTGACCAGCGTGTTTCACGGCGATCGCTGGGACTACGCGTTCACCATCCGCCGTCAAGGCGCAGAGCCACAGTTGCGACGCTTCAGTGTGTTTTTCAAGAACGATACTTTGGTCCAATTGGATGGCGATCCATTGCCTTCTGAGGCCGAGTTTGCGGCCAAGATCGACACGCGCACAGCTGCTAAAAAACTTCCCGAACTGAAAGCCAGTGAGGCTGATTTGGCGCAGTTCCCCGCCAAGCCTACGGCGTCTGTCGCGCCTGTGTTGGCGCCATCCAAGCCTGCCACCTATCCGCCGCTTGAAGTTCTTGCCCGTTGATTTTTGAAAGTGCCCGCACCATGGCTCACACGACACCTCCTTTGAAACTTGCCATCGCTGGCGCCAGCGGCCGCATGGGCCACATGTTGATCGAAGCCGTGCGCAACGCGCCGGAGTTTCAACTCAGCGGCGCTTTGGATGTGTCCGCCAGTCCTAGCATTGGCAACGATGCCACGGGTTTTTTAGGCCAAGCCAGCGGCGTCAACATCGAGTCCGATGTGCGCCAAGGCTTGAAAAACAGCCAAGTGCTGATCGACTTCACGCGCCCCGAGGGCACATTGGCCCACCTCAAGGTCTGCCGTGAGTTGGGTGTGAAGTTGGTGATTGGCACCACCGGTTTTACCGATGCACAAAAAGCCGAAATTGCCGAAGCGGCGAAAGACATCGCGATCGTCATGGCGCCGAACATGAGCGTGGGCGTGAACGTGACGCTGAAGTTGTTGCAAATGGCCGCACAGGCCATGCCCACGGGCTACGACATTGAAATCATCGAAGCGCATCACCGCCACAAAGTGGACGCGCCCTCCGGCACGGCTCTGAAAATGGGCGAGGTGATTGCCGAGGCCATGGGCCGCGATCTGAAAGATTGCGCGGTGTACGAGCGTTATGGCCACACCGGTGAGCGCGATCCGTCCACCATTGGCTTTGCCACGATTCGCGGTGGCGACATCGTGGGTGATCACACCGTGTTGTTTGCCGGAACGGGCGAGCGCATTGAAGTGACCCACAAGTCGTCGAGCCGTGCAACCTACGCCCAAGGCAGTTTGCGCGCGGCCAGCTTTTTGGCTGGCAAAGACAAAGGCCTGTTCGACATGTTTGACGTGTTGAACCTGCGCTAAGTTTTTCACCAAGTCTCCATCCTGCCATGACTCTCTTTGACGCCACCTTGCAAGGCGATGCGTTCAGCGTCACGTTGAATCTGGTGTTGCTGGCCATGTCGGTCGCCACATGGACGGCAATTGTTTATAAGTCTTGGCTGCTGCGTCGTGTGAGCGCGGATGTGGCACAAGGCAAAGCCGCATTTTGGCAAGCCCGAGATATGGCGCAGGGCTTGGCTGTTCTTGGCGCCCTAGACCGTTGTGCCGTTTTGTTGCCGTTGGTCCAAGCGCAGCAACAGCGCATGCCCGGCACCTTGGGTGCTCAAGGTGACGAAGCCGCGCAACGCACCCGTGTGCTGCGTGATGCTTTGCATGCCGTGCTGCATCGTTTGCAGTCGGGGCAGGTGCTCTTGGCGACGGTGGGTTCTACGGCGCCATTTGTGGGTTTGTTAGGCACGGTGTGGGGCATCTACCATGCGCTCACGGGCATTTCCAGCGCGGGTCAGCTCTCCATCGCCCAAGTGGCTGGGCCGGTCGGCGAGGCCCTCATCATGACGGCCGCAGGTTTGGCCGTGGCCTTGCCCGCCGTGTTGGCGTTTAACGTGATGGGCCGCGTGATTAACCGCTTGGAGCAAGAGCTGGAAGGCTTTGCCCACGACCTGCGAGATCTCTGATGGCTTTTGGACGTTTTGAGCGCACGCCGGGCCAAACGCCCATGAGCGACATCAACGTCACCCCCTTGGTCGATGTGATGATGGTGTTGCTGGTCATCTTCATCATCACCGCGCCTTTGATGGTCAGCGCTTTGAAGCTTGATTTGCCCAAAACCGACGGCGCACAGGCCAGCAGCGCCCCGCCGCGCTTTGTCGAGCTCAGCATTGACGCCAAAGGCGTGGTGTATCTCGACGACAAAGCCACATCGCTGGAGGATCTCAAACGCAGCCTCAACGCCCAAGCCTCTAAAGCTTTGGCCATGGACCATGGCGAATTGCCTGAAGTGCAGCTGCGTGCCGATGAGCGCGTGCCTTACGGCCGTGTGGTCGAAGTCATGGGCTTGGCCCAGCAAGCGGGCATGAACCGCATTGGCTTTGTGACCGAGCGCAAGCAGCCCGTTGCCGCGCCTTAATTAACCTAGTCATCGCTCGCTGAGCGTCCCCTTCTTCGGCATCCCGATTGCCCTCAAACCAAGGCCTAAAATCAGTGCATTCTTTGCCTTTGTTTGAAGGCGCTGCCTCGCGACCCCAGCGGGGATTCTCTGACTGATTCCATGCAAGACAAATACAACCATACCGAGGTCGAACGCGCCGTTCAGGCCACTTGGACCCAAGCCGACGCCTACCGCGTGACCGAAGACGCGTCCAAGAAAAAGTACTACGCCTGCTCCATGCTGCCTTACCCCAGCGGCAAGCTGCACATGGGCCACGTGCGCAACTACACCATCAACGACATGCTCACGCGCAACCTGCGCATGAAGGGCTACAACGTGTTGATGCCTATGGGCTGGGACGCCTTTGGTTTGCCAGCCGAAAACGCCGCGCTCAAAAACGGTGTGCCACCGGCCAAGTGGACTTACGAAAACATCGCCTACATGAAGAAGCAAATGCAGGCGATGGGCTTGGCCATCGACTGGTCACGCGAAGTGGCCACCTGCGATGCGACTTACTACAAGTGGAACCAATGGCTCTTCTTGAAGATGCTCGAAAAAGGCATCGCCTACCGCAAGACTCAAGTCGTGAACTGGGACCCGGTGGACCAAACCGTGTTGGCCAACGAGCAAGTGATTGACGGCAAAGGCTGGCGCACGGGCGCACCGGTTGAGAAGCGCGAAATTCCTGGCTATTACCTCGACATCACCCGCTACGCGCAAGAACTGTTGGATCACGTGCAAATCGGCAACGAAAAGGCCACGCTGAACGGCTGGCCCGACAAAGTGCGCTTGATGCAAGAGAACTGGATTGGCAAGAGCGAAGGTGTGCGCTTTGCGTTCACGCACGACATTGCCGGTGCAGATGGCGCGCTCATCGGCGACGGAAAAATGTATGTGTTTACCACACGCGCCGACACCATCATGGGCGTCACTTTCTGCGCGGTGGCTGCTGAGCATCCGCTGGCGTTGCACGCTGCGGCGACCAGCCCTGCAATGGCCGCCTTCCTCGAAGAATGCAAGAGCGGTGGCACGACCGAAGCCGAGCTGGCCACGCAAGAGAAAAAGGGCATGGCCACTGGCTTGTTCGTCACGCACCCACTGACCGGCGCGAAGGTTGAAGTGTGGGTGGGCAACTATGTGCTGATGTCGTATGGCGATGGCGCGGTCATGGGCGTGCCTGCGCATGACGAGCGTGACTTTGCGTTTGCGTTGAAATACGACTTGCCTATTGTGCAAGTGGTTGGCCTTGATGGTGCAGCGGCGGCCTCGACAGGTACGCCGGGCTCCTCATACGCAAGCTCAAAATCGTCACCCGGCGCACCTGCCGATGCCGCCTCTTCGGCATTCGATGCAACGGCCTGGCAAGAGTGGTACGCCACCAAAGCGGGTGTGTGCGTGAACTCCGGCGAACTCGATGGTTTGAACCAAAAAGCTGCTGTTAACAAAGTAGCCGAGCTGCTCGCCGCAAAAACGCATCACGGTGTCGGCTTGGGCGAAAAGAAAACCACATGGCGATTGCGCGACTGGGGCATCAGCCGCCAGCGCTACTGGGGCACACCGATCCCCATCATTCATTGCGACGAACACGGCGCAGTGCCTGTGCCCGAAAAAGATTTGCCCGTGGTGTTGCCGCAAGACTGCATCCCTGATGGCTCTGGCAATCCGCTGCACAAGCACGAAGGTTTCCACGCCGGTGTGACTTGCCCCGTGTGCGGTAAGCCCGCCCGCCGCGAGACCGATACGATGGACACGTTTGTGGATTCGTCGTGGTACTTCATGCGCTATTGCGACCCCACCAACACCGACGCAATGGTGGCCGAGGGGGCGCAGTACTGGGCGCCGATGGACCAATACATTGGCGGCATTGAGCACGCGATTTTGCATTTGCTCTACGCACGTTTCTGGACCAAAGTCATGCGCGACATGGGCTTGGTCAAAGTGGACGAGCCGTTCACAAAACTGCTCACGCAAGGCATGGTGCTTAACCACATCTACTCACGCCGCACAGCCAAAGGTGGCAAAGATTACTTCTGGCCCCACGATGTCGAGCATGTGCTGGACGACGCTGGCAAAGTGGTGGGCGCCAAGCTCAAGAATGCCGCTGACAGCAGCGACGGCAAATTGCCCGTGGGCACCGCCATCGACTACGAAGGCGTGGGCACCATGTCCAAGTCGAAGAACAACGGCGTAGACCCGCAAGACCTGATCGAGCGTTACGGCGCCGATACCGCGCGTCTGTACACCATGTTCACCGCGCCGCCTGAAGCCACGCTGGAGTGGAACGACGCGGCCGTGGAAGGCAGCTACCGCTTCCTGCGCCGCGTCTGGAACTTCGCGTTCAAACACGAAGCCACACTCAAGGCCGCCACGGCGGGCAACTTGAGCGCCGCCAAGCCACGCAAAGAAGCCGCCGATCTGCGTCGCGAAATGCATGTGGTGCTCAAGCAAGTCAGCTACGACTACGACCGCATGCAATACAACACCGTGGTGTCGGGCTGCATGAAGCTGCTCAATGCCTTGGAAGATTTCAAAGCCGACGGCAGCGAGGGCGACAACGCCGTGTTGTGCGAAGGCATGTCTGTGTTGCTGCGCATGCTCTACCCAGCCTGCCCGCACATCAGTGCGAATTTATGGGCCGAGTTGGGCTACGCCAAGCAGTCGGGCGATTTGCTCGACACCGCTTGGCCTGAAGTCGACGAGAGCGCCTTGCAACGTGACGAGCTGGAGCTGATGCTGCAAATCAACGGCAAGTTGCGTGGTGCGGTCACCGTTAGCGCCACGGCCAGCAAAGAGCAAATTGAGCAAGCGGCGTTGGCCACCGACGCCTTCATCAAGCAAGCCAATGGTGCTGCGCCGAAGAAGGTCATCGTCGTGCCAGGCCGTTTGGTCAACATCGTCGTTTAAGAGCTGCGTATGTCCACCACACGCCGTGCTTTGTTGATCTCCTCCAGCCTCGTCGTCGGGCTGGCGGGCTGCGGCTTTGAGTTGCGCAAGGCGCCGAGCTACGCGTTCAGCACCTTGTTCAGCAGCGTGCCTGTGGTGTCGCCTTTGGGCATCAAGCTGCATCGCAGTTTGGCTGCGACCGGCCAAGTGGAAGTCATCACCGATCCCAAGCAAATCGAGCGTGCCCAAGTCATCTTTGATCAACTGATGGAGTTGCGTGAGAAAGTGGTGGTGGGGCGCACCTCCACAGGTGCGATTCGTGAATTCCAGTTGCGTCTGCGCTATCGTTTTCGCGTGCGCACGCAGGCGGGCAAAGAGTTGATTCCTGACACCGAGTTGGTGCTCACCCGCGACATCAACTTCAACGAGACCGGTGCCTTGTCCAAAGAGTCGGAAGAAGGCTTGCTGTACCGCGACATGGAAAACGATTTGGTGCAACAAATTCAGCGCCGCTTGGCCTCCATTCGTCAGCTCTGACCATGCAAGTCGCCGCCTCGCAATTCAGCCAGCACCTGCAGACGCAGGCCTCCAAAGGTCTGCGCAGTCTTTACACCTTCCATGGCGATGAGCCCTTGTTGCAGCAAGAGGCCCTAGATGCCCTGCGCGCCACCGCGCGTGCCCAAGGCTTCACCGAGCGCAGCGTGTTCACAGTGGCAGGCGCGCACTTTGATTGGGGCGAAGTGTTGGCAGCAGGCGGCTCCATGAGTTTGTTTGCTGACAAGCAGTTGATTGAAATCCGCATTCCCTCGGGCAAGCCCGGCAAAGACGGCAGCGTGGCGTTGCAAAACATCGCGGAGTTGGCGGTGGGCAATGACAGCACGTTGACGGTGGTGTTGCTGCCGCGTCTGGACAAAGCCACCAAAAGTTCGGCGTGGTTCGCTGCGTTGGAGAACAACGGCATCAGCGTGCAAATTGACCCGATTGAGCGTCACACCTTGCCCACTTGGATTGCGCACCGCTTGGGCGCGCAGCAGCAGCGTGTGAGTGAAGGGGAGGCGGGCCAACATACCTTGCAGTTTTTTGCCGATCGGGTGGAAGGCAATTTGTTGGCGGCGCATCAAGAAATTCAAAAACTCGGCCTGCTCTACCCCGCTGGCGAGTTGAGCTTTGAGCAGGTGGAACGCGCGGTGCTGAATGTGGCCCGCTATGACGTTTTTAAACTCTCAGAGGCTGTGCTCAGTGGCCAGCCGCTGCGCGTGCAGCGCATGCTCGATGGCCTCAAGGCCGAGGGCGAAGCTGAGGTGCTGGTGCACTACACGCTGGCCGAAGAAATTCGCGCCCTCAAGCGCGTCAAAGACGCAGTGGCCGCAGGCAAAGCCCTGCCCATGGCGCTGCGCGAGCAACGCATTTGGGGCCCGCGTGAGCGTTTGTTTGAGCGCGTGTTGCCGCGCTTGAGCGTGGGCATGCTGGAGAAGTTGTTGCAATCGGCGCACCAAGTCGATGGCATTGTTAAAGGCCTCAAAGTGGCCGACTGGCCGACCGATAACTGGCAGGCTTTGCACCGTTTGGCCTTGCGCTTGTGCCGTGCTTGTATGCCGCGCCAAGCTTGAAAGAGAATCACACCATGACCGAACTTAACGTCGCTGACCACATGAATGCCTTGGGCGCGCAAGCCAAAACGGCCTCGGCCCAAATGGCCAAAGCCTCTGCTGCTGTCAAAAACAAAGCCTTGCGCGCTTTGGCCGCTTTGCTGCGCGCCAACATCGATGCCCTGCAAATTGACAACGCCAAAGACATTGAGCGCGCCATCGCCGCAGGCCTCGACGCGCCGATGGTGGATCGCCTCAAGCTCACCCCCAAAGTGCTGGAAACTTGCGCGCAGGGTTGCGAGCAACTGGCCGCCATGCCCGAGGTGATTGGCGAAATCACAGGTTTGAAAGAGCAACCCAGCGGCATTCGTGTGGGTCAAATGCGTGTGCCTCTGGGCGTGTTCGGCATGATTTTCGAGAGTCGTCCCAACGTGACGATTGAAGCGGCGTCGCTGTCCATCAAGAGTGGCAACGCGTGCATCTTGCGTGGCGGCTCGGAAGCCATTGAGTCCAACAAAGCCTTGGCCAAGCTGGTGCAGCAAGCCTTGATCGAAAGTGGCTTGCCCACCGATGCTGTGCAACTGGTGCAAACCACCGACCGCGAGGCCGTGGGCCACCTCATTGCCATGCCTCAGTTTGTGGATGTCATCATCCCGCGCGGCGGCAAAGGCTTGATTGAGCGCATCAGCCGCGACGCCAAAGTGCCGGTCATCAAACACTTAGACGGCAACTGCCACACCTATGTGGACGATCCGTGCGACATCGCCATGGCCGTCACCGTGGCTGACAACGCCAAAACTCAAAAATACAGCCCCTGCAATGCCAGCGAAAGCTTGCTGGTGGCGCGCGGCGTGGCTGCCGCGTTTTTGCCCAAAATTGGTGCAATTTACGCGGCCAAAGGTGTGGAAATGCGTTGCTGCCCCGAAGCCAAAGCCATCCTCGCCAGCGTCCAAGGTGCCCATCTGAAAGACGCGACCGAGCAAGACTGGTTTGAGGAATACCTCGGCCCCATCATCAGTGTCAAGGTGGTGACAGGTTTGGATGAGGCCATTGCTCACATCAACCACTACTCCAGCCACCACACCGAGTCCATCCTCACGCGTGACCACATGCACGCCCAGCGCTTTTTGCGCGAGGTCGATTCATCCAGCGTGATGGTCAATGCCAGCACCCGTTTTGCCGATGGCTTCGAGTACGGCTTGGGGGCGGAGATTGGCATTTCGACCGACAAGTTCCACGCCCGTGGTCCTGTGGGCATTGAAGGGTTGACCTCGCTCAAATACGTCGTTTTGGGACAAGGCGAGATTCGGGTTTAAATCGGCGCTGTTATGGGGTTGGACCTCTAAATAGAGGCGCAGCCTGACGGCCTAGAATGACGCTCCATCAAGAAGGACACCATGGTTCCCCATCTCATCACGGCTCTCACCGGCCCCATCAACGAACTTGAGCAACGCATTCTCGATTCCATGCCTGCCATTGAGCGCTGGTTTCGTCTGGAATGGATGGAGCACACACCGCCGTTCTACAGCTCTGTGGATGTGCGCAACGCCGGTTTCAAGCTGGCGCCCGTGGACACCAACCTCTACCCTGGCGGTTGGAACAACCTGACGCCCGAGATGCTGCCGTTGGCGGTGCAAGCCGCGATGGCCGCGATCGAGAAGATCTGTCCGGAAGCGCGCAATCTGCTGCTGATTCCTGAGAACCACACGCGCAACACCTTCTATTTGTCGAACGTGGCGCAGCTGCAGCGCATCTTCCACATGGCTGGCTTGAATGTGCGCATTGGGTCGATCAACCCCGAGATCAAAGAAAACACCACCATCAACTTGCCCAACGGTGACAGCGTCACCTTGGAGCCGGTGATTCGTGGCGCGCGCCGTGTGGGCCTGAAAGACTTCGACCCGTGCACCATCTTGCTCAACAACGATTTGAGCGCAGGCATTCCCGGCATTTTGGAAGACTTGCACGAGCAACACCTGTTGCCACCGCTGCATGCGGGCTGGAGCGTGCGCCGCAAGAGCAAGCACTTTGAGTGTTACGAAGAGGTTGCGAAGCGCTTTGGCAAACTCTTGGGCATCGACCCTTGGCTGATCAACCCCATGTTCAACCAGTGTGGCGAAGTGAACTTTGCCGAGGGCACGGGTATGGAGTGCTTGCAGACCAATGTGGATGCCTTGCTGACCAAGATCAAACGCAAATACAAAGAGTACGGCATCAACGAAAAACCGTTTGTGGTCGTCAAGGCCGACAACGGCACTTACGGCATGGGCATCATGACCGTGCGCGATGTCAAAGATTTGGATGTGCTCAACCGCAAGACGCGCAACAAAATGAGTGTGGTCAAAGATGGCCAGTCGGTGAACCAAGTCATCATTCAAGAAGGCGTGTTGACCAATGAACGCGTGAACGACGCCGTGGCCGAGCCAGTGGTTTACATGATGGACCGTTACGTCGTTGGCGGTTTTTACCGCGTGCACGCTGAACGCGGAGTGGATGAAAACCTCAACGCGCCCGGTGCGAGCTTTGTGCCCTTGGCGTTTGAGCAAAGCGCGCACACGCCGCAGCCTGGCATGAAGCCAGGTGCGAGCACACCGAACCGCTTTTATATGTATGGCGTCATT
The DNA here is from genome assembly GCA_963513725.1 of uncultured Limnohabitans sp. Lineage (GTDB taxonomy): Bacteria > Pseudomonadota > Gammaproteobacteria > Burkholderiales > Burkholderiaceae_C > Limnohabitans. The sequence continues at coordinate 56,618 of CAUPRM010000003.1, read as the reverse complement.
GGACGCCTTGCCATGTTGGCCGCCAGCTATGAGCTAGAGGCTACCGATCCCGAAGCTGAGAATTACGACTGAGATCTCTGATGGAACAACATGCTAAATCGTCGCTCGCGGCGTTGACCTTGGGCGCCATTGGCGTGGTCTACGGCGACATCGGCACCAGCGTGCTGTACGCCATGAAAGAGGTGTTTGGCTCGGGCCATGTGCAGTTCACGCCTGACAATATTTTTGGAATTCTGTCCATCTTCTTTTGGACCTTGACCATCATCGTGTCCATCAAGTACGTGGTCTTGGTGCTGCGCGCTGACAACCACGGCGAAGGTGGCTTGGTGGCCATGTTGGCGTTGGCCTCGATGTCCGTCAAAGACAAGCCAAAACTGCGACAGCGCATGCTGATCGTAGGCATCTTTGGCACCTGTTTGTTTTATGGCGATGGTGTCATCACGCCGGCTATTTCAGTGCTGTCTGCGGTGGAAGGTTTGGAGGTAGTTTCTCCGGCCTTCAAGAAATATGTGATCCCGCTCACCATCGTGATTTTGTTTGGCTTGTTTGCCGTACAAAAGCGCGGCACCAGCGGCATTGGCAAGTTTTTTGGTCCCATCACCGTGGTGTGGTTTGCCGCTATTGCGGCTTTGGGGCTGTATCACATCGCGTCGCATCCCGAAATTTTGTGGGCCATTAGCCCGCACCATGCCTTGCGTTTCATCATCGCAGAGCCTGAAGTCACCTTCTTGATTTTGGGTGCTGTGGTGCTGTGTGTGACCGGTGGCGAAGCCTTGTATGCCGACATGGGGCACTTTGGCAAAAAGCCGATTCGCATGGCATGGTTCACGGTGGTCATGCCATCGCTGACCTTGAATTACTTTGGTCAAGGTGCCTTGCTATTGAGCGACCCCGATGCGGTGGCCAACCCCTTCTTCAACATGGCGCCTGATTGGTTGCTGTTGCCTTTGGTTTTGTTGGCCACGGCGGCGACGGTGATCGCGTCGCAGGCGCTGATTTCAGGTGCATTCAGCGTCACCAAGCAAGTGGTTCAAATGGGCTTCTTGCCGCGTTTGCAAGTGCTGCACACGAGTGTCAAAGACACGGGCCAAATCTACATTCCTTTCGTCAACTGGGGCTTGTTTGCCGTCATCGTGTTGGCTGTGGTGATGTTCAAGTCGTCTAGCAATTTGGCAGCGGCGTATGGCATTGCGGTGTGTACTGACATGTTGATCACCACCGTGCTGACGTTCTTCGTGATCCGCTACAGCTGGAAATACCCGCTGTGGATGTGCTTGGGCGCCACCGGCTTTTTCTTTGTCATTGACTTGACCTTCTGGGCCTCCAACTTACTCAAGTTGTTTGATGGCGGTTGGTTCCCGTTGCTGATCGCTGCGGTCATCATGATGCTCATGCTGATTTGGCGCGATGGCCGTGAATTGCTCAACGACATTCGCCAAGAAGAAGCTTTGGATTTGGACAGTTTCTTAGAAGCCGTCTTTTTGTCACCGCCTGCGCGTGTGGACGGTACGGCCGTGTTTTTGACCACGGGCAAAGGCTCGGTCCCCAATGCGCTGCTGCATAACCTCAAACACAACAAAGTGTTGCATAAGCAAAACCTGTTTGTGAACGTGCAAAACCATGAAGTGCCTTGGATCCCTGAGAACGAGCGCTTGGTCATCACGCCGCTTGCGAATGAGTGTTGGCAAGTGGTGATCCATTACGGCTTCAAAGACAACCCCGATGTGCCGGGCGCCTTGACGCATTTGCGTGGCATGGGCTGCGAGGTCAATCCCATGACGACCAGCTACTTCTTGTCGCGTGACAGCATCGTGCCAACGCTTGGCAAGGGCATGGCGCCTTGGCGTGAAAAAATCTTTGCACAAATGCACCTCAATGCCAGCTCGGCTGCGGACTTCTTGAACTTGCCGAGCAACTCGGTGGTCGAGTTGGGCAGCAAGATCGAGATCTAAACCATGCACATCCTGTTCGTCGCTGACCCGCTCTCGTCCTTCAAAATTTACAAGGACACGACCTTCGCCATGATGCGTGAGGCGCAACAGCGCGGCCATCAGGTGTTGGCGTGTGAGCCGCAAGACATCGTGTGGCAAAGCGGCCAAAAGGTGACGGCGCGCGTGCAACGTGTGCGTTTGACGGGCGATGCCGCCGATTGGTTTGAGGTGCAAGGCGTGGACGAACATTGCGCGTTGCACAGCGTCGATGCCATCGTGATGCGCAAAGACCCGCCCTTTGACAGCGAATATTTCTACGCCACCCACTTGCTAGAGCAAGCCGAGCGCGAAGGCGCTAAGGTGTTCAACAAGCCAGGTGCCCTGCGTGACCATCCTGAGAAGTTGGCGATTCTGGAGTTTCAGCGTTTCATCAGCCCCACTTTGGTCACACGCAGTGCTGACGCCATTCGCGCTTTTCATGTGCAGCATCGCGACATCATTTTGAAGCCGCTCGATGGCATGGGCGGCATGGGCATCTTCCGTGTGAAAGACGATGGCTTGAACCTTGGCGCCATCATCGAAACCCTCAACCGTGACGGCGCGCAAACGGTGATGGTGCAAAAGTTCATCCCCGCCATTGAGCAAGGCGACAAGCGCGTCTTGGTCATTGGCGGTCAAGTGGTGCCTTTTTGCTTGGCGCGTATTCCGCAAGGCGGTGAAGTGCGTGGCAACTTGGCGGCGGGTGGCAAAGGCGTGGCGCAAGCCATCTCGGCGCGCGACCGTGAAATCGCCGAAGCCTTGGGCCCCGTGTTGGCTGCGCGCGGTTTGCTGTTGGTGGGCCTTGATGTGATTGGCGACTGTTTGACCGAGGTGAACGTCACCAGCCCCACATGTTTTCAAGAGATCTTTGACCAAACCGGTTTCAATGTGGCCGCGATGTTCATCGATGCCTTAGAAGCTGCCGCGGCTTGATGTTTTAAGCTTCGCGCCCTTCGACAAAGACTTTCAACTCCCCGGGCTTGAATGGCGTCCACACCTCATCGGTGGTCAGCGGCGCGGTGACCACCACGGCCACGCGGTCATCGGGTTTGGCATGTTCTGCAAAGTTGATGCGCATGTCCTGATCGCTCAAGGTGGCAGTAGCAAACGGGTATTGACGCTCGATGTACCAGAGGTGGGTGGACGCGTGGGCCCACAGCGCCTGCCCGTTGGAGAGCAAGAAGTTGAACGTGCCGTGCTTTGCCACCTGAGGCACCAACTCGCGCAAGGTCAAGGTGAGCTCTTCGGTCGATGGCACGCTGGCGTGTGATTTGGCCAGCTCTTGCATCAGCCAGCAAAACGCTTCTTCGCTGTCCGTGTGACCCACGGGTTTGAAGTTGCCGTGCAAGTTGGGTTTGTAATTTTCTAAGTTGCCATTGTGGGCGAACACCCAATAACGGCCCCAGAGTTCGCGCACAAAGGGGTGACAGTTCTCCAGCGCCACTACGCCCTGCGTGGCTTTGCGGATGTGCGCAATGACGTTGCGGCTTTTGATGGGGTATTTGCGAATCAGCTCGGCCACGGGCGAGTTGCTGGCGGGCAGATGGTCAATGAAATGACGCAAGCCTCGGTCTTGTTCTGAGCCTTCAAAAAACGCAATGCCCCAGCCGTCGCCGTGGTGGTCGGTGACGCCCGCGCGCTGTGCAAAGCCACTGAAGCTGAACGTGGCGTCTGTTGGGTTGTTGCAGTTGAGGCCGAGCAGTTGGCACATGGTGGGCGGGCTTGGTGAAGAGAAACAGAAGGGGCGAGAAGTTTGGGGTGGACGCAGCCGTGGATTACGGTGTGACCTTGTCATGCTGTGGCACGCGCGGTTCGCGAATTTGCCAAGCCGCAATCAGTGCGAAGGCACACACGGCCGCCAACATCAAAAACACATCGTCAAACGCAGCCAGTCGCGCGGCCGAGGTGGCGGGGTTGCTGAGGGTGTCGCCGTGCACAGCCAAGCGCCATTCCAACAAAATACCGCACAAGCTCACACCCGCCGCGCCGCCCAGCATGCGCAAAAAGTTAATGGCACTCGCGCCCTGAGGAATGAGGTTGGCATGCAGCGAGCGCATGGCGCCCATGTTGAGCGAGGGCAAGATGAAGCCCAGTCCGATGCGCCCCAAAATGGCCAAGGCCACCAAGACCCACAGCGCCGTTTGTAAATTGACCAGCAGCATCAACGCGAACGACAGCGCCAACAGCGTCAGGCCAAAGCTCACGAACAAATGCGTGGGGTGCGTGCTGGCATAGCGGCCCACCACAGCGATGGTTACCGCCAGCAACAAGCCCGATGGCAGCATCAAGGTGCCCACATGGCTGGGCGAGAGCCCCAGTCCCAGTTGCAAATAAACCGGAATCAAATAGGTCGACCCAAACATGGCGATGCCGTAAATAAAGGCGACTAGCGTGCCCATGGCAAATGGGCGATGCTTGAACAGGCTCAAATTCATCAAGGGCAGGCCACCGCGTTGGGCCTGCACGCGCTGCCAAGCAATGAAACTCACGATGCACAACAAAGCCCCAGCGATCAGCCACGCCGAGTTGCCCCACTGGCCGCTGTGCAGCAACACCAAGCCGTTGAGCAGACACAAGGTGCCCACGGTGGCGAGGGTGAGTCCACCCACATCGAGCGTGGGTTTGCCGTGGTTGGCGCTCACGCCACCGGGCGCGGTGATGGGCACGTAGCGTTTGGCCATCCAGAGCGAGGCCAGGCAAAACGGGATGACCATGAAAAACAAGGAGCGCCAGCTCATGAAGTCCACCAAAATGCCGCCAATGCTGGGACCGATGGCAGGCGCCAGCACCACGCCCATGCCAAAGAAGCTGTTGGCGCGGCCTTGTTCGGCGTTGTCAAATGCGCGCAAGATGATGATGGCGGGAATCGGTTGCACCACGCCCGCGGCGAGCCCTTCGCTCACCCGCGCGACCAGCACCCAGTTGTAGTCGGTGGCCAGTCCGCCGCCAATGCCTGCCGTCATTAGCAGCCACATGCAGCCGTAATACGTGGTGCGGTAGCCAAAACGGGCCAGCAGCCAAGGGGTGGTGAGCATGGACACCGTCATGGCCACCATGAAACTGGAGCTCACCCACTGGGCCTGTTCTTGGCCAATGCCAAAGTGCAGGCTCATGCCGGGAATGCCCACGTTCATGATGGTGGACGACATGATGGCCGCCATGGAGCCGATCATCACCGTGGTCAACATCAGCCAGCGGTGGCGCGTGCCGTAGCGGCTTTGGAGGTCTGCGAGAGAGCCAGGTTCGTGCATGCAAGCAAGTGTAGCCACGCTGGCAAGGCACAATTGACAAAAACGATATGCACGCATTTCCTCCCACGCCCCAAGCCGCTCAGCAGCGGTTGGCCCAGGTCAACCCCAGAGACTATGCCCAGACGCGCAATGCGTTGGATGGCGCCGTGACGGGGTTGTCGCCGTATTTAACCCACGGCTTCTTGAGCGTGCCCGAGGTGGCCTTGGCCATGTACAAACAGCACCGTTTGGGGGTGCAACACAAGCTGTTGTTTGAACTGGGCTGGCGCGAGTACTACCAGCATTTACACGCGCACTTGGGGGACGGCATTGCCCAGTCCTTGCATGAAGGGGCGCTGCCCGATGACGCTTACAGCTTGGCGTTGCCCGAGGATGTGCGCTGCGCTTGCACCCATGTGCCGGTGATTGACCAAGCGGTGCGTACGCTATACGCCACTGGCTATCTGCACAACCATGCCCGCATGTGGTTGGCCAGCTATTTGGTGCACTTTCGCAAAGTGCACTGGCGCGTCGCAGCCGATTGGCTGTACAGCCATTTGCTCGATGGCGACTTGGCCAGCAACTATTTGAGTTGGCAATGGATCGCAGGCACCAGCAGCAGCAAGCCTTATTTATTCAACGCGGAGAGCTTAGAAAAATTTGCCCCGCCGTCTTGGCACAGCCCGGGCACGGTGTTGGATGCGAGTTACGACGTCATCGAGTTGCTGGCGCACAACCGTGCCACGGTGGCGCATGAGCGTCGCGAGAGTGAGCCATGCGAAGAGCCTATGGTTTTGTTGCAGCCACCTGAACACTTGGGATTTACAGCACCTGCCCATCACGCCGTGTTGAACAAAACCGTGTGGTTGGTGCATCCATGGCATTTGGCAGACCTGCCCGCCGATTTGCCCGACGACGTGGTGTGCGTGGCGGTGGCGTGGTCTGACTTGGCATGGGCTCAGCCCTGGAGCCTTGCACGCTGGCAGTTTGTCGGGGAGCGCATGGTGAGTCTGGCGCCTCATCGTTGGTGCGGCACTCAGCAAGAAGTGGCTTTGGCCTTGTCGACCGCTGCACAGGTGCATACCGTGGCGCATTTGCGCTTGCCTGAGATGCCGCGCGTCAACTTAATTCAGCGACCCGCACCCCGCTTGTTCAAGCCGCTTGAGAAACCCCAAGACTCATTTTTCAAATGGTGGACGCAAGTCACCAAAAACGTGCGCCACTTGCAGCAGCTGGTGTTGCCGTTTACTCGGTCGGGGCCAAACGAACCGACTCAATGAAGTGCTGGGTTTCGCCAAAGCACTCAGGCAAGCCGCGGTGCTGGGCATATTCCAGCACCACTTTTTGACCGATGTGCGCGTTGATTTGATCGGCAATGGCGGTGTCACGCACGGTGAAGGTGAACTTTTCGGGAATAGTCGGTACGTTGGCCAAGGCGCGCATTTGCTCACCTTCCCATGTCTTGCAAACCCATCCTTTGTAAGACAGCTTTTGCACATAGCCCACGCTCTCGCCCTTGGAGTAGGTGAAGTGATACGCGAACAGCAAGTAGCCGCCCGCCAGCAAGGCCACGATGAGCACCAAGCCCACCAAGGAGCGCAAAGCGATGCGAATCAAATTTTGGGTAAAAGTGGCGGTCATGGTGTTTCTCGAAAGAAGTGAAAAGTATGCCGAATCATAGTGCCGAGTGGCCATGAAAAACGGCCCCCGAAGGGGCCGTTTGCGCAAGGTCAAAACGCAGGCAGATTAGGCCGCGCCAGCCTTGACCTTCAGACGCCAAGCGTGCAGCAAAGGTTCGGTGTAGCCGCTAGGCTGTTCTTTGCCTTTGAACACCAAGTCGAGTGCGGCTTGGTACGCCGCGCTCTTGCTGAAACGGCCCGCCATCTTTTGGTACAGCGGGTCGCCAGCGTTTTGCTTGTCCACCACGGAGGCCATGCGCTTGAACGTGGCTTTCACTTCCGCGGGTGTCACCACACCGTGCAGCAACCAGTTGGCAATGTGTTGGCTAGAAATACGCAGCGTGGCGCGGTCTTCCATCAGGCCCACGTTGTGGATGTCTGGCACTTTCGAGCAACCCACGCCTTGGTCGATCCAACGCACCACGTAGCCCAAGATGCCTTGCACGTTGTTGTCCAACTCTTGCTGTTTGTCGGCGTCTTTCCACTTGGGCTTGGCCACCACGGGCACTTGCAACAAGTCATCCAAGATGCTGTCGCGCACCTTGTTGTAGTCGACCTTCTCCAACTCTTTTTGCACGTCCACCACTTTGACTTGGTGGTAATGCATGGCGTGCAAAACCGCGGCGGTGGGGCTTGGCACCCAAGCGGTGTTGGCACCGGCTTTGGGATGACCAATTTTTTGCTTCAACATCTCGGCCATCAAGTCGGGCATGGCCCACATGCCTTTGCCGATTTGCGCTTTGCCGCGCAAGCCGCATGACAAGCCGACCAACACGTTGTTCTTTTCGTAGGCTTGAATCCAAGCGCTGGACTTCATGTCGCCCTTGCGCATCATGGGGCCTGCGTGCATGGCGGTGTGCATTTCGTCGCCAGTGCGGTCGAGGAAGCCGGTGTTGATGAACGCCACGCGGCTGGCCGCGGCGGCGATACAGGCTTTCAAGTTCACGCTGGTGCGACGCTCTTCGTCCATGATGCCCAGCTTGACGGTGCTGTCAGCCAAGCCCAAAACCTTCTCGACGCGGCCAAACAACTCAGCAGCAAACGCCACTTCGGCAGGGCCGTGCATTTTGGGTTTGACGATGTAGACCGAGCCGGTGCGCGAGTTGCGAATGCCGTCTTTGCCGTGACCTTGCAAGTCGTGCAGCGCGATGGCGGTGGTGATCACCGCATCCATGATGCCTTCGGGGATCTCGTGTGTGGCGCCGTCTTTGCCGGTGTACAAAATGGCGGGGTTGGTCATCAGGTGACCCACGTTGCGCAAGAACAGCAACGAGCGGCCATGCAGCTTGACGGGTTGACCGTCTTTGCCGGTGTACACGCGGTCAGCGTTCAGGCCACGGGTGAAGGTCTTGCCGTTTTTCTCGACCGACTCGGTCAAGGTGCCTTTGACGATGCCCAACCAGTTGCCGTAAGCCAGCACTTTGTCTTCGGCATCGACCACGGCCACGGAGTCTTCCAAGTCCAAGATGGTGGACAAGGCGGCTTCCACGATCAAGTCGCTCACACCCGCTGCGTCAGACGCACCGATGGCGGTGTTGCGGTTGATTTGGATGTCGAAATGCAGACCGTTGTGTTGCAACAGCACCGAAGAAGGTGCAGCGGCGTTGCCTTGGAAACCGATGAATTGCGCAGCTTTGGCCAGCTTGGTGGTCTTGCCGTTTTTCAGGGACACGACCAACTCGCCGCCGACCACGGTGTAGCCGGTCGAGTCAATGTGCGAGCCGCTCTTCAGGGGGGCGGTGCGGTCCAACACGTAGCGTGCGTACTCAATCACTTTGGCGCCGCGCACAGGGTTGTAGCCCTTGCCTTTTTCTGCGCCGTTGGTTTCGGGCAAAGCGTCGGTGCCGTACAGGGCGTCATACAGCGAGCCCCAACGTGCGTTGGCGGCGTTCAAGGCGTAGCGGGCGTTCAACACGGGCACCACCAACTGGGGGCCGGCTTGCAAGGCCAACTCGGCATCCACGTTTTTGGTGGTGGCTTTGACGTTGGCAGGTTGGGGCACGAGGTAGCCAATTTTTTCGAGGAAGGCGCGGTAGGCTTTCATCTTCTTGATCGGGCCGGGGTTCTTGGTGTGCCAAGCATCCATCTCGAGTTGGATGCGATCACGCTCAGCTAACAAGGCGATGTTCTTGGGGGCCAAGTCTTGCACGATGGCGTCAAAGCCGCTCCAGAATTGCTCTTGGCTGACGCCGGTGTCAGGCAGCACTTGGGTGTTGATGAAATCTTGCAGTTGGGTGGCCACTTGCAGGCTGTGAATTTGCGTGCGTGGTGTGGTGGTTTGGGTCATGGGTCAACGCTCTCAGGTAGTTTTAAAAATACAGATCTCAAAAACAGAAATTCAAGACGAATCTTAGGTCAAAGCCGCGCCTGTATTGCGTGGCTAAATTTTTCAGATGTCGTGACTTCTAGATGCCTAATCAGCCTTCGGCGACCAGCAGCGTACCCGTGCGCAGGCCGCGCCAAGTGCCTAAGGTCAAGCCCAAAATCACCAACGAGGTGATGGCCAACAGGGCGGTGGCGGGCAGCTGAAGCCAAGCGCCTTCGGGGGCGCTGCTCAGGCGCAAGGTCAGGGTGGTGAAGGCGGCCAAGGGAAAGCTCATGCCCCAATGCCCCATGCCAAAGGCTTGCGAGCGCATGGCGTCGAGCTGCGTCAGCGACCACATTAAAAAGAACACACCCACGCCCCACAGCGCCCAAACGACGGGCATGGGGGTTTGGAGTTGCAGCATGTCGAGGCCAATGATGGACGGCGGCACCACGGTGATAAAGAGCGAGGGGCTCATGCGTGCAGGCATGGGACCCGCTTGCACCAAACGCACGACGAGCAGGGTTTGGAGCACGGGCCACAACAGCAAACCGATGCCCATTTGGGCGGTGGCCCAAGGCGCAAACCCCATCGGCACCCCGCCCAACGGCGCCAGCACATTGCCGACGACGGGAATGAATAAAACTGGGGTGAAGGTGGCCCACTGCAAGCCGCCTTCTTCTTTGGGGCGAAGCCAGCGCCCCAGCACCCACACGGTGGCGGCCAGCTCCAGCAGTGAGCCGATCAACCACGTGGCGCGCAGCAGGTGGTCGAGCCACAGGGCTGTGTTCCAAAACAAGGCTGCGCCCAAGGTCGTCAGAAGCATCAGTGAAATGGGCAGAGTGGCCATGAAGGCATGGCGCACAGGGTGCTTCAAATCGGCTTGCACGGCGGGGTTGTGGACGTTCAGCCGAACGAGGCACGCTAAGCAAAGTGCGCTAAAAATCAACAACGCCAAAGCGCCAGCAACCAAGCTCAAGCCCAGCGCCATGTCACCCAGCAAATCGGTGGCGCGCAGCCAAGCCTGGGCCAAACCGCTCCAGCCCATGACCAACACAAACCAAGCGGGGCCCATGTGCGCCAAACGGGCCGTGGCGTGGTGAACCCATGTGGTCTGCGTGTTGCTGCGATGTGTGGGGGTGTTGGCGTTCATGAGGCGCGATTCTAGGCGTGGCGCTTGGCGCCAGCCCCCGTGGATAATCCACCGCATGGACAAACTCAAAGTCTTCGAGTCCTTCGTGTCGGTGGCCCAAAAGGGCAGCTTGACCGCGGCCGCTGTTGCCGAAGGCGTCGCGCCCGCCATCATGGGGCGTCGTTTGGACAGTTTGGAGGCGCACTTGGGCGTCAAGCTCTTGGTGCGCACCACGCGGCGCATCACGCTCACCCATGAAGGCACCGCTTTTTTAGAAGACTGCCAACGCTTGCTGGCCGATGTGGCCAACGCCGAGGCCAGCGTCAGCGCGGGTGGCTTGAAAGCCAGCGGCCATTTGCGCATCACGGCCCCTGCGGGCTTTGGGCGTCGCCATGTGGCGCCCTTGGTGCCCAAGTTTCACACCCTGCACCCCGACGTGACGGTGTCGCTCAACCTCAGCGACCGCGTGGTCGATTTGGCCGCCGAAGGGTTTGATTGCGCCGTGCGTGTGGGCGATTTGCCCGACTCCTCGCTGGTCAGCGTGCGCATGGCCGATAACCGCCGTCTGTGCGTGGCCACACCTGAATTTTTGAAACGTTACGGCACGCCTCAAACCCCGCATGACTTGATGCGCTTGCGTTGTCTCACGCTCTCCAGCGATGCGTCGCAAACCCGTGGCTGGGCCTTTCGTGTGCCCGTTCCCGCCAAAGCCAGCGAGGCAGCGGGTCATGAGGTGATTCACTTGCGCCCCAGTGGCCCGATGGATTGCTCCGATGGCCAAGTGCTGCACGACTGGTGCATGGCGGGTTACGGCATCGCTTGGCGCAGCACGTGGGAGGTGGAGGCTGAGGTCAGCAGCGGCCAGTTGGTGACGGTGTTGGATGACTTTGCCGCGCCGCCCAACGGCATTTACGCCATTTTTTCGCAGCGCAAGCACCTGCCGCTGCGTCTGCGTTTGTGGATCGATTTTCTCAAGGACCACTACGGCCAAGCCGCGTACTGGAGCGCTGCCGCATGAGCATCGCGTCCATCCGAGACGTGGTGCTGTGCGCCGACGACTACGCGGTCAACGCGCCCACCTCACAAGGCATCGTTGCCTTGGTGGTGCTGGGCCGTTTGAGCGCCACCAGCGTGATGACGCGCTCGCCCCGTTGGTCCGAAGATGCCCCTGCCTTGCGCGATTTGCGCGGTCGTTTGGATGTGGGCTTGCATTTGGATTGGACCAGCACCTTTGCCCAAAGCGCCGGTTTTGGCGGGAGTTTGAGTGCGGTGATGCGCCGTGCTGCGCTGCGCCGCTTCGATGTCTCCGCCTTGCGCGATGAGATAGAGCGCCAACTCGACGCCTTTGAACAACATTGGCACGCCGCACCAGACCATGTCGATGGCCATCAGCATGTGCACCAATTTAAGGGCTTGCGTGATGCGCTGACCGAGGTGCTGATGCGCCGTTACGGCAGCGCTGCGCCGCGTCCGTGGTTGCGTATTTCTAACGTGGCACAAGCGGGGTTCAAAGCACGCGTGATTTCCACGATGGGCTCGAAAACTTTACAAGCTTGGGCGGATGACCACCACTGGCCGACGGTTGGCCCTTTGTCGGGGGCCTACGCGTTTGACGGCAGCGTGGCCGACTATGCAAAACGCATGCAAGGTTGGCTGGCTGATTTGCCCAAGGCCTCGGCAAGCCCCGCGCTCATCATGTGTCACCCCGCCGCTTCGGCCCAAGCGGATGACGACATTGGCCCCGCCCGCGCCCGTGAATTTGCCTATTTGGCCAGCCACGACTTTGTCCAAGATTTGCGCGATGCTGGCGTTCGCTTGGTCCGAGGCAGTGGTTTGCCTATGGCCTCGGTTTAACCGCGCACCTTCGCTGCGCCTCACCTGCGTTTTCACATGACCTCTTCTTCTTTTTTCTCCGCACGCGGTCGCACTTGGGCCCTGTGCGTGCTGCCGCTGTTGTTGCTGGTCTTGGCCGCTTTGCGTCCTTTGGCCTTGCCCGATGAGGGGCGCTACGCAGAGGTGGGCCGGTGGATGGTGATGAGCGGTGACTGGCTCACGCCGCGCTTGGACGGCATTCCTTTCTTTCACAAACCCCCTTTGCTTTACTGGCTCGAAGCCGGTGCCATGGCGGTGCTGGGCGTCACGCCTTGGGCGGCGCGTTGTGTGGTGGCTTTGCATGCCATGCTGATGGCTGGCTTGTTGTGGGCGTGCGCGCGCCACATCGCAGGCGTGACCGTGGCCAACCGCGCGGCTTGGATGTTGGGCAGCAGCTTGGCGTTTTTGATAGGCGGCCAATACGTGAACCACGACACGATGGTCGCGACGTGGATGGGCGTGGGCATTTGGTGTTTTGCCCGGGCGTTGATGCACGCGGATGGCGTGCATGCGGGTTGGGCACGCGCGGGCTTCATCGCCTGCGCGTTGGGTGTCTTGAGCAAAGGTCTGATTGGCCTGTTGTTGCCCGGCTTGGTGCTGTGTATTTGGGTCACGTGGACGCGGCAATGGCGCAAGGTGTGGACCTTGCCTTGGCTCAGCGGCTTGTTGCTGTTTGCGGCGGTGGCTTTGCCTTGGTTTGTGCTGGCGGCGCGCGAGCATCCCGATATGTTGGCTTATATGTTTGGCAAGCATCAGTTCGGTCGCTACACCGCCACCACGTTCAACAACGCCAGACCTTGGTGGTTTTATGGCCTTGCCGTTGTGGTGTTGATGTTCCCGTGGGTGTTCTTGGTGGTCGCCAGTGCTGGACGCAGTTTGCGCGAGCGCCTGACTGCGTTGAACGGTCAAGGCCGCATGCCGCCTTCTTCAACAACGCCTTCGGCAAATACGTCACATGAACAACTGCGCGTAGACGTTGGCGTGAGCGTGGACCCGCGTTGGACCGCGCTGTGCTGGATTTGGCTGATCGCCATTTTGGGATTTTTCTCCATCCCCAACTCCAAACTCATTGGCTACGCCTTGCCCGTCATGCCCCCGCTGGCGCTGCTCGCGGCGCTCTGGTGGCAGCGTCATGTGGCACCGCGTGCTTGGGGTGATCGGGTGTTTGCTGTCGTCGTGGGGCTCAATGTGGCGCTGGCGGTGGGTGCGCAAGTGGCGGCGGAGCGCTACACCCAAAAACACAGCAGCTTGGATGTGGCCGAGGTCCTCGCTTGTCAAGCCCGCGCCTCAGACGTGGTGGCTGCCGTGGACGAGTACCCCTACGATTTGCCGTTCTACGCGCAAGTCATGCAACCGCTGGAGGTGATTCAAGACTGGGACACCTTGCGTCAAACCGCGGGCGACAACTGGCGCCGTGAGCTGTTTGAAGGCGCCGACTTTGACGCACAAGCCGCCCGCAGCTTGGTGCCCTTGTCGCGTTTAGACCGCTTGAAGCAAACGCCGCGTGCATGGGTGGTGGCACCCAACACCTCGACCACGCTCAACATGGCGCAACACGCTGGGTTTGAGTTGGTGTTGGCAGGCCGCGCTTGGAGCCTGTACCAATCCAGTGCGGCCGCCTCAGGTGCGACGGCGAAAAGCCCAGAATCGGCTGAGCAAAAAGGTCTGCGCGGATGCAAAGACCAAGGCAAAAAATAAGGCCAGCCAGTCTGGCAAGTTCAAGCCGCGCAGCAGCACCACAAACATGAGTTCATTGGCGACAAAGCCCGCAAGGGCGGTCGCTGCAAATCGGCGCAAGCTTTGCCAAAAAGTGGTGCCCGCGTCTTGAAAGCTCAAGCGACGGTGACCCGCAAAACTCACCACAAACGCCACGCAAAACCCAGCGGCATTGGCCAACTCGGGCCACAGATGGGCTTTGGTCAGCTCAAACACGCCCATGTGGGTGGCGGCTGCCGCACTGCCCACCACCAAAAACCAAAAACCACTGTGCATCGCTTTAGATCGGGTGTTCGTTGTCGAATTGAGCCATCGAAGGCGCTGGCGCCTTGACGGGGGCCAAAGCCAAGCCTGAGCCCCAGTGGTGACTCACCAAATACATGGGCCGCTGCTTCACCTCTTCGTAAATGCGCCCCACGTACTCGGCCAAGATGCCGATGGACAGCAGCTGAATGCCACTGAAAAACATCATGCCCACCACCAGCGTGGCATAGCCCGGCACATCAATGCCCCACATGAAATATTCGGCCACCACCCAAGCGCCGTAGCCCAAGGCGACGGTGGCGAGCAGCAAGCCGACCAATGTCAAGGCGCGCAGTGGGGCAATGGAGAACGCCAAAACGCCTGTCAAGGCCAAGGCAAACGAGCCACGCAAACCAAAGCTGCTTTCGCCCGCGGCACGGGGCAGTGGCTCGTAGTCAATGGCGGTGCTGGCAAAGCCGACCCAGGCGTACAAGCCCTTAATGAACCGGTTGCGCTCGGGCAGCGATTTGAGGGCGTCCACCACGCGGCGGTCCATCAGGCGGAAGTCGCCCGCGTGCGCAGGAATTTTTACGCGATTGCCCATGTTGATGAGCTTGTAAAACATGCCCGTCAGCCCCGCGTGCAAGGCCGATTGATCATCGCGCGTGCGGCGAATGGCGTACACCACGTCCGAGCCCTCGCGCCAGCGCTTGAGCATGTCGGCCACCAACGACACGGGATGCTGGCCGTCGGAGTCCATCAGCACCACCACCTCGCCGCGTGCGGCGTCAATGCCGGCGGTTAGCGCGGCTTCTTTGCCAAAGTTGCGCGACAGGTTGATGCCCACCACTTCGCGGTGCGCTTCGCACAAGGCTTGCATGACCTGCGCCGTGTCGTCACGGCTGCCGTCGTTGATGAGCACGATTTCCACTTGTGAGCCCAGCGCCTGCAAGGCTTGCAGCACCTGTGGCACCACGGTGCCCAAGTTTTGTCCCTCGTTGTAAGCGGGCATGATGCACGACAGGGTGGGGGTGTATTGGAAACGGTCGGGTTGGGGGAGTGTGTGGGCGTCGCGCATATAGGGGTAGATCATGCCAAAAAATAAGGCGTGCCCCGTGAAAGTGAGGGCCGCCCCGTAAAATCTAGCCATGCTCCAAGTTAAACAAGAATTGCTGGCCGCCCTGAGCCAAGCCCTCGACGGTTTGTTGCCCGGTTCCGGCAACAAAGCCGCTTTTGAATCGCCCAAGGTTGCCGCGCATGGCGACTTTGCTGTGACAGCTGCCATGCAGTTGGCCAAGCCCCTCAAGCTCAACCCCCGTCAGCTCGGCGAACAGCTGCGCGACGCGTTGCTGGCTGCGCCCGTGTACCAACAGTGGGTGCAAGACATCGAGATTGCAGGCCCCGGCTTCATCAACATCCGTTTGAAGCCTGCCGCCAAGCAACAAATCGTGCGCGAGGTGTTGGCTGCCAAAGAGCAATTCGGTTTCCAAACGGACCACGGCCAGCGCGTGCTGGTCGAGTTTGTGTCTGCCAACCCCACCGGCCCGCTGCACGTGGGCCATGGCCGTCAAGCGGCCTTGGGCGATGCGATTTGTAATTTGTTTGCGACGCAAGGCTTCAACGTCTACCGCGAGTTTTATTACAACGACGCGGGCGTGCAAATCAACACCTTGGCCAAGAGCACGCACTTCCGCGCCCAAGGCATCAAGCCCGGCGACGCCAGCTGGCCTGTAGACCCCGAGAACCCAGAGAGCAAAGCGTTTTACAACGGCGACTACATCCAAGACATTGCCACCGATTTCTTGGCTGGCAAAACCGTCAAGTCCGACGACCGCGAATTCACCGCCAGCGGCGATGTGAACGACGTGGACGGCATGCGCGAATTCGCCGTGGCCTACCTCCGCCACGAGCAAGACCTCGACTTGAAAGCCTTTGACGTCAAGTTTGACAACTACTACTTGGAAAGCAGCCTGTACACCAGCGGCAAAGTGGCCGACGCGGTGAGCCGTTTGCAAGCCGCAGGCAAGACTTACGAGCAAGACGGTGCCTTGTGGCTCAAGTCCACCGACTACGGCGACGACAAAGACCGTGTGATGAAAAAGACAGACGGCACCTACACCTACTTTGTGCCGGACGTGGCGTACCACATCACCAAGTGGGAGCGCGGCTTTACCAAGGTGGTGAACATCCAAGGCACCGACCACCACGGCACGATTGCCCGCGTGCGCGCAGGCTTGCAAGCCGCCAACGTGGGCATTCCCGAGGGCTACCCCGACTATGTGTTGCACACCATGGTGCGCGTCATGCGCGGTGGCGAAGAGGTGAAAATTTCTAAGCGCGCGGGCAGTTATGTGACCCTGCGCGACTTGATCGAGTGGACCAGCAAAGACGCGGTGCGTTTCTTCTTGCTGAGCCGCAAGCCCGACACCGAGTACACCTTCGACGTGGACTTGGCGGTGCAAAAGAACAACGACAACCCCGTGTACTACGTGCAATACGCACACGCCCGCATTTGCTCGGTGCTGCGCGCCTGGGCTGACAAAGACGGTGGCAACGTGGCTTCGCTGCAAGATGTGGACTTGTCTGCGCTGGAAAGCCCGCAAGCCCAAGCCCTCATGCTGCAGCTGGCCAAGTACCCCGCCATGCTCTCGGCCGCATCGGCCGACTTTGCGCCGCATGACGTGACCTTCTACTTGCGCGACCTCGCCGCCAGCTACCACAGCTACTACGATGCCGAGCGCATTTTGGTGGACGACGAAGCGGTCAAAAAAGCACGCTTGGCGTTGGTGGCTGCCACCGCGCAGGTGCTGCACAATGGCTTGGCGGTGTTGGGCGTGTCTGCGCCTGCCAGCATGTAACCCCGTCTTCGGAGACCTATTTCAATGTTGAATCAACAACGCGGCGGAACCTTGGTGGGTTTCATCATGGGCCTGGTGGTGGGCATGACGGTGGCCTTGGGCGTGGCCGTTTACGTGACCAAGGTACCCATGCCTTTCATGAACAAGGGCATGACCCGCTCGGCAGAGCAAGACGCGGCCGAAGAAAAGAAAAACAAAGATTGGGACCCCAACGCCCCGCTCTACGGCAAGAACCCCGCCAAATCGACAGACAAAGCTGACGCCGCGCCAGAGGCCCCTAAGCCCGAGGTCAAAGCCGACGTGAAGCCGGTGGCCAAACCTGTGGAGCCCAAGCCTGACCCCGCCGTCAAGGTCGACCCCAAAAGCGCCGACCCCTTGGGCGATTTGGCCAAAGCCAAAGCTGATTTGAAGCCCGCCGAGCCCAAGGCTGTGGATGCCAACAAGCCCGCTCCGATGCCCATGGCCGCTGACCCGTTCATTTACTTTGTGCAAGCCGGTGCCTACCGCACGCCCGAAGAGGCCGATGCGCAACGCGCCAAAATGGGCTTGTTGGGTCTGGACGCCAAGGTCAGCGAACGCGACCAAGGCGGCCGCACCGTGTACCGCGTTCGCGTCGGGCCTTTGGACAAAGCCGAAGCTGAACGCGTGCGCGCCAAGCTCGAAGCTGCGCATCTCGACTCCGCGATGGTGCGGGTGCAACGTTAAATTTTCTTTCTAGGGTGACTTATGAAACGTCGTGATTTTTCTTTGACCGCCATCTCCATGGCCGGTTTGCCGTTGTTGGCGCAAGCTCAAGGCCCTGCTGCCGGTAAAAAGCCGGAAGAAGGCATTGAGTACATCTCGCTCGACAAGCGCGTGCCCACGGAAGTGGACGCCGGCAAGATCGAAGTGATCGAGTTCTTTTGGTACAGCTGCCCGCATTGCCACGCATTTGAACCACGCTTCGCCGCTTGGATCAAGGCCTTGCCCAAAGACGTGGTGGTCAAGCGCGTGCCCGTGCGTTTCCGTGACGACTTTGAAGCGCAACAGCGTGCGTACTACGTGTTTGAATCCTTGGGCGTGGTGGATGCCATGCACGGCAAGCTGTTTCACGCCATCCATACCGAGCGCCAGACGCTCAACACCGGCGCGGCCTTGGCGGCTTGGGCTGGCAAAAACGGCATGAGCGAGCAAAAGTTCACCGAAACCTTCAACAGTTTTGGCGTGGCCACCAAAGCCCGCCGCGCCACCCAGTTGCAAGAGGCGTTCAAGGTGCAAGGTGTGCCTGCTTTGGGCATTGCCGGTCGTTTCTACACCGACGGTTCGTTGACGGGCAGCATGGAGCGTGCCGTTCAAGTGACCGATTATTTGTTAGCAGAAGTGCGCCGCGGCCGCTGAGCCTGAGTGGCCGCCAAGGTGGCCAGCGGGAGGCCTGAAGGCGCTGTCTGGGGCGTGGTTAGAATCAGCCTCAGTTAAATACAGCAATATTCGTGCCTTGAACTCTTTTCTTTCCCTGTTGATCGCCTTGCTGGTGGCGTTTGCCCCAGCTGCGGTGTGGGCTGAAAAAGCTGACCGCGACAAGCCCATGAACATCGAGGCTGACAGCTTGGTGCACGATGAACTCAAGCAAGTCAGCGTGTTCACCGGCCGTGCCGTGCTGACCAAAGGCACCATGATTCTGCGCGGCTCGCGCATTGAAATTCGCCAAGACCCCGATGGCTACCAATTCGGCATCGTCCTGCCGGAGCCCAACAAGCGCGCATTCTTTCGTCAAAAACGCGAAGGCGTTGATGAATTCATGGAAGGCGAAGGCTTGCGCATTGAATACGACGGCCGCGCCGACCGCATCAAGCTGATCGACCAAGCCGAGGTGCGTCGTTACCGAGGCGCTGTGCTGGGCGACCAAATGACCGGCAAGCTCATCACCTATGACAACTTGACCGATGTGTTTGCCATCGATGGACAACGCCCCGAAGACGGTGACAAGGCCACGGGCGGCCGCGTCCGCGTGACTTTGGCGCCGCGCAACAAAACTTTGGACAAAGATAAAAAGTGATCGTTCCCTTGTCTCCCGCCACGTCAACGACTGCGCCTGCGGCTGTGAGCCGCTTGGAAGCACGCCACTTGCAAAAGTCGTATGGCAGCCGCAAGGTGGTGCACGACGTTTCGATTGCGGTGAACAAGGGCGAAGTGGTGGGTTTGCTGGGCCCCAACGGTGCCGGCAAAACCACGTCGTTCTACATGATCGTGGGCTTGGTGCGTGCCGATGGCGGCACCATCACCATTGACGGTCAGCCCGTGGCGCATTTGCCCATTCACCGTCGCTCACGCTTGGGGCTGAGTTACTTGCCGCAAGAAGCGTCGATTTTTCGCAAGCTGAATGTGGAAGACAACGTGCGCGCCGTGTTGGAGCTGCAACGCGACGATCACGGCCAGCCGCTGAGTCACGATGAGATTGAAAAGCGGCTGACCTCATTGCTGCAAGAGCTGCGCGTGGAGCACTTGCGTGCCTCGCCGTCGGTGGCCTTGTCGGGCGGTGAGCGGCGTCGGGTAGAAATTGCCCGCGCCTTGGCCACCAACCCGCGTTTTATTTTGTTGGACGAACCGTTTGCTGGCATCGACCCGATTGCGGTGATCGAGATTCAACGCATCATCGGTTTTTTGAAAGCGCGTGGCATGGGCGTGCTCATCACCGACCACAACGTGCGCGAAACCCTGGGCATTTGCGACCACGCTTGCATCATCAGCGATGGCCGCGTGCTGGCGCAGGGCACACCGACCGAGATCGTGGAAAACGCCGACGTGCGCCGCGTGTACCTCGGCGAACACTTCCGAATGTGATGGCATGAAACAAGGCTTATCACTCCGCGTTTCCCAGCATCTGGCGCTCACGCCCCAGTTGCAGCAGTCCATCCGACTGTTGCAGCTGTCTACGTTGGAGTTGAGCCAAGAGATCGAGCAAATGCTCGACGACAACCCCTTTCTCGACAAAGAGTTTGAAGAGGCGCCGCGTGAAGAGTTTGGCCTCGACAAAGCCGACACGCCCGCGCGTGACGAAGAAGTCGAGCCCGTGCGCGAAGTGCCCTCGCTCGACGGCGGCATGTCCGAAATCACCGTGGACAACACGGCCAGCGACACCGAGCCCAGCGTGGACGGCATTGCCGAAAGCTGGGATGGTGACGGCAGTGTGGAGTTTTCAGCCGACGACTCCGAGTGGGGCGGCGATGCCCCCGCCAGCAAAAACAACAACACCGCCGACAGCGATGTGGCCGACGCCACCGAGCTGGCGCGCAGCCAAGAATCGTTGACTTCGTTTTTGCATCGCCAAGCCTTGGCGCTGCGCCTGAGCGAAACCGACCGAGCCGCCCTGCGCTACTTGATTGAAAACCTCAACGACGACGGCTACCTCGAAGACAGCTTGCGCAGCTTGGCCGAAGGCTTGGGCGGCGAGGACGAAGAACAAATCGAAGAACTCGAACATCGCTTCCAAGTGGCCTTGTCGCTGCTGCAAAGCCTGGAGCCTGTGGGTGTGGGCGCGCGCCATTTGGCCGAGTGCTTGACCTTGCAACTCAAGGCGATGGAGGTGGTCAGCGAAGAAGCCACGAATGTGCGCGACGTGGCGTTGGCCATGTGCAAACAACCGTTGGAGATGTTGGCCAAGCGCGATTTCAAACGCTTGGCGGTGGCCGTGAACGACAGCGAAGCCACCGTTAAATTGGCGATTGCCTTGATCGCCCGTTTGGAGCCCAAACCCGGCCGTCGTTTTGCCGATGTGGAACGCCATGTGGTGGTGCCCGACGTGTTGGTGACCCGCGTGGGCAAGTCCACCACCGCCCCCAAATTCCGCGTGGCCCTGAATCCCGATGTGATGCCGCGTTTGCGTGTACACGACATTTACGCCAGCGCCTTGAAGGGCGGCAAGGGCGACAACCATGCCGGACTGCAGCAACGTCTGCAAGAGGCGCGTTGGTTCATCAAGAACATTCAGCAGCGCTTTGACACCATCTTGCGCGTGAGCAATGCGATTGCCGAGCGCCAGAAAAACTTCTTTATCCACGGCGAACTCGCCATGCGCCCCATGGTGCTGCGCGAGATTGCCGAAGAGTTGGGCCTGCACGAGTCCACCATCAGCCGTGTGACCACCAACAAGTACATGAGCACGCCCTACGGCACCTTTGAGCTGAAGTATTTCTTTGGCTCGGGGTTGGAAACCGACAGCGGCAACAACGCCTCCAGCACGGCGGTGCGTGCGTTGATCAAGCAGTTTGTCGCCAACGAAAACATCAAGAAACCGCTGTCAGACAACCAACTGTCTGAGATGCTGAAAGAACAAGGCATTGAGTGCGCCCGCCGCACCGTGGCCAAGTACCGTGAGGCGCTACGCATTGCGCCAACCACTTTGCGCAAAGCGCTTTAAAGACATTTATGAATCAGTTGACCCTTTTCTTGCCCTGTGCGGCAGGCGTTGAAACCTATTTGGCCACCGAGGTCAAACGCATCACCGGCGTCGCCGATGAAGATTTGCGCGCCTTCCGCGCCGGCGTGATGGTGCGCGCTTCGTGGCGCGATGCCATGTTGCTCAACCTGCACAGCCGTTTGGCGCAGCGCGTGTTGGTGGAGTTGTCGCACACGTTTTACCGCCAAGAGCAAGACCTTTACAACGCCGCCTGCGAAGTGGCGTGGGAGCTGTGGTTCTCGCCCAAAGAGTCGTTCAAAATTGAAATCACCGCGCAGCACAGCCCTTTGAAGAGCTTGAACTTCGCGGCTCTCAAAATCAAAGACGCGGTGGCCGACCGCTTTCGCCACAAGACCGGCGTGCGCCCCGACGTCAACACGCAGTGGCCCGATGCCCGCATCTACGCCCACTTGACCACCGAGAACCTCACGCTCTACATCGACACCTCGGGCGAGCCCTTGTTCAAGCGCGGCTGGCGCGCCGACAAAGGCGACGCGCCTTTGAAAGAAACATTGGCTGCTGCGATGTTGGCGGCCAGCGGTTGGAGCCAAGGCGACGGCACGGCGGCTAATCCTGAAGGACTGGTTGCCCAAGGCGTGCCGCTGTATGACCCCTGTTGCGGCAGCGGCACCATCGCCATTGAAGCGGCGCAAATCGCCTGCAACATCGCGCCCGGTTCGATGCGCCGTTTTGGTTTCGAGAAATTGGTGCCTTACCAAGCCCACGTTTGGCAAGGCTTGCTCAACAACGCGCGCAGCCAAGAATGCGAACCGCGTGCGCCGATTTTTGGCAGCGATGTGGCTTTCCGTATGGTCGACTTTGCCGAGCGCAATGCCGAACGTGGTGGCGTGGCGCACGCTGTGCAACTGCGCGGTGGCGATGCCTTGCAACGCATGCCCCCGTGCGAGCAACCCGGCATCATGCTGGTCAACCCCCCGTATGGCGAGCGCATTGAAGCCGCCGGTATTGCGGGTGCCGCACGCCGTGCCCGCTATGCACCGCCTAGCGAATATGTGTCGCCTTACGAAGACGTCAACAGCAATGGCGATGCGGGCTTTGATGATGCCGCGTATGACAACGGCATGATCCGCGACGATGTGCCGCGCTTCGGTGCCCGCGACATCGCCCAGACCGAAGACGGTGGCGACTTCTTCGCCCAACTCGCCAGCCACTGGAAGAAAAACTATGCCGGTTGGTCGGCTTGGATGTTGACCCCCGATCTCAAGCTGCCCACCCGCATGCGCTTCAAAGAATCGCGCCGCGTGCCCATGTGGAACGGCCCCATCGAATGCCGCATGTTCCGCTTTGATTTGCGTGCTGGCTCGATGCGCAACAAGCCTAACGACGCCCAAGCCCCTGATGCTCAGCCCACCGAGGGCAAAGGGCCAGCCACATCGTGATGAGTGACGGCGAGCGTGTTGGCACAGTTGTGGGCTTGAATTTGCAAGCCAGCCTGCCGCCTGTGCGTGTGGTGCTCGACACCAACATCGTGCTGGACCTCTGGCTTTATCAAGATGCCGCGACGCCCGACTTGCACGCTGCGTTGAGCGCCAAGTCTGTGCAGTGGGTCGCGACGCAAGTGATGCGCGATGAGCTTGAACGCGTGTTGGCTTACACCCACATCGCCCGGCGCTTGGCCTTCAGCGCGTTGACGGCCGAAGACATCTTGCGCCAATTCGATGCCCATGCCGTGTTGCAGCCCATTGCGCCCAAAGCGCTGTTCATCTGCAAAGATGGCGATGACCAAAAGTTCATCGACTTGGCTGCACAGCACAAGACGCAACTCATCAGCAAAGACAAAGCCGTGTTGACCATGCGCAACCGCATGGCACGCTTGGGTGTGGCGGTGGCTAAAAGTTTCCCGGCTGTGTTGCCGGGCTAAGCGGCGAATGCCAACGCGAGTGGCATTCTGCGGCCGCTCTTTCTTAAGGCGTTTGGAGCAAGGTCAGCAGCGTGCGCAAGGCATGCTGCATGGTGGCCTCGCGTACCGCAGCGCGGTCGCCCGCGAAGTGCATCACCTCGGTTTTGACCCACGCGGTTTCGGCGCCCAAAGTAGGGCCCGCATCGCTGGGTAAGGCCCAGCAGAACCACACCGTGCCGACGGGTTTGTCGACTGAGCCGCCCGTGGGCCCCGCAACGCCCGTTACCGCCACCGACACTTGCGCCCGCGAATGGCGCAGCGCACCCAAAGCCATGGCTTGGGCGGCGGGCTCGCTCACCGCGCCGTGCTGTGCGATCAAGGCGCTGTCTACGCCGAGCATTTCGTGTTTGGCTTCGTTGGAGTAGGTCACAAAACCGCGCTCCAGCCACTGGCTCGATCCCGCCAAGTCGGTGCAACGCGCGGCGATCAGGCCGCCCGTGCAGCTCTCGGCTGTGGCCAACATCCAGCCGTGTTGCAGCAGCGCTTGGGCCAAGGCTTCGACGTCCGTCGATGTCGTTTGTGTCGTCATAGTGTTCTCCATAAAGCCATCACCAACAACGTGCAAAACGCGGCGACGAAGTCGTCAAACATAATCCCCCAGCCACCGCGCCAACCGAACCCTTTGAACAGCTGATCGGCCCAGCGCACAGGGCCGGGTTTGGCCGCATCAAAGTAGCGAAACAAGATGAATGCGCCCAACTCGCCACCAAATGTGGTGGGCGTGACCAGCCACAAAATTAGCCAAAACGCGACCACCTCGTCCCACACAATCGCGCCCGGATCGGCCACCCCCATGTGGCTGGCGGTCAGCATGCACGCCCACCAACCCACCAGCGTGGATGCGCCAATCAACACGCCCATTTGGAAAGGCGTCAACCAAATTTGCAAGAGTAAAAACACCGCCCAAGCCCACAAGGTGCCTGCTGTGCCCGGTGCAAAACGGCTCAGACCAGAACCCGCGCCAAGCGCGATGAAATGGGCGGGGTGAGAGAGGACGAAGCGGCGATTTAGCATGACGGTTCAGTGGTGTGCGGGTGTGTGCGAGGGCTGTGACGTGGATAAGGGCGGCGCTACGCGGTCACGCAAAGTGATCAAACGACGCAAACCTGCGTGCAATGGGCTGCCCCTGCGGGTCAAGCACCACCACGCCTTGCTGTTCGGTGATGCGGCCAATGCGGGTCACGGGAGTGTCGCTTTCCCATGCGGCGGCGTGGACCATTTCGCGTTGCTCAACGGGGGCGGTGAAGCACAGTTCGTAGTCGTCGCCGCCCGCGAGGGCGTAGTCGAGGCGCTTGTTCCAAGACAGCGCGGCCAGCCAAGGGCTGATGCCTGCATCGGCCTCGTTACCTGCGCTGTGGCGTTGGGTGTTCGACGATTGCAGCCACGCGGTGTCGATTTGGGCGCCCACGCCCGAGCGTTTCAAGATGTGGCTCAAATCGCCCAGCAGGCCGTCGCTCACATCAATGGCGGCGTTGGCCACGCCGCGCAAGGCGGTGCCCAGGGCCACGCGGGGCGTGGGGCGTTCCATGCGCAAACGGGTGTAGGCCAAGCCCGCTGCATCAATGGATTGGGTGCCGCGAAAAACTTCGAGGGCCAAGCGGGCATCGCCCACCGTGCCGCTGATGTAAATGTCGTCACCCACTTGCGCGTTGTGGCGCAGCAGGGCGTCACCTGGAGGCACTTCGCCAAACACGGTAATGCAAATGTTCAACGGGCCTTGGGTGGTGTCGCCGCCCACCAGCTCGCAGCCGTGCGCATCGGCCAATTGCAGCAAGCCGCTGGAAAAGCCAGCCAGCCACGTTTCGTCTACACGCGGCAGCGACAGCGCCAAGGTGAAGGCCATGGGGGCGGCACCGCAGGCGGCCAAATCGCTCAAGTTGACGGCCAAGGCTTTGTGGCCCAAGCGGGCGGGGTCGACCGTGCTTAAGAAATGACGGCCTTCCACCAGCATGTCGCTGGAGATGGCCAGTTGCATGCCCGCTGTGGGCGCCAGCAGGGCGCAGTCGTCACCCACGCCGAGAACCGCTTTTTGGGTGGGGCGTTTGAAGTAGCGTTCAATCAGGTCGAATTCACCCATGGCTGGTCTCAGTGCAGGTTGCGATTGCCTGGCGTGTCGCTCAAGGCGTCCAGCACAAACATGGGAATGTCCACGTCGAATTTTTCACCGTCTTCGGCCACGCAAAAATAGCTGCCGTGCATGGTGCCGG
This sequence comes from uncultured Limnohabitans sp., assembly GCA_963513725.1. GTDB lineage: Bacteria > Pseudomonadota > Gammaproteobacteria > Burkholderiales > Burkholderiaceae_C > Limnohabitans. The sequence goes on along the minus strand of CAUPRM010000003.1, from coordinate 31,050 downwards.
TGGGCGTGCGCAGGCGGGTGCCGCTGGTGTACTCAAACTGCTCGCCGGGCTTGAGCAAGGGTTGATGGCCCACAACGCCCAAGCCTCGGATTTTTTCGTGCATGCCTTCGGCATCGTTCACGTTCCAAGTGCGCGAGATCAGTTGTGCGGCGATGCTTCCCATGTTGGTGATGGTGATCGTGTAGGCAAACATGTACAACCCGCCCTCTGGATCCGATTGGTCGGGCAGGTATTGGGGATGAACTTCGACTTGGAATTTATAGCGTTGCATGGCCTGATTTTGGCCTAAGCCCAAAGGGGCCTTGGCAGGGATGAAATAATCACCCCATGAACAGCACACGCCCCACCTTTCGCATCGCCCCCTCCATTTTGTCGGCCGACTTTGCCCGCTTGGGCGAAGAGGTCAAAAACGTCATTGACGCTGGCGCCGACTGGATTCACTTTGACGTGATGGACAACCATTACGTGCCCAACTTGACGTTCGGCCCCATGATTTGCCAAGCCTTGAAGCCCCACGCGAAAACCGCGGCGGGGGTGGCCGTGCCGATTGATGTGCATTTGATGATTTCGCCTGTGGATGCTTTGGCTGCTTCGTTTGCCGATGCCGGTGCCGACCTCATCAGCTTTCACCCCGATGCCAGCGCCCATGTGCACCGCAGCGTGCAGGCCATCAAGAGCAAGGGTGTCAAAGCCGGTTTGGTGTTCAACCCCGCCGAATCATTGGATGTGTTGAACTGGACGATTGACGAGATTGACCTGATTTTGATCATGAGCGTCAACCCCGGTTTTGGGGGCCAAAGCTTTATCGACTCTGCGTTGCGCAAAGTCGAGCACGCCCGCAAATTGATCGAGGCCAGCGGCCGCGACATTCGCTTGGAAGTGGACGGCGGCATCAAGCCCGACAACATCCGCCAAGTTGCCGATGCCGGTGCCGACACCTTTGTGGCGGGCAGCGCGATTTTTGGCAAGCCCGATTACAAAGCGGTGATAGACCAGATGCGGGTGGCGCTGGCTTGAGCTTCATCAGCTGCAGCCTCTCGCCCGTTGCCTGCAACGTTTTGAAACATTCTGAGATATGACCGACGCCCCTTCGCCCAAGACTTCGTTGATCGCACGTTTGAAGACGTGGGCGCGCGGCATCAAGCGCGATGTGGTGACGGTGTATTTCGCTGCGCGCGACCCGCAAGCGCCCACGGGTGCACGCCTCTTGGCGGCCGTGGTTGCGGCCTACGCGCTCAGCCCGATTGATTTGATTCCAGACTTCATCCCTGTGTTGGGCTACTTGGATGATCTGCTCATCGTGCCCTTCGGTCTGCTGCTGGTCATGCGTCTGATGCCTGATGAGGTGATCGCGAATGCCCGCGTCAAGGCCGACACCTTGCTGGCCAAGCCGCGCAGCCTGTGGGCGGCTGCATGCTTTGTGGCGATTTGGATCGCCCTCGGGTTTTACCTAGCCACTTGGATGCTGTGAGCGGGATTTATTCCCTACTTTTTTCGCGTCGAACTGTCTAAATTCAATACCAAGATTTGAAGGTCATGCACTTTCCTTGTTTGGCTTTGATTTTGGAAAAGTTCGTATGAGAAAGCTTCGCCCCTCTCTGGTTTGTTTGGCCGTGATGGCCCTGTGCGCAGGCACAAACACATGGGCACAAGATGCCACAGCGTTGCCTGTGGTCACCATCGTGGGCACGATGCCCATTCCCAGCATTTCGCAGCCTTTGTCCGAAATTCCTTCAGCGGTGCAAACGGCCAACAGCACAGACTTGGCCAACAGCCAAGCCTTGGACCTGTCGAGCTTCATGAATCAACGCCTAGGCGGCGTGTACGTGAACGAGGTGCAAGGAAACCCGTACCAAATGGATGTGACCTATCGCGGCTTCACCGCTTCGCCTTTGCTTGGCACGCCGCAAGGTTTGTCGGTGTACATGGACGGTGTGCGCACGAACCAGCCGTTTGGTGATGTGGTTAGCTGGGATTTGATGCCCCGCGCTGCCATTGCCAACATGACCCTCATGCCCGGCTCTAACCCCATGTTTGGGTTGAACACCTTGGGCGGTGCATTGGCCGTGCAAACCAAATCAGGTTTGACGCATGCGGGCACCTCTGTGCAAACCACCCTCGGGTCGGGTCAACGTCGCTCGATGGAGCTGGAGCACGGTGGCCGCAACGACAAAGGTTTGCATTGGTTTGTCACGAGCAATGTGTTCAACGAAAACGGCTGGCGCGATGCTTCTCCTTCTCGCGTGCGTCAAATGTTTGGCAAGCTCGGTTGGAAAGATGGCCAGACTGATGTTGCGTTGACGCTCAGTCATGCCAACAACTCACTGACCGGCAATGGCCTGCAAGAGGAGCGCATGCTCGCCAACGGCTATCGCAGCATCTACACCAAGCCCGACCAAACGCGCAACCGTTCCACGCTGCTTAACCTGACAGGTAAGCATGTGATCAATGACAACACCTTATTGGCAGGCAATGCTTACTACCGAACCATTCACACACGCACCTTGAATGGTGATGTGAATGACGATGCCTTGGCCACAGACTTTGGTGGTGTTGCGTTCCCAAATGCCACCTGTCTGCAGCAGGTGCAGTTGCTAGGCGCAGGAGATGCCGATGAGGAATGCACGGGCATGAACAACCGCAGCCAAACCAAGCAAAAAAACTATGGCTTTTCTGGCCAGCTGACTTTGCTGGACAACTTGGCTGGCTATAAAAATCAATTCACGACAGGCTTGGCCTACGACACCAATCGCACGGACTTCAAACAGTCGAGCGAGTTTGGCTACCTCAACGCAGATCGCAGCGTGACGGGTACTCAAGTGTTTGTCGACGAACTTGACCCCAATGTGCACCTCAAAGGAAAGGCCAGTACGTGGAGTTTGTTTGGAACCGACACCCTGTCGATTCGTAATAACTGGCACATCACCATGTCTGGCCGCTACAACCGCACACACATCGTCAACAAGGACCAAATTTTGCCCGGTGGTGGCGCGGGCTCTTTGGATGGTGACTATGTGTTTCAGCGCTTCAATTCAGCCCTTGGCACCACCTACGCGTGGTCGCCAGCGTTGACTTCGTATGTGGGCTACAACGAAGGCAACCGCACACCCACGTCGATCGAACTCGGTTGCGCGGATCCAGCCAATCCTTGCAAGCTGCCTAACGCCATGGCGGGTGATCCACCGTTAAAGCAAGTTGTGACCAAGACGTGGGAGGCAGGCTTGCGAGGTGCCTTTTCGCGACAAACGCAATGGACAGCAGGTGTGTTCCATGCGCAAAGTACAGATGACATTTTGTTTGTCGCTGCCCCTAACGCGAGTTCATTTGGTTACTTCAAGAATTTCGGCAAAACATTACGCCAAGGTCTTGAGCTGGGGCTCAATAGCCAACAAGGCGCAGTCAAGCTGGCAGCGCATTACACCTTGCTCAAAGCAACTTACCAAAGCTCGGAGGAGCTGGGTGGCGATTCGAACAGCACCAACACCAGCGGCAACATCGCCATCCACCCGGGCAACACCATTCCACTGACGCCCAAGCACATGCTGAAGTTACACGCCGATTTCGCTTGGAGCGAAGCATGGAACACTGGTCTTGGCATGACGGCTTTCAGTGGCATGTACGCGCGCGGTAACGAGAACAACCAGCACGCAGTGGACGGCGATGAGCACTTGGGTTCAGGCCGCACACTGGGCTATGTCGTGTTTAATTTCAACGCCGGCTACAAGGCCACCAGAGATACAAAGTGGATGTTGAATGTGATGAACGTGTTCAACCGTCAATACGCCACGGCGGGTCAATTGGGTCCTGCTGCATTCAGTGCAAATGGTCAGCAGTTTGTGTCGAGTTCAGCACGCGAACAACATTCGATGTTCGTCGCGCCCAGTGCGCCTCGCAGTGTGTGGCTGAGCATGCGCCACAACTTCAATTGACAACGGTTTGAATCAACTGGTGGCGCTGGGCCAAGTGCACCAGCGCAGCTGTGTTGCTAACCGCCAGTTTCTCTTTGATTTGGGTTTGGTTGTTGGCCACTGTTTTGAGGCTGATGTTCAAACGCTCGGCGCAGTCGGCAGGTGTGCAGCCTTGGGCCAAGAGGCGCCAAATCTCTAGCTCGCGCAACGTCAGTTGGGCGATGCGTTGCGACTCTTCATCAGGCGTCTGGTCGAATGCGAGGATGGCTAAGTCGTCACTTAGATAGGGTTGACCTAGAAATGCAGATTTCACACCTGTGACTAAGTTTTCAGGGGTGGAGTTCTTGGTGACGAACCCGATAGCCCCCCCCTCTAGAGCACTGCGCACCAAGTTTCGCCCGTCGTACATGCTGCACATCAGAACTTTGGCCCCAGCATCGCGTTGTTTGATTTTTCGCAGCAACTCCAACCCGCCCACGGTGGGCATGGAAATGTCGGAAATCGTCACATCAGTTTGGTGCTGCAAATACGCAATATAGCCAGACGTCGCACAGCCTGCCTCTGCCACCACAGAAATGCCGCCAGCCTGTTCTAAAAAGCGCGCATAGCCAGCACGCACGACGGGGTGGTCATCGACTAACAAAACTCGAATCATGGCTAGGCCTTACTGATAGGAATGTGTACCCGAATGCGTAGACCGGGTTGTGCATCTTCAAACAGAATGTGCCCGTTCAAGCTGGCAATGCGTTCTTGCATACCTGTGAGACCCAAGCCGTGGGGGTCACGCAGTTTGTGGTGCAAGCCCAGTCCGTTGTCGACGATCGTCAACAAGAGTAAGTTGGGCTGCACATCTAAATTGACCCACACTTGGCTGGCCTTGGCATGCTTGGCCACGTTGGTCAGCGCTTCTTGCGTCACGCGATATACCGCAGTGTTGAGTGCATCCGACAGCCCGCTAGAGAGCGCCACTTGCGCAGCATCGATTTTGACGTGGCAAGCGGTCGTGCCGTGTTGCGCCCAACTGAGGCACAGTTCTTTCAGACTTTCTTCGAGTCCTAAGCTGTCCAGGTTGGGCGGGCGCAGTCGTTTCAGCATGTCACGCGCCAAGTTATGCATACGCAGCGACGACTGGTCGATGCGTTGAGCGGCTTGCAGCGCAGCGCCGGGGTCGCTGTGAATGGCTTTGCCAAGATAGGCAGCCTCAATGCGAAGGGCTGTACATGCTTGCCCCACCTCGTCATGCAGCTCTTGGGCCAAAGTGCGACGTTCGTCCTCTTGCGCACTCATCAGGCGTTGCGTCAGATGCCGGTTGGCTATGAGCAGGGCGGAGACTTCATGCATGCGTTGAAAGGCAAACCAAGCCAAGCCTATGGACAAGACCAGCAAGGTCAGGGGCATTTCATCCAATTGAAAATGCTCGTACTGATGCAACCCGTGGGAAATTTTCTCGGACAACTCCCAATGCATGGCGAGTAACCAGAAAACGAGCACGACCACCAGTACGCGAACAAAGTCGCGCCAAGCAGGTGATGCCTTGGGGGGGATCATGGCAGCATGCGTTTGAGCACACCGTCGCGGCGCACCATATGCCATGCAGCAGCCATGATGTGTAAAGCGATGGCAGCCATAAACAGGTAGCTGCACGTGGTGTGTACGCCGCTGAAAATTTCTTTCAGCTCAGCAGATGCATCCCATAACCTTGGCAGCGGAGTACCAAAAAATTTGATGGGATACGCCGTGAAGCTGGACCCCAAAAAACCGCTCACAGGCATGGTTACCATGCAAAGGTAAAGCACCGCATGGTTGGCGCTTGCCGCCCATGCTTGCCAAGCAGGCAGGCTGTCAGGCAGGTTGGGCGGGCGATGTGTCAATCGCCACAGCCCGCGCAGCACGATCAGCAAACCCAGCACGAGGCCCACCGACTTGTGCCAGTTGAACCACTCGGCGCGCAAACCCGGCGGCGTCTTGGGAATGTCGCCCATCCACACGCCCAAGCCAAGTTGGTAAATCAGGCCGATGGCCAACAGACCATGCAGCGCAATGGCAATGCCTGTGTATCGAGAGCTTGACGCAGCGGGCTCCGCCATGTGTGTTGTGCTGTCTTGCATTTGTCGCTTTCTATGCGCCTATGGTTGGCACGCTTCGGTCAGTGAGCTGCAGCGCCCCAAGGCAACTTGCCCACGGGCACGGTGCTGATGGAGGTGAACAAATTGGCATCCACCACACTCACTGCATGGCTGCGACCTGCAGCTACGTACAACTTGCTGCCATCGGGTGTGACGGCCATGTTCCAAGGGCGTTGTCCAACTGGAACTTTGGTGTGGATGGTGAAAGTTTGTGTGTCGACAATCGCCACATTGGCGTCGCCCCCATTGCTCGCAAACAGCCATTTGCCATTGGGATGCATGGTGATGCCATTGGTGCGCGCTCCAACGTTCAACGTACCTTTGAGCGTCAACGTTTGCATGTCAATCGCGACCAGTAAGCTGTCTGTTTCAACGGCAACATAGGCCATGTTTCCATCGGCACTAAATGCAATGCCGCGGGGGCGGTTGCCCACACGAATGCTTGCAATTTGTTTGCGGGTTTTCAGGTCAAGCACGTCTACTTGATCGGCCTCTTCGGCGGATACCAGCATGCGTTGGCCATCAGGGCTGAACACTGCATGCTCTGGATTTTTGCCTGACACCACGATGTCAAACATCAGCTTCCATTGGGCGATGGCAACAAAACTCACGCTGTTGCTGCCCTCGTTGGCAATCGCGAGCCATTGGCCATCATGCGAGCAAGACACAGCCTCGGGTGAGTCGCCCAGCGCGAGGGTTTTAGTGATGGTGCCCGTGCGTGTGTCGATGGCTTGCAATTGCGATTCTTTTTGATTGCTCACATACAAGTGCGTGTCGTTTTTACAAAGTGCTAAGCCTCTCGGTTTACCGCCGGTTGTAATTGTTTGACTCACGCTTTGTGTTTTGCTGTCAATGACGGAAATCGTGCCACTGCCTTCGTTGGTGACGAAGACTTGGTCGGCGGCAAAAACTGAGGGTGTGAGCGCAGCGAACCAACAAAGGCTAGCGATGCAAATAGAGGGCTTCATGTCGTTTTGACTCGGAGTTTGAAGGTAAGGCAGTCACAGCGGAATTTGGCTGGTGATACCTAAGACCCAAGAGCGGGGTAGGCCGGGCTCGAAATACTGCGCTGCTGCTTGGTTGACGATGACGGAACTAACGGTTGACTTGTTCGTCAGATTGTCCACGCCCAAATAGCCCTCTATACGAGCACTGCCCAATTGAAAACGCTGGCGCACACGGGCGTTGAATATGCTGTAGCCAGGTGCTGATCCATCAGAAGCCGAGTTGCTGTCGCTTGCCCACATGCTGGAGCGGTGAACAAGGTCTAAGCCAGCTTCAAGTCCTAGTTGGGGTTTTTGTCCTGCCGGTGCAAAACCTTTTTCAGACCATTGAACAGATGCAAAGAGTTGGCGTTTCGGAATTGCGGGGAGGTGATTGCCTGCTGGAATGGTTGTTGGCGTAACTTGGAGTGCGTTATTGATAAACCTCACAGAGGTGCTGCTGAATGAGTCTTCATAGTTCGCATTCATGACAGTGGCCGATGCCTGACTGCGCCAGTTGCTTGAGTGTTGATTCCGCAACGCAAGTTCAAAACCATCACGTAACGTTCTGGGGGCGTTGGCAAAAGAGGTTTTACCGCCTCGGGATAGTTGTGTCACGATTTCATTTTCGGTACTGATTTGAAACCATGAGGCATCCACACGGGTGATGGGTGACGGTTGCCATTTGGTTCCGATCTCCAAGTGCTTGCTGCGAGAAGCCAAGAGCGAACGGTTAAAGGTGGTGTCAATCGCGTTGTTGGCGCCTGTTTTGTAAGCTGTTTCTGAAAGCGTGGGTGTCTCAAATCCCTTGCCGTAATTGGCAAACAGGTTGAGGTTGTCTTGTGCATGCCAAGTCAGGCCGATCACTGGGCTGGTCGCTTTGTAGTTAGCGCTGCCAGAGCCATCCGCATCGGTTCCCGAGACCGGGTAGTCGTCACGGCTTTTCAGTGACACATTACTTTGACGAACACCTGTTGTCAGTGTGTAGCGCTCGCTCAGGGACCAATTGGCTTGCGCAAAATAGTCTAAGTTTCTCGCCGAGTTCAGTTCATCACGCGTTAAAGCGTTCCCATTGGTCAGTGACTTTTCGCCATTGGTGGTCGCACCTGCTTGGCGTTGTTCCTGAGCATGGTCGTAATCGACACCGGCTGTCCACGTGACTCGCTTACCTTCAAACACCCGTGCTTTGCCATTGACTTGAAGGCCTAAGCCTTCAAAGCGTCTTTGCAGTCCAGTCCAACCTGCGGGAACAGTGGCTTGGTATTGCAAATTACTGCGCGTACCGCTGTAGATGCGCCCTTGAAATTTGAGGTCGCTGTGAACGGTGTGTTCTAAGACCGCACCCACTTGCTCGTGTTTGACAGTTTTTCTGGTGTTGTTAGTGAGTGCGGAGGCGACCACTTCTTTTGGCGCGCTCAAGCCAGCTTGCGTCAGACCCAATGGGTCTTGTGCGATTGGCATGTCAAATATGTTGACGATGAATTTAACGCGGGTGTCCGGTTTGGCGTCCACTGTCATGACGGCGTTGAGCTGCTTGCGTTCTGCGGCACTTTGGGCTCGGTAACCATCAATCGAAAACGTGCTGTAGTCGGCCACCAATCCCACATTCCCCGTGCGTTGACTGAATTGCCAGTCGGTGCGCTGCAGTCCAAACGAGCCGGTGTACAGGCCAACTTGCGCCTCAGGCTTGTCGCCTGCTTCGCGTGTGAAGGTTTGAATCACGCCGCCTGAGGCGTTACCGTACAGCTGGGCTAAGGGGCCAGTCAGCACTTCCATGCGTTCTGCCGACGTCATGCTCACGGTTGAAGTTTGACCTTGACCGTCGGGCATGGAGGCTGGGATGCCATCGGTGATCAGGCGAATGCCGCGCATGCCAAAGGCGGCGCGTGAACCAAACCCGCGAATAGAAATTTGCACGTCCTGTGCGTAGTTGTTGCGGTTGAGTGCCACCACACCCGGAACGCGGTTGAGCACATCTGACATATTGACTTGTGGGCCAGAGTTGCGAATGGTGTCTGCATCAATGGCAAACACAGAAGCTGGCGCATCAAATTGCTTTTGTTCCAAGCGGCCGCTTTGCACCACGATTTCTTTCAACGCCGGATTGGCTGTTTGTGCGTGTACACCCAAGCTAGGGAAAACACTCAGACACAGCAGCGCGCCGACAGTCAGGGCATGTTGTGAATGGATGGCGGTGTTGATTTTGTGATTTTTCATAGTTCGAGTGTTTTGAATTTGATGTGTCACAGTTCTATTTCAGAAGGCAATACAGGGTAGCTAGCAAAACTTATTCCAGCCAAAAAGTGTCCCATCCAAGTGGCATTGATTGTGCTTAATCTGATTTCGTTTATGTGGCTGGTTTTAAGGGCGTTTCATTGATGTTTCGACTGTTTGCACATCTTCTTTCAAGCTTAGTATTCTTTTTCTCAGGGTTGTTCCTGATGGAGTCGCATGCGGGCGCGATGACGCGCGAATTGATGGTGCAAGCCTTTCCTGCGCCCTTGGTGGTGGGCGAGAAAGAGCGCGACTTGCCAGTGTGGCCTATCTACCGCCAAGAGCTCACCTCGAGCACCATTGCGGCTTACGCGTTTGAGTCCAAAGATTTCGCCAGCATTCCAGGTTTTTCAGGTACGCCCTTCAACTTGCTGGTGGCGCTTGATCCCAACGGACAGTTCATGGATGTGCGCGTGTTGTCTCACCATGAGCCTGTTTTTCTGGAGGGTTTGGGCGAAAAACCGTTGTTCGCATTTGCGGATCAGTACAAAAATTTGTCGCTGAAGCAAAGCATCAAGATCGGGACAGGGCAAAGTAAGAGCGGCAAAGAAACAGGCGCCAATGTGTACATCGACGGGGTGTCAAAGGCCACGGCTTCCGTGCGCATATTGAACCAAACCTTGCTGGCGGCGTCTTTAAAAGTGGCGCGTGCCAAGTTGGGCTACAGCGAAGGTCGAGACCCTGATTTGATCGCCAAAATTCGCCCCGATGTTTTCAAGCCCATGGATTGGGCGGGCTTGCGTAAAGCAGGATTGATACGTCAAGCCACGTTCAAAAACAGTGACATTGAAAAAGCGTTCAAAGGCACGGCAGGCGAGGGCCTGGATGATCAGACTTTGAAACAACCCGATGAAGTTTTTGCAGATGTGTACGTGGCTCATTTAAGTGTGCCAAGCGTGGGGAAAAATTTGCTGTCGTCTGAAAAATGGGCCTATCTGCAACAGCGGCTAGACCCAGGCGATCACGCCTTGTTGGTGCTGGCCAAGGGCCGTTACCCGCTGATGGGGGAAGATTTTGTGCGCGGCACCGTGCCAGATCGCTTGTCTTTGATTCAGCAAAAACTGCCCATTGAAATCCGTGATTTAGATTTGGATGTGCCCTTGAATTTGCCTCCTGATCTGGTCGATGCGCAATGGATGGCGGTGCGCGTGATTGCCCCGGCTGGACTTGATCCTGCTCAAGCTTTGAACTATGAGTTGCACGTCACGCGTAGCAAAGGTATGTTGTTTCCCGTGTTAGTGACCAAAAGTTTTGGCATCACAGCGGAGCTTCCCCACGACTTTGTCGAGATGCCTCAATCTGACCAAAAAACTTGGCACGGTATCTGGCTGGACCGTTGGGCAGAGTTGCTGGTTCTGGTGCTGGCACTGTTCGTGTTGGTATGGGCTTTGCGGGAGCCGCCGTGGCTGGTGGCACACGCGCAACGCATTGCGTGGTTTCGGCGTGGTTATTTGTTGTTCACCCTGTGCTTCATTGGTTGGTATGCGCAAGGTCAGTTGTCCATCGTGAACCTCACCGCGGTGGTGCAGGCCGTGGTGGCTGGCCAAGGACTTGGCTTCTTCATGTACGACCCGATGACTGTGGTGTTGTGGGTGTTTGTGGCCTTTACGTTTTTTGTGTGGGGCCGTGGCACGTTTTGTGGCTGGCTCTGCCCCTTTGGCGCCTTACAGGATCTAATTAGCCAAATCACCCAACGGCTTGGTGTGAATTGGGTAAGAGTTCCCGAGCGTTGGGACACGCCGTTGAAAAAAGTGAAGTATGGGGTGTTGGCGGCGCTGCTGTTAAGCGCTGCAGTGTCTGTGAAGTGGACCGACAGTCTGGTTGAAATTGAGCCCTTCAAAACCAGTATCACCTTGAACTTTGTACGTGCTTGGCCTTTTGTGTTGTGGGCGGTGGCCACCGTGCTGTTGAGCGCCTTTGTGTACAAAGGTTATTGCCGCTATTTGTGCCCCTTGGGTGCTGGCATGGGCGTGCTGGGTAAGTTGCGCCGCTGGGACTGGATTACCCGGCGTAGCGAGTGTGGCCAGCCCTGTCAGCGCTGTCGCAGTGATTGCGCCTACCAAGCCATCGACAGGCAAGGCAAGGTGGATTACGACGAGTGTTTTCAGTGCATGGACTGTGTAGTGATTTATGAAAGTGACAGCCTGTGTGTGCCGCGTATCTTGGAGAACCGAGCGACACGCGATGTCATACCGATTCACGCGGTGATTTCTCCCTCCATCGAATTTATGGCCGCCAAGGATCAACCATGAAGCGTCGTCAATTCATTCAAGCCAGTTTGGGTGGCGGTCTGTGGAGCGCGGCTCAAGTGGTCGGTGCAGCACGAGCCTCCGTGCCTCTGGAGTCCTTGCATTGGCGTGATACCACCTTCTCAGGCTTGGGTACCACGATGTCCATCCGGGCGGCGCATGCCGATGCTCAGGCTCTGATGCAAGCGTTAGAGAGGGCGCGAGACGTGGTTGCTCGCGTTGAAGACGACATGAGTTTGTTCCGTCCGAGCAGCGCTCTGAGTCAGCTGAACCGAACGGGTGTGTTGCATTGGCCTTCGCCGGATCTGTTGAAAATTTTAAAAATGAGCCAGCGTTTGGCGCAGCAAAGCCAAGGTGCATTTGATGTGACGGTGCAACCCTTGTGGCAGTTGTATGCCCAAGCGCAAAAGGATGGTCGATTGCCCCATGCACGTGAGGTCGCTAGCGCCCAAAAAAACGTTGGCTGGCAGCATTTGACAGTGAGCGATGCGCGGGTCTCCTTCACGCAGTCAGGCATGGGCGTCTCTCTAAATGGCATTGCTCAGGGCTTTGCCGCTGATGCTGTGCGGGCCGGTCTGAAACGTGATGGCGTTGTGCACGCCCTGATTAACACCGGTGAATGGACTGCCCTTGGCTTAGCAGACGGTCAACGTCCTTGGACCTTGGGGATTGCAGATCCGCACCAAGCGAACAGGTGGCTCGCTCGGGTGACGATGCAAGGCTTGAGTTTGGCAACCTCGGCCGACGGCCAATGCGCCTTCAGCGATGACCGCAAGCACCACCACATTTTCAATCCGCACACAGGTTACTCGCCACCAGACATCGCCAGCGTATCGGTGGCCGCAACGTCGTGCGCCAAGGCGGATGCCCTGACCAAGGTTCTGTTTGTGGGCGGGTATGCGCATGCTTTGGACCTCGCCAAAGCATGGGGCGTGTCTGCTTTGGTGGTGAATAAAAACGGGCAATGGAAGACTTCAGAAACGTGGCCGCATGTTGCAAGCTGAGCCGTTGTGACAAAGCACTGTTCCAAAACTGAACAGTGGTGATTTCTGTGTGTCACATGCGCTTGGCTCGGCATCTACTTAGGTTAAGGGTAACTACGGTAATTCGGGCGTTTTTCCTGATACGAGCCTTAACCCTAACTTGCGGCGGGTGTTGGCATGTGAATTGCAACACTGCCCCTACGGATAAGCAGGCGTGAGAGATGCTGCTCTTTCCGCACTCAGTCAAACAACGTGCACGCACGTTCATTAATCAATTCAAAAGTACAGGAGATAAGCTGTGAAAAGAAAACTTCTAAGCGTGCTGGTGATGTTCGCTGCGGCGCAGGCAACAGCTCAAGTGACCAGCGACATGATCGCCAAAGACGCTGCGACTACCAATGACGTGCTGTCATGGGGTTTGGGCACTCAAGGTCAACGTTATTCACCACTGAATGACGTCAATGCCAAGAGCATCAGCAAGTTGGTGCCTGTTTGGTCCATGTCTTTTGGCGGTGAAAAGCAACGCGGCCAGCAGTCGCAACCGCTGATTCATGGCGGCAAGATGTTTGTCACAGCTTCCTATTCACGTATTTTTGCGGTGGATGCCAAGACAGGCAAAAAGCTCTGGAAATACGAACACCGCTTGCCCGAGGGCATCATGCCTTGCTGCGACGTGATCAACCGTGGCGCAGCCCTGTATGACAACTTGGTGATTTTTGGCACCTTGGATGCTCAGTTGGTTGCTTTGGATCAAAACACCGGCAAAGTCGTTTGGCGTGAAAAGATTGACGACTACACCGCAGGTTATAGCTACACCGCTGCTCCTTTGATCGCTGAAGGCTTGCTCCTGACAGGCGTGTCTGGCGGTGAGTTTGGCGTGGTGGGTCGCGTGGAAGCGCGTGATCCCAAGACCGGCAAAATGGTCTGGTCGCGTCCCACCGTTGAAGGCCATATGGGCTACAAAGACGGCAAGGAAAACGGCATTTCTGGTACCACCAACGCCACATGGCCAGGGGACACTTGGAAAACGGGTGGTGCCTCGACTTGGTTGGGCGGCACCTATGACGCAAGCACAGGCTTGGCTTATTTCGGCACCGGCAACCCTGGTCCTTGGAACAGCCACCTGCGTAAGGGTGACAACCTGTACTCCACCTCCACAGTCGCGATTGATGTCAAGACTGGCCAGATCAAGTGGAGCTATCAAAACACCCCGAACGACGGCTGGGATTACGACGGTGTGAACGAGTTCATCACCTTTGACATGGACGGCAAGCGTGTGGGTGCAAAGGCCGACCGTAACGGCTACTTTTATGTGAACGATGCCGCCACTGGTAAATTGCTCAACGCCTTCCCCTTTGTGACCAAAACCACTTGGGCCAACGGCATTGACTTGAAAACAGGCCGTCCTAACTTTGTGCCCGAGAACCGCCCAGGCGACCCCACCGGCGCAGGCGGTGATGGCAACAAAGGCAAAGCTGTGTTTGCTGCTCCAGGCTTCTTGGGTGGTAAGAACCAAATGCCAATGGCCTACAGCCCTAAGACCAACTTGTTCTACGTGCCGACCAACGAGTGGGGCATGGAAATCTGGAATGAGCCTGTGACCTACAAAAAAGGTGCGGCTTATTTGGGCGCTGGTTTCACGATCAAGCCTTTGTATGACGACTACATCGGTTCGCTGCGCGCGGTGAACCCCAAGACCGGCAAGATCGAATGGGAAGTCAAGAACGAAGCGCCACTGTGGGGTGGTGTTCTTGTGACCGGCGACTTGGTGTTTTGGGGCACGCCTGAAGGCTACCTGAAGGCGGCTGATGCGAAGTCCGGCAAAGTGGTGTGGCAGTTCCAGACTGGCTCGGGCATCGTGGCACCTCCCATCACTTGGAAAGAGGGCAGCGACCAATACGTGTCCGTGGTCTCTGGCTGGGGTGGCGCTGTGCCATTGTGGGGTGGTGAAGTGGCCAAGAAGGTCAACTTCCTCGAACAAGGCGGTTCTGTTTGGACCTTTAAGCTGACCAAGTAAGCTGTAAAAGCTTGCGCGAAGGGCCTCCTTGTGATTGTCACTGAGGGGCCCTTTTTAACTTGCCATGTAACAACTGACCCTCCAAATGAAGACTTACCTTAACCTCATGGCTGCGGCCATTTGCATTAGTGCCACCGGTTTGGCATACGCCAACGATGGTGCAACCTTGCTCAAAGACAGCGGATGTCTGTCTTGTCACGCGAAGGCTGAAAAGATTGTGGGCCCCGCGTTCTTGAGCATTGCCGATAAATACCGAGGCGACAAAGAAGCCGTGGCTTCGTTGGTGCAATCCATCCAGAATGGCTCCAAGGGTAAATGGGGTCGGATCCCAATGCCGGCTCACAGCAGCATCAGTCAAGATGACTTGAAAACTTTGGCGCGCCACGTATTGGCTACGACGCCTTAGTTCTCCAATGACTGCTGATGCGTTCGCACATGCGCCACAAAGTTAGAACCTTGCTGGTGTGTGTGGGGGCCTGCTTCTCGCTGATGGCGCAGGCTTTTCCACTGGTAGGTGACAAATCCTTGGTCGCCGAAACCGGTGACGGGCAGAAAATCCGCCTAGGCCGTGTCACTTTTACCCCGACAGGGCAGGGACAGGCCACGGTGCGCGTGCACATGGACCCAGCCGTGATGCGCGACCATTTTTTGTCCATGCGTGAGTTCAAGTGCTTGGCCGCTGCACAAGAAGTGAGCTGTCATGTGCCCTATCCCTACGCCAATCCTGCGACGGTGTCGGTGAACAATTTGCAGTGGCTCGACCACCACTTACTGTTCTTGTACAAAAAACCCGCTGACTTTGGTGCAAAGTTGTGGAACGGCATTATTTACCGCTGGCGCTTGACCACCACGGGCCTAGAGGGCCTACCGCAAGCGGTGGATCTGAACCAGATCAGCGCCCCGCCAGATCGTTTGGATGTACCGCCCTACGGCCCAAACGACAGCGAGCCCTTCGCATCTGATGCGCGCTGGATTCGCGAAATGCGCATTGAGTAGCTGCGCCGCAGGGTGCTTGTCCGCTTGCAAGGCGGCTCTTTGCAGTGCCTCTTTTCAGCGCACCCGTTCAGCTGTCAAGCTGCCCCCGATCAAAAACCCAGCCACTACTTTTTCTTCGCGGGTGAATTTGACCAAGCCCTGGCCTTGGCAGTACCACTCGTGGCTGGTCAGGGGCACATCGGTGAAGCCGTTGACTGGATCGGTGTAGAGGTTCAAAAAGGCTTCGCCCTTGACATGGAGGCAGGGAGAGAGCACTTCGCCCGAGCGAAGTTTGACCTCTTCCTTCACTGACTCGATGCGCCATGTCATGGTGGTTTTGTGGGTGTATTTGAGCTCGCGGGGGTACTCGTTTTTGCGCATCAGCAAATAAGGCACGGTGGGGGTGGTCCACTCGGTGTCCACCTGATAAGGCGCTTTGAGCACCCACATGGGCTGTTCTTCGGCTTGGGGTTCGCGGTCCACATCCGTTTGATGTGCCACGCGTCGCACGCCTTGTTCGTTGGCCTCTAGAAAGTAAGCCACGCCTTGCGAATGGTGGCGCTGCATGTAGCTTTTTCCTTGCCAGTTCACGGGGCCGCGAGTGCGCAAAGTCCAGAGCTCGTCGTCGCGACCCGATTCGGAGTTGTGGCGCACTTCATAGCGTGTTACATCACCGGCTCGCAGCGGGAACCAGACCGGTCCTGCATCCGGCGCGCAGGCAGACAAGCCCAGCGCCATGGCGACCAGCCCCAGCAGAGATAAGCCAATCTTGTTCAAAGTGTTCATCGCATTCATTTCTCTGGCAGCTGCGCACGGGGCAGGTCACTGAGTTTGATTTGCACTTTGTCGTCGTTGGCAGGACGCAGCCAAGGCAGGCCGCCCTGACCCCGGCGCGGTTCGGTGGTGCCGATCTGCGTGTTGCCGTCGCGGGCTTTTTTGATGCCGTCGCCCAGAATGCGGTGCAGGTCTTTTTCGTAGGGCAGGCGGTGCACGCGGGGCAAATCGAGGGCCTCGTGGTCCTTCAGTTCATTGACCCAGATGTAGATGGCGCCGGGGTGATGTCGCGCTGGGCTAGGTTCGTCAAACACGGCCGACAGCAGCACAAAGCGCGGGGGCAATGCGTCGTCGGCCGGCCAACCTGCAATGCCGCGAAGGACCTGCAGGTGGAATAAGAAAAAGCCACTGACCACCATGACCATGAAAGTTTTGAGCAACCAGTGCCATCGCGTTGCCAAGCAAAGGCAAAGCAATAAAAAGCCCAAGAGGGCGTAGGCAATAGCCAGCCAGATAAGTTCGGTAGTGGTAGTTGGAATCATGGGAATTTATGGGAGGTTTCAGATGCCCGATCGCATCACGATGGGTTTGGGGGCCGTGTTCACGTCCAGAACTTGGCCGTAGTCGTCGATCGAAAAGCGCACCAAGGTGCGCTCTTCGCCTTTTGCGCCAATTTGCTGGGTGCCCGAGAAGATGATTTCGGCCTGCGGATTGATCTTGACCACGGTCACGGTGGCGTCCACGGGTAGCTGGTTGCGGCTTTCGTAGTAGTGGGCGTTGACCACATATTCACCCGCCACCAAGCCACGCAGGGTGACGATTTCCTGTCGGGCCGCGCTGGTCACGGTTTTGCCATTGACAACCACCGAGTTGTTTTTGTCGCCCCGGTCGTCGCGGTCCAGGTGCAGCATGCCCACATCGCGTTGGCGAAACCACAGCACTTTGCCACCGGGCTCCATGACCCAGGTGTCTAGGTCGTTGGGGTTTTCGTCGGGCCAAGTCACGGTGATCATGAACTCGGCCTTGGCGGGGACGTCCCCAGCTTTTTTGGCTTGCGGGTTGAACGACAGCAGCGCGATCACGAAGCAAAAGACGAAGGCGATCAACATGTTGAACAACATGTCATAAAAAGGGTCCGTCTCTGTGTCGCGGGTGCTGCGGCCAATGCTCATTCGGCGGCCTTAGCTGGGGGGCTGGCCATGGCCTGGGCTTCACCGCGAGACAAAATTTCGGCTACCAGTCCATCGGCAAAACGGTCTATACGCATGAGTTGCAAGCCGAGCAAGATGTTGGCAGCCAAGCCTGTGATGGTGGTCAACAGGGCAATGCCCAGTCCGCCCGTCAGACTTTTCAGCATCTGTGCCGATTGCTGCGGGTCAAAGCCGTCCATGCGGCCCAGTTCTAGGGCCAACACCGAAAAGCCAATCACTTTACCCAGCAGACCCAGCTTCAGCTGGATGCCGTTGAGCCACCAAGCCATTTCTTGCGGGCCATGGGCGCGGTCACTCAACACCTGCAGCACGATGTGTTTGTCTGAATGGGGGTGGTGTCGGGCTTGCAGATAGTCGTGAGACCAGCTGGTGTGCGTGATAGACGCCATGGGTGCATCCGATTGAAGTGCTTGCCATTGCTGCCCCAGCGCATGACACCGCAACCCTGCCCACACCGAACAGCCCATGAAGAGCAAAACAATGACGATGGTCAAACCCGTGGGGTCTGCTTGTACCAAGCGGTGCCAAAGCCCGTGTTGCCACATGAGTGTCGCGCCAAATACCAACAAACCCATGAACGACAGCCAGAGAAGAAAGAGTCCTTGGGGTTCTTGTTCTAGCGACAAACTTGGGCGACCGAGGACCGGCAAGCGTCTCATAAGCAGAGCGCCCCACATGCGCTGGTGCCATCGGCTGTCTTTAGGGACGGTAACGTTCATGCGGGGATCAACTCCAAAAATAACAGATGGGCCAGCATCAGCAAGGGCCATAGACCGTCGGTTCATGTTAGTTAAATTCAGCAAAAAACGCACCAACTGCGCCGCCCCTATTTGTGCTTATCGGACTTGCGCGCGACACAGCTTCACGCACATGGGCTGTGAAACTGTCACCATTTGCAACAACGAATGTCACAAGACGACCGCTGACTGTGTCAATCAGGACAACTTTGGACATCTGTGATGCTGATCAATCTGGCGCGAAAATTGCGACTGTGAAAACATATTTTTCAACTTCAAAACTCCTTTTATGAAAAACAGTCCTTTGCGACCCTCTCAGTTTCGAAACTTTCTGTTGGCAACGGCTATGACCATGTCGGGCATGTTTGCATGGGCACACGGAGATGTCACGCCGCAGTCTGTCGATACCAAAACTTTGCCTCAATTGGGTAGCAAATGGTTGCCCAGCAATCCTTACAGTACGGGCCCTGCATTCCAAGAGGCATTGCGGATTGGTACTTCCGCCTACAACCAAAACTGTGCACGTTGTCATGGCCTAGAGGCCATCTCAGGCGGCATTGCTCCCGACTTGCGCAAGCTTGATGCGGATTGCACCGGTATGGCCGATGCACAAAAGAAAAGTGCATGTTTTGCCGAGATGGACGATTACTACCTCGCCACGGTGCGTCGCGGTCGCACGCGCGATGGTCGCGTTTACATGCCGCCCTTTGAAGCCACATTGAGCCAAGAAGCCATGTGGTCAATTCGCACTTACTTGGAAACACGGCGCGAGAAATAAACCACCCAGCGAGTCCAAGCTGTTCTTGGGCTCACTACAACTCAATCAATTGGACTCGTTATGAACAAACCCTTGCAGCCCCGCCCAGAGGCCTCAAGCTTTTCGCGACGCCTCTGGCTGACAGCAACAGCTGCGGCTTGCCTAGGCAGCGCTCTGTCTGTGGGTACGGCGCAGGCACAGGAGCTGTTTGATCTCGAAAAGGTTCGTGCCAGCGGCATCCTCAAGGTGGCTTTGTACAAAGACAACGCACCCTATTCGGACGGCAAAGGCCAAGACATGGAAGGTGTGGATGTGGCCTTGGCGCATGCATTGGCTACCGAGATGGGCTTGAAGTTGAGTTTGTTGCCTTTTGATGCCGGTGAAAAAATGAACGACGACTTGCGCAACATGGTTTGGCGAGGTCACTACTTGGGTTACGGTCCCGCCGACGTCATGCTGCATGTGCCGGTGGACAAGTTTTTGATGGTCGAAAACCGTCAGGCTCTTATATTTGCCCCTT
Organism: uncultured Limnohabitans sp.; assembly: GCA_963513725.1. GTDB lineage: Bacteria > Pseudomonadota > Gammaproteobacteria > Burkholderiales > Burkholderiaceae_C > Limnohabitans. The sequence goes on along the minus strand of CAUPRM010000003.1, from coordinate 11,536 downwards.
ACGCACGTGAAGTGCTGGTGATTTTCCATGCGTTGGATCGCCTGCCTCATTTGCAATCGGGCAATGATCTGCAGAATTTACCGTTGGCTGCGGAACAAGGCAGCGGTGCAGCTAGCACATTGATCGGTTTTGGTGGAGGACGTTTACGTTCACAAGTGCGCATGTTTCCAACCGGCTTGTTGGCCGCAGACGCTGTGGTGCGTGGCGAGGCCGCGGCTGCGTATGTGAGCCGTGCCCAAGCTGAAACTGCGTTGAAAGCTGCTGGTCGGCCTGCTGCTGGGTTTGGGTTGACGCAACTGACGTTGCCAGGCTTGGTCGACAATGGTTGGCCGATAGGCATGGCTGTCAAGTCTGGCAACAGGCAGCTGGCAGAAGCGCTAGAAAGTACGTTGCAAAAGCTGCGAGCCGATGGGCGTCTCTTGGCGATGTACCGTGAACGCGGGCTGACTTTGGTGGCTCCTTGAGTGTGCATAAAGACGCTGGCATTCATCATTCAAAAAAGGCCCTTCGGGGCCTTTTTTGCGGGCCTGAGTAATCTGCAGTTTTGTAGATTTACGGCGTCATGACTTATGCAAATGTTTGCCGTACCACGATGGCGCACTGTGACAACCCTTGGGTTGAAACTTGTTGCAATCAGGGTGAAATTTGCTTCAGACTGGTGCAGTTGTGGGTGTTGTTGCGCTTTATTGTGTTGGCATATTTGCTGCGGAAATGAAGTACGTCTCGCAAGACGTTCAACATTTATAGGAGATCTTCATGATTTACGCAGCACCCGGCGCCGCAGGCGCCAAAGTTCAATACAAAGCCCGCTATGACAACTTCATTGGTGGCAAATTCGTGGCCCCGGTCAAAGGCCAGTACTTTGACGTGATCACACCCATCAGCGGCAAGGTCTACACCCAAGCCGCCCGCTCTGACGCCGCCGACATCGAGCTGGCGCTGGACGCCGCGCACGCTGCGGCCGACGCTTGGGGCAAGACCGACGCGGCCACCCGCGCCAACATGTTGCTCAAAATTGCAGACCGCATCGAAGCCAACCTTGAGCTGCTGGCCTATGCCGAAACCGTGGACAACGGCAAGGCCATCCGCGAAACTTTGAACGCTGACATTCCCCTGACCGTCGACCATTTCCGTTACTTTGCGGGTTGCCTGCGTGCCCAAGAAGGTGCGTTGTCCAACATCGACGAAAACACCGTGGCTTACCACTTCCAGGAACCCCTGGGCGTGGTCGGTCAGATCATTCCGTGGAACTTCCCGATCTTGATGGCCGCCTGGAAACTGGCCCCCGCCATTGGCGCTGGCAACTGCGTGGTCTTGAAGCCCGCTGAATCCACCCCCATCAGCATCTTGATTCTGGCCGAGCTGATCGCTGACATCTTGCCCCCTGGCGTGCTCAACATCGTGAACGGCTTTGGCCGCGAAGCCGGTATGCCATTGGCCACCAGCAAGCGCATCGCCAAGATCGCTTTCACGGGCTCCACCTCGACAGGCCGCGTGATCGCCCAAGCCGCCGCCAACAACCTGATCCCCGCCACGCTGGAATTGGGCGGCAAGTCGCCCAACATTTTCTTTGCCGACATCATGGACAAGGACGATGGCTTCCTGGACAAAGCCATCGAAGGCTTGGTGTTGTTCGCGTTCAACCAAGGCGAGGTCTGCACCTGCCCATCGCGTGCCTTGATTCAAGAAAGCATCTACGACAAGTTCATGGAGCGTGTCTTGAAGCGCGTCGCCGCCATCAAGCACCAGAACCCGCTGGACACCGACAGCATGATGGGCGCGCAAGCCTCCAAAGAGCAGCTGACCAAGATCTTGTCTTACCTGGACTTGGGCAAGCAAGAAGGCGCTGAAGTCTTGGCCGGTGGCGAACAAGCCCACTTGGGTGGTGACCTTGAAGGCGGCTACTACGTGCAGCCCACCTTGTTCAAGGGTCACAACAAAATGCGCATCTTCCAAGAAGAAATCTTTGGCCCCGTGCTGGCTGTGACCACCTTCAAGGACGAAGCCGAAGCCCTGGCAATCGCTAACGACACGCTGTACGGACTGGGTGCCGGTGTCTGGAGCCGCAACGGCAACGTGGCCTACCGCATGGGCCGCGCCATCAAGGCTGGCCGCGTGTGGACCAACTGCTACCACGCCTACCCCGCACACGCTGCCTTCGGTGGCTACAAAGAGTCGGGCATCGGCCGCGAAACCCACAAAGTCATGCTCGACCATTACCAGCAAACCAAGAACCTCTTGGTCAGCTACAGCGAGAGCAAGCTGGGCTTCTTCTAAATTTATAAACCGAAGGACATGAATTTCGCGTGGCGATAACTCGCCACGCGCTTTTAGTACAGGAGTTCATGATGGTTGAAAAAGTCGTAGCAACGCCAGCGGCTCTGGAGCTGGTGGAATTCTTAAAAAAGAAGCATGGGACTTTGATGTTTCATCAGTCTGGTGGGTGTTGTGACAACAGCGCTGCAAATTGTTATTTACCCGGTGAACTGACGATTGGCGCAGGTGATGTATTTCTGGGCCGAATCGGGGATTGCGAATTTTTTATAGGTAAAAGTCAATACCAATATTGGAAACACACGCAGCTGATCATTGACGTGATTGAAGGTACAGGCGGAACGTTTTCGCTAGAAGGTCCTGAGGGCAAAGCTTTTCACACCCGTTCACGTGTGTTTACACAAGCTGAGTTGGATGAGTTGGCTGTGCAAGATTCCCAAGGCGACTGATGCTCGAGATCTGAAATGTGCTCAAAGGTCATTAGGCAGTAGGTGCTTTTTACGATAGATGGTGTTGCGCGAGACCCCCAACATCTTGGCTGCCGCGGATACATTGCCTTTGCAGGTGCGCAAGGCTTGCGCAATGGCATCTATGGCGACGTTTTCCAGATTCAAAGTTTGTGGGTCGTATAGATCTGCCGGTGAGGCCTCAGCTTGCGAAACTTCAGGCATTGCGTGGCGTACAACTTGAGGGGAGGGGGCTGAATTGATTTGCTGGACGTCAGACAAAAAGTCGTCGGGCAGGTGGTGAATCTGAATGTCACCCTCGCACTCTGCCATAACGACGGCAGTACGAAGCAGGTTAAAGAGTTGGCGAAAGTTGCCTGGCCACTTGTAGCGACGAAATAGCTGCATCACATCGTGTGAAACACCAACGCGTTTTTCTGCGCTGCACACGTTACCTAAAATTTTCTGTGTCACCACATCCAAGTCTGTGCGGTCACGCAAAGCAGGAAGCTGGACCACCAAGCCATTGAGGCGGTAATACAAGTCTTCTCTGAAGGTGCCATTGGCAATCATGTCCTTCAGGTTTTTGTTGGTTGCGCAGATGATGGTGATGTCGACTTCGACCTCTCGCCCCGACCCCAGCGGGTTCACTTTGCGCTCTTGCAGTACGCGCAGCAGCCGCGCTTGCAGGTGCAGAGGCATGTCACCAATCTCATCTAAGAACAAGGTGCCTTCATTGGCAAACAAAATCTTGCCAGTTGATCCCTTGCGCTTAGCGCCTGTGAATGCCCCCTCTTCGTAACCGAAAAGTTCTGACTCAATCAGGCTTTCTGGAATAGAAGCACAGTTGAGGGAGACAAAATTTTTAGCACCACGTTTGGAGTCGTTGTGAATGGCTTGCGCTAGCAAATCTTTGCCTGTGCCCGTTTCGCCCAAGATCATGATCGGAATGTCGCGATCTTGAATGATGCGTAACTTTTTCACCACAGCTGACACTTGAGGGTCCCCAGTGTCTAAGTAGCGAAGGCTTGAAAGTGGGATTTTTTCATCCTTGCGTTTTTTATAGACCGGTGGGGTTGAGTTTGCTTCGGCAGACATGCGTGACAAATGGTTCGTCGCGCTGTTAAATTTGAGATCGCTTTTGCAGCAGACGCTGACGCCGTCGTGAAGACACAAATTGAAAGACTGCCCGTTGGCTGACCGTGCTTTGTCAAAGAACTGGGAAATACCAGTGCCGAACAGCGACGAAAACGTGTGTGCGCGCAAAGCATTGATGGACATGCCAAATTGAAACTGTGCACTGCGGTTTGCTGACAAAAACCGTCCATCAGTGGTAAATACAGCAATGCCTTCAACGATCGTGCCGATGAACTCAGGTCGCGCGTGAAAATGAATCCGCACCTCGGTGGGGAACACATCGGCAAACATGTGGTTTTCTATCATTTGCGCAGACATGCGAGTCAGCGCCATGGTGTGTTGGTGGTAGCTGCGATAGTCCCCGGTGACATCAAGTGCGCCGATGACATCGCCGTGAGGGTCAAGAATAGGTGTGCAAGAGCAGGTGAGGAAATGGTTGAAATGTAAAAAATGCTGGTTGCCGTGCACCACCAATGCTTGGCCTTCACTCAAAGCTGTGCCAATGGCGTTGGTTCCTTTGCTTTTTTCTGACCAGTCCACGCCGGGTGCCAAGGCCACTTGCGCTGCTTTTTCTAAAAAATCAGTGTCGCCCAACGAGTGAAGGATGGTGCCTGAACGCGTGGTCAGCAGAACCATGCTCTGCGTATTGACGATCTGCTCGTACAGCGTTTCCATCACGGGGGCTGCATGCTGGAACAGAAAATGGTTCTCTTCTAAGAGTGCAGTGAGGTTTGTACGTGAAGTTCCGCTGAAGTCTGGGGCGTCAACGTTGTCAAGTCCATACGCTCTTGATCGCTCTCGGGATGATGCAATGATGGCCTCATGTTCGGGGCTGTTGTAGGTCGCACCTTGAGCGTAGGCACTGATAACACTACGAGGCGAAGTTTGCCGTGAATTCATGGTTTGACAATCCCTTGCGTGTGGTGGCACGTCTCGTTCAATTGATAAATATTTTCAGCCTATAAAACCTCACAGTTAGACAGTTGTTACCCTAGGATGTGATAAAAAAGTGTTTCAAATTGCAACAAACATTGCTGACGCTCATTCAAGTTGTGGCAAGTTGGCCAGTTTCTTATTTCCGCATTCAAAGATACTTTCCGCATGAAAATTCACGCAACCACACTGCGAGCAGCCATCGTTGATCTGGACGGCACGATGGTCGACACCTTAGGCGACTTTGAGGTCGCGCTCAATCGCACGCTCGCAGACTTGGATCTGCCGCCCGTCACCCGTGCGTTGGTTTCGCGTACCGTCGGCAAGGGTTCCGAGCATTTGATCCGCTCCGTGCTGACGCATCAATTGGCCTTGCCCGAAGTTCAGTCGTCGGGGCGCATGTGCGCAAGCCGCACGGTGGATGATTTGTATGAGTTGGCTTGGCTGCGATACCAGCACCACTATTTGGCGATCAATGGTGAGTTTGCGCAGGTGTACCCCTGTGTGGCCGAGGGCTTGCAGCAATTGCGCAGTGCGGGTTTGGCGCTTGCATGTCTGACGAACAAACCTTTGTCGTTTGCCCAGCCCTTGTTAAAAGCGAAAGGCCTCGATCGGTATTTTTCGCATGTCTTTGGGGGTGACAGCTTTGCCCGCAAAAAGCCAGATCCGCTGCCTTTGCTACGTACCTGCGACATATTAGGCACCGAGCCAGCGCGCACGTTGATGGTGGGCGACTCCAGCAACGACGCCCAAGCTGCACGGGCCGCGGGTTGCCCCGTGGTGCTGGTTCGCTATGGCTATAACCACGGCGAACCCGTCGATGGGGTGGATGCCGACGCGCATGTCGACGTGTTGACCCAAATTCTGGGTGCGTTGAGCTTGTCGTGCTGAGCCTTTGTTAAACTGATCTTCATGTTCATTCATCGCAGCACTGTCACAGGTTGTCACGACCGGGGAGCTTGGCCCTGGCGTACGCCGTTGTTCAAGCTCGTCTAACGCACGCGACTGAAGCCGTGCTCCGCGCTGATGCATGGCCTTTGCCTCAGCACCTGTCCGAATGAACGCCCCATCTACACGGGGCAGAGCTGTGGAGGCTCACCATGACCGAAATCGAATTCAAAACATTGGCCCAACAAGGCTACAACCGCATTCCGTTGGTGGCGCAAGCATTTGCCGACCTCGAAACCCCTTTGTCGCTTTATTTGAAGCTGGCGCATGTCCAAGATCACGGCAAACACAGCTTTTTGTTGGAATCCGTGGTGGGCGGTGAGCGCTTTGGGCGTTACAGCTTCATTGGGTTACCTGCACGCACCTTGTTGCGCGCCAGTGGCTTTGGCGAAGCCGCGAAGACCGAGGTGGTGACCGATGGCGTCGTGGTCGAAACTATTTCGGGTAATCCGCTGGACTTTGTGGCGGCCTATCAAAAGCGTTTCAAGGTGGCTTTGCTAGACGGCATGCCCCGTTTTTGCGGTGGCTTGGCGGGCTACTTTGGCTACGACACCGTGCGTCACATCGAAAAGAAGCTGGTGCATTCTTGCCCGCCCGATGACTTGGGCATGCCAGATATTTTGTTACTGCAAACCGAAGAGTTGGCCGTGATTGACAACCTGTCAGGCAAGCTCTCGCTCATCGTGTACGCCGACCCCGCGCAGCCCGATGCTTACCCACAAGCGCAAGCGCGTTTGGCCGAGCTCAAGCAGCGTTTGAAAGCGCCTGCGCAAGCGCCCTCGATCGCGCCCTGCGCCAGCCACCCTGCAGAGCGAAGCTTTGCCAAAGACGATTATTTGGCTGCTGTGTTGCGCGCCAAAGATCTGATTGCGGCGGGTGACTTCATGCAGGTGCAAGTGGGCCAGCGTATTCACAAGAAGTTCACAGCCAGCCCGCTGTCTTTGTACCGTGCGTTGCGTTCGCTCAACCCTAGCCCGTACATGTATTACTACAACCTTGGTGACGCCCATGTGGTGGGTGCCTCGCCCGAGATTTTGGTGCGCCAAGAGTCCACACCCGAAGGCCAAAAAGTCACCATCCGTCCGCTGGCCGGCACGCGCCCACGCGGTGCAACGCCCGAGGCGGACAAGGCGGCTGAAGTTGAGTTGATCAACGACCCCAAAGAGCGTGCCGAGCACGTCATGTTGATCGATTTGGCGCGCAACGACATTGGTCGCATTGCCAAGATTGGCAGCGTCAAAGTGACCGAGGCGTTTGTGGTGGAGCGTTACAGCCATGTGATGCACATCGTGAGTAACGTGGAAGGTTTGTTGCTCGATGGCGCAGATGGCCAGCCGCTCACCAGCATGGATGTGCTCAAAGCCACCTTCCCTGCGGGCACGCTGACCGGCGCCCCCAAAGTGCACGCCATGGAGTTGATTGACCAACTTGAACCCACCAAGCGCGGTTTGTACGGCGGTGCGTGTGGCTATTTGAGCTTTGCGGGCGATATGGATGTGGCGATTGCCATTCGCACGGGCATCATCAAAAACGACACCTTGTATGTGCAAGCTGCGGCAGGTGTCGTGGCCGATTCTGTGCCCGAGCTGGAGTGGAGAGAGACCGAGCACAAAGCGCGTGCGTTGTTGCGTGCCAGTGAGTTGGTGGAAGAAGGTTTGGAGTAAACATCATGAAAAAAATCAAACTCTTGATGGTTGATAACTACGACAGCTTTACCTTCAACATCGTTCAATATTTTGGTGAGTTGGGTGCTGAGGTTGAGGTGTTTCGCAACGACGAAATCACGCTGGAAGGCATTGCTGGGCGCAAGCCCGATCGCCTGGTGATTTCTCCTGGACCTTGCTCACCCGCTGAGGCCGGTATTTCGGTCGCGGCTATTCAACACTTTGCAGGCAAGTTGCCAATTTTGGGCGTCTGTTTGGGGCATCAAAGCATTGGCGCGGCGTTTGGCGGAAAGATCATTCGGGCACAAGCGTTGATGCACGGCAAGACCAGCGTCATCACCACCACGCAAGAGGGCGTGTTTGCTGGCTTGCCTGAGAAATTCACGGTGAATCGTTACCACTCCTTGGCGATCGAGGGTGCATCGCGCCCAGCTTGCTTGAAGGTCACGGCGTGGACCGATGACGGCGAAATCATGGGTGTACGGCATACCGAGCTTGACATTCAAGGGGTGCAGTTTCATCCCGAGTCGATCCTCACGGAGCACGGTCACGCCATGCTCAAGAACTTTTTGTAAAGGCGCGTCATGACAGCCACACATGCAATTACTCCGCAAGAAGCGCTGCAACGCGTGATTGAGCATCGTGAGATTTTTCACGACGAAATGCTGCACATCATGCGGCTCATCATGGCGGGCGAAATGTCGCCAGTGTTGATGTCTGCGTTCATCACCGCGTTGCGCGTGAAGAAAGAAACGATTGGCGAAATTACCGCTGCTGCACAAGTGATGCGGGAGTTTTCGACCAAGGTGGAGGTCGCCGATCGTCGCCACTTGGTGGACATCGTGGGCACGGGGGGCGATGGCTCGCACACGTTCAATATTTCAACGTGCTCGATGTTTGTGGCCGCTGCGGCGGGTGCCAAGGTCAGCAAGCATGGCAGTCGCAGCGTGAGCAGCAAGAGTGGCAGCGCGGATGTGTTGGAGAGTTTGGGTGTCAACATCAACCTTGCGCCTGCGCAAATTGCGCAGTGCATTGCACAGGTGGGCATCGGCTTCATGTTTGCGCCCAACCATCACCCCGCGATGAAAAATGTGGCACCTGTTCGCAAAGAGCTGGGGGTGCGCACCATCTTCAACATCTTGGGGCCACTCACCAACCCCGCTGGAGCGCCTCATATTTTGATGGGTGTGTTTCACCCCGATTTGGTGGGTATTCAAGTGCGCGCTTTGCAACGTTTGGGTGCAGAGCATGCGTTGGTCGTCTATGGCCGTGACGGGTTGGATGAGGTGTCGTTGGGCGCATCCACGATGGTGGGTGAGTTGAAGGATGGCGAGGTGCGTGAGTACGAAATTCATCCGGAAGACTTCGGCTTCTCCATGGTCAGCAACCGCGCTTTACGTGTGGAAACGCCCGAGCAATCGCGCACGATGTTGTTGGGCGTGCTGGATAACCAGCCTGGCCCAGCGCGTGACATCGTGGTGCTCAACGCGGGATTGGCTTTGTATGCTGCCAATGTGGTGGAAAGCATGGAGGCCGGTATTGCGCGAGCCCGGGAGGTTTTGTCTTCTGGTGCGGCCAAAGCCAAGCTGGATCAATGGGTCACCGCGGCCCATGCCCTGTCTGTCTAAGCTCTGAACGATGTGGCATAACCCAGAGGCTTGGATTGCCATCGGTGTCTCCGTCGGCTTTGTGGTGGTCGGCGTGGTGATGCACCGCGTGTTTGTGAATGTTTTAAAGAATGAGTCGCCCGAAAGCGAAAAGAAAGCCAAGCATGAGTGACATCCTGAAGAAAATTGTCGAAGTCAAACACCAAGAGGTGGCTGCAGCGCTCAAGCGCAAATCATTGCAAGCCATGCGCGCTGACGCTGAGAGTCGTGTGCTGACCCGTGACTTTGTGGGCGCTTTGCGCGCCAAGATCGCAGCGGGTTTGCCTGCGGTGATCGCTGAAATCAAAAAAGCCAGCCCGTCTAAAGGCGTGATTCGCGAAGACTTTATTCCTGCGGACATTGCGCAAAGCTATGCCGAACACGGCGCGGCTTGTTTGTCGGTGCTGACAGATAAAGACTTTTTCCAAGGCAGTGTGGATTATTTGAAGCAAGCGCGAGCTTCATGCGATTTGCCCGTGTTGCGCAAAGACTTCATGGTTGATCCTTACCAAGTCTACGAAGCACGCGTGATGGGGGCGGATTGCATTTTGTTGATTGCAGCCTGTTTGGACGACGCTCAGATGGCTGAGTTTGAAGCGATTGCGCGCAGTTTGGATATGGCTGTTTTGGTCGAGGTGCACGATGCGCCTGAATTGCAGCGGGCGTTGAAGTTGAAAACACCGCTGATCGGGATCAACAACCGAAATCTGCGGACGTTTGAGGTTTCGTTGGACACCACGCTCGGCATGCTGGCGGATGTGCCTGCTGACCGCTTGTTGGTGACGGAGAGCGGCATCGTGCAGCGCAGTGACGTGCAAACCATGCGCGACGCGAATGTGCATGCATTTTTGGTGGGAGAGGCGTTCATGCGTGCGCCTGATCCAGGTGTGGCGTTGGCACAGTTGTTCGCCGCCTGAGTGGGCGATGGCTGGGAATGACCCGCGATTTGTTTGGTGACGTGTTGTCGGGGGGCGCTGCGTCCAGTGTGGGGCCGCATCTCAAGGCTTGGTCGCCCGAGTCTTGGCCTGTTCATGATGACTGGCGCCCGACGCTAGAGGCGTTTTGGCGCAGTCCAGAAGGTCAGTCTTTGGCTGCGTTTGTCAAAGATCGCTTAGCTGCTGGCGCCATCGTGTACCCCGAACATCCACTTTGGGCTTTGTTGCTGACGCCGCTGGCCAGTGTGCGTGTGGTGATTCTTGGGCAAGACCCGTATCACGGCCCTTATCAAGCGCAGGGTTTGTCGTTTTCAGTGGCGCCTGGCGTGAAAGTGCCGCCTTCGCTCCGCAATATTTTCAAAGAGTTACAAAGAGATGTGGGATTGCAGCCGCCTCAAAGTGGTTCGCTCGAAGCGTGGGCTAAGCGCGGGGTGCTGTTGCTCAATACGTGCTTAACGGTTGAGCAGGGTCAACCAGCCAGCCATGCCAAACGTGGTTGGGAGTCTTTGACGGATGCCTTGCTTGCTCAAGTGGCGCGCACGTCGCCAGCTTGTGTTTACATGCTGTGGGGCGCGCATGCACAAGCGAAGGTGCCCATGATTGAGATGCAAACGCGCCAAGTTGCCTCGGCGGCTGTCGTGGGGGCGCAGGCGTCGGTGCGTGATGCCTTGGTATTACTTGCCAATCATCCCTCGCCCTTGTCTGCTTTGCGCCCGCCTCAGCCTTTTGTTGGTTGCGGGCATTTTTCAAAAGCTGTGGCTTGGTTGGCGCAGCATCGTCAACCCATGTCTTGGGCTTTATGAGCGAAATTTATTCAAAATCGGGTCCTAGCCTCTAAACTCTGCTATAGTCTGAGGTTCGCCGGAGGGGTGCCCGAGTGGCTAAAGGGGGCAGACTGTAAATCTGTTGGCTTACGCCTACACTGGTTCGAATCCAGTCCCCTCCACCAGCGAAAACAACAAGCGTTGCCTAGGTGATCCTGCAGCTGCTAAAGCTGGTTTCTGGCTAGATGCGGGAGTAGTTCAATGGTAGAACCCTAGCCTTCCAAGCTAATGACGCGGGTTCGATTCCCGTCTCCCGCTCCAATTGTTGTTTTTGTTGGTTTGATTGGCGGTCAGAGTTTTTGCCCTTGTGGCTCAGTGGTAGAGCACTCCCTTGGTAAGGGAGAGGTCGCGGGTCCGATTCCCGCCAAGGGCACCAAATTTTTGTGATTGACTTATTTTTTTCGGAGTCGAAAAATGGCAAAAGGAAAATTTGAACGTACCAAGCCGCACGTGAACGTCGGCACGATTGGCCACGTTGACCACGGCAAGACCACCTTGACTGCAGCGATCACCACGATCCTGTCGGCCAAGTTTGGCGGCGAAGCGAAGGCTTACGACCAAATTGACGCGGCTCCCGAAGAAAAAGCACGCGGTATCACGATCAACACTGCCCACGTTGAGTACGAGACAGAAGCTCGTCACTACGCACACGTGGACTGTCCTGGTCACGCCGACTATGTGAAAAACATGATCACTGGCGCTGCTCAAATGGACGGCGCTATTTTGGTG